>NZ_OX366349.1:0-1200000 GCF_947250775.1 Wolbachia endosymbiont (group A) of Rhinocyllus conicus | reverse complement strand
TGACTTATAGTCTACTACTTGTAATGAACTTTCAGCATCTTCTACAATAGTGTGCTGATCACTATCATCTTCTAATTTGAGATAAGCTGGCCTTGTAGTATTGTTTGTTACTTCTATACTAAGCAATCGACGATTTCTGTAACTTGGTGTAACTTTTTCATTGTCAAATTCTGTTTGCTCCGATGCTGCTGCTATATCCGAATCAAGACTAGTACTTGCATTGGATGCATTACTGTGTTGAAAAGTTACGTGTAAGGAGATATTGTTTTTATTATCTCCAGTGCCAATACTCACACCTAAGCTAGTAACACCCCTTCTTTTTCTAGATCTACTACAATCTTCAACCTGCCAACCACTATAAACTCTTTTTCCTGGAATCCAAGTAAATACTCCACGTGCTCTCGTCGATAAGTCAAGTACACTAGAATCTTCACCATAAACGTTCATTGCATAATCATGCCCATCATAAAGATTGGCAGAGTACAAAAACTCACCAGAATTATCTTTTATATAAACTTTGTCATCACTAGGTTCGATCTTCCAACCACTATAAACTTTGTCTTTTGGAATCCAAGTAAATACCCTACGCCTATCTGAATCATAATTAAAATCATTACCAGCAGAGTAAAGATATTCACCATAATAATCATTTTTTATATGAACATTATTTCCACTACGTTCAATCAACCACCTACATTCATCACCTCCTTTTGAAGTATAAGTAGATACCCTTCGTCTATCTGAATCATATTCATATCCAGTAGCACACAAGTACTCATTAATCCTAACATCTTTAAAACACACTTTAGACGAAAATACCAAATTCTTTACTGATTTTGGTAATTTACTTTTTAACCTTTCAAGATCATTTCTTTCTTCTGAACTGACCATAAGATAGTTACTCATTTCCATGGTCTCTTTAATAGAGTAAGCTAATGTAAATATTGCACTATTGTTCTTTGGTATTTTATCAAATATAGCTATATAACCTGGAATAAACTGATTAATATAATGGTGACTGCATATAAACCTTAATATTCCTTCTATACCTACACTTGCGTACGTATCACTTACGGCTTCCTTAATTGCTTCATCAAATAACTTTTTATCAAAATTGTACACTCCATCCGCAAGTTTAATATTTGAAGCATTAAGATTATTAAGCATACCGTCCTTTAGCACCTTTTTAGCTGCATTTTTTATTGAATCTCTTAAACTACTTATACAAGATTCTACCAATCTTTTTGCATTAGATGGAATATTTGCTTGGTTAACAACTTCCTTCTTTAAAAATTCAACCTGTTTTATCATTTTAAATGCGTCATTACTTTTAGCCTTGATCCTGTTACAAAGAAGTTCAATTACACCTGAGTCATTATTGTAAGCGGCTAAATATAGAGGTGTTCTACCATCGTTGTTTTTAGCCTCGATATCAGCACCTCTATCAAGAAGAAGATTAATTATGTTTTGCTTTGCTTCTTCAACAGCCAAATGCAGGGGTGTCTTACCCTCCTTACTTCTAATTTCAGTATTAGCACCTTTATCTATAAGAAAGCTAACCATATCAGGATTACCATAATGAACAGCATAGTGCAAAAGCGCCCAATTATCACTGTTGCAACTAGTACTCTCTAAAGCATTAATATTACCTTTCTTCTCTAAAAATGCTTTGAATACACTCTTGCTTAATTCTACATTACCGTTGTAAGTAGCATAATGCAAAGGCGTCCAGTTCTGTGAACACTGATTTTTATGTTCAATATCAACATTACTTTTTTTAGCAGTTTTATCAAGAAGAGTTTTAACTTCATCCCATTTACCTTCATAAACTGCTGTACTTACCAAAGGTTTCAATACTCCCAACCCTAAAGAGATCATCCACTTATTGCACTGATCTATTATGTTTGAATCATAGCCATTCAGCAAAAGGTTGTTTTCTAACTTTTCAAGCAATGTTAAAATCTGATTACTACTTGGCGTTTTATTTTTTAATTCCTCAATTTGTTCTAAACTACAGGAACTTTCTGTAAAGCTAACCCGGTCTTGCAGTGAAGGAAAATCAAGACACTGATGTACTGAATCTCTATTTCCTCTTTCAAAATCGTCAACTGATATTAAACATTTAAAGTCATTTTCTACTTTAGGAGTATATTTACTTCTATTCTGGTAATTTTCTGAAGCTTTATCAATTAAAGCTTGTATTTTTCTTACCTCAGATAAACTAAACCTATCTAATCTACGGAGCGTTATTGGTTCTAAACCTAGATCAAACTCCAACGTAGAAATTCTATGAGACTCAGAATTATTCCAATTCTTTATATTGATTGTGTGATTGGATACTTCATCAGAAAACACCAAATCTGTGTTACTACTAGAAACTCTAATCCGATCTGGAGTAATATTCTTTAGTATCATTACTCCTATACGCTTTTCATCTTCCTCTATCGAATTTAAAGTACCATTTTGATTATGTGTAATATCGACAGACTCAGTGAAGTCTATAGTGTATTCTTTTACAGTTTTCTCATAATCACTCTTAAGTTTATCTTGATAGTCCATTATTCCATTAACTTCTTGCTGTAAGCCAAGATATGAGGAAAAATTACCATCATTCCACAGAAAAAAATTAACGTTTCTCCATTTACTTTGATTATCATAAAAATTTTCTACTTTTATTATAAAAGGAACCTCGTTATTCCTTATCAGTAAAAGATGATCTTTGTTTCTATATCGCTCAATATCTTCAAGACGGGAATCTATCACTACATGATCATCTTGAAAATCTTTAGGTAACACAAACATGTTTTGAGCTCGTGTAGCGTGGAAAAAAGGAACTAATTTACCATTTCTCGAAGAAGAGGGAGAACATGATATTGACTGTATATTAGGGATAAAAGTTTCTCCTTTTTTATTCATAATTATAAGATGCCTATAATTAGAATCTTGAAGGTAATTTTTTACTCGAATGTTACTATTATTGTGCTTTAAATAGAGGTCACATTGCTGGATTGAAAAATCTTTTTCAACCATTGGCATAAATAGTATATCCAGTTTTTTATCATTTGAATTATTATCAATTTTAACTTCTCTACTATTTATATCATTGCTAATAAAATACACATCACTTCCATCTCCACCTCTAGCAACTATGGCTCCTTGATCAAAATTTATTATATCATCTTCTGAAGAACCAAAAAACATATGTGGAACTGTACTATTATCCTGATTTTGTACTTTATCTCTAATAACACCAAAGACTTTATAACTCTTATGATTATTTAGAATTTTTTTGTAATGATTTTCAACATTGTCAAAATTATCTAGGGAATGTTCTGAATGTAATTCAAATGAAGTAATTTTTATAGTTGATGAGTCTGATCTTTCAATCTTAGGAACAATATTACTACCATTTTTATCTATTAGTGCAAAGCGAGGTTTATTACTGCTTTGCTCAACATAATTTTTTACATCAAGAGTAAATTGATTGTTTTGACCAAAATTTATTTTTAAAGATAAAGTATTACTGTCTGTGGAATAAGTGATTTGATCACAATCACCTAATAAATCGATTTCCGGAAAAATTATAGTTCCTGTTCCATCTACATCAATTTCTGAATATAAACCCTTACCTTTGTAGTCTGCAGCTTTTACGTAAAAAGTATAATTGCTCTTTCCACCCTTGACTGTAGTATACGGCGAAATAATTACTTTTTTACAATTTTCAACTACATCTTTCCTATTTTTATCAAGACCACCGCCACTATCTATTATAACCTCACGATCATCGGTTCCTATAAAGTGCTCAGAGTAACCCATGCACAAAATCTCATCCACCTTGTTCTTTCTTCCAACATAGTAATAATTAAAGATGCCATTATTATCAATTTGATCATTGATTAACCAACGACCATTTACTCTTGCCTTTAATGACCCAGAGGCATTAGGCTTAAAACGATAGTTAACGTTCATTCCTATAACTGGATCTTTCAATTGGCTTAAATCAAGTATATTAACAGTGTTACTTCCACCAATAATTTTACCTGAGAAGTCAGCGTTATTTACAACAAACCTATTTACTACCTTATTACTACCACCAACTATTTCTGCTGTACTTGAGTCAATTAGAAAATTATTGTTCCATTCATCACTTCCTATGATGGTACCTTTGTCTACATTGCTTAAATCATAAACAATTGTTTTATCCTTTTGTTTTGCTTTTACCCTATTATCGTGACTAATAACCACTGAATTTTCACAATAATACGAAGCAAAGTCGAATGAATTTTTTGTACCTTCTTTTTCATAATCTTGGTCAGTAACCTGTGGTAAACAAACCCTGCTAGCACCTTCAATACTATGAGGTATAATACGTGAAAGATTTCTTGTATTGGCTCTTTCTGCTTTATTCATAAGAATCTTTGCATAATCTGGACGAAGGGTATTACCGCTTACTTTTCCAAGACCAATACCATAAGCAACAGTACTATTAGGGCTATTATTTAAAGCTTGCCACACTCCTTTAGCTAAACTATTAACTGTGTCTTTCCTAGCTGCAAGATGCTGCACATCAGCTGCCATAGGTTGAAAAAGAAGTGTACGCCAAAAAATACTCCAGTTCTCTCCATGGGTTGTATCATACTTTTTCTCATACTCTATGATATTGCTGACACCACTATAAATTCCATAACCTACCATGAGCCCAAATCCAACTGCAATACCAACCACCGGCATACTTGCTGCTGTAAGAGCAACACCAGAAACAAACGATATACTAGAAAAGGATATAGATGCTATATTATCTCTTATCTCCTTTTCTCCACATGGATTATCACTATCCTCTCTTTTTTTACAATCAACAAGATTACTTGCTGACATACCTATATCAACAATATCAAAAACACCAGCTATAGCTCCTGCCGTACCTTTTGCTATTGTACTTCCAAACTTTACACCTGCAATCCGAATAGCAAATTTTGTCTGTTTACCCAGAGTGCCTGATACAATTTTTCCTGCAACCTTTTCAGCTGATGCTACAACTTTTGGAGTAATTTTAACCATTACATTCTCAATTGGTTGAGATGCAAAAGACCATCCTATCCCACCTAAATTTAATCCACAATCTATTGCTGTTCCATCTTTACAAGATACAATAGCTCCATGAATTCCTCTTATTAATTGTATTCCACCTGCAGCGTTCATTAACCTGCTTTTCAACTTTGAGCTTTTTGTTGTACTACCAGTTTGCTGTGAAATGTCACCGTGCAAATTCTTAATACGTTCATTTTCAATATAACGTCCGTACCCTTGATCTTCAACTACCCTATCAAATAAGTACTTATGATTACCTTCGATATTTTTATCTCCAACGAACTCTATTAGCTGAGCATTTTTCCCTTCATTTTGACTACTTTTAACATAAGTTAGGAACTTTTCACTATCAACTATAATCTTATCTATATTATTTTCATCTACCCTTCCCTTAATAAACTTTTTTACATCATCCAATGAAAATAAACAAGGATTAATACTTCTTCTTTTTCTACTACCTTGTTTTACACAATTATTCAGGTCAAATTTCTTTCTAGGTGCTTGTGTTTCAGCAAGTACAGTCTCTAGATTAGCTATACGTTGTGGATCTATACTTAATTTGTCTGAAACATTTTCTCTCGTGCGTATAAAATAAGCTTCATCTCTTCCTTGAACTTGCAAACGGTTACGTATTTCATCAGGAATATTACTTCTACTTCCTTGCAACACAGCATTAATACCTCTAGCGTTTTCTAACGCCCATAAGCCACAATTATAACCATCTCTTTGTTGAGTAACAGGAACATCATGAACGTTAATTTGAGCCTGTTGTAAAACTTGACGAATATTATCTGGAACACTATTACCCAACGAGTCTACATAGTATCCATTATACTGCCCATTTTGATAGGCAACGACCAACGTAACCCAGTGATTATTATCTAAATTAACAATTAAAGTTAATGGCCTTCTTTCACCTCTTGTTGTTACGCTATCTTGAAACTGTTGCAATTGATTAACTATGTGTTCTGATGATCCCACTACTTCAAATAATGTATCAGCTCCATAACCGTATTCTATTCTTGCAATATCAGCTATATCATGTTGTTGCAGCCAATAATGATAATCTTTTTCTGCTGTTGCAGATTCTAATGTACGTAAATTCTCTTCTTGTATACCAATATTTTTAAGTCTCTGAGTTATCTCTTGTATTCCTTCTAAATGTTTTCTCTTAGCTATATCAATAGAACTATGAACTACTATAGCAGGAACAAACTCATCACTCGTTAATATTAAAGAATTTTTATCTTTAGCTTTCACATTAACAACTACGCCCATGAAAAGCATTTTGTCACTATCTGTTATTGTTTTCAGTGCTGCCCCTTTAGCATATCTAACATTTTGTTCTTTTGTTAATTTATCAACTTCCTGTTTTAGCTGATCTTGATTTAAGTTTTTATCTATAAGCTTAAATTCCAGCGCTATAGGAGTATATTCTTTAGTACCCTGAGGCGAAGGACCAATACCTTGAATTACCATATCAACACGACCACCTGCTCCTACTTGAAATTCAGGTATGATTACAGTCTTAGAAGAAGTTTCCTGTAGCTTTAAATCGCTGTAACTACTAAATAAACCATTAAGAATGGCTTGTAATCTTGCTTCATTAGTAATCAAATCTTTAATAGGATAAATTGCATCTGCTACCTCAGCAAGTAGCCTTTTATAATCTGGTAATAAATCTTTACCATCAGAAGAAGTAGCATGCTGAGAAGTGATTGCCTGATCAAATTTTACCTTTAATTCATCAGAATTAGGTATCTTAAGAAAACTACCTGTAAATTGTTGATCGGCACCACTTGGTTTATATTTACTTATCTGTTCTATTTTAAAAAGGTCTTCAAAAGATAATCCTGTTTCATATTTTTTTAGACTCATTTTAATTTCTACGGCATTTCCTACTTTTCCTATTTCAGGTATGTTCAGTACTGGAATTTTTTTATCAGCATAGAATTCCTTTGTATTGGACTCTCGTATATGAAAAATGAATGCTGTTTTTTCTTGCCCTTCATTACCTTGAACAAGTATTAATGTCATAACTGGGCTTTTAGATAAAGTGTATTCTGTTCCCTGAGGCCAGTTCAGCGGGTACTCATCATATGAGTATATATATTTTTTAATGTTACTTTGATCTTGACCAATCTTGTTGATTAAAATTGATTGACCTAATATGTCTCGACTGAAATAGTAATGATCTTTTGTTTCTTTATTTGCTGGAAAAGTATGATATTCGCTTGATAACAAATCTGCTATTTCTTGCTTGAAATCTTTTTCAGAAAGTTGTTGATTATTCCACCTACGAGCTAACTTTATAAAATCCTCCATCAAAGAAGAAGGTTGTTTAATAGGTTCTACGTTAGTTTTAAATGGTTCTGTGGAATCCAAATTCAACCCAACAGCGATGGCATCATCTGCATTGGTTAAAATTCTCATCTTATTTGGTCTAAAACCTTCTATATAATCTTCAGCTTGTCTCAGCGCATCACTTGGATTAACCTGTCCTTCAGTTCCAGCCTTGAGTTCAATAAGAATTGGAACTGAATCAATAGCACGATTAGGCCCACGAACAAGCAAAACAATATCAGCATAACCTCCACCAGCAAATTGCTCCAGGTAGATCTTGGTATTATCACGATATCGAAAGTTATCAAATATTCCTGCTACAAAACCATGTTGACCAGCTTCACGAGCCTTATTACCGTAAACATTGCCTTGTAAATTTAAATTAGTATGAACTTCTTTAATATAAGTTAGAATTTCTTTGAGATTATCCTGAACTTGCTTTCCATCTGGACTAGCAAGCTTTTCCATATAATCCTCTAGATAGACAGATTTACCTAGCTTTTTTGTCACTTCTTTAAATGGAAACTCTGCTGGAGGAGCGATAGGTTCATCTTTGATTTTCTTGTTCCTTTCTATTTCAATATTTATTTTTTCATCTTCTTTACCACCCTTTAAAGTATATCCCTTTGCTGATGTAATTCTTGATAACTCCTTCCTAACATCATCACTAAGATCTTTACCTGACTTACCTAGAAACTGCTTAATTTCATCAAAAAATCTAGCTTTGAATGCATAATTACCTTTTAATTCATTACGACTAATTTGTATTATTTGAGTATTTCCACGTATGTCCTTAGCTACATACTCTAATATACCATCACTCCTAAGATATAAATATAATTTTTTTGGTGTAGGATTAGTTTTTGATTTCGGTCTGCCTTTTACTAACTCATATTTATCTTTCAAAATTTTTACTACATCAATTTGAAACTTGCGGGCATCTGATCGAGTATAATCTCTACCCATCACATCCTTCCACTCACCCTTAGTAAATTCAAAATTCCTGGTGCGCATTTGTTGACGTTGAGGATTGGAATATTGAGCTTCTATATCTTCAGTGAAAATAAAAACATGTGCTTTAGATTCTGTTTCTGCTACAACCTTTAAAGTTCTTGCTCCCTCAAAACGAAAGTGTAATTTCTTTATACCTAGCTTATCATTGAGCTTAGTATCTAATATACTAGAAAACCAACCTAAGAATCGGTGAGGAAAAAAACCAACCTTTTCACTGGAATGCAAATAAGATTGTATTTGATCAACCAGCGACTGAAATCTTGCTTCAAAAGATTTATCTAGTAGATCTACTGGATCAGAGCCAGCAGAAGCCACTTTCTGAAAAAGCAACTTTATTAATTCAAAATCTTTAAAATCTTGCAGCTTTTCTTGTTGTTGATTGCTAATAACCATAACTACCTCCTGATTTTAACCTTGTACAATTTTCATCCTTACCTAAACTCTGTACCTACTTTCATTTAAGTCTAAGTAACTGAATGACTTTGTTTTCTAAAATAGAAACACTACACTTTACTTCTAACGTCAGTAACCTCCTGCTGTACAACTTCTACATCTAATAATGAACTTGGTACTGTTGAATCACCTGCACCACCATCTAATTGCTTGTTTCTAACTTCAGTAAATACCTCATATTCTGACTTATTGAGTTTCCTAATAGATTGCATTTGCTCCGGAATAAGAGAATTGACAATTTCTGATAATACTTTGACAGCTTTGTTCTCCTTAATAAGATGGACAATTAAATCTCTGGATGACAATCTTATGCTTAGATTATGTAAATAGTGTTGTCTATGAGCTTCAAAGCCAGGACTATTCCACATAGAGGCAAGCATATCACTGCCAGATTTAACAAAATTATCATTTGGTGCAGAAACAATTGAGTCTAACGCTGCAAACATTAACGTAGAGTACGTATCAGGAGATAAATATTCTGCATTTAAATGCTCAAACAGCTTTTTAGCGCTTTCAAAAAAATAATTTCCTTTTAATGTATTTAAGGTATGGTAATACCTATTTTGTTTAAAATCCCTTTTCAATAACTCATGATACTTGTCCTCACTAAGGTAACGTAGGCAAAAATCAACCATACCAACATCATCAGTAGAAAAACGCCCCTTATTGTATGCTACTTCCATTAACAAATCTTCTTTCCTCTGTTGAGATACAGAATCAATTGACTGTAACTTATTCCAAAAAAACTCTAAGGCTTCAACATGCTTTTCTAGCATCGCACATTTAAAAGCGTAAACGTATGGATGCTCATTATTTAATTCTAACTGATGTTCCTGATTATTTATGGCATGTGACCAGTAGATCATTAAAGCCCCTTTATCACATCCCTTAACTAAACTCTCTACTGGCTTATTACCTAATGTTAATTTAAATTCCTCAAAAACAGCTCTTATCTCGTCTTCAAAACAACACCAGCAGGCAATTCTGTAACGATCAAAGGAATCAAGAAGAGATTTTTGTCCATCTTCAGTTTTCAAGTCTAACAACTTTTTCCCTAGTGCATACCTATCAAGCTCAACATGACCTAAGGTGTCATCGATTTTCCAACAGGTCCCACTTTCTAAAATTTCCTTAATAAATGGTGTTATTATTGTCCTGTCCCATTCACGCAATAACGTCTGATATGCAATACAATATCTCTTAATTTCTAATTCCTTGAATCCTTTATGAGGATCATCTTCTTTGATAGATGTTAGTAATACCCTTTGTACATTCTTGTAATCCATACTTACCCTCCCTAACAAGATTTAATATATTTTAGGCATGTTGCTCTACCTTTAAAACTTTGTCAATTACTATTTTAGAAAAATTTTCTAACCTAAAGTGATTTTCAGTAAAAGGCTCTTAATAGGCTTAATATACAGTCTTTTGTTCACTTTTTAATTCTGTTTTTTATAAGTTTATCTTAATACTTATTGTTAAATGAATTACTATTAATTTAATATTATATATCGCTAATGAATTAAATGATATAACCATCTCCATCACTAAAAACCAGCTAGCGTGAGAAGAAGTTTTCTTGGGATGCATTGGTCTACCGCGCGATACATACGAACTTTTTTGTATTCTGACTTTGCTATACGCTAAAACTAGCCATATTAGCCCATTTTATCCATATATACATACGAACTGTTTTGCCTAAGCTTATGGAAATAATTTAAATCTTCTATTTTTATAACCTTATTTTTACGCAACTTGTTCTCAAAAATATACGATCTTTTTTGAAGGAGTAAACAATTGAATTGTTTATAACACTAGCTAGCATGGTATCTTCACTAAAATATTTTTTGAAAAAGTTAATTGACTTATAAATAATTCTCTACTAATACTGGCATGTGTTTGTTTATTCTGCTGAAGTTGCTCCATACAGGTTTGCTGTAAAAACTTCAGCAGTTTCCGTACTCCTTTAAAGCATAATCCATCACGCTCTTAATAATAGTGATATCAAATATAGGTCTTAACTATTTTAATCTATAGTAAAATTAGCTCAAATTTGCAGTCATAAGCAACTTTTAACCTATCTACATACTCCATTGTTACTCACCATAAAAACTTAACAAAAATATGAGTAGTAAAAAGATTGTGTTGAAATTAGCTTGACCAATATTATATATTGTACATAATATATTCTATATCTAGGCTAGGAGGTAGTATGGATACAGAGTCAGTAAAATATGTTGTAGAATCTATCAGTGAACAAAAGCTAGGAGAGGAATTAAATACTGAGCCATGGCATTCAAAAATTGAGCGTAATAGCAATGAGGAACCAACGCCTGAAGATGACATAACAGATTTAGATGATTATAGTTTGTTTGTTCAAGGAATAAGTAATCGTTCGGAATGTTATGACCTTGATCAGAGACATGAAACTAGGGAGGCTGTTGACACATGTGTAAAACATACATTGTCGTATCAGAGTGAAACTGATGATAGTGATTTATATTGGAAAAATTACTCTATTAGTCCAAGAGACTCTGCTTTAATTAAGTTAGATCTACTACTGACTGAAAGTGAGAGAAGTCTAATTGATGAATTTCGTAAAGAGTTAAAAGATGTAGTAACAAAAAATGATCAAGGTTATAGGGATAAGCATGAAAATTTTACAAACACTGCTTTAGAGCGTATAGAGTGCATAACAAATAAATATTTGCAAAAAGGGATAAGACTCAATTCAAAATATAACGATGATAAGTATACTATAACAAGTTTAATTTTTAAGGAAATAAGAAATATCCCTGATAGAATACGACAGCATAAGGGATTACCACCTTATGAGAGTTTATCAGACGATAGTGAGACTATAACAAGTTTAGTTTCTAAGGGAATAAGAGATATTCCTGCCTACGAGGGTGTATCAGATGATAAAAATATAGGTATTATACGCAATATCATGAGTAATTTACTATTAAAAGGTGGAAGAGTAAAATGCAGTTCCTTTTATGATGATAAGTTATTGTATGCAACTTATGGGTTCAGTTATGAGATTTTTGCAGAACGTGAAGAAATCGATAACAAGCTAAAAAGTGTAGCAGATGAAGGTATTATAAACAGTAGTGCCCAAGGCAAAGCTTTACACGTAGAAATGGATAATGGATATTTTTATGTAAAATATTCGCAAGATAGCACTGTTGAGGTTGCAAAAGTTATAAATAATCCAAAAGTGAAAGATTTAAGTTTTAGACATCATATATTTCATGTTGGAAAGAGTATAGTAAGAGTTGAAAATGTAGGAGGAAAAAGAAATTATACAGACGTTTTAGAAGGTGGCATTGAAATGTCTTTTACTACTGAAGTAGGAAAGATTAGTATTCATCTACGTTCTAGTGATAAAGACAACAATAAAATTGAAGTAAAGATAAGTGACGATGACAAGAAGAAACTTGATCAATTAAAAGATAAGGAAGAAATAGGAGAAAATTGCTTACTTGGTGGATATTCAGTACATGATGCGATTAAACGAGGATATTTTGAAAAACATGAAACACTACGTCAATCTTCTGAAAAAATTACCTTATCTAATGAAAAGAAAAAAAATAGTTGGTGTGAGATAGTAACAAATTCAAAACAGACAACAAGCCGTACTGTAGGGTAAATGCTAAACTGCTTGATTGTCTAAAGATCTTATATTACTCACCATAAAAACTTCACAAAAGCTTAACGACGTGAGTAGTAAAAAGATTATGGTTATTGACTTAATGTTACATATCGCATACAATGTATCATATATCTTAGCTTAGAGGGATAAGTATGGGTGAGTCTACTGGGATAGTAAAATCTATTATCAATCTACTAAAACCAAAATCCAAACCAGAGCCATCTGATTTTGAATATGAATCAATTATAGAACATCTATCATCTAAAGAGCATTTATTAAATGAGCTGATGAATGATATGTGGTACTCAGGAGACTTACCATCAGTCAGAAACTATAATGAACCATTATCTTTGATAGATAGCAAACTTGGATTAAGTGAACAGATTTGTGTTTGGTTTGCTCTAGATCATGACCTTACACCAAGTCAAAAAAATTTAAACAAAAAGTTACTTAGTGCTCTAAAATGTTTAACTTCTAACTGTGGTTCATTTGATAATACTGAGCCCCTTGAAGAATTTTTACATGATAATAGAAACAATAAAGATTTAAAAGTAATTCTTAACCTAAGAAGAGGAGAATCTCAATCAACAGTATTGCATGCGATTGCAGGAGCAAACATTGGTGGATTTCGTCGCACAGGAAATCAGGCTATAGATTTACTCTTAGAAGCAGGCGCAGATCCTAACATACAAGATAATAAAGGAAAAACACCATTATACCTTGCTGCTGCCAAAGGTCACCACGATAATGCAAACTCTCTTCTTTTGAAAGGAGCTAAACCTAATATAACAAGTAGAAAGGGTAAAACTCCACAACGAATAGCAACTAATAACCTCTGCTATGATATTGAAGAATTATTTTTAACTGGTAAACAGAAAAAGATGAATAAGGAATTGTATGACTTACTTGTACTCGATTCAGACTGCACTAAAAATTTAAAGGAGTTTTTAAGTAAGCATAAAAGAGATTCAGACCTAAAAGTAGTGCTAAATATTAGGCAAGGAATGGGTGAATCAAAAGTGTTTTCGTATGTTGATCGTTTTGCTTGGGATAATGAAGATCTTGCTCAAGAGTTAAGAAAAATATTTCTAGAAGCAGGAGCATTAGATTATGGTATAAATATTTATCGTCAGCAAAAGAAAGGACAGGTCAGTAAATTACTCGTTAATTTAACCTCAAATCAAAAGGAAAAGTTAAATGAGTTTTCTGATAAGGTGTTTCAGGCTCAAAACATGGCTGAACTTGAAGAGATTGTAAACGATGCTATAAAGTCTGGTGTACGATTAAACTATTCTCTTTCACAAGATTTCTTTTCAGGTAATGAGTACACTTTTACCGATTATGTGATGAAAAAAATCAGTGAGTTGGAAAAAAATCCTAAAGTTGCTAGTAATATAATATGTCAATTAGTATCAAAAGGGGCAGTGTTTGGTAATACAGTTGATGCTAACACACTGACATCAGAATTTAAAGAGCATAAAACTAACCTAAAAAAAGCTTATATAGATTATGTTAGCAATTCTCATAAGTTTATTGAAATCGCAAAAAGTGCAACCAATAGCGAGCTAAAAGATGCAAGAATAGACAACTCCGTTTTTTACTTAGAATATTCTAAAGATAGTAAAATAGACATTATAAAGATAACAGATGGGGTAAGGGATTTAGGTCTAACCGATGGAGATGTAAAATGTGGAAGAAATATAGTAAAGATCGGTAAAAGTGAAGTAGAAATTAAAACTGAAGATGGCATAAGGAATTACACAGACCTTACAGAAGGTAGCAGTATAGCATTAACTTTCTATACTAGTTTGGGAGAATTAGAAGTTAGATTATATCCTGATGAGAACAATAAAAAGTTGATAAGAGTAGAAGTGAGCGATGAAGATCTATTTGAAGAAATAGCAAGTCATGAAGAAATAGGGCAAAATTGCTTATTGGGAGGTTTACCGGTTATTGAAGCTATAGATCGAGGTGTTTTTGCTAGATCTGGTGGATTAATGCGTCCTGAAGTAATAAGCGAGTCTAACAAGAACAAAGATTCATGGGTAGGACGTGAAGAGCTAAGAAGGGCTTCTGATTCTAGGGGAAAAATTGCTAGTTTGCCATAAAAGTTGAAGATTATTATTTAAATACAAACTACTATAATTTATAGATTAAGGAAATTGTACCAATGTCTTCTAAGAATACTCTTTTATATTGTTTTTAAGCTGGCTACAAAATGAGGATATGGGACATACAATTGGCTGAGCTGCCTTTTACACTCCAGGTCTACTATTAAAATATGCAGCTAAAATTGGATCATTTTCTACCATTGTTGCACCTAATATGCTAAAATCTTCATCACTTGTATTGATATTTTTACATAATTGATTTTGTAACATTTATTTGCTCTTCTATATCGATTTCAACATCTTTTTGTGTGGCCCTTTGTAGTAGCTCCTTTTGCAATAACCTTTTTTAATTTTCTGGCACATACTTTTTTCGATGTTTTTTCATGTTGTTTTTATAAACGTTACGACGCTGAGCCGTAAAACTTCTCTAATTGTTCACTCCACAGCATCGGTATTTCTCTCAAATCAACTAACTTCAAACCCCTTGGCTGTCTCCCATTTACTATGTCTTCCTTAATCTTCGGAGCTAAATAATTTAACCTTAAAATTTGTTGTATTCGTCTTGTACCTATGTTAATTTTAATGCTCAGCTCTTTCACACTTCTATGTTTTCCTTCCTCTAGTTGACGTTTCCACAGATGGGCTCTTACCACTGCTTTCAGTAGCGCATTGTTTGTTTTGCCTTCTGGTTCTACTACTGTGCATTTGTTTCCTTTCTTTTTTATTGGTATAAATTCCACCTTATCCTCTGAACTCACCTCTATTCCATCCCCTTTTACCATTACTCCCTTTATTAATTTCTTCACTGCTTCTTTCTGTTCTCCGAAACTTAAATTTTTCCACTCTTCTGCTTTTTCTTGCCAATTTTTGTATAGGTGCTCTGCTCTCTTCATTACTTCTTTTTCCACTTCTCCTGCTACTACTGTTCGATTTATTGATTCACAATTTTTTCCTCTTAAATGGTTATTACATATATAATATCGGTACCTTTTATTTTCCTTTTTTGCATAGGTCAAAGTCATATTTACATCACAGCTCTTGCACTTGATTATTCCTCTAAGCAGCGCTTCCTCATATTTTGCTTTTCTATATGGTTGATTCTTTATCAATTCCTGTGCTTTTTGCCATTTTTCCTCTTTTATTATTGCTTCATGCTTTCCCTCATACTCTTTCTCATAATGTCTTATCTTTCCCATATATATTGGATTTGTTATTATTCTTCTCACCGTCGCTTTTTTAAAGATATCTGATTTTGTTCTGTAACCTTCTCTATTTAACTCTCTTGCCAACTCTGCCATTGACTTTAGCTCCACATATCTTTCAAATATATGCTTTACTGTTTTCGCTTCTTTCTCATTTATTATTAATTCTTTATCTTTTACATCATATCCCAGCGGCAAAGTTCCACCCATCCATAGTCCTTGTTCTTTTGATGTTGCTATTTTATTTTTTACTCTCTCTACTATCATTTCTCTTTCTAGTTGTGCTGCTCCTGATAACACCGTTTGTACGAACTTTCCCATTGGCGTATTATTATCAAATATCTGCGTTA
This sequence comes from Wolbachia endosymbiont (group A) of Rhinocyllus conicus, assembly GCF_947250775.1. Classification (NCBI taxonomy): domain Bacteria; kingdom Pseudomonadati; phylum Pseudomonadota; class Alphaproteobacteria; order Rickettsiales; family Anaplasmataceae; genus Wolbachia; species Wolbachia endosymbiont (group A) of Rhinocyllus conicus. Next base: position 1,183,784 of record NZ_OX366349.1, on the reverse strand, counting down.
CTGCTACAAAATTTACTCGGTGCCTTCTAAAAAATGATGTTACTTCAATGCTGTCTTTTGTTTCCCTTGATAGCCTATCCAGAGTATATACTACCACACAATCTATCTCTCCTCCTTTCACGTCTGCAAATAATTCCTTTATCGCTGGTCTTTCTAAATTCTTTCCTGAGAAACCTCCATCGTCGTACCTTTTGGCCAATGCTACCCAGCCTTCTCTGCTCTTTATGTATTTTTCACATGCTACTCGCTGGGCATCTAAACTGTTAAACTTCTGCTCTAACCCGTCTTCATTTGACTTCCTAGTATATATCGCGCACCTTACCTCTTTTAGCATTTTCTCCTCTTCAGCTCCCATTTTTATCACGCATCCCGAATAATAAAGGTCCATTATAGCTCATTCCCATTATTTTTCCGGCTACTGCTGACAATGACGTAAAAAATTCTTCTCTGTAGATTAAACCCTGATCTGTTACCATTACCGCATGCGTTTCTTCCCCTCTCTCTAATATTAGCTCTGTTCCTGCTACTGGAAGTTTGTCACTACTTATTCTTTTTCCCTTCTCTAGTCGATCTGCCAGATACTCTAGTCTTTTTGCTCCTTTTCTTGACATTTCTCCATATGCTTCCTCCTGCATTCTATAAGCTAACCTCGGTATCAGATATTTCTTTGAATACCTAGGCGCCTCTTCCCCAAATACCTTCTTCCACGTTTTTCTCAGCTCACCCAAAGGTTTTCTCTCTAAATTCATTACTTTCTTTTCTATTTCTTCCTCCATGTTTTCAGCCTCTCATAAATAACTTTTCAATTCTGTCCGTTTCTTTCTTCAATACTTCAGTTACTTCTTTACTATTTTTCGCATAATCTATTGCCGTCATTCCAAATTTATCTGCTTGCTCTATTTCTGCTCCTGCTTCCACTAACTCTTTTACTATTTCCACTTTCCCCACCATACATGCAAGGTGCAATGGAGTGCATTTATTTTCATATTCTTCCGCATTTACATTCGCTCCTGATTTTATCAATTCCCTCACGATTTCTAGACGTTTCTCCGTTACCGCTAGGTGCAGTGCTGTGTATCCTTCTACATCTGCTGCATTCACATTCACTCCTTTTTCAACTAATAACTTCACTGTTTTTGCTTCTACTGCATAATGCAGAGCTGTTCTTTCCTTCTCGTCTCTTTCATAAATATTTTCATATGAGTTCTCTAATAATTCTTTTGCTGACTTATTAAATTTGCCAAGCTTTAACATAATCCACCTCACCTTTTCTTTAAATTTAAATCCCTCTTTTAAACCTTCCTTTTCGCTACCTCATCTATCATTTCGTTCACTTGGCTCATTATTTTGCTTGCTAAATTTTTACATTCTTCCTTTATCAGTGATTTGTCTCTCTTCCTTATTTCTTCTATCTCTATTATTTTTAACTCTGGCAAATAACTCCCATTCAACATGTCTGCTATTTCTCCCACTAGCCTCTCTATTCCATAGCACGTCAGTTCTCTACTTTTTGTTATTCCTCCTTGTTCTCTCAGAAATTTACTCGCCTCTTCACTCTCTTTGCTATCACATAGACGATACTTTTCACTTTCCCAGATGTAATACATTGGTGTTGCACCGTACTTATTCAGTTGATTAACTTCAGCTCCCGCTTTTACTAGCTCTTTTATTATTTCAACTCCTCCTATTTTGCACGCAGAGTGGAGTGGCGTACATCCACTGACATATTGAGTGGCATTTACTTCCGCTCCTTCCCTTAGCAGCACTTTTACATTTTCTAAACTCTTTGCGAATACTGCACAGTGTAGTGGTGTATAACCATTTTTATCTCTTGCATTTACCTCTGCCCCTTTTTTTATTAATAATCTTACTGTTTTGTAATCGGAGATTTCTACTGCTTGATGCAAGATCGTCTCTCCTTCTTCATTTCTTTTATTAATGTTTTTAAACCCGTTACTTGATACTTCTTTAAAAAACTTACTCTTGCTAAAACTCATTTCATACCTCACAAAATTAGCTTTTCTAGCGCCAGATAAATTTCTTATGTTTACCTGCTGCTATTCAAGTCATGTCCGTTTTAGCATGAGAAAGCAAGTCCTTTTCTTTTTATTTCATACACTTTTACCTATTATTAATATAATATATGAGAATCTAAATATAAGTACTTAACTTATTAGAGATATTATTCGACTATCTTTCCAACTTCTGTGCAAATGTCGATGTTCGTGCCACTTCAGTACTCCCGGGTAAAATACTAAAATGTGCTTTTCTAACTCGTGTATTGAGTCTTTTTGCTCTAAATCATTTTTATAGTAAACGTTGTGTTCTGCTAAACCATATTTTGTAATCTTCTGATCTGTATAGTTTTCTATTTTGTAGTGGTGAGTAACGCTAAACCTTTCTAAAATTGGCTTGTGTTTTAAATTCCAATATTGCCCTGAAAGTTTATCGCTTCCCAATACAAATTTATTTCCTCTTTCTTCTACGCTACTTACTGGAAAGCACGTATTTATGTCTCCTAAATCCCAACTGTCTGATAATACTATCTGCGCTTTTGCAAATTTAATCGATGGTAATAAACTCTGTGGTAATGGATATAGTGCTTTTAAGTTGTACCACAAATGATTTCTTTCATAAATACCGTTATAATTCTTTGTGTGAGGCTCGGTTTCTCCAAGGATTGCTACATCTAGGCGATATATATCATTGCTTAAAGCTCGTTCATAATGATCGCGTAGATAGTTTTCTATAATCCTAATAACTGGACCACTAGACCTGAAAAAATTTACTCTTCCAAATGATAACACTGGTCCATCTTTTTCTATTTTTACCCCTGAATAATCAGACAGAAGATCTCCAAATAAACTCTCATCCAATATAAATCTCTGCACATTATAATAATCGTTAAAAATCCTCATCAATCTGGATCTTACAGGCAGTGATAGTTTTGCCAGCTCTACTACTGCATCTACGAAGAAGTCATTTTGTACCTCTTTTATCCCTACTTGCAACTCAAAAAAGTGTTTACCGGGTGGCTCTTCAATAATTGTAATATCTTCTATATTTGCCCATTTTAATGCTATTTTTAGTGATGCTGGAGTTCCTCTCAGTCTTTGAAATTTTACTCCTTCTACTACGGCTTTTCTTCTATCTTTTACCCAACGCAGTATCTCTTCTAAACCATATTCTTCTATTATCCACGGCAATATTTCTTCTTTAAGACTAAACTTAAATCCTCTGATACAGCTCAGATCAACCTTATAATCTATCGCATCTACTAGCGCTTTTTCCTGTTTTGTTGCATTTGGTGGCAATAACATTAATTCAACTCAATCTTTAAATTTTTCAAATTTGCAGATTCATTTCCCAGAACCACAACATCCTCTCTTGGCTCGATCAATTCCACATTTTCTACACCATCTACAAATAGATTCGCTATTATCCATGATTTTGTAACATTCCATCCCAGCCTTCTATTTGCTTCAAACTTCTTAATGAACTGCTTCTTGATTTCCTCCTTCGATATTACAGGACTTATGCTCATTCTGCTGTGAATATCTATTTCCGTAATATTGCAACCAATTACTGTTACTGTATCTGTTAAAACCCTTATATCATCTCTAGTAACTTGCTTTCTTACAATTTCAAGTAGCTCTTCTAACACTATGCCAGTTGTGGATAATTGTGTTGATAAGATTGAAATTTGTACTTTTCCTGGTATAGGTGATTCTACTAGTGCATCTTTTACTCTACTATCTGCTGACAGTGCATGATATTTATAATATTCCTTACTTCCTCCTGTTGACCAACCTGCTATTTTTGCTTTTACCCTCTTTCTAAATCTTTCATCCTCTTCTTCTTTTTGTCTTTCCACTCCATAAAACTCAGCTAAGTTATCAAGATCTTCTCCTGTCGCAAATTTAAGTAAATTACTCTCTACTGCTTCATTTATTCTTTCTCTGAGCAAAAGTTCTCTCCATGCTGCTACTTCTAATATCTTCATTGCTGGATCACTTTCCACCAATCCTGTAAAGCTTGCATCACGCTTCACTAACTCTTCCTTCATCCGAGAAAAAATCTCTTCAAAGTTCAGTGGTTCGATAATATTTGGCTGCTGCATTTTTAAACAACTACTCCATTAATATTTATGAACTTACCTTCTGAAAGATAGACACCTTCTAAATTCAATGTTACTCTCCCTTCTTTTACTCCTTCAACTTTTACTTTTTCTAACTTAAACCTCTTTCCCCATTTTTCCAAAGCTTCTGCAGTTGCTGCATATATCTCAAGTGTTAAATCTCTATTTATTGGCTTATCCACTAACTCAAATAATCTCGACCCATAATCCCTTCTCATGATCCTACTGTTAACAGGAGTGGTCAGTATATCAATTATTGATTGCTTTAAGTGCTCTATTCCTTCTAACGCTTTTCCTGTTTTAGTATCCATTCCTTTCATTTTTAGTCTGCAAACACGTCTTCACTGCCTTTTATTACTTTAAACCCACATGAAACTATATCTCCTACTCTTCCTATACTATAGCCATTTGCAAACACTGTTTTTGATCCTTCAGTTAATACTCTACTTTCTGTAAAATTATCTCCTTTTCGGCAAATTGGCTTACCATTTACAAAAACATTGTTACTCCCACTAATGCAAAAATGCGGTGTTACTTCTACACAATAATCTCCTACTCGCACAACCGATTTATTCATTTAATTAAGGTTTATTTTATCTGCCTTCAATTTTATTCCACTTTTTGTCATTTCTATTCTCGATCCCCCAGCTTTCAGTGTTATTTTGTCTACTACTTCAATCTCTAAATGATGCTTTTCCTTATCATATGTAAACTTCGTCCCATCTTGAAATTTTATACTATTTATTTCTTTTTTATTCTCTGGTGCATGGTATTTTTCCTGATATATTCCTGCTAACACCACTCCTAATGATAGTTCACCAAGAGGAGAAAATACCATAACCTGTCCATCAATATCTGGCGGAGACCAATCTCTATCTTTTCCTGCTTTACTTGTTATCCATGGCAGATAATCTGTTACAATATCTCCTATTTTAACTCTTACTTTTGCTTTTTCATAATCTATTTCTTTTACAACTCCTATACGAATGATATTCGCTAATTTTCTACTTAGCTCTGAAATTACCCCGCCAACAATGTTGCAAATTTTTCTTTTCTTCTCGATTATTTCCAGGAGAGTTTGGTAGCTCTTTTACACGAAATACCACATTTACGTCCTCAAGGTTAATTTCAATTCTCTTGACTAACGTTCTAATAATATCACGTTTAGTTAGCCAGTCTGCGTTATCAAGGTTTGATGTAATATTGGAAGAAAAGTCTTCTAAATTGGTTACAACCAAAGTTAATTCCTGTTTTAATTTCTTTTGATCGAATATCCTTTTCTTCTCCTCTTCAATTGTTTTTAAACTTTGTTTCATTGCTTTAATTCGTGGTTCAAATTCTTCTTGATTAATATATTCTTGAGCATAACTATCAATAAGTCTAGCAATACCACGTTTTAATTTATTTTCTTGTTTCTCTAGTAAATCGCTTTTTTGATCCCATGATGATTTTTTAAGCTCTGAAAGTCTACGCCTGTATTCTTCTAAAACCCTATTTGGATTTTTCAATAAATGCTTAACCTCTTCCCAAACGGCTGTTTCTAATGCATCTGTACGAATGTGTTTATTATCACAAATTTTATTACCACCAAAACGGTAAGAATCTCTACCAATACAACGATAATAAGCATAATGATCAATTTTTTCTCCTCGCTTATTTCTTACAGGACTTCCGTAATATGCATAACGACAACGCTTACATACGATTAAACCTTGTAGTAAATATTTTGCTCCTCTTTCTCTTGTCCTTGCTATTTTTCTATTCTCAGCTAATTGTTCTTGAACTATATCAAATACATCTTCGTCCACTATATTTGGCACTTTAACATAAATCCAATTTGCTTTTTCAACAGAATAGGTAGAGTAATTATCTTTCGGTTGTTCACAAGAATGTTTCTGTGGTCTGATATGTTGTAACTTTATACCTACTTTTGTTTTACCAAAAGCCGCTTGTCCTTTGTAAGCAGGATTTTTTAACATACCCCAAATCACACTTCTATCCCAGTACTTTTTTCCTGTTCGTGTTATAATAGACATAGTGTTTAGCCGACGACACACTTCCCCAATACTTGTCCTTTCTCTTCCTATCCACAAAAATACTTTCCTAACAACATTAGCTTCTTCTTCGTTTATTTCAAATAAAGCTTGTCCTCCTCCCATATATTTATCTATATAACGATAACCATAAGGAGCTCCTCCCATTACGCTTACACAACCTTTATTAGCTGCATAAATCTTTCCGCGACGACTTCGTTCCATAATTTTCGCTCGTTCATATTCTGCTATCATACCTTGCATTTGTAACAGCAATTGAGATTCTGGATTATCGTTAATCTCATAATTTAAGAAAACCGTTTCTGCTCCTGCTTTCTCAAATTCTTCAAGTAATACCATTTGATATGCATATTTTCTAGATAAGCGATCAGGTGAATGAATGTAAATTCTATCAATTTTACCTTCTGTTACTTTATCACGTAACTTTTCTAGATCAGGACGGACTAGATTAGATCCACTGTAGCCATTATCAATAAATTTATACTCACTTAATAATTTGTATCCATCCGTACTAATTTGCTTCTCTAAAGCTGCAACTTGACTTGCTATTGTATTTTCTTGTGCTTGTTTCCCCGAAGAAACTCTTGCATATAAACTCACTGTTACCATTTGATCCTCCTTGAATCCCATTTTTATGTTTTAAATTTTTTTGGCTTACTTGCTTTGACACGGCTTTTTCATAAGCATCTAACAAATACTTTTCTGCCAACCGGTTAGTTTCATAGCTACAGCTAATCCGTATAGCTAATCTCTTATTTCCCATGAACTTTCCTTGAAATAATATGTTCATATCATTCATTGAAACTGATGGTTAATTGATTGTTGGCACTATAAATAAATGGCACTCTTGTTTTTGGACATAGAAGTTTTCGAGAAATGCTTTTCTCTAATTTTACGTTTTTTGCAACATTGTTGGCGGGGTAATCTCACCGTTGCTAGCTTGTGTTGCATTACACGGATTAGAGCAACATGTCAAAAAAGCATTAACAAACGAACTCTTTCAATGCATGAAAAGAAAATATGGTAGGATATCGCATAGAAACGCGCAAAAGTCTATTAGTGTAATTTTCTACTGTGATGATTTTGTCATCATACATGAAAACGAAGAGATTATTCTTAAAGCAAAAATTTTAGTTGAAGAATGGTTAGAAACCATTGGACTAAAATTAAAGCCCTCTAAAACAAGAGTTTCTCATACATTAAGAACCATTGACGAAACAAAACCAGGATTTGATTTTCTTGGATTTTCAATAAGACAATATCCAATAAAAGAAAGTAAGAAAGGTTACAAGTTATTAATCAAACCAAGTCGTAATTCTATAAAACAGCATACACTAGCTATTAAACATAAACTCAGAGAAATGCGTGGAGCACCACAAGAACGGGTGATAAAGGATCTCAATCCAATAAACAGAGGATGGAGTCAATATTACTCCTCGGTAGTTTCATGTAAAATCTTTAGCTCATTGGATAATATTATGCATAGAAAACTCTGGAAGTGGGCAGTTTTTAGGCACCCAAACAAAGGGAGATGCTGGATAAAAAGAAAGTACTTTAAGAAGTATAATAACGAAAACTGGCGCTTTATGACAAGTAACAAGGTACGTCTTACTATACACAGCGATCATGTTATTAAACGACATATCAAAGTGCAAAAAACCAGATCCCCATATGATGGTGATTGGGTATATTGGGGTAAACGTCTGAGAAAAATACCAGATAAGCCACTAGGAGTAATAAAATTATTGAGGTTGCAACAAAGTAAATGCGATAATTGTAGACTATGGTTTAAAAGTGATGATACAATAGAAATACATCACAAAGACCGGAATAGACGAAACAATATGATCACAAACTTATCTTTGTTACATGGACATTGTCACGATGAATTACACAGGAGGTGTGCATGAAAAGCACCAAATTAGAGAGAAGCCGTATGAGGCGCAAAGTCTCACGTACGGTTTTGCAGTCGAGTGAGGAAGGGCAACCTTCTTCACTTAGACAACAATACGCAGAAGAAACAACAGAAGAGGACTTAAAAGAGATAGCAGAAAAAGCGCCAATAATAAAGCTAGCATATGATGAATTAGACAAGTTTCGTTGGAACGAAAAAGATTTAGTAGCTTACGAAGAAAGAATAATGGATCTACGGAAAGAAGAAGCCATTCTTGAATACAGACTTGATCTTGCTGAAGAGAAAGGTATACAAAAAGGTATAGAGAAAGGAAAAATTGAAGGGAAAATTGAAGGGAAAATTGAAGTCGCAAAAGCAATGCTGGCTAATAATGTTGATGTCAACACTATTGTCAAGTTTACTGGCCTTTCTATTAGTGAGATTGAAGAATTAAGTGGAAATCTGTGAACGGTTACCTATATGTTTTTGCTGGCAAAAATTCTCTAATGGTCTTAAATAAAACTTTCAGTGAGTGATTGTCAGACATGTTGTGCTCTGCTGATTTCATCAAGTATACTTCAACATCGGTTGACTTAATTTTTTCAGCTAAATTCAATGAAGTTTGATAAGGAACATCTTTATCATTAATGCTATGCAATAAGCGCACAGGACAGTTTATATCTATTGCTTCTCTGTTTAAAAGAAGGTTCTTTCTGCCATCTTCGATCAAATTTTTAGTTATTTTGTATGTACAATGCTCTGAAGTAAAATCTATTACACCTTTAGAACCTAGTTCTTCTTTTTGCTTGCCTGACAATTGCTTGAATATCAAATCTTCAGTAAAATCAGGAGCAGACGATATGCCGATTAATGCTGCAATTTTTTCTGGAAATTGAAGGGCAATGAGCAGCATCAGCCATCCTCCCATACTTGAACCTATAATTATTTGTTTATCGCTAGTTAATTCACTTATCACTTTAGCACAATTTTCTTGCCAATCACTTATCGTGTAATCAATAAAATCACCACTTGAATGACCGTGACCAAAATAATCAAATAGCACAAGTGCTATATCGTTTTCTTGGCAAAATTTGTAAATAGCAGTTGCTTTAGTTCCATCCATATTAGATGCAAATCCACCGAAAAAAACTACAGAAGCTTTCTTTCCTTGTAGCTTTCGATATGCTATGTGACCATTATTTCCATCATTACAATAATCCATACTACTTTGGCAAAGCAACCGGGTTATCACTCAATTGACGCAAATAACTAACTAGATCTGCAATTTCTTGTGGATTGGAAATACCTGCAAATGCCATACGCGTACCTTTTATATAGGCTTTTGGGTTCTTTAAGAAAGCAAATAGCTCCTCATACCCCCATTTTCCACCTCTTTCAAGCACTGCTTTTGAGTAATTGAATGAGTTACCAAGATGAGCCTTTTTGTTTCCAACTACGTTCCATAAGTTTGGTCCTACTTTATTCATTCCACCTTTCTCAAAACTATGGCAGGCTATACATTTCTTCGCTGCTGACTTGCCTTTTTCAAAGCTAGCATTCTGCATGAGCGCTCCAATATCGAGCGCCACTTGCTCGATTTTTTGCTGGAACTCATTGTTACCAGCAGCTACTATCGTTTGGTGTTCAATCTTATATTCCTCTGGACTATACAGCATATCAACTACGTTGCTGACTATCATAATGATTAGCCCAGAAAGTAAAATCGATGCTGCAATCTTATTAAGCTCCATAGTTAATTTTTATTAAGTAATGTTACTTAAATTATGCGAATATTTTCGCAAATAGCAACCAATTACCTTGAAGCTCGCTAAAGATGAGAGTCTCTAGCTACAAATATTAAGAAATTTACCAAATGGAAAAAAAGGCAAAAGAAGCCCCTTGGTTGGCTAATTACTTACATTATACTTTCAAGTATGGCGTTTTTTTATTCTAAACGCTTAATAACCGCGATTTAGCTGCTTTTTAATGCAACTAACCTTTAGTCATAAATGTTTAAGAAATTTACTAAACAGAAAAAAAGGCAAAAGAAACCCTAGGGTAGCTAATTATTCACTATCCATTTTTTAAGTTGGCGTTTTTTAATGTTTTAAATGCTTTATAAGCGTATTTCAGCTTGTATAGGTAAAAACCTAGAAATTTGATAAAGACATAGAGTGCACATAGTGCAAAAAATTAAACATGAGACGCCAAATACGTTGAGTTTTTTTGTCATTTAATCTGTACAGAGAAGATAAATAAATAGCTTCATTTTCATGATAAGGGGGCTGGCGGAGTTTGTCAAGTGGTTTTTGTAGCTCTCATGGTTTTTGGATTCTAACGTCACACGCTGGCAGTTGTTACTCAAACAACAGTTATGCAAGAGATCTGATTACATCTAAGCTAACAATGGACCACTAGATATATTACTAACTACGTTGACCTGACTCAATATTTTATTAGTGGGATTGAAATAATTTTCTATAAATTCCTTATATATAGCTGTTAATTTATGTATATCATTTACTAATACGCATTCGTTTATCTGATGTGCGGTTTTGTTGATTATACCAAATTCAATCACTGGACAAACATCTTTGATAAACGCAGCGTCAGATGTGCCACCACTTGTGCTCAGCACAGCATCAATACTGGTAACTTTATTTATCGCATCAAGCATAATATCAGTATTTCTATCAGGAGTAGAGAGGAAAACGTCCCTGCTGCTATGCATAGAAAGTTTATAATCGTTAGTTACACTGGAGCATATTTCATCAATCAGCTTATATAAGCTGTCAGGTGTTTGTGTATTGTTATATCGAATGTTAAAACGTGTAGTTGCTGAACCAGGTATTAGATTGCTAGTATTATTTCCAACATCGATAGTAGTAACTTCGCAATGTGAAGGCTGAAAATATTTATTACCATGATCAAAAGTAGTATTTTTTACCTTACTCAATATCGATATTACCTTATATATTGGATTATCTGCTAGGTCTGGGTAGGCAACGTGCCCTTGTTTTCCATGGCAAATTAATTCAAATGTTACAGAACCTCTTCTGCCTATTTTTATGGTATCACCTAATTTCTCACTACTGGTTGGTTCAGCAACTACACAAAAATCTATCTTTTTTTGCTTACTTTTCATCCATTCCAAAACTGCCTTTGTTCCATATTCTTCCGTGCTTTCTTCAGCACTGGTAATCAATGCACTTATCGAACCATTAAATTGAAACTTTTCTGCAATTAAATTTGCCATAGCAGCAATAAATGCAGCTATTCCGCTTTTCATATCAGCTGCTCCTCTTCCATATAGCATTCCATCTCTAACTTCTGGATTAAATGGACCAAATGCCCAATCTTTTAACTGACCCGGTGGTACAACATCAACATGCCCAGCAAAGCACAAATTTGGTACTCCATTTATATATTTCGCATAAAGGTTTTTAACTTTAGTTCCATCATCACCAAATTCTAAAATCTCACAGTCAAAGCCACTTTTCTTGAAGATTGTTGCTATATGCTCTATTGCCCCGCCGTCCCTTAGTGTTATACTCTCAAAAGAGATCAATTTCTTAGTTAGCTCTACAGGGTCAATTTTCATGTCAATCTTAAAATACTTATATTGCTATATTGTAAACACTCTATGCACTATTTAAAACAAATATTACATCAAGCCGAACAAACTTTTCTAAGGGAAGTAATAACAGATTACCACCTTGCTGATGATATCTATAAAATATGCACACGACACGGAAATGACATCTTTCTAGTTGCAGATGAAAATACAGCAAAACTTTTAAACAAAAACGTGTTTAATAAAATTTCTCACTTAATTATCCCGAGCAATACCATTAGGCCTCTTGCAAAACCTCATATCATTTCGGATGCTCCCTACATTTTATCATCCCAGTCCTCCGAGACTGGGATCCAGGAAAAAAAATCAGCGTCACGCGCTGGAATGACACCAACCATGGGTACTAATCTTTCACTTGCCTCTCTTGAAACCATAAATCTAGTTAGAAACAAAGCAAAAGACAGTGACTTAATAGTTGCATTTGGTAGCGGCACCGTTAACGACATCTGCAAATATGCAAGCTACCTCGAGAAAAAAGATTATATATCGTTCCCAACAGCCGCTTCCATGAATGGATATACATCCGCAAATGCTTCAATATTAGTAAATGGATACAAAAAATCGTTCAAAGCACATCTTCCAAGAGCGATATATATAGATATAGACATACTTACCAATGCACCACTGCGCCTCACATTAAGCGGATTTGCAGATTTCATTTGCCGTTCGACAGTTCAGGCTGACTGGCTACTATCTCATTTGTTGCTTGGCACAGAATACAATGAATTACCTTTTACACTTGTTCGCGATTTGGAGCAAATTTTGCTAAGAGAGTATACGGCGCTTACTAAAAGAAGTAGAAAAGTGGTCCTATTACTTATGGAAGTTCTACTAATTTCAGGACTTGGAATGGTAATATCAAAAGGCAGCTATTCTGCAAGCCAAGGAGAGCATATGATAGCTCACGCAATGGAAATGGTAACAAGAGATCATTCCTCACTACATGGCGAAAAAATTGCTGTTACGACGATTACCATGGCTAATTTGCAGGAAAAGATATTATCAATACAAAACCCGATTATCAACCCGACCACTTTAGATGTAAAACATATAACTCAGTGCTTTGATAATATCGAATTTGTAAGAACTTTTGAACAGAAGCAAATTATGCAGCAAAAAATCCAAGAGATTATTTGTAAAGAATGGACTAATATTTCCAATTTAATTAAGCAAAATTTACTACCTGCAAAATACCTGCAAAAAATATTTGAAGATCTATCAATTCCGCACTTACCAGAGCACCTCAGTTGGAATAAAGAACAATATTGTAAAGTGGTCGATCTTGCGTTTGCAACAAGAGATAGATTCACCTTTCTTGACTTAGCTAATTGCATAGAAGAAAGTTAAGTTTTGTAGTGAAATTCTATCATTTAAAGAGATCATAGGCCAAAAGCTAAACCCTTTTCACAATCTCTTATCCATTTTCCTCTAAACTATACACCTAAGTGGATATACAACTGAACGTAACCATTCCAAGTAGCTGACACTGGGTCGCACTACTTCACCAATAGCACTATCTTGCTAAACATAGTTTAGTTCGAGTGGCTGAGGAGGGACTTGAACCCCCGACCAAGAGATTATGATCCTCCTGCTCTACCAACTGAGCTACTCAGCCTAATTGAAAACCTTGCTATATATGTGACCTACATGCTTTGTATAATATTTCAAATCAAACAAAGATTCAAGTTTTTCCGAGTTAATAACCTTAAGTAAAGGTTTATCTTGTTTCAATTCGGCCAGAAAATCACTGTTGTTTTGTTTCACTTTCATTGCATTGCTCTGAACAATTTTATACGCCTCTTCCCTCGCCAAACCACTATTTACTAACTCAAGCAATACACGCTGTGAGAAAACTAAACCTTTTGAAGAATTTAAGTTCTTTTCAATGTTTTCCTTATTGATTACCAATTTATCTATCAAATCTGTTAATCGCACTAAAGCAAAATCCATTGTTATACAAGCATCAGGAGCAATGCATCTTTCCACAGACGAGTGTGATATATCACGTTCGTGCCACAATGCAACATTTTCTAACGCAGGAAAAACATAACTGCGTATTAAACGTGAGAGTCCCGTCAGATTTTCACTTAAAATAGGATTACATTTGTGTGGCATAGCAGAGCTTCCCTTCTGCCCAATGGAAAAATGCTCAGAAATTTCGCCGATTTCAGTTCTTTGCAAATGACGAATTTCAATTGCAATATTTTCTATTGAGCTTGCAATCACTCCCAAAACCGAAAAGAACATGGCATGTCTATCACGAGGAATGACTTGAGACGATATGGTTTCAGGTATGAGTCCCATTTCTTTTGCTACATACTCTTCAACAAACAGATCAACATTTGCAAAATTACCTACTGCACCTGATATTTTACAAATTGAGATCTCTTTTTGCGCGCTAATTAATCTCTGATAATTGCGTTTAAATTCAGCATAAAATCTAGCAAATTTTAATCCAAGAGTTGTTGGTTCTGCATGCATTCCATGACTGCGCCCAACACAAACAATATCTTTATAGTCCTCAGCTTTTTTTTTCAATACTGCAAGTAAATTTTTTAGATTCCCGAGTAAAATATCACATGACTCTTTCAACTGCACCGCAAGGCATGTATCCAAAACATCAGAACTTGTCATTCCATAGTGGAGATAACGAACATCAACTCCCGCTTTTTCAGCAACATATGTCAGAAAAGCTATAACATCATGTTTTACAATGGATTCAATTTCGTTGATACGTTCAATATCAAATTCAATAGCACCAGAGAGCTTCTGAGCAACACTATTTGGAATCACTCCTAACTCTGCTTGAGCTTCACACGCTAATTTTTCTATTTTAAGCCATATATTAAATTTATTATTTTCCTCCCAAATGGAAGACATTTCTTTTTGGCTATAGCGCGGGATCATTAAATGACCCCCGTCTTATCTTTGAACATGCTAGATCCCAGTGGGCTTTGTTGCATAGCAACCGAAAAAATCTGGTGGCTACTGACAAAATTCATTATAAATAACCATTTAACTGTTGAAGAAAAAATATGCCACAGAAAATGAAAGTCAGTAACCAAAACGAATATAACAAATTCCTTGAAAAAAGGGGAAATATTTTTCGTTACATCGATGAAGCTATCGAAAATTGGTATGAAAATAGTCCAAAAATGCAGGGCGGCAACTATATTTACAGTGATAAAGTCGTAATTTTGGTGCATATAATTGTCAATCTTTTTAGAATTGGGTTAAGACAAACGGTGGGGTTTATAAAAGGATATCTGCAACAAATAGGAAAAAATTTGGCAGTTATCAGCTATTCACAAGCATCAAGAAGGTTTAAAAAACTTAATATTAAGATAAATGATTGCAGGGTTGATAAAAGCAACATGGAAAATATTGAAATTATCATAGATAGCACAAGTATCAGCATTTACAGTAACACTCCTGGCCACAGTAAGGAAAACAGTGCAGATAGAAAGTACCGAAGCTACGAGCAAGTAAGAAAGTTACATGTTATGTTAAGTGTGAATAGTAAAAAAGCTATAGCTGCAAGATACAGTAATGGCGTCTACTCTGACCACTATGGAGCTTGCGATTTGCTTGAAGAAGTTAATTTTCAGCACAAAATAAAAGCATTATATGCAGATAGGGCATACGATAGGCACAAACTTTATAAATTGTGTAAGAAATACGATATAAAGACAAAAGTTCTACCAAAAAAGGATGCAGCAGAACATTCAAAAATAGATTATATGTCTGACAGGAATGCTGCTATTAGGTTAATAAAATTATATGGACAAGATGGTGTAAAAGAGTGGAAAAAGGAAGCAATTTATGGAAAGAGATCTTACATAGAAGGATTTTTCTCAAGGTTGAAGCAAGTATTTGGATTTAGCTTTAGGAATAAATCTGAAGTAAATCGTGAAAAAGAATTACTAATTAAGTGCTATTTGCTCAACAAATTCACTGATATTGGTATGGCTAAATTTGAAATCATTACATAAATTTGTCGTAAACCATCACTGCTTAAGGTGCTATGCAACAAAGCCATCCCAGTGTCACGCACTGGGATGACAGAAAAAAAAGGCACTGGAATGACAGGAATAGTTGATATATTTTATTCACTGCTATTTGTTATTTGTATCTTCTTGCTCCACTGCTTCACCTTCTTGTTGCTCAGACTTCTGATTTTGCAACTTTACTTGCCTTAATTCATGCGCATCTGTTTCGGATTTCACGACGTATATAGTAATTGGTACTACTACTTCACTATGTAATTCTACGTTTACTTGGTATTCACCCAAGTTTTTGATGCTTATTCCACCAAAAGATAAACTACGGTGATCTATCGCATGTCCTTCTTGTAGTAAAACTTTCGCAATTTCACGTGTTGTTACAGAACCAAAAATTTTACCATCCTCTGAAGCTTGCTTTATCAATACCACAAACTTATCATGTAGTGACAATGCAAGCTCTTTTGCTACATTTAATCTTTTTATATTCTCTTCTTCCAGTAATAAACGTTGCTCCTCTAGCTTTGTTAAATTTTCCTTGGTAGCTTTCACCGCTTTTCTTTGTGGAAAAAGAAAATTACGTGCATAACCTGGTTTAACTTTGACAACTTCACCAAGCTTACCTAAAGTCCTTATATTTTCCTTTAAAATTATCAACATAAATTACCTAAACTTTTTTAGTACAGTAAGGAACAAGAGCCAAAAAACGTGCCCTTATGATCGCTAAGCGTAACTTCCTTTGTTTTTTTGCACATACGCCTGTTAACCTTCTAGGTAATATCCTACCATAGTCAGAGGTAAACTTGGATAATAAATCTGTATTCTTATAATCTATGTCTTCATCTTTAGACGTAGCAAGAGGGCAAACTTTAGAACGCCTAAAGCCAGTCCTATTATTTACAGATACGTAGGAATTATTAAAACTATTTCGTCTTTTCATCATTATGCGTTTTGCTCCTCAATTTGTTTATTCATCATATAAGATTTACCTTCAAAAAATTTATCAACCTGCACAGACAAGTGGCGAATAACGTTCTCATTAAGTTTCATTCTACGCACAAATTCATCCAGAATGTTTGCAGTAGAACTTATGCACATTATACAATAATGACCGCTCTTCATCTTATTTATTGGATATGCAAAATCCAAAAGACCCCAATGTTCATACTTGATTAATCCCGATGCTTCAATGTTTTCCAAAAGCATCTCCAATGCTTTGCTCGATTGAGTTGGACCGTTTATTCTAAAATCTTTCAAAATATCTTGAAAAATCTTTATTAGATGTTCTGAAATATTTCTCTTCAAAGCATTTACTGCATTATGGATAAACGCACTTTTAGTAATTTGCTCACTGCCTCCTAGAAATTTTATAAAATCTTGCGTTATTCCTAAATCTTTTAGGTCATCTTTCAACTCTTTATCGATTTTTGACTTCACTTCTTTCAAATTTGAAAGATCTTCTTCCAATTCAACCCATAAAATTTTTGTAAGATCTTCCAAGAAATCAGAGTAAGCAACTAGACCTTCTTTAATGTTTTCAGCACGCGTTTCTAACTCTTGTTTTGTAAGCGTACTATTTTGCCTTTCCATAAGACTCTTGATCTTCTGGAAAATAACATCTGCTTTAATATTTTTCAATGAAACAGCTAGCTCTTGGACCATCTCCTCTACTTCTTGCTGTAATAATCCTTGTTGTGCTATAAAAGTAAATTCATAAAGATTCACTATATCTTCCTTTAATACCGATTAAATATTTCATTATATAAAGCTTTTTTATATAAGCAAGTTATTTGTATTAATTTCTACGCCTTTAATCCAGCTTAAGTTAGATATTTCATAAATAACTTGAGGAGCAATTGAGTATGCACCTGGTAATAAGATGCTCACTTTATGTTTTTCGAGAAGAAGTTTTAGCATTATTTTGGTTCTGCCTTTATCTTTCAATATTGCATTTAATTCCATAGCGGCTTTTTGCGAATCCGTGCACTCAGTGGTGAGAACTAATTCCTTTATTGTAGAAGCGATTCTTTTTGTAAACTCAGATATATCCTTGCCTGCTAATCTTGTCGTATTTTCCGAAGCTTCAAGATCAATTATCACAAATGTTCCTGGTGAAAATAAATCTCTTTTTTCTTCTATTATTTCATTATTATAAAATGCTATTTCAGAAACGTTATGGGGATCAGAAAGTGTGAGTATAACAAACCTTCCACGCTCTGAAGTTCTCATACGTGCATTTAATATTACCCCAGCAGTTTTTGCTGTTCTATTTTCTCCGATAAACCCAATATTTAACTTTTCCAGAAGAATTCTAAATTTTTCAAGTGGATGATTAGTTAAATAAAATCCTAGTGAAAATAACTCATGCTCTAATTTTTCCTCTTCATCAAAATTTTCCACATTCTCAAATTTCGGTTTGAGGACATCAAGACTACCAAACAAAGCAGCTTGACTTGATTCCCTATCCTGTTTGTTTTTATTTGCAAAGTAAATCAGCATGTCCATTGACTCATATAGCTGCTTTCTGTTCTTATGCACGCTATCGAATGCCCCGGATTTAATTAGGCTTTCTAGCGCCCTCTTATTTATTATATGACCTGAATTTTGAATGAATTCCCATATGTCCTTATAAGCGCTTGAACGTGTGTTCACTATTCCTTCTGCTATAGAAAAACCAACATTCCTCAAGGCAGCAATACCATAACGTATGCACTCACCCTCTATTGAGAATTCAGCTTGAGACTTGTTTATATCAGGTGGAAGAACGGTAACGCCACTAAACTTTGCTGCATGATAAAATAAATTCAGTTTATCTCTATCATCAATATTTAGATTCATTAGTGCTGTAAAAAATTCTAATGGATAATTAGCTTTAAGGTAAGCCGTTTGATAAGATATAACCGCATATGCAGCTGCGTGAGATTTATTAAATCCATAACCAGCAAATTTTGCAACAAGGTCAAAGATATAACTTGCCCTGTCATAATCAACGCCATTCTTTGTTGCCCCTTGGATGAAAAGTTCACGTTGTTTATCCATCTCTTCCTTAATTTTCTTACCCATGGCACGTCTCAGCAGATCTGCTTCCGCTAAGCTATACCCGGAAAGAATACGGGCTATTTCCATCACCTGCTCCTGGTAGATTATTACCCCAAATGTTTCTTTTAACACTCCTTCAAGTAACGGATGAATATAATCTGGCTTTTCAAGTCCATGCTTTCTTGCAACATAAGTTGGAATGTTATCCATAGGTCCTGGACGATAAAGGGAAATTAAAGCGATAATATCTTCAATGCAATCTGGCTTTAATTTGATTAAAGCTTCTCTCATTCCCGAACTTTCAAGCTGGAACACTCCAATTGAATCACCGCTAGAGAGAATCTCATAGGTTTTTTGATCATTCAAAGGAACTGAAGAAATATCGATCTTTTTTTCATCACGATTAATTAAACGACATACATGATCTATTAGTGTTAGCGTACCAAGTCCAAGAAAATCAAATTTTATTAACCCAGCTTTCTCCACATATTTCATGCTGTATTGAGTGATTGGCAGAGCCGAATTTGGATCGTAGTACACAGGAACAAAATTTTCCAACTTTTGATCACATATTACAATTCCAGCAGCATGAGTTGAAACGTGACGATATATTCCTTCAAGCTTTAGTGATATATCAAGAAGCTTTGCAATCACCTCATCACTATCCCGTTCTTTCTGCAGGTTTTGATCAAACTCTATCGCTTGCGATAAAGTTACAGGATTTACTGGATTAAATGGAACCATTTTAGATATTTTATCCACTTGAGAGTAAGGCATTTGCAATACTCTACCAACATCACGCAATACTGCCCTTGCTTGCAATTTTCCAAAAGTGATTATTTGAGCAACATAACCGTACTTTTTCTGAACATAATCAATAACCAGGTCCCTTTTCTCTTGGCAGAAATCGATATCAAAGTCAGGCATTGATACACGATCGGGATTTAAAAACCTTTCAAATATTAGGCCAAACTTTATTGGATCAAGGTCTGTAATCTGTAAGCTCCAAGCAACAATTGATCCAGCACCAGAGCCTCTTCCTGGACCAACTGGAATGCCATTTGCTTTGCTCCAGCGGATAAAGTCAGAAACTATTAGAAAGTAACCAGCATAGTTCATTGAAGTGATTACACTTAGTTCATAATCTAACCTGTCGTAGTATTGCTTGAAATCGATATCATGTTGTGTGTCATCATCTGGTTTGGTGTCATTCCAGCGCGTGACGCTGGAATCTCTCTGATCAAGTACTGGGATGACAGTGGAGGGTGTTCTGGTGACAGAAGAGGATTTTGCAATACGCAGCTTCAATCCTGCAACTGCCTGCTCCCTCAGTTCTTCATTCTCAGTTTTATTTTCTCGACAAGGAAATTTAGGCAAGATAGGCTGCCTGCTTCTTGGCATGTAAGAGCACCGCTTAGCTATCACTAAAGTGTTATGAATTGCTTCGGGAATGTCGCTGAACAGTTCCTCCATTTCTGCCACAGATTTGAAGTAATGCTCGGTAGTTAACTTCTTTCTGTTATTCTCCAGGGCATAACTCCCCTCCGATATGCACGTTAATATGTCATAAGCCTCATAATCAGACCTATTTGGAAAAAACACATCGTTCGTTGCAACCAGTGGTACATTGCGCTGATAAGCAAAATCTATTAAAGCTTCTTCAAGCTCTAGCTCTTTATTCAGCCCATGACGCTGCAATTCAACATATAAATGACCATCGAATGCTGAAAGCAGTTTTTCAACCGTTTCTTTATCTTGCCCCAACAATAGTTGAGCCAAACATCCACCGGTTAAAGCGATCAGACCCATACTTAAATTCAATAGCTCATCAAAATCAACGTAAGGAATATCGCTGTTATTCTTGCGCTTTTTAAAAGACTCACTCACCAAAGTGACTAAATTAGTGTACCCTTGCTCATTTTTTGCAAGCAATAATATAGGTAAATTTTGTTCTGAATGTTTAACTATAATATTGCATCCTATTATTAGCTGTATTCCCCTACTTGCTGCATATTCTGAAAATTCGAGCGAGCCAAACAAGTTGCCTGAATCAGTAATTGCAACCGCTGGCATTTTATTTCGCAAACAAAGGCCTATCAGCTCCTCAATTTTAACCGAGCTTTCAAGCAGCGAATAAACACTATGAACACGTAAGTGTATGAACATAAAAAACTTTAGATCAACAAAAAAGGATAACATTAATTTACCCATGAGAACATAATTTCATGAAAACAAAAGCCTATAAAATTCTAAAATTAAAATACAAAAACTTCCTTGACAAACTCCGCCAGCGCCCTTATCATGGTATTGAAGGTATTCAGTTATCTTCATCTGTGCAGATTAAACAGCAAGAAAACAACGTAGTTAGCGTCTTATTTTTAATTTTTTGCGCTATGTGCACCTTATGTCTTCACAACATTTCTGGGTTTTTACCTATATAAGCTGAAACGCGCTTATAAGTCGTTTAAGACAGTATAGTACGCCAATTTGCAGGATTAGAGAGTGACAACTAGCTAACACGGGGTTTCTTTTGCCTTTTTTTCTGCTTAGTAAATTTCTTAAACATTTAAACTAAGGTTAGTTGCACTTAAAAGCAGCTAAATTGCAGTGTTTAAGACTTAAAAAACGCCAATACTGAAAATAGACAATGACTAGGGCTTCTTTTGCCTTTTTTTTCGTTTGGTAAATTTCTTAAATATTTATGGCTAAACGACAACCGTCATCCCGCTACGTGTTAGCGGGATCTCTTGTTAGCGGCTGAGATACCGCGAATGAATCGCGGTATGACGGTTAAGTAGGGTGTCATTCCAGTCTGGAATCTAGTTCTTATTGTACATTTACTTGGTGTAGAGTTAAGTTTCCTGGATCCAAGTAGTCTGGGCACTGGGATGACGAGAAAGGAGCACTGCCATTATAGAGTAAAATGAGATCCCAGTGTCTGGGCACTGGGATGACAAAAAAGGGGCTACTCGGATGACAAAAAAGGGGCTACTCGGATGACAAAAAAAGGAGCACTAGAATGACAGGAGAAGGGGCTACTCGGATGATACTATTATAGAGTGAACCAGTGTCAGCTACTCGGATGACAAAAAAAGGAGCTACTCGGATAACATCATAGGGGCGCTGGAATGACACCATCACAGAGTGAACCAGCGTCATACACACATCCCTTTGGTGACAATGTTTGTTGATGCAAGATTATACCTTGAAAAAATTAAGTTTTAGTGCTATTAAATAGTTGTAAATTTTGTCCCTGTGGTAGCTTTATGAATGTTGAAAGTAAGAAAATACATGATACTAAAATAAAATTACCAATATTTCTTGATTATCAATCTACTACTAAAGTGGATCCCCGTGTTTTGGAGGTAATGATACCTTATTTTGGTGAGTTCAGTAATGCACACTCTCGCAGCCATTCATTTGGTTGGACTGCTGAAGAAGCAGTGGAAAAAGCAAGGAAACACATCGCTGATCTGGTGAACGCAGATAGCAAAGAAATTATCTTTACCTCAGGTGCAACTGAGTCAAATAATACAGCAATCAAGGGCATTGCTCACTTTTACAAAAATAAAGGAAATCATATAATAACTGTCTGCACGGAGCATAAGTGTGTTCTGGATTCTTGTCGGCATCTGGAAAATGAAGGCTTTAAAGTTACATATTTGCCTGTTAAGCAAAACGGAATTATAGATTTATCAAAGCTTGAGGAAGCAATTACTGATAAAACAATCCTGGTTTCAGTGATGATGGTAAATAATGAAATCGGAGTAATTCAGCCTGTAAAGGAGATTGGTAAAATATGCAGAAAGCATAATATATTTTTCCATACAGATGCAGCTCAAAGCTTTGGAAAAGTTCCAATTGATGTTAATGAGATGTGCATTGATCTTATGAGTCTCTCTAGCCACAAAATTTATGGACCTATGGGAATAGGCGCATTATATGTCCGTAGAAAGAATCCTCGTGTTAGGCTGATACCATTGATTAGTGGTGGTGGACAAGAAAGAGGTATGCGTTCTGGAACAGTTCCAACACCTCTTGCAGTTGGTTTTGGTGAAGCGGCACGTATCGCTAAAGAAGAAATGGAAACGGAAGCAAGCAAATTGGAAGGACTGAGAGATATTTTGTACAATAAGATAAAAGAAGCATTTCCTGATATCGTTTTAAATGGTGATTATGAAAATAGAATTCCTGGCAACCTAAACTTGAGCTTTCCCTATGTTGAGGGTGAGTCTCTCATCATGGCAATCAAGGATTTAGCAGTAAGTTCTGGTTCTGCGTGCACGTCTGCGTCTCTTGAGCCTTCCTATGTCATACGGTCGCTAAATAATGGCCACGACCTTGAGCATTCATCAATTAGATTTGGCCTAGGCCGATTTACAACTAAAGAAGAAGTTTTGTACGCAGCAGATCTTGTTGCTAAAAATATTGGCCGACTGAGAGAAATGAGCCCACTTTGGGAGATGGTACAAGAAGGAGTAGATTTGAACACCGTGAAATGGGACTTTCATTAAATATATCCATTCAGCCAGTCCAACTGCAAATGCACTTTGAAATTACTCTGCAACCATTCACACTTAATTCTGCAATTCTTTGATCTCACTCATAGCTGTACGAACATTCGTTTTTGAAGGTAAATTGCACAGCAAATGGTGTCATCCCAGTGCCCAGACACTGGGATGGCTTTGTTGCATAGCAACCGAAAAAATCTGGTGGCTACTGACAAAATTCATTATAAATAACCATTTAACTGTTGAAGAAAAAATATGCCACAGAAAATGAAAGTCAGTAACCAAAACGAATATAACAAATTCCTTGAAAAAAGGGGAAATATTTTTCGTTACATCGATGAAGCTATCGAAAATTGGTATGAAAATAGTCCAAAAATGCAGGGCGGCAACTATATTTACAGTGATAAAGTCGTAATTTTGGTGCATATAATTGTCAATCTTTTTAGAATTGGGTTAAGACAAACGGTGGGGTTTATAAAAGGATATCTGCAACAAATAGGAAAAAATTTGGCAGTTATCAGCTATTCACAAGCATCAAGAAGGTTTAAAAAACTTAATATTAAGATAAATGATTGCAGGGTTGATAAAAGCAACATGGAAAATATTGAAATTATCATAGATAGCACAAGTATCAGCATTTACAGTAACACTCCTGGCCACAGTAAGGAAAACAGTGCAGATAGAAAGTACCGAAGCTACGAGCAAGTAAGAAAGTTACATGTTATGTTAAGTGTGAATAGTAAAAAAGCTATAGCTGCAAGATACAGTAATGGCGTCTACTCTGACCACTATGGAGCTTGCGATTTGCTTGAAGAAGTTAATTTTCAGCACAAAATAAAAGCATTATATGCAGATAGGGCATACGATAGGCACAAACTTTATAAATTGTGTAAGAAATACGATATAAAGACAAAAGTTCTACCAAAAAAGGATGCAGCAGAACATTCAAAAATAGATTATATGTCTGACAGGAATGCTGCTATTAGGTTAATAAAATTATATGGACAAGATGGTGTAAAAGAGTGGAAAAAGGAAGCAATTTATGGAAAGAGATCTTACATAGAAGGATTTTTCTCAAGGTTGAAGCAAGTATTTGGATTTAGCTTTAGGAATAAATCTGAAGTAAATCGTGAAAAAGAATTACTAATTAAGTGCTATTTGCTCAACAAATTCACTGATATTGGTATGGCTAAATTTGAAATCATTACATAAATTTGTCGTAAACCATCACTGCTTAAGGTGCTATGCAACAAAGCCCACTGGGATCCAGAAATTTTGCTTATAACTGAGCTGATGAGCTAAAGGTAGTTGTCTTACGCTAAAACAAACGTTTTTAATTAAGTTGCATAGAAGCTGGATCCCAGTGGGCTTTGTTGCATCGCTACTTATGAAAGGCTAACTATAGCTAGGATTATAAGCAACCTATTGAAAATCTTGTTTTTTTGCAATCAATCTGATCAAATTTAAGAATAGTAATTTATTATTTATATTAATAAACTTAATTCTATTGAAAATAGCTAAAGCATTGAAATTCTTGAATTTTAGCCGGATTAGTGAGTGGTAGTGAAATTTCTTTTACTCAAATTTAGGTATTCACTGACCGTTCTTGTTATAAATACCAGAATAATAAGCTACTGATATTCTCCATCTTTTTTATCTTTAATCCATCATAGCTAGCGATGCAACAAAGCCATCCCAGTGTCTGGGCACTGGGATGACACCCATAAGTGTTGAAAGTGCAATCACACAAGGTGATTAATGGTATGTAAATCTCCTCTTGATATCAACCTTCGTTGTTGGGAAAGCAGATAAACCACGTCGAAAATTCGCTTAAACCTTCTAACCACAGGCAAAAAGGCGCTTTTTTAATTTATTTTATTACCATTGAAATTTATGCCGTTAACCACCTTATATAATGCCACTTATAGCACTTTCAACACTTATGGATGACACCCCACTGGTGGCCCAAACTACAACGTTCGTACAGTTGTTAGCGCCGCGGCAGTATGACGGTTAAGTACGTGTTAGCGGGATCTAGAGATACCGCGAATGAATCGCGGTATGACGGTTAAGTACGTGTTAGCGGCTAAGAGATACCGCGGCGGCATGACGGTTCGCGGTGGTATAATAACTCGTCATCCCGCTACGTGTTAGCGGGATCTAGAGATACCGCGAATGAATCGCGGTATGACGGTTAAGTACGTGTTAGCGGCTAAGAGATACCGTGGCGGCATGACGTAGAGCTCGCATTAGCTATAAGATTAGCTAACATTCTGCACATCCATAAAAAACAAACCTTCTTTTTCGTCTTGAACGCTAATAATAGCGTGAGTGTTAAGAGGTAAAGGGTCATTTGTATGTCCATGGCCTACCCCTTTCATTGTAAATACAGGAAAGTTAACACTTTTTGCAAGCCTTTCTTTTACAACTTCAACAAGATTACCATTATAACAGTTAACGAAATCCCCAAAGATTACTGCATGCACTCCATCAAAAATGTGAGCTTGTTTTAGGTGATCTAAACTGCGCTCTATTGCGTATGGGTAAACTCTTATGTCCTCTAAAAATAGAATTTTACCTTTCGCATTTATTTGCCAAGCGGTTCCTATACTATTTTCAACTAAAGTCATATTACCACCGATGACTTTAGACTCTAATCTGCCATCTTTTAGTCTAATGCCATTGTTTATCATCTTTAGGTTATCAAATCTGATAGAATCCCGCTTGTTAAGAATTAACTCTTTCAATTTTTCAACAGAGCTTTCAGAAACGGAGCTATTTACTATCATTTCCAACATGGTGCCGTGAAGAGTTTGCCAATCATATTTAGCTTGTAGATAGATGTGCAAGGCAGTTATATCGCTATAGCCTATGAGGATTTTTTTGTTTTGAGCAATCCTTTCTTTTTTATCATTGGGTAACTTTTCTAGATAGGGAATTAACCGAGAAGCCCCTTCTCCTCCTCTGATACACCAAATTATTTTACTATCATTAGTTAGTGCACTAACCAAATCATTTGCTCTGAATTCATCAGAGTTGGAATAAAATGGATTGTCATTACTATATATTTTTTCCGAAATATGGGGATTAAAATCCGAAGCTTCTACATATTCTTTTATAGTAGTCAGATCTGATTCTTTTCCCTTGGAAGAAGGAGCAATAATATCAACTCGGTCGATTGCATGAATACCT
Source organism: Wolbachia endosymbiont (group A) of Rhinocyllus conicus (assembly GCF_947250775.1). Lineage (NCBI taxonomy): Bacteria > Pseudomonadati > Pseudomonadota > Alphaproteobacteria > Rickettsiales > Anaplasmataceae > Wolbachia > Wolbachia endosymbiont (group A) of Rhinocyllus conicus. The sequence goes on along the minus strand of NZ_OX366349.1, from coordinate 1,157,321 downwards.
GTGTTAGCACATAAAGTGAAAATAAAATATAAAAGGTAAATGATCATTAAAATATCTTATAAAACTCTTTTTTTAGTATATCATCCAATTCAGAGAGTGGAACTTTCACTCCTAGTTCTTCCATTGATGTGACGCCATAACCTTGCAGTCCACAAGGAATAATACCCTTATAGTGAGAGAGATCTGGAAAGACGTTAAGCGCTATGCCATGATAAGTTACCCATTTTCTTAAGCGAATACCAAAAGCTGCAATTTTTTTTTCTACTCCATTGTTATTCACCCAAACACCTATTCTATCCTCTTTAAATTCTCCAAGTATATTAAATTGCTTTAAAACATTTATTATCCACTTACTTAGGTCTCTAATATATAGCTTTATGTCGCATTTATTTCTTTTTTTAAGGTTTAACATTAAATATATGATGCGCTGTCCTGGACCATGATATGTGTGTTTACCACCCCTTCCTGTTTTATATATAGGAAATAGTTTTTCAACAATATCATCATCTGTTGCACTGATTCCTGCAGTATAAAGTGGAGGGTGCTGGAGTAGCCATACCAATTCGTCTGCTGAATTATTGTAAATTTGTTGAATTTTTTCTTCCATAGATTTTACGGCACAGTTATAATCAATAAGCTGATTAGATATTAGCCATTCTGTCATATTCTATTTCTTTTTTTTTAGTATAGCAGTTCGTTTTTTCCTGTCATCCAAGTGCCCTCTTCTTGTCATTCCAGTGTGTGACACTGAGCGCAGCCTTTCTTATTCCTAATATACTTAATACTAACTTCTGTGCTATTTCTCCTTAACAAACATAGTACATGACAAATGTTTAATTGTTTGTCAACACAGGTCCTCTTTACGTATAGGCAACTTTTTTTATTGAAAAATTCAGAAAAATGTTGTATAATTATTAGTAGATTTTAGGTAAAATATATGGCAAACTCAAAATTTAGCATAACTTTCAACAACGAAATTTCAGAGTGTCTTGCTGGACTGGCTAAAATAAGAAATAAGTCCATTAAAGAACTAACAGAGAAGCTAATACAAGAAGCAATTGAAAATGAGGAAGATAAAATACTAATTGAGCGTGCTGCTAAACGTAATGTTTCAGGTGTAAAGAAAATTAGAAGTGAGGATGTAGACTGGAATACAATATTATCTTCATAGAAAGCGTTCTTGAGAAAGACCTTCCAGCTCTTCCAAAAACAATAAGATTAAGGATCATAAATGCGATAAATAAGCGCCTTACAATTGATCCCATTAACCTTGGTGAGCCATTATATTACAGATTTAGAGGACAAAGAAGATTAAGGGTAGGTGATTATCGCGTTATCTATTCCGTAAATATTATAAAATATGAAGTGGTTATCAAAGAGATAGGACACAGAAAAGATATTTATAAGTAAGTACATCATATAAACATTAAATATATTTTTACTCCTTCCTGATTCATTTTCTACCTTAGGTGGCTTCGCTCAGCTCAAAAAAAAAGCTCATTCTTTTTGCTACCCCTTATTGTGCCTGCCATTTAACTACTGTGTAGAGATTGCTCTCAAACATAATGTTCGTACGTTAGTATATCCTTCCTGTGACACCAATTGATATAATTCTACCACAAATTCAATTTTTTAGGAGGCACATATGAATTTCAACATCTTTCAAAGAAAAAAAAGCGCAGTATTTACTAAATATTCTGCTTTGCAGCTAATGATGGAACCAAGTTGGAGTAAGCGTGATTATGTAAGTTTTGCTGAGGAAGGTTACATAAAAAATGTTATTGCCTTTCGAGCAATTAATATGATTGCAAGTGCTGCATCTTCGGTACCTTTTACTCTCTGCCAGCTTACTGAACAGGGAAAATCGCAACTAAAAGCCCATCCATTACTGAAATTACTTTATTCTCCTAATCCAATGACATCAAAATCGGAATTTATTGAGGGGATTGTAACTTATCGGTTAGTTAACGGCAATTCTTATATATTGATGGTTGAGTCGCAGAACAATAGAAAACCACCAACAGAGCTTTATCTTCTGCGCCCTGATAGGGTTGAAATTGTTCCAGGGAGAAATAACGTTCCTTATATCTATCGTTATACCATAAATAACAACGGTTATGACTTTAAAGTTGATAAACTAACCGGACGTTCAGCAGTGTTGCACCTAAAGACCTTTAACCCTTTGAATGATTGGTATGGATTATCACCAATTGAGGCAGCTGCATACAGTATAGATCAGCATAATCAGGCGGGTGCTTGGAATCAAGCGATGTTGCAAAATGGGGCAAGACCAAGTGGTGCAATAGTTGTGAAATCAGCGAAGGACGGGAGTGGTGGAAGTTTAAGTCAAGAGCAGTACCAACGCTTAAAAGAGCAAATAAATGATCATTATTCAGGTTCTGTCAATGCTGGAAGACCGATATTGCTTGAAGGAGGCTTGGAGTGGAAAGAAATGAGCTTATCACCAAGGGATATGGATTTTATTGAGTCCAAACACAGTTCAGCTCGTGATATTGCCCTGGCTTTTGGCGTCCCGCCGCAGTTGCTTGGCATACCAGGTGATAACACTTATAGCAATTTAGTCGAAGCACGCTTGTCCCTCTGGGAACAGACGGTTTTACCAACGCTAGAAAATATTATCTGTCACCTGAATTCTTGGCTAACACCAAAATTTGGCGAGGATCTGTGCTTGTCGTACGACAAAGATGCAATAGAAATTCTCATGGAAAAGAGGCAAAAGTTGTGGAAATACGTAGAAAACGCAAGCTTTATGACACTCAATGAAAAAAGGGAAGCATTTGGCTTGCCACCACTGCCAGGTGGTGATGAGTTAGGTTAAGTTTGATCCGTTCAGTTGTGCGGCTAAAAGACAACTTAGAAGAGTTTAAGTTTTTGCTTTGTACTTTGTAAAATATTAAAAAAATCAGCCAAATTACACCATATTTAGTCCATTTTATCCTATAGTTTTGGGTTTACCGAGGGTTCGTCATTCTGCTACATGTTAGCGCCGCGGCGGTGTGACGTAGGGTTGCACTAGCTATAGCAACTTTGTCTGCGCAACCATTTTCTACCGCACCATTGAACAGATATGCTTGAAGATACCCGTTCAGATGAGTTTATTGTCTCCTAAACCGTACACGCCTAACAAGCTACCGCTAGAGCTTGTGAAAAATTCTCTATTTTTATTCCCTTTAATTTACTGGATAAGTTGTCTACAAACAAATCTGATTTAGTGCAGATCTGCTCTATTTTTTCAGGAGATAAAGAGGAATCTAATTGATTCGCTATACCAGACACTCCATTTAAAACTACTCCAGCACCATATGGTACATATGACACAGTATATATAGCACCTGACGTAAAATCTAGTAAGTTCTGAGAAGAAGTGGTAATTTTATACCCTACTGTGTTTTTATCTTCTCCTTTGCATTTTTTAAGCACTTTTGATGCACCACGAGGAATATAAGATATACCAGCTATACCATATGAAGCCCCATTTAAGGCGTACGATACAACTACCGTTGTTGCTGATAGTGCTTTGGCTCCATATTTTGCAGTATAAAGCAATGGCTTAAGGGCATAAGAAATAGTTTTACCTTGTGATTCAGATTCAAGCAACGAATTTAGTTCTTCTTGTGTTGCTGCACATTCAAAAAATTCTTTCTCATCAATTTCTGCAAGATCAATCTCTTCAAAACCCTCATCAATATCTACAGGAGTCACTGTTTCTTTTATAGGGCTAACTTCTACATCACTTCCAATAACACTTGAATTATTAGAATTTTTGCCAAAAAGATTCGAAAACATACTAAACATTTTTTTTTACCTACAACTTAACGCTCATATCAATATATTAACCTAATATTAACCAGGTGTCAAGCACATATGACTCTTATAAACAGATGTTAGTAAATTAACTATTCCTCTTGCCAACCAGAGCGATGAAGATTTGGTCTACATCAAAACTCATCTTAGGACGCCAAATAGGGCCATCCAAATGCATATCGATATAGATTGGATTACTATAGTTTGGTGGTATGAAAAAGAACCTGAATATAGAAGCTAAAGCGAAGTTAGATAAGGTTAAATTAGAAGAGATCGACCCTGATGCTTGATCAATCCCGAATTGTAAACTAGTTGAACATATACCACTCTTAATACTTGCTTTTCCGCTAATATTTTCAAAAAATGTACTGCCATTATATATATCAACATAAGCAAATGTGGAAATTTCAGACTTATTCTTACTGCTTAACAAATTAGCGATAAATGAATTGAAATCTACATTAGTAACTTCTATTCCCTGCGCTTGTAAGTTTACATCTCCTGATAAGCTATTAGCCCAATCATGAAAACTTTTTCCTTGAGTTTTGATTGCACCACTTAAGCTTATCTGACCATTTACATTGTCAATTCCTATAACCTTACCAATCTTTTTAGTGTCCAAATTTACAATAGAAAATCTTGTATTCATTGAGTCTGATCTTAAATAACCCTGAAAAAACACTTGCCCGTGTTCTAATACGTAACTTGCCTGCCTGATAGTGATAACGTTGTTTCTCATTACCGCATCCAAATTAAAATCTTTCAAAACATTCTGCTCGGTTTTAAATTCTGCAGTATTGATTTGCACATTTGCATCAAAGCCTTCTTTGTCATCCAAAAAATCAAGCTGCTTTGTTGACCATTGGATTTGATCTATCTCATTTCTTGAATTTCTTTTTACCTCTACTAAATTTGGTAATTTAAAGATATTTCCATTAAATTTATTGCCCGTAAGGTTCACATCTAATAAAGGTTTGGCGTATTTTTGATCTACTAATATTTTTGCATTACCGGTAATATCGAAGTCTTCTCCAGATAGTTTTATTTTATCTGCAACTAGCTTACCTTTTTCCATTTTCAGCAAAAAATCCAAATTTTTAATTTTCGTATCATTCAATGTAAGGTTATTAACACTGGCCTTTATATTTGCATCATACTGAAAATTTTTCAGCCGTTGCATTTTAGATAAACTGCTAAATAATGAATGATCATATTTATCTGCATCAAGATTATGCATGCTAAATTCACCATCAATCACACTGCGTTTTTTTGTGTGGCTTACTCTAATTGACCCTTGCAAGGATTCCTTATTATTTAGCAGTCTAATGTCTGAGATAGATAATATTCTTGGTGCAAGGTGCAGTTTAGAACTTAGTGTAAATTGATTTTTCTGGTTTTCTTTCATCTTTATAGAAGGGAAAAAACATGAAATGAACGACTCAAAATCATTTCCTTCTACTAACAAATCACCGTTGAATTCAGATAGGGCATTATTGTTTGAGATCTCTCCTGATAAATAAGATATATTATTGATTCCAGGAAATTTGAGAAGCGTATTAACTTTTACTTTGCCATCAGTGGATTTTAGTACAGCACGGAAATTGTCCAATATTTTGTTTTGATATTGAATGTTAGAAGCTTCCATATTAAAATTTAAGCTCAAGTTCTTTGGCACAACTGCTCTAAAACATTCCAGAAGGTCTTTTATATTCGTTGTTTTTTGTGAATTGTCTTGTATGGAATCTAAGTCAACTTTACTGAAGCTAATATTGAAATTAGTGTGATCGCTTTTTCTATCATTTTGTATTGTACCGCTGGCTTGCATGCTTTTGGAATCAATTTTCAAGTCAGTTACCGTAAACTCATTTTCATCGAGGTTGATATTAGATGATATCTCAATATTTTCACTAGGAATAACACAAGAGAGAAAGCTAAGATTAATGATTTTTGCTAAATCACCCACAGAACCGGAACTGTTATTAATTGTTAATGTTAAATTACCCTGGAGTTCTTCTTGATTTCTATTACCTGTAAATAGCAAATTTACAAAATTTGATTCAACACTAATGTATGCATTCTTTTTTGTGATATTAACCTTTCCTGAAAAATCGTAATTATTATCACCTACCTTTACTTTACCAGAGAATTGCCTATTTTTTTTTACAGCAACTTCCTTTATATTAACAATGCTGCTATAATTAGCGAAATCATTCTTAAAACTTACTTGGCTGTCTTTTATTACTATATCGACTGTGTTACCACTGGCTTTTGTATTTATAATATTAATTAAATTTTCTTTATTGCTTTTCATGCCAAACAATGTGATTGACTTTGGTTGCAACGAGAATAAAAGCAACGATAGGAACGATGGCCTTATTTCAATTTTTCTTACACTAATTAAATCTGATAGCTTTTGCTCTTTATTTTCGTTGTATTGTATATATACATTATGAATAGTGAGCTTTGGAGTAATGAGTGAAACTTCAACTTTCCCTCCAATATGCACTTTAGCATCATACGTTCTCTCCAACTCTTTTATGATATATTTCCTGTAGCCACTCCAATCCTTAAAAGTTGCAGCAACGTGCATGAGAATTAATAGCAGCGAGATTGATAATATGGCGTATATTGAGAGCTTCATAATATGCCTCTTAATTGCAATGGAGTTACTCTATTTCCTACCTTTGTCATCTCAATGTCTATCTTTGTCATCCCAGCACCCACTCCTGTCATCCCAGTGCTTGACACTGGGATGGCTTTGTTGCATAGCAACCGAAAAAATCTGGTGGCTACTGACAAAATTCATTATAAATAACCATTTAACTGTTGAAGAAAAAATATGCCACAGAAAATGAAAGTCAGTAACCAAAACGAATATAACAAATTCCTTGAAAAAAGGGGAAATATTTTTCGTTACATCGATGAAGCTATCGAAAATTGGTATGAAAATAGTCCAAAAATGCAGGGCGGCAACTATATTTACAGTGATAAAGTCGTAATTTTGGTGCATATAATTGTCAATCTTTTTAGAATTGGGTTAAGACAAACGGTGGGGTTTATAAAAGGATATCTGCAACAAATAGGAAAAAATTTGGCAGTTATCAGCTATTCACAAGCATCAAGAAGGTTTAAAAAACTTAATATTAAGATAAATGATTGCAGGGTTGATAAAAGCAACATGGAAAATATTGAAATTATCATAGATAGCACAAGTATCAGCATTTACAGTAACACTCCTGGCCACAGTAAGGAAAACAGTGCAGATAGAAAGTACCGAAGCTACGAGCAAGTAAGAAAGTTACATGTTATGTTAAGTGTGAATAGTAAAAAAGCTATAGCTGCAAGATACAGTAATGGCGTCTACTCTGACCACTATGGAGCTTGCGATTTGCTTGAAGAAGTTAATTTTCAGCACAAAATAAAAGCATTATATGCAGATAGGGCATACGATAGGCACAAACTTTATAAATTGTGTAAGAAATACGATATAAAGACAAAAGTTCTACCAAAAAAGGATGCAGCAGAACATTCAAAAATAGATTATATGTCTGACAGAAATGCTGCTATTAGGTTAATAAAATTATATGGACAAGATGGTGTAAAAGAGTGGAAAAAGGAAGCAATTTATGGAAAGAGATCTTACATAGAAGGATTTTTCTCAAGGTTGAAGCAAGTATTTGGATTTAGCTTTAGGAATAAATCTGAAGTAAATCGTGAAAAAGAATTACTAATTAAGTGCTATTTGCTCAACAAATTCACTGATATTGGTATGGCTAAATTTGAAATCATTACATAAATTTGTCGTAAACCATCACTGCTTAAGGTGCTATGCAACAAAGCCCACTGGGATCCATCTTATTTTCATCATGGGCATTATTTCAGCGTATGCTCCTAGAATCTGTTGTCTATTGCATAATTTGCAAATATTTTTATATCTGGATCCCAGTGGGCTTTGTTGCATAGCTAGCTATGATGGATTAAAGATAAAAAAGATGGAGAATATCAGTAGCTTATTATTCTGGTATTTATAACAAGAACGGTCAGTGAATACCTAAATTTGAGTAAAAGAAATTTCACTACCACTCACTAATCCGGCTAAAATTCAAGAATTTCAATGCTTTAGCTATTTTCAATAGAATTAAGTTTATTAATATAAATAATAAATTACTATTCTTAAATTTGATCAGGTTGATTGCAAAAAAACAAGATTTTCAATAGGTTGCTTATAATCCTAGCTATAGTTAGCCTTTCATAAGTAGCGATGCAACAAAGCCATCCCAGTGTCAAGCACTGGGATGACACCGTTTGCTGTTCCTTTAGCAAAAGATCTAGTTTATACATATTTCAAATTATTCAAATTTCCTCTAAACATTAAATAGAGAATACCAAAATAAACAATAACACTCAAAGCTATTAAAGTCGTTAAATAAACAATACGAGCCAATATTTTATCAAAAAATAATCCTGCCAACAAAGAATTAAAAATATAAAGGGCTATTGACATGACTACCGTTGCTACAAAAATTTTCATGATATTTAACAATAACGCTTGGCTAACCTTATACATTTTATTTATTGTTAAATAACTAATTAATAGAATGGAGTTTATCCAAGTGGAAACGGAAGTAGCGATAGCAATCCCCGTGTGCTGATACTCGTTCATTAACAAAAGGTTTAGCACTACATTAATTCCAAGGCACATTAGTGAGAACATAGTTGGTATTTTTAGATTGCCTTTAGCAAAAAACGTGGGTAGCAATACTTTATTTATAATAAATGCAGGTAAAGAAAGAGAAAATGCTATTAACGTGGGAGCAGTTTGCTGCACTGCATAATGATCAAACCGGCCGTAAGAAAAAAGCGTAAGTAAAATTATGTCGGGAATAATAATAAAGGCAGCAGTTGTTGGCATAATTAACATTAATCCTATGTTGAGAGCCTTGTTCTGTATTTTGACTATATTTTCAGTATTATTTACCTGTTTTGAAATTAAAGGAAGAAGCACTGTACCGATTGCAGTACCGATTATTCCCTGCGGTAGTTGATTTAGTCTATCGGCATAATATATATAGGACACCGCATTTGGTATAAAACTCGCCATGATTGTGTCAATCCATACACTTATTTGAGTTACACAATTGTTGATAATTGCAGGTATCACACGCTTAAAAAACAACCTTACTTCATTGCTTAATTCAAGGCTAAAAGAAAAAGCTGCCTTTAACTTGTATGCACTAAATAGTATCAAAAGTAGCTGGAAAATTCCTCCTATAAGGACAGCTATAGAAAGGTTGTGCGCTGGAGTTTTTATGTAAGGCACAAACAAACTGATGATTAAACAGAGATTCAAAACGATTGGTGCAATAGCTGTTGAAGCAAAATGCTGCTTTACTTGCAGCATTCCACCAATAAGTGATGCAATTGAAACAAAGATTATGTAGGGCATCATAATTCTTGATAAAGTAACAGTAAGGGTAAACTTACTTTGGTCAAATCCAGGAGCAAAAATTTGAATCATATAAGGGGAGAAAGTTTGCATGATAAGGCAAAAAATTACTAAGATAATAAACGTAATGGATATTACACTACTTGCAAAATTAAATGCCTTTTTATCATCGTGTGATTCTGTTGAATATAACGGTATAAAGGACGTGGTAAATGCTCCCTCTGCAAAAAATGCGCGAAATAGATTGGCAAAACGAAACGAAGAAAAAAATATGTCTGCAAGAGAGTTTGCACCAATAACCGTAGCAATCAATACATCTCTTATTAACCCTGAGATCCTTGAAATAGCCGTAAAAAAACTAAATGTGAAAATACTTTTAAACATACCACTACTTCATTAGTATCAATACAATTAACTATAATAGTAAAAGTATCAATGAAAATATTTATTGGCTAAACTTAAAACCCTCTACAAAAGGAGAGTTAAATAATCAATTGACTATTTGCGCTCGTATGTTAGATATTTTATATCTTGGCGGGCGTAGCTCAGTTGGTAGAGCGTCAGTTTGTGGTACTGAATGTCGCCAGTTCAATCCTGGTCGCTCGCCCCACTAAAATTTTCTGCTTTACAGAAATATGAACAAGTGGTAATACTATTATTTATCAATTAATTAGGGAGAGTATATGGATGACAACACTAAAGCTTTTTTAATATTGTGCGGTGCAGCATCAGTAATAGGAGCACTTACAGGTTTGGGATTGAGTTTCACAGCTTTGTCACCTTTGGTTATGGGTGGAATTGTTGCTGCCGTTCCTGTAATATTATTGGCTGCATGTAGTATATGCAAAGGAGGATGCTCCAAGAAAGATCTTTTCAGTATGGCCGTTTCATGCGTTGCAAGCGCTGCAATTGGAGTTGGCCTTGCTGCAGCCGCAACTGCTATTTTTCCTGGTGCAATGCTTGGAATGGGCTCTGCAGCTTTAGCAGGTGCAACAATAGGAGTCATTACCCCGCCAACAATGTTGCAAATTTTTCTTTTCTTCTCGATTATTTCCAGGAGAGTTTGGTAGCTCTTTTACACGAAATACCACATTTACGTCCTCAAGGTTAATTTCAATTCTCTTGACTAACGTTCTAATAATATCACGTTTAGTTAGCCAGTCTGCGTTATCAAGGTTTGATGTAATATTGGAAGAAAAGTCTTCTAAATTGGTTACAACCAAAGTTAATTCCTGTTTTAATTTCTTTTGATCGAATATCCTTTTCTTCTCCTCTTCAATTGTTTTTAAACTTTGTTTCATTGCTTTAATTCGTGGTTCAAATTCTTCTTGATTAATATATTCTTGAGCATAACTATCAATAAGTCTAGCAATACCACGTTTTAATTTATTTTCTTGTTTCTCTAGTAAATCGCTTTTTTGATCCCATGATGATTTTTTAAGCTCTGAAAGTCTACGCCTGTATTCTTCTAAAACCCTATTTGGATTTTTCAATAAATGCTTAACCTCTTCCCAAACGGCTGTTTCTAATGCATCTGTACGAATGTGTTTATTATCACAAATTTTATTACCACCAAAACGGTAAGAATCTCTACCAATACAACGATAATAAGCATAATGATCAATTTTTTCTCCTCGCTTATTTCTTACAGGACTTCCGTAATATGCATAACGACAACGCTTACATACGATTAAACCTTGTAGTAAATATTTTGCTCCTCTTTCTCTTGTCCTTGCTATTTTTCTATTCTCAGCTAATTGTTCTTGAACTATATCAAATACATCTTCGTCCACTATATTTGGCACTTTAACATAAATCCAATTTGCTTTTTCAACAGAATAGGTAGAGTAATTATCTTTCGGTTGTTCACAAGAATGTTTCTGTGGTCTGATATGTTGTAACTTTATACCTACTTTTGTTTTACCAAAAGCCGCTTGTCCTTTGTAAGCAGGATTTTTTAACATACCCCAAATCACACTTCTATCCCAGTACTTTTTTCCTGTTCGTGTTATAATAGACATAGTGTTTAGCCGACGACACACTTCCCCAATACTTGTCCTTTCTCTTCCTATCCACAAAAATACTTTCCTAACAACATTAGCTTCTTCTTCGTTTATTTCAAATAAAGCTTGTCCTCCTCCCATATATTTATCTATATAACGATAACCATAAGGAGCTCCTCCCATTACGCTTACACAACCTTTATTAGCTGCATAAATCTTTCCGCGACGACTTCGTTCCATAATTTTCGCTCGTTCATATTCTGCTATCATACCTTGCATTTGTAACAGCAATTGAGATTCTGGATTATCGTTAATCTCATAATTTAAGAAAACCGTTTCTGCTCCTGCTTTCTCAAATTCTTCAAGTAATACCATTTGATATGCATATTTTCTAGATAAGCGATCAGGTGAATGAATGTAAATTCTATCAATTTTACCTTCTGTTACTTTATCACGTAACTTTTCTAGATCAGGACGGACTAGATTAGATCCACTGTAGCCATTATCAATAAATTTATACTCACTTAATAATTTGTATCCATCCGTACTAATTTGCTTCTCTAAAGCTGCAACTTGACTTGCTATTGTATTTTCTTGTGCTTGTTTCCCCGAAGAAACTCTTGCATATAAACTCACTGTTACCATTTGATCCTCCTTGAATCCCATTTTTATGTTTTAAATTTTTTTGGCTTACTTGCTTTGACACGGCTTTTTCATAAGCATCTAACAAATACTTTTCTGCCAACCGGTTAGTTTCATAGCTACAGCTAATCCGTATAGCTAATCTCTTATTTCCCATGAACTTTCCTTGAAATAATATGTTCATATCATTCATTGAAACTGATGGTTAATTGATTGTTGGCACTATAAATAAATGGCACTCTTGTTTTTGGACATAGAAGTTTTCGAGAAATGCTTTTCTCTAATTTTACGTTTTTTGCAACATTGTTGGCGGGGTAATTATACCTCCTTGCGGGGTACCAGCAGTTGTGGGGTACAAGGTTTTTGATTCTAGGAAACCAGCCTTTAACCAACTATGGAGAATTTTTCTCTCCATAGGAATGTGCTTCATAAGCCATTCATGGTTAATGTTGTCAAAGCACCCTTTGATATCACCTTCTAGTATCCATTGTGGTCGATTGCGCCTTGCCAGTAATAAGTGACAAGCAACAATAGCATCCGCGCAGGATCTTTTAGATCTAAAGCCATAAGAGTGACGATCACTGATTGTTTCAGCTATCGGTTCCAGAGCAAACAAATATAATGCTTGCATGGCTCTATCTTTTATCGTGGGTATTCCAAGAGGTCTTCTTTTGCCATTAGATTTACTGATATAAATTCGTTTTAGCGGAGAAGGTTTATACCCTCTTTGTTTTAACTGCTTTATTCCTTGAAATTTAGCATTGTAAGTTGACCATAGTTGACGATCTACACCTGCTGTGTTTTTTCCTTGGTTTTCAGTTACTCTTTTAATGGCTAAAGCTTTTCCACTAAAAGAGCGTGTTAAGAGATGTTGTAAAGATTTTACCTTACTCCATCTTCCTTCTTGAACAGCCTTAACAATACGCCTTTGTAGCCTCATAACAACCTTTTGGCATTTCTTCCATGGCAACTGGTTCCATGCTTCGGAGCTGTTGGTAGGTGCACTTACAGTTTTACTTGTAATCATCTGCTTTCCTACCTTAAGTGGTTGACAAAGTTTCTTGTCACGAGGGACCAAATGGAAGTCTGCTCGTTTTCACGCGAATTAATGTTACAAATTCTATCCATTTCGTTACAAAATGGCATTCGCTTTCTCCATTTTCCTTTACCTGCATTTTCATCAGCGTTCCTTGCGGTTTGCTTGCCATATAGGCGGAAATACAGGCTTACCCTGTTCCTTCTGTCATACAACAGTGGGTTAGGTGACTTCTCTATACCGGTGGAGTTATTATTTGCGTACATCTAGAGATGAAAAATGTAACTTATCCACATTACCTTTTGGTCAGAGCTTATCAGCATCTTTAGCTCTTCAATTTTTACGATACTTACGAAGCTTCACTTACGTTCACCATACCACTAGCCTAGCCCTCCAACCACATGATGCTTGTAGTTTATGCTCCTCTTACGATTACGCATCTTCTTTTTCAAGAGGAGGTTCATTGTCCGCATCGCTCGGCACCAACCGGTTACCCGATTCGCACTGATGCGTAGACTCAGATGGCAAAACATCTGGTTTAATAAGTTTTAGAACTCTTTCAGTTTCTTTCTGAAGGAATTCCTCTCCCTTTAAACAATATGACCGAAGACTTTCAGGTCGCACCATCTCTAATATTTATATTACGATATAGAGTATTTTATAACAAAAAGGCAAATTTGCCAAGAAAGAGAAGGTGGCCTGAGCAGGAATCGAACCAGCGACACAAGGATTTTCAGTCCTTTGCTCTACCAACTGAGCTATCAGGCCAACTGTATACTTTCATTTTTAGATAAAAAATGTTATTATGTCTATCAAAAGTTCTTAAAGTAGTTTATATAAAAATAAAGGATGAACATTAATAACAGAATAGGAATCTACCCTGGCACATTTGACCCTATAACTTTTGGGCATATTGACATAATCAAAAGAGCGTGTAAACTAGTCGATAAATTAATAATAGGAGTTGCAGAAAACGTTAATAAGCATGTTGCCTTTGACACAAAGCTACGCACAAGCATGGCTGAAAGTGAAATCAAAGGGCTAGGAATTGATGCAGATGTTATATCTTTTAATGGGTTGCTAGTGAAGTTTGCCAAAGAGCAGAATGCTTCTGTTATTATTAGAGGATTAAGAGCAGTATCGGATTTTGATTACGAGTTTCAAATGAGTTGGGTAAATTATAAACTTCTTCCTGAAATCGAAACCATATTTCTTCCTGCTTCTGAAGATACTCAATTTATCTCATCAAGTTTTGTAAAGGAAATAGCAAGATTAGGAGAAGATGTTAGCAAATTTGTATCAAAAGGCGTTCAAAACGAATTGATTAACCTGAATAGGATAAAAAATGGAGAATAGTGCTTGTTGTTTTTTATTTCTGAATGGGTATATTCAATATATAAAATGTTATAAGCTAAAGGAGTAGCATGTCAAAAGTGAGGGTTAATAATAGAAAAGTTTGTTGTCATGGTGATGAGAATAATGAGGGTTCCGGCCATCCATTAATATATTTAGATATGGGAGAAGAAGAGGAAATAGCCTGCCCTTATTGTAAAAAGACGTTTGTCCATGACTGTACTGTAGAAGCGGTTGGGGAGCTGACTAGGGATGAACTCTAATGGCACTTTATTTCTTCTGCAGACTTAGCTTATGTAAATAGCAAGAAGAGGGGCAGTAAAAATGAAACTATCCATACGATCGAGCACTCCTCCATGGCCAGGTATCATACTTCCACTATCTTTAACACCGTAAGCTCTTTTAACAAGCGACTCAGTGAAATCGCCAAGTTGCGCTAGAATAGCGATTGCAAGACCAATGATTGGAGAATAAAAAATTGAAAATAGACCAAAAAATATTGATCCAAAAATTGTGCACACTACTCCAGCTAAAATCGCACCAAGAAGTCCTGTCCAAGTTTTTCCAGGGCTAAGAATTGGGCAAATTTTAGCTCCACCAAAATTCTTACCAAATAGGTAGGCAGTAATGTCAATTCCCCAAATGGTTAAGACGAACCATACTAATGCGTATTTTCCCTGTGGTAGGTTATATAAATATATTAATGAGGCGCTTGGTAGTGCAATCAATAATAATGCGAAAACGTATAAAATTTTGTTTCCTTGGGTTAGATTATACCATTCAAAAGAAGATAAAACTGCTATTGAAAAAATCAATAGGTAAAACGATAAATCACTGAAATATGTAGCAAAAGAAAATATGAATAATATTACTATTGAGGACAATATTCTAATTATAAAATTATTATCTACCATATTTTTTCTCTCTTTTTGTATAATCTTCTAATGCTTTGCTCAAATCTTGACAAGAAAAATCAGGCCATAAAGTATCACAAAAATATAATTCAGCATAAGCTGCTTGCCATAATAAAAAGTTGCTTAACCTTTTTTCGCCGCCAGTGCGAATTAATAAATCCAATTTTGGCAGATCTTTAGTATATAGAAATTTTTCAAATTCCTCTTCTGATACATAAGCAATATTTTCTTTTATAATATTGCTTATAGCTTGTGTAATTTCTTGCTTTGCTCCGTAACTGACTGCCACAGTGAGTAATAAACCATCGTTCTTATGTGTCATTTCTTCTGCTTTTTTAATTTGATCCAATATTTTACTGGATAACAGACTTAAATTGCCAATAAAATTCAACTTAATGTTACAGTTGCAAATGAAATTGACTTTATCTTCATTAGTTAAAACGGAGTAAAATAAATCAAATAGACAGTCAGTTTCGTTTTTGGGTCTAAGCCAATTCTCCATAGAGAATGCATACAAAGTTAAGTAGGGTATGGTTAGGTCCGTACAATACTTGGCAATATCGTATGCAACTTCACTGCCCTTTTTATAACCATCAATTTTTACCTTTCCTTGATTGTTCGCCCATCTACCATTACCATCCATAATAATTGCTAAATGTTTCGGTAAAGATTCTTGATTCAACATTTAAAGTTCACCTAAACCACCCGATATCATCTGAGTGCTTAACATATCACTGTACAAAAATAGTGATTTAGTAGCAATCTCTACTTGAAAGGTGTCATCCCAGTAGCCCTTTTTCCTGTCATCCCAGTGCGTGACACTGGGATCTAAGTATAAAAATATTTGCAAATTATGCAATGAACAACAGATTCTTGGGGCATATAATGTCCATGATGAAAATAAGGTAGATCCCAGTGTCACGCACTGGGATGACAGGAAAGAGGGAAATGGATAACAGATTCTTAGAGCATATAATGTCCATGATGAAAATAAGATGTATCCCAGTGTCACGCACTGGGATAACAGGAAAGAGGGAAATGGATAACAGATTCTTAGAGCATATAATGTCCATGATGAAAATAAGATGTATCCCAGTGTTACACACTGGGATGACAGGGAAAAAAGGCACTGGGATGACAAAAAAGAGGACACTGGAATGACATCATTTACTGTATAATACTGTGCAATATTGCAACGTTCATACAGTTGTGTGTCGACTACTTCCATGACACCTTTGCATATAATTTTTTCTTTTTCACTACTGAAGGTTTCTTTCATATTACCTTAGTGATGCAATATATCCTTTTCTTTGATGGACAATTCACCATCAATCTTTTTTATATTATCATCAGTAATATTTTGTATTTCCTTCTTAGCACCATGAAAATCATCTTCTGAGATCTCCTTATTTCCCTTCATTTTCTCTATTTCTTCCATAACATCTCTGCGTATATTTCTGATGGCAATCCGCGCATTTTCAGAAAACTGATGCAATAATTTTACTAATTTTTCACGGGTTTCTTGTGTTAAATCCGGAAGAGCTATACGTATGGTATTGCCCTCAACAACAGGATTTAAATTCAAGTTGGCATTTAATATAGCATTTTTCACTTCACCTACAACATTAATATCCCAAACTTTAATTGATAGGGTTTTGTTATCTATAACTGAAACGCCTGCAACCTGATTTAACTTTTGATGTCCACCATAGATATTTACAACTATACCATCAAGCAACGATGCGCTAGCTCTACCAGTGCGTACGCCTTTAATATCATCATGAAAGGACTGAATAGTTTTTAGCATTCTTTCTTTTGTTTTAGCTTTTATTTCATTTAACATAAATTACCTACTGTTTACAATCTGAAACTATAGTATAAGTACCTTGACCCTTAATAATATTAACTATTTTTTCTCCCTTCAAAGAAAAAACTATAATTGGAATAGAATTCTCACGAGCAAGTGAAATTGCTGATGCATCCATAACTTTTAAATCACGAGTCAATAAATCCGTGTAAGAAAGCCTATCATACATTACAGCATCCTCATTTTTTTTCGGATCAGCGGAGTATACACCATTTACTTGTGTACCCTTTAGAATAACATCACAATTCATTTCAACAGCACGTAAGGCAGCAGCTGTATCTGTAGTAAAAAATGGGTTGCCTGTACCTGCTGCAAAAATTACCACTCTACCTTTTTCTAAATGACGAATAGCTTTCCTTCTTATGTAAGGTTCACATACAGTGGCCATGGGTATTGCAGATAATACCCTAGAAGCTACTAAATTTTTTTCTAAAAAGTTTTGTAAAATTAAAGCATTGATTATAGTTGCAAGCATTCCAATATAATCACTGCTTGCTCTTTCACAGCCACTTAAAGACGCAGATGCGCCACGAAAGATATTACCACCACCAACAACAATACATACCTGAACTCCAAGCCTGTTAACATCAGCTATATCTTTGCATAATTGGCTTATTATTCCCATATCATGGCCAAAAGACTGTGACCCCATCAAAGCTTCACCAGAGATCTTCAACAACACTCTAGAGTATTTTACTTTATCTGCTAAGGAAGACATTTCTTGCCATTTAGTTTGCACTGCCCAAAACAAGTAACTTGTAATCAGATAATTTAATAGCACTCACCTCGCTTGATTTTATAAAATCAGAAACCTTCATTTTATCATCTTTTATGAACTTTTGTTCTAGTAAAACAACTTCTTCATAGTACTTAGCCATTCGTCCATCTACTATTTTTTTTGCTACTTCTTCAGGTTTATTTAAGCTCCTTACTTGCTCTTCAATTATAGAACGTTCATTTTTCAACTTCATTTGATCTAAATCATCTATAGACAAAGCTTCAGGCTTCATAGCAACTATGTGCATCGCTATTTGTTTTCCAATTTCCTGTAACTTTGCCTTATCACCGGGTGATTGCAATGCAACTAAAGCGCCAGTTTTACCTAAACCACGTACATCACCGTGTACATAACCAGCAACAACTCCATCCTTAGTCTCTAGGTAACAAAGCTTGCTCAACTCTAACTTTTCACCAAGAACTGACGTACCATTCATAATAGCTTCCTGCACTGTGCCAATGCTTTCATACTTGGCATTTTTTAACTCATCAACGCTGATACAGCGTTCTTGATGAGCAATTGATGCTAAATTTGAAACTAACTCTATAAATTTCTCATTCCTTGCAACAAAATCGGTTTCGCAATTGAGTTCAACCAATGCACCATAATTTTCAGTCAAACACATAGCAACGAGCCCATCTGAAGCTACTCTATCAGATTTTTTGTCAGCTTTAGCAAGACCTATTGTACGCAACTTATCAACGGCTTTCTTGATGTCACCATCACATTCTTCTAATGCTTTTTTACAGTCACTTAAGCCAAGCCCTGTCCTATCACGTAATTCCCTTATATTATCTGGATTCATCTTCATTTGTTACTACCTCCCTTTCTTCTTCTTTGTAAACTTTACTACGTTTCCTTTTAGTTTGCACAATACTATCTTCTTTTTCTTGAATAAACTCATCACCTTTTATATTATCAATCTTAACTCCAGATCTTGCTAGACTAGACTCTATTCCAGCTAATATAGAGTCGGTAGCTAATTTACAATAGAGCTCTATTGATTTTCTTGAGTCATCATTTCCAGGTATTAGATAAGTAATATCATCTGGATCAGAATTAGTATCAAGTATTGCAACTATTGGAATTCCTAACTTTTTAGCCTCCTTAACCGCAATATGCTCTTTATTAGTATCAATGATGAATAAGATATCAGGAATTGCTCCCATTTCTCTAATACCACCAAGCGCCTTATCAAGCTTTTGCTTTTTCTTTTCAATGTTCCCCAATTCTTTCTTTGTTAAAATGCTATCCTCGTCATTTAATATTTTCTCATATTGTATCAAGGTTTTTATCGAAGAAGAAACAGTGCCCCAATTAGTAAGCATACCACCAAGCCATCGATGATTCACATAATATTGACCACAACGAATCGCTTCACTTGCAATAATATCAAAAGCTTGAAACTTTGTACCAACAAATAGAATGCGACCACCTTGAGATGCAACGTCATATAAAGCCTTCATGGCCACCTGTAGCAATGGTAATGTTTTTCGCAAGTCAATTATATGTATACGATTTTCTTGATGCACTCCATATATGTATGGAGCCATTTTTGCGTTCCAGCGACTAATTTTGTGACCAAAATGTACACCAGATTCGGCTAAATCACGCACAGTGACTTCAGGCAAATTTGTCATATATCATTCCTCCAAATAGTTTATCTTCCATGGCATAACCCTAATGGGACTACTTGTACAAGCCATGTGTGAAATTAAATTATTTACATAGTAATAGAAAAGACAGCAAAGCGCAAACAAAAAATATTGACAAAGGGCAACATGTTTATTAGCTTTAAAGTCGAAGCCCGAAAACGCTAAAAAGAAATTAGGGGGGGTGTAGCTCAGTTGGTTAGAGCGCATGCCTGTCACGCATGAGGTCGTGAGTTCAAGTCTCATCACTCCCGCCATAGTGGTTTTAGCATAACCTAAAATCCGCAATATTATTGCCGTTATTTAGAAACGTTTTCACCAGACTTGACATGGCATGGTATTGTAATTAATACTTAAATAGGTTTGTTTTTATCATTAACAATTAGGATTAAATATGCTCATTTCTGAAGTTTTTGCAGCAGATGCAACTAGCAATGCATCAAGTATCGGCGCATCTTTTGCTAGTTTTATTCCATTGATTTTAATATTTGTGGTATTTTATTTTCTCATTATTCGCCCAAACCACAAAAAACTAAAAGAACATAGAAAAATTATAGATCAAATAAAACGTGGTGATACAGTCATTACTTCTGGCGGGATAATAGGTGAAGTTAATAAAGTTGATGAGGCAAATGCACAATTTATAATAGAAATAGCACCAAAAGTTGAGGTGAAAGTCCTAAAGTCCGCTATATCTGAAGTTTTAAACAAAGAAACTCAAAAAGTGGCAGCTAAACCAATTGAAAAAGGCAAAATCGAAAAGAGTGATAAAAAGAATAAAAATCAACCACCAGAGGAAAGTAAAAAGGGAAAAGATGATAAAGGCAAAAATGCTGCATAACTTTAAAAGAAAGTTCATTTGGTGATCCATTTGTGTGCGGAATATTTGGTGTAGTAAGTAGCGGTGATTCAGTAATACCAACTTTACTAACTGGGTTGCAAAAATTGGAATATAGGGGATATGATTCCTCAGGTATAGCAATCATAAATAACGAAGGCGAGATAGAAGTCAAAAAATCAGAAGGTAAAGTTAAAAGATTGTATGAAGTTGTTGATGAAAGCAAGATGTCTCACAGTACAGTTGGTATAGCACATACTCGCTGGGCTACACATGGAGTTCCAGGCCTTAAAAATGCTCATCCCATTCATACAAATAATGTTGTTGTTGCTCATAACGGCATAATTGAGAATTACAATCTGCTAAAAAAGGGTCTAGAAGAAAGGGGAATGTTATTCCATACTGATACTGACACAGAGATCATACCAAATATGCTAACCTTATATCTTGATGAAGGATTGTCGCCAGTTGATTCTCTATTTAAGTGTTTAAACAACTTACATGGCTCATTTGCCTTGGTCTTATTATTTGCAGAATATCCAGATGCCTTATTTGTTGCGAAGAGAAATTTGCCTTTAGCAATAGGCTATAACTGTAACACAGTGTTTGCTGCATCTGACTCTAATGCTTTAAGTGCATTTGTGGAAAGAATATCGTATTTGGAAGATGGCGACATTGCAGTGATAAAATCTAGTGGAGTTAGTATATACAACAATGGTACACAAGTTAAACGTAGTATAGAAAATAGTAGTCCAAGTGATTTTCTAATTAGCAAAAATGGGTATCCTAGCTTCATGTTAAAAGAGATTTTTGAGCAACCGCGTGCATTAAACAAAACAATAAATCAATTTTACAAGCAATATAAAGAGGTCAACAAAAAATTGTTTTCTGAGCGGAGTTACATTACTATAGTTGGATGCGGGTCATCTTATTTTGCCGGGCTAATAGCAAAATATTGGCTGGAAAGTGTCGCTCAAGTTCGAGTATATCTAGAAATCTCATCAGAATTTAGGTATAGCAACGTCAAGCTAGAAGAAGGCAGCATTGGGTTATTCATCTCTCAATCTGGCGAAACTGCAGATACCATAGAAGCGCTGCGTTATGCGAAATCACAGAAGCAAACAATCATTAGTATAACTAACACATTTAACAGCAGCATTGAAAAGATCTCAGATATTGTGTTACATACTCTTGCTGGACCAGAAATTGGTGTTGCTTCAACAAAAACCTTTTCTGCGCAACTTGCAACTTTAGCATGCTTTGCCGTGGAGCTTGGAAAAATAAAAGGTATACTGGGTGGAGAGAGAATAAAACAGCTAAGCAGTGCTATCAATTCTATTCCCGAGTATGTTGAGCACGTTTTGAATGTGATGCAAATACAACATATATCGGGCAGTATATTAGAACACAATAACGTTATTTTAATCGGCAGAGGAAGTTCATACGGAGTTGCAATGGAAGGCGCATTGAAGATAAAAGAGCTTTCATACATTAATACCATTGGCATTGCAGCGGGAGAAATGAAGCACGGTTCTATTGCTTTAATAGACTCTACTGTGCTTGTTATAGCAATTATCCCTTATGATAGTTTATTCTTTAAAACGCTATCTAATATACAAGAGATTATTGCAAGAAAAGGCAAAGTAATTGCCTTCAGTGATAAGCAAGGAGCGCCATTCCTAA
Source organism: Wolbachia endosymbiont (group A) of Rhinocyllus conicus (assembly GCF_947250775.1). Taxonomy (NCBI): domain Bacteria; kingdom Pseudomonadati; phylum Pseudomonadota; class Alphaproteobacteria; order Rickettsiales; family Anaplasmataceae; genus Wolbachia; species Wolbachia endosymbiont (group A) of Rhinocyllus conicus. The sequence continues at coordinate 1,135,284 of NZ_OX366349.1, read as the reverse complement.
GGGGAGTTTGCGCAGATGTGGTGCAACTTCCAGACACTGATAATTTTATCTCTCCTATCATCTATAGTGTTGCTATGCAATTCCTTGCTTACTATACTGCAGCAAAAAAAGGGTTAGATGCCGATTGTCCAAGAAATTTAGCTAAGTCTGTCACGGTTGAGTAGTCCATTTAAAGTTAAAGCTAGACTTCTAATTAAGGTAACCGTTCACTCAATGGCGTCAACTTAAGGAAAAATGTCTGCGATTGTGTGTAAAATTTCTCTCTAAAATTTTTACCATTAAATTACCCAAAAGCTGCAATAAACAGCACTTTTATTTCTGTTTTATTTCAACAAAGAAGTCTAAAATGTGTCCTTTTTAGGTGAAACATGCAAAAAGGGAAAAATCTTATTTTACAAATTAAAAATACAATATACTCGAAAACTTTTCAGAAGATCCATTGTGTTGGAAAAAAAGTTTCACACGCACAAGAAAACTTCCTTTTACGACAGTATTAGACTTCCTGCATAACCAATAACGAACTTTTATTGGGAATAGAGACGAAAAAACCTACTTGACAAACTCCGCCAGCCCTCTTATCATGGTACTGAAGGTATTCAGTTATCTTCATCTGTGCAGATTAAACAGCAAAAAAAACAACGTACTTGGCGTCTTATTTTTAATTTTTCGCACTATGTGCACCTTATGTCTTCACAACATTTCTAGCTATATAAGCCGAAACGCGCTTACAAAGCGTTTAAGACAGTAGAGAACGCCAATTTGCAGGATTAGAAAGTGACAACTAGCTAACACGGGATTTCTTTTGCCTTTTTTTCTGCTTAGTAAATTTCTTAAACATTTAAACTAAGGTGAGTTGCATTTAAAAGCAGCTAAATTGCAGCGTTTAAGGCTTAAAAAACGCCAACGCGTTTAATACAATGTTGCAAATTCTCCTCCTGCGCTAGTTCTTTGATCCGAAATGTCACTTCTACCTTGTCAAGACCAATGTTAATTTGCTTTATTAATGTCCTAACAATACCACGTTTAGTTTGCCAATCTAGGTAGTCTAGGTTCGATTTAACACTAGAATAAAAACCCTTTATACTATTGATAATAAGGCTCATTCTCTTCTGTAGTGTCTTTTGATCAACAACCTTTTTCTTTTCTTCTTCCATCCCTTTTAAACGTTCCCTCATTTTTTTCATTGTCTGCTTAAATTCTTCCTCACTTATATATTTTTCCCCGCCTGCATTTTCTTGACTATAATAATCTTCCATAAGTTTTTCGATACCTTGTTTTATTTGACTTTCCCTTCTTGCAAATTTTTTATCTGATGATTCATCATTTTTATTTTCTGAAACTCTACGTTGGTACTCCTTTTTAATCCTCTCTGGGTCCTTTAACAAACTTTTTACTTCTTCCCATATAACCATTTCTAACATATCTGCACGGATATATTTATTGTTACATTTACCGTAACTATTAATCATAACACGCTCATTACAACGATAATAGCTATATGTTTTTTCCCCACTTCTACAATGCGAACCGGTATAAGCATATCCACAGTTTTGACATACAACTAGACCTTGTAGTAGATTTCTCTCTTTTCCTTTCACTTTCTGCATTCTTGCTCTTTTTTTATTTTCATCCAGCTGCTCTTGCACTACATCAAATAATTCTTCATCAACTATTTTTGGTACTGGTATATAAATCCAATTCTCTTTATCTGTACGGTGGACAGAAACTTTTTTCATCTTTTGTTTAGACCTTCTTCCTGTTGCCTTCCATGATGCTGTTTCAATCCTTCTTACTCTACCAAAAACTGCGTGTCCTTTACATGTAGGATTTCTTAATATGCCACAAATTGTTGCTGGATACCAATTCTCCTGTCCAGTTCTTGTTCTAATTGACCTCTCTTTTAGCCTCAGTGTAGCTGCCCTTATACCTATTCTTTCTTGACCTATCCACTCAAATAGTTTGCGCACTACTTTTGCTTCCTCTTCATTAATTTCAAATCTGGCTTCTCCTGTTACATGCTTTTTTATATATCGATAACCATAAGGTGCTTTGCTCATTACACTTACACTACCTTTTCTTGCTGCATGGAGTTTCCCTCTACGACTTCTTTCCATAATCTTTGTACATTCGTATTCTGACACTAATCCTTGCATTCCTAGTAATAATTTAGACTCTGGATTATTTTCATTTGCATGATTTAAGAATATTACTTCTACTCCTGCTTTCTCAAATTCATCAAGTAATATCATTTGGTGTGCAGATTTCCTTGACAACCGGTCAGGTGAATGAATATAAACTTTATTAATTTGACCTTCTGCTACTTTATCACGTAACTCATCTAAACCTCTACGCTCTAAATTCCACCCACTAAAGCCATTGTCCTTAAATTCACACTCATCTAATAACTCGTGTTTGTCTGCAGCAATTCTATGCTTGAGCTCTGCAATTTGGCTCTCTATTGTATTGTTCTGCGCTTGGCTCCTCGATGAAACTCTCGCATATAAGGCCACCGTTATCATTTTTTTCCACCTCCTTTTCGTTATTTCTTTTTACCGAATATTTTAGTAACTGCTCGTAAGCTTCTGATAAATGTTTATCTGCTAACTGATCAGGCTCATATCGACAGGTCACAGTTAACGTTCTCTTTCTCATAATTTCTCCTGTAAATGTTTTCATAGTTCAGGCACTCCTTTTTTCCATAAATCCATTACTCTTGCGAAAAAGACGCAACTGTTAACCTTTATTTCTCTCAGCTTTTATGCAAAATTTTAGAAACACATACGCTATCTTTCATCAATTGAGCACTCTCCCAAATCATCAAGCTTCTTTTTTCCCTCTAATGATAAAATTTCCCTTTTTCCATAATCACCTCTTTCTTAGCCACAGCCCTTCTAAATTTTCACAAGCTCTTCTTTTGCCACTATCACACCTGCTGCTGATACGACCCTTATTTTTCTATGAACTCTCTCTGCTTATTTGCGATTTTTACGTTCTCTAACACTTCTTTTATCTCTTTATTATTTCTCGCATAATCCATTGCCGTTTTGCCAGATTTATCCTTTTGCTCTATATTTGCTCCCGCTTTTACTAGTTCTTCTACTATTTTTACCTCACTCACCATGCATGCCAGGTGTAACGCGGCAAATTTGCTACTTCGTTCCACTGCGTTTATCTCTGCTCCTGCCTTTATCAGCTCCTTTGTATTTTCTACACGTTGTCCCATTACTGCTAAGTGCAATGGTCTATATTGTCCCGCATCTGCCACATTTATATCTGCTCCTTTTTTGATTAATAACCTCACTTTTTTTGGATCTGGCATTCCCACCGCGTAATGCAATATCGTCCTTCCTTTTGTGTCTTTTTTATTAATATTTTCTATTGAGTTATCTAATACCTCTTTCCACGACTTATTAAACTCTTCTCTTTCTTTCTTACTAAATTTTACCATAATGTTCCTCAGCTATTAATGCAATTTAAAGTGCCTCCAATTTGGCTCACTTTAGCGCTTAGCAAATCTTGTTTGTTTACTAGCTACTTTTTCACTTAGGGCTGTTTTGGCATAAAAAGCAAGTTTTTTTTACAAAATATACACATTTTTTTCGCATATTAGATTAAGATATAAATCTATATACTTAATCTGTTAAATAATAAGCGGTTCCTCTCCTGCTGTTGTCAGCTTTTTCTTTTAAATTTAGGCTTCCTATTTTTCCTATTATCTTGTAGCCAACCCTTTTACTCCCTTCTCTTACAGAAAGCTCTTTTTATAGCCCTTTTATCTTCTCATCCATATCTTCTAGCTCTTTTTCCACTTCCATCAGTGCCTTCTTGACCAATGGCGCTTCTTCTAACTTTTCCCTTATTTCTTCAAACCTTCTTTCTCCTTTTTCTTTTAAATCTAGGCTAAATATCGCATCTACTGTCCGCTCCGACAACTCCCTTAGTTTTTCTAGCAACTCTTCAGTTCTCGCATAATACATTGCTGTTTTGCCAAATTTATCCTTTTGCTCTACATTTGCTCCAGCTTTTACTAGCTCTTTTATTATCTCTTTTGTTTCTCCTGTCTTGCATGCTATATGTAGTGGTGTATATCCTTTTTGGTCTTTCGCATTTACGTCACCTCCCGCTTCTAATATTGCCCTCACGTTCCCTATTTCCCTCATAAATACTGCTTCATGTAGGGGGGTCCTTCCTATGTAGTTCCCAGTATTAATATTTGACCCTCCTTTTATTAGCTCCCTTACTGTCTTTTCACAACTCATTAAGCTCGCACTATGTAATGCCGTATATCCTCCATCATCTATAGCATTTACATTTGCTCCTCCTTCTATCAGTGCTTTTACATTCTCTACCTTTCCATAGAATGCCGCTAGGTGCAATGGTGTCTCGCCTCTATTGTTTCTATCGTTTGTACCTGCACCTTTTTCTATTAATAACTTTATTACTTCTGGATTTGACACTTGTGCTGCTCGGTGCAATATTGTGCAACCTGCTGCGTCTTTTTCATTTATTCCACGAAATGAATTCTCCTTTAATTTTTCCAGTCTTTTATTTAAATTGAACATTTTAGTTACCCCACTATAAAAACATACATAAAGTCGCCAATTTGGCTCACTTCAGTGCAAGATCAATTTCTTATGTTTACCTACACCTACCTAATTTATAGCTGTTTTGGCATGGAAAAGCAACTTCTTTTTTTCAAAAAACACACATTTTTACCGAATGTTAATGTAGTGTATGAAGATATAAATATATGTATTTAATTCATTAAGCATATAGGTTGTTTTTCTTCCCAGGACCTGTTCAAATGTCGATGTTCGTGCCAAGTTAAAACGCCTCCGTAAAATACTAAAATGTAGTTTTCTAGCTCGTATGTTGCATTTTTTTGCTTTGAATCCAATTCGTTTTCAAAATGAATGTAGTGTTCTGCTACGCTAAATCTTATTATTTTGGGGGTAGAGAAATTCTTTACTTGATAGTGGTGAACGGCAAAAAATCTTTCTAAAATTGGCTTGTATTTTAAATTCCACACTTGTTCAGATAGCTTATCACTTCCTAGTAAAAACCTTTTTCCCCTCTCTTCTATACTACTTACTGGAAAACATGCGTTTATTTCTCCTAAACTCCAACTATCCGACAATACTATCTGCGCTTTCGCAAACTTAATCTCAGGTAATAAGCTCTGTGGTAGCGGATATAACGCTTTGAAGTTATACCACACATGATTTCTTTCATAGATGCCTCTGTAATTCTTCATGTGGGACTCGGTTTCTCCAAGTATTGCTACATCTAGGCAATATATATCATTGCTCAAAGCTCGTTCATAATGATCTCGCAAGTAACTATCTATAATCTCTACTAATGGACCTTCTGACCTGAAAAAATTTACTCTTCCAAATGATAACACTGGTCCATCTTTTTCTATTTTTACCCCCGAATAGTCAGAAAGAAGATCTCCAAATAAACTCTCATCCAATATAAATCTCTGCGCATTATAATAATCGTTAAAAATCCTCATTAGCCGTGATCTTGCAGGTAATGATAGTTTTGCTAGTTCTACTACTGCATCAACAAAGAAGTCTTTCGGAACATCTTTTATCCCTATCTGTAATTCAAAAAAGTGTTCTCCGGGTGGCTCTTCAATAATCGTAATATCTTCTATATTTGCCCATTTTAATGCTATTTTTAGTGACGCTGGTGTTCCTCTTAAACGCTGAAATTTTACTCCTTCTTTAATCGATTTCTTCTTATCCTTCACCCATGATAGAATTTCTTCTAACCCATATTCCTCTATTATCCACGGCAATACTTTTTCCCCTGGGCTAAATTTAAATCCTTTTACACAGCTTGGGTCTACTTTGTAATCGATTGCATCAATCAGCGCTTTTTCTTGTTTTGTTGCGTTTGGGGGTAATAGCATTAATTCAACTCAACATTTAAACTTTTTAAGAAAGCACACTCATTCCCCAGTACCACAACATCCTCTTTTGGCCCTATTAATTCTACGTTTTCTACTCCTTCTACGAACAAATTCGCTATAATCCACGACCTTGTTACATTCCATCCTAATCTTTTCGTTGTTTCAAATTTTTCGATAAATTTCTTCTTCACCGTTTCAATAATATCTGGTCTTTTAATGCTAATTTTACTGTGGATATCTATTTCTATAATATTGCAACTTACCACTTCTATTGTATCTGTTAAAATCCTCACATCCTCCCTGTTTAGCTGATTTCTGACAATTTCTAGTAATTCTTCTGGCAGTGTGGATAATTCTGTTGATAAGATTGAAACTTGTACTTTTCCTGGTACAGGTGATTCTACTAATGCATCTTTTACTCTCGTATCTGCTGATAATGCATAATACCGATAATTTCCTCCTGTGCTTGAGCCAACTATTCTTGCCTTGATTCTTTTTCTAAATCGTTCATCCTTTTCCCCGTTCTCCCTTTCCACTCCGTAAAATTCAGCTAAATCATCAAGTTCTTCTCCCCTTGCAAACTTAAGTAAGTTGCCCCTTGCTGCTTCGTTTATTCTTTCTCTGAGCAAAAGTTCTCGCCATGCTGCTACCTCTAAAATCTTTATTGCTGGGTCACTTTCTACTAATGCTGTAAAACTTGAGTCTCGACGTATCAACTCCTCCTTCATACGTGAAAAGATTTCTTCGAAGTTCAGTGGCTCAATAATGTTAGGCTGCTCCATCTTTATACCACAACTCCATCAAAGCGAATCTTTTCCCCATTTGGTAGATAAATCCCATCCAAAGAAATTGTGACTTTCCCTTCTTTTACCTCTGTAATTTTTACCTTTTCCAGTTTGAACCTCTTTTCCCATTTCTGCAATGCCTCAGCGGTTGCTGCGTAAATTTCTAATGTAAAATCACGATTTACTGGCTTATCTACTAATTCAAATAATCTTGAACCGTAATCTCTTCTCATGATTCTACTACCAATTGGTGTGGTCAAAATATCAACTATTGACTGTTTCAGGTGCTCTAGTCCTTCCAACTCTTTTCCCGTTTTATTGCTCATCCCACGCATTTTTAGCTCGCAAATACATTTTTGCTAATACTCATTACATGAAAACCACACGATGCCAAGTCTCCTGTTCTTGTTACGCCAATACCATTGACAAATACGCTGTTTGACCCTTGCGTTAGTTTCTCACCTAGAGTTAAGATATCTCCTTTTCGACAAACAGATCTACCGTTTACAAAAACGTCGTTACTTCCACTCATACAAACATGAACCGGTATCCCCATGCAATGATCTCCTATACAAACTATAGCTCTTCTCATGTCAATTGAGATCAACTCTCCTTCCCTTAAGTTTTATTCCTTCTTTTGTCATCTCTATACTCGATTTTCCAACTTTTAGCGTTATTTTATCTACTACTTCAATCTCAAGATGATGATTCTCCTTATCGTACGATAATTTCGTTCCATCCTTAAATTCTAAAATATGCGCGTCTTTTCGGCATTCCGAGGGAAAATACTTCTGCTGATAAATTGCCGGTAACACCACCCCTAATGACAACTCTCCATATGGCGATAATACCATCACCTGCTCATCAATATCTGGGGAAAACCAACTTCTATCTTCTCCCGCTCTTGTTGTTATCCACGGTAACCAATCGGTTAAAAATTCTCCTACCTTTACCCGCACTCTTGCTTTTTCATAGTCTACTTCTTTAACTAGACCTATACGAATAATGTTCGCTAGCCTTCTATTTAGCTCTGCAATCGCAAAATTATGGTCTAACATGTACTTCACCTATCTCTATAATATGCGGCGTAACTCCGCCTGAAAATATTGACTTGCCTACATGGATTTCATGCACCCATTCAACCATCCACACTAGATATGCATCTAATTCTGGCCTAAAATCATCTCCTCCTGCTGATATAAATTCACCTGCTGAAACATTTTCCACGTCCCAAGTATTTTTATTCACTACTCTTGCAACTTCTGTTGCTAATTCTCTCACAACTATCGAGGAATCCTCGACTGTTCCATCAACTACTACTCTTGCCTCAAATCTAGCCCTCAACGCTAATTCCTCAGTCCCAGGGTCTTTTCCTGGTTCTAAACTTGCAAGCTCTACAAATACTGCTGGGGCTATTATTTCCCGACGCTCTGCTCTATACACTTCGCACGTTTGTATTGCTGGGATTTCTTCTTTTAGCGTTTTACAAATTGCCTCATGTAAACCTTTCCAAAATTCTTTCATTGCTTCTTTAAAAGAACATTCAACTCATGCTCAAAATATTCCTCAAACACTTTTCCTGTTTTATAACTAGCCATTTCTTTTACTATCTTTTGTACATTTTCTCCGATCGGTACAGTAACTTCATGAATCGGCAAGGCTGTCCTTCCTCTTCGTCTAAAAATACCTCTATGTCCGGTTGGCATCTTAGCAATAAATGCTCCTTCAAACATATGTTTTCCTGCTTTTGCTCCTTTTGCCATTTGTTTCATATTGCCAAGCTTTGAAGATTTTACTCCGTATAACCCTATCTTTACTAGAGCCCTCTGATAATTTCTTGTTGCTCTGGTTATCCATAATCTTTTTCTGATTAATTGCCGTTTTATTTGCACATCTTTACTTAGTTCTTTCGTAGCTTGCTCTTTTGTCCACAATGCCGTTTTGTTTAATGCTCTTACTGTTGCTCGTGTTATCTTAGCTTGGCTAGCTTCAATACTTTGAATTATTTTCTCAATGCTGCCGCTTATTCCAATTTCAACACGCATTTACACCCCTGACGCTTGAATTTTCCAGATCATTCCAGAGTTATCTCTGAGTGGCGGTGAGTGTACTCTGTATCTACAACTACCTATGGAAAAAGTATCTCCCACCATTGGCTTTAATACATCAAACACACTTACTTCTAAAGTCAAAATTTCTCCTACAAATTGTCCTTCACCAATTCCATATAATTTATCTGGCTGTTGCTTTAATATCTGCACCATGTACGACTTATCCCTTGACTCATACAACGCTTGCTCTCCTAAATGTGCAAAACAATCTTTCAATAATCTTTTTATTTTTTCTTGCATACTTTACCTTTATGCACTAATCTCTACATGCACGCTAAGAAGGGGCATACTGGTAGAGCACTTTCATGCCTCACCACTTTTGTAGTTGCTCTACCAGTATTGTTATGCTGCAACGACTTTGATTAATATTCCTGGGCGATGGCACATTGGTAAAGGATTTGACTGAGTATGTAAATCGGTCCCTCTATCAAACCTTCTTGGCTCTTGTTTTGCATATAATGGCTGCCCAAGGGTATTCACTGTTTCATTAAAGTCTGCTGGTGCAAAGTAAGTAGTAAATGTGTTGGCTGTACCAAGTGGAAAACAGTGCCCCGTATCTTTTTCTATAAACCTTCTCACATTTCCTTCAGGGTCAGTTGCTTGTCCTCTGTACTCCTCAAATGTTATTCCACAGAACGTAAATCCTGATCTCATATCGTTCCTTAGCGCTGCTCCTTCTTGCCATCTCTCGTATGCTTCTTTTACTTTGGCATGAGAAGTTAAAGCGTCAAAAAACTCTGGGCTTACCAGCGCATGAATCCCCGTCATATATTCACCACTTAAGTTGTCCTCAACATGCCTCAATACTTCCAGACACTTACGCTTTACATCGGTGGTTGCTGTTTCCAGTGCAAAATTTACTACTTTCGGTGTAATTTCAAATTCGTTATACAGATTTAATAACTCACTGCCATCAGCGTCCAAAATTATTCCTTTGAGCGCTCCCATCCGCAAATGTTCTAACGTTATTGCGTGTTTGTTTCTCATCATCTGCAAATGATCCGTTATTACATCTGCCAATGCTTTCAGCTCATTCTCTGACCCAAATGCCCTTATTCCTTGTACTTCTTCAGGCAATACTACGTCATCATGTGGAATATGTGGAATCGTAAACGTCCTTATTTTCCTTTTTCCTCTTTTCCCTACTGTTGCTGGTGCTCCTGGCACTTGCGTTGGTAATAAACTCAATACTCCGTTTTGCTCTTCTATCGTAATATGTCGAAATCTTACTGATCTACTTGGAAATAAATTTAAGCTTTCTGTTCGACCATAATTTATCGGCAATATGTTTATTGCTTTAGTTAATTCCGTCATACTAAATGCTGGATTTGTAAATGGATTTTGCATTCTTTCCCCCTTTCCCTTTAATGCTGTGTGTTTTAAGTTGTTTCTATGTAAGTTGCTGAGTCTGGTAGCTCGTTAAACTCCCTTGCGGATGATGATCCCTCGTGTTTCAAGTTGCTTTATTACTGCAGCTTTTTGCTCTTCTGTTATATTTGCTGGCCACACCACTGCATGATCAGCTAGCATTGCTATCCGTGTAATGATTACTGCTTTGGTGTTTTCCCTTGCGTTTACATCACTTGTTATTACACCTATTGCTGTTTGTGTGCCATCTGTGGCCGTTGCATTTATAATTTTAATTAGATCATCTTTATCACGACCAATAACTGTACCAAGCTTTAGGTTTTGTCCCTTAGCAACAGTAATTTGGTCACGTGAGTATAGATTTGATGCCTCATATTTTAAGAGGTCACCAAGATTATTTGGTTCAGTTATACTTGTCATATTTCCCCTTTTTTTCCTTTAGTTTTACCGCCGTGTTTATAGTTGTTATATGCGGCGGTTATAGTTGTGGCGCGCTTTGTTTACCGCGGCGTATGTTAGCATTATATACCGCGGTTAAGACCATCAAATGCCCCGACTTTTCGCTACCTGCATCATCAAGTCTTCCGGTGTACTTTGCGGTATTGTACTCAAAATCTCTGTCTTCTTCGTACGCTCTGCTAGTATCGACATTAATATCTCTTGCGCTTGTTTCGCATTTACATTCTGCTCAATAAATTCCCCTATCTTCTCTGGCATCTTTGATAAATTACATAATCGTATTACCTCTAATACTTCCGTGCGGCAGCTCTCGTACCCTAAACATCTTCCTTGCTCAATTAGATCATCAATATCTATTGCTTGTTCTTTTATCTCAGTTTTAGTCATATTTCTCCTATAATTATCTATAAATTCAGAAAACGTTGTGATTCCATCAGCAAGACCTATTTCTATTGCTTTCTCACCAAAATATAGCCCTGCTTCTGTTGATCTGATCTTTTCCGTTGAAAGACCTCTATTTCTTGCTATAAGCTGCAAAAACATTTCATATAGACGATCTACTTCTTTTTGTAAGCTTTCCACACTTTCTGATGTTATTGGCTCATGCGGATTTAAATCGTTCTTTCGACTTCCAGCAAAAACAGTTGTGTACTTAATACCTTGCTTTTCATCGAATCCACTTTGATCTATATGACTTGCTATTACTCCTATGCTTCCAACTCCTGAAGTTCTCGTTACCAATACTTTTTCAGCACTTGATGCAATTGCATACGCTGCGGAATACGCATCATCATTTGCTATCGCCACAATCCTCTTTTTTGTTCTTGCTTCGTAAATAAAGTCCGAAAGGTCGAATAAACCGTTTACTTCTCCTCCGGGGCTGTCTATGTCCAGTAAAATTGTCTCTATACTACTATTTGCTAATGCTTGTTTAATTTGTTCTTCTATTTGCTCATACGATGTCATTCCCAACATGTCATCAAAAGCTCCTGGTTTCTTGGTCAAAATTCCATGTATTGGTATTATTGCTATTTTTTCTACGTTGTTTTCTGCAGTGTGTTTTATGTTTTTAAACGTAGGGTGTTTTCCAGCATGTAATGACAATAATTCAAAACTCCTTTGCTCTATCATCATCGGCTTATTCATCCAATTTATTTGTGTCGTCATATGTTTTTAAAATTTTTTATTTGTGTCTGGGGCAATAAAAACCCATTTGTCATAGAAATAGAATTTTATATCATTTCAGCATTAGAATTCACATCAGAATCAAAATTTAAGCCCAGTTCACTAGCACGTCTTTGATCTTCGGCAATTTCTTGGTCGACTTCTTCTACATCATAACCAAGTTCCGAAACCACCTCTGACCTACTCTTAAACCCATTCCTTACCGCCATTTGCTGTGCTTGCTGGTCTTTTAGCGGATCCACCCAATCAAATCCTTGTGCTATCCATTTTACTTCTTCTTTTCCCCCTTTTTTCGTCCATTCTTTGCCTATATCAAGTTCTCCTGAGAGTAGGGCTAATTCTAACCACCTATCCCATACCGGACGGCAAAATTGAAATACCATTATGTTATGCTGTAACATTCCGCACCTCCGGCGAAACTCTATTAATCCTGCTCGGATTGATGAATAATTGACACCCGTTAAATCCCCTGTTAGCTGCTCATACGTTATCCCCATACCTACTGCTATTGCTCTGAGCTGCTGTTTCATGAATGCTTCATAACTTCCTCCAACATCTGATGGTTCCGAGAACTTGATATCTTCTCCGGGATCAAGTAATTGCATAGTCCCAGGTTCTAAGCCTGACAGCGCTACTCCTTGTTCATTACTCTCTCCTTCTCCCATGATGTTCGCTTCAGGATCAAGTCTGGTAATAAATCCCGCAAACATCGCTGCAGTCTTTTTTCTCACTAATTCCGCATCGTCATATTGATCAAGTTCATAGAGCTTTAACAGTACACTGGACAACCACGGTACTCCTCGAATCTGCCCAGGTCTTAGTGGTCTATAGATATGTAAAACATCATTTGCTGGTACACGAACTGATTCGCCAAATGATCCTTCTCCAGGGTGTTCTCTAAATAGGTAATATGCTTCCCTCTGCCCAAGCCTATTGAACTCAATCCCGTTTCTAATTACATTACCGTTGGCAAGGGTTTGATTGCTCTTATTGTCTAAGTGCTCTGATTCCAGTACTTGCAGTTGCAACGGCACACAAAGACCATCTTCTCGTTTTCTTGTTCGGAGTCTTACAAAACATTCCCCTCCCTCTATCATGCTCCTACAAACCAAAGCTTGTAATCCATAAAAATCACTCACTCCGCTACTGTCTGCTTCATCTGTCCATCTCAGCCATAATTCTTGGATTTTTTTCCTAAACTCTCCATCTTTAGCTTTTGATTGCGGTTTTATCCCTGTTCCAACGCAATTACTCACTATCGTATCGATTATGTTTGCCGCATAGGAGTTCTTTCTTACCATATCTCGAGAGCGGCTACGTAAGTGCTCAAGGCTCTGAGAGAGTAAGCTATTTATACTTCCTGACTCTGGTTGAAAGTGCAATAATCTCCTTCCTGAACCTGATGCATCCCAGGCTGAGCTCTTGATTTTTGGTTTCCGGAATAATTGTTTGAATGATTTTAGTAGCATCATGATAACCAAAAATTCTTTAATTCTTCTATTGTTCCGTTAAACTTATTTCTGTCACATCTTCCTATTCCTTTAACTTCATGTGCCACTTTTCCATCAGTGTACTGCCATAAAACCCACTTATTCCACCCCTTTGGTAACACAGGCTCCTCTCCCCATCTTGCAATCCACAATGGGCACTTCGTCAAAATTGGTGTGACAAAATCTTCTAAAAAATAGGTGCTTCCATAAATCAGTGGTAAACGACCTGTTACTTCGTGAACTCTATCAACAAAATCTTCTGCTTGCTTTGGCGTTATGTTTTTTCCGCTTTGGTTTTCTTCAATATCAAGCGCAAGCAATACTTGAGAGTGATCTCCTACTGTTTCTAAAAAATGGTTAGCTTGATCTTTTCCGTTTTCTCCTACTCCAAAATGATATGAACCCCATAAAAGTCCCTCTTCTTCAGCAGCTTTTCTTCTTTCTACATACGTTGGATCAATATACTTCAGTCCTTGCGTTGCTTTATGAATGACGCCAGCTATACCATCTTCTTTTGCTAATTTGAAATCTACGTTCTTATCCCAATGCGAGAGGTCTACCACTGCATTTATAAACTTTCCTGATGCTATATTACCTGTGGCTATAATATACTTTAAATGCTCTAAAAAGTCCGGATACTCATTTTCCACCATATAACTTCTCATATAACTCCTTTACTAGTTGCAATAACAATCTTTCTCTTCACACCTGCAACTTTCAGCTCAGCTTTGATTCGTTGTCTTAAATCCAATAGATCTTTTATTTGAACTTCCCCGTACCTAACCACATGATCGCCGTACGCAATTGATACTACTCTCTCTCCGCTCTGTAGCTTCTTTATCGCTTCTTCTACTTGAGTTAAATCAACTATGTTTTTTTTTAATTTTTCATTTGTATAATTTTGCAACTTTACCCAACCATATAGATAATAAAAACCCGTTTGTCATAGGAACAGAATTCTATATCAAACAGCTACTGCAACAATTTCCGTTTAAGCTATGTGAACAAGCACTTTAAGTTTGTGTGGACGCACAATATTCATTTCAATTACTGCTATGTAAATTTTTAAACATTCAAATTAATTGCCTCTTTAAGCCTTGCATTAGCAATTACTATAATTTTACGCATTAGAGCTGTTATAGCTACCATCTTCTTCTTACCACTTTCAACAAGCTTGGAATAAAAGGTGCCAAGTGCAGATTTGGACCTTGCAGCAGACATGGCAGATGTAAAGAGCTTTGAACGAACATTACTTCTACCTCCTATAATCCTTCGGTAACCAACAGTTTTACCACTTTCCCTAGGATGAGGTGCAACTCCGGCAAGACTTGCTACTTCTTTTCTACTTAAGTAACCAAGCTCTGGCATTAAACACAGAAAATCTTGTGATAACTTTTTACCTATTCCAGAAACTGTTTTAAGGATTTTTTGACGTTGTTGTAGTTCATGGCTTCCATCAATAATTTTTTGTATAGTATCATTGAGTTCGTTTATTTGACTATCGAAAAATTCAATGGTCTTCTGACAACTTTTCTTTATATGATCATTTTCAGGAGCTTCCAGTCTACACTTTTCCTGAGCTCTCATTTGCGTAATGTCATCACGACGTTGACAAAGTGCAACCAGGGTTGATTGTTCTTTTGATGTAGGTACAAATAGAGAGAGAGTTCTATGGCGTTCAAATCCATATTGAGCAAGAGCCCTCGCATCTGATTTATCAGACTTTGCTACAGTTCCGTGAGACAAGATAAAGCTTTTTACTTTACGAGTATTAGCTCGATGTACTGCAATATTCTTGTCAATAAGAAAATGTGACAAACCAAGCTCATATTTTCCTGTGTTTTCCAAAGTTACTAAAGAATTAGGTAGAATATCTGAAAACTTTTGAAATAATTGTTGCCAACCATCAGAATCATTGTCAAATTTGACAGCGTTCTTCTGTTTGTGAATTGCAACGACATTTTTAAATTTTCCGATGTCAATGCCAATAAAATTTTGATAAGATGTAACCATAATAAACCTCGATAGTTTTAGTTAATTTAAGATTGTAAACGGGTGCATATATATGTCCCAAGCAACTATTCAAACGTATCGAGAGATGGGCTAGTGTACCTTGATTTAAACGGTTGTAGTACCAATATTCTTCCGGTCGCACACGCCCATGATAGTCCTATTCCTATAGTGAGTAGGGCTATCTTTCCCTCTTATCCTCTTTTATATCACATTTTCAACTTACAATATTCTTCACTGTACATTTTGACTACTAAGCCATTTACTCTGTCTTAATTTTTTGGGCTTTTTGCTTTCCATTTTTCCACTCAAACTATTCCATTTACTCTCTGGCCAACGATCAATTCCAAGTGCAATAGATGCTGCTCTCGCATAAATTCGGCAATCCAGTACTTCATTTCTTTCTCTTACCTTTTGCCACTCTTGTTTGGTGTATCCTTTTACTACCTTGCTGACTAATTGCTCTGCCGTTAGCTGCTTAAAATATTCAGGTGCATACTCGGGAAAATGACAATATCCAGGTAGAGCTTTTCCTTCCTCTTCTTTTAAAATATTAAGTAATTGAAAAAGCTCTGACTTTAATATCGATACTCCTACTGGCCATAGCTTTATTCCTCTTTTCAGCTTTTGACCACCAACTGTTATATCTACTCTACTTGGGCTGCTAAGTGGTACTAGCGCTTTGTTTACACCTTTGACTGCCATTACTCTTCCAGAGCCCTGATGACCTCTTACCCAATTGTATACTTCTTGCGTTGCATATCCAGCATCTACTGCCATCATACTTATCATATATTCAAGCCCATTTTCACCGATAAAATGATGATTTAAGAGCTCGGAGAGTTTTCCCCATACTTCCCCACCTCCTGTATCTCCTTCAAATACTTGGTAGTCTATTGACCAATTTTCACGACTTTTTCCCCATGCGACAACTTCTACTTCTAAACGATCTTTTTGGACATCTACTCCTGCTGTGAGGATTACTTCGCCTTTTGGTACTGTGCCTATGGGAAAAAATTCTCTCCTGTTAAATAATTGCTTCCAGTCTGGTACTTCTCCTTTGTCTACCCAAGTTTCTCCAAGCGTAGTATTTATCCAAACTTTCAGTAATTGCTCACTCTCTTTTGCATGCAGAAAATCTTCTACTGCTTGAGTCCAACTATACCAGCCAACTGGGCTATAAAGACTTGAAAGATGAAATCCTTTTTTCTCATCTTTTACTCTATTAGTAGGTCTCCATTCTCCACGCTCAAGCATCTCTGTTTTTTGATGATTTTCTATTTTGCCGCTACATTCAGTGCAGACATAATGTGCTGTTCTTGAGTCGTTATTCTCCCATTTTATTTGTGCCCATTTTAGAACTTGATAGTAATTACAATGCGGACATGGTACAAAAAAATATCTCTTATCTGTTGCTTCAAATTCTTTCTCAATTCTGCTTATTCCATGAATCGTTGGTGTTGATACTAAAAAAATCTTTCGCCGTGCAAATGTATTAGTTCGAGCAATACTAAGCAGTACTGGATCTCCTTCTCCTCCTGAATCTCCTGGGTAGGCATCTATTTCATCAAGAAAGAGATATTTTACTGGCATAGATCTCAGTGCTACACTGCTATTTGCTCCGGTTATTACTACTATTCCACCTGGAAATTCCTTACTTTGTACAGTATTGCCTGAGTCTCTTGACCTTGGGTCTTTTACTTTACTCTTTAAACATGGCGTACTCTCTATTAACGGCGCAAATCTTCCTTTTGACCAACGTTTTCCCATTTCAACTGTTGGCTGTACTACCAGCATTGGACCAGGAGTCTGATCTATGATGTAGCCAATCCAATTGTTACCAGCTTCTGTTCCCCCAATCTGCGCTCCTTTCATGAATACTACTTTTTCTGTTGGTGAGGACGGAGAAAGTGAATCCATGATTTCTTTTAAATAAGGAGTTCTTTCCGTTCTCCATTTACCTGGCTCTGATGCCGCAGTTGCTGCTAAAACTCGATACTCATTTGCCCACTCTGATACTTTAAGCGACGAATCTGGTCTTAAACCTTCAGAAAAAGCTCTAGCGTATATCATTGTCTGCATCTACTCATAATTGGTTCTATCTCAATATTGTTAACAGTAGAGTTTATTCCTCCACACTCCTCCAATTCCATAAACACCTTTTTCTGAAATTCGTTTTCTATATATCTTTTGCTCACCTCACTTATCATTATTGCTATAACAAGCGCAAATATCCCTGTTATTGTTGCAAAAATGATTGCACTGCTTATTGTTGTTGTTATCAACCCTATATATACTGCTACTGCTGTTGCGCTGACTGTAGTATAGATGCAGATAATATTATTATGTTTTTTCGTCCTTTTATCTGCTATTTCTCTCTGTGCTATATATTTATTATGAAGGGTTGGAAAATTAACAACGGTATCTCTGCAGAGCAAAGACCCATTTTTTTCAGTAAACAAAACTTTAAGTAACTCTAAATTGTTTGATTTGATTGCTAAGTGCAAAACAGGTGTATAATTTGCTCCTTTTTTCAGCAATAACTTTACTACATGTAAATGCCCTTTTTCCGCAGCAAGGTAAATCGGTGATAGACCTTTATTATTTACAATATCAATATTGATTTCTTCTTTTAAAATTGCATCTACAATCTCAATTTCTCCTCTTTGTGCAGCTAAATGGAGTAGACTATTCTTTTCAGAACCGTATTTATTACTCACCAAAGCCTTCTTTATCTCAGATTTAGCGTAATCAAATGGTGTCTTGCCGCTATCGTCTTTTACCAGAGGGTCTATATCTTCTCGCGTTAGTAAAACTTCTATTGTTTTAAGTCTTTCAGCGTAATGTAGTGGTGTTTTATTTTCGTAGTCTTGCAAATTGACTTGAGCATTAGGCTCCTTTATTAAGCATTTGAGAATATCAAGACATAAGTCTCTTTCATCGTAATTAGTATTACTTACAGCTATATGAACAGGTGACAATTTCATTGAGTTTTGTCCTATGCGCGCGCTATTTACATCTACTCCAAGCTTCAGCAGTAACTTTACTATCTCCAACTTTTTATTATTAACTGCATAGTGCATCGGTGTCTGATTTCGTGCATCAAAAACCTCGATTTCAGCTTTTCCTTCTTCCACTAAAATTTTGACAATATTCTCATGTCCTATACCTGCTGCTAGATGTAATGGAGTATGGTGCAAAGCATTTCGTACATTAACGTCAACACCTTTTCTTATCAAATATCTAACTGCATTAACTTCACCTATCATCGCAGCTAAGTGCAGTAAGCTATCTTCCTCTTATCCGTATTTGTTATTAATTAGCGCTTGTAATATTTCTGCTTTTTTCCCTTCTTTGGCATAATCTAAGGAGGTTTTGCCTTCATTGTCCTCAACAAAAGGATTAATATTCTTCTTCGTGAGTAACAAATCTACCATGCTTAATTCATCAAATTCTATAGCACAATGTAGTGGTGTCTTTCCATTTAATCCTCTGACATTAACATCTAATCCAGGTTGATTAATGAGACACTTTATTAACTCCAAACTTAAGTTATCAGCCATTTTATATTCAAAATCTTTTTTATATTTGAAATTTAGTATTAGATAATTCTTGTAATGAGTTTGTAATCTCTTCAGTTAGCGCCATATGAATCTTTTCAGTGTCACTCAGTGATGCAAGTAGTGCTGAAACTCTATTTGGAATATTAAGTAAATTATTACGGACAACTCTTGCTACATTAAATGCTTCGGTTTTTACCTCCTCTACTGACACAAGTTCACCAATCTCAGCTTTTGCCTTTGCCTCAAGCAGTTTACCACGTTCCATCTCATTTTTTATTCGCGTTTTTAGCAACATTGTAGAAAGGTTATTTGTATTTTCGTTTTCTGGATTTTTCCTCCTAAGTGGCTGACTTGGATCTCTTATTGCTGCCACCGCTTCATTTGCTTGTTCTCTACTGATCAAACCATCCTCCAACTCAACTATTCCTTTCTTTACTAAATAACAGACATATTGCTTTGATACTCCTATCTCTCTTGCCCATTCCGTTTGTGTGATCTTTTCCACTTTTTTTGCTTCTTTTTTACAAATTTTCTTCTTGAATCTCTGAAAAGGTTTTGCCAGTACCGGCTAAAATGGCATCTCTTCCGGTATATATTTGCCAACGTTTTATAGTTACATCTACAAATTTTGAATCTAGCTCTATTGTCCTACAAATTCTTCCTGTTCTCTCGCATGCAATCAGTGTACTTCCAGAGCCGCTAAATGGATCAAGTACGATATCTCCTGATCTACTGCTATTAACTATTGCTCTTTCCATTAGCTCTACTGGCTTCATCGTTGGATGTAGTGTATTGTGCGTTGGCTTATCATAAAACCACAGATCACTTTGATTTCTACCCCCATGCCACTCACGTTTATTGCCGCTTTTCCATCCATAGAGCATTGCTTCGTATTGTCTTTGATAATCTGATCTTCCTAGCGTAAAGTGATTCTTTGCCCAAATGATAAATGTTGACCATTTTCCTCCCGCTTCCTCAAATACTTTTTGTAACGTTGAAAACTCTGATGATGATATGCAGATGTAAATTGCACCTTTCGTATATGCTAAAATATGGGAACAGATGTCGTAGAGAAAAAGTTCGTACTTTTCACCTTGATTATCGTTTAATATCTTTTTATCTTCCCTACTACCATAGTCAACGTTATATGGAGGATCACAAACAGTAATGTCTGCCATTTTATCATCTAACAGCGCTTTATATGATTCAACTACAGAGCTATCACCACAATAGATTCGATGATCACCTAAAATCCATAAATCACCTGGTTTTGTTACTTTTTTGTCATCAATAGCTAAGTCAGAAAGATCTTTTTTTTCACCATCAAAATCATCGAGAAACCGTTGAACTTTTTCTAATTCAAATCCTGTCATTTTAAGATCAAACTGTAAATCTTCTAACTCTTGAATTTCTACTTTCAAAAGCTCATCATCCCACTTTGCCCAATTAGCTGATTGATTTGCCAGTAATCGAAAAGCTTTGGTTTGTGGTTCATTTAGATTATCACTTAAGACCACTGGAATACTTTCCATACCAAGTTTTCTTGCTGCTTTAAGTCTTAAATGACCATCAACCACAGTGCCATCGCTTTTTGCAACTATTGGTATACGAAAGCCGAATTCCCTGATTGAAGCACACATTCTGTTGACCACATCGTCATTTTTACGAGGATTACGCTTATATTCGACGAGGTTTTCAACAGGATAGTAGTGGATTGCTAAATTCATATCTTAATAATTAAAAAGTTAATATTCAAAATATCTCTGACGCTAAAGAAGGCCTGAGGTCGAACCCACCAAACCCGCCAATATGGCCGAAAGGACCCACTTTTTATGGATTTTTCTTCTTATTAATATCTTTACTAATATAGAACATTAATGCCAAAGCATCGGCCTCATTATCATCTCTAGGTAAAAAACTTTTTTCACGTATCGCTTCAATAACTTCACTCTTACTTGCATTGCCTTTGCCTGTTATAAAGCGTTTTATAGTTTTAACATTAACACCTTGGTAGGGAATATTGTTCTCTTCACACCAAGCAGACAGAACTGCGAGAAAACCACCGTAGCAATGCGCTGCATCAGTTCCTAGGTGTCTTCTCACTTCTTCAAAATACACTGCTTCAATGTTTGAGAACTTTTCCTTCATTTCATTTAGCCAGCTACGAAAATTTAAGAACACCTCCGCTAAAACGGCTACCATGAAAACTTTTGCTTCCACTTTCAATTACTCCATCTGTAAGAATTGCCCAGCCCGTTTGTTTGCCGAGGTCCAGTGTTAGGATTGACATTTATTTGAAACTTTTGTGTTGAAGCGCATGGAGGTAAACTAACCTCGTTGAAACAATGCCCTTCTATTATATATATACCTGATTTCTTACTACTTTTTCCGGGATTTTCTCAAAAAAAGTTAAAATAATTTTAAGACAGCTAAGGAATTAAAGAGCTTTGAAGACCAGCTATATCTTTTACAGCAGCTTCTTTGCTATTTGAGTTAAGAGGAGATTACACGAGCTTTTGATTTAAAACCCCTATCTAGATAACGCTATAATAGCCCTCTAAAACGTTTTTAAGAATGGTGCTACAATGGAGACAATTGAAATGGGCTATGTAAAACTTTATTTTTTAATTTCAAGGGGGGTGAAAAATTGTCCCCACCCTTTAGAAAGCCCTATATCTCTGCTTTTCATCTACCAATAATATAGTGGAAATATAAATCTTTGTCTCTGCCATACACGATAAAATTAGAGACGTAAATAAATAAATTTGTCTCCACTTCAAGCGGTTTTTGTAGCTTCTGTTTCTTCTTTTATAGCAACAATTTCAAACTTTTTTCTTTATCTTCATCTACAATTTGTTTATAGAGATTATTTAAAATATTTCCTTAAGAGTTTTAAATAAAAGTCGTTATATTTCAATAAGACCTCCAAAATAACCAGCTCTTGTTATATATATTTACCTAAATTACAAAAGCTGTTCACTTTTTTGAAAAAATATTTTACAACAAATAAAAAACGTGATAGACTAGGGTAAGGTTTTTTTATAGCAAGTAAAAGTTTAAGGTAAAAGATAATTTAGAAGTGCCTCATAATCGAGTTTTAAGCTACCTTACATAAGTAACTTAGGTCTTAGTAGTATAATTGTACCCTGGAGTCGTAGAATCTTTTTAAAACGATATTATTAGCCATCTTGTTTTTTGTAAGCATTTATCTTTCATCTTTTTTTAGGTTATCCAAAATGCAATAGCAGGTTTTTCATATTTTTGTCTCTGTGTTGTATTTTTATTTAGGGCGATCTGATTCATTAAGTCTTTTGGAAATGGAAAAGTAATATTTTCACACACTAAGTGGCTAAAAGCATAGAAATTCAGTGAGTTAAGTATAGTATGTTTTTGTTCCTAATTTTTCAATTTTACTGGAAATCACAAAACTCAGAACAGCTTCTTATTCCTTAAAACCTTACTTTGAAGAATAGGCCACACATTTATCTTCCTTTGAGTGATGCCTTTAATTATCTTACAATAACTAGGTTTATGTCTACTAATATCATGAAATGCAGCTGGTCCACCTGTATGCGTAAGTAGTTAGAGTAGGTTATAGGCGACTTTAAAAAACCGGTTAATTGCCACTTGAGTTTATTTTTTAAATGACTTTTATATTTCGGTTAAAAATTAAAATGGACGGTATATTAGCCTTTTTGAAAACCATTTTCAGTTGAGCACCGGGTTAAAACTTATTACAGTTCATGTTTTTTTGCTTAACTTGTTATTTGAAAGTTAAAAAATTAAACATTTAAGCGTGTTAATAATATTTAGGTAGGTATTATGAAAGGTACATATCCTATATGTTCTATTATTATATATTATTATTTATTATATATATAATATATAAGGTTTTACCCGAAACTGGGCTACACTCAAAAACCCTCTATAATCCTAGCTTTTAAAGCAATTAAGAAGTTTTTTTAAATTTCAAACTTAAATTACTCTTAACTCTTTAATATAGCCGGGTTTTTTCCTTTTAGGAGATTTCATTTTCCAATCTAAAATGGCTTAAACTGCCAAAAATCTATATAATCTCGAATCTAAAGCGCTTAATTCACAAATAATTATTATGAATAACTTTACTAATATAGCATTTTTGTGGATACTTCTTATAGACGGAAAATCTCTCTCCTGGGTATATTGTAAACACGTTAAGCTCTATTAAAGTTTAATAGAAAAATCGTAATGAAAAAAATTTTAGAGCAATTCATATTTCGGACTGCATTTCTAGTATATATCGTTTAGAAAAGAAGTCATTTAGTGGAGTATGAAAGCTAATAGAAAGCGGAGTTGTGCAAAATTTTTTAAAAAAGTGAACAGTTTTTATAATTTTGGTGAACATATATAGTAAGGGAACAGTGTAAGTTTAAAGTTAGATGTTTTTATAATAAGGAGTAAAAGTGTTTTGGAAAAATTTCCCTCACTTCCGGAAAGATCGATAAGGGATCCGGTATACTATAGTAAATGGTACAGAAATATAAGCATCTCTTGAGTTATGTTAATAAGTGAACTTAGTTTATGCAGTAAGCAACTGTCATAAATTTTCTACCATATAGGTATATTTACTTATTAAAGTAAGCTTCAAAATGCAAATCATTTGGCAAACCTACCAAATAACCAGATGAACTTACAAAGAGAAATACAAGAAAATCAATACCTTAAGAGAATTTCAAATGGCAAATAAAATTTCATTTGGCAAAATTGCCAATCGGCTCCAAAGCTGCGTATATGTGGAGGTTTAACCAAAATGTTAAATGGCAAATTTCCTTATATATAATATATATTACATACTATAAATATGTAATATATCAATGTGACAAAATAGAAGCATTATGATTATTTAATAGGAAGTTGACATAGTGAGGAAAATATTGTAGAATTACATTAGAGTATTTTGTCTTAAAAGAAAGAAAACTCTAAGAGCCTTCAATCTTACCTTTACTATAAACCTGAACTGACTTCCTTCACTTATTAATATATTTTCAAGCTTTGCCAAGAGAACCACCTACTACATTTTTTACTTCATGATTAAGAGAACAAGACCGCAACCAATACAGCCTTGCTCAAAAACCTTTCAAACACTTAACTTTAAAAGGAGCTTCAGCCTATGGTACAAGATTTTTTAACTGATGTCAAAGAAAAAAATACTTTAAATTATGATTTTAACGACGCTGTCTCACATTTAGAACCATTAGAACAATTTGATGTAGAAGAAATAAAAAGACAACTATTATTAAACATCAGATCATGCCTCTCTTATTTATTTCCAAGAGGAACTTTTCATGGTGATAAATTTCAGGTAGGTGATGTACAAGGTAATAAAGGCAAAAGCCTCAAAGTTGAATTAGCGTATGGCAAGGTCGGATTATGGATTGATTTTGCGACTGGGGACGGTGGTGACATTATTGATCTTTGGGCAGCTGCACATGGGAAAAACGCTAAAATAGAATTTGTTGAAGTAATTTCTTCGATAAGTGAATGGATAGGATGTAACAAGCGACCTACTAAAGAGCAAAAGAGAATAACTCAATGGGACTATCCCGATCAGGATAATCAGTTGATTGCCAGCAAATATCGTTATGATACTGCTTCAGGAAAAAGTTATCAACCATTTGATGCTAAAAAATCTACCTTTACTGCACCTGAGATCAGGCCTCTGTATAACATTCCAGGCATCACTAAATCTGATAGAGTGATATTGGTAGAAGGGGAAAAATGTGCTGAGCTACTCATAGAACAAGGGATCACTGCAACAACAGCAATGTTTGGAGCAAAAGCACCTATTGAGAAAACTGATTGGACTCCACTTAAAGGTAAACACATTATTATATGGCCAGATAACGATGATCCTGGAAAAGATTATGCTCAAGAAGCCGCAAAAAAGCTTTCTGGTTTTGGAGTTGCATCACTTTCTATTCTCAAGATTTGACCTTACCCAGAAAAAGTAGAGAGGAAGTTAAGACGTTTTTGTCATGAAAATGATGCATCAAATTGTTCAGGGATGCAATAGTTAATAGTAGAATGACGTCGTTGTTTATTATAAAAAATTTCAATGTATTCAAATATGGCAGTTCTAGCTTGTTGAGCAGAGTGTTGTGAAGGATCAATAAGTAGCTCTCTTTTGAGTGAGCTTTTCTGTAGGTGAGTTATCATAACAACAACCCTTATGACTCATGCTAGAGATAATATTTTCTCTATTTAATAAGAATTGGTAATTTTTAGAAGTATATTGTGACCCTTGATCACTATGAAACAGTAGATCTTTGGCGGGTTTGCGTTTATTAACAGCCATAAATAAAGCATCTATAATTAATTGTTTATCCATTGAACTACTCATTGACCAACCAACTACCATACGTGAATATAAGTCAATTATTGCTGCCAAATATAGCCAGCCTTCTTTGGTTTTTATATAAGTAATATCAGTTACCCATACCTTATTGGGCTGGTCCGTAGTAAAATTTTGATCCAGGATATTTGGAGCTATAATCCTACTGTCTGTTTGCTGTTTTTTAGTTTTGAATCTTCTTCTAAGCTTAGCTTGAATGCCATTTTTTTGCATTACATCTTGCACTGTTTTGATGTTATAATTTTTGCCTAAAGCTTTTAGTTCAGCATGGATTTTAGGAGCTCCGTACCTGCATTGTGATGCTTGATATATTTTTTGAATATCTGCTAGAAGCTCCTCTCTTGCTAATTCTTTATTGCTTTTCTCCTGAGCAACCCATTTATAATAACCACAAGCAGATACATTTAAAAACCTACATAACTCCTGTATTTTATAGCTGTTTCTATGATCTTTTATAAAAGAATATTTTACTCCTTTTGGCTGGCAAAATATCCCAGGGCTTTTTTTAAAATGTCTCTTTCCCTAGTTATTCTTGCTAACTCTTTCTTTAAGTCAAACCTTTCTTTGTCATAAGGAGCTAACTTTCCTTTACCTGGAAATGCATCTACTCCTGACATTTTTTCATTATATTTTCTTACCCATCTGCTTAATAAATCTCCACTCATACCTAAATCTCTTGCTATTTTTGCTGACGGTTGACCTGTTTCTCTTACTAGTTTTATTGCTTCCAATTTAAACTCTATTGTATATTCCCTTCTGTTTCCCATATTACACCTCTTTGAAAAAACGTTCTATTTTACTTCAAAAACGTCTTAACTTCCTCTCTACTTTTTCTGGGTAAGGTCAATTCCTCAAGATAAGCCAAAATCTTGGGATGCTGCAGATAGTGTGCTAGAAGGAATGAACGTTGAAGAATTTATCCTTAACAACAAAAGCCCTTATTCTTCAAGAAAGTCAAAAAGAATTGATACTACAGTTTGGACCAATATCCCTCCAGAAAGAAAGTGGGTTATTAAGGATTGGCTCCCTGTAGGAAGTGTTACAGCTCTTTATGGTGATGGTGGTGTTGGAAAATCTCTCCTTGCTCAACAATTAATGACAGCCGCTGCTTTTGGTAAACCTTGGCTTGGAATAGATCTGGAAAAAATAAAGACATATGGTGTGTTCTGTGAAGATGATGAAGAAGAACTTTGGCGTCGGCAATGCGCAATAAATGAATTTTATCAATCAGGTATGGAATCTTCTGATTTTCAGGATAATGTTGGCTTATGGTCACGAGCAGGGCACAATAATCAACTTATGGTTTTTAATAACAAAGATACTGGTCAATTAACTACGTACTTTCAAGAGTTACTTGAGGATATTGAATCGTTTCAGCCGAAGCTTGTGATATTAGATACAGCAGCAGACCTATTTGGAGGAAATGAAAACGACCGTTCTCATGTGAGACAATTTATTCAAGGTTGTTGTGGTCGAATAGCTCAAGCAATAAAAGGAGCTGTTTTATTACTTGCCCACCCTTCTGATGCGGGAATAATACGTAAAACTGGCACAGGCGGTTCAACAGCATGGAATAATACAGTAAGGTCTCGTTGGTATTTGACTAGACCAGATAAAGCTAATGCTTCTCCTGATGAGAGAATTTTATCGCGCAAAAAATCTAACTATTCGCAGTGCAATAACGGGCAAATGACACTTTACTGGAAAAATGGGGCATTTGTACATGACAATTCAGTTTTAAATTCAGAACCAATAATCAGAGATCAATATAGTAAAAAGTTGGATTTAGAACGGATGAGAAAACATGAGGTTATCTTGAGTTTAATTCGCAGTAGCGCATATCAAGGTAATATTTATACTGCTGGACAATTTGCAAAGCGTTTTGAAGGAGAAGAGGGTCTTGGCAGTGAGCGCAATATTAGAGAAAGAATAAATAATCTTGCAACTCTTGGACAGATTAAATTCTTTCGTAATGCTGCAGGATATGGGACCAATTCTAAATATGGATTTCTTTGTGTGCAGGATATGGAATTTAAAGTTTCAGTAGGAGATAAAGTAGAGCACAAGTTAATAAAGCCAACACATTACTATCTACAAGCAAATGGTGCGGTCTTGCCTATTAAAGATTTAGATATTTTGTGGTAATTTTTCAAAAAGTTTCTGAAAATAGCAATTACTTTTTTGTTTACAAACAGCCTATGTTTTCACTTATTCAAATTTTCAGAATGTTCAGAACATTTAAGAGGGGTAAGTGAGTTTTCTAAAAAACTTTCATACAAAATTTTCTTTACAATGAATAAAAATGACGACAAAATCATGCACAAGTTTATTTTATACTAATAGAATTAACAAAAGTACCTTTTATTCAAATTTTAAAGGGCATTACAGACGCTAAAGAGGTACAATCGATTTGTGTGTTTTGGGCAAACTCGCTTTAAAACTTAATTACAGGCTTTTTGGTGAATTAAGCAGTAGTTACCTTATTTCAAACAGAGTGGTCTAAGAGGTTTCATCAATAAAAACCATACTTGAAAGTAGCACACACTCAATTATAACTATGGGGCGTCTCTTTCTAAAATTTTACTTAAGAATTGCTAAGAATTACTACAGATGCTAATTTAACGAATTTTGTCTGTTCGATGGTAGTTATCTTCGTCTAGATCATTTAGAAAATCAAAGTGGACTTTACATCTTACTAATTATAAATTAACTTACTACCTAATCAATTCCTGAATTATGTATGAGTAAAATTTTGATAATATTAGCAGCAGGAAAGAGCAGTAGAATGAATTCTGAATATTCAAAAGCGTTGCACCAAGTGGGAAATCTTACTCTTTTAGAACATGTAATTTCTAATGCAAAATTGCTGAGTCTAAAAAGCTTATCAATTGTTGTTAACAACTCCCTTCTAAAAGATTTAGAAAAGTTTGATACCCTAAAAAGTATAATCGATCAATACAATATAAAACTAATAATTCAAGAAAATATTACAGGTACTGGCACTGCAGTTAAAATTGCTCTAGAAAATCTGGAGGAGTTATCTGATCAAGACATAGTTTTAATACAGTATGGAGACACTCCCTTTATATCTAGTGATACAGTTATGAAAATGACTGATTGTTTAAAGTATAATAATTTAGTTCTTCTTGGATTCAATAGTCAAGATGAACAATATGGAAGATTAGTAATTGATAATTACGGCAATGTTCAAAAAATCCTAAAAAATGGAGATAAAATGCTTCTTGCAAACTCTGGAATAATAGCTTCATATGCTAAAGATCTCTTTACCTTAGTAAAAGAAATAAAATTTAATAATTCGACCAATGAATATTGTCTTAATGATATAGTGCCCATTGCAGCAAACAATAACTTGAGTGTAGGTTATGTAGTTTCTGATGAAAGAGAAGCAATGGGAGTAAATAATAAGGAGGATTTGATTAAAGCCGAACACTATTTTCAAGAAAGAAGGCAGCCAACTTTTCTTTCATAACTACATTTTTTTATTACTAATTTAAGTTGACATTTATTTTATACTGGTTTTATAATACCTTTTGATTCTTACTTGTAAGATAATTGGTACGACAAATTTTCCTAGTTGTAGTGAGAGGGTATACATGGGGATATTAATAACAGGTGCTGCAGGTTTGATAGGGTCAACCTTGGTGAAAAAGTTAGAAAACCAGGGCCATGAAGTAATAAGCTGTGATATTAGGTTTCACAACAATCCACTCAGTTTTTTTTCAGAAGATATAGTACCACTACTTGCTCAGTGTACAGGAATCATTCATCTGGCTGCAATTTCTAGAGTTATACATGGTGAACTTTATCCTACACTGTGTCAAAAAATTAATGTTGATGGTACAATGCGGTTTTTAGGGTTATGTAAGTCACTTCCAAATAAACCATGGTTTATATATGCAAGTAGTAGGGAAGTCTATGGAGAGCAGAAGGAACTGCCAGTTACAGAATCTGCTAGTATCGATCCAATAAATAATTATGCAAAAGGTAAAGCATTTATTGAGGAACAAATAACAAGTTCAAAAGATTTTAATGTAGCAATATTACGCTTTTCAAATGTATACGGTGGTTTACTAGATCATAACAGTAGAGTAATTCCTGCACTCTGTATTAATGCATTAAGAGGTGATCCAATTAAAATAGAAGGTAAAGAATGTGTTTTTGATTTTACCTATTTGGATGATGTTATAGAGGGTATATGCTTAACTGTTAAATATTTACAAAGCGAAAAATCTTCTCTTCCTGCTATTCATCTTACTACTAATAGCCCATGTACTTTAGAAAACTTAGCAAAAACAATATTAAAAGTCACGAAAAGTGATTCTAGAATTGATTTTTATCCTCCAAGAAATTTTGATGTAACTAAGTTTCATGGTGATTTTACTAGAGCTAAAGAGCTACTTGGTTGGTCTCCAAAACATTCATTAGAAGTAGGATTAAGTAAATTTATAAAAAGTCTACAAAACAATACACAAGAATATCCTAACAATATAGATATGGTAATATATGAAAATATTAAAAGTTATTCATGGTTACCCTCCTTATTATAGTGCTGGTTCAGAGGTTTATAGCCAAACTCTTGCTCATGAACTAGCAAATAACAATGAGGTACAAGTATTTACTAGGTATGAAAATAGCTTTTTACCTGATTTTTATTACACTACAGTCCTAGATAGTAGTGACTCTCGAATCTTACTGCATTTAATTAATATACCCACAGCTAAATATCGTTACAAATTTATCAATGAAGAAGTAGATATACAATTTAAAAGAGTAATAGATAACTTTCAGCCAGATCTTATACATTTTGGTCATCTTAATCATCTATCAATTACTTTACCAGAAATTGCTTTTAAAGACAATATACCTACAATTTTTACGCTACATGACTTTTGGTTAATGTGTCCAAGAGGAAGGTTTATTCAACGCAATTCTGAAGATTTGTTACGGCTTTGTGATGGACAAAAGGATCAAAAATGTGCAACCCAATGTTACAAAGGATATTTTACAGGAGATAAAGAATTCCTGAATTTAGACATAAATTATTGGGAACAATGGGTTGCAACTAGAATGAAGCACACAAGGAAAATAATAGACTATATAGATTACTTTATTTCCCCATCGAAATTCTTGATGGATAAATTTACTCAGGATTTTTATGTTCCGATAAACAAAATTTCTTATCTTGATTATGGTTTTGATCTCAATCGTCTTAAGAATAGAAATAGAGCACAAGAAAAAGAGTTTATTTTCGGTTATATTGGTACTCATACTCCCGAAAAAGGTGTTAATCTATTATTGAAAGCTTTTTCTCACTTATCATCTAAAGCAAAACTTAGAATTTGGGGAGCAGCAAGAGAAGAAACTAAAGCTTTAAAAGCGATTGCCGATCAGTTTTCACCTGTTGTTAAAGAAAGAATAGAATGGATGGGAAGTTATGATAATAAGAATATAGTTACTGACGTATTTAATAAAGTCGATGCAATAGTCATTCCTTCAATTTGGGGTGAAAATTCACCGTTAGTAATACATGAAGCACAGCAACTTAGAATACCAGTTATAACAGCCGATTATGGTGGCATGGCAGAATATGTAAGAGATGGACTATTATTTAAGCACAGAGATGCAAGTAGTTTGTCAGAAAAAATGCAAGTCCTATCTACAAATCAGGAGTTATACAATAAACTTACCCAAAAAGGCTATCCTTATACTGAAAATGGAAATATACCTTCTATAAGTGAGCATACTGAAAAACTTAACAAGATTTACCGTAATGCTATTGAAAAGAAAGGCAAATCAGTAGCTGTTAAACCCGGTCCTTGGAGAATTACTTTTGATACTAATCCAGATTACTGCAATTTTGCTTGTATAATGTGCGAATGTTTTTCACCATACAGCAAAGTTAAAGAAGAAAAGAAAGCTAAAGGAATAAAACCTAAGATACTGTCGATAGAAACTATCAGAAAAGTAATTAAGGAAGCAGCTGGCACACCTTTAAGGGAAATCATTCCTTCTACTATGGGTGAGCCTTTAATGTATAAAAGCTTTGATGAAATAATCAATTTGTGCCATGAGTTCGGCCTTAAGCTTAACCTCACAACCAATGGTTCTTTTCCTATTAAAGGAGCTAGAAAATGGGCTGAACTATTGGTACCAATTTTATCTGATGTTAAGATTTCCTGGAATGGGGCAACTAAAGAAACTCATGAAAGAATCATGAAAGGTTCAAAATGGGAAGTAGTGACAGAAAATTTAAAAACTTTCCTTGAAGTTAGAGATAAATACTTTAGCGATACAGGTGAAAGGTGTACCGTTACTTTACAATTAACATTTTTGGAAAGTAATTTACATGAACTCTATGACATAGTTAAGATGGCCATAAAAAACGGCATAGATAGAGTTAAAGGACATCATCTTTGGGCACATTTTGAGGAAATTAAGGATCTATCTATGAGAAGAGATGAGTTAGCAATTAGTAGATGGAACACGGAGGTGAGAAGGTTATACGAACTTAGAGATAATATTCTATTGCCAAATGGTAAAAAGATAAAATTGGAAAATTTCACAATCCTTTCTCAAGAAGGTATTAAGGATTTGGCTCCAGGTGGTCAATGCCCATTTTTAGGTAAAGAAGCATGGATAAACAATGAAGGAAAGTTTAGTCCTTGCTGTGCTCCAGATGAACTCCGTAAGACATTAGGAAATTTTGGTAATGTTAATGAGGTTAAACTCGAGGAAATATGGCAGAGTAGTGAGTACCTAAGCTTACAAAAGAATTATTTAAATTACAAATTATGCAAAACATGCAACATGAGAAAACCTTTGATCAATTAATCAAAGATAATTTTAAATCTATTAAAATTTCACCGTGTGAGAGCTTTCACGAGTTGCTAGGAAATCCTTTATATGAAAATAGGTTTATAAAGGTTGGTAAATTTCATGAGCCCGGTCTTGCACCGGTTTATGATCAGACAGGTGCTTATCATATCAATGTAAGAGGAGAAGCAGTTTATCATAATAGATTTCTGAAAACTTTTGGATTCTACTTTAATAGAGCAGCCGTAGAAGATGATACAGGGTGTTACCATATTGATCCATCTGGATGTAGAGTATACAAACAGTCTTATCAATGGATTGGAAATTATCAGGAAGATGCTTGTGTAGTTAGAAGACATGATAAATGTTTTCATATTAATTTAAATGGCAACAGAATTTATCAGGAGGAATATGATTATGTTGGAGATTTTAAGGATGGTATCGCTGTAGTCTATAAGGATAGTAAAGCTACACATATTAATCATCATGGAAAGTTAGTACATAATAAATGGTATAAAAAACTTAATGTTTTTCATAAAGGGTATTCTATTGCAGAAGATCAACATGGTTGGTTTCATATAGATATTAATGGTGATCCTGTTTACCAGCAGAGATTTAAAATGGTAGAAGCATTTTATAATGGGATGGCAAAAGTTGAAACTTTTGAAGGTGTGTTAGGACAAATCGATATTACCGGAAATGTAAAGTTTAGTATTTTTGATTTAGGTAAAGAATCTCAAGTGCATAGGATTTCTGCAGAACTTTCAG
Organism: Wolbachia endosymbiont (group A) of Rhinocyllus conicus; assembly: GCF_947250775.1. Lineage (NCBI taxonomy): Bacteria > Pseudomonadati > Pseudomonadota > Alphaproteobacteria > Rickettsiales > Anaplasmataceae > Wolbachia > Wolbachia endosymbiont (group A) of Rhinocyllus conicus. The sequence goes on along the minus strand of NZ_OX366349.1, from coordinate 1,102,403 downwards.
CCTTTTGGAAAACTTACCTAACAAGCGTTGCTATTGAACTTGATTTGTTAAATATTTTACCTGCAACTACGCCAGTTTTATCTAAAAAGTTAAACATTATCGTACCAAATCTAGAAAGGCTGTTAAGGGCGTTGTGGGAAATAGGGTTTATTGATTACGATAAGGACAAGGACTTATGGCAACTATCATCAAAAGGTAAGTGTTTTAAGGGAATACCATTTTTGCCAAAAGCAGCAACGATGTGGGCAAGAGTTGCCGCTGAAAAGAATTGGTTAAATATTGCCGATATACTAAAACAGAAGTCAATCTCTTCATTTGAATCTTTTAAGGAAAGAGAAGCATCAGAAAATAAGAAAATAGCGTTTTACCAAGCATTGCTAGGATATTCTAGGTTTGATACTAAAGAGTTTAATTCTAGAATTAATATAGATGATGCTAAGAATATATTGCTATTTGGTGTACACTCTTTATTTCTTGCTTATTCTGATATACACAATAAAGGTTCTATAGGCCTATATAACGAACATAAAGTACCAAGACAGTTAGTAGAAAATTTAAAAGTCAAACTTATAACTCAGGAAGAACTATCAGTTACAAATTATGAATTAGGTGTCTTTTGCCGCTTTCTACAGCACTATGATGATGATAAAGTATTGTCTTATTTAAAATTGGTCAAAGGAATATCTCGTATTTTATTGATAGAAACTATTTTAGATTACCGCTCTCCAACTGGAGGCTCTGTAGATATTAATGTAATGGTTGAAACAGGAGGTAAACTAAGAACATTAAGCGATTGGGAAAAAATATTAAAACAAGTAAAAGGATTCAAAATTTTTGCTGTTGTGCCTTTAACAGATTACTTATCAGTCATTGATGTCAGGTATTAATCATATGGAAATACTACAAAAAAATGGTTTTTTTATTATCAAAAATCTGGTTCCTTTAAAGCTAATAACTCAGTCTTTAAGTGATATAACAAATAAGATATCAGAGCTATCCCAAGAACTAAGTGTTTCAACTTCTGACTACTTAAACTGTACCGGCAGATGGGGCACGTCATCTCAAGTAACTAGAATTATCTCTCAAGCATTAGATGAAATTATTAAAAATTACCTTGAAAAGTCACTTCAGTGTCAGATACTGCAGAAAAAATCAAATGTTATATGTAAAACTGCTGATTTAATAGATGCAGTTCCCTTCCACCAAGACATCTCCTATAGTTTCAATGATCCTTACCACTTTTCTGTTTGGTTAGCTTTGAATAATGTAAGTGAAACTTCAGGTGCACTGCAAATTATAGAAAACAGTCATAAATGGGAAATACAGCCTTTAGTTGATTTTTGGTACCCATATTTTTTTGATCAGTACTCAAACAATCGGGAAAATTACAAAATTAAGTCACTACCTATTTCAGCAGGAGATGGGATAGTTTTTGATTCACGGTTATGGCATGGTAGTGATAAGAATACAGATGCTAAAGATAGATTTGCTTATGTAACAAGGTGGATTGTAAAAGATCAAGATCTTCCCTATGTGCCAAAACCTCAGCCTTCAGTTTTTGGTATACTCAATTGTGGTGAGTTAACAGAATCTGTACTGAGAGAATGCTTGTCATTGTTTGGCTACCAGGAAAGTGTAAAAGCAAAAAACATGGAAGAACTTATCAAGAGCTGGTTAGCCTTTATTACAGACACAACTACAAATATTTCTGAGATCGACACTACTGAGGCTAAGCGAGATTTATATAAGCTACTTATTCTGAATCGAGCATCAGCACTACATGATGCTGGAGACATCTCAGGAAAAATATACAAAAATTTATGGTTTTCACTACTTGTATTTCTCAATAAAAAAGTCAACGTAGTGGAGCTAGCATTATAAATGAACAGAAGTAGAGTTGATAGCTTCAAATGTGTATTGATGTTCATCTTGAATATAGTATCTAAATTCAAACTTAATGTACTTATAATGTCTTTAGTTGCCCTGGTGGTAGCTGTTGATTTGTCTTTTAGAAAGTATTTAGTAAAAAATATTCTAGATACAGCTGTAAAATATCAGGAAGGTAATGTAATTGAGAATCTTTTATTACCTGTAAGCGCTTATCTTGGTATGGCATTACTTATCACTACTGCTTTTAGATTCTATGGCTATTTTGTTGACATTCGAATGTTTACCTTAATGCGTCAAAAGATAGCTGATATATCTTTTTGTAGACTACTCCAACAAGACCATTCCTATTATCAGAACAATTTATCTGGAAGCTTAGTACATAAGGTCAGTAGCTTAATGGATAGTGTGATAGAGTTAATAAGATTGCTTATAGATTGTTTTTTCGGTTACAGCATAGCATTAGTCTTAGCTATTTATACCTTATCATTAGTAAACATAAAATTTGCAATCGCTACATTCACTTGGGTAAGCATTTTTATTTTAGTATCGATTTTCAGCTTTCGTGTACTTACTGAACTAGCTGATAATTACTCTAAACAAAATTCACAAGTAATAGCTAGTATAGCAGATAGTATTTTAAATGTTATATCAGTAAGGCTATTTTCTCAGCAAGCACATGAGAGACACAAATTTTTTCAAATATGCAAGAAAAGAACTATTGCAGAGAGAAAATTACAATGGGCATACTTTTGTCTTTGGTTTATATATGGCTATTCATTTGATATACTCCAAGCAGTAAACTTGTACTTTTTAATTTATGACTATCAATTGAACAAGATCGCAATAGGAGATATAGCTCTTGTACTTGGAATTAATATATCGATTATAGAGTTTCTTAACCATCTAACTAGGAATCTTACGCAATTTTCTACTCATTTCGGCAAAGTTTCAGATGCATTGCCAATCTTAACTACCGTACCAGAAATTCAAGATAAGAAAAATGCTAAAGAATTAAATTTATTAAGTGGAAAAATAACGTTTAATAATGTTTCTTTTTCTTATGAAGGTCAGGAGTCATTATTTCAAGATTTCTCAGTTACCATTAATCCTTGCGAAAAAGTAGGTCTAGTTGGTTGTTCTGGAGGTGGTAAATCTACTTTTATAAACTTAATCCTAAGGCTATTTGATGTTAAAAAAGGTAATATACAGATTGATAATCAAATAGTATCAGAAGTTACACAGAGTTCTTTGAGGCAACAAATATCTGTAATACCTCAAGACCCATTGTTATTTCATGATACTATTTTAGCAAACATCATATATGGTAGACTTCAATCTACTATCGAAGAAATAATGAGAGCTGCAAAGCTGGCTGGTATTCACGATTTCATTATGACTCTACCAGATCAATATGGAACTACAGTCGGAGAAAAAGGCATCAAGCTATCTGGAGGAGAAAGACAAAGAATAATAATAGCCAGGGCATTTTTAAAAAACGCTCCAATATTATTTCTCGATGAACCAACTAGTCAGTTAGATTCTATAACAGAAAAAACAATTCAAATGAGTTTATTCAAATTGATGAAAAATAAAACTACGATTACTATAGCACACCGTATTTCTACACTTTTACACATGGACCGAATTCTAGTATTTAACAAAGGAAAAATTGTCCAAGATGGTAAACACGCTGAATTAGTTTCTAAGCAAGGTCTTTACAAGGAACTTTGGAATGCTCAAATTGGTTGTTTGAATGGCAAAAAATAAGATGGAAAAAATTATTGATCTGAGAAGTGACACTACAACTCTGCAGAGCTCCAACGTTATACATGCAATAAGTAATGCAACTGTTGGAGATTTTGCTTATGGTGAAGACAAAAGCTGTAATGACTTATCAGAATATTGCAAACAATTATTCAAAGTAGAAGAAGCATTATTTGCAACCAGCGGTATGCTTGCAAATAGATTAGCCATTGCCAGTCAAACAAGTCCTGGTGATGAACTAATAACTCATTATAATTATCACGTTAATTTTTTCGATAGCGCAGGCAATGCAAAAGTAAATAATATCGTATTTAATTGTATTAGAAATAATAGCGGAATCTTAGATGTTGATGAAGTAGAATATGCTATTAATTCTAAGCCGAGGTATAAAATTTTTGCTCAGGTGAGTCTTGTTTCTATAGAAAATAGTATAAATGGGTTTAATGGTAAAATTTATCCTTTTGAAAAACAAGTCGAGTTATATCACTTTTTAAAAGCTCACAATGTAAATCTTCATTTAGACGGTGCAAGAATATTTAATGCTCATGTCGAAACAAATATTGCTTTAGCAGATTATGCTAAATATGTGGATACAATGAGCTTTTCTTTTACCAAAGGACTTGGAGCTCCTTTTGGTTCAATGCTTATGGGTAAAAGAGAGATAATTGAAAGGGCTAAAAAGCTACAGGTTTGGCTAGGTAGTGGTTATCATCAGATAGGGTATTGTGCTAATGCAGCAAAGTATGTACTACAGAACAATATCTCTAGGCTTAAAGAAGACAATAAACTCGCCAAACTGTTTGCAGACAAGATTAAGGAAATTCCACACATAAAACTGGTACTACCTTATCCAGAAACTAATATAGTAAGCTTTAGTATAAAAGCACTAAATGTAACTAATGAGGTTTTCTTGAGTAAGTGCCAAGCTTATGGTTTATTGCTTTTTCCTTGGCTCGAGTCTCATATAAGAGCAGTTACCCATCTTGGCACAAAGGAAACAGACATCATGAAAGCTGCTGAAATTATAAAGGAGGTTGTGTTAAATTTAATATGAGAGTAAAAATAGATTTCTTTAGCGATTCAAACACTGACCCTTCAGCTAAAATGAGGGAAGCGATGGCTAAAGCAAAAGTTGGAAACGAAGCTGCATGTGAAGATCCAACTGTGAACGAATTAGTGGCAACCGCATGTAAAATATTAGGTAAACCTGCAGGAATCTTTTTGATTTCAGGAACGATGTCCAATGTAATTGCTTATAAAGTACACATTCAAAGACCTGGTGATTACTTGCTGCTTGATGAAACTTCACATCCGCTCATAGTACAATCTGGCTTGATCGCAGCCCAGGCACATGCCACTCCTTTGCCCATCAAAGGTACGAGAGGAATATTTACTGGAGAACAAATTGTTGAGTTTATTACTCGTCCTAGTTTAAGAAATATTCCGAGAGTTGGGCTTGTTTCTATCGAACAAACGACAAATTTTGGTGGTGGAGCTGTGTGGCCTTTAGAATATATTCAAGAGATCTCAAGTCTCTGCAAAGAGAATGACGTATTCACTCATTTAGATGGAGCAAGACTGTTCAACGCTTGTGCTCATACTAAAATATCTCCAAAGGAGTATGCAAGTTATTTTGATTCGGTATTCATTGATTTTAGTAAAGGATTAGGTGCTCCAATGGGCGCAATATTGCTTGGAAGTGAAGATTTTATTGAAAAAGCTTGGTACTATAAGTTTCAAATTGGCGGAGGTATGCACCAAGCTGGCATTATTTCAGCTGCATGTTTATATGCTCTACGTAATAATGTAAATTCTTTAGAAGAAGATCATAAAAAAATGCAGCACCTTATAGAAGGCCTAGACTCCATAGATCAAGTTATAATTGATATCGACCTGTATAAAACTAATATAGCGTATTTTTCATTACGTACTAATTGTATATCTACTCAAGAATTAATAAACGTACTAATGACAAATTATGGAATTAGAATGGCTAACATCAAAGGTAAAATCAGAGCTATAACACATAGAGATATAAGCTATGAAGATATTAATACTACTGTATCTGCTATAAGAAAGATACTAAGTAATTTTCTGCACTAATTGTTTGCAAACTTCTTGTCAAACAATATTATACCAATATAGTATTATGCTAGCATCTGCATAGAGCTATTTGGGAATAGGTGTGAACTTTGTCTCCTTTCAATATTTACTATTCTTCTGTGGATATATGCTGCTTTATTTATCAAGACAAAGTATACCAATTGCTCTACCACTGTTAATAGATACTGACCATGTAAAATTAAGCTATTTTTTTGCCTGCTTTTCTTTTTTTTATGGAGTATCAAAATTTGTTAATGGAATAATCATGGACTCCAAAAATAATCCATTATTTATGTTTGGGCTATGCAATATTGCAACTGGATTATTAACCATTGGTATAACTTTATCATATAATAATCTAACTTTATTACTGTTAACATTAATATTATTAGCTTGGACACAAGGGTTAGGTTGGCCAGCTATTACCAAGTTTATGGTTACAAACTCCAGCATCTCTTCAATTGCATCATCATGGGGAGTTATGAGCGCATCTCAGCAACTTGGTTCTTGTATTACTTTAATTGTATTACCAAGTATAATTAAAATATATGATGCAAAAAGTGCATTTTTGTACTCTGGTTTCTTATGCTTACTTTTTGGAATTTATATAATATTAAAGGCATATTACAAAGAAAGTGCCAACTTTACTACCTATTATAAGGTGCAGAAATCTCAAATAGGTATCAAGGTAACAAGTTCCATATGGTTTCTATGTTGTGCTACTTTTTGTGCTTATATTATAAAAATGGGAATCTTCTTTTGGTTTCCTCTAATTTTAAAGAATAAATTACAAATTTCTCTTGTACAATCCTCACTAATAACAGGCGTATATGATTTAGGTGGAATCCTTGGAACTTTAATAACAGGAAGAATTAGTGATATGTACTTCTTTCAAAATAGAAGCTTGCTGGCATCACTTTATATGTTGGGTATAGCACTCACTTTTATTGCAATGAACTTTGGTCAAAACATAATTCTTATGAACCTTTGTGCAATCTTATCAGGATTCTTTATATTTGGAGTGCAAGTACTGACAGGTGTTATAGCTGTAGAAATTGCTCCACAAAATAATGTATGTGCAATTGTAAGCTTAACAGGATTATTTGGGTATATTGCAAGTTCAATATTTTCATGCGTGCTCTTAGGAGTACTTGTTAAGCACTGTGGTAACAGTATTATGTTTTCATTTTTTTCTATTTGCTCTGTTGTTGCACTCGTTTGCTTTTCCATACTATCAAGCAAAGATCTAAAAAAACTAAGTAAAGCGGTGTAAAAAAAATTTCTCAACAGTTAAACTTTGTAGATAGATTTTTTACCCAAGGAATAAACATGGTAACCATATCTTAGTAATAGCTCGCTATCTAATAAATTACGGAAATCAAAAACATTAGGTGCAGCCATAATACTCTTTAAACTTGCAAAATCTTGATTTTTAAATTCTTTCCACTCCGTTAATAATAATAAGGCTTCCGCGTCTCTTGCAGCCCCTATAGCATTGTCTGCGTACTCTATATCCTTTAGAACTTGCCTAGCATTATCCATCCCCATTGGATCATATGCAGTAATTTTAGCCTTGTTATTCACTAACAATTTTGCAATATCTATAGCTGGGCTATTTCTTACATCATCAGTACCAGACTTAAAAGTTAGCCCCCATATTGCTATTTTTTTATTTTGGACTCCATTTAATACATATTCTACCTTTTTAGCAATGTTTGTTATATGATTATAGTTAGATTCTTTAACTGAATTTAAAATTTGTAGCTTAACATTGTAGTCTTCAGCAAGCCTTAATAAAGCTGACAAATCCTTAGGAAAACATGATCCTCCAAATCCTGGACCAGCTTTGAGAAATTCCTTACCTATTCTATGGTCCATTCCCATACTGTTAGCTAAAAGGTCAATGTCTGCTCCTAATAGCTCACATAAACCTGCCATCTCATTGATAAAAGCAACCTTTGTTGCTAGAAAGGCATTAGAAGCATATTTAATCATTTCAGCAGTAACTGTATCAGTGACTATTAACGGAATATTCTTATCTATAAATGATCTATATATAACTTCTAGTTTTGCCCTAGCTAGCTTAGTTTTTACTCCTATTATTATCCTATCTGGGTATAAAAAATCTGATACTGCAGAGCCTTGCTTGAGAAACTCTGGATTAACTCCTAAATCAAAGTTATAGCCCTTATTAGATAAATAATTATGTATATTTTCTGCAGTACCAGGAGGAACAGTTGACTTTATCACTATTAAGCAATCTTGATTAACTCTCTCAGAAACTTCACTTACTGCATTATATACATTCTGTAAATTTGCATTTCCTAGGGAGTCTGATGGAGTATCTACAGTTACAAATACTACTTCTGTATTGGGATTTATTTGAAAATACGAATCAAAAAATCTTATCCTTTGTGACTTTATATTATTCTCTAAATAATCTGCTAATCCAGGTTCATATAAGGGAATTTTCCCTGATTTCAAAAGTTCAATCTTCTCAGTATTTATGTCAATGCAATCAACTTTATGGCCCTGCTCCGATAACATTGTACCAGATACTAAGCCTACATACCCTACTCCTATAATAGTTATGTGCATTTTATTATCACCTTAAAAATATAGCTTAGCATCTAAAATAAATACCATTAACAATTATAAACTTTTGTTGTTACATTATTTTTCTTAATTGCCTTACCTTCCGAATAAGCTATAAATAAGGTTGATGGTATTAATATCAAAGTACCATATAAAGCACTTTTATCAGGTAATTCATTAAATATAACGTATGCTACTATTGCAGAAATTATTAGCTCTATGTATCTATAAGGTGCAAGTGCAGTAGCATCAGTAAGAGCAAAAGCTTTTAACATGAAGAACAGAATTAGGTTTGAACTTATTCCTAAAATCAGCAGTAATATTAATTCTGACAAGGAAGGCATATGCCAATAAAATAACAAAGGTGGAGTAGAAAAAATAGTTGTCGTTAGAGTTGAATAAAATAACATACTTATTACTGACTCCATACTTATTACTGACTCTTTTATTACAAGTTTCTTATTAAGTATATCTAATATAGCAAAGATCAATGCAGATACAATAAAAATAAGAATTTTAGGATTAAAATCTTCACTATGAGCTTTGGTAGCAATAGCAATACCAACAAAACCAATAATAGTTACTATCCATCTTTGCCAAATTATATTTTCCTTTAGTAAAGGGATTGCAAGAAGTATAACAAATAATGGTATAGAAAAACTTATAATCGTTGCAGTTACTATGGGGAAAGTAGTCAATCCATAGGTCCATAAGACCATTCCACAAAACAAAAGTGCACCTCTAGTTATTTGAATAGATATTTGACTTGTTTTAAAAGCTTCTATTCCATAGTAAAACATAAAAGGTACAAGGGTAATAGTGGTAAACAGAAAGCGGAAAAAAGTTATTTCAAAACTCTGAAGATGTAAACTTAGATATTTTGATATAGTATCATTAGCTACACTACTAAGTAAGCTAAGTATAAACCAGATAACCCCAAACAAATAAGCTCTCAATCTGTAATCCATAAAGCTTCTGATTTAATAGATACGATGTACTCATATAATTTTACTACAAAACTAATAATATAAAAGTTTTCTGATGTACGTCCCCAGAATGTGATCGTAAGGGTTCATTATAAATAATTCGGGAAATTTCGTCTCTTTAGACATATTAAGAGCTATGTAACGAACGTTTATATTTGTGAGTAATAGTAAGGCTCAAGGTAAGGAAAATGCTAGTGAGGTAAAGTAGAATAACGTTAATTTGATAATTTAAGCTCATTCCCTCTTGCTACATCTCTCTTTAATATCTCCTCTTTTGCAGCAGGTCTATAATTACTGCTTAAATTTAGGTGCACACTAATTTTTCGATTTATATATTATTCTAATGCTTGTATAATACCTTCATTGAATATTTGATTTTGAGGTAATTAGATGCCAAAAAGTAAAACTAAACGTGGAACGGAAGATTTGAAGGGTAATGCAGGCCCAAGCAAAAGATCTCGTCTCAGTTCTGATCCTAAAAAAAATAAAGAGATTATCTCTAGCAAAGTAATAAGTAAGCTGAAGGATGTTGTTAAAGGTGATAGAACTTCAGCTATTGAGGAATGGGTCAAGGCTCACCCTGTAACAGTAGAGGGTCTAACCGTTGAGCAATCGGACCTCTTATGTAATGCGTTTCGTGATGAATCTTGTTGGTCAGGTGCGACACTAGATGTTGCTAAATTGGTAGGAGAATTAGCTAAATCAGGTGTGTTGAATCCATTTGCTATATATAAAATAGCATGTATTGAGTGTGTAGAGAGTGAAATTAAGCAATTATTTGACAAGGCGTTAGAGTCTTTTAGATCTGACTTATCTCATAAAGGTGCATGTGAGGAAGATAGGAATTTAGCTTGCAGTGATAAGCTTGCAAGAGTTGAATTGTTAAGTTCCATGGGAAGACGTGATCCTGTTTTCAATTTCTGGATTGATCAAGAATCAGGTAACCTTAGAGAAAATATAGAAGCAGAAGATGGATTTAATAAGGCTGTAGATTTCAAGTGGAGTAAGGGAGTGGAACACTTCTATAATCGTCTGTGTTCTGAAGAAAAATTAGTGAAAGAAGAGAGAGAAAAATTGCTAGTTTCTGCTATTGCAAAATTATCTCCATTGCAATCTAGCTATAAACTTGCTTCTACCTTAAATTCCCTTCTAGGTAAAGTCATAAGCGCAAAAGTAGATCATAAGTCACTACTTGGGCTACCGAATAAGAAAGATAGGGGTGTGATCTATCGTCCTCTTAGTTACTTAGTAGAGCACGGTTTTCTTTGCACAACTAAGTATGTTATCCAGTACTTGAGCGAGGGATGTTCAAGATCTGAAGTAGAGAAAATGCTTTCACCTAGAGGATATGCACATCTTCTCTCATCGCTTTCATTTGTTGTAGTTTCTAAAGATTATGACTTGGATAACAGGAATGAAGCAAGGTCAGCTATTAGCAGTCTTTGGGAATCTAGTGTATTTAACCAAAATAAAATAAATGTTGTCGATCCTTTTAAAGATAGGATTGCTTTTGTTGCAATGGAAAATGCAATTTCAAATTTGATTGTAGATCAGGAGAACAGCAAGGATACTCAAAGTGCTGGCGATGGTGAAAAAGTTGATTTGGTCTTGAGTATTTTAAAGTTTGCTAAAGATTGTTGTTCAGACAAAAGCTTTAAATCATTAAAAGAGAGGATAGCAAATAGTTTAGATAAAACAAGGAATTCTAAGATGATAGATGCAACTAGCTCCTGCAATTTAATAGAAGAGTTGTGTAAGTCAGCGAGAAATTTGAATTTATTCTCTGCTAGCACTGAAGGTCCTCAATCTACGTTAGTGGGTACTAATGTTAGTATTTCGCCTGCTGCAGTTGTTAACAAATAGGAGTATTTATGCATGGTAATAATGAAGATCGTGAATTAGTTAGGGCTTTATTAAGTGGAGGTTGTGATGAGTTTAGTAGACAATTTGTAGGTTTTTTAAACAACTGTCCATCTTTTTTGCATTCGGCTAATAAGCCTGGCTTTTTTCCTACATTCTTTTTTGGTATGTTTTCTACTGCACATGATGCAGGTATATTAGTTGAAGATGAAAGAGTCTATTTTCGTTTTGACAATTATGGAAATCTAAAAGTTGCTGTTCTCACTAATAAAGAAAATAGAAGAATAGTCAGGTGTTATACTTTTGCTGATAATGAGAACAGCCCTGGGTCAAGGTTTAGTGCAGAAGAGAAGCAGCAGGTAGAAGAGAATCTTCCACAAGAATTACAGGAAGATGAGGATCTGGATTGGGAAGAGTATAAAATATTTCGGTTTGGAGAAGAATGTAGGTTTATTCATGAAATAGATAGATTTCCTCAACGTGATGAACCTGGAGCTCCAATTTTTCATGAAATTAACCCAATCAGAGAACAAGGTGAATTGTTAGACCTGATGAGTGAGTTGGCAAATGATGATACAGGAGAAGTGCGTACTAATGTTAAAAGAATTTTGGAATATGTTATTGATATCCATGATGAACATGAAGATAGCTTAGTGTTTCGTGCAGAGTCTGATTACCACGGTTTTCTGTGTGGGTTTTTAGTAAATTTTAGATACCGAGCTGTGGCTGATTTCTACCCAGAGCTACTTATAGGAAAAGGTTATGCAGATGTTGTTTTGCTTGTTCGTGGTGTTGATCAGACAAATGATTCGGTTCCAATTATAATTGAGTTGAAGGTTGGTGATGAGGAAGGATTAGAGCAAGCTAAAGATTATGCTAAAAGTTGTTCTGTTTCGTCTTTGCCTATTCATACCTCATCACCAAGTGCTGTTTGTGTAGCGTTAAATTTTCAATTACGTGGAGGTGCTGGTCTCCGAACTTCTGTGCAGGCCTTTTCAGAAGGTGGTCTTTCCTTAATACCGGGTTTACTACATCCTCATGGAAATGGAGTTAGGGGAAATGTAAAACGTTTTTTACAACCCATAGCATCAGAGTTCACTCAATCGCCTCATTGTAACACTTTTTCCTGTACGTCATCGTTTGTTTTTGGAAATGTTTTATCTACAAGGAGGGACTTAGAAACAAATGATGGGCGGGAGGTAAGGGTTACCAAGTATCTATTTAACCACTCTCAGGGAGAGAAAATGAAACGTACAGGTGGTAGGGGAGATGCAGCAGATATTGTAAGCCATGCGTTAACTTTAGCTCTATTTTTATCAAATATTGGTTTTGTTGTGCTTCACATTTTTCGTCGTTTAAAGTGGCAGACTTTACCAGACAAGGCATTGAACCTGTCGTTACTGCCTCAAGCCACAGATGATGCTAAGGTGCGTCAAGTACTTTGTGAAGTAGATGTCCAGGGTCATCTGGAAGTGGCTTCTGCAAAGAAATTCGAATCACTACGTGCTTACTCACGTTCTCATAGTGAAGGTTATTTCGAGGGAAGGTTTTCAGAACAAATGGGTAATGTTAGGAATTTACATCAACTTGCAGATCAGTTGATGAGTGCTGAGCCTAATTTTGGTAATGATGGTAATGTTAATGGTGAGTACAGGGCTAGGTATGAAGTTTTATTTAATGAGATTTCTCGTCTGTTGTCTCCGTTATTAAATGGAAACCGTCTACTCGTGAACAATGAAGCTAAATTTCAGGCTTTGTTGCGTGGGATATTTCAAAGTTGCGATAATCCTGCCAAGGTAATTATTGAGTTCCAGCTACAGAGAGGAAGGAAAATAGACCTAGTATTATCAAAATCTGCGGAAAATGATGATACTCATCCAATTGGAATAGAGTTGAAGTATGCTAACACCGCAGAACAAGTTGAACGAAAAAGGGTGGAGGCAAATCGACAGTTAAGTGAATACGAATTTTGTGGAGGATGCAAGCGTATTACTGGGGGAGATGCGATGGTTTTGTTATACGCTATATTAAATGCTGTAGGACAAGAGCAGGATCTGATATTGATTGGTGGGCTTCGTAGAGCATCTGGGTTTTCTAGATGACTTGTAACTAATAAAAGTACCAAAGATAAGGTTGTTTATGGGTAAAATTATGCATTAAGCTAGAGTACGTTTGAGTAAGGTTGGAGAAAAAGCAAGGTCTTTGAGCAAGAAAATTTGATTTATGTTTTCTTAAGTTAAAGTTAACCTGATGAAGTTTGTATAATTTATTGTTGGAGTTTTTTTGTTCTATTTTTACTGTAAGTTCAATCTGCTCTATCTTTGGTCTTTTTTTCTTAGTTTTGCGGCAAGTCTAATATTTTTACTACTTAATGGAATAACTTGCAGAAAGTGGAGATATAATGCTAAGGCAGAGGAGCTCAGACAGTTATCTTAAACAATAAAGAAATACTAAAGGCAAAAGATACGCTTGCGTAGTTCGAAAGCTTTCTATAGGATAAGCCTCACCTGATTTACAAATAGAATTGTTATGTTAGATGTTTGCTATTTATTCTTAAGCTCATTTTAACAGCATTTTGCTTTTTTTAGTATGTAGGGGTTTTCTAGGAATTATTCTACTGAATTCTATGATATTATTTTTTGTAACATTGTTATACATATCATGAAAATGAAGGTATTCAGTTATCTTCATCTGTGCAGATTAAACAGCAAGAAAACAACGTAGTTGGCGTCTTATTTTTAATTTTTTGCACTATGTGCACCTTATGTCTTCACAACATTTCTAGGTTTTTACCTATATAAGCTGAAACGCGCTTATAAAGCGTTTGAGACAGTATAGAACGCCAATTTGCAGGATTAGAGAGTGACAACTAGCTAACACGGGGTTTCTTTTGCCTTTTTTTCTGCTTAGTAAATTTCTTAAACATTTATGACTAAAGGTTAGTTGCATTAAAAAGCAGCTGAGTCGCGGTTATTAGACGTTTAAAACATAAAAAAACGCCAATACTGAAAATAGACAATGACTAGGGCTTCTTTTGCCTTTTTTTTCGTTTGGTAAATTTCTTAAATATTTATAGCTAACATGAACTGGGCAGTGCGTCACGCGCTGACCATTTACTGTGCAAATCACCTTCAAAAACAAACGTTCGTACACATATATTCTAGTTATATGATAAAATAAATGAAAAACATCAATTATCTAAATGAAATTCACATCTTAAAAGGATCATATACATCGATTTCCTTAGAATTACTCTTTTTCAATTTTTCACTTAATAATCTTAAAATAGGCTGTAAATCACCATTAATTGATAAGCACAGCACTTCTTTATTGAGATAATTAGCTAGGTGATTCTTCTTTTCCAGAATTTCTGCTTCCCTCAATAAGTCGCATTTGTTTAATACTACAATCTCTTCTTTTTCAACAAGATCACTATTGTAAAGTTCCAATTCATTATGGATACAACTATAAGCCGAAACAACGTCATCATGAGTTACATCGATTAAATGAAGTAAAATTTGACACCTTTCTATGTGCTTTAAAAATTTATGCCCGAGCCCAACTCCAAGGTGAGCATCAGTAATTATTCCAGGAATATCTGCTATTACAACTTCGCTATCATCCACTTTTGTCACACCTAAGTGGGGTCTTACGGTGGTAAATGGATAATCGCCTACTTTTGTATCGGAATTTGAGCAGCGAGTCAAAAATTTTGATTTACCTGCGTTTGGCATGCCAATAATTCCAACATCTGATAAAACTTTTAGTTTTAATAATACATGTTTTTCTTCGCCAGGCTGACCGTAAGTAAAATGTCTTGGTGCCTTATTAGTAGAAGATTTAAAATTAGTATTTCCAAGTCCACCTTTTCCACCCTGTGCTACTTGAAATTCCATACCAGGCTTGTCAAGATCTACTATTATCTCTTCACTTTCTTCATCAATTATTTGTGCACCGACTGGAACTCGAAGTATAACGTCTTTCCCTGCTGTGCCAGATCTATCCCTGCCTGCACCATTTTTCCCATTATCTGCTTTAATGTGTCTTCTATAACGAAAATGAAGCAAAGTGTTGAGATTAGCGTCGCTGATGAAAACTATGTTTCCACCCTTTCCTCCATTACCACCATTTGGACCACCAAATTCAACGAACTTTTCTCGACGAAAACTTGCACAACCGTCACCACCATCACCGGCTTTTAAGTACAATTTTACTTCGTCTATAAAACCCATGCTAACCCACGATAATATTTAGCATCCTTTCCTAATGCGCTTTCTATTCTGATTAGCTCGTTATACTTTGCGAGCCTATCAGAACGCGACAGCGACCCGGTTTTTATTTGCCCGCAATTTGATGCAACTGCTATATGAGATATTGTTGTGTCTTCTGTTTCACCTGAGCGGTGAGAAATAACAGCTTTGTAGTTGTTTGATTTTGCCATTTCAATAGCAGCAAAAGTTTCTGTTAACGTCCCTATTTGATTTGGCTTGATCAGTACAGCATTTGCCATTTTTTCTTCTATTCCTTTGCCTATTAGTTCACAATTTGTAACAAATAAATCATCCCCAACCAATTGAATTTTACTCCCCAATTTTGCAGTAAGTAATTTCCAACCTTCGTAATCGTCTTCACTCATTGCATCTTCTATAGAAATTATTGGATATCTTTCCACAAGATTACAATAATATTCAGTCAATTCTTTTGAAGTAAGCTCTTTATTTTCAAATTTGTAAATTCCATCTTCATAAAAAGTAGATGAAGCAACATCAAGGCCTAGTGCAAAATCACTTTGCGCTGAATAACCTGCTGATTCTATAGCGTATATGATCAAGTCAAGTGCTTCTTCAGTACTTTCAATATTTGGTGCAAAACCGCCTTCATCTCCTACGTTTGTGCTATAACCCTTTTTCTTAAGAATGCTACGTAAGTTGTGGAACACCTCCGTAGATATTCTGATTGCTTCACTGAAAGTCTCAGCACCGACCGGAAGAATCATGAATTCTTGGAAATCGAGCTTATTGTCTGCATGTACTCCACCATTAATTATGTTAATGAGTGGAACCGGCATCTGCTCTCCTCCCAAATATCTATACAACGGTATTTTGAAACTGTTTGCTGCTGCTTTTGCAACCGCAAGAGACACACCCAAAGTTGCATTTGCTCCAAGTTTAGATTTATTTTTTGTTCCATCTAGTTCAATTAATGCTTTATCAATTGCACTTTGGTTTGTTGCATCCATGCCAATGATTTCATTTGCTATCACTCCATTTACAGCTTGAACAGCTTTCATCACTCCTTTACCACAATACCTTTTCTCATCTTGGTCTCTGAGTTCCAAGGCTTCTAATTTACCAGTTGAAGCTCCAGAAGGTACAGAGGCCCTACCTATTGCTCCATCACAGAGTTCAATTTCCACCTCAACAGTGGGGTAACCCCTGCTATCTAAAATTTCTCTTGCAAATACGTTGTTGATTATCTTATTCATCGCATTAAACCTTAACTTCCGCAACAAGTGCTGCAGTTTCCTTTGCCAATTTAGCTATATTACTACCAGCACCAATAAATAATACTATATCACCTGGACTTGTCAAATCACTAATAAAATGTGAAATGAGTAGAGCATCATTCATAATTTTTACATCATTAAACCCATTACTGATTAAAGCTTTTTGTATATCATCAATCCCACAACCAGGAATAGGCTTGTCTTCTGGGGGATGAATAGGAGTAAGGATTACATAGTCAAACATCATAAAGATCCTTATGAATTCACCAAAAAAATTACGAACGCGAGCAAAACGAAGTGGTTCGATAATTCCTATTACTTTTCCTTTAGTAATCGAACGTGCAGCCGTTAAAGTTGCATATATTTCATTTGGATGATGGGCATAATCCTCAATTAACTTAACACCTTTAATATTGGCAATCAAAGAGAATCTTCTTGCTACTCCTTGAAATTCCAAAAGGCCTTTTTTAATCTCTGCATTGCTAATCCCGAGCTTTATCGCAACTGATATTGCAGCCAAGGCGTTGCTGACCTTATGCATCCCTATTGCGTTTGCTAGTATTACATTTTTTATGTTTCTGGATCCCAGTGTCACGCACTGGGATGACAGAAGGTGATGGGATGACAGAAGGTGATGGGATGACAGAAGGTGATGGGATGACACCTGCTTTTTTGTCATGCAAGTAGCTGATGCTGGAATCCAGTTGTTCAACACATCAAATTCCATGCTGTTATTATGTTGTTCGATGTTGCTGGCTCTAATGTTACCACTTTCAAACCCAAACATCATAGAGTTACTTGCATCATAATTAATGCCTACAGAATCAGGCAAAACTGCAAAACCTGCTTTGCTTATAAACTGAGAAAACGCATTTTTAATATCGTCGAATGTACCATAATGATCCATATGATCGTCGTTAATACTCGTTATGACAGCAATATTTGCAGGAATTTTTAGCATGGTTCCATCAGACTCATCAGCTTCGATTAAAAAAATGTCACTCTTTCCAAGTTTTGAATTACTCTGATACGAATTTAGTATTCCTCCTACAATTACAGTTGCATCAATATTAGAATGATCAAAAATAGAAGCAATCATAGCCATTGTTGTCGTCTTTCCACTTGAACCCGAAACTGCTATCACATATTTATCTTTCATAATTTCAGCAAGTATGTCTGATCTATGCAAAATGGTTTTATTGTTATTTCTCGCTGTTACTAACTCCACATTATCAGATTCTATCGCAGAAGAATGTACAACTATTTGAGCTTGGCTTATATTATTAGCATTGTGACCAATAAAAACCTCTATGCCCAGCCTTTGTAATCTATCTACATTGTTGTTTGATTGTGCATCACTGCCTTGAACTTTGTAATTGGAATTGTGAAGAATTTCAGCAATGGCACTCATTCCGATTCCACCTATACCAATTATATGTATTATTCTTTTTTGAGTTTTGTTAATATTTAGCAGTAGATGTTTACTCATTACTAAATTTATTATAGTATAATTTAAAATCCTCATAGTATCGAACCCTCTTACCGAATACAATGATAAAAAACCTAGCCTTCCTATGTCTAATATTTGTTTTGATGAGTAGTTGCAGTTTTAGCAACAGGTTTAATTGCACTGCAGGTCATTATAAAATTGGCTGCAGCTACACAATAAATGGTATAACTTATTATCCAAAAAACTGTAAACACTATGAAGAGATAGGGATAGCGTCGTGGTATGGAATAGAAGATCATGGCACGCTTACAGCAAATGGTGAAGTGTTTAACCGTCACTTGATCTCTGCAGCGCATAAGACTTTGCCCCTACCCTGCTTTGCTCTTGTCACTAATTTAGAAAATGGAAGAAAGCTTGTTGTAAGGATTAACGATAGAGGGCCTTTTATTGAAGGCAGAATAATAGACTTATCAGAAAAAGCAGCTCAAGTCTTAGGATTTCATAAAGTAGGGCTTGCAAAGGTAAAAGTCCAATACCTAAGAAAGATGTCAGAACAATTGATACAAAATACTCCTCATTACAGAAAGCAATATGAAAAAGAAATGCAGAAACGTCACCCAAAACAAGACAGTGCAGAAAGTAAGGGATATGTTGCATTTTTTAAAAGTGCTCAGGCTGCTAAATCAGCTGCATCAAAGCTTCGCAATCAAGGAATAAAAAATGTTAGATTGCTTTTTAAGAACGATCAATATTGCGTGAAAGTGAGTTATAGGTAGTGGTGAGTGCAGAATTCGAAAGATTTGGTTAATGTAAGAAACGCTGGCTAACTATTGTAAGTTAAAAATGTAATATAAAAAAGATATCAACAATTTATAGCTATACCGCCGCGGCGCTAACACGTAGCGGAATGACGAGTTACTATACCACCGCGAACCGTCATACCGCCGCGAACCGTCATACCGCGATTCATTCGCGGTATCCCAGCATAGATTCCGCTAACACGTAGCGGAATGACGAATTTGTCGTTTTTCAAATTGTCGTAAGTCAGTTTAGCTATAGCACTATAGAGACAAAGATCAAAATTTACTTATTTACGTCTCCAATTTCATTGTGTATAATGGAGACAAAGATTTATATTTTGTATTTTATGTCTCCATCATTTATTGGTAGGCAAACCGAGTTGAAGCAACTGCTGGAGCTTACGGAAAAAAACACTGCATCTTTTGTAGTAGTCAAAGGAAGGCGTCGTATAGGAAAAAGTCGTTTAATTCAAGAGTTTGGTAAGCATTTCGAGCAATATTACTCATTTATAGGTTTGCCGCCAGAAAAGCATACTACAACATCCCACCAACTTAATGAATTTTCTAGACAAGTTGCTAGACAATTTAATACATCTTTTGCTAGATATGACGACTGGAGTGACTTACTATGGGCAGTTGGTGAACGTTTACTATCTGGCAAAATATTATTGCTCCTTGATGAAATTTCTTGGATGGGCTCAAAAGATCCAACTTTTTTAGGCAAAATAAAGAATTTTTGGGATACACAGCTAAAAAATAATAACAAGCTAATTTTTGTTGTCTGTGGATCAGCTTCATCCTGGATTGAAAAAAATATACTTAGTAGTACTGGTTTTGTAGGAAGAATATCGTTGACTTTAACACTCGGGGAGTTATCACTTTCTGATTGCAATGAATTTTGGCCAAAAAATATTTCAGCATACGAAAAGTTTAAGGTGCTTGCAGTAACCGGTGGAATTCCAAAATATTTAGAAGAGGTAAATTTTAAACATGGTACTGAAGAAAATATTAAAAAGCTTTGTTTTACAAAAGGTGGGTTTTTAGTTGAGGAGTTTGACCAAATATTTTCAGATCTATTCATGCGAAAAACAGCTTTTTATAAGCAAGTAGTGAGAGCTCTTTCTACTGGAGCTAAAGAACAGGAAGAAATTTGTACTGCTTTAAACATTGCAAGACACGGACGCATTTCTGAGTATCTATATGAGCTCGAGCTTGCCGGTTTTATTGCAAAGGATCACACTTGGGATATAAAAACGGGTACTGATTCACGACTCAGGAAGTACAGACTTCAAGATAATTATTTAAGGTTTTATCTAAAATATATTGAAAAAAATCTAGGAAAAATTAATCGCGACACCTACTCTATAGGGTTACTTACATCTCTACCAGAGTGGCATACAATTATTGGACTTCAGTTTGAAAATTTGGTGCTTAACAATAGAAAGAGCATACATAATATCTTGAGAATTGATGGAATAGTAAGCGAAAATCCATTTTTTCAGAGGAAGACAGGTGCTGGTTGTCAAATTGATTACATGATTCAAACAAGGTTTAACACACTCTACATTTGCGAAATCAAATTCTCAAAAAATAAAATCGGTCATTCAATAATACAAGAAGTACAAAAGAAAATAGATACACTAAAGCGTCCAAAAGGCTTTTCATGTCGTCCAGTCCTTATTCACGTTAACGGTGTGAGTGATGACGTTATAGATAGTGATTACTTTTCAAACATAATTGATTTTGGAGAATTATTGAATTGTAAGTAATTCTTGCTCTACTTTTTCAACTTTGTGTTGTTTAACATTGGAACAAGATTCCAGATGACATCTTTCATGAACTCTTATTATAACAATGTTCGTACAGATGTGTGCCACGCGCTGGAATGACATGGTGAGGTGTCATCCTGCTGCTCCTTTCTTGTCATCCCGCGCGGAATAATTAACCGTCATACCGCCGCGGTATCTCACATAGATCCCGCTAACAAGCAGCGGGATGACGATTGTCAGGGTGTCATCCAAGTAGCCCCTTTTTTTGTCATCCCAGTGCCCAGACCATGCCATCCCAAAACAAAAAGCTCTCACCGCCCTTGGTTTTGAGTGTTGGAAATGTTTATTTTACTTGAGATCTTGGTAATATATCTTGCTAAATTAATATTAATTTACTTGTGGAATAATTAAGGCAAGCTTATGATAAAAATAGAATTTAAAAGCAAATAATAGACCTTATATTGAGCCTGTTAAAACGCTTTTATCGAAATATTACTTTTGGTTAGAAAAAATTCCTACAATATTAATTGACAAATTTTAAGGGTGGAGTACGATGTCAGAGTTGATATGGAATTTATAAATTATTATAGCTCTGTATCTTAATATGGTTTTGTTTGTGAGGTAAGAATTATGGACTATGATGAACTCAGAAAAGCGGTTTTCTTTATTATTAAAGATAATGATCCTTATAAAGAATCTAAACAACTTCAATTAGAAAACTGGTGCGGTGCATTTTTGCCTTTATTTGATACCTGGGGTGAAACAAAACTTCCATTCTTTTTAGATGTGTTATCAAATGAAGAATGTTGGGAAAAAACCGATACAATACATGGTATCAAGCTTAATAGAAGAGTAGTTGCTAAAAAGGTGATTGAACCTCAGAGTTGGAAAGGCACAAGCAATCCATTAGAGGACTTTTATCTTTACCAAATCGCATGTTGGTGTTGCTTAGAAGAAGACATAATCTCTCTATTTGAACATTTTAAACAGAAGCATAAAGTGAAAGACGGTGACCCAGACGCATTAAAAAAGCTAGCAAAAAGAATAAGTGGAAGTTGGTGTACAGACGCAATGATGCAATTTTGGTCACATTTCATTAGTGGATACATTTCAGAGTTAGATCTAAAAGGTCAGCATCCTTATGTCTTTGGTTTACATCGTGCAGCAATAAGTTCGAGGAGAAGACGTGTAGAAGCAGTAGAATTCTTTTGGAATAAGATAAAATCATTACCTGAAAGTGAGTTAAGTGCTCAAGAGAAAGATGAAGTTTTCATGAGAATTGCAGTGCATGCAGCACATGATAATGGCTATCCCGATGTGTTTGAATTTTGTTTAAGTCAGATAAGTCCTGATAAATATCCAGAGCTTTTGAAAAGAGATTTAGAAAAGAATGGTTATTATGGATCTTTAAATAGAATGAAGGACGTGCTTAGTTTTGATAAATTTCAGGAATTATTTGATTGTTTAAAATCAAGTGAAATTTCAGAAGATGATTATTCTCTTTGGTTGAAATTCATGATAAAGGACTGTCCAGAGCATTATTTAGGTGCTGGTGTGGAGGTTTTTATGCATATGTGGAAAAAAGAAGGATTTGATAATCATTGTACCTTCACATTGGACGAGGAAATGATGGAAGATTCTTCTTTTCAAGGAAAATTTTCAGTACATTTGGTTGAAAAAGGTTTTATGAAGCCAGTGTGGGCAATGTTAGATAAGGCTAATTCTAAGCAAATCAAGGAGTTTATGTCTTCTGAGAAAGCAAACTGTATACATTCTATATTAGAACAAAGAGATAATCAATCATTAAATAAGTTTTTAGGCTATGGTAAGTCTGCTGATAAAGAACTCGATCAAAAAAACATACCTGGCCCAAGTGGTGATTTAGCTGAGGTAGAGCTCAGTAAAGTGCATGATCAATCTTATGTGGGGTTAGGTGATCATTAAAGAGATCTAAAAGGAGGGTTATATGCCTAAAAGAAAACAAGGAGAAGTTGATAATCAAGGAGTGCAGGATTTTGAATTAATAGAGCTACTAATTCGAGAGTCAGTAAAAGCTGGCCCAAGTACTTCAGTTCCAAAAGGGAGTGATTTTGAATCTTTCAAAGCAAGGTTTCAATCGTATGTTGACCAGGTTCCATCGTATTTACATTCAGTAGGTAAAGAAGGGTTTTTTCCTCATTTCTTTTTAGGAAGCTTTTCTACTTTGGTAGACACGGAAATTGCAACAAAGCTGAATATTGAGAAAATATATTTTAGTTTTGACAGCTCAAAGACTCTAAAAGTAGCTGTTATTAAAAAAGGAGAAATCAAAAGCCCAGAAGATGCTGCTGATAAAGTAAAGCTCTTTGTTATTGCAGAATCTGGTAGCACAAGAAAAAAGTTTAGTTATGGTGAGCTAGATAAGATATTAGGCAATACTAAAGTCGCCAGGAATAACGTTGTGAGGCTAGCTAGAGATCAAGGTAAGCTAGGTGTGAGATTAGTAGAAATCACTAAAGAAAAAGATGCCAAAGGGAAAATGGCAGGAATATCTGTTAATGTGGAAAATAATAAATTGGACAATGATGCTTCTACAATACATGAGTTTAAGGAAATAAAAAAGGGATTATGGAATAATCCAGAAAGTGATATAGCAAAGCTGACTAATCCTGATGTGGAAAAAGTGAAAAAACCTGTTGAAAATATTCTAAAAAAAGTTAGTAAAATTCACTCTGAACATAAGGATTCACTTGTCTATGGTCAAGAAGTAAAAGAAGCAGCACATCATGGATTTGTAGCAGGAGCTTTAGTGAATTTCCGCTATAGGTATAATCTCAGGGTTTACTTAGAGCAATTTGCAGGGAGAGGTTATGCTGATATTGTTCTAGTGCCTCGTGGCAAGGATAGGTCATTAAACGCTGTTCCAATTATTATTGAATTAAAAGCAGGAACAGCTGCTGGTACAACGCCAGGTAATGCATTAGAGCAAGCAAAAGATTATGCAAAAGGTTTTCAGCCAAACACAATGCGTGTTTTAACCGTTTCAGATAATGTGCTTTGTGTAGGGTTAAATTTGGATTCAACTGAAAAGTTTTCAATGTATATATCTCCACCTCGTGAAAGGGAACCTGCTCCACCTACAATACAGAAGCTTTTAGAAGTAACTTCAAGTTGGAATGGTGAAAGAAGTACGACTACTGATATAACAGAAAAGATAAAACAGCCACTAGAACGTATTTACCATACATTTCCTGGTACACCAGAGAAAGGAGGTAATTACTTTAGTAGATTTTTATTAGGGCAACTTCTTCTTGCTGATAAGTTTGTAGATATTGATTTAGAGAAATCTGTATTTTTATATAATGAGTACCCACTTGCTTCTTCTACAAGGTCTGGTGCACAATCAACTGAAAGGCCTGTGACAACATTCATGCTGACTAAAGGAAATCAAGGGCAGAATAAAGAGGTGTTTATCTTTCACATTAGAGAGGGAGGAAAAGGAGAGTTTAGTGAGAAAAAAATACCCATTAACCTACCAACAGTCAGTAAAATAACAGAAGTATGTATAAGTTTACAAGAGGAAAGAAGATCAGATTTTTTCGATGTAGAGAAGGTTAATAGATATAATTCCTTGGATAAGTATAGGCAGGGAAAAAGTTTTTTTGGTGGAGAGTGGAAAAACATTCCTTATCCTGCTGGGTTAAAGGAAACATTTGATGAGGTATTGAAGTCTCAGCTTGCTTCTTCACAAGATCAATCTCAATCAATAGGCAAGTATAAGGAGTTATTTGGAAAATTAGGTGAGACAGTGCTACCTTTTAAGGTTCTAATAGAAAAGGAAGCGCATACTCAAGCTATATCTCACGGAGCATTTAGCCACTATAGTGATATAAAGCTAGGAGAACTACAAGAAAACAGGGCATTAGTATTAACTGAGTTTCAAACAGGCAGAGGAAAACGTATTGATATGCTGGTTCATGGTATCAAATTTGCAGATCAAGCTAGCAGTGCTAAAGAATACGATCCAGTAGGGTTAGAGCTTAAAGGACCAAGGGAAGGCAAGACAGCTGATGCATTAAAAGATGAGGCAAACAAACAAATAGCCGATGAGTATAAGAAAGGTGTAACTTATAAGACGCTGACAGATGGGAAAAAAGTAGATTTTATAGGTGTTGTATTTGATAAAGGTGCGAATAATGCAGATTCCCTTATCTTAATGAGCAAAGATGCGTTTACTCCTGTTAAGGTAGTTCATAGTTCTATCTTTAGTATTAGTCAGCAGCAATGTTCTAAAGGAAGGAAACAGCGCAGTACAGGTATGGTCTGTATAGATTCACGTGATGAAGAAAAGATTACAGAGAAAGAAAAGGAAAAACTTATTAAAGAGTTGTCTGGTATTGAAGCTTATGACACAAAAATTATAACTATAGATTCTCCTCAAGTGAGTATTGATAGTGATAAGGTGAATATAAAATTCAAGGACAATGACGGTAATGGTAAAGAATTAATAATAGATAACGCTACAAATATTAAAAGTATAGAAAATTATATACTGGATAAGGAAAATCTTGAGATAAAGTTAAAAGTAAGCAGCGATAAAGAGTATGCGATAATAGAAGAAATTAAAGAGCAAGGTAGTGAATATTATTTAAAAATTGATGATTATAGAATAAAATTAGATAGTATATTTAAAGATGGAAAAGAGGTAGTCTTTGATAAATTACATCAACTATCAAATGATAAGCAGTTGTTAGAGAATAAAAAATACATTGAAGACATAGGTGATGTTCAAACTAATCAAGATTACAATGATATTGTAAAGGAAATTAAACAGAGCTTATTAGCAAAAGAAGTTAGAGAAGATACTTTCGATAGGTTTAAAAGTCATTTTGATGATCTTGGTGAAAAAGTTTTTGCAGATTATATTAGTAATGTAGAAAGCAGCCTTAAAGAAAAAGGAATTGCATTTGATCGTGATAAATTTGATTCAGCAAAAATAAAAGGAGCAAAAGGTGGAAAGTTTTTTTCCCTCATGGCCATATATGACTTGTTTGATAGCATAAGTGATGCAACAACACTTGGACGGCATGATAATGATGCTCTGAAGCAAGTGTTTGGTATCAATGGCATACTAGATGCTATGGATGATGTTAGAGAGAGTATAAGTATTTCTCCTAATAGTAAAGTAGGAAAACTGATTGGTAAAATACCAGGGCCTGCACGTCAAGCTTTTGTTAAGGTTATCAGTAATCCTGTAGTTCAAAGTATTACATTTGCGACTATCGCTTATCAATTTGGATATAGTGTAAATGAAATAGCTCAAGGTAATAATCATCCATTAAATTATTATTGGACAGCTAGTAGTGGTATAAAACTAGCAAGCATGAGTATAAGGCCTATAAGTGCAGGAGTTAGTTTTACGATAAAAAGTGTAAGTGCTACTACTAAGATTTTAAGAGGGTTATCTGCTGCAGGCAAAGTTTTAGGAAGGGTAGCAGTAGTTACTATGGCTGCTGATGTATTGATAACAATTGGTGTAGAAATCCATGAAAGAATGGAATATACAAAAGCAATAGCAGAACAAGTACCTCTGTTACCTGGTAATGAGCAGGCAGAAGTCTTTTTTGCAAAGGTGATCAAGTTTTTTACAGGAAGAGATGTAGAAAAGGAATATGGGGATATAATTAGAGTAAAAGGTTATTTAAACCATGTAAAAGAAGTAGCTATTAAATTGTTAGATGATAATTATAATATAGCTGCAATTGTACAATATGTAATCTCTATTGAAGAAAAATATAGTGAGATAATTAGAGATGCAGATCGTATATGTCAACCGGGTCCAGCGTTCACGGGGTTCTGTCATCAGACGTGTGAGTTAGAAGAAAAATACAATAACATCTCTTTTAGTAATGTTAACACAGCTTCTAATGCGGAGAAAGATTTATCTTCCCTCGATATCTCTAAAACACTACCTATGAGATCTTATACTTTGGTTATGAATGAAGGTTGGGAAAGGTTTATCTGTAACATAAAAAACAATCCTAAATGTGATCAAGATATAGATAAAAAGAAGGTTTATGTTGTTAATACAGATGCAAAACATATTCCTCATCTAACAAAATATGAGTACGAAAATCTTGGTTTAAGAATTATAGATGCACCATTAAGAAAACCGACACAAAAATCTCAGTGCAGTAAAATAATTAATGAAAAGGGTGGTGGATTTTTTCCATGCAATATCAACAAAATCCATAGGAATTGTCAAGAGACCTTTACTCTCTCAGGTAAACCTTTTATTTTTACTAATCCAAAAAGGAAAGATTCTTCCCTTATAAAAAAGGGAACATACCCTAAAGACTCGGTACTGTATATTTCAGGGCCAAGGACATTAACAGCAGCAGCAAATTATCCGGCGGTAATGCATATTCCAGAAGGCAGTGATATACGTTATATTGGCTCAAAAAATAATGAAACTATTTTTATTATTAATAATTCTATATCTGGTACTCTTGAAGGTGGAGCAGGAAAAGAAAATACTGTAGTAATGAGTGTTAAAGCTAATGATATCGTTGCTGATTTGCACAACGGAATTATAAATTATAGTAACAGCAATAACATAAGATTGGTTAACACATATAACTACGTATCTAATTCTGACAACAAGCAAAATATTACTACTCATTGTGAAACAAGATTGATTAATGTGAAAAACGCAGAGATTTGGCAGAATTCATCTAACTGTACAGACAAAGATTATGAAGTTAGAGTAGTTAACAAAGAAAATCTGCATCACAGGGGATTAAAGCAGACAATATTTGTTGTTAATGAAGATAGTGATAATGCTAGGATAGTAAGTGATTTAGGTAGTACAGGAAAAATAAAAGGAAATATTGACGTAATAAGGATTCAAGTTGCTAATATCACACAGTGGAGAATAAATGAAAATATAGAGGAAAGTGGCTATAACTTAGATCTTTTAGCTGATGATATGCAAAGTATTGTTACAAGTACTAAAATCGGTGATTTTAACAATCTATCAATCGAAGTAAATTGCAATGGAATAACAGAATCTGTTGCAATACAAGATAAGTCTTTGTCTGATACAGTAGAAGATATTAGATACCAAAAATTGAAAAATTCAGGAAATGATATTAGTGGAGAGATAATACAAAATAGCGAAAAAAAGTTAAGAGCATTTATACAAGCAAGTATTCTAGATCAAGAATTGACTAATACTTATCAAGTTGCAAAAGATATTGCTAGTAAGAGTAATTTGGACATACCAATATCTCAAATAGAAGTTACCAAAAATTACATGGGAATACCTAGTGAAAAAGTGATAATTGCAGGTATGTACTCAGATCAGGTAATTGTTGATTTTAGCCCCAGTGGTTCTAATATAGCAAACAGTTATCAGAAATATCGTGGAAACGGAGGAGAGCTTAATTATAATAACTATATTATGGCGTGTAACCATCCTCAGGATGTGACAGTAGAAGGAGAAAATTTTCAACATAAGTATATCATCAAGCTACCAGAATATGATCATGAATTAAGCAGGGAAATTTCATCATCGCCGATAAGGCTCAATCTAAAAATAAAAAACAAAGTAACACCTTACCAAAGTATACCCTACGATGTTATCGATTTTGCTGAGTTGAATGTAACAGATATTGATAGTATAGGTATAGAAGAAGGTGAAAGGAGTTATATAAATGAATGTTATAACCAATCAATCTCTGACCTTACAGAGGACAGTTTAGAGATAAAAGATATTACAGTACTTGGTAGTAAAGGTACTAAATGGTCTTTATCTATTGGTTTAGTTGATTATTTTGAAAGTCTAGAGCATCAACAAGTTGTATTACGAATGAACAATGAGCTTTATAAAATTGATAGTACAAATTCAAAGCTTGAGCATGTAGAGATGGATCCTAACTCTTTCAGATATTATCAGCCAGATGAACAAGGATTACAGATTTATCATAATCAACCTATTGACAATAATGATGTTGGGTTGGTTGATTTTAGAGATAAGTCTATATTGGGTTTTGATATGGAGATTGCTGATGGTAGTTTAGTGCTATCATATGGAAATAGTACCATTGCAAAAGTAGAGAATTGGAATAGTTATCAACCAGCAAGAGAAATGATGTTTGCTTTTAATGATACGATGGTTTCTAATTTGAAATGCATAGTCTCTGCTTGTAATTCGAAAGATGTTATAGAGGACTTTAATAAGGAGAAAGTAACTTTATTAAAGGAGCACATGTTTGATGCTATAGTGCAAAACAATATTAATGAAGCTAAAGGTTTAATTAGAAAAATTGAAAGTATTAATACTGAAAGTAAGCATGAATTAACACCTTTATATATGGCTATTCAAGAAGGTAGATTGGACATAGTAGAAATTCTTTTTGAGAGAAAGTATTTTAGTATTAAAGATAAAGACGTCCATCCTCTTCACTTAGCTGTTCAGGAAGATAAATTAAATATAGCTAAGTTTCTTGTTGATAGAGGTGCTGATATTCAAGCTAGAGATAGTGATGGTAGAACACCTCTACGTATGGCTGCTTACAACGGTGATTTAGAGATGGTCAAATTCTTCCTTGATAAGAATGCTAGTATTGAAGCTAAAGGTAACGACCCATATAAGATGATGGGAGTAGTTGAGGGCGTAAAGAAGGAAATTATTAACCAAGCAGATACTGCACCTAATGTAAAAAGATGGGCAGAGTTTTTTGTAGAGAAGTTAAGATATTCAATAAAAAGTGTAGCAAAAGAGAAGCTAAAGGATGGCATGTTGCGTAATAGGTATAGTTCAGTTAATGAACTTGCTAATGAAATTTATAAATCAGATGGAAAGCTGTTTGATGATATAATTAAAGGAGTTATAAATGATGTGTATGGGAGGGTAGATACGAAAGAAACATTAAGTTATGTACGCAGTCATAATAATGCTGGTCAGCGTATATCAGGTTATGTAGCTGTGTTTGATGCAATGCAAAGAAATGATGATTTAAATAATAGTGCAATATTTAAGTTAGCTTACTCTATTAAAGAGGCAATGAGTTTTGATAAATATTCTAGTCTCGATTCAGAAAAAAGATCTGATCTTGAAAGGCTAAAAAGTAAATTACCAGAATCAGTAAAGAATATAGTATTTGCATCAAAAGTATGTATTAAAAATACTTATCAAAATGAATATTTATATGCTGCTGTTGATTGTTTTAATTATGACACAGAAAGGAGGAGAGCGTTTACTTGGGTTCCTGGGAAAAATGATAAACAAAGTGTGTGGAAGATTCAGCCTGATGGTGATAGCTTTCGTATAGTAAATGTTGAGTTTAATGAACATTTATATGCTGCTAGTAATTATTTTAATTATGATAATGATAGACGAATGGTATTTACTTGGATTCCAGGGGGACAAGTTACGCAAGGTGTATGGAAGATTGAGCCTAACGGTGATAAATGTAATATAAGGAATGTTAAGCATAATGAGTATTTGTATGCTGCTGATTATGCTAAATATGACAAAGATAGGAGAAGAGTATTTACTTGGGTTCCGGGGGGCAAGGTTACACAAGGTGTATGGAGAATAGAAGATTGTGGATCTACTGTAAGAAAAGGTAGAAGTCAGGTTGAAGGTACAAGCGCTGTGGACAATACTGGTGGGGCTTTTAGTTCTAATCAAAGCATAATAGAGCCTCCTGTTTGCGATGTTTCCGTGAATAGCCATTTTGGAAAAGGTGTTGATGTTAATACTACAGATGAAAATGGTTGGACACCACTACATTTAGCTGCATGGGAAGGTCAATTAGATGATGCTAAGTTATTAGTCAAGGAGGGAGCTGATATTAGTGCTGAGAATATTTTTGGTAGGAAACCTATACATGTTGCTGCTGAAAATAATAATACAAACATCATAGAGTTTTTTCTCAGTAAGGGAATGAACGTTGATGATACTGATAGGTATGGTAGAACGCCACTATACTGTGCTTCTTGGAATGGTCACTTAGGTGTAGTGAAGTACCTTGTAGAAAAGGGAGCTGACATTAATGCTCAGGACAAAGGTGGTGAGACATCGCTGGATGCTGCTACTGATCAAAAACATGAAGATGTTGTAGGGTATTTAAAACAAGTGCAGCTAGATCAAGAATTACTTATTGCAGCACAATATGGTAATTTTGATGAAGTTAGAGATCTTGTAAGTCAAGGGGCTAGCTTGAATACTAAGTATAGTAATGGGATGACTGTTATGCATTCTGCTGCTTATGGTGGTAATCTGGATATAGTAAAATATTTTGTAGCAGATGCAAAAAATAGCTTAGAAATTAAAGATAATGGCAGTAGAGTTCCCCTGCACTATGCTGCTTACAATGGTAAGCTAGATGTGGTAAAGTATTTTATAGATGAGGAGAAAGTTGATGTTAATCTAAAAGATAGTGATGGGCAGACAGCATTGCACATGGCTTCTGGTGGCGGCCATCTGGATGTAGTGGGGTATCTTGCAAGTAAGGGAGCAGATATCAAAGCTAAAGATAAGGATGGTAAAACACCGCTAGATATCGCCATCAACCGAAAGTATGATAGCGTCGTAAAATACTTAAAACAAGCTCAATTAAATGAGCAATTACTGGCTGCAGTGCAAGATAGTGATTTTAGTAAAGTAAAAGATCTCATAAATCTGGGTGCTGATGTTAATATTAAAGATAAGGATGGTAAAACACCTCTACATTATGCTTCACAGTCTTATCATCGTTTAGGTATGGTAAAGTATCTTATAAGTAAAGGAGCTGGCATCGATGTCAAGGATAACAGTGGTAGAACTCCCGAAAATGAGGCAGATGATACTAATTCTAATACAATGATGGAAGTTTTTATGCAAACACGCTTAGATAAAGAATTGTTACTTACTGTAAAAAATGAAAAGGATCTAAAGACAATCAATGATCTTATTGCTAAAGATATTGACGACAGAACGCATGGCGGGTTTTATTATACTTGGAGTGGTAACTTAGGCACAGTGGAGTTTCTTGTTAGTAAAGATGTGAGTGTTAATGCGACTGATAAATATGGCTGCACATTACTACACTGGGCTGCATTGAAAGGTCATTCAGATATCGCTAAGTTTTTAGTTGATAAGGGAGCTAATGTGAATGCTAAAGATATACTTGGCAGAACTCCTATGCACTTTGCTGTTATGAATAATCACAAGGATATTCAAGGTGTCTATGGTAGGGGGCCTATGTATACTGCTGCTGAGAACAATGATAAAGAAATTATAGAACTTTTCCTCATGAAAGGAGCGAGTATTAATGAGGCTGATAGAAATGGCGAGACGCCACTACACTTGGCTTCTTGGGGTGGTCATTTAGATGTGCTGCAATATCTTATAAATAGTGGAGCTAATGTTGATACTAAAGATAATAGTGGTAAAACATCTCTAGACATTGCTAGAGATAAAGGACATAATAATGTTGTAGAGTACTTACAACAAACACAGTCAAGTCTAAATAGGCAATTGTTAGCTGCAGTGCAAGGTGGTGGTTTTAATGAAGCTAAAGGTCTCATTGCCAAGGGTGCTAACATTGATACTAAGGACGAGGACGGCAGTACACTACTGTATTCAGCTGCTGAAATAGGTAATTTAGATAGAATAAGGTTCCTTCTTGACAATGGTTCTAATATTGAAACTGAAAATGGGGAATATCAAGCAACTCCTTTACATGGAGCAGTTGCAAACTACAGGCTAGATGCAGTCAAGTTACTTCTTAGTCATGATGCTAATGTTAATGCTGAAGACAAAGGTCATTGGACACCTTTACACTATGCTGCTGGCACCGATAGACTTGATATAGTGAAGTCTCTTGTAGATGCTGGTGCTAATCTCAGTGCTACAGATGATTACGGTAAAACACCACTAGATATTGCTAAAGATAAAGGACATAGTAGTATTGTGAACTATTTAAAAGAAAGACTCGAGGAAGAAAGATCTGCACGACGCGAACGCCGTCATTTGCCAAGTGAATCCCTAAATTCAGTAGCAAGTAGTGGCACAAGATCATCTTCATGGATAAATGGTTTGTGTGGTTGGGCAAAAGAAAAAGGTGGAAAATTGGCATCAGATTTAGTAAATGGGTTATACAGAGGTACAGCTAAAGAATTAAAAGATTCTAAACTTACAGATATTCAAATGGACTCAAGCAATCAATGGAAATCAAAACAGCCTAGCTATGATCAAGCACAAGAGATGGAATTTCAATATATGTCAAAGTATGATGCTCGTAAAGGTAATGATAAGAATGCCGGTGCCTACAGCAAAAAACGTGGCAATGACAGGCAAGCAAAACAACAATATGAAAGCAAAATAAACAATAAACAGAGTGTTATTAGCGGGAGTGTTAATCAATCCAAAATTATAAGTAATGAAAAACAGCAGAAGTCAGGGGTTTTACATAATAAGTCAAAACCTACTTTATCTTACAATGGCAACAAAAACCATAGTTACTTTGATGATCGATCTAAAAAGATTAGTGAAAGAAAGGAGCACATAGTAAATCATAAACAGTTTGATAACAGCTCCTATGAACATAGTAACCAATACAAACCAATGATTAGTGCAAACAATAAATGGTCTGAAAAGATTAGTAATGAAAGAATAGATAGTAGAAAAATGATAGGTGGTGCAAATCAAAAACAACAAGGTTTTCATCAAAACCAGCAAAGTTCTCATAATTCTAAACATGCGCATTTAACAAGAGCTACAGTGCAAGTTGATGTACCAAGTACATTGTTTGCATTGAACATGTTGGCCATGAAAGCGACAAATCAGAAATTTAACAATATGCCATTACCTAAGAAAATCCAAAAGGGAATGCTGCATGCTGAAAAAGTTAGAGCTGAGACTTTAGGAAGAATTGAAGGTACTTTATGGTTTACCAAATAAGTAAAAAAGGATGTCATTCTGTTTAACTCTTCAACTTTATCAGAAGGGAGATCAGTAGCAAGTTTGAGGGTTATAGATAGATAAAGTAGAAATTAGAGGTACAAGACTGAGATTAGGAAATAAGTGGTAATGTACTCTCCGTGTTAAACTTACAGTATGTATTTTTGATATGGAAGGCTGAATAGGAGGGTTTCGTTATGATAGTAATTTATATAATTCTATGTTCAATCTTTATAGCCATTTTAGACAGTTCACTAGATTCTTAATTAGGGAATATGTCTAACTTAGAGAAGGTTTTCATAAATGTTAAAGTGAATAATTATGTTTTTTCTTTGAGTTGTGAAATTTCAGAATTAGAGAGACCGGTAATTTGAGCTATAACATCTATAGATACACCGGCCTTGAGTGAGTTTTTTGCAACTTCAATTTTACCTTCAATTTTACCTTTTTCATGGCCGATTAGGATGCCTTCTTGTTTAGCATCATCGAGTTTTTGAGCAAGGACAGCCTGTTCATCACGAATACGCTTGATCTCTTGTTCATAGGCTATAAATTCTTTTTCTGACCAGTTGAACCTATTTAGTTCTTCATATGCTCTTTTAATTATTAGATCACTTCCTATTATTCTCTCTAGCTCTTCTTCACTAGTTTCATCTGCATATCTAAAGAAGTAGACCCATTTTTCAACTATACTTGAAAGCTGATCTTCTTTGGTTTTTGGAAATTTAGGCAACTCAATAAATATAAAGTAAAAATCTTTTAGATCATGCTCATTAGTATATTCATCGCGAATAGTATGCTTTGACTTATACTCAGACTTATCAGGAAACAGTATACAATCTGCTATAGCAATAAAGATAATTTCCTTAAGGTCATGGTATTGATCACCTTTATCAGCCTGTCTTGAGTAAGCTTTAGCAGCATAATATTGGGCACGTTTCTCAAAGCCTTTGGTTTTAGCGACCTGCATTTCGACTATCACTTGCAGCCCATTTTCATCTTTACAAAGAACATCGACAATGCTTTGTTTTTTAGAGGCAATGTCAGGGTCTTGAATAGTACTTAAAAACTCTATATCCTTTATTGTACTTTTGCCAGTGAAGCCAAGGATATCATTAAGGAAGTGAATAAGAATGTCCTTATTTTTTTCAGTGCCAAAGATGCGCTTGAACGATATATCATTTTTTGGATCGAGAAACTTAGAAAGAGCCATGAGAAAGTAAGATAAAAAGCATTAATAATTATACACAATTGTGAAGAAATATTCAACTAAAATGCAAACATTTTGTATATCTTTATTTGGTAGTATTAACCTATATAATATTTATGGCAAATATCTCGATAAGATACAAAATAGCACAAAAAGTAAAAAGCTGGAGGTTAAAGAGAAAATATACTCTGAAAGACTTAGTAGACAAAACAAGCATAAACTACCACACGCTGCTAAGCAAGGAACATGTGGCATTCCAGTTGAAAAGTTAAAAATCATAGCAGAGTCGTTATCAATCCCTATTAGAAATCTCCTTCCAAGACGAAAAGTACTAAAAGAGAGCAGTTGTTTTGATGAAGCTAGGAGCCAGGAAATGTATAATTTCATAGAAAAATACAAAAAAATAGAAGGACGAAAAGCAATTTATGCATTAACCAAATCTATCCGAACTGAGGAAGAAAGTAATATAAAAGCAGCAAGAATAAGAATTGCAAGGAATCTAGTTAAGGCGGGGTTTGATAATGACATTATCTATCGAGCAACGGGCTTATCAACTAAGGAATATGCTGATAATAGAGAGATACGAGCCAAACGGAGGACAAGAGATAAAAAAGTGGAAGAGGATATACACAAGAAGAATTAGCAAAAAAGCTAGATGTAGGTCCCTCACAGATACATCACTATGAACAAGGTAGCGTTACTCTTTTAAGTGAAAGGTTGTGGGAGATAGCAAGAGAATTATCAGTGGATGTTGAAGATCTGATAAAGGAATACAAAGAAAATGATTGCGAAGCAGAAAATGAGTTATTAAGTTGGGCAAGAGAATATAGAAAAATTGACAATCAAGAATCACGAGATGAGCTAAATATATGGGTAGAATTTTTATTGCAAAGAAAGCAAATTTACAAAGAGAAGATTGATAAAATAGAGGGAATGAAAGTTGCAAATAATTTACTCAAGTTAGGTTTTTCTACTGATGTTATTTCTAAAATAGTAACAACTTCTTTTACATAAAGAATTAATTTTCAATTAGATAAAATAATCATCTGTTAATATCTTAACTTATTAATGAAAAAATAAGTAAAAAAGATTGAGAAATTGATTTGACTTCGCTCGGAAGCTATGGCTTTATGCCAATGCTGATAAAAAACAGCAGTAAATATTTAAAAAAAGTTTGTTGTTAGTGAAGGGTAAATTATATGAATAAAAGTAAAGAAGAAATAGAATTCAGAATATTAGAAAGCAAAGGTAAAGCACTACTTGATCGTGAAATAATGGAAACGTTTTTAAGTGCAGTACATGAAAGGCCACAGGCTCAAGAAATTGCTAAAAATCTGGTGAATACTTATACGGGAGTAGGAAGGATTTTAGGTAGAGAAATGGATGACCTGAAAGTTATAGAAGGAGTAACTGATTCTGCAGTAGCAATGATTATGTGCGTTAAGGAAACACTAGAAAGGGTACTGAGAGAAAAGCTCAAGGGAGAACCAATCATGGACTTACAAGGGCTAGTAGAATACTTGAACGTAAGTATAGGTCATGCAGAGAGGGAATGTGTAAAAATACTGTACTTGAATAAAAGGCGCCAACTAATCGGAGAAGAATCCTATATTGGTGAAATGGAAAAAGCACCAGTGTACATAAAGGAAATTATAAGAAAAGCATTAATAAAGAATGCAACATTAGTAATAATGTCACACAACCATCCTGGGGGACGCTTAGAACCATCAGAAGAAGATCAAGAAGTAACGAAGAGCTTAGCAGCAGCATGTAGTACTGTAAGCGTAAAATTGTTTGACCATATTATCATCACAAGTGGAGGCTATTTCAGCTTTCGAGAAAACGGATTGTTATAGCAGAAAATATTTGCAAATCTACTCACTATAATTTATAATGAGTAATAGAATGTATAATAATAAAGTTTATTGTACGCTTAAAAAGTATTTTTAATAGTGAGGATAATATGGGTAATAAAATAATTGTACCTTTTGATGATAAGAAAGGAGGTACTTATCAATTAAACGTTGATCTTGATAAATTATCAGAAGGTGAGATGTTAAATGCTATTATAGGAATTGGTCGTGTTAACCAGCAGTCCACCTTTGTAAGCAAAACCAATAAGGCTAAAAAACCTGGAGAAGTGCCCTTCCCTAATAGAGACGTTCAAATCAACTACGGAAAGGGACTTGATTACATATATGGCACAAAACCTATAAGTGATCAAGAAGATAAAAATCCATTTACCTCTGTCTTGCAAAAAATAAAGCCAAGTATAAGCGAAAGCGAAAAATTGAGCTGGTTTAAAAGTGCTGTGGTAAGAGCAAAAAGTTTAAAAGAGATGAATAAAGTTATAGATGAAGTAATAGATGATGGAGTAAGGCTAAATGCATGTAATGATGGGGAATGGAGTTTCGCAGAGTATGTAGTATTAGGTACACATTTTCATAAATTTGATAAGGTTGATCGTAAAAAGGTAATACGTAAATTAATGTTAAGCGGTGCAGAGTTTCATGATACTCTACTACAGAATAAACTGATAGGTGAAATCTATAATGAGCTACAACCAGAAATTCAGCCACAGATAGATAAGCAACTAGAAGAACTAGGAAAAGCTGGTGAAAGTGCTGTTCAGGAAGGAGCATTAATAGATATCGAAATAGATAACAAAATGCTTTTCATGGAATTTTCTGAAGATAGCAAGGTAGAGGTAGCCAAAATACTGGAAGCAAACAGAAAGTTAGGAAGTAATATTTTAAAAATTGGTAATGATGCAGTTGAGGTTAAAAGTGAGAAGGGAGGTATAAGAAACTATACCGATATTTCAGATGGCAGCTCTATTGTATTAGAATTTCCTACGAGCATTGGTAAGCTAAATATTGTGTTGTACCAAGAGGCAGATCAGGTGCAAGTGAGAGTAGAAAATAAGGAAATGTGGGCTGAGTTACAAAAAAGAGACGAAGAAATAGGAAAAAACTGCCTTTTTGGGGGAGTAAAACTTCAAGAAGCAGTAGAGAAAGGTAATTTCACTAGATGTGGCATATGGAGTGAAAAGTATGCTATAAAAGAGATTAGCAATGATGAAGTATTGTCTCCGTCTTCATGGGTAAATAGGGTATGTGGAGGTAGTAAAGAAACCTTTCGGGAACTTTAATGCGTCTACAGGCAACTTTAAGGTTCCAGAGGTTTTTTTTACCATTATATCTGGAGCCTTAACAAAATTGAGCTATAGTAGAAAATATTGTATGTATGGTTCTTTTCGTGGAAAGAAGTCTAGAGTATGAAGTAGGGCAAAAAGTAAAAAATTGGAGGTTAGAGCGAGGTTATACTCAGAAGGATTTAGCGGAGAAAGTTGGTGTAAAGTATTGGGTGATACTGCAATATGAGAAAGGGAACCGTAGAATTTCAATTGAAAGGTTGTATGCTATAGCTGAGGCACTATCAATCAGTATTACTGATCTTATTCCTGTATCAAAAAGCTGTCTTGAAGATGAGGGAGAGGAAATATTAAATCTAGTAAGAGAATATAAAAAGATTAACGATCATGAGTTACGTAGGATGTTTTGTTTATTAACCAAATTTGTTCAAGTTAGTGAGAAAAGTAGTAAAAAAGCAGAGAAAATAAAGATTGCAAAAGGTTTGGTCAAAGCAGGAATTTCTGTTGACGTTGTTTCGAAAACAATTGGTCTCTCTGCTGATGAATGTGTTGAAGAAAAAACAGGTTCTATCTACTACCAAATAGGAAAGAAGATAAAAGAATGGAGGCTAGTGAGAGAGTATACTCAAAAAGATTTAGCAGAGAAAATGAATACAACCCGTCACGAAATAAGCAACTATGAACAAGGAAGGACTTCTGTTCCACTTGATAAATTATATGGAATAGCAAAGGTGTTATCAATTAACATTATGGACCTACTTGAACTCACAGGAGATGAGATAGAAAATGAGCTACCTGATTTGATTAAAGAATACAAAGAAATTGAGAGCCAAGAACTACGTAATGCACTAATAAAATCTCTGTTTGAGGGAATACGTATTTGTGAGGAGAAAGTGAGAGAGATAGAAAGGATTAAAGTTGCAAAGGATCTAGTAAAAGGGGGAATTTCTATTGATATTATTTTGCAAGCAGTAGGTTTATCCATTGATATGGTTTTAGATGGATAGCTCGTAAAAAAATTATAGCAATAAAGTTTTTTCTTAAATGGAGGTATATGTGTTTGTTTCTGCAAGCAATGTTAGCTATGGAATAGGGCAAAGAATAGAAAATTGTAGGTTAATTCGAGGTCATACTCAAATAGGATTAGCAGGTCAAATAGGTTTAACATACCAAGGGGTAAACAGCTATGAAAATGGGTATAGTTCTATTCCAATTGAAGTACTATATGTAATAGCAAGAGTATTATCAGTTGATGTTGTAGATTTATTACCTGAATCAGTAATAGTAAGGGAAGACAGCTATGAAGACGAGGAAATACTCTATCTAACAAAAATATACGAGAATCAAAAGTTAGGCAAAATAGTACCTTCATTAGTCAGGTTTGTTCATATTAGCGAAAAAATTAATCAAGAAGAGGCAAGATTAGAGGTAGCAAAAAATCTAGTAAAAGAAGGAGTTTCTACTGATGTTATTTCCCAGGTAACGGGCTTATCTATTTATGAGTATGATAATACAGAGAGAGAAATCTGCACTGATTTTATATATTACAAAATAGGGCAAAGAATAAGAGAATGGAGATTGATAAGAAGGTATACTCAAAAAGATTTGGCGGATAAAGTTGGTGTAACACTCAAGGAAATACACGAATATGAAAAAGGGTATACTGCCATATCATTAGATAAATTATATGAAATAGCAGGAGAATTATCAGTGAATATTAAAGCTCTGCTACCTAAAACAAATGAAGATAGTGAACTACTTAATTTACTAAGAAAAACTGAAGAGCAAGAATTAGTGAAGAAATTTTTATCTAGGGATATGAAGAATAGCAAAGAGAAAGTAAAAAAAACAGAAAAGATCAAGGTTGCGAAAAATCTAGTGAAGGCGGGTGTTTCTACTGATGTTATTTTGCGAGCAAGTGGCCTAACTGCTGATGAGTGTGAAAATTGAATTGTGTTAAACAATATATTAAGATATAAGTAAAGATAGTTATATATTTAATATTTCTATACAGAATTTTTCTATCACTTTCTGATTTTCCTCTATCATTGCATTTGCCTCCTCCTGAAGAGATTTGATATTTTTTGATGTAATATTATCCATCTCAGCTGATGCTATTTTTAATTGCGATTGTATACGTATATATTTATCAGCTATAACTTGATTAAGTTGATAGTTTACTGCATCTAAACTTGAAGAAAACATCACATGTAGTAGTGGCTTGATCCATCCTATTTTTCCAAATCTTCTTGAATTAACATACTCTATGCTTCTATCTGTTCTTCCAGTACCTATCGATAACAGTAGAATATCATCATTTGGAAATAACCTTTTACTACTTGCATATGCACAAGCCGCTGGATTATTGGCAAAAACCCCTCCATCCACTAATACCATTTCCTTTTGGTTGATTTTAAGATATTTAGGTACAAAGTAAGTAGGTGCTGCAGTTGTAGCTCGTAATGCATCTTTCAATTTGATAAAATTTCTATCTTCTCTCCAGCTCTTAAAAAAGAAAGGGCAATTATTGTGAACATCGTAACTTGCAATCAGTACATTATTTAAGGTGTTTTGTAAAGTATCATCACCAAAATATTTATCCAGTACAAATTCAATATTTTTATGTGGGTATTGTGCGCAATTAAGCCAAGAAAATATTGATCTTCTCAAAAATGAAGATTTAAAAATATATGACCCGTATTTTTGGTAAAGCTCGACTAAATCATTGGCTGAATATTGAGGGTTTCCTTGTTTATCTTTTTTACATAATCCTGCTATAACAATTCCACCGGTTGAGGTTCCTGCCATTAAGTGAAAGATTTCAGCTACTCTCTTTCTTGTTCTTTTTTCTATTTCTGCTAGAATAATGGCAGGAATGATTCCTCTAATTCCACCTCCATCAACGGATAAAATATATTTAATCATTATGAATTTAGGTAAGGGTATTAAGATTTAATTTTTCCGCTTAGAACGTGTAATTTAAACTCATCCAATTCCTCAGAAAGATTTTTCACCCTTTCCTCAAGTACTAACACTTTTTCCATTAAACCATATTCAATAAGTTTATCGTGAAGCTGTACCCTTGAGTCTAGCTTGGACAACCACCATATGAATCCTACAGTCTGTAGAACTATTGTTATTATTACCGCTATTGGGATTTTTTGCTTTTTCATGTGAAAGTATTAATCTATTATGGATAGTTTGAGGATTTATATAGAGATCATAGAAAACTTACAGCTTTAGTGATTACTTTTTGTTGATTCGTATTGATCCTCTGCTTTAGCAAGTAGCTTTATGATTTTATCGTAATGTTTGTTATTTTTATTGTGTCGCGATTCCACTACAGCCATATTTCTAGGTCTTCTTCCGTCTTGGGCTGTAGCTGTAGGATTTGCTCCTTTGCTTAGTAAAAACTCAACGATTTCCAAATGTCCCTTATCTGCTGCATGGTGCAAAGCTGTCCATCCCATATACCCACCTGTAGCATTTATATTTGCTTTTTCTTTCACTAAAAACTCAACAATTCTTAGACACCCAGAATCAGATGCATGATGTAATGCTGTTAACTTATTAATCTGTACGCTAGTATCTAACAAATTTTCTACTGAGAATTTAACAATCTCTAAGTTACAATTTTCAGATGCAATTTGTAATATTGTTTTATAATTATCTGTAGCTTTTGCTTTCATATAGCAATAAGTAATAATAACACATACTACTGTTACTATAAACCACCAAAAATGTAGCTTATTTCTTGAGTCTCTATTCATATTCAATACTTTTTTCAACATTAAACATTTGGGTTACTGATTTTTTCTTAACGTTGATGCTGATAACATAGTGCGATAACCTGAACCATCTAACATGTGTTCTGCTCTGTCAATTATCCATTCACCGTCTATATCTTGATGAAACCCTAACAAATTAAGTTTCGCCTCTGCAAATAGTTCTGGATTACCAGGCATATTGATATTCAACACTGCATTATTTCGCTTGAGTTGTTTTAATTTACCATTTGCTGCACTTAATGCTAACTCTACATTCGAGTAAAGCGTTTGTATAGTATAACTTGGACTACCAGAACCAGCTATTTCTGATATAGTTTCACCTTTTTCATAGCTATGCCATTTTGCAATTACTGAGTTGTACCTACTCACGGTAAAGTGAACCTTCCAATTTATCGTGTCTTGAGGTGTAAGCGTTGTTGTTCCTAGAACTTTTCCAGTTGCTGATTTTGCTTTGCCTTTTGGAATAAAGAGTATGTATCCGCCAGCTAACTTTGCCATTGCCTCGCGTTCTATTGCTATTTTTGTTAGTAAACTTATATCACTTTCTTCTGTTTGGTTAATATGTGGAATCAACACATTTTCAAATTCTTCTGCAACTCTGCACCCATATCCGTGTTTTTCTGCTATTTCCTTAACCAAGTTACCTAGAGTAATTTGATTCCATTCTTTAGATACTTTTTCCTTTAATGATAGTCTTAAATTTGTTGCATGAGCCTTTATTAGTAAGGTTTTAGGTGGACTCTGCACCGTAATTTCATTAACCGTATATACACCCATAGGTACTACTCCAGTTTCTTTGTAACCTAAAACGATACTTAATTCATTCGGAATATCTATGTTTTCATCCCTGTAATCAATACACACTTCAACTACATCGTCTATTGTTCCAGATTCATCTGTAAGGCGCAATGATATGACTCTATCTTTAATTGATTCACATTTATCTATTATAAAATCTGGCTGCATTTATTCCCAGACCTTTAATTTTGACTTTTGTACTGGTTTCTGAATAGTAGGAAGCTTTATCTTTAATCCTGCAGGCAAAAAGCTTCCGTATTCTGCCAAACCTAAGTTCTCTGCTAGTACTAATTCCACTACTCCATCCGTAAATCCGTAATGTTTCCAGCAAATCAGATCTAACATCTCATTTTCTTTACTCACATAGTATATAGTCATCTATAGCTTTTTAAACTCAAACTAAATTCAACTTTTCTTGGTAGTCCATTAGGTAAAAAATACATCTGCTTTTCTTCTAACCTAGTAATTACGAATTGTCCTAAAATATTACCTAAACTATCTACTAAAATATGTGGTTTTTCAGTTTCTTTCACACTCTTTAATTGATTTAGCACGTTGAGATTATGCAGATAAATCATTCCTTCTAAATCTATATTTTCTACACCTTGACCGATATTTTGTAATAGTGGCATATTTTCAATACACTCAATCGTGCTCCAACGATTTTCTCTGCTATACTTTAAACTTGTGGAAGCAAACTTATACGGACCAAGAGATAGCATCAATAAAATGTCTCTACCGTATCAAATAAAACATCACGTGACTTTTCTCTTATCCTTTTTATTACTTCATCTGCAAGACTACGAACATCTTGGTTAGGTTCTGCTTTAATGCTGATAGTGTAATTATTAGTGATGTTCTGAGTTTTATTTTGTTCTTTATTTTCAAACTTACTCCTTGCAAATATCTTATCGCTCTCTGTCTCCTCAATAAGGCTTTTGACTCTGAAGCTATTTTTATTTCTCTTTGAAAATTCTTTAATTATACTGTTACCTAGCACAGGATTTCCACTGTTGAGAATATTACTTTTTAGGGGAGTGTGCACTGCTTTTACTTCAGTTTTTCTTTTTTCAAACTCTTTCAGTGGGCTATTTCCCAATACTTTTCCAAATATACTTTCACCTATCCATGAAAAAGCTTCTTCTATGGGTTTTATTATCGATTTCCATAAGCTAGAGAAAAAGTCTTTCACCTTTTGCCAGTTAGCTATAACAAGAGCTGCACCAGTAACAAGTCCAGCAACTAAAAGTCCTATAGGGTTACTCATTATAGCGAGTGTTATTGCTCTTAGTCCTGTTACTACTGCAGGAAAAACTGTAGCTGATAAAAATGAAAATACTCCAAGTAGGTTTGCTTTCAGACTAAAAATCGTACTTCCTAGCAATGTAAATCCGTATCCTAGTCCTACTGCTACAATTTTTAAACTTATCAAGGCTGCTACAGTACCCATGATCGCCGTGGTTAAAGTTGGATATTTTTCTGCAAAAGAAGCTATATGCTCTGTTATTGTTTTTAAACTTCCAGCTACATAATTCAAGGTAGGTAACATTACTGACCCTAGATTCATGCCAGCTTCAACTATTGCATTTTTAAGTAATTGTAATTTATTAGCTGTAGTGTCTGCACGATTTTTGAATTCTTCTTGCAGAGAGCTTCCGTACTTTTCTGTATTAGCCAGTAACTTTATTGCATCCTCATACTTATTAAAACTTCCAGCTA
Organism: Wolbachia endosymbiont (group A) of Rhinocyllus conicus; assembly: GCF_947250775.1. NCBI lineage: Bacteria > Pseudomonadati > Pseudomonadota > Alphaproteobacteria > Rickettsiales > Anaplasmataceae > Wolbachia > Wolbachia endosymbiont (group A) of Rhinocyllus conicus. The sequence goes on along the minus strand of NZ_OX366349.1, from coordinate 1,058,080 downwards.
ATAATGCAATATCATCTTGATATTCCTGACCGAAAAGTTTCATCAGGATTGTAGAACGTTCCTGATTATCCATTTTCTTTAGAGTTTGAAAAAAGTGAAGTAGTGCTTCTTCTCCGCTTTCACTGATCCTTTGTACCATTTCTTCCGCGGTTATGCCCATTTCTTCTAGTGCTGCTTTGAATTCTTTTCCTTGACCTTCAGCAGTTTGAAGTTTGCTAAGCAGTGCATTTATAGCAGTTGCAGCTTTTGCTGGTTGTTTACCTAAACTAATAAAAGCATTTACTAAGCTGCTTGTTTGTTCAAACTTTAATCCAAACTGCTTTGCAGTACCACCAACTATTGCTAGAGCTTCAACCATATCTTTTGCTTTAGCAGCAGTGTTATCTGATAAGTGGTTGATTACATTACCAACATGCTCCATTTCACTAACATCAATTCCATAAACGTTAGAAAGTTTAGCTATGGAATCACCTGCTTGCTCTGCAGACATATCAAATGCTGTAGACATTTTTGCTACTGTTTCTGTAAACTTAAAAAGATCTTCTTTCTTGATACCAAGTTGACCACCGCTTGCAGCTATTTGTGCTAATTCTGCGGCTGATAATGGTATTGTTCTTGACATTTCCTTTAACCCTTCAGCAAATTTAGTTACTTCATCTTTTTTATTATCAAACTTTACTACCTTCTTAACATCAGCCATAGCCGATTCAAAATCAATCGCAACTTTAACTGGAGCTGCAAGCGAAAGACCTAGCCCAATAGTCTCTATAATTTGTGACTTAAAATGTGCTTTGCTTGCTAAAAAACTTTGGTGACTACGTATTGCAGATCCAAGCTTACCATACTTACCTTTTAATACTTCAATAGAAGAGCCAAGTTTATGTTGGTCACTTACTAAGTACTTAATATTTCTTCCACTTTTTCTTACTTCTTCATTAAATGAATGCAAAGCATCTCTCTTTTTCAAATATGCTTCTTTTGCTTTTATTGCAGAGGTTTTGGCCTTGTCAAATTCTGCTTTTAAAGTTTTGCTCGGTTTCTCTATTGCCTTCATTTGTTTAGCTAAAGATTTTACTTGATCTTCAAAGCCTTTCCATGACCTCTTGCTAGTCAAAACATCATGACCTAACTGCTTAAACTTTGATACTGATTTTAAAGATGAGTCAAGCTTTCTTATATTCTCACCAAGATGAGTAAGTTGACTGCTACTTCCTTTTATTACAGTACTGAAACTGCCATCTAAAACTGCTCCGATTTTTATAGATAATGTTGACATTGTACCTTCCTCGCTGCTTTATGCCATAAGATAAATTCATTAATCTCCATATCAAGTATTTGTTCAACCCCGCCTCCTACAACAGAGCTGAACATTAATACTTCTAATCTCAAGTTTTTTGGATAATCGGTGAAAAAAAATCCTTTAATACCTCTTGAACTTTCACATAATCAGCAATATCTAACTCTTCAATCGCTTCTTTTGCAACTGATGTCAAATTGGCAGTCAAAGTTACTTCCTTACTCAGATCACTACCATTAAGGCGTTCTATTGCCAAATAGTCTCTAACTTTTGGACGTCTAACAGTAAGTTCTGAGACAGAAATACCATCAACTGTTATTGGGTTATTAAGTGTTATAGCTTGCATGTTCCTCCTTAAAAAGTTAATTAAATAAAAGTCTATATCGGCTTTTACATAACTAATTTCTTTGTATGGTGCTATAAATAGGATTAGCTTTGATAAGAATCTTTTCTGTGTTCAATTGAAGTAATAACTACTGTATGTTCTGGTACATCTATATAATAAAGTATACGATAGGTACTCACCCGTAGACTACGTTGTCCACTTAAGTTATGCTTTAATGGCTTTCCAAGTCCAATTGGATCAGCTGTTAGACGTTCCATTATTGCCTTCTTAATCATTAACTTTACTTTTGCTGGAAGAGCCGGAATGTCTTTCTTTATAACAGATTCTGAATAGTCTATATTGTAAGGCTTAATCCCAGAAGGCATCTTGATGTTTAACCCTCTTTTCTTTATAGCGTTCGTCAGCAATCTTAGATAATTCCATATCTTCAATTTCTTCTTCCATTAATTCAGTTAATAACTTTAAAACGGACTTGTCTTGAGATTGTGCTACACTAACAAGTAAACCAGTTAGCTGCTCTATGGAATTTGTATGAGCTTTAGAATCCATATTAACTATATACCTACAACTTCTTATATTTTAACATTTTTATGTAATTTTGTCAACCATATTAGATCCCTAGAATCGTTTGTAGCAAGGCCATTTGATCAACGCCATTTATCTTTCTAATCATATTTTCAGCATCGATCTCTATTAATTCATTACCACCTATCGTAAGTTTATAATAATGGGCAGCTACAGTACACTTCAGCGTTGCTTTTTCAGCAGGTTTCCAGTTGCCAAAGTAAAACTCTTTAAAAATGCCTCTTAAATTGATTATTACTGCTTCAATATCATTACTTCCACTTCCTTGCATTCCACCTCTGAGTGTCAAAGAAACTGAATTCCCATTTATTAGACCAAATAGCCTAAAGAGTTCTGTATCGTATTCAGAAAAAGTGAAATCTGCTTCAAGCTTTTCCATGCCCATATCAATATTTACTGGAATATCCATACCACCAGCTCTATATTCATCTGTTTTTATGGTAAGTTTTGGCAAGGTTATTTCATCTATTTTTCCTGCATAACCACGACCATCAACGAATACGTTAAAATTTCTCAGTATTTTCGGTAACACTTTGCTTTCTCCTAACTTATATTTACGAGATGAGATTTGAATGTTATTTGTTCTGCCGGATATGGTGGTGTAAACTCAAAGTCAAAATACACTTTCCCGCTTGCAATGTTTGCCGGTGTGTTGAGTTCTGGAGTTGCATAACATTTTCCACTGATAATTGCTCCTTGTGCTTTTAAACTTGCCAGATAGGAATTCACCCCCTCAATCACATCATCTATATAAGTTTTTGTGATATTGCGATCAACTGCCCAGAGATGAGCTCGAAGTAAACTATCGTTAATTAAATCTGCAGTGCGCCTTACTGATAGAAAAGCCCATTTCGAATCGTTTGAACATGTTCTATTTCCCCAAAGCCTATAGCCATTTTGATGAATTATCGTTGTTACTTCATTTTCATTCAAGTGGTTTGCTCTACAATTTATATTACCGAGCGTAAAATCAATAGGCCTGCTTGTTCCAATAATACCATTTATCTCTTTATTTGAAGGTGAGTGCCAAAATCCTTGCTTGCTATCTACTTTCGCTATTAAACCAGCTACAAATGAACTTGGAGGCAAAATTTCTTCTTTTCCTTCAATAAATACCTTCACCCAAGGATCAACGACGTAAATTCTTGAGCTGCCTACACTTTTTCTCCATTTTATTGCTTCTTCATCGTTGGTATTTGGTCCATCTGCTACTATTATGCTTCTCAGCTTTTCTGCTATAGGAATCAAAGCGCCAACCACCGGATTTTTGCCATCTTCTGGTAATTGGTGAGTAAATTGAGGTGCAATCAGTATTCTTGGCGCAACATGAACTATGCTTTCACTGCTAAGGAATGCTTGTACGCCCAGATATTCTCCGGTTTCTTCATCAACACCGCCAATTATATTCTTCAGCGTCTCTTCTTCTTTTAATTTTGGATCACTTTCCTCAACTCGAATAACTACTACTGTTGCACCAATTTGGGAAAATATTCCGTTTATTGCAGAAGGTAAACTTCCATTCTTTCCAAGTCTTGCTGCTTCTTTTAAGCTTCCTGCTATCAGTACCGGTTTATTCAGTGGAAATTTTTGCTCATCAGCTTCAGGTGCAGTACCAATTACACCTATCACTGATGATTTAGCTGTACGTACTGTTTTTGCTCCTGAGGTTACCTCAATAACATTTACTCCGTGTAAAAATTGTTCTGTCATTTTTTTCCTTGTACGCTGATTTTTGAAAAGAATTTAATTTTCTAGGTTTTGCATTTTTTGTTTACAATCATCTAGCAAAGTTTGCAGTTCTCCTTTACTTTTAGCTTCACCGATTTCTCTTTCAGCTATATCCATCAATTCTTCACATTTAATTATTGCTTTTACTGCTTTTTTCACTTTTTCCTGAATCATTTCTGCCATCTCTACTACTGAAATTCCTCGTACTTTTGCTAAAGGCTCTATAATTTCTGCATCTTTTTCATCTATAGATTCTGGTGCTGCTAGAATGCTTTTTGCGGCTTTCGCTTGAATCTCATAAGATTTAGCTTTTTGGTGAGAATGACCTGCATATTGGTGAGTATGATTATCATAATAGAAACGCATACTATCAAATGCACAAAGCTTCGCATTATCCAGTAACTCCTTTTGTATATCTTCTTTAGTACGCTGAGCAATTTCTCCTCCTTCTGTTAAACAATAACTTTTTTGCCAATCAAAATTCTTTGGCGCTTCATACCAATCATTTCCAGTTGGCTTGTTTTCAAGTGTTGTTGTTTCAATCTGCTTGTGGTTTTCAAAACGTATATAAATAGTCACAAATTCCTCCTCATTGCCATATTTGATCAGTTCGTTCTAATCCTGGACATTGCCAAGCTTTTAGCGTTCTCTCCACATCTACTTCAAGTCCTGTAGTTAAAAAATTGCTGCGAAAATTGTATACTCCCCATTGCATAAATTGAGTGTAATAATTATTGCTACTCGTATAATAATACGGTGATGTGTAAAATAAGATTGCTACTGTTTTATTGCTTGGAATAATTACGCTACCTGAATTAGAAAATCCACTACTTGAGCTTCCTAAATTATAAATATTCTGCCAGCTAATTGACGATATTTGCCCTTTATTAGTATTGGTATTATTAGGCGTTCCTACAAATGCTCCTGCTCCTTCATATTGTGAACTCCAATATGCTGAACCAACAAAATTCAATGTTCTTGTTATGTTGCTGCTTGTAGTGTTTTTTACAAACATTACCCCCAGCAGTGCATATGGATAGGAGTATTCATTTGAAGAAATTGTATAACGTGAATATAACTCTCTATAGATAAATGTTCCATTTTTCCCCTGCATAAAATGCATATTTGGTGGCTCATAAAATGAAACATAATTTGTGCTATAGTTATGACAACCTACTATAAGGCTAAACATATTGTTAGTGTATGACGTATCGATATACCATTTACCAAGCTCAGTTGTAAAATGGCCACTTCCCCAGTTATAGTCATTATTCCTACTCAAAACGCCAAATAAAAATGGTAATGACCCAGATTCAACCATATTGCGCTTTCTTATCTCTTTCATGATTGATGAACCACTTGGTACGTCATTAATCGAATCAAATTTGGTTGTGAGTGTTTTTTCTCTAGTTTTTATTTCTTTCATAACTGATGAACCAGTTGGTATATCGCTTATGGCTTTAAGGCTATTTAATGTGTTTCTTATGCTATTTAAGTCTCCGGCATTATTGATGGTGGCAACATGTGAATCTTTTCTGCTATCAAGTAGTGATAAATTTGTTGTTCCTTTTTCATCTATTTTCTTTAACGACTTTCCTTCTAATTCAGAGATTGCCGCTAATGCATTGTTTTTACTACTATCTAATTTATTTAAATGACTTGTGCTACTGTCAAGAAGCTCTTTTAATTTTGCATCAGTCATCTGTACAATATCAAGTACTGTACTTTGCCCAGCAATAGACTCTAGAGATTTTGCAAGATAGGCGAGTTGATCAGGGGTAGCATTTACGGATAAATCTTTTAGTCTCTGATGTAATGCATAAACTACTTCTTTGGCAATCGTCATTCATTACCCCATAAATTTAAAAAATCTTCAAATCTAAATCGTTCAAAATTACTTTTCAGTTGATTATGTTTATTTTCTCTCTCACTCATATCTTCATTTATTTTTTCTATAGCTCTTCGAATACGTACTACATCTTCCACTGCAGTATTTTCTGGATGAGGTAATGGATACTCTCTGCTTGTTTTATCATTTGGCATTTTTTTTATGTTATAACAATCCGCAAGTTTTTTACCTTTGGACGATAGACAACCGTACCACTCAAAACTAATTTTACTCTAGTCTCACTAGCATTAAAATTTGATAGTACATGAGTTCTCTCCACCCAATTTTCCCCAATAGGTTTTCCCGAGGTTAAATTTACTAATTGCCAATCCACGTTTTTTTGTACATATGCTTTAACATCTGCAGTGCCAGGTATTAGCGCATCATATGTTATGGTAATCTTAGTGTTAGCTCCTGCTGTAATACTTCTTGTAACATAATCTCCAGACTCTGAAAGATTACCCATAACTAACTGTAACCCAGGATAAAGAACTGGACTTTTTTCTCGCCCTCCTTTTAGGCTTGCTTTTACCGTTAGCTCTCCAGATAATCTTTCACGCAGTGCGAGCGGCAAATTATCAGACAAAAAGTTTTCTCTTCCCTCTTCATCTGTTAAGATAAATTCTACATTAGTATCAAATGCTACTTTTTCGACGTTCGTTAAAACAATTAAATCTGAAGTATTGTTTGCAATAACTTTTCCCAGATCAATAACATGAGAAACTTCGCTAAATTTTGCAGCTAGTAATCGAAACGTTAAATCTAAATTTTGATGTGGAGTCCAAGTACTTGCATTGCTTGATGACAGTAATACTCCTACTTGATATGGCTGACTTGTTACCCAACGGCTATTTACTGCATCATATTTGCCAAGTTCTGCTATCTTTACTGCAGTACCAGGATCATCAGTAAGCAGTACTATTGCATACTCCTCTCCTACATGGCAAAACACTGGTGACCACTCTATACGTGTTGCTGTGCCATCTATCTTTATATCTTTTGGCTCAATATAGCTTTCAGCAATGACAGTCTGCGAGGGCATTCCCACTGCTGTTTCTCTAATCTGCACAACAACACGTTTTTTGCCTTTATTTACAAACCATAGCTCCACGCCTCCTATGTGCCTACTTTCATTTAGAGTAAATGTTTGCGCTAAAGGATCAACTCTTCTTGCTGCGATAACTCTTCTTCTTTCCTCTATGGTAATTGTTTTTTTACCAGTATAAGTTGCTTCTCCATAACTTCCTTTATCCCCGTAAAATTGCACTAATTTAGTACCGGCTGGAATATTTGCTGGTACTTTCACCTTTCCCTTTAATTTTCCCTGATTGTTAGCTGTTAACATTTGGTTTTCCAATTTTAAGTTATAGGTTGAATGTTTATTCCGTCAAATTTTATCTCTTTAAGCTTCTCACTTGGCTCAAAACCTTCAATTTCAAAATTCTGTACTGCTTCTCTCATAAATTCAGCTTCGTATGAAGTACTTGACAGCAATTCTGTTGTTTCTTTAACATTAAATACCCTGGTTATTGGACTTTTCCAATTAGTGGTAACCTCTGTCCAGTGGTCAATGTTTTTATTTAGAGTAATTTGTGCCGGGACTGGATCAAAAGCTTGATATGGATTAATCTTTTCTCCTTTAGTCTGTAAAAGCTGCTCCAGTACCGGTTCAAGTTTATAAGGTAAAAGATAAGGTTCTTTACCTCTTTCAACATCAATAATTTCCACATCTATAGGTAAAATTAATTCTTTGTTTACTATCGCTGCAGACTGCGAAATTCCTTGATCACGCATATCATCGTCAAAAAACGAATCAACAAATACTCCTTTTTTGGTGGTAGGTTCTCTTGAATTTGCATCATTGCGTAGACGTTCCTCTGCAACCAGCGCATAAAGATCATTTATTCCTTTTTTCATTGCTTCAAGCTCATTCATCGGTACAGCATGAATAGCATTATTCACTATTTTTACCCCTTCGCCTTTTTTCCATGTCTGATGAATGTAGCAGAGCAAAAGCTGTCCAGAGGGAGCTTTAGGCATCGATGGTTGCCAAGGGTGAGAAATTCCTTTTATTCTCCTTACCACCCCTTTGCTATCGATAGTAATTAAATCAAAGCGGGGCATTTTCCAGGTATAATCTATCAAAACCAAGCTGTTATCAACTGCTCCTTTTACTTTACACCCCTGCTCACTTATATCTTCAGGGCTTACATGAGTGCGACAGCGGTAAGTTATTTGATAACTACTTCCAGGAGCTGGTTCTTTGCCGGGTAATGACCAATCAATATTTCCTGCGTTTAGTTTATAATCTACACTATTTTCATAAATAACATTACCTTGTTTAATTTGAATAATTTCAAGTACTGCAGAGTCAGGTATTGGATCAACAGCTCCTGAATATGAACCATGAGTAATGGTAATGGTTTTTTGAACAGTTATATCTACTTTTTTAATTTCACTTATTGGAAAATCATTAACCTTCAGTTCCATTACCCTTTGGCTATTTGGCTGAAAAGTATGTGGTTCTGATTCAACTGATTTTATATCTGGATCTTCATCAAAAGAAACACGAATACTGTGAGGAAGTTCAATCTCATAGCCATCAACATGAGCTTTGCCCTCATTAATCACAAATATTTTTTTTCCTCCTTCTCCCTCTTCCTTTTGCAGGAACATTACTTCAAGGCCATTTACAACATAGGAACCATTTGCTTCTTTGTCATAACGAGCAAGAGCGGTAGTTACTATATTTGCTTGTGGTGGCGGTGAATGCTCTATCAGTATCCCATTTTCAATATTGTAAATTGGATAAAATTCTCCTTCAGAAAAACGTGGAGAAAGACCTTCAGATTGATAACCCCAAGTGATAGTAGCTCTAAGCCTTGCAGCTCCAACTTCTTGATAATTTCTTGTACCAACAGCAGGATCACGAAGATTTTCGTCCTCAAGTTCTGTAATCGTAGATTCTAGATAATAAACACCTATGCGAACTGTAGTACTCAGTGGAATAATAAACTCTTTTTCCTCTACTTTTCTCACCGCTCCACGAAGATAGATTTTTCCTCTCTCAAGTATAACTTTACCAGTTTCTCTATCTATAATACAATTGCTTCCTGCTATAACATCACCATCACGGAATATTGCATCACCTATACCTTTGAGCTTTGAAAGAGCATATTCTTGCGTCTCGTTTAATTCTGCTGACTGTAGACCTCTTCCAGCAAGAAATAAGCTTTTTTCGTATTCTTTGTCAGGATTAAAGCGATTATAATAACTATTTAAGGTCATTTTGTTTCAAAAAGTTACAACAAATGAAAAAGTTTCCCGAGTTGCAGATGTTCTGATAAGTGGTACGGTATGTTCTAAAACTAATAAGATCCCTGGGTCTTCTATATCTTGAGGTTCAAAATATCTCTGTCCTTCAGGTAATCCTTCTTTTATTTTAGTACCAACCATAACTCCTAGTTCCCTGATAACTTGATTTGCTGCGTCCGTGAAATCGAAAGTAAATTTAAGGTACAAGTTATTGGTTGGTACATTTGAGGGCCTAAACCTCCCTGTTGGGGTCAAAAGCTCTCCATTCTCATCACTTGTGCAGAAGAGTACTTCGTTCGCAGTACGTCTGCCAAGCTCATTGAGCAGTTTTTCAGAAGTTATCAGCTCTGGTGGTGTGCTTTCACTATATTCTACAGTAACTGCACTATTTGCCCTGATAGAGCTATTTTCCGTACGTTTTATTACACCACTACTGCTATCAACTATATAATCTATACTTGGCTGATAAGTTGTTTGTCCTGTAAAAACCCTTACATCTTTAATAGTATGGTGATTTAGAGCTATTTCACCCTCAATAAAAACTTTTTCGACCTGATGGCTACTTTCCCAATTGGCATCACCACTACCCCAAGCAAGATGTATAACTTGCTCTTTTATGCTGGCTGCTATTGCTGCTCTTCCTGATTGTGTAAGAATTGACACCTGTGATGAGTTTGAAAGGCTTATATAATATATATTCAGGATTTGGAAAATTTTTGTCCAAAAAAAATGAATTTTTGCCTAATTTTTTGTTGCAGTATTATTTAAAAATCGAACTGTATTATTCTCGAAAAAAAACAATAGAATATCAATAGGTTAAAAATTGCATCTGTATTATTTATTTTTGCTCCTGTCCTACAAAGTGCACCTATAAGTTCTCATCCTTAAAGCATTAATTGTTTTAGGGAAAAGTTATGAAACTAAAAACTGCCATAGTTGTTCAAAATATACGGTATCAAGCTAAGAGATTAAAACTTTTTGAATGCTTTGCTCATGAAACTCATGAAGATCTTGAGCAAGAACTTTTCTGTGAAATTTGGACTTATCTTGATAGATATGATGAAAGTAAAGGTAGCTTTAACACTTTTGTAGCAAGATTAACTGAACGTCGTGCCAATAACTTATTGGAGAAACAACTATGTATTAAACGCAACATTAATAACTACGTCAATATTGAGAAAACAGAAGCTTTTGAAGATGAAGTAGCAAAACGTACTGATGTAGATTACATGATTTCAACGCTACCAAGAAAGATGCAAAAGATATGCGAACAACTCAAGTACTTTAACTTATATGAAGTTGCTAAGATGAACAACATATCAAGAACTACTTTAAATACTATGGTAAGAAAAATACGTATAAAACTCTCTTCCATCTACTACAAGAGCAAAAAGAAAAATTGAACATAAATTCTACCTTTCCTGAATATATAACATATACCATTGAGGTGAATAAATGACTTTTAAAATTTTAAACAATAATGAAAGATTGAAAACAACTACAGGCATAAAAGTAGTAATTTTTGGTCCTTACGGTATTGGTAAAACCAGCCTATTAAAGACTATAAGTGAACCAACACTATGTCTTGACTTTGAAGCAGGTCTGCTTGCTGTTCAAGATTGGCAGGGAGATTCTATTAGTGTTCGTACTTGGAATCAAGCTCGGGATATTGCCTGCCTAATTGGTGGTCCAAACCCTGCGCTGAAATCTGACCAAGCATACAGTCAAAAACACCATGAACATGTATCTGGCAAGTATAAAGATCTTCTTTCTGAGACTTCTAAATACCGATGCATCTTTGTAGATAGTATAACCGTTGCTTCACGTTTATGTCTTTTATGGGCAAGGATGCAACCTGAGTGTTTTTCTGATAGATCGGGAAAAGAAGACAAAAGAGCTGCTTATGGGTTACTTGCTCAAGAGATGATGGCTTGGCTCAATCAGTTTCAACATATCAGAGATAAAGACATCATCATAGTTGGCACATTAGGTCAATATCTCGATGACTGCAATCGTCCAACTTGGCTACCTCAATGTGAAGGAGCTAAAACTGCTAGTGAGATTCCAGGTATTGTTGATGAGGTGATCAGCATGGTTGGAATTAAGAAAGATAATGGCACAGAAGTACGTTCATTTATCTGTCAGACTATTAATACTTGGGGATACCCAGCTAAAGATCGAAGTGGCTGCCTGAATATGGTTGAAGAACCACATTTGGGTAAATTACTTGCGAAAATTAAAGCCAAAACTTTGGCTCCTATTGCTTAATTAAAAATTGGAGAATAATTATTATGGAACAAAGCTTTTTCAATATCGGTCAAAAAATTCCCTTTTTCAGTGTGAAAGAATATTTGAATGATCAATCGCCAATACCAGAAGATATAATCGCACCAAGGATTCTAACTAAAAGAGGTCTATTGGTACTGGGTGGCCCACCTAAGATTGGCAAGAGTGATTTTCTTATTTCCTGGTTGATTCACATGGCTGCCGGAGTTTCATTTCTCAGTATGACTCCTAGTCGTCCTATGAAAATTTTCTACATGCAAACTGAAATTGAGTATGAATACATGAAAGAACGTTTACAGCAACTGACATTCGACCAAGAACTTTTGGATATAGCTGCCAATAACTTAATTATCACGCCAAGAGTGCAATTATCTTTCAGCAGTGAAGAAATAGATGAGATCAAAAGCACCGTTAAAGAGCGTTTCAAACCTGATATTATTGCGATTGATCCTCTTCGTAACATTTTTAACTCAAGTGAATATGGTAATGAAAATGACAACAGCGCTATGCTATTCTTTTTGCAAAAAACGCTTGAAAGACTGAGGAACATTATTAATCCAGATGCAGGTATAATCCTTACCCACCACACAAAAAAACTATCCAAAAAGATGCTGGAAGAAGATCCATTTCAAGGCCTAAGCGGTGCTGGATCTTTACGTGGATTTTATAGCACTGGCATGGTGATGTTTGCTCATGATGAAGAAAGCACTACCCGTCAAATAGTGTTTGAGCTGCGAAATGGTGAACGTGTGGCAAGCAAGCTTGTCGATAAGATAAATGGTCGTTGGAAACTTGTAGACCAATGGAGTTGATTCTTTTTTTTACTTAATTTATAGGGAACAATATGCTAACAGATTTTTTAACTGATTTTAATACTGCAAAATTACAGAGTAATTTAATACCAAAAGGTACAATAGTCAAGGTAAAAATGGCAATTAAACCAGGAGGTTATGAAAATTGGTTCACTAAAAGCTACACTACTGGCAGCATCTATTTAAACGTTGAATTTACTGTCACTGAAGGTCCATATGCAAAACGCAAGATTTTTCAAGTAATTGGTATTAAAAGTGGCAAAGCAAGAGTTGAAGGAGAAGATACTTGGGGAGAATCTGGTCGTTCTATGCTTAGAAGTATTTTGGAGTCAGCACGGAACATTCATTCAAATGACACTTCAGAAAAAGCAGCTATTGCTAGAAAAGTCAACTCTATAGCTGACTTTAACGGGGTAGAGTTTACTGCAAAAGTTGGTATTGAAGCTGATCGGTATGGAGAAAAGAACAAGATTGCTACGGTTATTACTCCAGAACAATCTGAAGTTGATTGGTTGCCATTTTGAAGTACGACGAAGAGAAGCTCTGGATTGCTGTAATTGAGAGAGCTATCAAAGATGCAGCAGGAAAAAATCTAGAGCTAAAGAAAGAAGCAATTAAATGGTTTGATTCAGAGTCTTTTGAAACTGTTTGTGAGCTAGCTAATCTCAGCTCTAAACGTATGAAAAGTATGTATGGGGGTTTTATGCAGAGAAAGGAAATAAAAGGATTATTGATTGATAATATTAAGAAGTGTGTACCTTACCTAATTCCAAACGGTAATTTTTATCGAGAGAGGACTTATGTTGGCAATTTTGATGGGAATACGATTACAGTTAAAATAGTAGGTAAAGAAACTGGAAACTGGCGTAATTTTACTAAAGGAATCAGTGGTGATATTATCGATCTTTGGACTTTAGTTAAAGGTGATATAAATTCCGCTAAGAAGTGGTTAAATACTAAAGAAAACACAACAGAACATAAAATTACATCGTTTTCAGCAAGGCATTACTTGAATGATAAATCACCAATGCCAAAAGATATAATAGGCCCAAGAATTCTAACTCCAAGTGGTCTTTTAGTTATAGGTGGAACTCCAAAAATAGGAAAAAGTAATTTTCTACTTTCCATGTTAGTACATTTAGCTGCTGGAGTATCATTTCTTGGTATGAAGCCTGCAAAGCCACTCAAGATATTCTATCTACAGAATGAAATGGAATATGATTACATAAGAGAGCGCTTACAGAAGTTAAGAGTCAGCAAGAAAATCCTTGATGAAGGAACAGAAAACTTAGTTATTACTAAAAAAGTACAGTTAACTTTGAATGTGGAAAAAATAAAGGAAATTATGTCGGAAAATCTCGAGGTAAAAACAGTTGATCTTATAGTAATAGACTCTGTTTTTGATTATAGGAGTATGATCTCTTTTCTGCAAAATAGTATTGATGAACTACGCTCTATAACTAATCCTGCTGCTGGAGTAATAGTTACACATTACACCAAAAAAGTGTCAACAATCACGTTAAAAAAGAATCCATTTCAAGCATTGAGTGGTGCTAATGTTTTAAGAAGTTTATATACATCTGGAGTAATGATATTTAGGCCAGAAAGGAATACTCTGCAATTGATGTACGAACTTAAAAACGGCAAACCAATACCAACAAAATTCATAAACATGGTTAACGGACGCTGGATAGCCACAGCTTAACCAAATTTCTAAACTTTAAATATATTGGAGATTTTATGGGTATCTATTGTGATTTTAATACTGCAGCTCCACGAAAAAATGCACCGTTAGTAGAAAAAGAACAACTTAAAGCTCAGCTTCTGTTAAATATCAGATCATGCCTTTCATATCTATTACCAAGAGGAACTTTTCGTGGTGATAAGTTTTATGTAGGCAATGTACAAGGTGATAAAGGAAAGAGTCTAGTAGTAGAATTAAGTGGTAGTGAAGCTGGCCTATGGCATGATTTTGCAACAGGAGAAGGTGGTGACATTATCGACCTTTGGGCGGGAGTAAATAGAAAAAGTACAAGAATAGAGTTTCCTGAAGTAATGGCTTCTATAGCTGAGTGGCTTGGTCATTTCAAAACTTCAAGTAGTCCAACTGCATATTGGGATTATTACGGTGAAAACGGCCAAGCTATTGTTAGAATCTATCGTTACGATGATGATAATGGGAAGCGATATCTTCCTTTTGATATAAAAAAGTCCGACTTTGGTGCACCGAAGATAAGGCCACTCTATAATATTCCAGGTATTTTGAAGTCCGATAAAGTTATTCTTGTTGAAGGAGAAAAATGTGCAGAAGCGCTGATAGAGAAAGGAATAACTGCAACAACAGCAATGTCTGGAGCAAATGCACCTATTGAAAAAACAGATTGGACTCCACTTAAAGGTAAACACATTATTATATGGCCAGATAATGATGAAGCAGGTAAGAAATACGCTGAAAAATCTGCTATGAAACTTACTTGTCTTGGAGTTGAAGAACTTTGCATTTTGGAAATACCTAAAGATAAACCAAAGGGTTGGGACGCTGCTGATTGCGTGAAAGAAGGTGTAAATGTTAAAGAGTTCATCCTTAGTACAAAAAAGGCTCCTTCAAAAAAATCGTTGAGAATAGATACCAGAGCTTGGGCTAATATTGCTCCAGAAAGAGAATGGATTGTTAAAGATTGGCTTCCTATTGGAAGTGTTACGGCTCTCTACGGTGATGGTGGTATGGGAAAGTCTCTACTTGCTCAACAACTAATGACAGCAGCGAGCACAGGTAAATCTTGGTTGGGAATGGAAATTGAGCAGATGAAGACATATGGTGTATTTTGTGAAGATGATACAGAAGAGCTGTGGCGAAGACAGTGTGCTATAAATAGATTATATCAGTTAGATATGGAATCCTGTGACTTTCATGATAATATTGGCTTTTTATCGAGAGTGTGGAAAGATAATCTACTCATGATATTTGATAACAAAGATATAGGTAAATTAACTCATTGCTTTGAAGAATTACTTGAAGATATTAAATTGTTTCAACCAAAGCTAGTAGTTTTAGATACAGCAGCAGACTTATTTGGTGGCAATGAAAACAATCGCTCTCATGTGAGACAATTTATTCAAAGTTGTTGTGGAAAAATAGTGAAAGTAATAAAAGGAGCTGTATTATTATGTGCTCATCCTTCTGATTCAGGAATAATACGTAAAACAGGTACAGGTGGTTCAACTGCGTGGAATAATACAGTAAGATCTCGTTGGTACTTGTCAAAGCCAGATAAAGCTGATGCTTCTGGTAATGAACGAGTACTTTGCCGTAAGAAGTCAAATTATTCTGCATCTAACGAAGAAAAGATTTCATTTTATTGGCATAACGGTGCGTTTGTACAATCTGATGATACATTAAATTCAGAAAGAATAGTAAGGTCTAGCTATAATACTAAATTGGATTTAGAACGTCTAAGAAGATGTGATATAATTTTAGAGTTAATCTCTAATGAAGCGTATAGAGGAGAAGTATATACTGCAGCTAGCTTTGCAAAGTGTTTTGAAGGAAAGTTCGGACTTGGTAGTGATCGTAGCATTCGTGAAAGAATTAGTAATCTTGCAATGATAGGTCATATAAAATTTTTCAAGAAGTGTGATGAATATGGATTATCAAACACAAGATCGAAGCATGGTTACCTATGTGTAAAAGACATGGAGCTAAAAATTGCTGAAAATCAGTATGTATTGGTAAAACCAGATTACTATCTTGTACCAAACAATGGAGCGACTCTACCTGTGGAAAATAGGGATGTATGGGTCTTATATAACTCTGAGAAATAATATGGGAAAGATAATATACAATGTTAATTATTATTAGTATAATGAAAATATAATGTTACTCAATCTTCATTATAGATAACATCTATAGGAAAGCTAAAGAAGCAAATAGCCTCTTTATAGATAGCAAACGAATTAGGGGTCTGAAACAAAAATTTTTTGGAAGTAAATACCCATTCAACAAAATAGCAAAGTAAATACAAATGCTAAAAAGATAATTATAGAACAGATATAAACATGTCTGGCAAGCCTTTTAAAAATATCTGAAAATTTGAATATAGTAGGACTAAGGAATTAAAGAGAGGAGAGAAAATACTATTTCAATGAGCTGCTTGAGAAAGATCAGGACCTAGGAGCACAGATTATACCAAAAATTTCCAAATTATTATCTTTTACCAAATGCAGTTAACAGCTAAAAACCAAGAAATGTATAACATTGCAAAAGGAGATAGTAGAATTATATATTAAGTTGGCAAGATGGCAAGTTGGCAAACTGAAGAATCTGCCATTCTACCAACTTAAAATTGATAAAAATATAAGAAAATCAGTAGCTTAGAAAAAGTAATAAGTTGGTAGAATGGCAGAAAGTTGCCAACTTGAAATATGTTCCAAAGTTCCCTTCTATGGCTGATTTGAGCAAGTTGGCAGAATGGCAGATTCCTTTATATATATAATATATTACATATTAGTAGTATGTAATATATCTATTGTGATTATTAGCACAGAAGCAGTTGAAGAAAAATTCATCTTGATAACAGTCTATTTTTTTAATTCCTATTTTTAATGCTTTTTAGAGTAATTATACCACTTGGTGGACCCAAATTTATAGGTTTAACCCAAAGAACTCTTGTAAACTACATTAAAAACCCAATGAGGGGCATGTGTAGCTTAACTCAATAGAAAACCTTGTGCAGCCATATCACGTTTTATTTTAGCTGTAAAGACTTAAGAAAAAACAAAAGCCTGAAAGAGACAAAAAACATACCTTATCTACAATAGGTGAATACTGTTTTTAGCAGGCTTGCATGGTGCCATTTTGGAAATCTCAACGAGTGAATCTTCTTTGAAGGAAAAAATTTGTCAATGCAAGGCAATATGAAGAGCAGTTAAAGCACCTATGCTGCAGGTGATATAAAACCAAAAGCTACTAGCCCTGCTCCAACTGTAAAATGGGAACTGAGAAACTATTTATAGGTGATTTGAACCGGAGAGACTTTAATCTACTAAAAACTTAACGAACTACTTTTATCAGCACAGTGAAAGGGTTAATACGGTAGCCATAATCTTTACGCGATGATCCAGGCCAACCAACTGTTTGAATCACATCATTACGTTCGATGTTTAATCCTAACTTTTTAGCTAAGGTGGTTTTTATTGTTCTTTGGATTGTGTTTAGTGGTTTTCTGATGTGATGTTCTGGATCTGCTTCTGGATCAAGATTTAGGCGCTTTTCTATTTCAGTTATGCTAAGCAACATGTGTTTTTCAGGAGGTAATTCTTTTTTACAATCATGCAAAAATTGTTCAAATAATATGCGAAAAACCTTCATACATGCTACAGCTTTCTTATTTAGAATCTCTATATTGTTTACGTAAAGTGAGCCCTCTATCAATTGCAACTTTAGTAATTCCTTCTCTTTAGGAGGTTCAATTAGATTAAGTGCAGTATGTAAGATTTGCATTGAAGTATTTGGTATTAACTCTGGTACTCCTCTTTGTACTGCTTCTTGAAATACTTCAATTAAAGTCTGATGCTGAAAGAAAAGGTCAACCATTTTTACTATGGGCAAATCAAGAGGTATGTTTGATGGATTTTTTCTCAGTATTATTAATACAGTTGGATTAGCTTTAAGCTTATCTATCGTTAAGAATGTTGGATTGGTGCAAAAATCAAGAACAATGAGATTTACAAATTGACCTTGGTCACCAACATGATAAACTCCTCTTTCCACCTTTTGCCACATGAAATGCGTATTACTTAGCTGACCTTCAAACCAATGCATGATTTTCTCTGGGTTTAAATATACAGATAAGCGATGAAATCTTTGCTTCTTATAGGTATTAGGTAAAATATCACGGTTGCAGTTTTCACAAATTATATTATCGCATTCTTCGTTAAAGTCCTCATCAATGAAAATCTCATTGTTACAGTATGGATCAACTATATTGGGCCAATCTAATTTATCTTGTCTACGAGAGCAGATAATGTAAGACCTCTCTTGCATCTTAATTAATTCAAGATCTGACAAATACCTTGCTGCTTCGATGTAATTTTGATTTGGATTAACCCAAGAGCTGCTAGAATTAAGAAGATCAGAGATTTGCTCTTGGCAAGATTGTAAGACCATAAAATTGTTTTATGTATGCTTTAAAATCCTCTCTTTCCCTTTTATTCAGAGGATGTTCAGAGTAGTAAATTGCTATATACTCATCACTTCGCTTGAAAAATAAGCCTATCTTTTTACCTTGAAATATTACTTTAATCGACTCTATAAATGGCACTATGTCTCCTACAAATGGCTTTAAAACATGCAATTCCGGTGCAATAGGATCATATGGAGCAACAGTCAAAGTGATATTAGTATAGCTGTAATTGAAACGATTTGACTGAAACTTTAACTCAAAAACACGAATATTTGAATCAGATTCATTAATACAAGTTTCTATAAATTTATGTACCTGTTCCGCGAAGTTTTTATCCTGCACATCTACAAAAATACATTCGCAGCCAAAGTAACAACTTGCAATGCTATTTGCTATTTCTATAGCTTGATCAATATTTCTAGCACCAAGATCTACCTGAGTGCCATTTAGTAGAAAATCCAAAATCATCCACTCTGCCTTATGGCCATGAATAACTTTGTTTGAATTTAACAACAAATCTATATCGCTAGCTTTTCGTATTAACACATATAAACGATTCTGATGATAGAAGAAACCTTGTAGTTGATTCTCGAAACTGTCATTTCTCTTAATGTTATCTTCTTTCAGTATTTGTTGTATGATTTCCTCTGAGATAAAGTCCTTAAATGGAGTACTTGGTCGTCTTGGTATTTTTTGTAAGGCAAAAGACATGAAACTCTTTCTTTGTATTTTTTCAAAGTGATAGACAGACTTTAAAAGATTGTAATCTGCATGAAACAGTAGAAACAGCAAAGACTTCTTATCATATTTATTATTATTTTTTACAAGGTAGGATTTCATGAGTTCTGTAGTTAATGCAGATCTTGCAATTTCACTGACAGTAACTTCTAGTTTTGCACGGTCAAAACAGGTAATCAAGTAGTAAGTAACGAGAGAATCGGAATAATTAGCAATCACTTTACGTTTGTATTGTACAGATGTATTATCGTAACTTTCATCATCAAAGAGTTGAGCATTTAATTTATCTTTAAAGGAGTTTTGAAAAATAATATTTAATTGCTTACCAGAAAGTGAATCTATCCAAGACTGACGTATTTTTGTATTGTGAAAACGGTCAAGCAAATGGTTAACAGGGACTTCTAAATCATCTTCCCAAAATTTACGATTTGGATAAATGTTCATAAGAAACTAACCACACCATGATAACATAATAGACTATTTAAATAGTTAAGATAGAAATCTGAAAGTCTTGACCAATAATTATGCAAGGGCTGTTTACTGATTTTTAACCAAGTTTTTTCTAAAAAGTTTGCTTAAGAAGAAGATTTTTTGGACAAAAATTTTTCAAATCCTGAATATATATTATATAGCACTCTAGCGAAACAAATTCTGAATATAAATGTCAATCCTAACACTGGACCTTGGCAAGCAAACGGGCTGGGCAATTCTAACAGATGGAATAATTGAAAGTGGAAGCAAAGGCTTTCATGGTAGTCGTTTCAGTGGAGGTGGCATGTGCTTCTTGAATTTTCGTAATTGGCTTAATTCTTTGAGAGACATTTCTGCAGTGTATTTTGAGGAAGTAAGAAGACATCTAGGAACTGATGCAGCTCATTGCTATGGTGGTTTTCTTGCAGTGCTGTCTGCTTGGTGTGAAGAACATCATGTGCCATACAAAGGTGTTAATGTTAAAACTATAAAACGCTTTATAGCAGGCAAAGGCAATGCAAGTAAGAGTGAAGTTATTGAAGCGATACGTGAAAAAGGTTTTTCACCTCGAGATGATAATGAAGCGGATGCTTTAGCATTAATGTTCTACGCTATGAATTTCAGTAAAGATTTTAATGTATTAAAAATACCATAAAAAGTGGGTCCTTTCAGCCATAATGGCGGGTTTGGTGGGTTTGACCTCAGGCCTTTTCTAGTGTTAGACATATTTTGAATATTAACTTTTTAATTATTAAGGATTTAAATTATATGAATTTAGCAATCCACTACTATCCTGTTGAAAACCTCGTCGAATATAAGCGTAATCCTCGTAAAAATGATGACGTAGTAAATAGAATGTGTGCTTCAATCAGGGAATTCGGCTTTCGTATACCAATAGTTGCAAAAAGCGATGGTACTGTGGTTGATGGTCATTTAAGACTTAAAGCAGCAAGAAAACTTGGTATAGAAAGTATTCCTGTGGTTTTAAGTGATAATTTAAATGAACCACAAACTAAAGCTTTTCGGTTACTTGCCAATCAATCAGCTAATTGGGCAAAGTGGGATGATGATCTTTTAAAGGTAGAAATTCAAGAGCTAGAAGATTTGCAGTTTGACCTTAAAATGACAGGATTTGAATTGGAAAAAGTTCAACGGTTTCTCGATGATTTTGATGGTGAAAAAGAAGACCTTTCTGACTTAGTTGTTGATGACAAAAAGGTAGAAATAACAAAACCAGGTGATCTATGGATTTTAGGTGATCATCGAATCTATTGTGGTGATAGCTCTGTAGTTGAATCATATAAAGCGCTGTTAGATGATAAAATGGCAGACATTACTGTTTGTGATCCTCCATATAACGTTGATTATGGTAGCAGTCAAGAAAGAGAGGATAAAAAGATACTAAACGATAATCAAGGTGAAAAGTATGAGCTTTTTCTCTATGATATTTGTACTCATATTTTAGCATATACTAAAGGTGCAATTTACATCTGTGCATCATCATCAGAGTTTTCAACGTTGCAAAAAGCATTTGAGGAAGCGGGAGGAAAATGGTCAACTTTTATCATTTGGGCGAAGAATCACTTTACGCTAGGAAGATCAGATTATCAAAGACAATACGAAGCAATGCTCTATGGATGGAAAAGCGGCAATAAACGTGAGTGGCATGGAGGTAGAAATCAAAGTGATCTGTGGTTTTATGATAAGCCAACACACAATACACTACATCCAACGATGAAGCCAGTAGAGCTAATGGAAAAAGCAATAGTAAACAGCAGCAGATCAGGAGACATAGTACTTGATCCATTTAGTGGTTCTGGCAGCACACTAATTGCATGTGAGAGAACAGGAAGAATTTGCAGAACAATAGAGCTAGATTCAAAATTTGTAGATGTCACCATAAAACGTTGGCAAATATACACAGGTAGGGAGGCAATTCTTTCTGGTACTGGCAAAACTTTTGCAGAAATTCAAGAAGAAAATTCGTAAAAAGGAGCAAAAAGAGAGGAGGAAAAGAGTGGAAAAAATCACACAAACGGAATGGGCAAGAGAGATAGGAGTTTCAAAGCAATATGTCTGTTATTTAGTAAAAAAAGGAATAATTGAGTTGGAGAATGGTTTGGTAAATAGAGAACAAGCAAATGAAGCAGTGGCAGCAATACGAGATCCAAGTCAGCCACTGAGGAGGAAAAATCCAGAAAACGAAAATACAAGTAACCTCTCCACAATGTTGCTAAAAACGCGAATAAAAAATGAGATGGAACGTGGCAAATTGCTTGAGGCAAAAGCTAAGGCTGAGATAGGAGAACTTGTAGCAGTAGAAGAAGTAAAAAGTGAGGCATTTAACGTAGCAAGAGTTGTCCGTAATAATTTGCTTAATATTCCAAATAGAGTTTCAGCACTGCTTGCATCACTGAGTGACACTGAAAAGATTCATATGGCGCTAACCGAAGAGATTACAAACTCATTACAAGAATTATCTAATATTAAGTTTTAAATAATGTCTGCTAACTTAAGTTTAGAATTAATAAAGTGTCTCATTAATCAGCAAGGAGTGGATGTAAATGTTAGAGGATTAAATGGAAAGACACCGCTACATTATGCAGTAGAAATTAACGAGCTTAGTATGGTTGCGCTCTTACTAAATAGGAAAAATATTAATCCACTGATCACTGATGATGATGGTAAAAGTGCGCTCTCTTGTGCAAGAGAAGAGATATTACAAGCACTAATCAATCACAAATATGGATTGGAGAAAGATAGCTTACTTCATTTAGCTGCGATGTTGAATGAAGCAAATGCTGTAAGGTTTTTACTCAACAAAGGAGTTAATGTTAATGAGCAGAATGCTTTACTACATACACCGTTACATTTAGCGGCAGGAGCTGGACATGAAGGGATAGTAGAAATTTTAATTAGAGAAGGAAATGCGGATAAAGATGTTCTTGACGTGAGAAATCATGCAGCAATGCATTATGCAGTAAACAACAAGAAGCTAGAAGTAGTAAAATTACTTTCAAATCTTGGTGCGAATGTCAATATAGCTGGTAGCGGCAGAAATGCAATGAAATTATCTCCTTTGCACGTAGCTATAAGTGGCAGTAATTACGACGAAAGAGACTTATGTTTAGATATTGTAAGATGCTTAATAAATGTTCCTAATGCTGGAGTTAATTTACAAGACTATGAAAATAAAACACCACTACATTACGCTGAAAGACTTAAAACAGTAGAAGTATTACTAACCCGAGAGGATATAGATCCTTTGATTAAAGATGATAATGGCAAGACACCATTTTGTTATGCGAAAGAAGAGAACAAATCTGAAATAGTAAAAGCTTTAATAAGTAATAGGTATGGAGTAGAGAAGAACAATTTACTTCACTTAGCAGCAAAAAAAGGATATGGGGAGATTCTAGGGGCGATTTTAAAAGAAGGAGTTGAAGTAGATGTTTTAAACGATCAAGGAGAATCAGCAGTATATCTTGCTGCAATAAATAGGCATTTTAATATAGTAAAATTACTGCTAAAGAAAAGAGCAGATGCTACAGATGTTTTTGAGTACGCAATAACAACAAATAACGTAAAACTGGTAAAGTTACTAAACAAGGAAAAGGATATAGTTTTATTTGGAAAAAATGACAACTTTCCAACATTTCATTTATTGAGCAATAAATATTTTGAAGAAAGGAAAATAGCAGACAAAAAAATAAAGAAATGCATCAATATCATCTGTGTTTCTATAACAGTATGTGCAATAGCGATAGTGGGAATTTACCCTAACATTATAGCTGCGGTAATGGTGGGAATAGTTGCACTCATAGCTGCAATAATAATGAGTAATTTAATTCAGAAGTATATAGAAGAAGCGCTTGAAAAGAAAATGTTTATTGAACTCGAAAGTGAGAAAACAAGTAGTCCTAATTTAAGTGATGTGGAAATATCATCTAATGATGGTGAAGAGCTAGCAATATGATATACGCCACATCTTTTTCTGAAGGTTTAAAACCAGATCCAGAGCTTAAAGTATCAGAGTGGGCGAATGAGTATCGAGTTTTAGCAGCAACTGCAGCATCAGAGCCAGGTAAATGGAGAACGGAAAGAACTCCTTATTTAAAAGAAATCATGGATTCACTTTCTCCGTCCTCACCAGCAGAAAAAGTAGTATTCATGAAAGGAGCGCAGATTGGGGGAACAGAAGCTGGTAACAATTGGATAGGCTATATCATCGATCAAACACCAGGTCCAATGTTAGTTGTGCAGCCAACAGTCGAAATGGGAAAGCGTTGGTCAAAGGGAAGATTTGCGCCACTGATTGAAAGTACACCATGTTTAAAAAGTAAAGTAAAAGACCCAAGATCAAGAGATTCAGGCAATACTGTGCAGAGTAAGGAATTTCCAGGTGGAATAGTAGTAATAACTGGAGCAAACAGCAGTGTAGGACTGAGATCTATGCCAGTAAAGTATCTCTTTCTTGATGAAATAGATGCCTATCCAGGAGACTCAGGTGGAGAAGGAGATCCAGTTTTACTCAGCATAGCTCGTACCAATACATTTGCACGGCGAAAGATTTTTTTAGTATCAACACCAACGATTCATGGAATAAGCAGAATTGAGAAAGAATTTGAAGCAACAGATAAGAGATACTTTTTTGTACCATGTCCACATTGTAATTATTACCAAATATTAAAATGGCCACAAATTAAATGGGAAGATAAAAATCCAAATACAGCACACTATATGTGTATAGAATGTGGTAAAAAGATAGAAAATCATCAAAAGACAGAGATGCTTGAGCGTGGAGAATGGAGGCCTACTAATAGAGTAAAAGGTGAGAAAAAAGGATTTCATCTTTCAAGTCTTTATAGTCCAGTTGGCTGGTATAGTTGGCAACAAGCAGTAGAGGATTTTCTGCATGCAAAGGAAAGTGAACAATTACTGAAAGTTTGGATCAACACAACGCTTGGAGAAACCTGGGTAGATAAGGGAGAAGTACCAGACTGGAAGCAATTATTCAACAGAAGAGAATTTTTTCCCGTAGGCACAGTACCTAAGAGAGAAGTGGTACTTACTGCAGGTGTTGATGTTCAAAAAGATCGTTTAGAAGTAGAAGTTGTAGCCTGGGGAAAAAGCCGTGAAAGTTGGTCAATAGACTACCAAGTATTTGAAGGAGATACTGGGGGTGGAGAAGTATGGAGAAAACTCTCTGAGCTCTTAAATCATCATTTTATTGGTGAAAATGGTCTTGAATATATGATAAGTATGATGGCGGTTGATGCTGGGTATGCAACGCAGGAAGTATATAACTGGGTAAGAGGTCATCAAGGCTCTGGAAGAGTAATGGCAGTAAAAGGTGTAAATAAAGCACTAGTACCACTTAGCAGTCCAAGTAGAGTAGATATAACAGTTGGTGGTCAAAAGCTAAAGAGAGGAATAAAGCTCTGGCCAGTTGGAGTATCGATATTAAAGTCAGAGCTTTTTCAATTACTTAATATTTTAAAAGAAGAAGAGGGAAAAGCTCTACCTGGATACTGTCATTTTCCGGAGTATGCACCTGAATATTTTAAACAGCTAACTTCAGAGCAATTAGTCAGCAAAGTGGTAAAAGGATACACCAAACAAGAGTGGCAAAAGGTAAGAGAAAGAAATGAAGTACTGGATTGCCGAATTTATGCGAGAGCAGCATCTATTGCGCTTGGAATTGATCGTTGGCCAGAGAGTAAATGGAATAGTTTGAGTGGAAAAATGGAAAGCAAAAAGCCTAAAAAAGTAAGACAGAGTAAGTGGCTTGGTAATCAAAATGTACAGTGAAAAATATTTAACTCAAGTTGAGAAAGCAATTCAAAAACTGCAAAGCGGAGAAAGAGTTGTCTCAATTGCATATGGTGACCATGTTGTGCGGTACGGGGAAGTTCAAATAAAGGATTTATTGGAGCTCAGGCAACGAATAAAAGCGGGGTTAAAAGTTGCAGGCATGAGGCCAAAGAGGAAAATTGTTTTTTCAACGAGTAAGGGAATTTTATAAATGCTGCTCAAAACCTTCAAGCAATTATTTAACAAACCAAAGATAAAAAGCTCTGCATGGGATGCAGCAGGCTCAGGAAGAAGATTTTTTCACTTTCAACCAGAGTTAGGAAGTATAAACAATTTGCTGTCTCAAAACCTTGAAACTTTACGTAGTAGATCACGTGATATGGTGAGAAAAAATCCATATGCAGCAAATATCATTGATACAATAGTAAGTAACTCTATTGGAACAGGAATAAAACCACAATCAAAAGCAAGAGATGGAGAATTTCGAAGGAAGGTGCAAGAATTATGGCTAAGATGGACAGATGAAGCAGACAGTAGTGGAGTAAGTGATTTTTATGGATTACAAGCTCTAGTATGTAGGAGTATGATAGAGGGAGGAGAATGTTTTGTACGTCTGCGGATCCGAAAACCTGAAGATGGTCTATGTGTACCTCTGCAATTACAAGTACTTGAGTCTGAACATTTAGACAATAAGAGCAATCAAACACTTGCAAATGGCAATATTATTCGTAGTGGCATTGAATTTAACCGACTTGGTCAAAGAGAAGCATATTACTTATTTAGAGAGCACCCAGGTGAAGGTTCGTTTGGAGAATCAGTTAGAGTACCGGCAAATGATGTTTTACATATCTACAAACCTTTAAGACCTGGGCAAATTAGAGGAGAGCCATGGCTTTCTAATATACTGCTAAAGCTTTATGAACTTGATCAATATGATGATGCAGAGCTGGTAAGAAAGAAAACTGCAGCAATGTTTGCAGGGTTTATTACAAGACTTGATCCTGAGGCAAATATTTTAGGAGAAGGCGAAGCGAATGAGCAAGGAGTAGCATTATCAGGTTTAGAGCCAGGAACAATGCAGCTTTTAGACCCAGGAGAAGACATAAAATTTTCAGAACCGTCAGATGTTGGAGGAAGTTATGAAGCGTTTATAAGACAGCAACTCAGGGCAATAGCAATAGGCACAGGAATAACATATGAGCAGCTAACAGGAGATTTAACAAGCGTTAAATTATTCATCCATTCGGGCAGGGTTGATAGAGTTTCGCAGAAGGTGCGCAATGTTACAGCATAACGTGATAGTGTTCCAGTTTTGTAGACCTATTTGGAATAGATGGCTAGAATTAGCAGTGCTTTGTGGAGAACTGAGTATAGATGAAAAAGTAGTAAAAGCAGCGAAAGAAGAAGTAAAATGGATACCACAGGGATTTGATTGGGTGGATCCACTGAAAGACCAGCAATCGCAGCAAATGGCAGTAAGAAATGGATTTAAGAGTCGATCGGAAGTAGTATCAGAAATGGGTTACGATGTTGAAGAAATAGATCAAGAAATAGCAGAAGATCAAAAACGTGCAAATAGTCTCAACTTAATGTTTGACTCTGATTGTAAAGGATTATGATGCTCTTAGGAAAACCATTAATGCTTGAACCAAGGAGTTTTGAGCTATTGTCATTAAACAATCAAAAACATCCCACGTTTAAAAACATAAAGCACTCCATCAAAAGTAACGTAGAAAGAACTGCAATTATAGCAATACATGGAATCTTGACTAAAAAACCAGGTGCGTTTGATGAAATGCTCGGGATGACATCATATGAGCAAATAGAAGAACAAATTAAACAAGCATTAGCAGATAGTAGCATAGAGACAATTATGCTGGAAATAGATAGCCCCGGAGGAGAGGTAAACGGTATATTTGACCTAGCTGATTTTATTTATGAATCAAGAACAAAAAAGAGAATTATTGCAATAGCAAATGATGATGCATATTCTGCTGCGTACGCTATAGCCTCTAGCGCTGAAAAGGTATTTGTGAGTAGAACTTCAGGAGTAGGAAGTATTGGAGTAATAGCAAGTCACATAGATCAAAGTAGGTTTGATGAAAAGCAAGGTATTAAGTACACCACAATCTTTGCTGGTAGTCGAAAGAATGATTTAAACCCACATGAGCCAATGACGTCTGAAAGTCTGGAAAGCTTACAAAAAGAAGTAGACCGACTATATGAAATGTTTTTGCAGCTAATAGCAAGGAACAGAGGTCTTTCAATTGAAAAGATTCGATTAACAGAGGCAGGGCTATATTTTGGGGAGAAAGCAGTAGAAATAGGCCTTGCAGACGGAATGACAATTCTTTCATCTATTAATAAAAACAGGAGTATTACTATGAATGAACAAACTACAAATGACCTAGAAACTGATAATTTAACCAAGTATCGTACTGAAGTTCTTGAATTAATACGTTTATGTAATTTATCGAAGATGCCAGAAAAGATAGGAGAATTTATTGAGCAAAGTGTAAGTGTTGAGCAAGCTAGGGAAGTTTTAATGGAATTACTTGCAGAGAGAACAAAGAAGACAGAGATACTGAGTGCAATACCACAGAATTCAGGAGAAGAATTGATGATGCAGGTAGCGAAAAGTCGTAGGAGTTAAAGTATTTTTATAACCGCCGTATATAGCATTGATAAAAGCGGCGGTAAGCAGTTAAGGAGAGAAATTTATGAGTTGTATAAGCGAACAAAATAATCTGGGTGACTTATTAAAGTATGAGACATCAAGTCTATATTCAAGAGATCAGATAACAGTAGCAAAAGGGCAGAACCTAAAGCTTGGTACAGTAGTGGCTCTCGATAAAGATAGCATGGTTAAGATAATAAATCCAACTGCCACAGATGGTACACAAACAGCGATAGGTGCAGTAGTAAGTGATGTAAATGCGACAGAAAATGCTAAAGCAGTAATTATTACTCGTGGTGCAATACTAGCAGATCATGCAATTGTGTGGCCAGCAAATATCACTGAAGAGCAGAAAGCTGCAGCAATAAAGCAACTTGAAGGACGAGGGATCATCATCCGCAAGGGAGCTTAAAAAAACTATTAAAAACACAAAAGGGGGAAAGTAAAAAATGCAAAATCCATTTACAAATACAGCATTTAGCATGACGGCACTAACAAATGCGATGAATATATTGCCGATAAATTATGGACGAGTTGAAAATCTAAATTTGTTTCCAAGTAGGTCAGTAAGATTTAGACATATTACCATAGAAGAACACAACGGAGTATTAAGTTTATTACCAACGCAAGTACCAGGGGCGCCAGCAACAGTAGGAAAAAGAGGAAAAAGAAAGGTAAGAACATTTACGATTCCACATATTCCGCATGATGATGTAGTGTTACCAGAGGAAGTACAGGGAATAAGGGCATTTGGATCAGAAAGTGAACTGAAAGCGCTGGCAGATGTAATAACTGACCATTTACAGCTAATGAGAAACAAACACGCAATAACATTAGAGCATTTACGAATGGGAGCGCTGAAAGGAATAATTTTAGATGCTGACGGGTCAGAATTATTAAATCTGTACAACGAATTTGAAATTACACCAAAAGTAGTAAATTTTGCCCTTGGAACAGCAACAACAGATGTAAAGCGTAAGTGTCTGGAAGTACTCCGGCATATAGAAGATAATCTAAGTGGTGAATATATGACCGGAATTCATGCCTTGGTAAGCCCTGAGTTTTTTGATGCATTAACTTCGCATAGTAAAGTGAAAGAAGCATATGAAAGATGGCAAGAAGGAGCAGCGCTAAGGAACGATATGATACCAATTCCCACTATACAAAGAACAGATAGAAGATAATGGAAAAAAAGCTATACTAAAGTAAGTGAAATAGCGAGGTTTAAATGGCATTAAGGTCAAAACTATTAGACGAAAAAGTTGTAAATTTGGCGAAAGAAATGTTAAAAAAGGTCAGAAATAATGCATATGTTTCAAAAAAGTTACAAGCGGTAATAGCAGGAAAAGAAAGTAGTATAAGCGCTGTAGCAAGAATATGTAAAATTTCAAGGACTGCTTTGACTGAATGGATAAAGCATCTAAAATTTGGTAGAGTAGAAAAACTATTTGCCCCGTCTCAGCGGCGAAGAAAAAGCAAATTAAACAAAAATCAACGTAAGCAAATTGAAATATGGGTAGAAAAAAATCCAAATATTACTATTAAGGAAGTGCGAATAAAAATCTCAGAGGAATTTGACCTAAACATCGGTAAATCAACAGTGCACCGTGAGATACAAAGGATGAAATTTTCTTACATAACACCAAGGCCAATGCACCATAAACAAGATAAAAACAAGCAAGAAGAGTTTAAAAAATACTTCAATAAAATAGTCAATTCCCACCCTGAAAAGGAGGTATTTTTTTGATGAATCACGATTTGGAACTCATTCAAAAATCGGACACGGATGGTTCAAAAAAGGGATCAGAACGCAGGTTAAAATAAAAATCGGTAGACAAAATTTCTATATCTACAGTGCGGTAAATCCAAGAAGTGGTAAGGAAATTAGCCTACTTGCTCCATATGTAAACACTGATTGTATGAATATATTTCTGGAGCAGATGTCGAAAGATTTAGGCACGAAAGAAGCCTTTCTTGTAATGGATTGTGCAAGTTGGCATAGATCAAAAAGTTTGAAATTTCAGGAAAACATTACCATTATATACTTGCCTCCTTATTCACCTGAACTGAATCCTGTTGAGAGGTTGTGGCAATATATCAAACACAATACTTTACGCAACAGAGTCTACGATACCATAGGCTTACTTGAAGATGTTGTGTGTAATTTTATTGTCAGTATTTCCAGCACTACTATTAAACGAGTTTGTAATGTTTCTTATTTGTTCGATTAGTAATGGAATTTGGTATGAGGTCAGGATTTACGTTCTGCGGAATCACATTTGAGGAATATAGAGGGCAAGCAACTGATCCTGAAGGAGCCGTGAGAAGATTTATTGACAAAGATACAGGGCACTGTTTTCCACTAGGAACAGCGAGCACATTTACAACATATTTTGCACCAGCAGACTTTAATGAGACAGTAAATACTCTTGGACAGCCACTCTATGCAAAACAAGAACCAAGGAGGTTTGATAGAGGAACTGATTTACATACGCAGTCAAATCCTCTGCCAATGTGCCATAGACCTGGCGTATTAGTAAAAGTCGCTATAGCATAACATACTGGTAGAGTAATTACAAGTTGGTGAGGCACAGAACGACTCTACCGGTATGCGCTTTCTTAGCATGTAAAGGTTAGTATATCAAAAAGAAATATGCAAGAGAATATTAAGCGATTATTGGAGGATTGTTTTAAGCATCTAGGAGTGGAAGCCATATATTGTAATCGAAATAAGGAGGGTATTCGTAGAATAAAAGTGCTAATAAAACGTCCTGAGACTACGTACTCTCTAGGTGCAGATGGAGCATTAACTCAGCAAATTGCTTCTGTAGAAATACGTGATCAGGACGTTACTTCCTTTAGCATAGGCGATTATATCAAGATTGAAAAAAGGTTCTACAAGATTTTTGAACCACCGTTAAAAGATTCTTCGAGTGAAATATGGAAAATTGAAGCAATAGAAAGTGTTTGATATTAAAATTAGTAACAATATTAATGAAATAATCTCCACTATTGAAAGAAAAGAGCAGAAAATAAAACTGGCAGCTATAAAAGCGTTAAACAAAACGGCACTATGGTTAAAAGCGCAAGCAGCTAAGGAAATCAGTGAGGAAAAGCAGATAAAATTAAGTTTGATAAGAAAGAGATTAAGAATTTTTAAGGCGAAAACTAGCAGATTAGACGTGTTGATTAGAGCAAATCTCTATGGCATTAGAGCATCGACAATTGGCAAGATACAAAAAACAAGAAGAGGATCGAAAGTAGGAAAGCATGAGTTTATAGGAGGATTTGCAGCAGTTATGCCAAAAGGAAATAGCGGTATGTTTAAACGTGAAGGAAGAGCAGCATTGCCAATAAAGGAAGTTAAATTGCCATTGGAACCAGAAGCATCAAAAGTAATGAGAGATCTTGTTAATTATGAGGTTGAGAAAGTGTTTACAAAATTTTTTGAACGTGAATTGAGCTATAAAGGATGAATTTGAAAGATTTACATGATAAAATTTGTACCACGCTGAAGAAAGAAATTTCTGCGATACAAACATGCGAAGTATATCCAGCAATAAGGAAAGAATTAGTAGCACCGGCAGTATTTATAGAATTATCAAGTCTAGAGCAAGGAAAAGATCCAGGAACAGAAGAATTAGCTCTGAAAGCAAGATTTGAAGCTAGAATAGTAGTTGATAGCACAATCGAAAATGCTCCTCTTATTGTCAGAACATTAGCTGCCGAGGTGGCAAAAGTTGTAAACAAAAATACATGGAATATAAAAAATGTTTCACCAGGAGAATTTATCTCTGCAGAAATTGACGGATTTAGACCCGAATTAGATGCATATTTGGTGTGGATGGTTGATTGGAGTCATCAGCTTCATTTAGGTAAATCGATATGGACAGAAAATAAGATTAAGCCACATACGATTATAATAGAAGAAAATGTTAGAGAGTAATTTTGCTATTTCAGAGCTGCAAAGAAAGTTAGCAAACATTGTACGAATAGGAGTTGTAAAAGAAGTAGATTATGAGAAAGCAAAAGTAAGAGTGAAGATAGGAGAACTTTTAACAGATTTTCTTCCATGGATAACTTCTAGAGCAGGAGAGGAAAGAAGCTGGCTACCACCAAGCATAAATGAACAGGTAGTAATATTGTCACCATTGGGAGAGTTATCATTAGGAGTAGTACTAGCTGGAATATATCAGCAAAATTATTCTGCTCCAGAGAATAGTGAAATGATTAACAGTTTAGTATTTCAAGATGGAACAAAGTTATTGTATGACAAAGAGAGCAAGAATCTTGAAATTTCTGTAGTGGATAAATTAAATTTCAAAGTAGGAAAATCAGAGATAGAAATGACAAAAAGTGGAATCAAACTGAAAGCAGAAAGGATCGACTTAAATTGAACAAAGGAATAGTGAGGTTAGGAGACTGCTGTGGAGAAGCTATACCACATTTCTGCATTAGCGGCAGTAACAATGTTTTTGTAAATGGTAAGCCAGTTTGCCGAAAAGGAGATAATTTTACAGAAGGTAGAGTATTAATTGAAGGATCAAAAAAAGTGTTTGCAAATGGCTATAGTATAGGAAGAGTTGGAGATTCAATATCTTGTGGTTCTAAAGTAATAAGTGGTAGTAGTAATGTTTTTTCAGGATAAAAATAAACCATCTGCTATACTTACCAAAAGTAAAGTTATGAATATGGATATAACTACTAGCCTATTAGGAGACATTAGTAATTTAATAGATAGAGCAAAGAATCATCTTTCTGTTCAATTCAATTCTACTCTAGTATTGTTAAACTGGGAAATTGGCTCCAGAATTGATCAAGATATTCTAAAGCACAAACGTGCAGATTATGGGAAGCAAATCATCTCCCAACTTGCAAAAGAACTTCAGATTAAATATGGACGTGGTTTTGATAGAGCGTCATTATTTCGTATGGTGCAATTTTCTAAATTCTTTTCTGATCAAGAAATTGTCGCGACACTGTCACAACAATTGAGTTGGTCACATTTTGTAGAAATTATTGCAATTTCTGATGAGCTGAAGCGTAATTATTATATAGAAATGTGTCGTATTGAAAGGTGGAGTGTTAGAGCACTACGTAGTAAAATCGATACTATGTTGTATGAACGTACAGCGCTAGCAAAAAAACCTGAAGAGTTTATAAGAAGGAGTATAAAAAATTTACGTGAAGAAAATATGTTAGCAACAGAATTCATTTTTCATGACCCATACTTCCTTAGCTTCATGGAATTGCCATCAAGTTATAGTGAGACTGATCTAGAAAATACAATCTTGGATGAATTGACAAAATTTTTACAAGAGTTTGGGAGTGATTTTTGTTTTGTAACACGTCAAAAAAGGATGAGTACTAAAACAACTGACAGGTATTTGGACCTGCTATTTTTTCACAGAGGATTAAAACGTCTTATAGCAATAGAACTAAAAATAGGTCGCTTTGAACCAGCTTATAAAGGACAGATGGAATGGTATTTAAATTGGTTAGATAAAAATGAACGAAAAGCAGGTGAAGAAAAACCGTTAGGGATTATTTTATGTGCTGATAAGGATCAAGAGGATATAGAATATCTTGAACTCGAAGGCTCTAATATTCATGTTGCACAGTATTTAACACAGCTTCCTTCTAAAGAAATTCTTGAAAAGAAGTTGAGAAAGGCTATTTCTATAGCACGTGAAAAACATGCAAGTATTAAGTCAGAGCCATGAAAAATATATGAGAGGAATGGATGCTAAAACAGGAAAAGCGTTAGAAGGAATAGAGCACTTAAAGCAATCGATAATTGATATACTGACCACTCCAGTAAACAGTAGAATAATGAGGAGAGATTATGGCTCAAGATTATTTGAATTGGTGGATAAGCCAATAAATAGAGATTTAACTTTGGAAATCTATGCAGCAACAGCAGAAGCACTGGGGAAATTTGAGAAGAGATTTAAGTTAGAAAAAGTAAAGATTGCTGAAGCTAAAGAAGGAAAAATGACTCTTGTACTTGAAGGTATGTATCTTTCAGAAGGCAAATTCATAGGTATTAGTGGAGTAGTTGTTTAGAAATGCAGACATCTAATATTATTGAAAAACTAAGCTATGAGGAAATCTTTTCCAGAATGAAGGAGGAGTTAGTGTGTAGAGATGAAACCTTTTCAGCGTTAGTAGAAAGTGACCCAGCGATGAAGGTATTAGAAGTAGCAGCATGGAGGGAATTGTTACTAAGACAAAGAATAAATGAATCAGTAAAGAGCAATTTACTAAAATTTGCGACAGGAGAAGATCTTGATAATTTAGCTGAGTTTTATGGAGTAGAGAGAGAAAAAGAAGAAGAGGACGAACGATTTAGAAAAAGAATTAAAGCAAAGATAGCAGGTTGGTCAACAGGAGGAAGTAAGGAATATTATAAATATCATGCACTGTCAGCAGATAGTAGAGTAAAAGATGCACTAGTAGAATCACCTATACCAGGGAAAGTACAAATTTCAATCTTATCAACAGAATTATCCATAACTGGCATAGTGTTAGAAGAGCTACTTGAAATTGTAAGAAAGCAAGTTAATAGAGATGATATAAGGGTTTTAACAGATACAGTAACAGTAATTGGTTGCAATATTACGGAAATAGATATTGACAGCAGAATGAGCATAAGTTCTGTAATATCAAAGGAGGAAATTAAGGAACAGTTCATCAAGAAGTTTGAAGCAAGTAGAAGGCTGGGATGGAATGTTACAAGATCATGGATAATAGCGAATTTATTTGTAGATGGTGTAGAAAACGTAGAATTAATCGAGCCAAAAGAGGATGTTGTGGTTCTGGGAAATGAATGTGCAAATTTGAGAAATTTAAAGATTGAGTTGAATTAATGTTACTGCCACCAAATGCAACAAGGCAGGAAAGAGCGCTAGTAGATGCGATAGATTATAAAGTAGATCCAAACTGTATCAGAGGATTTAAGTTTAGTCTTAAAGAAGAAACATTGCCGTGGATAATAGAAGAATATGGTTTAGAAGAGATACTGCGTTGGGTAAAAGATAGAAGAAAAGCCGTAGTAGAAGGAGTAAAATTTCAAAGACTGAGAGGAACTCCAGCATCACTAAAAATAGCACTAAAATGGGCAAATATAGAAGATATTACAATTATTGAGGAGCCACCTGGCAAGCACTTTTTTGAATTACAGATAGGAATAAAAGATGTTCCAAATGACTTTTTTGTGGATGCAGTAGTAGAGCTGGCAAAACTATCACTGCCTGTAAGATCCAGATTGATGAGGATTTTTAACGATTATTATAATGTGCAGAGATTTATATTGGATGAGAGTTTATTTGGAGATCTTCTTTCTGATTATTCAGGGGTAAAAATAGAAAAAGATGGACCAGTGTTATCATTTGGAAGAGTAAATTTTTTCAGGTCTAGTGGTCCAGTTATTAGGGTTATAGAAAACTATCTACGCGATCATTATGAACGAGCTTTAAGCAATGATATATATCGCCTAGATGTAGGAATCCTTGGAGAAACCGAGCCTCACACAAGGGATTATAAAGGCATCTATGAAAGAGATCATTTGTGGTACAACTTAAAAGCACTATATCCATTACCACAGAGTTTATTACCATCGATTAAATTTGCAAAAGCGCAGATAGTATTATCAGACAGTTGGGATTTAGGAGACATAAATACGTGCTTTCCAGTTAGTAGCGTAGAAGAAAGAGGAAATAAATTTGTATTGGGAAGCGATAAACTTTCAGGGCAATATTGGAATTTAAAACACAAGCCAATTTTAGAAAGATTTAGCGTTACTCACAACTATAAAGTAGAAAATTATACAGATCAGAAGGTCAGAAAATATGTTTTAGCAGAACACAACGTTTACTATAAAAATGATTTGGATTCAGAGCAAAAAGACTCAATACACGAATTAGAAAAGCACATTTTAGTTATTTTACCCGGGAGTACTGAAGTGGCATGAACATCGACATTTACACAGAAGTTGGAAAAATAGTTAAGTAATATGTCTAATAAGTTAAGCACTTATATTTAGATCCTCATATATTATATTAATAATAGGTTAAAGTGTATGAAATAAAAAGAAAAAGACTTGCTTTCTCATGCTAAAAAGGACATGACTTGAATAGCAGCAGGTAAATATAAGAAATTTATCTGGTGCTAGAAAAGCTAATTTTGTGAGGTATGAAATGAGTTTTAGCAAGAGTAAGTTTTTTAAAGAAGTATCAAGTAACGGATTTAAAGACATTAATAAAAGAAATGAAGAAGGAGAGACGATATTACACCAAGCAGTAGAAATCTCTGATTACAAAACAGTGAGATTATTAATAAAAAAAGGGGCAGAGGTTAATGCAAGAGATAAAAATGGTTATACGCCACTACACTGTGCAGTATTCGCAAAAAGTTTAGAAAATGTAAAAGTGCTGCTAAGGGAAGGAGCAGAAGTAAATGCCACTCAATATGTCACTGGATGTACGCCACTCCACTCTGCGTGCAAGATGGGAGGAGCAGGAGTTGAAATAATAAAAGAGCTAGTAGAAGCAGGGGCTGAAGTTAATCAACTAAATAAATATGGTGCAACACCAATGTATTACATCTGGGAAAGTGAAAAGTATTGTTTATGTGATAGCGAAGAAAGTGAAAAGGCAAGTAAATTTTTAAGAGAAAAAGGAGGAATAACAAAAAGTAGAGAACTGACGTGCTATGGAATAGAGGGGCTAGTGGGAGAAATAGCAGACATGTTGAATGGGAGCTACATGCCGGAGCTAAAAATAATAGAGATAGGAGAAATAAGGAAGAGAGACAAATCGCTAATAAAGGAAGAATGTAAAAATTTAGCAAGCAAAATAATGAGCCAAGTGAACGAAATGATAGATGAGGTAGAAAATGTAGTAGGAAGAAAGGCTTAAAAAGGGGACTTGATTTTAAAGAAAAGGTGAGGTGGATTATGTTAAAGATTGGCAAATTTAATAAATCAGCAAAAGAATTATTAGAGAACTCATTTAAAAGTATTTATGCAAGAGACGAAAAAGGCAGAACAGTTCTACATTACGCAGTAGACGCAAAAACAGTGAGATTATTAGTTGAAAAAGGAGCGAATGTGAATGCAACAGATATAGGAGGATATACGGCACTGCACCTAGCGGTAACGGAGAAACGTTTAGAAGTCGTGAGGGAATTGATAAAATCAGGAGGGAATGTAAATGCTGAAGAGTATGGCAATAAATGCACTCCATTGCACCTTGCATGTATGGTGGGGAAAGTTGAAATAGTAAAAGAGTTAGTGGAAGCAAGAGCAGAAATAGAGCAAGAAGATAAGTTCGGAATAACAGCAATGGATTATGCGAAAAATAGTAAAGAGATAACCGAGGTATTAAAGAAAGAAACGGACAGAATTGAAAAGCTATTTATGAAGGGCTAAAAATATGGAGAAAGAAATAGAAAAGAAAGTAATGAATTTGGAGAAAAAAGCGTTGGTAGAGTTGAGAAGAATATGGAAGAAGGTACATGGAGAAGAAGCGCCTAGATACTCAAAGAAATATCTGATACCAAGATTAGCTTATAGAATGCAGGAAAAAGCGTATGGAGAAATGTCAAGAAAAGGATTAAAAAGACTAGAGTATCTGGCAGATCGGCTAGAGAAGGGAAAAAGAATAAGTAGTGACAAACTGCCAGTAGCAGGAACAGAGCTAATATTAGAGAGAGGGGAAGAAACGCATGCGGTAATGGTAACAGATAAGGGTTTAATCTACAGAGAAGAGTTTTACACGTCATTGTCAGCAGTAGCCGGAAAAATAATGGGAATGAGTTACAACGGACCTTTATTGTTTGGAATGCGTGATAAAAATGGAAGTTGAAAATGCTGAAAGAAGTAAGATGCGCGATATATACAAGAAAATCAAATGAGGATGGACTAGAACAAAAGTTTAACAGTCTTGATGCACAGCGAGTAGCATGTGAGAAGTACATAAAGAGCAGAGAAGGCTGGGTAGCATTGGCAAAAAGGTACGATGATGGAGGTTTCTCAGGAAAGAATTTAGAAAGACCAGCAATAAAGGAATTATTTGAAGATGTAAAGGCAGGAGAAGTAGATTGTGTAGTAGTATATACGCTAGATAGATTATCAAGAGAAACAAAAGACAGCATAGAAGTTACATCATTTTTTAGAAGACATAGAGTAAATTTTGTAGCAGTAACGCAGATATTTGACAATAATACGCCAATGGGAAAGTTTGTACAAACGGTATTATCAGGAGCAGCACAGCTAGAAAGAGAGATGATAGTAGAGAGAGTAAAAAATAAAATAGCAACATCAAAAGAGCAGGGGTTATGGATGGGTGGAACTTTGCCGCTAGGGTATGATGTAAAAGATAAAGAATTAATAATAAATGAGAAAGAAGCGAAAATAGTAGGGCACATATTTGAAAGATATTTGGAGCTGAAGTCAATGGCAGAGTTGGCGAGAGAGTTAAATAGCCAAGGGTACCGTACGAAAGGAAAATCAGATATCTTTAAAAAAGCGACAGTGAGAAGAATAATAACAAATCCAATATATGTGGGAAAAATCAGACATTATGAGAAAGAGTATGAAGGAAAGCATGAAGCAATAATAGAAGAGGAAAAGTGGAAAAAAGCACAGGAATTGATAATGAATCAACCATATAGAAAAGCAAAATATGAGGAAGCATTGCTTAGAGGAATAATTAAATGCAAGAGCTGTGATGTAAATATGACGCTGACGTATGCAAAAAAAGAGAATAAGAGATATCGATATTACGTATGCAACAATCATTTAAGGGGAAAAGGTTGTGAATCAGTAAATCGAACAGTAGTAGCCGGAGAAGTAGAAAAAGAAGTAATGAAGAGAGGAGAACACCTATATGAAAAATGGGGAGAAAAGGTGGAGAAATGGGAAAATTTAAGTTTTGGAAAGCAGAAAGAAGTAGTGAAAAAGTTAATAAAGGGAGTAATGGTAAAAGAAGATGGAATAGAAGTGAGTTCAGAGGATAAGGTGGAATTTATACCAATAAAAAAGAAAGGAAACAAATGTACAGTAGTAGAGCCAGAAGGAAAAACAAATAATGTACTACTGAAAGCAGTGGTAAGAGCTCATTTGTGGAAACGGCAACTAGAAGAGGGAAAATATTCAAGTGTGAAAGAGCTGAGTGCCAAAATTAATATAGGTACAAGACGTATACAACAAATTTTAAGGTTGAATTATTTAGCACCAAAAATTAAAGAAGATATAGTAAATGGGAGGCAGCCAAGGAGTTTGAAGTTAGTTGATTTAAGAGAAATACCGATGCTGTGGAGTGAGCAAGTGGAGAAATTTTATGGATTAGCATCGTAACGTTTATAAAAGTAACAAGAAGAACTGAGGGAACGTTCAAAAAAGAAAACACTTCTGTTTATTAAAAATTTATGCAAAAAAAAAGTTGTTGATTTGTGGTTTAATGATAGTTAAGGTATGCTTATTGTATAGCTAGAGAGGTAGTATGCCTAATTTTTTTGACAAGCAATTTAGTGAACAGGTAAAAGCAGCGATAGATAGAAATGATCCTAAGTTACTGCAGATATTATTGAGCACTAAATATTGTCAATTATGGGAAGATTGGCTTACTCACTCCATACTTTCTTATAAAGTTATTGGAATAACTCAAACTTTAAAATATCAGTTGCCTATTAATATAATTGCTGCACAAAAACAAGTTTTAGACAAAAACTTCGGCCGTCTTATACATGGCAGGTTACCGACCAGAAGTAACATTGCACAGCCTGATGAACTTTTAGATGTAAGAGCGAGTAATTATGATGTAGAAAAAGTAAATAAAGAATTAGAAAATGTGGAGCGGGAAATACTAGAAAGATATAAGGGTTTTAAGCATGAAACTGTAGAAAATAAATATCAAGTATTCAACGTGCAAGACATGTTTGATCCAGCAGGAAGATTTGTTTATTCTTATGATGGCGATGATTATACAGAAGGGAATAAGTATTTAAAGGAAATTACTGAAGCATTTAAGAGCAACCTTGCTTTGCAGCCAGTATTAAAGTTAGATGTATCCGATCATTATAATAAAGTATATGGTGATATGTATACAAAGATTACTCAAGAATATCAGTTGAGAATTAGAAATGGTCAGGCAATCCGTCTTTTGTATGAAGGTAATGAATCACTAGTAAAAAAGCTTGATGGTTTAAGGGATGGTGATAATAAATTAAGATCGATATTAACCAGTATTAGTAAAGAAGTAGTGAATGGAATACGTAATGGTGAATTTATTGAAGAAGTCTATGATAAATTAATCGATAACGTACTTAATGCTGCAATTGAAGAAGGACATCATCCTTTATATCAAGAATTTAACAACATAGAAGGAGATAAGGAGCAAAAGATTGGAATAATAAAAGAAAGAATAAAGAAAGAGGTCAAGAAAAACAATCGGCATCAACTTTTGAAAGAGTATATGGAATATGCTGCTGATAAAGATCAACCTAGTATGCATATCATAAGTGTGTTGATAGTTAACGGTTCATCTTTATTAGCAAGTTGTATTATAGATTCTGGAACGAATCAATCAATTACAGTAAAGGAGAGGTTGCAAAGATTGGGGGGAGAATATAAAGCTCTAATAGATAAATCGATTTTTACAGTAATGAGAAAGGTTCATAAATTGCTATTTGATTTTTCGATTGTAGGAAAGGAAGAAGTAGATTTACTTAAACTAGTATCAGAAACTCCTTCTGAGGACGGGTCTTTTGTAAAAAGTGGGGAGAAGGTGCCATTACTAAATGAGATAGGTGGTCAGGGTGAAAGAGAGTTCATGAGTCTATTAAAAAGTTGCGTAGAAAATATTAATACTCGTAATACTTCATTTTTTGGTTCAATTTTAGAATTTTTTGTAGGTAAAGCTGAGCCATCTGAAAAAGATCGTGAAGAGGCATATGCCAAACTTTATGAGTGTATCGAGGTTGGTTACTTAGCAATAAGAACAGGATGTGATAGAGTAATAGTGGATTATATAAGTGAGATAGAAGAGGAAGCAAGAAAATCTAACAATCCATATCTGAAGAAGTTGTATAAGAACTTTCTCACGCTTTTATATGATTATAATGACCTGCCTAAATCAATGTATATTGCTAGGTTTTGTAGATATATTTCCCGTACAATAACCTGGAGTCCAGCATGGGAGGAAATATTAACAGGACCTGGTTATCGTACAGATGTAGGAGAATGGTCAAAAAACAAGTTTGAAGAGGTAGAAAAAGCAGAGAGAGATGAAGTGAGTATAAGACTAGCAGAATCAGAAGCTAGCAACAGAGCATCAGAGCAAAGTAGAGAACAAGAAGCTCAAGCAAGACAAAGGGCAGAGCAAGAGGCAGAACAAAATGCTCAAAGGGCAGAACAAGAAACTCAAGCGAGACAAAGGGCAGAGCAAACGGCAGAACAAGAAGCTCAAGCAAGACAAAGGGCAGAGCAAACGGCAGAACAAGAAGCTCAAAGGGCAGAACAAGAGGCTCAAAGAGCAGCTAGACTTGAAGAGATGTTAAGAAGAATGGGAGTCGATCCAGGTAGGCTTTGTTGCATCGCTAGCTATGATGGATTAAAGATAAAAAAGATGGAGAATATCAGTAGCTTATTATTCTGGTATTTATAACAAGAACGGTCAGTGAATACCTAAATTTGAGTAAAAGAAATTTCACTACCACTCACTAATCCGGCTAAAATTCAAGAATTTCAATGCTTTAGCTATTTTCAATAGAATTAAGTTTATTAATATAAATAATAAATTACTATTCTTAAATTTGATCAGATTGATTGCAAAAAAACAAGATTTTCAATAGGTTGCTTATAATCCTAGCTATAGTTAGCCTTTCATAAGTAGCGATGCAACAAAGCCATCCAGGTACTGCTTTGGATGATGTAAATGTAAGCCAAGGTGGAAGCACAGAAGTTGAGAGAGGTTAATGGAACCAATTTTTCCTGAATATACATTTGGTAGTGTTAGTTTACCTTTATGGCAAAACAATATAATTAGACGTTTTTCTGAACACAGAAAATATCGGGTACTTTTGTGGGAGTTTGGTCCTACTTTATTTGAGCATTTATGCAAACAAAAAGGTTTTGATTCTAAGGTACTACTACAAAAGAATAAAGATGGTGAAGTATTAGAAAATGAAAGCCTGATGTTACTTGAAGCATTTGGTGAAATGAAAGTGTATTGGTGGTGGCCATGGAGTAAGAAAATAAAAGATGTTGAGCTGACTAAAGAACAGTGGGAAAGAGCGATAAATTACGATAGCTACTCTTTTTTGCAGAGGTTAATGCTTAGTGTATTTACAAATGTGATAGTACATCAATGGAATATTGTTCAATATGGATATATTTATAATTATCAACAGCTAACAAAGGAGGGATGTATGCTAAATGTAGGAAAAAAAGTATTAGGAGGAGTAGCTACAGCGTTAGGAGTAGAAAATACGACATTAGGGGCAGGAGTAACAATGGGTATAGCAGGGATAATAGCTGCAGGTTCTTCTTATCTTATTGGTAGAAATAATGCAGAAGTAGGGACGCTAGCAATAGCAGGTAAGTTTAGTAATCTGATTAGGGCAGTTATTTTAAGTAATAACATTGATAATGATTCTAATGCCACTTTAAATAAATTACTGGAATCATTTGAATTAAAATGGTTGCTAATGAATCTTGATATAAGCCTGAAAGATGTAGAAGCGGGTAAAAAGAGTAAAGAAGAACATAACAGATATGCTAAGGATAGAATTAATGATATTAAGAGACTGTCATTAAAGTATCATCCAGATGTGCAAGCAGGTATACAAAATGCAAATAGTATACAACAGAAAATTAATGCAATACTGAAAGCGCTAAATAATGTACATGATTATGTAATGAAAGAAAAGCAAGGGTATGGTTACATATATAGATTATTTGGAGAAATTTCAGTCAATCTAATTAATAGCGGTCAAGATTTATTTAAGCTAATCAATATAGCTGCATGTAATAAGTTGCATTATATAGCGTATTGGGAAGAAGGAAGGTTAATGGAATCAAGGAATCAATATTTGGAAGAAGTAAGAGAGCACTATATAAAGCCATTAAAAAATAACTTAGGTTTTTTGAAAAAGATACTTAATAAGGAAATGTCTATAAGAGAAGCAAGAAACATTCTTGACTCAACAAAAGGGATAAGAAAGAAATTTGAACAACGTAATGAAGAGTATCAAAAATTCTATGAAGAGATTTGGATAGAAAATCTAAAATCGTTAAGTAAGGAATGTAAAAATTCTAAAGAGTTGGAGATAATAAAATTGGAAGTGGGTAAGTTATTAAAAGAGGGTGAAGCACAATACAAAATATTGAAGAGTCACAAAAAAGATAAAGTACAACCTGATGAAGTATTTGTAGAGCCAATATTGGAGTATTCTGATTTAATAAATTCATACTACAAATTGATAGTAAAATTGTGTGAGAATATAGAAAATTGTTTCCGTTGGGATAATAGTGATTTTTTTGAGCAACAGAAATTTGTGTTAGGAGCAGATGAAACTGAATTTACTGAAATAAGTAAGGAGTATATAAAAAAGCTCTCGTGTCAGGAATTATTCAAATTTGCAAACCTTATGGTAAATTACTATTATAATAGGGAAAATTGCAAAGGGTTACAAGAGGTGGTAGGTAAGTATTACAACGGCGGCAATCTAAAAAGGAGAGAAATAGGAAATATATCAGTTTTTGCGCTAAATCAGTTAACAGATTTGCTTGAAAAAAAGTTTGAGAAAAAAGAAACCTTTTTTGAAAAAGAGAAGAAAAGAACAAAAAAAGCAATAGAAGAATCAAATGATATAAGGAGGCGCATAGAAGAAATAGAAATTAGAATTAGAGCATCAGAACAAAGTATCGAACAGTCAATTCAGGCAAGACAAAGGGCAGAGCAAACGGCAGAACAAGAAGCTCAAAGGGCAGAACAAGAAGCTCAAGCAAGACAAAGGGCAGAGCAAACGGCAGAACAAGAAGCTCAAGCAAGACAAAGGGCAGAGCAAGAGGCAGAACAAAATGCTCAAAGGGCAGAACAAGAGGCTCAAAGAGCAGCTAGACTTGAAGAGATATTAAGAAGAATGGGGGTAGATCCAGATACTGCTTTGGATGATGTAAATGTAAGTCAGGGTGCAAGTGCAGGAATTGGGAAAGGTAGTGGGGCTGGTGTATAAGTTTTTTGAGTGGTTTTTTCAAGTATGCAAGAGAGAGCACTAGGTAGGAGTTACAAGCTTTTTTATTGGTAGAATATTTTCAAAAGGTTCTCTCATTTAGCATCACAAAAAATTCAATTATTGACTCTTTCTAAAATTGCAAAAAAGATCGTATATTTGTGAGAACAAGCAGCGTGAAAATAAGGTTATAAAAGTAGAAGCTTGCAATTTTTGCAACAAAATCAGGCAAAACAGTTCGTATGTAGATTTAG
This sequence comes from Wolbachia endosymbiont (group A) of Rhinocyllus conicus, assembly GCF_947250775.1. Lineage (NCBI taxonomy): Bacteria > Pseudomonadati > Pseudomonadota > Alphaproteobacteria > Rickettsiales > Anaplasmataceae > Wolbachia > Wolbachia endosymbiont (group A) of Rhinocyllus conicus. The sequence goes on along the minus strand of NZ_OX366349.1, from coordinate 1,013,451 downwards.
TAAAAGTGAGCCAATATGGCTGATTTTTGCGTATAGTAAAGTTGCCATATAAAAAAGTTCGTATGTATCATTTGGTAGACCAACCCATCCCAAAAAAACTTGTTCTCACACTTGTTGTTTTTAATTGCTGAAAACGGTTGCATTGTTTGCGTTTTTAATAATTTTTTTAATAAATTAATAGTAATTTATTTCAAAATAACAGAAGATCTGCCGCGAATCAAGTAGTAAGAAAAAGGAAGGATAGAATCAAGGGTAGCTAAAAGGTGTGCTTAAGATTTATGATGCCAGCAATAATATTAAACTCAAATTGTATTTCTTCTGAAAGCTTCGGTAAACATATGACATAATTTTAAATATTTTTATTTCGTGAATCTTATCTTTCTACTCTCATTCTAAAAGATGCTAACCTTCTGTTATGCTCCTTCTGTTGTGGAGTTAATGGCTTTTTATGATGCTTTTTGTATGGAATTACAGCATTATTTCTGCTAACCTTAATATCCAGAATCAGCATATTTCAAGCTATCGATTGGTAACTGTTTCCTTACACGAAAATTATTAATTCTGCCACGGTGTGACTTTGACACTGATAAAATTCTTCCACCTTCTTCCATAAGAATCTCAGTTTTCATAGTGTTGGTTCTTTTTTTCTGAATATGATTTTTTCTGTTTCTGACTATTTTTTGGTTTCTGCATTGGTTGTTCCATCACATCAGCCAGAATCTTTAGTATTTTTTCTGGTGTTATACGTCTATCTTTTGTTATAGTCACTCTTTTTGCAAGCAATGGCTCCATTTTCTTCAGTAACCTACATATATTTATGTTGTGTGCGTTAAACAAGCACTCTAAAAATCTATGTGTTATGTAAGTGCGGTAGTACAGAATTACGCAGAATATTTTTTCTTCCAAAGCTGTTAGCTATGATCTTCTGTCATGGCACTTTTTCTGTTTTTCAACTTTTTCCACTCAGGACTCACTTTTTCCACCATCTTTTCAAACTCTTCTGTAGTTAGGCCTTTTATGTTACGAAAGTTCCTTGGTACTTCCTTATGTTATAGTAATTAAAGTTCATTTTTTACCTCACCAAATTTGCCTATTCTCTTTCCACCTCACTCAGACTATTTTATCTCTCTCTTTTGCAGTAGGTCTAGAGAAATTTATGATAGTTTTATTCTTTAAAAGGAATAAGATTCTTCTGATAAATATCATCCTTTTTATAAAAAACATATCTACGCTAAATGGATACAAAAATATTCCTAACTTCTTCACCACTTTCTCTGATAAGATTAATTTTGACATGTTAAAGAAAGGTGTTTCGTTTAATTGACTAAGGAATTCAATCTTGCTATCATTAGTATATACAACCCTTATGAGAAGGGCTATAAAAATGGGGGTGTTATGTTAATTTCGGAACAACAGGTCATTAATGATAAATTGCTCAAATCTTCGGTGGATGTATACAATAACTATTTACTTTTATATAAGTTAAACGAATTAAAACTAGAAAACAGCGAATCATTGAAGTCAGCAATCTCTTATGCAATTGATCAAAATCAAAATGAAGTTAAATTTGGTTTAGAAGGTAAAGAATATAGTATTTCTATAAAAGAGGATAAAAATAACAAATATAATCTTGAAGTTATAGGTAATTATGATAGTCCAAAAATTAAAGATATAAGTCAATATAACGGGAAGAACGTAATTGAAATATGGGCTAAGAGCAAAGTATCTTTTGAAAAGAGTTCAAACAATAATCATGCATTTGCTGTTGAAATAAAAGATAAAGCTAGAAATCAAGATTTAAAAATTGGCGGCCAGGGCAAGAAAGTTCCCTTTAGTTTGCGTTTTGCAAATTTTTATAGAGTGATAAAAATATTAAAAGATACAAATACAAAACTGCAAGAAAAACTGAGATTAGCAAATAATATGGCAACAGGTTCAGGTAAAACAGGTGATATAGCAATGTTGAAACTTTCCTGTTATCTTGCAAGTATTCCATGTATTACAGTAGTACCAACAGAGGCTTTAAAAGAACAAGCAAGTAATTTTGATAAAGAGTTTTTGCCTAATAAAGTTGCACAAGAATTTGCTGAACCTTTTTCTGAAACAAATGCTGAGTATGCAACTACAACTTTTTCTGAAGTGTTTAACACGGAATGGAATTTGCTTAATAACACATATGGTAAAAATAAAAGTAAACCAGCATTGATTCTTACCGATGAAGCTCCAAATTTAAAAGGTAACGTGGTTTATTTAGCTCGCGCAAAAGAAATATCAAAATACAATCCTATTGCAATCTTTACAGCAACGCCTGATAAATTTTTAAGCGAAGAATTTAATATATCAGACAGAAATCAAATCTTACTTTCTCCAAAAGAAAGAGCAGAGCTTGGAATTGGAAAGTTGCCTAGAGTATACCTTGATCCAATTAAATTTCTAGGAGAGAGCGTAATAGAAGCATACATAAAAAAAGTAGATAATACTCATGAAAAACTTAGCTCTTGTGATAATGCAATAGCTAAATTTCAGGAGGAACGGAAAGAGATGTCAGATTTGTCTAATTCATTCCTAAATTTGATTAATGAGAGCCTGGATAGTCAAGCTTATAAAACCGCTCTTATTGCAGTTGAACAAAGAGATTCACTCGAAATTAGACAAAATATTTTTTTTAGTAAAAGAGAACAAAATCGAAAAGAAGAGAAGAGAAAATCATTTGTGAGTGCCATTCGTGAACTGGAATTAGGTTTAGAAGACAGTGAGATAGAATCATTAGTAAATGAAAATTTGAACATTGAAGTTGGCAAGAAATTATATCGATCAATTAAACTGCACAACATAATTGACACTTTCAATGAGTATAAGAAAAGTGGAATGGAAGTTAGAGAAGAGGAGGTGAGTAAATTTATTAAGGATAAATATGGTATTGTTGATTATGTTGACCATGAATACCAACATGATAATTTACCTTATAACAAAGAGCTTACAAGATCTATATGTACATTAGACACTATTGAAGTTCAATATCAAGAAAGTATAGAACGTAATTATCCAGGTGATAAAAAATTTCACGAACATATGTTTAAAACCTATCCTAAGCTCACAGCCTTTTGTGAAAACGATCTATGCTTAAGTTATTTTCAAGATAGTTTTGGATTATGCTATACAAGTAAAAAAAATGCAAATCTTCTAAATATGGTTAAAGCAGGGTTTGTTCCTGTTACTCTTTCTAAAGAGTTAGGAATTGGCATTGATGCTCCAAGGTTGAACAGTGCCGCTGCTATAATAACTTCTTTCTCGGATATTTTAGACCCTATGTTTTTACTTCAACTTATGGGAAGAATTGGAAGGAATGTAAGTAGCAGTGGTTTGTGTTATTTCGATCTGTTCACAACCACTAAAAGTTTCTTAAATGTTTCTAATATCGTTAATCTTTCAGGCAAAGATCTATGTAAAGCATTACTAGATAGCTACCAAGAATATATAATAAGTATGGACTATATTATTGAAGCAAAATCTAGAGCTCTCTGTGATTTCATAATGGGGACCATTAATGAGTATGAGGAAGAAAGAGAAATACTGAAACTAAAACCAAGGGTTTGGAATTATATTAATGCTGTGGATTCTTATATTATAAAGGAGTTTAAAAATATAAATATTAATTATGGTTTCAATAAAGAAATTTCTATGAAACTCTTTACTAAAGTTTTAAAGAGTGCTTACTCGAAACTTAAAAATTTTCATACTTATTGCATCATTGCTGATAACGTAATAGATGGGGTTATAGAAATGTTAGAGTCTCAGAACGCAAGTATACAAGTTAGGGATTATATTAATGATGGAATTCCTTCATTAGTCTTGTGGGTGAGGAAAATAATTCAAACACAGCCAATTTGTGGTGATGAGTTATTGAATGCAGATTCGAGGTATAAAGATCCTATATTTATAAAACAGAATACAAAGGATGAATATAAAAAAGTCATAGAAGATATTGAATCTTACGCACACAAATCTAGAGATATTAGAGTTAAATTACCTCACGTTAAAAAAGAATCTCCTGCATTTAAATTGCAGGAAGAATACCACATGCGAGCTGTTTGTGCTATTGACGGTTTGGCAGATGGTGAAGGTAATATAAAAGAAGCTATCAGTAAAATAGAAAAACTAGATATTAATTATGCAAATCCTGACGAAAACGGAGGATTTATTATACGCCTTGCTCTTATATATCCAGAAATATTAAGTTATTTTATAAAAAATGGATTAAATGTTAGTGATGATAAACTTAATCTAGTAATTTCTATTTGTAAAAGAAGAGCTACTCCAGAGGCCAATAAAGTATTGGAAATGCTTATAGAAAAAGGAGCGAAAGTTGACGCTCAAGATGATCATGGGAACACAGCTCTCCACGCTGCTTGTAAGAATGGTTACAGGGGACTTGCAGAAATCCTAATAGAAAATGGAGCAAATGTTACAGGTGGAAATAAAGAAGGTCACACACCTTTATACTTGGCCGCTCAAAATGACGACCTAAGTTGTGCTAAATTTTTAATTGAATGGCTATTAAAAGCAGATTCTAATATAGAAATGCCTCTTCTACTTAACGAGGACAAAGAATTATTAGAACATTGGAGTTCTTGTAAGAAGAATATCATAAAACGCTCAACTTCTAGTTTTCAAGTGAACCAGCCTCAAAGAACAAGATCTATAGTAGCTAGTAATACTTCTAATTCGGGCAGCAAGGTAACTACAACAAGTAAATCACTACCAGTAAGTATACTACAACCAGGAAGTACTGCGAGTGAAGATCGAAGCCTGGCTCAGAAATCTAACAGGAAATATATAATTGGTGGTTGTATATTAGTTGGTGGAGTTTTATTAGGTTTAGCAATAATTTACCTTGCAGTACCCTCTACTTTAACTATTATAGCTTCAATCGCAGTGTTTGCAGCTGCTGTAGGTTTAGCATCATGGTATGTAAGTAGTAAGTTATCTAATGTTTCTTATGAGTCAAAACAATGTCCATCAGTACAAATTATTTGAATCTAAAAACTTGTTGATGCTATGCAATAGACCAACCCATCCCAAAAAAACTTGTTCTCGCGTATGCTGATTGTGGTTATTAGAAACAGCTAGATCACTTAAATTTTTAACACTAATTAGTTTTAAATTAACATAAAATTTATGATAATTTTCTACTTTAAATAGATAAAGTTTTTCTCCCGTTATCCTTCTCAAACTCTACTGAGAAATTTACTTGATGCAGAGTGCTGTTGTAACGATACATCCGTCACTTTTGTAGTACTTAACATACTTGCAATTCCCATACGTCCAGTTTCTCTAGCAAGATCTAAAGGTGTTTTGCCATTATTATCTTTAACTTGAGTATTGGCACCTCTATTAATTAGAAACCTTGCAGTGATTTCTTTAAAATACCCATCAACACCAGCAGTATAGTGTAGCGGAGTCAAACCATTTGCATCAATTTCATTAATGCTTACTCCCTTATTTAAGAATAGCTCTATAACATTAGGGGTTGTTCGTCCTCCTCCGCGAGCGGCAAGATGTATAGGCTTTTGACCATCAACAGTTTGAGCATGAATATCAGCCCCTTCATCTATTAGCAGTTTTACAGCCTCCAATTCAGCATGTTTAGCAGCATAATGTAGCGGAGTTAACCCATTTGTATCAGTATCATTAATACTTACTCCGCTGCTTAAGAAGCACTTTACAATATTAGCAGTATTAGCAGTTTTGTATCCTCCGCGGGCAGCAAGATGTATAGGTTTTTGACCCTTAATGGTTTTAGCATGAATATTAGCTCCTTTATTAAGTAGAAATTTTGTAAGATCTAAGTGATCAAATCGAGCAGCATAGTGTAGTGGAGTTAAACCATTTTTATCGGTATTTTCAATGCTTACTCCTTTACTTAAGAACAAATCTATAATATTTACGTGCCCTGCGTAAGCAGCAAGATGCATAGGCTCTTGACCACAAGTATTATTAGCATAAATATTAGCCCCTTTATCAATTAGAAATTTTGCCACTTCTAATTTATTCTCGGATGCAGCATAGTGTAATGTGGTTCTACCAATTTCATCAGCATCATTAATACTCACTCCCTTGCTTAATAAGAACTCCACAATATTTTTATGACCTCCAATGATAGCATCATGTATAGGTTTTCTGCCACCAATGCTATTCTTAAAATTAATGTTAGCTCCTTTGCCTACAAGAAACTTTACAGTATCTAACTGACCATATCCAGCAGCAAAGTGTAGTGGTGTACTGTCATTACTGTTAACATCATCAATACTTACTTTTTTGCTTAACAAAAACTCTATAATATTATTACGACCAAACTTGGCAGCTGAATGCATAGGCTTTCTGCCACTTACATCTCTAGTGTGAATACTTGCTCCATTTCTAACAAGCTCTTTAACCTTACTAAGGTTGTTTTGTTCTATTGCATTATGCATAAATCCTCCCAAAATATTATACTACTACTAAAATAATAAAATAAAGCAAGATGTTTTTGAAATAGCAAAGCCAATATCTTTCGCTTCATTTTTTGCTCATAAATTTAATATCTCCTCACGCTGACTTTTCCTTGATTCTTGTACTTTATCTGCCCAAGTTTTAGATGTACTATGAGATTGACTAGGTTTTCCATACCTTTTAAAATACCCCTGCTCAATAGCATCATAAACCGAATATCCACCAAGTAAACAATTCTTACCTAATTTTTCTCCACAATTTTTTAATTGCTCTAGCAGATCTTGATTATTTACTTCTACCCTTATTTGACCTTCATTTTGCTTATCAGGATATAATCTAACTTCTAACTCTCCCTGACTGGTAGGGAAAGTTAACACTATATCACTATTATCTGCAAGGTTAGTGTAATTCCTTATACCATTTTCTGTTATAATATCCACCTCGCTTTTTCCGATCTTTATTATACTTCTTCTATATCCTACCTCTTTCTGATTTAGCTCTAGATCTCTTACTTTATCTGTGATCATTGCAACATTTATTGTGCTATCTTCTGAATATTCCAAATAAAGAACAGTGTTATCCATTCTTACATCATTCAGCTTATTATTGGCTGCACTTCTTGCAACTTTAACAAGTTTATAAGCATTATCGACGTAGCTCGCATAAGCATAAAAGATATTATTTTTATGATACTTAAATTCTAATTCCAGTTCGTTAATTACATCAATACTATTTTCATTATACAATACTGCCCCTGCTGATACCAAATTATACACTATATCACTAGCAACTTCAGAATTCCTTTTTAACTTATTTAACTCACCAATTCTTTTTATCACATAATCTGTGAAACTATACCAGTTACATGCAATAGGGTCTTCTGGAGAAAAGTCTTTGTTAAAATTTAGCCGCACTCCAGATCTGATTGCCTCATCTACAACTTTTTCTAGTTTGTCCATATCTTCAGCTTTAGATACCCTGTCTAAAAAATCATCTAATTTTTTCTTTTGATCTGGCATTAAATGGTGCCATAAAACGAGGGGACGTTTTTCCTCTGCTATGCAATGAGGTACATCACATGATGCACCTGCCTTCAAAAATAAGTCTCTTATTTCTGCACCAATAGCTTTATCAATATAAGTAATATTTCCAGCACACTCAAGAACTTCTAACTCACCTCTTTCACTCCGAATATTTAACACCACTTTTAGATCCAGGTTACTCTTGTGTTTATCCAAAAACTCTTTTAAAGTTTTATTGAGGTGAATAGGGCCGAATATAGGAATTACAAGAATGTTATATAACTCTCTACGCAACTCCTCTTGTTCTTTAGTTAAAAGAAGCCCTGCCACATTGTAATGACCATTATCAATTGCAACCTGTTGTGGAGTTTTTCCTTGTCTATCAAATATATTTGCTCCCCGAAGTAGTGAGCTTACACCTTTACTATTACCACTAGCAGCAGCATAGTGCAAAGGCGTCTCTCCTTCGATGTTTTTTGCGTTGGGATCTGCTCCTGCTGCCAAGAGCAAACTTACAGCTTGATCTTCCTGATTGCGACCCACTTCATATATATGAGCCCCTGAAACCGCATGCAGTACTGTTGCATCAGATTCCCCTCTTTTAAGGTTAAGAACAACTTTTAGATCCGGATTGCTTTTATTATTTTTTAAAAATTCTTCAAGCTCATAAACACCACCATTATCATAATCAAAGGGAACACTTTCATCATACCAGTCTAGATACTTTAAAATATTTAGTAGCTCTTTGTTTAACTCCTCTTCACTTTCTGTAAGTTTATGTTCTTCAGTAAACCAAACACACACTTGTTTACGTAATGAATCTCGACTATCCATTAAAGATGGTGGTACATTATCTTTAAGTGTCGGCATAGTCATTTGAGTATACCAAGAATCACCCTGATTGTATATTTCATCTATCTCACTCTCTGAGTATCCTCGCTTTCTTAAGGTTTCTAACGGATCATTACACAGAACTTGTAATAGATGTTCTGATTTAATTAACTCATATTCATCATCAAATAGTTCATCTGTTTCAAAATACTCTTGCTCAGTACTTAATTCCTCTCCTTCTTTTATTGTTTCTAACCTTTGCTTAAATTTTAAAAAATGTTCTTTTAACTTTGTAGAAGCCATACCATTCCCTAACCAAAACAGATAATATATTATGTAGAATATATAATATTATTCAAGCTAATTTCAACATAATATTTTTATTATTTTGCAATGTTTGAGTTTTCATAGAAGATCAGCAGTCCATATGGCAAAAGTAGGCCAATTCTGCGTTATGCTGGATTACTACAAAGAAGAGCTTGTTGTGTATACTTAATCATTTGGATGAAGCCTGCAACGTTGTAGAATGCTTAGCAGTAGATATACCAGAAAGTGTACTCTTAACAATAGCCCATTTACCTACATTAGAATCCTTTTGCTTCTCTTTACTAATTTTTTCATTCCATTCCAAATCAAGAGAAGTAAGATTTGGAAGCTTACCATCTTTTAATGCTTCACTTAAAGCTTTTACACCTTCAGCACCAATTTCATTCCATCCCAAATCAAGAGAAGTAAGATTTGGAAGCTTACCATCTTTTAATGCTTCACTTAAAGCTTTTGCACCTTTAGCACCAATTTCATTCCATCCCAAATCAAGAGAAGTAAGATTTGTAAGATTGCCTTTAGCTAAAGCTTCTGCACCTTCATCACCAATTTTATTCCCTACCAAACTAAGAGAAGTAAGATTTGTAAGATTGCCGTTAGCTAAAGCTTTTGCACCTCTATGATCAATTCCATTCACCATCAAATGAAGAGAAGTAAGATTTGTAAGATTGCTGTTAGCTAAAGCTTTTGCACCTTCAGCGCCAATTGTATTCAATTTCAAATGAAGAGAAGTAAGGTTTGTAAGATTGCCGTTAGCTAAAGCTTTTGCACCTATATAACCAATTTCATTCCATCCTAAAGCAAGAGAAGTAAGCTTTGTAAGATTGCCCTTAGCTAAAGCCTTTGCACCTTCATTACCAATTTTATTCCATTCTAAATGAAGAAAAGTAAGATTTGTGAGATTGCCTTTAGCTAAAGCTTCTGCACCTTTAACACCAATTTCATTCCCTACCAAAGTAAACGAAGTAAGATTTGAAAGCTTAGCTAAAGCTCTTGCACCTATATAACCAATTTCATTCCCTACCAAAGTAAGCGAAGTAAGGTTTGTAAGATTGCCCTTAGCTAAAGCCTTTGCACCTTCATTACCAATTTTATTCCATTCTAAATGAAGAGAAGTAAGATTTATAAGATTGCCGTTAGCTAAAGCTTTTGCACCTTCATTACCAATTTTATTCCATTCCAGATGAAGAGAAGTAAGATTTATAAGATTAGCATTAGCTAATGCTCTTACACCTTCATCACCAATATCTAAATCGACTAGAGAAAGCTTTTTAATGTGTGTATTATTTTGTAAAAAGCTTACCAATCTTTCTATGTCCACTACAGTACCTTTAGCATTTATTCTTAAAGAATCATCTTGAACGAATTGATCAAAATCCATTTTATCCTCACACAACATTACATAACTTATATTAATACTATTATTAGGATAGTAAAACCATAAATCAACCACTTTTTTAAAAAATATTTTCAGCAAAAACATCATGCTAATTAGCTTCACAAAAGATTTTATTGTTTACTTTTTCCAAAAATCACAAAAAAGTGAGGGTTTGCAAAGCTAATTGACAGGGTTTAAAGATATGCCTAAAGTATATTGGGTTATTAGTTTTTTATGGTATATACAGTGTTTTTTTTATTCATAGCAAGGGGGTAACTATGCCAAATACTTCAAAAACTTCCTCTTCTTCCAAGGGAGATGAGGCATCTAAGCCGGTCAAAAAAAGGCAAAAATCTTCCAAGACATCTGCTAAAGAAACTGGAAGTAAATCTACTGATAGATGTGAACCACCAGTTGTAAGTTCTGCAGAAGCAGAAGGAGAACGTTGGTATGAGTTATTAGAAAAAAAAATAGGTTTGGATATTAATGCGAAAAAGTGGATGAAAGAACATCCAGATCTGGCTTTCCAAAATAAGTCTGAACTACTAATTAGGCTAGCATACGAACTATGTTTAGCTAAAAATACAGAATACGCAAAGTTTGATACAAGAAGGATATTTGCATTATTTGAAGTGGCTAATGATCTGATAGAACAATCAGATCGTAAGAATTTCGTGGAATTTGTATGTCAAAAGGGTAAAGTGCAGTTATTGGAAATGATTTGTCAAAAAGAGAAGAAAGATGTAAAAGGAAGCGGTAATATAGAAGGGCAACACAGATGGAAAGGAACTTTTACTGGTTATTCAAAACTAATAGACTTATTACAATATGTAATTAACCAGCCATGTTCTCCTGAAATAGTGCTGTGTATTGCAGAAAAAATGTATGGAAACGCACATATTTTTTGTAATGGAGAGCAGTACCTTGATAGCATGCAAGTTGAAAAGATGAAAGGAAACTTTGATTACCAAGATTCAGCTATAAAAGAGTTTTTAAAGAAAGCAATTAAATTAGGTTACAAAGATACAGTATTAGTAATGTTAGGTGGTGATATTTATCATTGTATTCGCTTAATGAAATGGGAAGCGTTTCAAAAGAACCAAGAATTTCTTGCAGCCTACGATATGATAAAAGAAACAGTAGCAGATATAATAAGTTCATGGGTGAAAGATAAAAAATTTTACAAAGGTTATGTACAAAATTTATTAGATCAAGGAATAGAGACAGACATGAAGGAAATGAAGAAAGAAGATCTCATATATCAACTAGAATATCTAGGAAAAAAGGTAATGAACAAAGACTACATTAGCAAAGAAAAATTAATGGAAGAGCTAAAGAAACTAGGAAAGGAAAAAGGGGAAGTAAGACTAAGATCAATTGTAGTAGGTGCTTTAATATCGACACTGTTTTTTAAGCATCAAGATAAAGCGATGAAAGGCGAGTCATTTATACTAAAAACCACAGTCCGGGAAAAGAAAAGAAAAGAAAAGAAACTTAACGAATTAAATCAAAAGATAAATAGTGAAGAATCTATAAATGACACAGTATTAGAATTAATTCAATTATTGAACTCAGCTTCTCATTTGGCTAATGGCTGGTTCTTTAGAGAAGTGTTAGCAAAAGTTGCGAATGAGAATTTAGATAAGTTAAAGGCAGTTTGTGCTGCTATATGTAAGGGGTCAATGGAAGAATTGCTAAATGGTGAGGAAATTCATGAAAATGTGATCGATGTTCTAAAGTTTGCTGATGTTAAAGTATTACCTAGTCAAATTACAACGTCAGAAATTCCAAGTAGTTGTGCTAGTATTGGTGATTATTTTATGGAAGATGTAAATGAGATGCATCTTAGAAAAAAAGCAAAAGAGGGTTGTAGTAGTGATGAATTAGCTTTTAGTGGATTGACGAGAAAGATTATACGTGATCTCGAGCAAAAGAAGGAGCTTACAGATAAAGAGGATTTAATATCTAAGGCAGTGAGTGAGATAAAAAAAGGAATCGATATTCTTGCTGATGGTACCGCGGCTAATATAGATGTAAAAGATATATTTCTAAGCTTTGAGCTTATTAACGACAGAATAACAAAAGAGAAACGTAAAGAAATTGTAGAATTTGTGTGTCAAAAAGGTAATGTGCAGTTATTGGAAATGATTTGTCAAAAAAAGAAGAAAGATATAAAAAGAAACACAAGTATAAAAGGGCAGTACAAATGGAGTGAAACTTTTACTGGTTATTCAAAACTAATAGGCTTATTACAATATGTAATTAACCAGCCATGTTCTCCTGAAATAGTGCTGTGTATTGCAGAAAAAATGTATGGAAACGCACATGTTTTTTGTAATGGAGAGCAGTACCTTGATGGCAACCAAGCTAGAACCAACAAAAGAATCCTTGGTTACCAAGTTTCAGTTGTAGAAGAGTTTTTAAAGAAAGCAATTAAGTTAGGTTACAAAGATACAGTATTAGTAATGTTAGGTGGTGATATTTATCATTGTATTCGCTTAATGAAATGGGAAGCGTTTCAAAAGAACCAAGAATTTCTTGCAGCCTACGATATGATAAAAGAAACAGTAGCAGATATAATAAGTTCATGGGTGAAAGATAAAAAATTTTACAAAGGTTATGTACAAAATTTATTAGATCAAGGAATAGAGACAGACATGAAGGAAATGAAGAAAGAAGATCTCATGTATCAACTAGAATGTCTAGAAAAAGAGATAACGGATAAACACATTGTTAGCAAAGAGAAAATAATGAAAGAGCTAAAGAAACTAGGAAAGGAAAAAGGGGAAGTAAGACTAAGATCAATTGTAGTAGGTGCTTTAATATCGACACTGTTTTTTAAGCATCAAGATAAAGCGATGAAAGGCGAGTCATTTACACTAAAAACCACAATACTGGAGAAGAGTGAAAAAGAAAAGAAACTTAATGAATTAAATAAAAAGATAAATAGTGGAGAATCTATAAACGGCACAATATTAGAATTAATCCAATTATTGAACTCATGTTCTCATTTGTCTAATAACTGGTTCTTTAGAGAAGTATTAGCAAAAGTTGTGAATGAGAATTTAGATAAGTTAAAGGCAGTTTGTGCTGCTATCTGTAAAAAGCCCATGGAAAAATTGCTAGAGGGTGAGAAAGTTCATGAAAATGTGGTTGATGTTTTACAGTTTTTTGGTGTGGAAAAAGGTTTTTTACTAGAAAGAAGTATACTAGAAAATAGTGATGATGCATTAGTTAGAAATTCACAAGGCGTTGAAGAGACTTTAAGCAATAGATCAGAGAAGAGTATTAGTTCATCAAGTCGACAATCATCTGCTGATCATGATCCACAAAGCAGTACAGTACCTATAAGTCAAGGAGGAAAATCTATACCTTCTGCCGCATCAAAAAAGAGCTGTTCTGCATCAAATCTAGCTGGTTCAAGAGTGGCAGAAAAAAATAATGAAGGTGTTATGCAAAATAATTGTGTACAAGGTGGAAATCCTTGTTATAGCGTAAATACGGGTAGAGAGTTTTACTACCTGAATGTAAGAAATAGTTCTATGGGGGTTAGAATGGAGAAATCGCAACAAGGGGGAATATTAAATAAGATCCGCTCTAAGCAGCGGGAGTCATTGCGAAAAAAGTCATCTGATGATCGGTTACCAAAAGTTAGTTACTTAGAGGATGCTCATTGTGAGAGATATAGAAAAGCGTTTCTAAATAAGGTGTTTAATTATAATAAATTTATAGATTCTTCTATGTTATCGGTGGAAGGTCAAAATACAGAAATGGATCGCTCATCATTGAATAATTCATCAAGTACTTCACTAGATATTTCATCAGTTAGTATAAATGATTCAAGGGATGAATCGCGCGAAGATGATCCTTATCTAGATGGCATGCAAGATTACATTACAGGACTTGATCTGCTAAAAGAAGGAGACGAGAGTCGAGCTAAAAATAAGATTCGTGAGTCGGCAGTTAAGGGATTTGAATGTGGAATGTACGCATATGCGATAATAAAGTTTAAGGAAGCTATGGAAGGTAATATCACTACAACAATGTTGGGAGTAAACTGTGCTCCGCAAGAAGTGGTCAAAGAAGCTGTTGAATGTATGGTTAAGTCAGGAAGGTCTTTTTCCCCTTTGAATAGTTTTATACTTGGAATTATGGAATTATACAATGTAGGAAATTATTGCAAAGTGATTCAACATACATCGCAAAAGTCATGGAAAATGCATTTCGCTGATGTCTTGCGGAGTACTAAAAATACCCCTTTTATAGGTCCGATTGCAGAGCACAATCTCTTGGCTTGTGTTGGAGCAGCTAATTTGGATTTTGCTGATTCAAGTGATTATCTGGAGATGGTAGGAAAAGAGAAAGGAATGAAAGAATTAGAATCGATGATCGATCATGTAGAATATGAGTTGGCAAAAGATATGGTATCAAATAAAACAGATCTTGTTACTGCAGGGTATCTGTTTCGACAATTATCTAGCAAATCTTTTTCTGATGCGCAATATTCGTATGCGGTTGCGCTGTTCAACGGTAGACTTGATCAAAGAGAAGTTAAAAAGGAACAAAAAGTTCACGATTTGCTTAGTAAAGCTGCTAGTTGTAAACATCCAGAAGCAATGCTTCTCTTAGGGATATTGCTTTTTAAAAAGGGGTATGAGTTTGTTAGATCCAATAATTATTGGAGTTATTTAGAAGATTTTATAAATGTAATGCATGATGATAAGAGTTTGAAACAAAATTATCTCAAAGAAAAAGTATCGATTTTTGTTGCTTATGAATACATTAACAAGAGTAATCCTTATGTACAATATGATGAACAAAAGGCTAGGGGTATTTTACAAAACAATTGTGACAAAAATCAATTGGAAAAGTTAGAAAAAGCAATAGAAAAAGGCAAAGAATGTTCTAAAAATCTATTAAGTGATGTACTACAAACATTAAAATATGTGGGTTCTGTACTTAAAACAAAGGGTAGTGATAAGTTATATGCTCAAAAGTTACCATCTATGCTAGAACAGCTACGTAGGAACTTAAAAGATAGCAAAATAACTATTCAACAATCGCAAAACCTGTTACTTGTGCTGCAACAACTAAACAACATATCATCTCCTAATGAGAAAGATCTTTTACCACTACAGCAACTATGTTACAATTTAGAAGAAGAAGTTGAGAAACAACTAGATGGTTCTTCACAAGCGGAAATGTTGTCACTAATAGCAGAGCTAAGTAAAATGGGTATTGATGTACAAAGAAGACGTTCTAGTAGTCTCTCATCTATCAGTGCTACTAAGTCAACAAGTAGTAGACGACGTTCGGCTGCTGAAACATTACAATTACAGAGTCTGGATGAAAGTACGTCTGATGTTTTTAAGTATCCTTCAACTCCATCTTCAAAGGTAAAGGAAATTACTATACCGTCAAATAGTAATCAAGCGCTATTATCTAGACCAAGAGCTGCTAGTACGGCTGTTAATTTTGAAGATGATAGTGAGCTAGGACCTTTTGTCAACGCTAGTGAATTCTTCAATACTGATTCAGATACTAGTACTGCGTTAAATAGCAGGGGTAGCAGAATGTTTGAATCTAGCCGTCGATTATCTTTGTTTGTGCATGATATACCAGACAATGGTAAGCTTCTAGGTCAATGTTTTAATCTTGCAGCAGAGTTGTGCGAAAAGGGTGAGTACAAAGGTGCTCTTGAAACCTATGGGGAAGTATTTGACAGAAGAGAAAGTGTTCTAGGTTATAATCATCATGGTACTATAATGGCTCGCCATAATATGGCAGTACTGCTTTACACAATAGACGAATCTCAGCAGGCTTTAGACATTTTCAAGGAAATGCTTAATAAGTTAGGCCCTAGTCATCATTATGCTGCATCAATTAAACATAATATTGATATAGTATCAAAAAAACAGGGAAAAGAATTGTTTATAAAACCTGGCGAAAAACAAATAGAACCTTCCTCAAAATCTGTATCAAATAATTTTCAAAATGTACCAATAGTAGATAAAGGTAAGAGTAGTTATGGTTCAAGTTTGAGTTCATCATCTGGCTTCGAGAGTGGTCTTTCTGCTTTCTCAGAGCAGAGTATCAGTGAGGGAGGTAAAATAGCCAAATTACCGAGTAGCGTATCCGGTAGAACAGAACAAAAACAAAGTTCCGGTAGTTCACAGCAAAATGTTTCTGCAGTGGCAGGATTGGGCAATGGTGGTAGAAGAGTAGAAAGATTAAGTTCTTTTTCCTCAACTCAGGGTAGAAGTACATCTGGATTCAGTCGATCATCTTCGCGTACTAGTTTGCGTACTAGTAAATCAGTCAGTGATGAGTTTAGCGCTACAGATATATCTAAATGTACTTCCAAAGGGCAGAAGGTAAAAAACAAAAGTAGTGACATGCATCCTTCAAGATCTAGCTCTCGTCCCTCTAGTAGTCTAGATAATTTAGAAACAGAAAAGCATACAGCTTCTTCTAGAAGTATAGGAAAGAGGTAGATAAAAAAAGTATATTTCTACAACAGATCAATCTATATCTCCACGAGAAGCACAGGGTTATGCATTGAATATTACAAAGGGATTTGAGAAAGTAATAGAGCAAGCTGCAAGGGATAGCGAAATATCAACGCATCGATTGGATATTGATTTTATGGAAATACAGAAAGAAGTTACAGGAAAAATCATGAGTGGTAAATTTGATGAGATTTCAGGGATTTTAAACTCGTATGTAGAGAAAGTATGTCCTGGTGAAGAAGCTGGTAAATTATAGCTCTTCTCATAATAATCCAAATAAGTTAAGATATGGATTTATGGTAGTGGGGTTTGTATGCCAGCAGCGTATAGTTACGACTTAAGGAAAAAAGCAATGGAAGCATTGGATGAAGGAGAAAGTAGAGCAACTGTTGCCGAGAGATTTAAAATTGGGAAAACGACTCTATATGAGTGGCAGAAAAGGCGTAAGGAAACGGGAGATTTTCAGTCAAAAAAGCCTGGAAGCGTAGGATATAACCATAAAATTACTGACTGGAATGTTTTTAGCAAATTTGCAAAAAACTATGGTGGCAAAACTCAGTCAGAGATGGCTAAACTCTGGGGCAATATCAGTAGACAAACGATTCACCGTGCACTTAAAAATATTGGATTTACAAGAAAAAAAGACCTACGGATATAAAGAAAGAAATGAAGAGAAGCGAGCTCACTTTTCAAAGGTTATAGCAACAAAACGTCATGAAAATCTTGTATATATTGACGAATCTGGAATAGATAATACAGAAGACTACCCATACGGATACTGCAGAAAAGGAGAGAGGTTTTATTCACTAAAATCAGGTAAAAAAACTCAGCGCGTCAGTATGATTGCAGCTCTAAATAAAGAGAAAATTATTGCTCCATTGACCTTTGAAGGATATTGCAATAAGGATGTTTTCGAGGCTTGGTTTGAGCAGTTTTTAACTCCAATTTTAAGGTCTGGCCAAACTGTAGTTCTTGATAACGCTACATTCCATAAATCTAAAAAAATAGATAATCTTGCTAAAGGAGTTGGTGCTGAAATTCTTTATCTTCCTCCATATTCTCCAGACTTTAACGAAATTGAGCATCAGTGGTTTGCTATAAAGAACAGAGCTAGAAAAAATATCCCTATTTTTAAGTCTTTCCGTCAAGCTGTTGATTCTGCTTTTTTATTCTGACTATTATGAGAAGAGCTATAAGTCCGAAGAGATTTGACAAGTTTATAGCTCAATTTAATAAGGGGCTGCTAAATCAATCAATAGAGCAGGTATTACACAATGGAGATGATACATTAGAAGTTGATGGTGTAAAGCAAATGAGTTTAGAGCCTCAAAGTTATTTAAGTAATGCTTCTATTCAAAGCTATTCAAAAAGGAGAAAGTATCAACTTGTCTTTCTGATGTAGGAGTAACCAAGCTTGGAAATACTTTGAGTAATACCAAATTCCATTACTAATCGAACAAATAAGAAACATTACAAACTCGTTTAATAGTAGTGCTGGAAATACTGACAATAAAATTACACAGAACATCTGCAAGTAAGCCTATGGTATCGTAGACTCTGTTACGTAAAGTATTGTGTTTGATATATTGCCACAACCTCTCAACAGGATTCAGTTCCGGTGAATAAGGAGGCAAGTATATAATGGTAATGTTTTCCTGAAATTTCAAACTTTTTGATCTATGCCAACTTGCACAATCCATTACAAGAAAGGCTTTTTTCGTGCCTAAATCTTTCGACATCTGCTCCAGAAATATATTCATACAATCAGTGTTTACATATGGAGCAAGTAGGCTAATTTTCTTACCAATTCTTGGATTTACCGCACTGTAGATATAGAAATTTTGTCTACCAATTTTCATTTTAACCTGCGTTCTGACTCCTTTTTTAAACCATCCGTGTCCGATTTTTGAATGAGTTCCAAATCGTGATTCATCAAAAAAACACCTCTTTTTCAGGGTGGGAATTGACTATTTTATTGAAGTATTTTTTAAACTCTTCTTGCTTGTTTTTATCTTGTTTATGGTGCATTGGCCTCGGTGTTATATAAGAAAATTTCATCCTTTGTATCTCACGGTGCACTGTTGATTTGCTAATGTTTAGGCCAAATTCCTCTGAGATTTTTATCTGCACTTCCTTAATAGTAATATTTGGATTTCTTTCTACCCATATTTCAATTTGCTCACGTTGATTTTTGTTTAATTTGCTTTTTCTTCGCCGCTGGAGACGGGGCAAATAATCTTTCTTCTCTACCAAATTTTAGATGCTTTATCCATTCAGTCAAAGCAGTCCTTGAAATTTTACATATTCTTGCAACAGCGCTTATACTACTTTCTTTTCCTGCTATCACCGCTTGTAACTTTTTTGAAACATATGCGTTATTTCTGACCTTTTTTAACATTTCTTTCGCCAAATTTACAACTTTTTCGTCTAATAGTTTTGACCTTAATGCCATTTATACCTCTCTATTTTATCTACTTTAGTATCACTTCTTTCCCATTATTGTCTATCTGTTCTTTATATAGTGGGAATTGGTATAAGTAGGTGAGAATATGGAAGATATAATATGCCAAATAGTGAAAAGCTTATAATAGAATTTAAAGTAAAGGTAGCCAAAATAATGAGGGAAACCAGTAGCAAGTTTGATGGTCCTAATACTAAAGTAGCTTTGATATAGAAGTTTGGGTAACGTTATGATAGTAATTTATATAATTCTGTGTGCTATCTTTATAGCTGTTTTAGACAGTTCATTAGACTCTTAATTATGGGGTATGTTTAACTTAAGAAAGATTTTCATAAATGTTGAAGTGAATAAGTTGTAGTATTTATGTTTTTTCTTTGAGTTGTGAAATTTCAGAATGAGAGAGACCGGTAATTTGAGCTATAACATCTATAGAGACACCGGCCTTGAGTGAGTTTTTGGCAACTTCGATTTTTTCTTCTTGTCTACCTTTTTCTTGACCAACTTTAAGACCCTCATCAAATTTTTGAGCTAAAGCAGCTACCTCATCCATTATGCGTTTTTTCATTTGTTCATATGCTAGTAACTCTTCTTCTGACCAATTAAACTTATTCATCTCTTCATAAGCTCGTTTTATTATTACGTCACTACCAACTATCTTATCTAGATCCTCTTCCCTCGTTTCTCCTGCATACCGAAAAAAGTAACACCATTTTTCTACTATATTTTCTAGTTGGTCTTCTTTTGTCTTTGTAAATTTAGGTAGTTCTATGAATACGAAGTAAAAATCCTTTAAGTCATGTTCGAAGCTATTTTGATCTAAAATGACATGATTAGATTTGTACTCAGACTTATCTGGAAAGATGATACAATCAGCAACAGCAATAAAGATAATTTCTTTAAGGTTATGATAATCATCACCTTGATCAGCTTGACTTGAGTAGGCTTTGGCAGCATAATATTGAGCACGTTTTTCGAAGCCCTTGGTCTTAGTGAACTGCATCTCTATAATGTATCTTGAACCTTGAGAGTCTTTACAAAGAACATCGACAATACTTTGCTTTTTAGCGGCAATCTCAGGATCCAAAATGGTAGCTAAGAATTCAACATCGTGAATAGCAGCTAAGCCAGTAAAGCCTAAAATATCGTTCAAGAAATGAATGAGAATATCTTTGTTTTTCTCAGTGCCAAATATTCTTTTGAAGGCATAATCGTTGCGTGCATCAAGAAATTTAGAAAAAGCCATGAGAAAGTAAGATAAAAAGCATTAATAATTATACACAATTTTGAAGAAATGTTCAACAATCTTGATTTATGTTAACCTATATAATATTTATTTCTGTATGGCAAAGTATACTACTGTTTCCATAAGGTACCAAATAGCACAAAAAGTAAGGAGCTGGAGGCTAAAGCGAGGATATACTCAAAAAGATTTAGCGGGAAAAATCAGTGTAACATATCAAATAGTACTACAATATGAAAAAGGAATACGTAAAATTTCGATTGAAAAGTTATATGCTATAGCAAAGGTGTTATCAATTAGTATTACGGATCTTATTCCTGTATCAAATGAAAAAATCCGCCTTGAAGACGAGGAAGAGGAAATATTAAATCTAGTAAGAAAATATAAAACGATTAATGATCAAGAGTTGCGCAAGGTGTTTTACTTGCTAGCAAAATTTACCCGAGTTGGTGAGAAAAGTAGTAAAAAAGCAGAGAAAGTAAAAATTGCAAAGGGCCTGGTTAAAGCAGGGATTTCTGTTGATATTGTTTCACAGGCAATTGGCCTCTCTGCTGATGAATGTGTTGAAGAAAAAATAGGTTCTATATACTGCAAAATAGGAAAGAAGATAAAAGAATGGAGGCTAGTGAGAGAGTATACTCAAAAGGATTTGGCTGAGAAAATGGTTACAACACGTGATGAAATAAGCAACTATGAGCAAGGACGTGTGGCCATTCCACTGGAAAAATTATATGCAATAGCAGAAACATTATCGATTAGTATTACAGATCTACTAATAGAGGAAGATGAAGGTAGTAGAGTGGAAAATGAGCTACCTGATTTGATTAAAGAATACAAAGAAATTGAGAGCCAAGAACTACGTAATGTACTAATAAAATCTATGTTTAAAAGCATACAAATTTGTGAGGAGAAAATTAGAGAAGAAGAAAGAATCAAAATTGCAAAGAACTTAGTTAAAAAAGGAATTTCTACCGATATTATTTTGCAAATAACAGGCCTCTCTTTAGGCAAAATTCAACAAGTTTAAAATAAAAAAATCACTATATATTAATATCTTCACCTATTCATGAAAAAATAAGTAAAAAAGATTGAAAAATTGATTTGACTTCACTCGGAAGCTATGGCTCTATGCCAATGCTGATAAAAAAACAGCAGTAAATATTTAAAAAAAGTTTGTTGTTAGTGAAGGGTAAATTATATGAATAAAATTAAAGAGGAAATAGAGTTCAGAATATTAGAAAGCAAAGGCAAAGCACTACTTGATCGTGAAATAATGGAAACATTTCTAAGTGCAGTACATGAAAGGCCACAAGCTCAAGAAATTGCTAAAAATCTGGTGAATACTTATGCAGGAGTAGGAAGGATTTTAGGTCGAGAAATGGATGACCTGAAAGTCATAGAAGGAGTAACTGATTCTGCAGTAGCAATGATTATGTGCGTTAAGGAAACACTAGAAAGGGTACTGAGAGAAAAGCTCAAGGGAGAACCAATCATGGACTTACAAGGGCTAGTAGAATACTTGAACGTAAGTATAGGTCATGCAGAGAGGGAATGTGTAAAAATACTGTACTTGAATAAAAGGCGCCAATTAATCGGAGAAGAATCCTATATTGGTGAAATGGAAAAAGCACCGGTGTACATAAAGGAAATTATAAGAAAAGCATTAATAAAGAATGCAACATTAGTAATAATGTCACTACCCCGCCAACAATGTTGCAAAAAACGTAAAATTAGAGAAAAGCATTTCTCGAAAACTTCTATGTCCAAAAACAAGAGTGCCATTTATTTATAGTGCCAACAATCAATTAACCATCAGTTTCAATGAATGATATGAACATATTATTTCAAGGAAAGTTCATGGGAAATAAGAGATTAGCTATACGGATTAGCTGTAGCTATGAAACTAACCGGTTGGCAGAAAAGTATTTGTTAGATGCTTATGAAAAAGCCGTGTCAAAGCAAGTAAGCCAAAAAAATTTAAAACATAAAAATGGGATTCAAGGAGGATCAAATGGTAACAGTGAGTTTATATGCAAGAGTTTCTTCGGGGAAACAAGCACAAGAAAATACAATAGCAAGTCAAGTTGCAGCTTTAGAGAAGCAAATTAGTACGGATGGATACAAATTATTAAGTGAGTATAAATTTATTGATAATGGCTACAGTGGATCTAATCTAGTCCGTCCTGATCTAGAAAAGTTACGTGATAAAGTAACAGAAGGTAAAATTGATAGAATTTACATTCATTCACCTGATCGCTTATCTAGAAAATATGCATATCAAATGGTATTACTTGAAGAATTTGAGAAAGCAGGAGCAGAAACGGTTTTCTTAAATTATGAGATTAACGATAATCCAGAATCTCAATTGCTGTTACAAATGCAAGGTATGATAGCAGAATATGAACGAGCGAAAATTATGGAACGAAGTCGTCGCGGAAAGATTTATGCAGCTAATAAAGGTTGTGTAAGCGTAATGGGAGGAGCTCCTTATGGTTATCGTTATATAGATAAATATATGGGAGGAGGACAAGCTTTATTTGAAATAAACGAAGAAGAAGCTAATGTTGTTAGGAAAGTATTTTTGTGGATAGGAAGAGAAAGGACAAGTATTGGGGAAGTGTGTCGTCGGCTAAACACTATGTCTATTATAACACGAACAGGAAAAAAGTACTGGGATAGAAGTGTGATTTGGGGTATGTTAAAAAATCCTGCTTACAAAGGACAAGCGGCTTTTGGTAAAACAAAAGTAGGTATAAAGTTACAACATATCAGACCACAGAAACATTCTTGTGAACAACCGAAAGATAATTACTCTACCTATTCTGTTGAAAAAGCAAATTGGATTTATGTTAAAGTGCCAAATATAGTGGACGAAGATGTATTTGATATAGTTCAAGAACAATTAGCTGAGAATAGAAAAATAGCAAGGACAAGAGAAAGAGGAGCAAAATATTTACTACAAGGTTTAATCGTATGTAAGCGTTGTCGTTATGCATATTACGGAAGTCCTGTAAGAAATAAGCGAGGAGAAAAAATTGATCATTATGCTTATTATCGTTGTATTGGTAGAGATTCTTACCGTTTTGGTGGTAATAAAATTTGTGATAATAAACACATTCGTACAGATGCATTAGAAACAGCCGTTTGGGAAGAGGTTAAGCATTTATTGAAAAATCCAAATAGGGTTTTAGAAGAATACAGGCGTAGACTTTCAGAGCTTAAAAAATCATCATGGGATCAAAAAAGCGATTTACTAGAGAAACAAGAAAATAAATTAAAACGTGGTATTGCTAGACTTATTGATAGTTATGCTCAAGAATATATTAATCAAGAAGAATTTGAACCACGAATTAAAGCAATGAAACAAAGTTTAAAAACAATTGAAGAGGAGAAGAAAAGGATATTCGATCAAAAGAAATTAAAACAGGAATTAACTTTGGTTGTAACCAATTTAGAAGACTTTTCTTCCAATATTACATCAAACCTTGATAACGCAGACTGGCTAACTAAACGTGATATTATTAGAACGTTAGTCAAGAGAATTGAAATTAACCTTGAGGACGTAAATGTGGTATTTCGTGTAAAAGAGCTACCAAACTCTCCTGGAAATAATCGAGAAGAAAAGAAAAATTTGCAACATTGTTGGCGGGGTAATACAACCATCCTGGGGGACGCTTAGAACCATCAGAAGAAGATCAAGAAGTAACGAAGAGCTTAGCAGCAGCATGTAGTACTGTAAGCGTTAGATTATTTGACCATATTATCATCACAAGTGGAGGCTATTTCAGCTTTCGAGAGAACGGATTGTTATAGTAGAAAGTATTTGCAAATCTACTCATTATAATTTATACTGAGTAATAGAATGTATAAACTAAGATTTATATACTTAAAAAGTATTTTTAATATGGGGGTTATATGACTAGTAAAGACAAGTTATTGAAGAAAATATTTGGTGCTCTTGAAGGCGTTGATATAAAGCAGTCTAAGTTTGTGAGCAAAATTAATAATCAGAAGGAGATAAAACCGGAAGATACAATGCCTTTCCCTAGCAGAAACGTTCACGAAAACAAAATCAACTATGGAAAAGGACTTGACTACATATATGGCACAAAACCTTTGAGTAATCAAGCAGATTATCCAGAAGGGTTGAATCCATTTGCTTCAGCTTTGCAAAAAATAAAGCCAAGTGCAGAAAAGTTGAGCTGGCTTAAAAGTGCTGTGGTAAGAGCAAAAAGTTTAAAAGAGATGAATAAAGTTATAGATGAAGTAATAGGTGATGGAGCAAGGCTAAATGCATGTAATGATGGGGAATGGAGTTTCGCAGAATATGTAGTATTAGGTACACATTTTCACAGATTAGAAAAAAGTGATCGAAAAAAGCTAATACGTAAATTAATGCTAAGCGGTGCAGAGTTTCATGATACTTTACTGCAGAATAAACTGATAGGTGAAATCTATGATGAGCTACAATCAGAAGTTCAGCCACAGATAGATAAGCAACTAGAAGAACTAGAAAAAGCTGGCGAAAGTGCTATTCAAGAAGGATCCTTAATAGATTTCGAGATAGACAATACAACATCATATATAGAATTTTCTGATGATAGCAAGGTAGAGGTAGCCAAAATACTGGAAGCAAACAGAGGTTTAATTTTAAGAATGGGCAATAATGCAGTAGAGGTTAAAAGCGAGAAAGGAGATATAAGAAACTATACTGATATGTCAGATGGAAGCTCTATTGTATTAGAATTTCCTACGAGCATTGGTAAGCTAAATGTTATATTGTACCACGATGTAAAAAAATATGATCAAGTACAAGTCAGAGTAGAAAACAAGGAAATGTGGGCTGAGTTACAAAAAAGAGGCGAAGAAATAGGAAAAAATTGCCTCTTTGGGGGAGTAAAACTTAAAGAAGCAGTAGAGAGAGGTAGTTTCACTAGATGTGGCATATGGAGTGAAAAGTATGCTATAAAAGAGATTAGCAATGATGAAGTATTGTCTCCGTCTTCATGGGTAAATAGGGTATTTGGAGGTAGTAAAGAAACCTTTAGGGAACTTTAATTCATTTATTTTAAGGTTCCAGAGTTTACTGGAGCCTTTGAGCTATAGTAGAAAATATTATATATATGGTTTTTTGCGTGGAAAAAAGTCTAGACTATGAAGTAGGGCAAAAATTGAAAAGTTGGAGGTTAGAGCGAGGGTATACTCAAAAGGATTTAGCGGAGAAAATTGGTGTAAAGTACTGGGTAATACTGCAATATGAAAAAGGGAACCGTAGAATTTCAATTGAAAGGTTGTATGCTATAGCTGAGACACTATCAATCAGTATTACGGATCTTATTCCTGTATCAAAAAGCTGTCTTGAAGATGAGGGAGAAGAAATATTAAACCTAATAAGAAAATATAAGAAGATTAACGATCAGGAGTTACGTAAGATGTTTTGTTTGCTAACCAAATTTGTCCAAGTCAGTGAAAAAAGTAGTAGAAAATCGGAAAAAATAAAAATTGCAAATGGTCTGGTTAAAGCAGGAATTTCTGTTGATATTGTTTCACAAGCAATTGGCCTCTCTGCTGATGAATGTATTGAAGAAAAAACGGGTTCTATCTACTACAAAATAGGAAAGAAGATAAAAGAATGGAGGCTAGTGAGAGAGTATACTCAAAAAGATTTAGCAGAGAAAATGAATACAACACGTCACGAAATAAGCAACTATGAACAAGGAAGGACTGCTGTTCCACTTGATAAATTATATGAAATGGCAGAAGCGTTATCGATTAATATTACAGATCTACTAATAGATGAAGGTAGTAAAGTAGAAAATGAGCTACAGGATTTGATTAAAGAATACAAAGAAATTGAGAGCCAAGAACTACGTCATGCATTAAGAGAGTCTCTGTTTGAAGGTATAAGGATTTGTGAAGAAAAAGTGAGGAAAGCGGAAAGAATCAAAGTTGCAAAAGATTTAGTAAAAGGGGGAATTTCTATTGATATTATTTTGCAAGCGGTAGGTTTATCTATTGATATGGTTTTAGATGGATAGCTCGTAAAAAAATTATAGTAATAAAGTTTTTTTCTTAAAAGGAGGTATATGTGTTTGTTTCTGCAAGCAATGTTAGCTATGGAATAGGGCAAAGAATAGAAAATTGTAGGTTAATGCGAGGTCATACTCAAATAGGATTAGCAGGTCAAGTAGGTTTAACATACCAAGAAGTGAACAGCTATGAGAATGGTTATACTCCTATTCCAATTGGAGTACTATATGTAATAGCAAGAGTATTATCAGTTAATGCTGTAGATCTATTACCTAGACCAATAACAGTAAGAGAGTATAAAGATGAAGACGAAGAAATACTCTATCTAACAAAAATATATGAGAATCAAAAGTTAGGCAAAATAGTACCTTCATTAATCAGGTTTGTTCATATTAGCGAGAAAATCAATCAAGAGGAGGCAAGATTAGAAGTAGCAAAAAATCTAGTTAAAGAAGGAGTTTCAGTTGACATAATTTCCCAAGCAACCGGCTTATCTATTTACGAGTATGATAATACAGAGAAAGAAGTCTGCACTGATTCTATATACTACAGAGTAGGGCAAAGAATAAGAGAATGGAGATTGATAAGGAGATACACTCAAAAAGATTTGGCGGATAAAGTTGGTGTAACACTCAAGGAAATACACGAATATGAAAAAGGGTATACTGCCATATCATTAGATAAATTATATGAAATAGCAGGAGAATTATCAGTGAATATTAAAGCTCTGCTACCTAAAACAAGAGAAAGCAAAAAGCTATTGAGTTTAATGGATGAGTACAGAGAACAAGAATTATTAGATGCATTAGTCAAATCTCTATCTGAAGAAATGAAAAATGGCAAGGAAAAAGTTAAAAAAGCAGAAAAAATCAAGGTTGCAAAAAATCTAGCAAAGGCAGATATTTCTATTGATATTATTGTGCGAGCAAGTGGCCTAACTGCTGATGAGTTGAGTGAGTGTGAAAAAAGATAGTTGGCTACTGAGAAATAATATATTAAGATATAAGTAAAAGTAGTTATATATTTTATATTTCTATACAGAATTTTTCTATCACTTTCTGATTGTCCTCTATCATTGCCTTTGCCTCCTGTTGAAGAAATTTGATATTTTTTGATGTAATGTTATCCATGTCAGCCGACGCTAGCTTCAATTGCGATTGTATTCTTACGTATCTATTGCCTATTACTTGATTCATCTGATAATTTACGCAGTCCAATCCAGAGGCAAACATCACATTTAACAAAGGTTTTATCCAGCCTATTTTTCCAAATCTCTTTGAATTGGCATACTCTATGCTTCTATCTGTTCTGCCAGTACCTATCGATAACAGTAGAATATCATCATTAGGAAACAATTTCTTACCACTTGCATATGCACAAGCCGCTGGATTATTGGCAAATATCCCTCCATCCACTAATACTCTGTCTATCTGATCAATTTTTAGATGTTTTGGTATGAAATAAGTGGGTGCAGCCGTTGCAGCTCTGAGTGCATCTTTCAGCTTAATATTACCTTCTTTCCAGCTTTTAAAGAAAAATGGACGATTATTGTGAATATCATAACTTGTTATCAGTACCTTACTTAATGTGTTTTTTAGAATATCCTCTCCAAAATATTTATCCAGTACAGATTCAATATTTTTATGTGGGTATTGTGTGCAATTAAGCCAAGAAAATATTGATCTTCTCAAAAATGAAGATTTAAAAATATATGGTCCATATTCCCGATAGAACTCGACTAAATCATTAGCAGAATATTGAGGTTTATCTTTTTTACATAATCCTGCTACAACAATTCCACCAGTTGAGGTTCCTGCCATTAAGTGAAAGATTTCAGCTATAGTTCTTCTTGTTCTTTTTTCTATTTCTGCTAGAATAATGGCTGGTATTATGCCCCTTATGCCTCCTCCGTCAACTGAAAGGATGTATTTAGTCATGATTAGATATTTATTAGTTCTATTAACTTGCTCACTTTTATCAGGTTGTGTTTCTTGTCCAACTACTACTGTATGTTTCACTCCTGGGGAAAATTGCACCAATCTAATAATTGATTCTGTGGATCATGCTAAAAAATCCGTGTTGGTTCAGGCATACCAATTTACCTCAAAGCCTATTGCTGAATCCTTGGTTCAAGCTAAAAAGCGTGGAGTTGATATTAAGGTTATTCTAGATGAATCACAAACTAGTTCAAAACATAGTGTAATTAACGAATTATTTGAGCACAAAATCCCGATATGGATTGATTTTAAACCCGCTATTGCTCATAGCAAGGTAATTATTATTGATGAGCAAAAAATCATAACCGGATCATTTAACTTTTCAGATGCCGCTCAGCAAAGAAATGCTGAAAACCTACTGATCATAACAGGAGATTCTCCACTAGTTGAACAATACGTCAAAAATTGGAAAAATCGCCAATCGCAGTCTAAGCATTATACACCAGACTTTAAGTTATCTTTGAATTCATCTAATTCCTCAGAAAGATTTTTTACCCTTTCCTCAAGTACTAACACTTTTTCCATTAAACCATATTCAATAAGTTTATCGTGAAGCTGTACCCTTGAGTCTAGCTTGGACAACCACCATATGAATCCTACAGTCTGTAGAACTATTGTTATTATTAACGCTATTGGGATTTTTTGCTTTTTCATGTGAAAATATTAACTTGTTATGGATAGTTTTAGAAATTTATGTATAGATTATAGAAAACTTACAGCTTTAGTGATTACTTTTTGTTGATTCGTATTGATCCTCTGCTTTAGCAAGTAGCTTTATGATTTCTCTATATGTTTTGCCTTTGTTTTTATCATATCGCAATTCCACTACAGCCATATCTCTTGGTCTTCTTCCATCTCGATCTGTAGCTATAGGATTTGATCCTTTATCTAATAAGAATTTGACAATTTCTAAATGTCCATTATCTGCAGCATAATGTAGTGCTGTTCGCTTAAATTTATTGGCAGTATTTATATCAACATCCTTTTCTACTAAAAATTTTATAATTTCTAAACATCCTTTTTCTGCAGCATAATGCAATGCTTTTTCGCCAATATTTACATTATTTTGTATCAAGAGCTCGATATTTTCTAGGTCACAAGTTTCAGATGCAATCTCTAATTTAGTAATGCTATCTTTATATCTCTTTTCAGATAAGGAAATACATACGATTACAATACATACTGCTAGTGCTATTAATAAAATTAGTCTATTTTTATATATGATCGAATTTATGTTCATGTATTATATATTTATTTGGAATTAAATGACCATTTGCTTAAGTTTCACTTAAACAGCTTTGCTCACTGTTGCCTCTACTATAGTTTGATATCCTCTATTATTCAGAATATGTTCTGCCTTGCTAATTACCCATTCACCTTCAATTTCCTGACAAAATCCTGAAAGGCTGATCTTAGCTTCTGCAAATAATTCTGGATTACCAGGAACAGTTACATTTAAATTTGATGTACTACGTTTTAGTTGTTTTAACTTAGCTGCTGCTGCACTAATTGCTGATTCTGCGGTAGAGTAAAGCGTTTGCAGGGTATAACTTGGACCCTCATTTCCCACTTTCTCTTCTATAGTTTCTCCCTTTTCATAACTGTGCCATTTTGCAATAACAGATCCATATTTGTTACGCACATTAAAATTTACCTCCCAATTTATAATATCTTTAGGTGTTAATACTGTTGTACCTAACATCTTTCCAGTCGCTGATCTTGCTTCTCCCTTCGGAATAAAAATTATATATCCTCCTGCTGGTTTTACTAGTGCATCATATTTTTTGCCTAATCCTTCCAAAAAACTCATGTCGCTTTCATCTGCTTGAATGGTATGTGGTATAAATATATTTTCAAATCTTTCAGCGACTTTACCTTCATACCCATGTTCTTGTGCTATTTCTTTAATCAAATCTCCCAAGGTAATGTCTTTCCATTCCTTTGATTTTCTTTCCTTTAATGATCCTCTTAAACTTGCAGCGTCACATTTTATTCTTAAAGTTTGTGGTGGACTTTGTATTGTAATTTGATTTGCCTTATATACCCCCATAGGTAATAAACCTGTTTCTTTATATCCTAGAAAAACCTGTAAATTACCCTTAAGTTCTAAAGCGCTAGAACTATAATTAATACATATCTCAGCTTCGTCACTTGTAGTACCTGATCCATCAGGGCTTTGTTGCATCGCTAGCTATGATGGATTAAAGATAAAAAAGATGGAGAATATCAGTAGCTTATTATTCTGGTATTTATAACAAGAACGGTCAGTGAATACCTAAATTTGAGTAAAAGAAATTTCACTACCACTCACTAATCCGGCTAAAATTCAAGAATTTCAATGCTTTAGCTATTTTCAATAGAATTAAGTTTATTAATATAAATAATAAATTACTATTCTTAAATTTGATCAGATTGATTGCAAAAAAACAAGATTTTCAATAGGTTGCTTATAATCCTAGCTATAGTTAGCCTTTCATAAGTAGCGATGCAACAAAGCCATCCATCAGTGACACGTAGTAATATTAAACTCTTTTTTAAAAGCTCTGTTACTGGGTTATTTTTTGCTACTATATCAAAATCTGGTGTCATTCATCTAAAATGTTTATAACAGATTCTTTCGGTATTTTTTGAATTTTAGGAAGCTTAATTCTCAATCCAGCGGGCAAAAAACTTCCATGTTCTGCAAGTCCTGGATTTTCAAGCAATACTTCCTCCACTGCTTCACTACTGTATCCATAATGTTTCCAGCAAATTTCATCTAACATTTCGTTTTCTTTAGTGTAATAATAAATCACTTGCTGTAACTTTTTAACTTCAAAATAAACTCAACTTTTCTTGGTTTTCCATCAGGAAAAAATAATATCTGTTTTTCTTCTACATTAATAATAACAAAATTCCCAAGTATATTTCCTGAATTATCAACCAGAACGTGTGGTTCTTGAGTATCACGTATATTTTTTAGCTGTTCTAAGCCATTACTCTGATAACGTGAATAAATCACTCCTGTTAGATCAATACATTCAATTCCTGAACCAATGTTTTGTAGCGACGTTTTTTCAATACATTCAATTGTATACCACCTTTCTTCTTTACTGTATCTTAGGCTTGTTGGTTCAAGCTTACATTTTCCAAGCAACATCAATGTAACTCTTCAACTATGTCAAAAAGTGCCCCACGTGCTTGTTCTCTAAATCGTTCTATTACTGCATCAGCAACACTGCGCACATCTTCAGATTTAATGTTGATATTAAACGTTTGATAGAATGCTTGGTTATATACTTTAGATTCCCTATTTTCATATCTACTTTTCTTGAATGCTTTCTCAACTTCTTCTTGTTCTATAGCTCTTTTTTCTTCTATAACACCTTTAACTTTAAAACTCTCAAAATTGCCTTTACTATTTTCTGAAAATTGTTTAATAGCACTATTACTTGTCAATGGGTTTCCGTTACTGAAAATGCTATTTTTAGAAAGCTTATTAACAAAATTTCCATTATTTTCAAATTTTCTAATCGGGTTATTCTCAGCAAATATGCTACTAACTGTATTTCCCATCCATGAAAAAGCTTTTCCTATAGGTTCAATGAGTGATTTCCAAAAGCTAGAGAAAAAGTCTTTCACTTTTTGCCAGTTAGTTAGAACATAAGCTGCACCAGCAACAAGACTCGCTATTAAAAGTCCGATTGGGTTAGTCATTACAGCGAGTGTTATTGCTCTTAGCCCTGTTATTACTGCAGGAAAAACTATAGCTGATAAAAATGAAAATGTTGCCAATATCGTTGCTTTAAGACCAAAAATTGTACTTCCTAATAAAGTAATTCCATAGCCTACTCCCACTACTAAGACTTTCAAACTTATCAAAGCTGCTAAAGTACTCATGATTACCGTAGTTAAAGTTGGATATTTTTCTGCAAAAGAAGCTATACGCTCTGTTATTGCTTTCAAACTTCCAGCTACATAATTTAAAGTAGGCAACATCACTGACCCTAGATTCATGCCAGCTTCAAATACTGCATTTTTAAGTAATTGTAATTTATTAGCTGTAGTGTTTGCCCGATTTTCAAATTCTTTCTGCATTGAGGAGCGGTACTTTCCTTTATCAGCTACCTGTTCAATAGCTTTCTTATAAATGTCTAAGCTTCCTACTAAAAGAGCAATGTCATCTTGAAACCCAGCGCCAAATAGATTCATAAGAATACCGGCACGCTCTTGATCGTCTATTCTTTTTAAAGTTTCAAGGAATTGTAATATTGCCTCTTGAGGATTTTTTTTAATGGTTTGTTCGAGCTCTTCTATACTTGTTCCCATCTCATCTAATGCATCGTGAAATTCAGGACTTTGCTCTCTTGCAGTCTGTAGTTTACTAAGAAAGTTATTTATAGCAGTTGCTGCTTTTTCAGGTTGTTTACCTAAACTTATGAACGTACTTGCTAAGCTACTTGCTTGATCAACTTCTAAACCAAACTGTTTAGCATTACCACCAATTCTATTTAATGTAAGAACCACTTCTTGTGCTTTAGCAGCGGTATTGTCTGAGAGATGGTTTATTATGTTACCTACATTTTCCATACCATCAACTTTAATTCCATAGACGTTGGATATTTTCGCAATAGCATTACCAGCTTCTTCTGCCGACATATCAAACGCTGTGGTCATTTTGGCAACTACTGTTGTAAACTTTATAAGATCATTTTTGTCAATACCAAGCTGACCACCACTTGCAGCTATTTGTGCTAATTCTGCAGCTGACAAGGGTATCTCCCGAGATAATTTCTTTAACTCTTTAGCAAACTTTAATGCTTCATCTTTAGTGTCATTTTGCACAAATTTTACTACTTTCTTTACATCAGCCATAGCCGATTCAAAATCAACAGCAACTTTAATTGGCGCTGCAAGCGTTAGCCCTAGCCCAATAGTCTCTATAATTTGTGACTTAAAATGTGCTTTGCTTGCTAAAAAACTTTGGTGACTACGTATTGCAGACCCAAGCTTACCATACTTACCTTTTAGCACTTCAATAGAAGAACCAAGTTTATATTGATCACTTACTAATGACTTAATATTTCTTCCACTTTTTCTTACTTCTTCATTAAATGAATGCAAAGCATCTCTCTTTTTCAAATATGCTTCTTTTGCTTTTATTGCGGAGGTTTTGGCCTTGTCAAATTCTGCTTTTAAGGTTTTGCTCGGTTTCTCTATTGCCTTCATTTGTTTAGCTAAAGATTTTACTTGATCTTCAAAGCCCTTCCACGACCTCCTGCTAGTCAAAACATCATGACCCAACTGCTTAAATTTTGATACTGATTTTAAAGATGAGTCAAGCTTCCTTATGTTCTCACCAAGATAAGTAAGTTGATTACTACTGCCCTTTATTACAGTATTAAAACTGCCATCTAAAACAGCTCCGATTTTTATAGATAACGTTGACATTTAAGCTCCCTTGCTAATTTGCTCCATGAAATAAATTCACTAATCTCCATATCAAGAATGTGCTCAACTCCACCACCTATGATAGAGCCAAGCACTAGTATTTCTAATCTCAAGTTTTTTGGATAATTGGTGAAAAAAAATCCTTTAATACTTCTTGCACTTTTACATAATCAGCAATATCCAACTCTTCAATTGCTTCTTTTGCAACTGATGTTAGATTGGCAGTCAAAGTTACTTCCTTACTCAGATCACTACCATTAAGTCTCTCAATAGCTAGATACCGTCTTGTGAGTCAATAAAAAAATTATTCAAACTGTACCGTAATCAAAAAATACTTCCAACCCACATCCTGTATAGCGTTATACACTAACCAACAACATTTAATAAATTTGTGTAAGGTACTATTCCACATAAGATGCGATAAGAGCATTTTTTGATTTTAAACTTCAGATACCATTTTGTTAATCAGCAAGAAAATTCAAGATTAACATTTAACTTCCTTTGTTGCTTTACACCATAGAATAAACTCATCCATCTCCATATTGAGTATTTGCTCAATTCCACCACCCGTGACAGAGCTGAGTGCAAGTACTTTCGATCTCAAGTTTTTTGTATAATCGGTGAAAAAAAATCCTTTAGCACTTCTTGTACTTTAGCATAGTCTGCAATATCCAACTCTTCTATAGTTTCCTTCGTAACCGATGTTAAATTTGCAGTTAGGGTGATTTCCTTACTCAAGTCACTACCATTTAAGCGTTCAATTGCCAAATAATCCCTAACTTTTGGACGCCTAATAGTTAGCTCTGCAACAGAAACCCCATTAACTGTTATTGGATTATTGAGTATTATTGTTTGCATAAGTTTACACTCCTAAAAAATAAAATTCTAAAGTCTTTTGTAATTAATATAGATTGGAAGCATTTTTTAATTTTAAAGTACTAAACCTTTATTCAACCTTCTAGCTCTGTAGTTCTTGATATGATCTGGGTCAAAAGCCTTTCTTGAACTTAAAACACCAAAGACTATATGAAGTAACTTACGCATTGCAGCACCAACTATAGACATAGCATGCTTGCCTTTTTCTTTTAATTTTTCGCAAAAAGTCATAACAATAGGATTGTGATTCTTAGCTACTATAGCAGGAAAATACATTGCCTTACGTAATGTTTGTAAACCGGTTTTACTTAATCTGGGCTTGGCATGTACAGATGAGCCTGATGTTATATTTCGTGGTATAGTTCCAGCGTATGCTGCCAATTGCCTGGCATTTATAAAGGCTTTTATATCAGGAATTTCAGCTAAAATAGCTATTGCTGATTCTTCTCCTATTCCTGGAATAGTTAATAGGAGTTGAAAGTCCTCCAACAAATCTTTGTGTTGTTTTAATAGTTCACGTATGGAGTTTTTATTGTTTCTATTGATTGTTCTATGTGCATTGCAAGGCTTTCCCAAGCATTTACAACTTCTTCAGATAGTCTCTCTTTTTTTTCTAAATGATTATTTACTAATGTTAACTCATTTTTTAACGCATCTGAGCAACGATAAAGATGTTTTAATTTTTTCTTTTTAGGAGATGGTGGCATCCAACGGGAAGGTTCCTGTTTTTGACAATAATCTGCAATAATCTCTGCATCAATCTGATCATTTTTTTGTCGTGTAAGCTTACTTTTTGCATAAAATCTTATGCAAGCTGGGTTTACAACACTAACAAAATGTCCAGCATTGTATAGAAATTCAGCTAAAGCCTCGCTATAACAACCCGTGAATTCCATGCAAGCTTTTACTTCTTCTACATTATGTTTTTGTAGAAAGTTCAGCAAACCTTGAAACCCTGTATCATCGTTTTTAAACTTCCGTTTTCTAGTTTCACGTTTTCCTTTTTTACTTATAAATGAGAGAGAAACATCAAAGTGTTCTTTTGAAACATCTATACCTAAAAAGTTGTTGATCATATGTAACTCCATATACTACTATTAAAAATGAAAAGTAAGGCTTACCTTGTGAATACAGAATTAGAACCATTTAGGTCTTTCTATGATACCGTCCAGCCTGTACTTTTGAGAAGGGAACTCTTGTCTTGCTAACAGATTTTATATCTAAGATAATCTTCAAAGTTATTCCCTTCTCCACCTAATGCTTAAGCTTAAAACACCAGATGCTTTTTTCAAGATACAAGATACTGTCAATTGGGCGCTCTATAAATGGCGCTATAATCCATTCAATACCTAAAGGAATCAATAAGACATAAATTATTCCAAGTGGAA
This sequence comes from Wolbachia endosymbiont (group A) of Rhinocyllus conicus, assembly GCF_947250775.1. Classification (NCBI taxonomy): domain Bacteria; kingdom Pseudomonadati; phylum Pseudomonadota; class Alphaproteobacteria; order Rickettsiales; family Anaplasmataceae; genus Wolbachia; species Wolbachia endosymbiont (group A) of Rhinocyllus conicus. The sequence continues at coordinate 977,473 of NZ_OX366349.1, read as the reverse complement.
TAATAATTAACGTAACTATTGGTATAGCAACTAAATTTGTGATAATACCACTAATTGAAAAATAATTAAAATTGTATATCGTGTACGGAACAGTTGCTAAACTTGCTATTACTGAGCTGATCATTATCGACACAAAATATTTCATTATTTTTATTTTGAACAATTTATTAGCATTAATTTGATAACTGGCAACCAGTGCCAAAACCGCAGAAAATGACATCTGAAAGCCTGGCTTTAAAATTGCTTCTGGTTCTACTGAGAGTATCACTGCAGCAGCAAACGCAATTGCTATTAACCCTCGATATTTTCTCTCTATCATTATTGCAACGAGTACTAAAATCACCATGATGTAGGCACGCTGAGCAGAAATTTGCATACCGGTAATCAACAAATAAAACGTGGTTGGCAAGATAGTAAGGAATGCAGATATTTTCTTGGTGTTATACTTAAGAGTCAAAGTTTCAGATATTGCGAATAAATTACGAAACACTATAAAAAACAGGCCAGCAACAAATGATAAATGCAAACCAGATATGGCAAACAAATGTGCTATACCTGAATCTCTTATCGCATCCATAGTTTTTTGGTCTATTCCGTCCTTTTTGCCGATTAGTAATGCAGAAATTATGTCTGCATGTGGTTTTTTAATATTTTGCTGCAGGTTTTCATAAATGTATTGACGGAAAGATTCTATATATTCTTGAAATTTCCTTGCTTCAGCCTTTTTGTGCAAAGCTATTTTGCTTGTTGCAAAACCTGTTGCACTTATTTTCTGATAATATGCTATTCTTGCAAAATCATATGCATGCTCCGAAGGTGCAATCTTTAGAGGGAAGAGTTTTGCTGATAATTTTACTTGATCGCCTATTTTAATGCCTTTTTCCACTTTGGTTCTAACTGATATTCTGATGTTATCTAGAGCTCTATCCGGTGTCATTCCAGCGCGTAACGCTGGAATCCATATCTTTTTTTTCTGGATCCCAGTAGGCTTTGTTGCATCGCTAGCTATGATGGATTAAAGATAAAAAAGATGGAGAATATCAGTAGCTTATTATTCTGGTATTTATAACAAGAACGGTCAGTGAATACCTAAATTTGAGTAAAAGAAATTTCACTACCACTCACTAATCCGGCTAAAATTCAAGAATTTCAATGCTTTAGCTATTTTCAATAGAATTAAGTTTATTAATATAAATAATAAATTACTATTCTTAAATTTGATCAGATTGATTGCAAAAAAACAAGATTTTCAATAGGTTGCTTATAATCCTAGCTATAGTTAGCCTTTCATAAGTAGCGATGCAACAAAGCCATCCCAGTATCAAGTACTGGGATGACAAAAGGGGGTGCTGGGATGACAAAAGGGGGTGCTGGGATGACAAAAGGGGGTGCTGGGATGACAGGAGAGGATTTTGAGATAGTAGAGACAGAAAGCAGAAATTGTTTGTATGAGCCCCTGTCATTAATGTCCTTCACTGTGGCAATTATATCTTTTACGTATCTCTCTTTATCAAGAATTTGAGTATCAACTAAAGCTGTTCTTAATTTACTAGCTGTAAATCCTATGAGCACTGCAATTAAAGCAATGCATAGTATTGTGTACCTTTTGTGCAGTATCGCAATCAGAGTTAGTGTAGGTGGAAGCAAAAGAAAAATAGATATAGTGAAAATGCAGCTTGGTTCAAAACTTAGGGAAAAATAGGTTAAAATCCCTACACACTGACACACAGGAAACCACAGTATCAAGTTATATTTTTCATTACGTAGGTTATGACGTATATAGCTCACTATTATGTCAAAAAAAGTTAATAAATATACTAATATACGACCCATAGCGGATTTTATCCTTGTATATCCTATAATTGCAAGTATAATAGCTAAATAAACAACGACGCGGGATGGAGCAGCTCGGTAGCTCGTCAGGCTCATAACCTGAAGGCCGTAGGTTCAAATCCTACTCCCGCAACCATTTTCCAACTGTGCGAATATTGTGGTTTCAGGTAGAAACTACTTGACAAATTCCCCCAGTCCCCTTATCATGATACTGAAGGTATTCAGTTATCTTCATCTGTGCAGATTAAACAGCAAAAAACAACGTAGTTGGCGTCTTATTTTTAATTTTTTGCACTATGTGCACCTTATGTCTTCACAACATTTCTGGGTTTTTACCTACACAAGCTGAAACGCGCTTATAAGTCGTTTAAGACAGTATAGAACGCCGATTTGCAGGATTAGAGAGTGACAACTAGCTAACACGGGGTTTCTTTTGCCTTTTTTTTCTGCTTAGTAAATTTCTTAAACATTTAAGATAAGGTGAGTTGCACTTAAAAGCAGCTAAATTGCAGTGTTTAAGACTTAAAAAACGCCAATACAGAAAATAGACAGTGACTAGGGCTTCTTTTGCCTTTTTTTTCATTTGGTAAATTTCTTAATGTTTGTAGCTAAAGTAATTTAGGCCTACCGACAACCGTCATCCCTGTAAAGGTCAAGTATCCCGCTACTTGTTAGCGGATGAGATACCGCGAATGAATCGCGGTATGACGTAGGACTACTGTCATCCCGCTGCTTGTTAGCAGGATCTATGTTGAGAGATACCGCGAATGAATCGCGGTATGACGGTGTAGATAGTATCCCGCTACGTGTAGCGGGATCTCTTGTTAGCGCCGCGGCGGTATGACGGTTCGTGGCGGCATGAAGATAATCCCGCTGCTTGTTAGCGGGATCTAGAGATACCGCGAATGAATCGCAGTATGACGTAGGGAAACCTTGCTTAGGTCAGCTATAGTGACGCTAATGTGGAAAGTGTTGAGGATAGGCAACAAAAATGCTTATATAAAAAATTATTGCTAAAAACGGGAAAACCATGAACAAAGAGCATAACTAAACTACTAATGACTGCTGAGTGAACTTAAGATCCAATACAGACTGCTTAGCCTTTAACACTTGCTCTTCACCATGAACAATGCGTTGATAAATAGTTTCTTTTGAGCATTCTTTTTTTAAGAACCTAAAAGCAGATGCAGCAAGATATTCTCTATTTTCTTCAAATGCTAACCAGTAACGGTTTTCTTGCTCACATACAAAACCTGTTGTGTTAGAACCAGCAAAAATATCTAAAACAACATCTCCCGGTTGTGTTAGAAACCGAATAAAAAATTGAGGTAATTTAGCAGGGAATCGAGCTGGATGCTCTTCTACACCTAGTTCTTTACATGCAGCAAGATACTGGCTGTTAGATTCTGAATTGGGAATCTGCAAAAGATTTGATGGAATAGCTCCTCCATTATCTTTACCAAAGCTACTACCAATATTATGTCCTGATGGTCGTTCTTTTGGAGTATAATAAGCCTTTGGGTTCTCGATAAGTTTTTTCATGCGGCCACTGTATTCCACTAGCACCTTTGTGACATCTGCTTTAGGCCACTCAGTTTTGCTGAACCACCATACTGTATTAACAGAATCTTTTGCTCTGATTTTTCTCTTATTTACCCATTCAATTGGACTTGGCAACTTAGAAGGATTATACCAATAGAAATCTTCTGCAAGGAAGAAGCCTATGTCATCACAGAAATGTATAAGCACTCTAAAATTATATAAACTTCTGGATGGCACGCCTTTTTCATAAGCCCCACCTAGATCAAGTACAAAACTGCCTGTATCTTTGAGTTTGCTATGTACTAATTTTGCAAATTGACTAAGCCAGGCAACATATTCGGCTTGGGATTCATTTCCGTATTCTTTTTTTCTTTGCAAAGCAAACGGTGGACTGGTGATTACGAGATCTAAGCTATTATCTGGTAATTGCGGCAATAGGTTAAGAGAGTCTCCACAATATGCAGCTCCCCTGTCTGTAGTATATGTGGGTTTATTATTAAATTTAAATTTTTCCAATATATGTGCCATATGAAAGATACTTATAGTCTGTAGACTTATAATTGTCAACTATTATCTTACAAAGATGACAAAAATAAAAAAACAATCTTTGCGGTTACTTCTTTCCCAGAATATACGAAAGATAAGAAATATAAAAGGGCTTTCCCAAGAAACTCTTGCTGATTTATGTGAATTACACAGAACATATATAGGCTCCGTTGAACGTGGTGAGAGAAATATCTCTATAGATAATGTTGAGCGCATAGCAGATGCCCTTGGTGTTGAACCTACTGCACTTCTAAATCAGGATCAAGACAGAAAATGTCTGAAAGATATATTTCCTCATATACGGAAGTATCAGGAGTTTGCTGTTAAGCATGGTATAAATGATATCTTTCAGGATAACGGCGGGAAAATCCTACAAGTCTTATTACTAACTGGACTCACTATTCTTCCAGCACGCGAGGGAAATGATGCCATTGATGAGTATGGTAATGAATATGAGCTTAAATCAGTAAATGCTCTTCTTACAAAAAGCTTTTCTACTCATCATCATATGAATCCGACAATAATTGCAAAATACCGAAAGGTGGATTGGATATTTGCTATTTACGAAGGAATAGAGCTGAAAGAAATATATAAATTAACGCCGCAAGACCTTGAGCCATATTATATTACATGGGAAAAGAAATGGCATGACACCGGTGGTAAAGACATCAATAATCCCAAAATTCCTTTAAAATACGTCAGAGATAAAGGTAAGCTTCTTTATCATTGTGATGAAAGAGTATGTGACCGCCACTAACTTCCTTCGTATCTGTTCAGGTGCATGGCTAATGTACAAATACTGAAACAAAAATTCCAGTGTTCCCTTTCTTGTCATCCCAGTGCCCAGACACTGGGATCCAGCTTTTGATCGAAAATGTTGTATAGTGTGCCTGTTTACAGTCAATTTTTCTGGATCCCAGTGGGCTTTGTTGCATCGCTACTTATGAAAGGCTAATACCAAATTCCATTACTAATCGAACAAATAAGAAACATTACAAACTCGTTTAATAGTAGTGCTGGAAATACTGACAATAAAATTACACACAACATCTTCAAGTAAGCCTATGGTATCGTAGACTCTGTTGCGTAAAGTATTGTGTTTGATATATTGCCACAACCTCTCAACAGGATTCAGTTCAGGTGAATAAGGAGGCAAGTATATAATGGTAATGTTTTCCTGAAATTTCAAACTTTTTGATCTATGCCAACTTGCACAATCCATTACAAGAAAGGCTTCTTTCGTGCCTAAATCTTTCGACATCTGCTCCAGAAATATATTCATACAATCAGTGTTTACATATGGAGCAAGTAGGCTAATTTCCTTACCGCTTCTTGGATTTACCGCACTGTAGATATAGAAATTTTGTCTACCGATTTTTATTTTAACCTGCGTTCTGATCCCTTTTTTGAACCATCCGTGTCCGATTTTTGAATGAGTTCCAAATCGTGATTCATCAAAAAAATACCTCCTTTTCAGGGTGGGAATTGACTATTTTATTGAAGTATTTTTTAAACTCTTCTTGCTTGTTTTTATCTTGTTTATGGTGCATTGGCCTTGGTGTTATGTAAGAAAATTTCATCCTTTGTATCTCACGGTGCACTGTTGATTTACCGATGTTTAGGTCAAATTCCTCTGAGATTTTTATTCGCACTTCCTTAATAGTAATATTTGGATTTTTTTCTACCCATATTTCAATTTGCTTACGTTGATTTTTGTTTAATTTGCTTTTTCTTCGCCGCTGAGACGGGGCAAATAGTTTTTCTACTCTACCAAATTTTAGATGCTTTATCCATTCAGTCAAAGCAGTCCTTGAAATTTTACATATTCTTGCTACAGCGCTTATACTACTTTCTTTTCCTGCTATTACCGCTTGTAACTTTTTTGAAACATATGCATTATTTCTGACCTTTTTTAACATTTCTTTCGCCAAATTTACAACTTTTTCGTCTAATAGTTTTGACCTTAATGCCATTTAAACCTCGCTATTTCACTTACTTTAGTATAGCTTTTTTTCCATTATCTTCTATCTGTTCTTTGTATAGTGGGAATTGGTATAACTATAGCTAGGATTATAAGCAACCTATTGAAAATCTTGTTTTTTTGCAATCAATCTGATCAAATTTAAGAATAGTAATTTATTATTTATATTAATAAACTTAATTCTATTGAAAATAGCTAAAGCATTGAAATTCTTGAATTTTAGCCGGATTAGTGAGTGGTAGTGAAATTTCTTTTACTCAAATTTAGGTATTCACTGACCGTTCTTGTTATAAATACCAGAATAATAAGCTACTGATATTCTCCATCTTTTTTATCTTTAATCCATCATAGCTAGCGATGCAACAAAGCCATCCCAGTGTCTGGGCACTGGGATGACACCATTTATTGTAAGCTCACATTTACTCTATGACTATCTTTTTAGAGCACTTTGTCTACCTATTTTGCCACTCTGCTGAACGGATACCTTCCTTCAGCTTTCCAATAACGAATGTAGCTAGGGATACAATTGTTCCACTTTCCAATTGCTTTCTTTAATAAGAGTATATCTAAACCTAGTGTGTCTCCTATATTCACCTTCTTGCCAAAATTCAATTACTTTTGGGATTACGCAAAATCCCACCCAAAAGTTAGGACGAGAAACTTGTGTATTGTAAAATTCTTTCTCCTTCAATTTTATAGCTTGCTCAAAATCTTGCCAATCTTTCAGAATGCTCGATTGTTTTGAGCACCATGCGCTAATTTGACTATCGCGCGCTCGAGAAGAGAAGTATTTGTCAGTTCTTTCATCGTTTAGAAGTTTAACATCTCCTTCAATTCGCACTTGCCTAGCAAATTCTATCCAGTGAAACACTAATGCAGCTTTAGGGTTCTCGGTCAATTCTTTTCCTTTTCTACTATTTATGTTAGTGAAGAACACAAAACCTTCTTTGCTGTATTCCTTTAGTAATACTACTCTTGCAGATGGAATGCAGTCTTTGCTACAAGTTGCTAGCGTCATTGCAGTTGGTTGTTTACACGGAGAATTAAGTACTTCTTCATACCACTTTGAAAACAAGTTAATCGGATCTTTTTCAGGTAAAAATGTCATATTCAAAAATAAAATCTTAATTCTGACATACGTTGCAGAAATAAGTGCTACGGCCATTTTGTCGTATAAGTGTTATGATATTGTTGCAGATTTTGCAAGGTTTTTGAACTTTACCATATACGTAAAAGTTATTTTGAAAGTATCCAGCAGATCCAGATGGCTGTGCATAATCTTTCAGTGTTGAACCGCCTGCAGCAATTGCATCACTCAGAGTATTTTTTATTTCAGCAGCAAGTTTTTCGCACTCTCTATAGGTCAAGTCTTTTGCTGACCTGAGTGGTGATATGCGGGCTCTAAACAAACTTTCAGAAGCATATATATTGCCTACGCCAACTATTAATTTATTGTCCATTAATGCTGATTTGATATTCACTTTTTTGTTTTTCAGCAACTCCTGTAAATAGTCTCCACTGAATTCATCCGTGAGGGGCTCTATTCCAAAACCATCAAAAAAATTTATTTCTTGTTCTTTGCTTAAAATAATAACTAATCCAAATCTTCTTGGATCATTAAAGATTATTGAAGTATTATCGGAAAATAAAAATACCACGTGATCGTGCTTATTCCGCACTTGATCATGGTCAGCATATATAAGCTTTCCGCTCATGCCAAGATGTATGATTACAGCCATACTACCATCTGTATTCCAGATCGTATACTTACCTCTACGCTTGATGTTGCGTATGACTTTGCCCTTTAGCATATCATCAATATTTTTTGTTATTGGGGCACGTAAATTCCAATTATTAACTATAACATTACTAATTTGCTTGTTTTTAATTTTATCAAGCAAGAAGTTAGAGATTACTTCTACTTCTGGTAGTTCTGGCATGATACCTCCTTCAAAACTTAAGTTTCTGATGGTAATTTTGTCGTTAAAGCTTCCTCAAATACGTTTGGGTATTCTGCGGCGCTTCTTCCTAAAAATTCCTCACCACAAACAAATTTTGAAAGGGGTCTGCTTTGTCTACTCTGTTGCTGCTTTTTTCTTTTCAAAATATTTTGCTTTAAAGCTTTCGCTAATCTTTTTTTCTCCTCTTCTTTTTCCTTATTCCTTTTTGTATTATTCATTATCATAATATATAAACTTGCCGTTGTAGCTCAGGTGGTAGAGTACGTCATTGGTAATGACGAGGTCCCAAGTTCGAGTCTTGGTAACGGCACACTGATTACACTTATAATATTGCATAACTTGCAAGCAAGGCCTAAAAGAAAGTTACAGAGGTAAGTTGTCATGCTTTTTCCATATCCTTTCTACTTTCTTGTTTTTGAATAGCTCTAATGCTTTGTGAAAGTGATGCCTTGTTTTACTTGGCACTATAATGTCATCAATGTATCCATGTGATGCAGCAAAAAATGGATTAGCAAATTTCTCTTTATATTCTTTGATTAACGTTTGCTGATCTTTTTCATGCCTAAATATAATTTCAACTGCACTTTCAGGGCCCATTACAGCTATTTCAGCAGTTGGCCAAGCATAATTTATGTCACCTTTTAAATGTTTCGAGTTCATAACGATATATGCACCACCATATGCTTTTCTAGTGATAAGGCTAATTTTCGGCACAGTCGCTTCAGCGTAAGCGTAAAGCAACTTTGCTCCGTGTTGTATTATATTATTGTATTCTTGATTTGTACCAGGTAAAAACCCCGGAACATCAATAAGTGTGATGATCGGAATGTTAAATGCGTCACAGAATCTTACAAACCTTGCAGCTTTTCTTGAAGAATCAATATCCAAACATCCTGCAAGGTGCATAGGTTGATTTGCAACAATACCAACAGTATTTCCTCCAATTCTACTAAAACCAATTATAATATTACGAGCAAAATCAGGTTTTAGTTCAAAGAATTTCTTCTCATCACAAACTTTTTCAATGAGTTCATACATATCATAAGGAGTGTTAGGATTGGTAGGAACTAGAGTGTTTAAGGATTCATCAATCTCATTAACATCATTACAGGTTGGTACAGATTTCGGTGGTTCTTGATTATTTGCTGGTAAAAAGGTAAGGAATTCACGCATTTTGAGTAGCATCTCAACATCATTATTGAATGCAAAATCTGCCACTCCTGTTTTGCTTGTATGAATTTTTGCTCCACCGAGGTCTTCGAAACTTACATCTTCATAGGTAACCTTTTTTACTACATCTGGTCCGGTTATAAACATGTATGAACTATTCTTTACCATGAAAGTAAAGTCAGTTAATGCTGGAGAATAAACAGCCCCTCCTGCACATGGACCCATAATTAAAGAGATTTGTGGTATAACGCCCGATGCATTTACGTTTCTTTGGAAAATTTCTCCATAACCAGCAAGAGAATTTACTCCTTCTTGAATTCTGGCTCCACCAGAATCATTTAGTCCGATAATTGGAACCCTGGCATTAATTGCCATATCCATAATTTTGCATATTTTTTTTGCATGTGATGCACCAAGTGATCCACCAAAGACAGTAAAATCTTGCGAGTAAACGAAAACTTTTCTGCCATAAATAGTACCATGACCAATCACTACTCCATCACCTAAAAAATTAGCATTTTGCATGCCAAAATCAGTTGCGTGATGCTTCACGAATTTATCGTATTCTTCGAACGAATTTTCATCGAGTAATACACTGAGCCTTTCTCTAGCAGTTAATTTCCCTTTTTCGTGTTGTTTATTGATTCTGTTAGAACCGCCTCCTTTTTCAGCTTCTAGTGCTTTGGTTTTTAGATTTTCTAGTATTTCAAAGTCTTGCATACAATAAAGTAGTTTTCAAATTAGTTGTAGACTTTATTAAGTTTACAAACCCTATTAACTATACACATACACTATTGCTATATGCAACAGTGTATGTATGATAATTGTTAATGCGCTGGTAATTCCTGGCCACTACTTTGAGAATGTTGTGGTTGACTAACGTTTTCTAGAACAGAAGAAGGTAAACTAACTTTACTGCTTTTCGTTTGTGCAAAACTTTTAGCAGCTTCAACAACCTTGCTTATACTAGGTTCTTTTTCTAGCTCTTTTAGGTACTTTGAGAAGATTTCACAACTTTTATCATCCATCTGTACTGTTATTGCACCAAAAGTTAATGTATTATCTTTTATAGAAGATAAAGTCATTTCAATTTTTTCATCATCACCCACTTTAAAGATCATTTTTACTTTGCCTTTCATATCACGATATTGCCCATTTCGTGTCCGAATTATATTATCTCCTTCTCCCATTAGCAATGCACCATATTCTAAATCCTTAAATTCCGGAGAATTCATAAACTTTGCAGGAGTGATCACACTTTCTTCTGGACATTTTACACAATAAAATTTATTATCTCTTTCTACTACAATTCCTTCTTTTTTGTCATTTTCAATACTGTCACACACAGCTTTCTCTAGGCTCAATAAGTAGCTGTTACGCTTTTCTTCTAGAGCCGAATCTATTGGTATATTGTTGCAACACAAGTCCAAGATTTCTTTACTCACATACGTGCCTGTTGAAATTAAATCAGTTATCTTTGAGCAAAGAGAATCCAACTTTTCTTTTTCACTATTTTCAAGGCTTAAATTTTGTCTTTTGATTAGGTCTATATTTTTTATCAAGTGCCCTATCAGTGATATTTCTTTTGCTGCTCGTTCTTTTTCTTCATTAGATAGTATACCATGCACCAAACCATACGGCATACCAAACATAATTTGCTCCTGATATGCAAGCTTTACAATTTCTAGTAATTCGTCAACCATTTTTCCCGCAGTCTGACTATCAGAAAGCACTTTATATTTTTCTTCTATATCTTCTACTTGCTTTAGGATCTTTTTCCGCTTCTCTCTCTCAATTTTTTTATATACTGTCCTACTTAATAGGAATTCACCCGTCTTTTCTGGACGCTTTATATCTTTATATGAATGGTTTTGTGACCCTTGTTGTTCTAATTTTCCATTACCTACACTTTCTATTTGCTCTAGCCCTAACATAACTCTTCCATTTCACATAATAAAGTTAAGATAAAATATCTTGACTTGAGAATATTGATATAACCTACAAAGTCAATAGTTAAATTGCAAGATTTCGGTTATAATTTACTGTGTATAGAAGGTGCTCTTAAATTATGCTAAAAATCGCTATAGTAGGCCTACCAAATGCTGGTAAATCAACTCTTTTTAATAGATTGGTGGGAAGAAAAGCAGCGGTGGTCAGCAATATTCCAGGGGTTACACGAGATAGAAGAGAAGGAATAGGCAGAATTAGCGATTTAGAGTTTAAAGTTATAGATACAGGAGGATGGAACGACCAAACTAATTTTTCACTACAAGTTATTGAACAAATAAAATTTTCTCTATTGAGTGCAGATATAATTTTCTTTCTTGTTGATGCAAAAGTGCAAAATGAGCAAAACAAAGAATTTGCAAAGTGGCTGAAGAGAAAAATAAATAAACCTGTAATCCTCATAGCAAATAAATGTGAGAGTCATAAATCCGAAAATGTTGATTATTTGCAGTTTTTTGATTTTCTTGGCCCGGTGTATATCTCTGCCGAACATAATCTTGGTATGGTTGATCTTTATGATGTATTAGCTGGTGTTATTGAAAATTTGAACGAAAACACTGATCTATTGGGCAGTGAGTCCAGTAAACTTAGAATTGCAATCATCGGTCGCCCAAATGTCGGAAAATCAACTTTTTTAAACAGCCTACTTACAGAAAACAGAGTAATAGTGAATTCAGAGCCAGGCACCACACGTGATTCTGTAGATATTGTATATGATCATAATGGGGAGCTAATTACTCTCATTGATACTGCAGGAATCCGCAGAAAGGCGAATGTTATAGATGACTTAGAATCAAGATTTGTTGAAAAAAGCTTAGAATCAATCAAGCGCTCTCATGTGGTAGTTTTAATGCTAGACTCCCTAGTTGGTATTGAGCAGCAGGATTTATCAATTGGTGAAGCTGCAATTAAGGGAGGGAAAGGGATTATTGTTGTTTTAAATAAGTGGGATTTAATAGGTAAGGATGACAGAAGTAAGTTAATAAAATTTGTCAAACAACAGGAAGTGACTCGGTTATTCTTGGAAGTGCCAACTGTAACAATTTCTGCATTGAAAGGCATGCGCTGCGGCGATGTGATAGATAAGTGTCTTGAAGTGAGTGAATCTTTGAACAAGAAAGTCAGCACTGCAAAACTGAATAAGTGGCTAATTGATGCTTTAGATAGGCACTCTCACCCGCTTGTAAAAGGTAAAGCAGTTAAAATGAAGTATATCGCTCAAATTGGTACTAAACCTCCAGCTTTTTCTTTGATATGTAACATACCTGAAAGTGTTGATGAAAGTTATAAACGCTATTTAATTAATGATCTTAGAAAAAATTTCTTCGTAGATGGTGTGCCAGTCAGATTACTTTTGAAAAAAAATAAAAATCCCTATGCAAAATGAATACTCTGCTTTATACTTTCAGGGGTCTTTATAATAATTTACTTAAAGTCGTGTGTAATAACTCCAGAATTCCTACAATCTTTCTGCTATCAAGTGCTTTTGCTCTAATTTTTGCATATGTGCTAGAATATTTTTTCAACATGCTGCCATGCAAGTTATGTACATACGAGCGGGTAGTTTACTATGTTGCAGGGTTACTTGCAGTAGTATGCATGCTTAAAGACAACAAAATTCTAATCTATGCAATGTTTTGCAGCTACCTCATAGGTGCAGTAATATCTTTTTATCATGTAGGCCTTGAACTCCACTTATTTCATGACATTTTAGGATGCACAGAGCAAGCAAGTGGTAACGTTAGTATAGAAGAGCTCAGAAATAATCTACTAAACCCTAATTACTCTCCATCTTGTGACAGACCTCATTATGTTCTAGGTGTTTCCTTAGCAACATGGAATTTAATTTATCTCATAGCAGCTCTGTTCGTATCAGGTAAGGTGTATTGTGGAGAAAGAAAGAAATCTAAATAATTTAAGGTACAGCAACAATCAGTTCTTGCAACAGGCAATTAGAGTAAATCATGCTGGGGAATATGGAGCTATTTGCATTTATTCTGGTCAAAAATTTATTCTTAAAAAATCTTCTATAATCAATGAAATAATTGAAATGGAAGAGCAGGAAAAAAAGCATTTTCACTATTTTAATGAGAAAATCAAAGAGCAAAAAGTTCGTCCTACTGTTTTGTCGCCAGTTTGGCGTGTTTTAGGAGTGTCACTTGGCGTTGCAACTGCCATTATGGGCAAAAAAGCTGCTATGGCTTGCACTGCTGCAGTTGAAGAAGTTATAGGGGAGCACTACAAAGAGCAAGTTTCACATTTAGAAGATGGGGAATTAAGAGAAACTATAAGTAAATTCCGCGATGAGGAGCTAGAACACAGAGATATTGCAATTCAGCACAATGCTGAAAGCGCATTTGGCTACAACATTTTATCTTCATTCATAAAAACAGGCTGCAAAACTGCTATTTACTTGTCCAAGTTAATTTAACTAAGCAGCTTTCTTAAAGTGTTTTTAATGTTATGATGACAACAGAAACCAGGAAGAAATTCAAGTGTAACAATTATTTTATAACTATATTTACATATCACCATTATTAATCAATAATTAGTGTTTGTAAATTAACTGTGTCTAAAACATAGACCACAAAGGAAGGGAAAATGCGTTTTAAACTAGAAAAGGAAGATGCCCCAGGTAAAGACTGTAGTAACGCAGCTCGTTATGTGATAACTACTAAAGTAAGAGTAAATAGCGAAACAACAGTTAGTCTACCTACTACATCTTACGTTATTATTGATGAGCCTAGAGGTGAGCGCCTTATTGTGATTGACCATATCTGTAGAACAGAAAAGGTGCTGAATAGTTCATTGCAAGGACTACAACTAAAGCTAGAAAAAGTAGGAGATGACAACAAGTTAGCTTTGGTTACTGACTCAGGTGAATATTACTATTATTACCATGATGGCAATATTATTAATATAGCTACTATTGATTTTATACCTCAATCCCGCAAGAATGGTGAATATGTTCATGTATATGATTATGATACACGTTCTATAAAATTTAAACCACTTGAAAGTAGTAAGGTTTTAATAGATCCAAAAGATGTAATAAGTAGTAAAAATATGAGTCTTATTGGCAGTAGACTTGATATACGAACTGGAGACAATGTTTTTAAAGAATCACAATATGAATACAAATTTTATAAGAGCGTTGAAATACATAACTCCACTGGTAGTAAGGTTGGTATGTTGAATAATGTTGTTCCAATATTCGATAGGAGAAGTGATGATTTCAAATTATCTCCTTTTCATGAAATAAAGAGATTGAATGTGAAAAATAGCTATTTCGCAACAGAAAAGTTAGGCAGCAATTATGTTGGTTGCATATCGGATGAAAATGGCGAATGCAAAAACTTCTATTCGTTAAACCCTAATTCTTTTGGGTATAAATACGATCATAACTTAGATTTATATCCTTATTATTATAACTTAGAAAATTTTGGTAACTTTTTGGAGGTTGATGTGGTGAATACTAGAGAATTTGAAGACTTAAAAGCAGAAGTTCAACATTTAAAAGAGCAAATTAAGCAATTAAGACATACAGAACAAGTAGAAGGAATGCCTAGACTTCCAGGTTATCGAGGTCCTCCAGGTTATCGAGGTCCTCCAGGTGATAAAGGTCTAAGAGGTCATGAAGGTTTTCCAGGTGAAAAAGGTAGACAGGGCGAGCCTGGGTCGCCAGGCTTTAGAGATCATTCAGGTCTTCCAGGTGGAAAAGGTTTTCCAGGTCAAAAAGGTGAGAGAGGTATTGACGGTTTTCCAGGTCCTAAAGGTGAGCCAGGTTATGGTTGGCCAGGTCCAAAGGGTGAGAAAGGTGTTCCAGGCATTAAAGGTGAAAAAGGTAATCCTGGAATGGATGCAAAGCCCGAGAATGTGGCAGCTATTTTATTATCAAGTGAACTAGAAAGATTCGGAAAAGCGCTGTTTAATACACCTATAACTGAATTAAAAGGTAAAACACTTAATAACTATGTTACTCAAGACCTGCCGAAGGAAATTGCAAATAATAAAAACTTAAAAAAAAGTATAAAGGGTGAAAAGGGCGATCAAGGATTAAGAGGAGATACCGTTTTTATTGTCAACAAATTATTTAGCTAAAAAGAATAAAAAATAACAAAAAGTTTTAATTTAGGCTGATACCTTATACACAGTTACACCAATTTTTTACTGTGCCTTCTTAGTGAGAGGCAGTGCATCAGTTATACGTTCAGCGAATCTATCTCTTATAAAACAAGCAGCAATTTTGAGTAACCAGGTAATAAAGATACTCAAAAACATCTAAAGTTTAGTACAAATGACAAAATATATTCTCTCAATTGATGGTGGTGGAATAAGAGGGATTATTCCAGCAATGATATTATCCAGAATAGAGCAAAAAACGGGTAAACCTATTTCTCAAATTTTTGATTTATTGGTGGGTACCTCAACTGGTGCTACTATTGTAGCAGGACTATGTAAAAAAGATAGCAAAGGAAAGCTACAATATTCAGCTGATGACTTGGTTAATCTTTATCAGGAGTACGGACCTTATATTTTTAAGTCTTCATTTCTAAGAAGATCAATATTTTCTTGGATTAACGGTGCACAATACCCCAGTAAAAATATTGAGTATGTACTTCATAAATATTTTGGCGATGATATCCTTAAAAACACTTTAAGTAATGTGTTGATTACGAGTTACGATATTCACAATAACTGCCCATTTTTCTTCAAAAGCTGGAAAGAGGATAGAAATTTTATTAAATTAAGGGATGTATTGAGAGCAGCAACTGCAGCACCTACTTACTTTGCACCTAAATATTTAAAAGTCAACCAAAAGGAAATGGTATTAATAGATGGAGGAGTTTTTGCCAATAATCCAGCAGCATGTAGCTATGCAAGCAGCAGAAAGCTATTTCCTAACGATGATGTAGTACTTCTTTCCATCGGTACTGGCAGATCGTCTCATTCCATTAAATACCTCAGATCGAAAAGATTTGGCAAAATATCCTGGATTAAGCCATTGATAAACGTAATGTTTGCCTCTGGACTAGATTGTGTAAATTATCAGTTAGACCAGATTATTAACAATAGCTATATCAGAATTCAATCGCAGCTAAAAGTAGCATCAACGGAGATGGACAATACAACATACGAAAATATCAAGTGTTTAAAAAAAGAAGCACAAACGATGATTGAATGTAATCAAAAAGCAATAGATAAATTCTGTACAGTAGTATCATAAACTTTAACCTTTTAATCTAGAACTCGCATTTTTGAACGTTTCCTTTTAAGCTTCAGTAAACCTCCTAACTCTATAGTTCTTGATATGATCTGGATTAAAAGCCTTCCTTGAACTTAAAACACCAAAAACTATATGGAGTAATTTACGCATTGCAGCTCCCACAACGGCCATATTATGCTTGCCTTTTTCCTTTAATCTTTCGCAGTAAGTTTTAATAATAGAGTTGTGATTTTTAGCTACTATAGCAGGAAAATAAAGAGCCTTACGCAATGTCCGTGAACCTGATTTACTTAGCTTAGGCTTGGCATATACAGAGGAACCTGACGTCATATTTCGTGGTATAACACCTGCATACGCCGCCAATTGCCTGGCATCTCTAAAAGCCTCTATGTCAGAAACTTCAGCTAAAATAGCTATTGCTGATTCTTCTCCTATGCCTGGAATAGTCAATAGAAGTTGAAAATTTTCCAACAATTCTTTGTGTTGATTTAATAGTTCACGTACGGAGTTTTTTATTGTTTCTATTTTTTGAGTTATATTCATTGCAAGGTCTTCCCAAGCATTTGCAACTTCTTCAGGCAGTCTCTCTTTTTTTTCTAAGTGGTTATTTACTAATGTTAACTCGTCTTTTAACGCAACCGAGCAACGATAAAGATGTTTTAATTTTTTCATTTCAGGAGAAGGTGGTGTCCAACGAGTAGGTTCTTGTCTTTGACAATAATCAGCAATAATCTCTGCATCAGACTGGTCATTCTTTTGCCGTGCGAGCTTACTTTTTGCATAAAAATTTATGCGAGCTGGGTTTACAACACTAACAAAATATCCAGCCTTGTAAAGGAATTCAGCTAAAGCTTCACTATAACAACCGGTGGATTCCATGCAAGCTTTTACTTCTTCTACGTTATGTTTTTGTAGAAAGTCCAGCAGACCTTGAAATCCAGTATCATCATTTTTAAATTTCCTTTTCCTAGCTTCACGTTTTCCTTTTTTACTTATAAACGAAAGAAAAACATCAAAGCGTTCTTTTGAAACATCTATACCAAGAAAGTTGTTGATCATATATAACTCCATACGTTACTATTTAAAATGAAAAGTAAGGCTTACCTTATGAATACAGAATTAGAACCATTGAGGTCTTTCTATGATACCGTCCAGCCTAAACTTTTGAGAAGGGGGCTCTTATCTTGTAAACAGATTTTATATCTAAGTTACGATTCAGAGTTATTCCCTTCTCCACCTAATGCTTAAGCTTAAAACACTAGATGCTTTTTACAAGATATAAGAAGTTGGTTCTCCAGGTCCAGTAGGTCCTAAAGGTGAGCCAGGTTATCCAGGTCCTAAAGGTCTAAGAGGTGAGAAAGGTTATCCAGGTCAAGATGGTAGAGACGGAACCCCTGGTCCTAAAGGACTAGATGGACCTCCTGGGCCAAGAGGTTTGCCAGGTCAAAGAGGCTTTAATGGTACGCAAGGAGAAAAAGGTGCTCAAGGTTATGAAGGTCCTCCAGGAGAAAAAGGTGCTCAAGGTATACAAGGTCCTAAAGGCGTTAATGGTACGCAAGGTCTTCCAGGCGAAAAAGGCTTGCAAGGAATAAAAGGTTCAACAGGTCCTCAAGGTCTAAGGGGTGTTTTAGTTCCAGGTCCAAAAGGTGAGTCAGGTACTCAAGGTCCAGTTGGTCCGCAAGGGGATAAAGGTTTAAAAGGTGAGCCCAGTGCACCAGGACGACCAGGGTTAGATGGACAACCAGGAATAAAAGGTGAGCAAGGATTAAAAGGAGAAGTTGGTCCGCGGGGTCCAAAAGGAGATCTTGGAGAACTGGGATTGAAAGGTTCAAAGGGGAATATAGGCCCACAAGGTCCAAGTGGAACAAAGGGAGAGAAAGGTATTAGTGGTCCTCAAGGGCCAATAGGTCCAGAGGGTAAAAAGGGAGAACTGGGAAAAGCTGGTCCCCAAGGACCAAGAGGTTGGAAAGGTGAACCTGGTTCACAAGGCGAACAAGGTAAAACCGGAGCGCCGGGTACGGCTGGACTAAAAGGAGAAACCGGTCCACAAGGCTTTAATGGCACGCAAGGAGAAAAAGGTGCTCAAGGTCCAAGTGGAACAAAGGGAGAGAAAGGTATTAGTGGTCCTCAAGGGCCAATAGGTCCAGAGGGTAAAAAGGGAGAACTGGGAAAAGCTGGTCCCCAAGGACCAAGAGGTTGGAAAGGTGAACCTGGTTCACAAGGCGAACAAGGTAAAACCGGAGCGCCGGGTACGGCTGGACTAAAAGGAGAAACCGGTCCACAAGGCTTTAATGGCACGCAAGGAGAAAAAGGTGCTCAAGGTCGAGTAGGTCCTAAAGGTGATAAAGGAGATTCAGGTCCAGTAGGTCCTCAAGGAGTAGATGGATTACCAGGGATGCCTGGAATAAAAGGTGATCAGGGAGACATAGGTCCAAAAGGCGATATGGGTGATAAAGGAGATACCGGAGCGCCGGGTACGGCTGGATTAAAAGGTGACAAAGGAGTAGATGGATTACCAGGGATGCCTGGAATAAAAGGTGATCTTGGTCTCAAGGGAGATAGAGGTGAAATTGGAGCACCAGGAATGGATGGATTGCCAGGTCTACAAGGCTTTAATGGCATGCAAGGAGAAAAAGGTGCTCAAGGTCGAGTAGGTCCTAAAGGCAACACAGGAGCGCCTGGTCCTAAAGGCTCAAAGGGAGAAGATGGAATAGGTGCTGCAGTTGCTGATCAGTTTCTGCGCAAGATGAATCAAACAAAACTTGAAATCCAGAATGCTCAAAAAGCAGCAGAGGTAGCTAAAACTGCTTCTGAAAAATCTGCCAAAGAAGCTAAAGATTTTAAAGAGGAGGCTGACAATTTTGCTGATAAAGCATTTCAATCAGAAAAAAATGTTCAAGAACTTCATAGTAAAGTAAAAGATATCTTTTGTAAAACAAAACCTACAGATCAGGTTTGTCCTATACATAGAAAGAAGAGGGAAGCTAAAAATTTAAACAGCCCGGTGACAAGTGGAGCAAGTAGGCCAACTTCATTTATATCTCAAGTAATAAATTTCTTTTATCCTTCGGTAGGACAAGATGAATATAAAATAGAGAATAAAATACAAGAGCTTAATCAAGTGCCAAAAATAATAGATGCAGTAGACATTGTTACAAAATTTGAAAAGGTATTAGAAAAAACTGCTTCAAAATGCGGCATTCCAAAGAAAAGCCTAAATTTTGATCCAGTAAAACTACAGTCAACCATTCTAGATAGGTCATTATTTAATGATGAAAGTCGTAACGAGCTGTTAAAACTCTTATATTTATCTGCAAAAAAATCATGTCCAAATTATAAACAAACTGATAGATTTTTGGCTACTTTCAAAGATCGTATGGAAAGAACATTAGAAAACAATGAGCAACAAAGGGGGTTTGTTAATATTGAGAAAACAGCAACAGATAACGAGCAGCCAAGGAGTTTTATGAGCGATGTTACTCCTCAAAGTAGTTTCAAGGCGATTGATCTGAAGGCTGTTAATTGTTTAAGGTAATAGTATGGGAAATACATTTAGAATAGATAATAAAGATCCGCTCTATAAGAAGCTAATTAAACTTCCTACTGCATATTACAGATTAAAGAATAATGGCAACGGGTACACTATCTATTCACACAATAATAGTGCGGTGGAAATAAAGAATGCTCGTAATGTAAAATTAAAGTGGGACAGGGATAAAATATTTTTATATGAAGAGGACTCAGCTCTGAAACTAAATGGCCAGGACTTTGTTATAGAACAAGAAGCTATTATAGGTAAAGATAAAGAGGCTATTGTAAAGAAGCTTCAGGAGACTGATATTGGTATTATATTGCAAAACATACCAGGTGAAAATTTTGGTATCGAATTATTCATTTCTAGATCTAGCCCAATAACTGGGGTACTAAACTTCATTAACTTGTATGATGAAAATGATCCAGTACTACAAAAGATCAAAAAAGAAACAGGTGGACTTTATTTTACAATAGAAGGTGATTATATCTATATATCAGACAAAAATGGAGCTTGTGTTTCAATATATGATAAAGATAATGAAGATAACTGCTATCAGTATCAATACACAAAAGATAAATGTGATGTATTAACAATAAGTGATGTATCAACAATAATAGGCAATTTAACCGAGACTAACAACGAAAAGCAGAAATTCACTTTGCAAAAAGGGGAAGAGTTATCGGATAACATCTATGAAGCAAATGTTGCCTTGAATGATAAGCCCATAGCTACTTTACCAAAAATAGGTTACTACATGCTCGATGATCAATTGGTCATGCGTAATCATGTTACGAAAGAGGAGGTAATTGTCCCAAGGGATTTTCACTATTTAAAAGTTATTAAATCTAATAATGATGATTATAAATTAACGTTTTGTAATTTTTTAGGTAATGAATTCTTTGAATATAAAAAATACGATCCACAGTATTCGAACGTTTCAGATGAATATAAATTCATAAGTTTGAGTTGTATGAAAGAAAAACGTAACCTAAATCTTGGTGAGTTACTTAGCCATCGGCCATCGTTTTTTATTACAGAAGGAATTGCTGAACCAGATTCTCTAGGTAACCATCAAGCTGTAGTGTTCGAAGTAATAAATAGTGGAAAGGGTGAAAAAAAGGCTACATTGACTGATGAATTTGGTTATTTTGATAAAAATAATAAGTTTCACTATTGTGATTATCATAAAAAAATGGAATATGATACTTATGATTCTTCTGAGATTAATCTAAAAGAAATGTATAAATGGACAGATAAAAATAGCGAATTTTGTTTTGCAGAAGATAACAATATAATTCTTCACACCATTCCAGAGTTATTGTAATTATACGCACCAAGTTAGGAAAAAATGAAGTAAAAGAGGAATAGGCTATAGGATGACAGAAGTTGGCTTTATTAGCTATAGGTGGTATGATACTTAGTCAATTTAAGTAAGCAGATGATCTTAGCTACAAAAGTATTTTTTACCTCATTTGTTTTTGGGTTTATTCTTTTTCCCTATTTTATAAAGCTTCTAAAAAAAATAAGTAAAGATGGGCAACCAATTAGATCATGTGGACCAGAAAGTCATTTAATAACAAAAAAGAATGTACCACCTATGGGCGGAATAATAATACTGATTTCTTCTTTATTACCAATTTTACTCTGGGCTCAGTTAACACTAGAAATCTTGCTGCTGATATTGATAACTCTATTTTTTGCTCTACTTGGATTTATTGATGATTATTTAAAATTGAAGACAAATCACTATCGAGGTTTAAGTGCAAAAACCAAAATACTTATTCAGTTTATTGTAACTTTGGTTAGTATGTCTATACTTAAGCTATACTCTGCTGAAGGTTTTACAAAAACGTCTCTATTTAAAGGAGTAATAATCGACTTTGGCTATCTATATGTTCCGTTTGCTGCGTTTGTAATTGTCGGCTCTGCTAATGCTGTGAATCTCACAGATGGTTTGGATGGCCTTGCTGCAACTCAAGTCATCACTTCCTTTGCTTTTTTGGGGCTAATTGCATATATAACTCAAGCAGATATGAATATTACTTTATTCTGCATTGCATTTATAGGAGCTATTTTAAGTTTCTTGTGGTTTAACACACATCCAGCAAAAATATTTATGGGTGATGTTGGTAGCTTGTCAATTGGTGCAGCTTTAGGGTTAACTAGCGTTTTAATGAAGAGAGAAATGCTTTTTGCCGTTATTGGAATAATCTTTGTAATAGAGACTCTATCTGTGATTATTCAGATATCATATTTTAAATATACAAAGTTTAAATATGGAGAAGGAAAAAGAGTTTTTCTTATGGCACCAATACATCATCACTTTGA
This sequence comes from Wolbachia endosymbiont (group A) of Rhinocyllus conicus, assembly GCF_947250775.1. NCBI lineage: Bacteria > Pseudomonadati > Pseudomonadota > Alphaproteobacteria > Rickettsiales > Anaplasmataceae > Wolbachia > Wolbachia endosymbiont (group A) of Rhinocyllus conicus. Next base: position 955,343 of record NZ_OX366349.1, on the reverse strand, counting down.
GAAGAAGGGATGGTCAGAAAATGTAATCGTTATGAAATTTTGGATAATTTCTATTATCTGTTCAGTTTTTACTATAACTTTCTTATTATAAAAACCTATGAAATACCCAGACTTTACATTAGAAAATAAATTATCAGGAGTGATAGCAGGAGTGGATGAAGTTGGAAGAGGTCCGCTAGCTGGTCCAGTAATATCCGCAGCCGTAGTGTTTATTGATAGAAATACAATTATTGATGGAATCAACGACTCGAAAAAGTTGACTCCTCAATGTAGGCAAGTCCTATATGAAAAAATAATATCCGTTGCAAAATTTGGTATAGGAATGGCAAGCGTAGAAGAAATAAATTCATACAATATCTTGCAAGCAACAAAACTTTCAATGAAACGTGCGTTGATAGACCTGGACCTAGAATTAGATTATGTGCTAGTTGATGGTAATCAACCACCTGAAGTGAAATGGCAAGTGAAATCCATAGTAAATGGTGATAATTTGAGTACATCAATTGCAGCAGCTTCAATCGTTGCAAAAGTTACGAGAGATCGGCTTATGCAAGAATTGCACAATAAGCATCCTGAATATAATTGGTATAAAAATAAAGGATATGGGACAAAAGAGCACCTTAACGCTATTGGCCTTTATGGAATTACAGAACATCATAGAAAAAACTTTGCACCCATATCTCGGGCATTATAGCCTTTAGATAGTAATCACTTACCTTTTTTGAAAGGCATGTTTTCATTAAATAGGCAAACTGTACTTGATCCATTCCTTAAGGTAAACACTGAACTCACCCTTTCGATTATTAGGTAGTTGTCAGCTGTACGGAAGTTTACTAAAGACTCATACCCTGCAGAATCAACCATAAAAACTGCCGGGAAATCAGAGTTTATTTTATTGAATTGTAGATATGTAAATTTTCCGTCATCAAAAACTTTAATTGGTATTATTGACTGACTGCCTTTAACGTGCGAGATGGAATAATTAAAATTTAAGCCCTTCTTTACAACTTCAATGTCGTTTATATCAGGAATAATGGTATGACTAGCTTGTTCGAAGATATCGCCGTTATTTGTTGTGTAAATCTCATCACTGCTAAATAATGGATAAAGAAACCTTACTTCATATGCTAATTTTGGATCATCTAGTCCAGTTGCTTCTTCAGCATGAAGTTCAAAGTAATAAACTCTTTTATTGGTAATTATAGTTGCGTTAGTATCGGCAATATCATCTATAGGCTTAATAAACAATCTGTTACCTTGAGGAAGGAGTTGCCAACCAGTTGAATCACCCATTGAAAGGTTTTGTATTACCTCCCCTGGTTCAAACAATATGCTGGATTGATAACCATAAAAACCCGTATACTTATGTATAGCTTGTGGGTTATAATTTATTACCTTTATGTGATTATCTCCAGCTATTGAACGTGGCTCCTGTTTTGCAAGTGCATCACTACCACAAAAAAACAACAGTACGGCAAACAGTAAACCAATCATAATATCAAAATAAATTAATCTTCATTTTATCATTGATAGACATGCACTGCAACTGTTAAGCTGTACTATAAACCCCAATTATAGGTTAGCAAGGGGTAGAAAAGACAAGAAATAAGGCAAACTCCTTAAATACTTTAGAACTACAGGAGGCTTCACCTGAACGGATATACTTGGAATCCTGCCATTTTCACTTCGTAAACATACCAAGAATTCTGTCCATTATTCCACCCATATTTGCTTCAGCTTGAGTATACTCTATTTTACCACCGTGCAAGATTAGTTTAATATCTGATCCAGGTGATATATTAACAAATTTACTGCCAACAACTCCACTGCTAGTGATCAGAGCTGAGCTATCAACTGGCAACTTTATATCTCGGCTTACGCACATATCGATTCGTGCTATGTAGGTAGCTTTGTCAAGTGACACACCAGTTATGCTTCCAACGTCCACACCAGAGATCTTGACACTATCACCAACTCCTATACCGTTAGCGTTAGCAAAAAGACCATATATTTTATAGCAATCCTTATAGTTTTTCTTTATGTAAGATAGCTTATCAATAGCAAAGAAAATCAGAAAAATAGTGAAAATTAATACAAATAATCCAGCGGTTATTTCAAGTATATTTGACCTTCGCATCTTTAGTTATCAGGACTCCAGCTTTTATAGTAATTTTTCACTTTTTGGTTTGGATAGTATGCATCTTTTGTACCCGTTAAATTAGGAGTATGTTTTACTTTTCTTTTTTTATTATTAACTGGTACTACATTATCAGTATAGTGAAGCCATATATGCCATTCCGGAGACACTGTTGTAGGCTCAGAAACACTGCTATACATAATCCACCTTTTCCCTTTACTTGATTCATAGTAAGAATTTCCATTTTCATCTCTTCCTACAAATTTATCTTCTCTTCGTAATAGGCGTTTTATTGCGTTACAAATTTTAGATAACATAAGAGTATTAAAACAAAAAGTATTATATATACTAATACTTTAACGATATATTAACAACAATTTAATGCAATTACCAATTTTACAAGTTATTATACCAATAATTGCATCAATGTTTTGCTTTCTTACCAAGAAACACAAGGTATCTTGGTTTATTTCTTTTATTGCAACAACAATCACTCTTATCATTTCATCAATACTACTCATAAAAACATATAGAGGCGAGATTATAACTTATCACCTTGGAAATTGGGCTCCTCCGCATGGAATAGAGTTAAGAATCGACGTGTTAAACTCCTTGATTCTAACTTTGGTGAATTTTATAGCGCTGATTAGCGTGCTTTATAGCTTTTATATTAACGAAAAAGAAATTAGCAAAAACAAAATCACTGGTTTTTACTCTCTATTTCTACTGTGCTTAAGCGGACTGCTCGGGATTCTAGTAACAAACGACATATTCAATCTTTATGTTTTTTTGGAAATTTCATCTCTTTCTTCTTATGTATTAGTTTCAATGGGAAGGGATAAAAAAGCCTTGGTTGCAGCATTTGAATATCTAATTAGTGGCACTATAGGGGCAACGTTTTACTTGTTTGGTGTTGGGCTTTTGTACTCCATGACAGGAACGCTCAATATGTCTGACATGGCTGAAAGAATAGTTCCATTATACGATAACAACATCATAAAACTTGGCACATTGTTCATTTTTGTTGGTCTCTCAATTAAAATGGCACTGTTTCCATTAAGCAGGTGGCTGATTAATGCATATAGTGAGGCGCCAAGTTTCATTAGCATATTCTTTTCAGGCACAGTGACAAAAGTGATGATATATGTTTTCATTAGGATCTTCTATACTGTTTTCCATCAGAATTTCTTCTTATTTAAACCATCACTAAGCAACGTGATAATTATCCTCGCACTTTGCGCTGTTATATTTGGGTCAATATCTGCAATAACTGCAAAAGATATAAGAAGACTGCTTGCTAATTCTAGTGTCAGCCAAATTGGTTATATAATTTTAGCACTGAGTTTTAACTCAAAAATAGGTGTATTTGCAGCAATTCTTCACATAGTAAACCACAGCATAATAAAAACATCTTTATTCATGGCTGCAGGATGTATTTCTTACAAATTTGATACAACAAAAATAGAGAATTTATCGGGACTCAAGAAATCAATGCCTTATACAGCACTTGCGTTTACTCTACTTAGTTTAGCATTAGTCGGTGTGCCGCTAACAAATGGCTTTGTAAGCAAATGGTATATAATGAAAGCAGTTATAGAATCTCGCGCGTGGATCTCCCTGATAGCTTTTGCTGCCGGTTCTTTTCTTGCACTAATATACATGTGGAAGATGGTAGAGAAAATGTATTTTGAAAATAGTGCAGCATCAAGCGCTGGAATGACACTAGGCAAAATTAATGATGTGCCATTTCCTATGCTTTTCTGTCTATTGTTTATGGCAGCTTTAACAATAGTAACTGGAATATATAGCACTCCAATTCGGTTAGTAGTTGAGAAGTTGGTTTTTTGATTTTTATCTTTGTTTCATATTTTACTATACTTTAAGGTTATAAGTGTGGATAGGCTGAAGAAGATTCATTGGTTATTAGTCATTAACGTGATAGTGCTGTTTTGCGTTGGCATTGCTGTTCAATACTCTTCTGCTGGAGGAAAGTGGGTACCATTTGCAATTCACCAAATAGTCATATTTTCCTTCTTTTTCCTACTCGCTATAGCTATGTCATTCATAGAGCTAGATTTTTATTTGAAGCACGCCTACTTTTTTTATATAGCAGCAGCGATTTCGCTATTAGCAGTAAATTTTTTTGGCTCGCACATAATGGGTGCGACGAGGTGGATAAGAATTGGGTCAATTAGTTTGCAACCATCAGAATTTGCAAAAGTAGGCTTAATACTTGCGCTTGCTCGTTATTTTGATAAGCAAAGTGTGTATAAAATGATGGAATTTAAAAGATTGCTTAAGGCGGTAATAATTATTTTCTTGCCTGTATTCTTGGTGTTAAAGCAACCTAATTTAGGCACAGCTGTGATAATGTTGTTTATAGGAGCATCAATTATATTCACAGCAGTAATAAAAAGAGCTCATTTAGTAATTTGTGGGACGCTTGGCATTTTTGCAGTACCGGCTATTTGGCCTTTTTTACGTCCTTATCACAAGCAAAGGATATTGTCGTTTTTGGATTCATCAGTGGATCCACTTGGAATAGGTTATAATGCGCAGCAATCTCAGATAGCTATTGGTTCAGGAGGTTTGCTTGGTAAGGGCTTTGTTAACGGAAGTCAAACTCAACTTGGATTTTTGCCGGAGAAACGTACGGATTTTGCTTTTGCAGTGCTGAGTGAGGAGTGGGGCTTTTTAGGTAGCATGGCTTTAATTTTGCTTTATACCTCATTACTTGGCATAATTTTCTCTATCGCTTATAGGTCGAAAAATTATTTTTCTAAGTTAGTATCTATCGGGATTTTTGCTTTTTTTGGCGCTCATTTTTTTATAAACATTGGAATGTCAATAGGCCTCTTGCCTGTGATAGGCGATCCACTGCCATTTCTTTCCTATGGAGGAAGTACAACTGCTGCAAGCTTGATATGCATAGGATTATTGCTGGCAATAAAAGCAGATGAACAACAAAATGCTTGTATTTCACCTATGCTAAAGTAAAATTAAACTTTACTTAATAGTTTTTATGCTAGATGAAATGCGTGAGGAATGTGGAGTATTTGGTATAAGCTGCAATAACGATGCTGCATTTAACTCTATACTTGCTCTCCACGCTTTGCAGCATAGAGGTCAAGAGTCTTTTGGCGTAGTAACCAGTAACAACGATAAGCTGCACTCTTATCACTTTCAAGGTCAAGTGAGCAGCGTATTTGATGATATAGATGAAATAAAGAAATCCTTACCTGGAGATTGTGCAATAGGTCACGTTCGATACTCAACAAGTGGTAGTAAATTTGGAGTGCAGCCCATGCTTGGCAAAAGTGGCAAATTTGGGGATTTTGCCATAGCACATAATGGTAATTTAATTAATATTTCTCCGATACGCGAACAATTAATTAAACAAGAGTGCGTTTTTCAGTCAGATATTGATACAGAAGTAGTAGTGCATCTGACAGCAAGCGGTGAAAAAGATAGCTTTTTAGAGAGTTTTATATATGCATTAAAGCAAATACAAGGTGCTTATTCTTTTGTGGCAATCAATCAAGAAGTAGTTATTGGAGTACGTGATCCATCTGGAATCAGGCCTCTTGTTTTAGGAAAGTTAAACGGTTCTTACGTTCTTGCATCTGAAACTTGTGCTCTTGATATAATAAATGCAGAGTTTATTAGAGAAATAGAACCAGGCGAATTAGTTACCATCAGTTCGGATAGTAAGCTAGCCTCAATGTTTCCTTTCCCACAGCAAAAATCAAGTTTTTGTATTTTTGAATACGTTTACTTTTCGAGACCAGACAGCATAATGGAGAATAGGTCCATATATGATATAAGAAAAGAAATAGGAAGAATACTTGCAGAAGAGAGCCCACCAAAAAACAATGTAAATATGGTTGTACCAATACCTGATTCTGGAATACCTGCAGCTATTGGATATGCAAAGCATTCAGGATTACCTATGGAACTGGGGATAATTCGTAATCATTACATAGGAAGAACTTTTATACAACCAACCGCTGAAGTACGTAAAGTTAGAATAAAATTAAAATTCAATGCTAATAAGCACACTTTGAAAGGTAAAAACATAATTTTAATAGATGATAGTATAGTGCGTGGTAGTACGCTCAGAAATATAATAGTTATGCTAAAGGATGCAGGAGTAAAAGAGATTCACCTCAAAATTTCAAGCCCACCAATTAAGCATTCTTGTTTTTATGGAATAGATACGCCAGAGTGCAAAGATTTAATTGCTGCAAATAAATCTGTAGAGGAAATTAAGGAAGTTATAGGAGTAGATAGCCTAGCCTTCTTGAGTATTGATGGACTATATCAGGCTGTTAAAGGAGAGGTGCGTAACAATGCTACACCACAATATTGCGATGCTTGTTTCACTGGTGATTATCCGATTGGCAAATAGTCTACGCAAGATCTTAAGTTTTTAAACCGCCAAAATTTCTCTTGGCCTTTACTAATTCCGATTCTCGGAGTGCACACATAATCCGGGTTGAGATGAGATTCATAAATACAAAATTTGTGGCTTATAGTAAGGTCCAGTTTATTGTGTTCTTTTGTAATGTTTAATCTTTTGCACAATATTCCTGGTCCGCCTAAGTTTGCTTCAAGCGGTTCAATGAGCTTTAATCCCCGTATTAACACTGCTGCTGGGAACCCTTCTGCTTCTGTTACAATATTTAAACAGTAATACATCCCATATATAAAATATACGTACGAAAACCCCGGCATACCAAACATTACTGAGGTTCGGTTAGTATAGCCTCTTGCTGCATGACAAGCTGGGTCACTCATTCCTATATAGGCTTCAACTTCGGTTATTATTCCACTAAAGTTAGAAAATTTGAGGACTTTTCCCAATAACTCTCCAGCTACAGTTAAGGTCGGCCGCTCGTAGAAATTTCTTGGTAGTATTGTGCTACCCATTTTTTATTTTTGTTCTGAGGTTCTATATAGAATTCAGTTTAAGAATTTCTGGATCCCAGTGTCAAGCACTGGGATGACAAGAAGGGGAGCTACTTGAATGACAAGAAAATGGTACTGGCATAATAAGAAAGAAACACTGAGATGGTGAAAGAGAGAATATACACAAGCAGCACTCATAGGGTGTCATTCCAGCGCGTGACGCTGGAATCCAGTTTTTTCCTATTACCACAAACCATAGCTTAATTAGTTAGAATAGCATAACTAGCGAATACGAAATGGAGAAGTTTTAATTTGAACTACAGTTTCAGTGCTATTTAACATATATGCCTTTATACACAAAAATGCCAGTATATGATATTATGCCAATCAATATATAATTGAATTATGGTAAAAAAGCTCTCTAATATTAAAGGCTCAAATACTCCTTTGCTTGATCGGTTAGAACGCGCCCCCTTGGTGTGCGCTTTACAAAACTAATTTTGATTAAATAAGGTTCTACTGTTTCTTCAATATTGCCAACATCCTCGGATAGCGCAATAGATATGGTGTCAATTCCAACAGGTCCTGAGGTGTTGAATAAAAATCTTAGATAATGCACATCAAGTTTATTGAGTCCCATTTTGTCTACACCCAATTTTAGCAATACAGAATCAGCGACTTCATAAGTGATTTTTTTATCATCTTTCACTTCAACAAAATCCCTTATCCTTCTGAGTAACCTCGAAGCAATTCTTGGAGTACCGCGCGCACGGCAGGCAATTTCCCGTGCTGCATTTTCTTCAATTTCAGTAGAAAGAACTCTTGCGCCTCTTTTTATAATATTAACCAGTTCTTCAAAAGAATAAAACTCAAGATGCAAGGGAATGCCAAAACGATCTCTGAGTGGCGCAGAAAGTAATCCAAGCCGTGTAGTTGCTCCGATTAACGTAAATGGTGGTAGATCTATCCTTAAAGTGCGAGTAGATGGACCTTCACCTACTAATATGTCCAAGCAAAAATCTTCCATAGCAGTATATAAAACTTCTTCGATGCTGCGATTTAATCTATGGATTTCGTCGATAAATAGAACATCTTTTGCATTTAAAGTGGTAAGCACTGCAGCCAAGTCCCCAGCTTTACTAAGTAAAGGACCAGAAGTTGCGCGGAAGCTGACCCTTAATTCTTTAGAAACAATTTGTGCTAAAGTTGTTTTGCCAAGTCCTGGGGGACCATACAATAAAACGTGATCTAAGGCTTCAGTTCTTGTCTGTGCAGCATTTATAAACACTTTTAAATTTTGTATTAAGTCTTTTTGCCCGACAAAATCATCAAGTTGCTCAGGCCTGATGTTGATATTGCGCGCATCTTCAGTATATTCTTTACCGCACGATATTGATTTCATAATGTTGAGAGCTCCTTAAGCGCCATGCGAATAATATCCTTGGTGTCCAGATTTGACGATTCGTCTTGTATTTTTTTTATCGTATCATAAGCTTTCATTTTTTCATACCCAAGATTGATCAATGCTGAAAGGGCATCTTCATTGATTGGATGAAAATTATTGTTATTTATTTCTAATTTACTCACTTTGCCACTTAATTCAGTGATGATTCGATTTATGAGTTTCATGCCAAGTCCACTCATCTTGAGTGCTACTTTATCTTCATTCATAATTGCCAAAAACAGCTGTTCTGGAGTTAATTTACTCAAAATTGACATTGCAGTTTTGTAGCTAACACCGCTTACTTTAACAAGCAACCTCAAGCACTGCTGTTCTTCTTTGCTTATAAAACCATATAGCTGAGCGACATTTTCTCTGTTATTTGCATAGGTTTCGATAAGTAATTTAACTCTACTTCCGATGGAACATGCATTTAAAGTTTTGGCTGAGAGATACACCATATAGCCAACATCATTCACATTCAGGATTATGTGATCACTGCGCACTTCATCAACTATTCCGCTTAGATTTCCTATCATTTTTAGCACTGTATAGGGTTCAGTTTAAATACTCTCAGATCTTAGGTCAAGCAAACGAACATTATAACAGAGAGCCAAGTAGCTCATAGAAACGAAAAACTTCCTTGACACATTTTGCCAACATTTGCCGCTTCAAGTCTGTCTGCTATGACTTTTATATACTGATAATCATTATACTCACACCCCGGTACCACCGTTTGAAAGCACAGTTCAATGAATTTTAGAAAGTTCATGATATAATGTTGAAACCAGCGCGTGACGCTGGGATGACAAAAAAAGGAGCACTGGAATGACAAGGCTATAGGTTGCAAGCGAGACGTCATACCGTGATTTATTCACGGTATCTCTTGGCATAGATCCCGCTAATAAGTAGCGGGATGACGAATTGCTTAATTGTCATACCGCCGCAGACCGTCATACCGCCGCGGTATCTCATCCGCTAACAAGAGATCCCGCTAACAAGTAGCGGGATGACGAAGTTATCGTCATGCCACCGCGAACCGTCATTACCCCGCCAACAATGTTGCAAAAAACGTAAAATTAGAGAAAAGCATTTCTCGAAAACTTCTATGTCCAAAAACAAGAGTGCCATTTATTTATAGTGCCAACAATCAATTAACCATCAGTTTCAATGAATGATATGAACATATTATTTCAAGGAAAGTTCATGGGAAATAAGAGATTAGCTATACGGATTAGCTGTAGCTATGAAACTAACCGGTTGGCAGAAAAGTATTTGTTAGATGCTTATGAAAAAGCCGTGTCAAAGCAAGTAAGCCAAAAAAATTTAAAACATAAAAATGGGATTCAAGGAGGATCAAATGGTAACAGTGAGTTTATATGCAAGAGTTTCTTCGGGGAAACAAGCACAAGAAAATACAATAGCAAGTCAAGTTGCAGCTTTAGAGAAGCAAATTAGTACGGATGGATACAAATTATTAAGTGAGTATAAATTTATTGATAATGGCTACAGTGGATCTAATCTAGTCCGTCCTGATCTAGAAAAGTTACGTGATAAAGTAACAGAAGGTAAAATTGATAGAATTTACATTCATTCACCTGATCGCTTATCTAGAAAATATGCATATCAAATGGTATTACTTGAAGAATTTGAGAAAGCAGGAGCAGAAACGGTTTTCTTAAATTATGAGATTAACGATAATCCAGAATCTCAATTGCTGTTACAAATGCAAGGTATGATAGCAGAATATGAACGAGCGAAAATTATGGAACGAAGTCGTCGCGGAAAGATTTATGCAGCTAATAAAGGTTGTGTAAGCGTAATGGGAGGAGCTCCTTATGGTTATCGTTATATAGATAAATATATGGGAGGAGGACAAGCTTTATTTGAAATAAACGAAGAAGAAGCTAATGTTGTTAGGAAAGTATTTTTGTGGATAGGAAGAGAAAGGACAAGTATTGGGGAAGTGTGTCGTCGGCTAAACACTATGTCTATTATAACACGAACAGGAAAAAAGTACTGGGATAGAAGTGTGATTTGGGGTATGTTAAAAAATCCTGCTTACAAAGGACAAGCGGCTTTTGGTAAAACAAAAGTAGGTATAAAGTTACAACATATCAGACCACAGAAACATTCTTGTGAACAACCGAAAGATAATTACTCTACCTATTCTGTTGAAAAAGCAAATTGGATTTATGTTAAAGTGCCAAATATAGTGGACGAAGATGTATTTGATATAGTTCAAGAACAATTAGCTGAGAATAGAAAAATAGCAAGGACAAGAGAAAGAGGAGCAAAATATTTACTACAAGGTTTAATCGTATGTAAGCGTTGTCGTTATGCATATTACGGAAGTCCTGTAAGAAATAAGCGAGGAGAAAAAATTGATCATTATGCTTATTATCGTTGTATTGGTAGAGATTCTTACCGTTTTGGTGGTAATAAAATTTGTGATAATAAACACATTCGTACAGATGCATTAGAAACAGCCGTTTGGGAAGAGGTTAAGCATTTATTGAAAAATCCAAATAGGGTTTTAGAAGAATACAGGCGTAGACTTTCAGAGCTTAAAAAATCATCATGGGATCAAAAAAGCGATTTACTAGAGAAACAAGAAAATAAATTAAAACGTGGTATTGCTAGACTTATTGATAGTTATGCTCAAGAATATATTAATCAAGAAGAATTTGAACCACGAATTAAAGCAATGAAACAAAGTTTAAAAACAATTGAAGAGGAGAAGAAAAGGATATTCGATCAAAAGAAATTAAAACAGGAATTAACTTTGGTTGTAACCAATTTAGAAGACTTTTCTTCCAATATTACATCAAACCTTGATAACGCAGACTGGCTAACTAAACGTGATATTATTAGAACGTTAGTCAAGAGAATTGAAATTAACCTTGAGGACGTAAATGTGGTATTTCGTGTAAAAGAGCTACCAAACTCTCCTGGAAATAATCGAGAAGAAAAGAAAAATTTGCAACATTGTTGGCGGGGTAATATCGCCGCAGACCGTCATACCGCGATTCATTCGCGGTATCTCTTAGCATAGATCCCGCTAACACGTAGCGGGATGACGATTGTCAGGGTGTCATTCCAGTGCTCCTATAATGTCATCCCAGTGCTCCTATAATGTCATCCCAGTGCTCCTATAATGTCATCCGAGTAGCTGACACTGGGATCTCATTTCACTCTATAATAGCAGTGCTCCTTTCTTGTCATCCCAGTACTGATTAGCTATAAAATTTAAGAAGATATTTAAGAAATTTACCAAACGAAAAAAAAGGCAAAAGAAGCCCTAGTCATTGTCTATTTTCAGTATTGGCGTTTTTTAAGTCTTAAACACTGCAATTTAGCTGCTTTTAAATGCAACTCACCTTAGTTTAAATGTTTAAGAAATTTACTAAGCAGAAAAAAAGGCAAAAGAAACCCCGTGGTAATTAGTGTTCACTCTCTAATCCTGCAAATCGGCGTACTATACTGTCTTAAACGACTTATAAGCGCGTTTCAGCTTATATAGGTAAAAACCTAGAAATGTTGTGAAGACATAAGGTGCACATAGTGCAAAAAATTAAAAATAAGACGCCAACTACGTTGTTTTTTTGCTGTTTAATCTGCACAGATGAAGATAACTGAATACCTTCAGTCCCATGATAAGGGGGCTGGCGGAGTTTGTCAAGCAAGTTTTATGGCCTAGCGTCACACGCTGGAATGACACCGGATCGGCTTTGTTGCATCGCTAGCTATGATGGATTAAAGATAAAAAAGATGGAGAATATCAGTAGCTTATTATTCTGGTATTTATAACAAGAGCGGTCAGTGAATACCTAAATTTGAGTAAAAGAAATTTCACTACCACTCACTAATCCGGCTAAAATTCAAGAATTTCAATGCTTTAGCTATTTTCAATAGAATTAAGTTTATTAATATAAATAATAAATTACTATTCTTAAATTTGATCAGATTGATTGCAAAAAAACAAGATTTTCAATAGGTTGCTTATAATCCTAGCTATAGTTAGCCTTTCATAAGTAGCGATGCAACAAAGCCCACCGGATCTCACATTCATTCTACTGCAACGCAGAAAATTCGTACAATTGTGCATGATGTAGGGTTTCTGGCTACATTTTTCTATTAAACTCACCTTTCCTCTATGTAACAGATTTCGTATTAAATTTTAAATTTAATGCGCCTAGATATACAAGCATTCCTAGCAAAACCATAGGTATAGAAAGCAACTGCCCCATAGTTAAATCAAGCCACAAATAGCCAATTTGATAGTCTGGTTCGCGAAAAAACTCAACGAAAAAACGTGCTATTCCATACCACATAACTGCAATACCAGTTAACGCACCGTGATACAGTCTTATTCTAGTCAAGAAAAACAGTGAATTTGCAACTGCAAAAAGTAGCAGTCCTTCAAAAAGTGCCTCATAAAGCTGGCTTGGATGACGCAGCAAATTATCACCACTTTCTGGAAATACCATACCCCATGGCATAGTTGTAACTCTGCCAAATAACTCTCCGTTTATAAAATTGCCTATGCGACCTAAAAATAAACCTATGGGAACTCCGCAAGAAACTAGGTCCAGTGCATAAAATATAGGAATGTTATGTCTTTTACACGAAATTATTACTGCAAGCAAAACTCCTATAGCACCACCATGAAATGACATTCCTCCTTCCCAGGTCTTCAATATCTCGATAGGGTTGCTTATATAAAGAACTGGATCATATATCAATACGTAGCCAAGTCTACCTCCAAGGATAATGCCTACAATAGTGGCTGTTAATAACGAATCGTAAAAATTCTTAGTAAATATTTTTTGGTCGTCTAGCTTGTGTAAATACCAATATGCAGACACTATACCCAAAACGTAAGCTAAGGAATACCAATATATAGAAACAGGACCGATGCTGAAAATTACTGGATTTAAAGACATATTTTGCTATAAATTATTCTTAGGCAATCTACTTTTTTCACGATCCCACTCTCTCTGTTTTATGGTTGCTCTCTTATCGTAGAGTTTTTTTCCTTTTACAATGGCAATTTTAGTTTTTGCAAATCCTTTATCATTAAAATAGATCGAAAGCGGCACAACAGTTATCCCAGCGGTTTTGATTTGACCAATTAGTTTGTTTATCTCTTTTTTATGTAAAAGCAGTTTACGTTCCCTTTTTGGTTTATGATTTTTTCGGTTTGCAGCTTTATATTCTGCAATATGCATATTGTGCAGCCATATTTCGCTATTCTTTTCGATAACGTAGGCGTCGGAAATATTTACTTTTCTTTCTCTTAGCGATTTAACTTCACTGCTTAATAAGACCATACCCGCTTCAAATTCTTCTAAGATGAAATATTCAAACCTTGCTTTCCTATTTTCTGCAATAACTTCCATATCTAAAGATATCTTTAAGCTTCAATATATTACAGAGTTTTTGACTTAATTCATAATGTATCTTTCCTTAAAAAATCATTTAAGTTATACTGCAAACCATGAACCTTAGGCAAAAAATCAAGTTTTTTTCTCTATCATTTGTAATTTTATTTTCTCTATGGACTGTATTGTCTGGTTATTTTGAGCCATTTTTTATTTTTTGTGGAGTGTTTTCCTCTATATTCACATTATTTATCTTTAGAAGGTTGATAAACGCTGAAAGAGCTCTTAGCCAGATTTTAAATGGTACGAGTAGACTGTCGTTTTATAAGTTAGTAAGTTATATACCATGGTTAATGTACCAAATCATTTTATCAAGTGTTTATGTAACAAAAAAGGTGCTACGACTCAAATCTAAGCTTGAGCCAATCATTATCCTAAGAAAATGCAAAGGGCATAATGATGAAAGCATTGCGTTATTTGCCAATTCGGTTACAATCACTCCTGGAACTTTAACTATCAATGTTGAAAGTAAGCAGAAAACATATTTCTCTACCATGTATCTGATAGATAAAGATCTTGAAAGCGGCATTTCTGAAATAGAAAATAAAATCTTAAAAATACTACGTTCAGTTAAGTAATTGCTTTAAATAAGTTAACAGCATCCTTATATTCCCTTACAAGACTTTCAAGCATCTCTTTTGGAAGGCTATTGTTAACAATAGAACATAAATAATTATGTAAATCTTCTAACCTTAGTATGTTATTTCTCTTCTTGCTGTTGAATTTATACGGAAAAATACCTTCCATAACTTCAATAGTAGTAGCCTTGTTTAAAAATACATTTTCACTTGTCACGCTTATTCTTGCTAAAACAGTGTTAATTTCAGGTTCGTCATTTGTATAAAAATCTGATAGCTGAGTTATTCTAATAACGTATAAAGTTACTATTTTTGATAAGCAATTATCAGCATATTCACAATTTTTTATTACCTCCCACTGAGTAACCTGGGATTTACCTATTTTTGCATTGTTCGGTAATTTACTCATTCAACTTTCTCCATTTAATCCAGTAGATAGATTATACTAATACTTTGTTAAATAAATGATAACGCAATCATAAAAATATATATTCATAATGGCATGTTATGTAAAATAGTACGATATCCAGACATTAAAGTTGATTTAGGCTGGTTTATATTGGGCACCTCTTATTTCTGCATTACCTAAGCAAGCTAAGCTGTAAAATGACAGTTGGACATCAGCTCATAACAGGAGCACTCTGAAATATAGCTAACCCAAGAAAGGTTTCCCCACGTCATACCGCCGCGGTATCTCAACATAGATTCCGCTAACGAGTAGCGGAATGACGAATTTGTTGTTTTTCAAATCGTTGGTAAACCTAAGTCACTTTAGCTATAGATTTACTTTTTGAGTTATTTTGTTAACATTAATTATTACACCAAATCAATTGCACAAAATGAAAAAGGTGAAACTTGGGATACTAATTTCAGGCAGGGGATCAAATATGCAGGCCTTGATAGAGGCATGTCAAAATCGTAATTTTCCTGCAGAAGTTGTGTGCGCTATCACAAATAATAGCGAAGCTGCTGGCCTAAAAATAGCAGAACAAGCAGGAGTGCCAGCGTTTATTGTTAGAGATAAACCACTTGATGCTGATAAAATTCACGAAATATTTGTTCAACATAAGGTTGATTTAATTTGCCTTGCAGGGTTTATGAGAATCCTGCAAGCTAATTTTCTCAGTAAATGGAATAACAAGGTGATAAATATTCATCCCTCTCTACTTCCGTCCTTTAAGGGCCTAAATGCTCAAGAGCAAGCTCTAAAAGCAGGAGTAAAAATCGCAGGCTGTACTGTACATTACGTCACTCCTGAAATTGATGCTGGAGCCATAATTGCTCAAGTTGCTGTGCCAGTGTTACCAGCTGATGATATTCAAAGCCTCTCAGAACGCATTCTAGCTGAGGAGCATAAGTGTTATGTAGAAGCAGTAAGATCAATAGCAGAAAATATTAATTATTGACCTTAAGTGTTTCTCCCAACTTCAACAAAAAATAAATTTTCGGGTTCCAGTAAAGAGCTTGCCAGTTCGTTTACTTTCTCTAATTTAACGTCATTAATATAGCTCACAAAATCATTTATATGGTTAATATCGCGGTTGTTTGTCTGAATATTATTTAGTTTTGCAACTATGTTGTTATTATTAAACATAGAGAAAACATAGGAATTTACCATACTAATTTTTGTATCCCGAAACAACTGCTCATCAATTCCTTCCTTTTTTATCCTGCTAAATGTATCTTTTACTGCTGATATAGCTTTGCCAGCAGTAGAACTATCAGTACTAATACTTCCAATCATAATGTTCCCATGTTTATTGGAAATAATATTTGCATAAACACCATAAGTAATGCCTAAGTTTTGCCTCAGTTCTTTCATTAATATTGAATTCAGCCCCATGCTGCCAAGCGCATTAATCAAGACTTGAGCATTATAGTAGTCTGGATCTTCATAAGCTATGCCTTTTTGAGCAAAAAGTATCACACTTTGTGGTATATCCATAAAAATGTTTTTATTCTCTGCAGGACCAAAATCATTTTTCACAGGTATTTTTCTAACTTTTGATCTTTTTGACGGCAATTTAGATAAATATTTATCTAATAATGTAATAATTTCTTCTTTTTTTGCACAACCAGCAACACTGATAACTATGTTATCTTTAGCAAAATTACGCTTTATGTATGTTAAAACATCATCTCTAGTAATGCTCATTACAGTGTCAAGAGTTCCATATTCACTTTTTGAGTAAGGATGTTTTTTAAACAATAACGTATTCAATTCTTTTCCAGCAACAAAAAAAGGATTTTTTTCAAGATTATTAAAATCAACTTTGGCTTTCTCGAAAACTCTATTCAACCCTTCAGGGTCAACTTTAGGACGCATTATAGCGTCGCTCAATAATGAAATACCTTCTTCAAGATTTTCTGATAAAGCATCTAATGAAACTCTAAATGCTTCTAAACCAGCAATAAAATTTAAACTAATCCCTTTATCTTCTAGCCTTTTTGCAAAATCTTTGGCATCATTTTTTCCTGCCCCTTCTTGAATTATAAGAGAAGTAAACCAGGTAAGTCCTTGTTTTTCTACATTTTCATATGCATAACCTGCATCTTTGAATGATATATTAAGTGAAATTTTTGGTAAATCGTGGTTTTCAACAAATAGAAACTTAAATCCTTTACGGGTAGTGACCTCCTCTATATTTAGGTTACCACTTGCTTGTAAATTAAAGCCTAGACAGAAAAAAAATAGGAGTACAAATTTACTTATTCTCATTATCATCTCCTTTTGGCAACAAACGACCAATTAACTTATTAGCAGAAAAAATAGCACGGATTTTATTATTTACATCCTCTAGATTGACATCATTAATCTTGCTATATGAAATATCTATTTCATCAAGTGGAATACCAAGCGCTAACTGTGAGCCGTAAAAGAATGCTATATTCTCTAAGCTAGATAAGTTATCAAACTGTGCTGCTTTATATCTATATTTTGAGCTTTGCAACTCCTCATCCGTTATTCCTTTAGACATGAAGTTATTAATAGCATTTTCTAATTCTCTTTCAACAGCGCCTAAACTAACCCCGCTTTTTGGAATGACCTGAATATCAATGTAGCCATCACTAAAAGTTAAACTATTGTAATAAGCAGATACTGATACTGCCACATCTTTATCTAAAACCAAATCTTTATACAGTTTGCTGGATTTGCTGCCACCTAAAATGTCAACCGCTAAATGAGCAGCAGAGGCTTCACTTGTGTGCTTAAATAAAGAAACACGATAACGAAAATATAAAACTGGTTCTTTTACTTCAGTGCTCTCTAAAATCACCGATAAACCTGCATTATGCACTGGATCCTGATTTGGGTAATGTCTCATTACAGGCTTAGCTTTAATTTCGCCATATTTTTCTTCTGCTATCTTCACTACTTCATCAAATTCCACATCACCCACAATCAGTAATATTGCATTGCCGGGGTGATAATAGTTATCATGAAACCTCGTTATGTCATCCTGATTGTAAGTTGTGATATCGCTCTCCCAGCCAATAACAGACCTGCCATAGCCAGTACGGTAAAATGCACTATCCATTTCTTCCCACAACAAGCTGTTAGGATGATTATCAAATCTCATCTTCCTCTCTTCCAGTACAATGTTTTTTTCTCTTTCTATTTTATCTTGGGTAACATTAAAATTGCCCATTCTGTCTGCTTCAACTTCCATTGCCAGTGGTAAGTCATTTTTAAGGACTAATTCGTAGTAACAGGTATATTCCTTAGTAGTAAACGCATTAAACTGGGCCCCAATGCTACTCATAGTGGCTTCTATATCTGTGAACTTCCCTGTAGTTTCAAACATTAAATGTTCAAAGTAGTGAGCCAATCCTGCTTTGCCAATTGGATCATCCATTCCCCCAACTTTGTATATTACTGCATGTAAAACGGCTGGAATCCGATGATTAGGAACAACATAGACATCTAGTCCGTTACTGAGTTTAGCATGTTTTATGTCGTGCTCTATGCTTAAAGCCTTCAAAGAAATTGGGTAAGTAAAAAAGAGTGCAGGTAGTATAAGAAAACTAAAAAACTTATGAAGCATTATTTCGACCTAATATAAAAACAATTATTTTATTCCTCATTTTGTTTGGAAATAAACATATCGTATATATACCACTTATATAACAATGTAAACATTCCACAAACTATAGATAAATCCGCTAAATTAAAAGCTGGCCAATACCAATCATCAATATGAAAATATATGAAATCATATACAGCTCCCCAATAAATCCTATCAACTACGTTTCCGATTGCTCCACCAATCATCAGAGAAAACCCAAGGTAAGTTGACCGATCATCAGACTTGTATATTAAGTATGCAAGTATACCAATTATTAGTATTGAAAATGCTGAAAAAAAGAAACCGCCATGCGGTAAAGCGCTACACATTCCAAAACTAATGCCTGAATTCCAAACTTCAACTAGCTTTATAAAGCTAGCGATCTCAATTGATTCTCCCTCATCAATCAATGAGTTTATGTACAATTTGCTCGTTTGGTCAATCAATACTATAATTAATATAACAATTAAGCATAACTTTTTCATAAATTTGCCTTTAACCTATAAACTTTAAGTATATCATAATTTATCTGTTTTGTTAACTCCTCAATACTATGGAATTTTTTTTCTGACCTTATGAATTTTAAAAGTTGTATATTAACTTTATGATTATATACGTCTTCATCAAAATCGAATATGTGCATTTCTATTATAGGCTTTTTCAGATCCTTAAATGTAGGTCTCATACCAATATTGACTACTCCATATAACCAGTTTGGGTTATTATAAGAAAACATCACTTTAGCGTAATATGTACCAAATTTTGGTTTTATCATGCAATCTTCTATAGGAATATTTATGGTTGGGAATCCTATTTCTCTACCTCTACACGCACCCTTTGTCACAACACCAGAAACTTGATAAGGTCTACCAAGTAATTTATTAGCAATGTCTATTTCACCTTTCTGTACATACTCTCTGATTGAAGAAGAAGAGCAAATTTTGCCGTCAATTATTAATGGCTCTAATTTAGTCAAAGAGTATCCATATGTTTCAGAATATTTCTCTAGAGTTAATATATCACCCAATCGTTTATGACCAAAAGTGCAATTTTCTCCGACAATTATGTGTTTAGCGCCATATTTATCTATTAAAATCTCACTGATAAAGTCATCGCAGCTAACCTCAGAAAAACCTCTACTAAAATTAATAATATACAAGTAATCTATACCATAGCTGCTGATTAGTTCCTTTTTTTGTTCTTGGTCTATTAACCTAAAATTGTTTCTACCAAATAAAACAGTTGATGGGTGAGGCTCAAAAGTTAAAACTGCAGAGGGTAATCCTCTTTCTTGTGCTACCTTCTTTAGAGTGGAAATTGCAAATTCATGTCCTAAATGAATGCCATCGAAATTTCCGAAGGTTAGTGCTATATTATTTTCTATCCCTTGCTCACAATTATAAATAATTTTCATACAATTTGATGTTTTTACATGTTTCTTATATATAATAACTATATTTTAGCAAGCTACGGAGATAAATTGTGAAAAATACTAAAGGAAAAGTTATAATATATGTAAAGCATCACTGCCCATTCTGCAAAAAAGCAAAAGAGTTACTGGATAAAAAAGGTGTGAAATATGAAGAAATCGATGTGCTCAAAAACTCAGATCTATTTAACGACATAAAATCAAAGTATAACGTTAGAACAGTTCCACAGATCTTTATTAACGATAAGCACATTGGGGGGTGTGACAAATTGATGGATCTTGAAAAAGAAGGAAAGTTGGATGATATGCTAAATAATAATGACAATCACACTGATGTCACAACCTACACAAACAGCAATGATGAATGTGGAGAGTGTGTTATACCACATGATGATTTTATGTAACTTTTTATCTTGTTTTGTCGTGTAATACGTAAATGAAAACTAGTATGCTCACTTTAAACAATTCTTAATGAATTAAAAATACAATTCATTTAGTGAGTTTTTTTAGTGGGAAAAAATGACAAAAAATATTTCAATTATTAGCAGAAACTTAATTAGTATCGAATTAGTTAACAAACAAGATTTAGAGAATTTCATCAAGATTTTCACAGTGCTTGATAAACATATAGCAGCTAAAACACTTTTTACAGAAGAAGTGAGAATAGAGTATAAACAGCACAACGGCGGAGAAGTTGTTGAATTGCTAAAAGATACAGACTTTACATATCATGAGGTTGAAAATGTATTGAACCACCTGAGTAAACATGGAATGAAGGTGCCCAGCAGTGTTATAGCACACACCCTTTTTGCTGCATACAATCACGCACTTGAATCTAAGAATGTAGCATTTTCCTTTTCTGAAGGCTCTCCACAATTTAACATCAGAGTAAATAAGAATACCTTTATAATAACTCCTATGGGTGAAGAGAATTTGGAATTGAATTCACAAAATAGCAGAACGCTTATAGAGTCATTAAAGAGCGAAAAAAGTATTTATGATTGTATAGTAGAGGAAAATACTATTAAAGTTATAGTGCATTCTGAAATACATCAAGCTATAAATTTGATTATAAAATCACTGATAAAGTCCCGCCTTTTAGCAAAAGAGGAAGAAGGAAAATTCAAAGAGAAATTGAGACAACTTGCTTTTAAGGATCAAGCTTTTGTTGAGTATTCTAGCATCAGAACCATCAATAGGTATCCACATAATCATCCTCTGAGGAAGCATGAAAGTGTTACTAAGGATATAGAAAATATTTTATGTGATTTCATAGCAAATGAGAACAGCGAGTTTGCTATAGAACGGTTAAATAGGCTGAGCTCAGCAGTTTCTCCGGATACTCCAAGAATCATCACTAAAACTATAGATAAACTTGTTAAGTTTCACTAAGGTATACGAGAGCCGATAGATTTCTTGTATTACCTTTTGTCATCCAAGTAGCCAAGCTACTTGGTTCTTTTTTTGGTTCCAGCACTATGTACATAGCTGTACAAACATTGTAGCCGTTATTCAGTAGCCCTCAGAAACGAAAAAACTTACTTGACAAACTCCGCCAGCCCCCTTATCATGGTACTGAAGGTATTCAGTTATCTTCATCTGTGCAGATTAAACAGCAAAAAAACAACGTACTTGGCGTCTTATTTTTAATTTTTCGCACTATGTGCACCTTATGTCTTCACAACATTTCTAGCTATATAAGCCGAAACGCGCTTACAAAGCGTTTAAGACAGCAGAGAACGCCAATTTGCAGGATTAGAAAGTGACAACTAGCTAACACGGGGTTTCTTTTGCCTTTTTTTCTGCTTAGTAAATTTCTTAAACATTTAAACAAAGGTGAGTTGCATTTAAAAGCAGCTAAATTGCAGTGTTTAAGACTTAAAAAACGCCAATACTGAAAATAGACAATGACTAAGGCTTCTTTTGCCTTTTTTTTCGTTTGGTAAATTTCTTAAACATTTATGGCTAAACGACAACCGTCATCCCGCTACGTGTTAGCGGCTAAGAGATACCGCGGCGGTATGACGGTTCGCGGTGGCATGACGATAACCTCGTCATCCCGCTACTTGTTAGCGCCGCGGCGGTATGATGTCTTCCTTGGATCAGCTATAGGTTACCTGATCTCACCATCTTTCCAATCACTTTATACATAATTCTCGGATTTTGAAAACTTACTTTGAGTGAATTGCTCATATTCTTCATCCTCTAGTTCTTCAAAAATTTCTGGATGTTGGTCACCTAGACGAACAATTATTGAAATGAGCTCTTTGTTTGTTTTTTTAAGTAAAAACCTTTCAAGGAGAGTTTGTTCATCAACATATCCCGGGCACATAGATGATCGATACTCCTTTCTGTCAAGATCAATCAAAGCAAAACCCGTTGCAGCCATATGCTTGCACGGACCATAATACACAAATGCAGGACAGGAACACTTTCCACTAAGGAATGGACTATCGTATTCTAGTTTTACCCGATATACACTTGATCCAACTACCTTTGATTTAGCTTGAGATTCATTAACAGATATAATCTGTACCTTTCCTTTGTTAAAATAATCTCTTCCGCTAGAGAGGTAGGGTTCTTTAATAAGACCTGTGATATCTTTATAATACAGTCTCATTTTTGCCTCCTTATTTCATATATAAAGCCCTCAATTTTCTAATATATCCTTTCTTCCATAAAAATTTATTAACCCACCACAACTTTTATATGGCCCTGCGGACAACTTTATAGTGCTATAGCTAACTCAAGAAAGGTTTCCCTACGTCATACCGCGATTCATTCCACAACTGTACGAACGTTGTAGTTTGGGCCACCAGTGGGGTGTCATCCCAGTGCCCAGACACTGGGATGGCTTTGTTGCATCGCTACTTATGAAAGGCTAACTATAGCTAGGATTATAAGCAACCTATTGAAAATCTTGTTTTTTTGCAATCAATCTGATCAAATTTAAGAATAGTAATTTATTATTTATATTAATAAACTTAATTCTATTGAAAATAGCTAAAGCATTGAAATTCTTGAATTTTAGCCGGATTAGTGAGTGGTAGTGAAATTTCTTTTACTCAAATTTAGGTATTCACTGACCGTTCTTGTTATAAATACCAGAATAATAAGCTACTGATATTCTCCATCTTTTTTATCTTTAATCCATCATAGCTAGCGATGCAACAAAGCCATTCCAGTGTCAAGCACTGGAATGACACCATTTGCTGTGCAATTTACCTTCAAAAATGAATGTTCGTACAGCTATGGATTCATTCGCGGTATCTCAGCATAGATTCCGCTAACGAGTAGCGGAATGACGAATTTGTTGTTTTTCAAATTGTAGGTAAACCTAAGCCACTTTAGCTATATATAATAGAATTTCGCTTTCTACTATCTTTCCAATCGCTTTATACATAATTCTCGAATTTTGAAAATTTGCTCCATGTTATACGGTATGGTTGGGTTACTGATCAGCCAGCTCTCAATAAATTGTTTATGCTTTTCTATTTTATAGCTTCCAAGGTGTTCTGGCTCAATTTTTTCTTCCTCTGTCAGTTTTAATAACATGTTATTTCCTGGAAAAGTTATGTCAATAATTCGGCTTTCGTAACGAAGATAGCAATGCATTTCTGGAATGTGTAGTAAGTTATACTCATTTAGAATTGCAGAAGCTTTCGGAGTGTTCACTTTATTCATCATAAAGACAGCTATGTGTAGCGTTATGTCGATTTCACATTCGCAACCTAACTTATAAATCAGAGCATGTTTTGTACTACACGTTCCTCGTCTTTCATTGAATACTGATATACAATCTGTGCGGTCAAAATTGCGTCCATAAGGCAGCTCATGTACATATTCTAATGCTTCACGTAACGTAATAATATCCAAATTTAAAAAGAGATTCGATATAGGCTTATGATTAGATAAATATATTTGATTTAAGTCATTCATATCATCATTATCTAATTTCTCACTTGTATAAAATTTATTTTCTTACTTCGAGACCTAATCTACCACAACTTTAATATGGCGCTTCTTTCCTGCAGATAATTTTATAAATGGCTGACCTTTAAAGCTCTCGAAATTTATTATATAGTTAACGTCATTTATAATATTATCATTAACTTTGCACCCGTTGCCCTGTATTAAACGCTTTGCTGCGCCTTTTGAAGGTTCAAAACCGGTGTCACGCAGTAGGTTTACTAAGGATATGCCGCTTGCAACTTGTGCTTTTTTTATGATGTAATCAGGAAGTAGTGAGCTATCTTCATTCTCAAAAGCAGAGACTGCAGCAGATAGTGCAAGTTCCGCTTCTTTGTCACCATGACATATTTTTGTCACCTCTGTTGCTAAAACTTTTTTTGCTTCATTTATTTCCTGATCTTTTAAGGATTCTAACTTTTTGATCTCATCAATTGACACATCAGTGAGCAATCTCAAAAAACGTCCAACATCTTGATCATCAACGTTGCGAAAATATTGCCAGTAGTCGTAAGGCTTTAGCATATTATCATCAAGCCACACTGCTCCACTTTCAGTTTTGCCCATTTTTACCCCTTGAGCATTCAATAAAAGAGGGGCAGTAAGGCCAAACAGCTCAGGTAAATTCAACTTTTTTCCAAGCTCAATTCCGTTTACTATATTTCCCCACTGGTCTGACCCTCCAATCTGCAGACGACAGCCATGCTTTTTATTCAACTCAACAAAATCATAAGCCTGCAATAGCATGTAATTAAATTCCAGAAAGCTTAAGGTTTGCTCTCTATCCAGCCTAGTTTTCACACTATCAAAACTTAGCATACGATTTACAGAAAAATAAGCTCCTATATCACGCAAAAAATCTATGTATTTTATGTTATCCAACCAATCTGCGTTATTTACTATCATTGCACCAGTCTTGCTGTCATTAAAAGACACCATTTTCTCTAATATTCTCCTTATGCTGGATGTATTTTGATTGATGTTCTCTACGGGCAAGATGCTTCTTGCTTTATCTTTGAAGGATGGGTCACCAATTTTTGTTGTGCCACCTCCAAGTAAGACTATCGGCTTATAACCAAATTTCTGCAGGTGACGGAGCATCATAATCTGAATTAGGTGACCAGCATGAAGACTTGGTGCTGTGCAATCAAACCCAATGTATGCGACTATATGATTATTTTCGGATAATAGCTGATCTAACTCTTCAATATTTGTACATTGGTATAGGTACCCTCTTTCTTGGATAAAATTTAAAAACTCGGACTTGTGTTTCATTTTATAAACCCCAGTCTATCCTGTCATTAATGCCGAAGGTAACCCTAATAGGGAAAGATGTCATCCAAGTAGCCAACACTGGGATCCAGAAAACTTAATTATAAACAAGCACACTATACAACGTTTTCGATGAAATTGCATGAAAAACTGGATTCCAGTGGGCTTTGTTGCATCGCTACTTATGAAAGGCTAACTATAGCTAGGATTATAAGCAACCTATTGAAAATCTTGTTTTTTTGCAATCAATCTGATCAAATTTAAGAATAGTAATTTATTATTTATATTAATAAACTTAATTCTATTGAAAATAGCTAAAGCATTGAAATTCTTGAATTTTAGCCGGATTAGTGAGTGGTAGTGAAATTTCTTTTACTCAAATTTAGGTATTCACTGACCGTTCTTGTTATAAATACCAGAATAATAAGCTACTGATATTCTCCATCTTTTTTATCTTTAATCCATCATAGCTAGCGATGCAACAAAGCCATTCCAGTGTCAGCTACTTTCATGACACTACCTGTGCAGAAGTTGCCTTCAAAATTACAACGTTTGTGCAGTTGTGCACCAGCTATCCAGGCAATCAGTTCCATAACTCTTCTATTTTATAATACTCCCTTACTTCTGACCTGAATATGTGAACCATTATGCCTTGAAAATTCAAAATCACCCAATTGCCTTCATCCATACCTTCTACATCTATTTTATCATGTCGCTCGAGACTTTTTATTACGTGTTCAGCTAACGCTTTCACATGGCGACTTGAATCACCAGATGCAATAATCATATATTTTGCAATAATGGTCCTATTCTGCACATCGAGAGTAACTATATCGTGACCTTTATTTTGATCTATTATACTTACAATCATGCTTTTTATTGATTCTGTATCACTGGATACATTAGTCATCATCTTAAATTATTTAATTTACTTATAATTATACACTCAAAATCTCTAAATATGAACTATTTTCAACGCGAATGTTCGTTAAAAAGGTATTACCTGCATCTATTTTATCATCATGTTTTTAGCATGTACAATGATATACTTTTATATATAATTGAAAATAGCTTTCTACTAGTATTCATTATGGACAAGACTCTCATCTACTTAATCGGCTTTCCAGGCAGTGGTAAGTTTACTACTGCAAAGGAACTGTGTAAAATCATTGATGCAGTAATAGTAAGCAATAATCTATTCAATAATATTATATTTGATATTGTTAAATTGCAGGATGCTGAAGTTCCAGATGAACTATGGGAAAAAATTTTTGCAGTTAGGGAAAATGTATTAGCAATACTAGAAAAACACTACATAAAATCAAAACATTATATATTTACAAATGAATTGATAGAGGGTGACCCCTATGATCAGAGAATATACAACTCTGTGGTAAATTTAAGTAAAAAAATGGATATGGAAATTCTTCCTGTAGTGTTACATTGTAATGACGAAGAACTAGCAAGGCGTATTCACTCAAATGAGAGATGCCGGAAAAATAAAATTATTGATTCGGATTTTGTTATGAAAAGAATTGAAGGGAAAAGGCTATTTATACCGGAAGGTACACTTGAAATTGATAACTCAAACTTAAGTGCAAAGGAAGTTGCAAAGAAAATTGTTGAAGAGATGAAGGAAGAAAAAAATGGAAAATTAATTAAAACTTCTGTAACAAATCATTTAAAAACAGAGCGTACTCGTGGTTGAGCAGAAAGATAAGTATCGTCCTTGTGTTGGCATAATGCTATTTAACAGACAAGGACATGCCTTTATTGGAAAACGCTTTGATAGCGACTCTTACTGGCAGATGCCACAAGGAGGTGTTGATGATGGTGAGGAACTGGAACAAGCAGCGTTACGTGAGTTGCTAGAGGAAGTTGGTACTAATAAAGTAAAGGTTATAACTAAAAGCAAGGATTGGATATACTACAACTTGCCTGAAGAAGTTATACCAAAGTGCTGGAATGGGAAATATTCTGGTCAAAAGCAAAGGTGGTTCTTAATGAAATTTTATGGAGAGGATAAGGATATTGATATTAATTATACTGATCATCCAGAGTTCAAAGAGTGGCGTTGGCAAAGTATAGATGATTTAGTAGCCAATGCTATATCATTTAAAAAAGAAGTTTATAAGACAGTGATAGAAGAGTTTTCTTCTATAATAAAAACCTCTATTATTGAGTAAAATTTACAATAAGCTCATGATAGTAGATTCTCATTGCCACTTGATTTATTTTTCCGATGATGAAATACCAAAAGTAATTTCAAGGGCAGAGCAAAATGGTGTAAAAATTTTGCATAACATATGCGTAAGCATTGATGATATCCCTAAATTATTAAAAATTTCTTCATCCTACGATCAAGTCTACTTCTCTGTTGGTATACATCCACTTGATGCTGCTATAGAAAACGGTGAGTGTATACATGCTGATGAATTAGTTGAATTTACTAAGAATCAAAAGGTAATTAGTATCGGTGAAACCGGGTTAGATTTTTATAAATCTGACAACAAAGACAATCAGAAAAAAAGTTTTGCATCACACATAGAAGCAGCAAGAATAACAGGGTTACCTTTAGTTATTCACACTAGGAGTGCTGATAGTGAGATGATCGATATGTTAAAGTCAGAAATGAAAACCTGTGCTTTTAGTGGAGTAATGCACTGCTTTGCTTCCTCTAAAGAGCTTGCTTATCAATCTATAGATTTAGGGTTATATATTTCATTTTCTGGAATCATTACTTTTAAAAATGCGAGCTTACTCAGAGGAATTGCACAAGGTGTACCACGCGAACGTGTTTTGGTTGAAACTGATGCACCGTATCTATCACCTGAGCCTTGCAGAGGAAAAAAGAACGAACCAGCAATGGTAAAATATGTTGTGGATTGTTTGGCAGAGTTATGGAATGAGTCACCCGACAAAGTAGCAGAAATAACCACAAGCAACTTTTTTAGGCTGTTTACGAAACTTGAGCTACAAGGAAATTCTATAAAACCATTGATTTGCTTATGAGCCTAAATAGTTCTTTCACTGCATTCACAGATTTATCGAACATTTCTCGTTCACTATTATCCATCTTAACTTCTAGGACCTTTTCAACTCCATTTTTTCCAATAATTACAGGAACACCAATAAACAAATCTTTTACACCATATTCACCATTAAGGTAAGCAGCACATGGTAATATACGCCTTTTATCTTTTAAATATGACTCTAACATGCATATAGCTGAAGATGCAGGAGCGTAGTATGCAGATCCAGACTTAAGCAGATCAACTATTTCTTTACCGCCATTGCGAGTGCGTTCAACTATTTCATCAACTTTTTTCTGCGTAATGAGACCCATATCGATAACTTGGGTAAGTGGAATGCCAGCGATAGAAGTGCAATTAATGAGTGGTACCATAGTGTCACCATGTCCTCCAAGCACAAAAGCAGATATATCTTCAACTGAAATATTTAATTCACTTGCAAGAAAATAACGGAAACGGGAAGAATCAAGCACTCCTGCCATTCCAACAACCATATTAGCTGGAAGGTTTGAAAATTTATGCACCACTGAAACCATGGCATCCAAAGGGTTGGTAACCACTATTACAAACGCATTTGGAGAATACTTCTTAATATTTTCACCAACCTCCTTCATTACTTTAGCATTGGTTTGCAGGAGGTCATCCCTGCTCATTCCAGGTTTTCTAGCAATGCCTGCTGTTATGATGATTGCATCAGAATTTTCTATATCTTTGTATTGATTAGTTCCAGTTAAACCAGAATTAAATCCATCAATAGGGGATGATTCTGCTATGTCGAGTGCTTTACCTTGCGGTATTCCATCACTAATATCAAGTAAAACAACATTGCCGAGTTCCCTTAGTGCAATCATATGGGCAAGAGTTCCACCGATATTTCCTGCACCGATTAAAGATATTTTTTTTCTTTGTACTGTCATTTTCTACTCCTTTGTATTTACTTTTATGGTTTTACCTTCCCAAGGCGATAGGCTATCAAGCATACGAAAATCTTGCGATAAATCTATAGGATTATATACAACCTTTTTTGCCTCTATATCGTATCTTACTTCCTCATAACCAGTGAGAGGGAAATCTTTTAACATTGGATGACCTTTGAATCCATAGTCTGTTAGAATCCTACGCAAATCAGGGTGATCAGAGAATTCTATTCCATACATATCAAACACTTCACGCTCAAACCACGAAGCTGTGCTAAATACCTTTGCTATGCTTGGAGGCATATCGCCCTCACATAATTGAAGTTTTATGTGTACTCTAATATTATGCACAATGCTGAGTAAATTGTACACTAACTCAAAGCGCTTTTCTCGATCTGGATAGTCAACCCCAAAAATATCAACTAATAGTTCAAACCTACACTTTTCATCATCACGTAGAAAGGATAGGTGCTTTTCAATTTCATCTAAAGTTGAATATATTACAATAATGCCATCATCTTTTTGAATGCACTCACACTTGGTCTTTTTTTGTATATGCCTTGCAGTTTTATCCATGCTTTATATTCTGAGTTCGTTTTATTTTGTTTTGTAGGCATAGCATTCCATATAGCAACGCCTCAGCGGTTGGTGGGCATCCAGGGACATACACGTCAACTGGCACAATTCTATCACAGCCTCGGACTACTGAATAAGAATAATGGTAATAACCACCACCATTTGCACAACTTCCCATAGAAATAACATACTTCGGGTCTGCCATTTGATCATAAACCTTGCGCAATGCTGCTGCCATTTTATTAGTTAGTGTGCCAGCAACAATCATCACATCTGATTGACGTGGGCTTGCACGAAACATTATGCCATATCTATCAAGATCATAACGGCTGGATGCAGTATGCATCATTTCAACTGCGCAACATGCAAGACCAAATGTCATTGGCCACAATGAACCAGACCTTGCCCAATTCATTACATAATCTATTAAATCACCAAATTTAGTAACAAGAAACCCTTCTTTTTTATAACGACCCCAGTCATCATTAGATAGAATTTGATTTGTCATAAACTACTCCCACTCTAATGCACCTTTACACCATTCATAGATAAAACCTATAGTGAGTATTGCAAGAAATACCATCATAGACCAAAATCCACCATAGCTTATCTTAGATAAAGAAACAGCCCAAGGAAAAAGAAAAGCGATTTCTAAGTCAAATATTATAAATAATATTGAAACTAGGTAAAATTTAATGTCAAAATTTTTTCTTGCACTGGATAGTGGATTGAAGCCACACTCATATGTGGAAAGTTTTTCACCATCTGGCTTACTCACTGCAAGAAACATAGGCAATATACCTAAAGCAAAAGATACTACAATTGATACGCAGATAAAGATTACTATGGTTAGATATTCGCTCATTTAACAAAACATATAACACTATGAGTTTACATGCTTTCCTAACTTTTTACCACCTAAAATATGCACGTGAAAGTGTGGTACAACCTGCTCTCCATTTTCACCGTAGTTAGTGACTAATCTATATCCTGTTTTTTCTAAATTATATTTATGTGCTATTTCTCTGACAATTTTGAAAAAGCTTACTATCTCCTCTTCAGAAGCTTTTAGAATAAAATCATCGTATGAAATATATTGATTTTTTGGTATAACTAAAATGTGAACTGGTGCGTCAGGGTACTTATCACGAAAAGCTAGTACATTTTCATTTTCATGTACCTTCTCACAAGGTAACTCACCTCTTAATATTTGAGCAAAGATGTTATTGCTATCATAAACTTCATTGCTCATATTTTAAGAGCGACCTTTCCCTCTTCCTTTATTTCTTTCTACATCAGGCATAGATAGTGGTTTTATTACTTCACCAGAGGCATCTTCAAAATTCAAAAAAGTACTGCCCAATCCTTCTGCTTGCTTTTTGATATCTCGTTCTGATAACTGCATATTTTTTATAGGAGAAATAGCTTCTTTACTTTTACCAAAAGGAAACTCGTTAGGATTAGTAATGTTAAAAGATTTTACTAATTCATCTGTACTTGTAACAGTTTCTGAAGACTGCCCTGGTGACTTTCCAGTTTGTGCTGGCCCTGGAGTTTTTGATGGTTTGTTCTGGTTATCATATTCTCGATACAATTTCTCTGCAATACCATTCAGCAATTTTAAGTCTGTATGAATTTTAAATTCTCCACCAGTAATTCCTGCAAGCTTCTTAAGGTCTTCGTCAACTTTATTAGCAATTCCTTTAAGAACAAGCTCTTCTATTTCTTTCTTGCTCTTGCCTTTATTATCAGGAT
Source organism: Wolbachia endosymbiont (group A) of Rhinocyllus conicus (assembly GCF_947250775.1). Classification (NCBI taxonomy): domain Bacteria; kingdom Pseudomonadati; phylum Pseudomonadota; class Alphaproteobacteria; order Rickettsiales; family Anaplasmataceae; genus Wolbachia; species Wolbachia endosymbiont (group A) of Rhinocyllus conicus. The sequence goes on along the minus strand of NZ_OX366349.1, from coordinate 923,818 downwards.
TAGTTTTAATAGTGTTAGCTATTTCCTCAACGTTAATTTCAATTACAATTTTGTTTTCTTCTCTAAAAATAGTTACATTTGGCAGGTTTTTCTTTATTTGACCTAATTGTTCATCGTTCAAATAAGGTATATCTCCCGTCAGAGTCCTTGACGCTAAAAAAGCTACCTTTCCTTTCCCTTTCTTTTGCTCTGTTATTTCTACACCAAGATTCTCACTAGCTTGTGTGGTTTTTATGGGTGGATCATATTTTTCAAGCTCGCTGCCAATAACATAGCGCCCGCCATTTTTTATGTCGTGCCACATTTCGCCCCGAGACTTAAACCAGTTTTTTGGCTGTATAGGATATATTATACCCCCAAATAGAGCTCCTACACCTCTACCCAGAAAATTTCCTACTCCCGAAGCTGCATTACCAACTTTAGCTAGTATAGAAGTAGGTTTTTCATTTCCTGTTAACATACATACCTCCAAGGTACTTTCTACAACATACCTAATTATAGACGAAAAAATTTAAACTTCTATATCCATTATAAGATAGAATTATAGGGATTGCAACCATTATTTATACATTGTCTAAAACATGTGGTATTTGCTACTTTATTCAATTTACTTTAAAGAGTACTCTCTAAATTATGTTTAAGTGGAATACAAATAATATCATTGATGCAACTGGCGGAAGAGGCGTAAATGGTTGTAATTGGACACATAGCTCAAATATTTCAACGGACACAAGAAGCATAAAAAAAGGTGATTTATTTATTGCACTCAAGGGAAAGAATTTTGATGGCCATAATTTTTTGCATGAAGCGTTTTTAAAAGGGGCTGCCGCTGCAATAGTAAGTGAGGGTAAATATAAAAATTTCCCTCTCATTATTGTACAAGATACCCTGAAAGCTTTGCACGATATGGCATCATACTATATTAGAAATATTCTTGTTGATGCTAAAATTATTGCAATTACAGGCAGTGTCGGGAAAACCACTACAAAGGATATGCTGCACACTGTTTTATCGCAATATGGAGTGTCCCATGCAAACAAAGGTAACTTAAATAATAATATAGGATTGCCTTTGACAATTCTAAAAGCTCCAAAAAACTGCCAGTACTTAATCCTTGAAATGGGAATGAATAAAGCTGGTGAAATAAAAGAATTATCAAAGATTAGTAATCCAAATATTGCAGTTATTACCAACATCGAACCTGCACATACTGAAAATTTTTCATCACTATTTGACGTTGCACAAGCGAAGTTAGAAATTCTATATGGTATGAAAAGTAATGGTACTTTGGTCTTGAACAGAGATAATAAATATTATGATTATCTCTCATCACGCGCCAATAGAAATGTAATAAGCCTCGGTAAAGATAAAAATGCTGAAGTTTGTTTACTAAACTTAATAAGAAACGATGAATCTTCTGTCATTTCAGCACTATCTTCTGTCATCCCAGTGCCCAGACACTGGGATCCAGGAAGTTCAATTGCAAATGAGCATATCAGACGGTTGTATAATAAAGACTGGATTCCAGCGTCACGCGCTGGAATGACATCAAACCGAGTTGCTAATAGATTAAGTTTAAAAATCAGGCTGAGTGATAATCAAATTATAAACTGTAATTTACGTGTACAAGGTGAGCATTTTGCTTATTCGCTACTTGTTGTTGCAGCAGTTGTGCAGAGCCTCGGACTTGATTTATCAAAATTACCACTTGCACTTAAGAATTTTAGTGTAACGAAAGGTAGAGGCAATATTCATAAGGTCAAATACAATAAAAAATATATACATTTAATTGATGACTCCTATAACGCCAGCCCTGCTTCGATGAAAACTGCAATAAAAACTTTGAGTACATATTCTAATCAGAGAAAAGTAGCTTTGCTTGGTGATATGTTGGAACTTGGTGATAAAAGCATAGAATTTCATACAGATTTGGTTAAGATTGTCACAGAAAATAATATAGATAAAATTTATACAGTTGGTAAATTTATGTTAGAATTGCATGAGCTTTTGCCAGATAATATAAGAGGCGCGCATTTTAATGATTCTAATCAATTGAAAAGTGATTTAGCTAACATTATTCAGAATAATGACGCAATTCTAGTTAAAGGCTCACGAAGAATGAAAATGGATCTTATTGTACGGGAATTCATAATAGAATATTAAGCAAAATCATTGTATTAATTTACAGTAACAAATTATTAGGAACTTTAATCGTGACAAAACGTGTAATTATTTTTGGTGGAACGGGGTTTATAGGGAAACACATCGTAAGACGCTTGGCAGCAGAAGGATATTTAATAAAGATATTCACTCGTAATCAGGAAAAAGCTGCTTGTTTAAAATTGTGTGGCAATTTGGGACAAATATCAATATTTAAAGGCGATTTTTTTGATGAAAAATCAGTTCTAGAGGGTATGGAAGAATGTGATGTAGCCATAAACTTAGTGGGAATATTATATGAAGCAAAAAAGCACGATTTTTACGCTGTTCACGTTAAAATAGCTGAAAGGATAGCAAAAGCTGCAAAAATGAAAAATGTACCTATGATGATACATTTTTCCGCTATGGGAATAGAAAATAGCAAGTTGTCAAAATATGCCAAAAGTAAATTGGAAGGTGAAAAAGCTGTAACTTCAGCATTTCAAGAAGCAATAATAATTAGGCCAAGCCTTGTATTTGGTAAAGAAGATAACTTCTTTAATAAATTTGCAAGATTAGCAACTGTTCTTCCTTTTTTGCCGCTAATTGGCAATGGAACGACTAAATTTCAGCCAATATGTGTAACAGACTTAGCTGAAGTGGTATATCGTATTATCAGTTTTAATAAGCAAGACAAGAAAATTTATAACATGGGTGGACCAAAGGTTTACTCTTTCAAAAGCTTATTGAAGTTTATTCTGAATGTTACTAACAGAAAGTGTTTGTTGATCAATGTATCTTTTCCAATGGCAAAGTTAATAGCTTTCTTTTTAGAAAATAAAATTATTTCTATGCTGCTAAAACCAATAACCGGAGATACGAACCCTGTGCTTACTCAAGATCAGGTGAAAGTTATGATGAATAGCTCAATCGAAAAGTCAGCTGACCTTGAAACAATGAAGGTTCGACCATTAGCAATTGAAAATGTGGTGCCAGAATACTTGAAGATTTATAGAAAGTATTGATAGAAGAGTGTGCCCGGTAGGATTCGAACCTACGACCCACAGCTTAGAAGGCTGTTGCTCTATCCAGCTGAGCTACGGGCACACAATATATATAAAATGCTTCTTAGTACAAGTGAAGTCAAGTATTTCGTGTGAATATGATGTTTGTGGTAATATCTTACAACACCTTGTCATTGCAGTTGTGTGTCATGCGCTGCCGAAATTGGATGCGAGAAGTCCATTTATTTTAGAAAATATTATATAGAAACTTGCTTGACAAACTCCGCCAGCCCCCTTATTATGACAATAAGGGTATTTATGACTCAAAACTTGTTTTTGACCTGCAGGCTCAATGACAAAATTCAGTAAAAAACTCAGGGTATTTTTTGGCGGATTACATAAAATTATAGCGGCTGCATGTCTTTTTTATTTTTTCTACATTCAGCCAAATCGCGCTTATTTTAAGCGTTAGCACATTATTACAGCGCCACTTACAGTAATATAGAGTCAAAACTCGCACCACGGGGCTTCTTTTGCCTTTTTTTTATTTGGTAAATTTCTTAAATATCTTCTTAAATTTTATAGCTAATCAGTACTGGGATGACAAGAAAGGAGCACTGGGATGACATTATAGGGGCGCTGGAATGACACCCTGACAATCGTCGTCCCGCTGCTTGTTAGCGGCTAAGAGATACCGTGAATGAATCACGGTATGACGGTTCGTGGTGGTATGACGGTTCGCGGTGGTATAGTAATTCGTCATCCCGCAGCGGGATCTATGTCAAGAGATACCGTGACGGTATGACGGTTAATTCACGGCGGTATGACGGTTCGCGATGGTATGACGTAGGACTGCTGTCATTCCAGTCTGGAATCTAGTTCTTATTGTACATTTACTTGGTGTAGAGTTAAGTTTCCTGGATCCCAGTGGGCTTTGTTGCATCGCTACTTATGAAAGGCTAACTATAGCTAGGATTATAAGCAACCTATTGAAAATCTTGTTTTTTTGCAATCAATCTGATCAAATTTAAGAATAGTAATTTATTATTTATATTAATAAACTTAATTCTATTGAAAATAGCTAAAGCATTGAAATTCTTGAATTTTAGCCGGATTAGTGAGTGGTAGTGAAATTTCTTTTACTCAAATTTAGGTATTCACTGACCGTTCTTGTTATAAATACCAGAATAATAAGCTACTGATATTCTCCATCTTTTTTATCTTTAATCCATCATAGCTAGCGATGCAACAAAGCCATCCCAGTGTTGGCTACTTGGATGACATCATAGGGGCGCTGGAATGACACCCTGACAATCGTCATCCCGCTACTTGTTAGCGGCTAAGAGATACCGTGAATGAATCACGGTATGACGGTTCGTGGTGGTATGACGGTTCGCGATGGTATGACGTAGGACTGCTGTCATTCCAGTGCTTGACACTGGAATGGCTTTGTTGCATAGCACCTTAAGCAGTGATGGTTTACGACAAATTTATGTAATGATTTCAAATTTAGCCATACCAATATCAGTGAATTTGTTGAGCAAATAGCACTTAATTAGTAATTCTTTTTCACGATTTACTTCAGATTTATTCCTAAAGCTAAATCCAAATACTTGCTTCAACCTTGAGAAAAATCCTTCTATGTAAGATCTCTTTCCATAAATTGCTTCCTTTTTCCACTCTTTTACACCATCTTGTCCATATAATTTTATTAACCTAATAGCAGCATTCCTGTCAGACATATAATCTATTTTTGAATGTTCTGCTGCATCCTTTTTTGGTAGAACTTTTGTCTTTATATCGTATTTCTTACACAATTTATAAAGTTTGTGCCTATCGTATGCCCTATCTGCATATAATGCTTTTATTTTGTGCTGAAAATTAACTTCTTCAAGCAAATCGCAAGCTCCATAGTGGTCAGAGTAGACGCCATTACTGTATCTTGCAGCTATAGCTTTTTTACTATTCACACTTAACATAACATGTAACTTTCTTACTTGCTCGTAGCTTCGGTACTTTCTATCTGCACTGTTTTCCTTACTGTGGCCAGGAGTGTTACTGTAAATGCTGATACTTGTGCTATCTATGATAATTTCAATATTTTCCATGTTGCTTTTATCAACCCTGCAATCATTTATCTTAATATTAAGTTTTTTAAACCTTCTTGATGCTTGTGAATAGCTGATAACTGCCAAATTTTTTCCTATTTGTTGCAGATATCCTTTTATAAACCCCACCGTTTGTCTTAACCCAATTCTAAAAAGATTGACAATTATATGCACCAAAATTACGACTTTATCACTGTAAATATAGTTGCCGCCCTGCATTTTTGGACTATTTTCATACCAATTTTCGATAGCTTCATCGATGTAACGAAAAATATTTCCCCTTTTTTCAAGGAATTTGTTATATTCGTTTTGGTTACTGACTTTCATTTTCTGTGGCATATTTTTTCTTCAACAGTTAAATGGTTATTTATAATGAATTTTGTCAGTAGCCACCAGATTTTTTCGGTTGCTATGCAACAAAGCCCACTGGAATCCAGCTTCTATGCAACCTCATCAAAAACATTCATTTAGTATAAGATCAGCTACTTTCCATGCTAGTTTGCTTATAAACAAGCAAACTTTTCTGGATCCCAGTGACCTTTGTTGTATTGCCAAAGAGATGGGTCGTTGAGCGCTCTTTTGCTTGGTTGGAAAAGTGTAGGCGGTTGTGGAAAAATTGCGAACGTAAACTCAATACCAGCTTGCAAATGATTGTCCTTTCCTTCATTTCTCTCCTATTACGAAGATTTTAAACAGGTTCTTAAGAAAGTTTTAAATTTTTGCAAACCATACCTAACAATAAACAACTTTAGGTTTAAATTTATGAAATCAGTTGTTATATACATCAGCAAATACGAATTTAACTGGTGTTATGGACTTAAATAAATTTACCGAAAAAGCAAAAAGTCTAATTCAAAGTGCTCAGATGAAAGCGTTGGGAGCTGGGCATCAGATTTTTATGCCTGAGCATTTACTCAAAGTGATGCTTGAGGATGAATTAGGTTTAGTTCAGGATTTGATAAACGCTTGTGGTGGAAATGTGCAAAGTATTTCTGATGCTGTGGATAGCGCAATAAAAAAGTTTCCAGTAGTTGAAGGTCCAGGAAGTGGTGGACTTCAACTTTCAAGAGAAATAGCAAAAGTTTTTGAAGATTCAATTGGTCTTGCAAAGAGAAATAAAGATTCATTTGTTGCTGTTGAGCGTTTACTGCAGGGCCTCACTGCACAAAAAGATGATACTGTAGGCAAAATTCTGGCAGAGAATGGTGTTACACCGCAAAAATTAAATTCAGTTGTTACAGACATGAGGAAAGGTAGCAGTGCAGACTCGCCAAATAGTGAGGAAAAATTGAACGCTGCTAAGAGATATACAAAGGATATTACAGAGCTTGCTATGCAAGGCAAGCTTGATCCTGTAATTGGTCGTGATGAAGAGATCAGAAGAACTATGCAGGTATCACTGAGGCGGACAAAAAATAATCCAGTGCTGATAGGTGAACCTGGTGTTGGAAAAACTGCAATAGTCGAGGGGCTTGCAAACAGAATTGTTGCAAACGATGTGCCACTTGGTTTGCGTGATGCAAAGGTTTTAGCTTTGGATCTTGGTGCATTAATCGCTGGAACGAAGTTTAGAGGAGAATTTGAAGAAAGGTTAAAAGCAGTGATTAATGAAATTTCAAAAACAGAGGGAAAAGTTATCTTGTTTATAGATGAGCTTCATACTTTAGTTGGAGCAGGAGCAATAAGTGGTGCAATGGATGCCTCGAATCTGCTGAAGCCTGCTCTTGCGCGTGGAGAAATTCGCTGTATAGGAGCCACAACTTTAGATGAATATCGTGAACATATAGAAAAAGATCCTGCACTTGCACGGCGTTTCCAGCCTGTGTTTATCTCTCAACCAACTGAAACTGATACCATTTCAATACTCAGGGGTTTGAAGGAAAGATATGAAGTGCATCATGGTATAAGAATTACAGACGGTGCAATAATTGCTGCTGCAACGTTGTCCAATAGATATATAACAGATAGGTTTTTACCTGATAAAGCAATTGATTTGATTGATGAAGCAGCAAGTAGGGTGAGAATTGAAATGGATAGCAAGCCTGAAGTTATTGATGAACTTGAGAGAAAGGTTATACAGCTAAAGATTGAAGCAGAAGCTCTAAAAAAAGAAAGTGATGAAAATTCTAAACAGCGTTTAAAAAAGATAAATGAAGAGATCGAAAATCTAAACAGTAAATTTGCTGACTTGAACAGCAAATGGCAGATGGAAAAGAATAAAATAGCTAGAATACAAGAAACAGTTGAAAAATTAGATAACGCCAGAAAAGAGCTGGAATTGGCTCAGCGGAGTGGAAATTTAGGAAAAGCAGGAGAGCTGATGTATGGTGTGATCCCTCAGCTTGAGAATGAATTAAAAAATCAGGAAAAGGTTACTGATAGTTTCTTAAAGAAAGAAGTGACTGGAGATGATATTGCAAACATTGTTTCAAAGTGGACAGGAATTCCAGTTGATAACATGATGCACAGCGAAAAGGAAAAACTTCTTAACATGGAGAATGAAATAGGAAGAAGAGTAATAGGGCAAAAAGGCGCGATAGAAGCAATAAGTAATGCAGTTAGGCGCTCTCGCTCTGGTGTGCAAGATACTAATCGACCTTTCGGTTCATTTTTATTCTTAGGCCCAACCGGGGTTGGAAAAACAGAACTGGCAAAAGCCCTTGCTGAATTTCTGTTTGACGATCAATCAGCGCTTTTGCGTTTTGATATGTCAGAATATATGGAAAAACATTCTGTTTCAAAGCTAATTGGCGCGCCTCCAGGGTATGTTGGCTATGAGCAAGGTGGCAGATTAACCGAAGCAGTAAGAAGAAGGCCATATCAGGTTATTCTGTTTGATGAAATAGAGAAGGCAAATCCAGATATATTTAATCTATTGCTGCAAATCTTGGATGAGGGTAGACTCACTGATAGTCATGGCAAATTAGTTGATTTTCGCAACACCATACTGATCTTAACTTCTAACCTTGGTGCAGAGATAATGCTTAAGGGAGTTACAGAAAATGAGACTCTACCTCCTGTCATCCAAGTAGCTGACACTGGGATCCAGATGCAGATTCCAGCGTCACGCGCTGGAATGACATCGGAAGGAGGAGTTGCTAACTCTGTAAAAAGCGAAGTGATGCAAATAGTTAAATCAGCATTTCGTCCAGAATTTTTAAACAGGCTGGATGAAATTATTATATTCCACAGTTTAACCAGAGATGACATCTATAAAATTATAGATGTTCAATTTTCTTATTTACAAAAAACACTTGCTAAGCGTAAACTGAGTATAAGTTTGTCGCAGGAAGCTAAAGAACTAATAGCACAAACTGGCTATGACCCTGAATATGGAGCAAGGCCCCTAAAAAGGGTTATACAAGAGTGTATCCAAAATAATTTAGCTAAATTAGTTTTATCAGGGGAAGTAGTAGAAAATGATGAGCTAATAGTGTACGCTCTTGATAATGAAATCTTAGTTAAAAAGGTTTAAGTTCACTGTGTATTTTTGTTAAAAAAATGTGTATAGATCATAATGTTGACACTGAGTCTTTATTTGAGTTAGTTGATCAAGAAAATCAGCAAGATAAAGAAAAAATTAAAAAATTTATTAAGTATTTTTATAGTTTTGTTTATAAAAGCGACCTAAAAGCCAACGATAAGTTTTTGCTATATATTGTAAACGATGCTTACAATTTTGTTTCTCAAAAAGAGAAAGATGAAAGTAAGTTAGTAGTAAGCAATATAGATGATATACCAGGAATAGAAGGCGATTTTACCACGATTAAGATAACAAACGATGATATGCCATTTTTGGTTGATTCTGTTATTGCAACTATTAAATCGCACAATTTAACCATATGCTATTACAGCAACAGCATAATTAACATTAAAAGAAAAGATGGCCTAATAGATGAGATTTACTCCTTGGAAGAAAGCAATGGAGTCAAAGAATCAGTTATATATGTAATTATCAAAGGTATAAGTGACAGTTTTGTTGATACATTAAAAGAATCTCTACAAAAAACGCTGAAAGCAGTTAATTGCGTTGTGAAAGATTGGCACTTAATGCTCAAGAAACTTGATGAAGCAAAAAGTCTTCTTTTTGCCATCGAGCAGCCAGCGTCGAACGCTGGAGTGACACCAGGAAAAGATTTCTTAGATTGGCTAAAAAACAATAATTTTGTATTTCTAGGTTATCAAGAATATATTGCTGGTAAAGATGAAAAACTCGTCTGTGATAGCAAAAAGGACCTTGGCCTGATAAGAGTAGGTCAAAGTACGTTGATTCCTTCTGCAAACCTTGATTCCCTATACATATTGAGATCAGATCTAATCTCAATAGTCCATCGGCGTACATACATGAATTGTATAGGAGTAAAAGAATTTGATGACCAGGGTAATGTAGTAAAGGAACGGCGTTTTTTCGGGCTATTTACTTCTGTAGCGGAGGTCCAAGATATTCGAACTATTCCAATAATAAGAGATAAAGTTAAAGTTATAGAAAAAAATGCAGGGTTTGTAACCGGGGGCCACAATAACAAAGCTTTAATTTCTATTTTACAAGCATTCTCTTGTGATGAATTATTCCAATCAAATGAAGACGAATTATTTAAAATTTGCATTTCGATCATGTCTCTTGCGATTAGGCCAAGGGTCAGATTATTTTTAAGAAGAGTAAGGGATTTTATTAGTTGCATAGTGCTGATACCAATGCGTTATGCTAGCGCTAGGCTAATGTTCAAGATACGTGACATATTGAAGGATGAGACAAGTGCAGAAAGTTCAGATATTTATAACAATCACATTATCAATGAATATGATTTGATGAAATTGCATGTAGTGCTAAAGACCAAAAATGCTAGTGTTCCTGATGACGAAGTTTTGCGTATCGAAAACAAATTGAGGAACATTACGGAAAAGTGGGAAGATCGTTTTATAGACAATTTATATAATACTTTTAGTACTGTTGAGGATATATTCATCCGTTATTGCAAGGCATTTCCAATAAGCTATCAAGAGAGTTTCGAACCTCATGACGCATATTACGATATGAAAAAATTGGAGATAGTGAGGAAAAAAGGAGTTAGCGAGGTCGATTTAAGACTTACTCGTGATAATCTTAATTATCAATTAAAGGTTTATACTCCAAGCAATAGAGGCCTTGAATTATCGAAGATATTAAGGATCACTAAGAATTTGGGAGCTAAGATTCTATCTCATAATGGCTATTACATAGAAATTAACGGCGGAATATGGATACACCATTTTGTGTTGTCAAGAGTCGATGAATTAATAGACAACATTACTCTAAAAGAGCAATTTGAAATAACACTTGCGAAAGTGTTTAGAAAGGAAATTAAAAATGATTATTTCAATAGTTTGGTCATTATTGCTGGACTGGAGTGGAAAGAAGTGCTTCTGGTTAGAGCGCTCAGTGCTTACCTAAAGCAGACGTCATTTAACTACAATCCAGAATATATCCAAAAGGTAGTCTCAGAGTATCCAAAAATAGTAAAGTATTTGATACAACTATTTCATGCAAGATTTGATCCTAGCATAGACATTGATAGAGCAGAAACCACGGACATTTTCATAGAAAAAATTGAGGAACTTCTAAAAGAGATCAGCAATGTTTCACATGATTACGTTTTGCGCTCGATATTTAACTTGATAATGGCTATTTTAAGGACCAGTTATTATCAAGACGATAAACCATATTTATCTACAAAATTTGACTCAAATAAAATAAATGGTTTGCCTGATCCTCGTCCATATCGTGAATTGTATATTTATTCAAATCTTTTTGAGGGAATACATCTGAGAGGAGGGAAATTGGCCCGTGGTGGCTTAAGGTGGTCGGATAGGACGGAAGATTTTCGCACTGAAGTTTTGGGGCTCATGAAAGCTCAGATGACAAAAAATGCGGTTATTGTACCTGTTGGCGCAAAGGGTGGGTTTGTAATTAAGCAAGTTTATAAAGACAAAGATATTTTAAGAGAGAAAGGTGTTGAATGCTATAAGAGTTTTATCAGGGGAATGCTTGACATTACTGATAATGTAGTTAATGGCAAAATAATTCCACCAGAGAATGTGATTAGGTATGATGAGGATGATCCATACTTGGTAGTTGCAGCAGATAAAGGCACTGCTTCTTTTTCTGACTATGCAAACCAAATAGCCTCTGAATACAATTTTTGGCTTGGCGATGCATTTGCATCTGGTGGATCAGCAGGTTATGATCACAAAAAAATGGGTATTACAGCCAGAGGTGCATGGATTGCAGCGCAGAGGCATTTTTGGAAAATGAATAAGGATATTTACCAAGATGCAACTGTTATTGGAATTGGAGATATGGCTGGCGATCTATTTGGAAACGGTATGCTGCTTTCAAAAAATATACATTTAATCGGCGCATTTAACCATATGCATATTTTTATTGATCCAAATCCTAGTGCAGAAAAGAGTTTCACAGAGCGTAAACGTCTCTTTGAGTTACCATTTTCAACTTGGATGGATTATAACAAAGATTTGATTTCTAAGGGTGGAGGAGTATTTGAGCGTAGCAGCAAGCAAGTAAACATTTCTCAAGAAATAAAAAAATGCTTTGATATAACAGAAGATATGCTACCTCCAAGTGATTTGATTAGATATCTACTCAAAGCAGAAGTGGACTTCATATGGAATGGAGGAATTGGCACGTTTGTTAAGGCAAAGAGTGAAAATCATAGCATGGTCGGTGACAAAGCAAACGATGAGTTAAGAGTAAATGGTAAAGATATTAGAGCTTCTATGTTTATAGAAGGCGGAAATTTGGGATGCACACAGCTTGGAAGAATAGAATATGCTGAAAGAGGTGGATATATAAATGCAGATTTTGTTGATAATTCAGCCGGAGTGATATGTTCGGACCTTGAAGTTAACATCAAGATTGCATTTGTTTCAGCTATGAAAGCAGGGGGTGTTTCTTTAGAAAAAAGGAATGAAATACTGGCAAGTATGGTGGACGAAGTTGCATCCAAAGTGCTTGAGAACCACAACAGAATTGAAACAAAAGCATTACTTCTTGAGTGTTTGCAAGCTAAAGAGAGATTGGAGCAGCACCACAGGTTACTGCTCAGTTTAGAAAAATCTGGGCTGTTAAACCGAAGCGTAGAATTTCTTCCAACTGAAGAAGAGATAGCAAGGATGTTAACTGGTGCAGAAGGTTTCAGTTCTCCTCAGCTTTCTATTCTAATGTCTTATGCTAGAACGGCAATAAAAAATGAAATTATACATTCCGATCTGCCTGAAAAAGATCTTATATCTAATGACTACTTGCTAGGTTATTTTCCTAAAAAGATGATAACAAAGTTTAAGGATTTCATATTAAAACACCAACTTCGTAGAGAAATTATCTCCACTTGTATTACAAATGATGTAGTAAATAGGATGGGCTGTATATTTATTAATAATTTAGTTGAGAATACTGGAATTAAGGTACACGAAGCAGTTAACATATATATCGTTGTTAACCACCTATATGATTTAAATAACCTGTGGCAAAAAATTGATGAATTGGATGGAAAAATTGATATTAACTCATACTTGCAAATAGTGAGAAATGTGCAGAAGTTTATTGGCAGAGTATCGTTTTGGTTAGTAAAAAATCTTGGCAAACTTAGCTTTATAGAATTGGATGATGTTACAAAATTTAAAGATGCAATTGAAACTTTAGGCCAGAACTTAACTAATGTTTTAGATGAACACCTGTTAAAGGTCTATAATCGTGGATACACTTCTTTAGTGGAACTTAATATAGATAAAGATCTAGCAAAAAAAATTGCTGACCTGTGCGTTCTTACTTATGCACTGGATATTATATCTGTTGCTGAACAGACGTCTTTGCCCATTCTTGATGCTGGTAAAATATACTTTGAGTTAAAGTCGCTGTTAAGATTCGATCTGATTAGAACAATTGCCATCAAGATGAAAAGCCGCTCTTCTTATTGGGATCGCAGCTTAGTTAATGATTTATTGGACGATTTAAGCAATTACCATCACAAGCTAGCTGTTAAAGTCATAAAAGCTACTGATAACCCCGAAGATAAGGTTCAAACCTGGGCTTGTAATGATAAGGACTACATAGAACGTTATAATAGTTTTTTAGATGAGATAGTTGCTTCTAAACTTGATTTAAGCAAATTAATATTTATAATCAGGAGGATTAAAGTACTTGCTTCATAGGAAAAATGTTTAATATAGGTCTTTCAGAAATTTTGGTCGTTGCTTTAGTGAGCATAATTGTTCTTGATAGAAATAAGGTGCCTGTATTTATTGATCTTATTAGGAATACATATAGGTATCTTATGATTATAAAATCAAAAGCTAGGAGGTTATTGAAAGACGCAGGAATTGAAGACTTATATAAAGAGTGTAATACTGAGAAAGTAAATTACATAGTTGGTAAAAATGGTAAGCTTTATCCTACTTACGATATAGATAATACATCTAAAGATAATGACAGCGAAGATTCTAGTAGTAGATGATGTACTATCTAATGTCAAGCTTTTAGAAGCTCGACTAAAAGCAGAGTACTATACGGTTATCGTAGCTCATGATGGTGAAGAAGCTATAGATTTAGTAGCAAAGCAGCAGCCTGATATTATATTACTTGATATCATGATGCCAAAGATGAATGGCTTTCAAGTTTGTAAGGAGCTAAAGAGTGATCCCTTGACAACCCATATTCCAATAATTATGGTAACTGCACTGCATGATACTCACAATAGAGTACAAGGCATTAATGCTGGTGCAGATGACTTTCTGACTAAACCAATAAACGAAACTGCTTTATCTGCGAGAATTAAGTCTCTCACACGCTTAAAGATGATTATCGACGAATTGCGTTTGAGAGGAGAAACCAACGCTGAGATTGGCGGAGTAGCAGGAAACAGTATTATGGATTATTCTAATCAGATTTTTGATGCTAACATACTTGTTGTAGATGAAGATGTCTTTCAAGCAGAGCAGATATATAATGTACTAAAGCACCGCTTTAGGTCAATTAAAATACTGAGTGATCCAGTGGAGGCATTAAAGGTTGGTATTAAGAATAATTACGACCTGATCATTTCTGATATGCAGTTTTCAAAAACTGACGGCCTGCGTTTGTGTTCTGAGTTTCGTAGTAAAGTAGAAACACGCTATACACCAATTCTGATTCTTTCTGAGGATTATGATAAAAACAATTTAGTAAAAGCACTTGATGTAGGTGCTAATGATTATTTAACAGTACCTTTGGATGAGGGTGAGTTAGTAGCAAGGGTTAATTCGCAAGTAAAACGCAAAAGATATCAAGATGCCTTGAGAATGAATTTATTTAATAATGCGGAAATGTCTATAAAGGACCCATTAACTAACTGTTATAATAGAAGATATTTTGATGCACACTTAAGAAACATTGTTAAGGACTCTGTGGAAAAGGATAGAAGGTTGTCTCTTATGATACTTGATATAGACTATTTTAAGATGGTGAATGACAGTTTTGGGCATAGTGCTGGAGATGAACTTTTAAAGCAAGTACAGAAAAGAATTTCTGAAAATATCAGAGTGACAGATTTACTAGCTAGGTTTGGTGGTGAGGAGTTTGTTGTTGTAATGCCAGATACCAATGTATCAGATGCGTACACTATTGCGGAGAGAATACGAAAAATTATTGCTAAAGAAACTTTTATACTTGCGGACAAAAATACAACCCATAACATAACTGTGAGCATTGGAATTGCAGAAATGCAAGGATCTGACCTTGACGATATTAAAAAATTTATAGTACGTGCTGACAAATATTTATATAAGGCAAAAAACAGTGGTAGAAATAGAGTGGTTACTGGCTATAGCTAAAGTGGCTTAAGTTTACCGACAACCGTCATTCCGCTACTCGTTAGCGGAATCTATGCTGAGATACCGCGAATGAATCGCGGTATGACGTGTTGCTTGGGTTAGCTATAGATTTCTGAAATGATTTCAAAAAAATGATAACTAAGGTTAAAGCGACAACATGAGGTTTCTCAGCTCTGGAAATTTCATGTTTAACTGCAAAAATAGATACTTATTTAAAAAATATCCTGTGACTTTCAGTCCTAACTGAAATTCTTGGAATGAGTAGCTGTTTTGTAGGTTATTATTGTATACATCATGCAACATTTGTGGAAAAGGTAGGAGTTTATCTGCATAATAATCTCCTGCTTTTTTTGACACTGCTCTACCAGTTTTTGGAGAAATAAATTGTAAGTTTTCCTTAACACCTGTTACAGCACATTTGGATAAGTCTAACTTGAATCCCAATTGCGTAAGAAGCAGAAGCTCTAAGTTAAGATAATGGCTTTGCCAAGACTGATTGTTGTGTTTAATTACATCGATGAAATATCGAAAATTGTCATACAGCACGGCACAGGGTTCACTTTCTGGAAGCACTTTTTCTAAAATAGAGGAGAAAGAGACAATAGTAATGCTTTTTAACCTATCTTGAAAGAAATGATGGAATGGAGATTCGATTAATTCGCACTTTAAAAAACCCAGATTTTCAGGTAACTTAGCACTCCATTCTGCATGTAATAGATTACTTATCTGAAACTTATAATTGCTATTGTTTGTTAGCTTAGTTAATCCCCTGCGCTTTCCATGATTTTTTGTAAACAGAGAAAGAATTAAGTTTTTATCGCCGTATTTTTTAGCAGCTATAATGATGCCTTCATCTTTCCATCTCATTTAGAGTAATTAACCATATTGACCGTATGATATTATAGAAATAGTAAAATTAGTACAGCAAAAACTACGTCTTTGAGCTTAAATCAACTAAAATATATTGACTTTACGTGCAATATTAGCTTTAAACCAGTAAAACAAACTGCTTAACATATGCGTTTTTTCTATTCTAATTACATTCTTTTTTTATCTTTATGTTGTTTTCTGCTTTTTTCGTTACCTTCAACAAAAGCCCAAACGAATGATACGTCAGTTGTTCCTATACCACAAAGGAAAAAAGAAACAGTTGAGCACACTGTTGTAGCACAACCGAGGCAAATTATCGAAATGCAAGAAGAAGTCATTATTAACGAGGGTAAAGAATTCATTCCAGTTCCAAAAAGAAAAAAAAGTGTAGGGAAGAAACTAAGAAGGGATGTTAGAGAGGCAAAAAATGAAATAGGAAACGAAAAAAGCGTTGAGAATAAAAAGGATGAATTAGTTGTAACAGAAATTATTAACTCTATAAGAGACAAACTTACAAAATGCTGGAGCATTCCTGAAAGCATAGCTTACAAAGAAAATTTTAATATAAAAATTAACTTATTATTATCCAGTCAAGGCGAGATAATTATGGCCGATGTAGCAGACAGTGATTCCTATCGAAATAATCCACTTTTCAGGTCGATAGCAGATAATGCAATGCGTGCAGTATATAAATGTAGCCCATTGACTGGCTTGCCTACTCAGCACCACCACATTTGGCGTGAAGTAACACTAGACTTTATTCTAAATGGGTAAAATCTTACAATAGACCTCTTA
Source organism: Wolbachia endosymbiont (group A) of Rhinocyllus conicus (assembly GCF_947250775.1). Lineage (NCBI taxonomy): Bacteria > Pseudomonadati > Pseudomonadota > Alphaproteobacteria > Rickettsiales > Anaplasmataceae > Wolbachia > Wolbachia endosymbiont (group A) of Rhinocyllus conicus. The sequence goes on along the minus strand of NZ_OX366349.1, from coordinate 907,038 downwards.
TATTACCTTCTGTCATCCAAGTAGTCAGGCTACTTGGATGACAGAAGTAGACACTTCACATTATCATTCCAGCGCTCCTTTCTTGTCATGCCAGTGCGTGACACTGGCATGGCTTTGTTGCATCGCTACTTATGAAAGGCTAACTATAGCTAGGATTATAAGCAACCTATTGAAAATCTTGTTTTTTTGCAATCAATCTGATCAAATTTAAGAATAGTAATTTATTATTTATATTAATAAACTTAATTCTATTGAAAATAGCTAAAGCATTGAAATTCTTGAATTTTAGCCGGATTAGTGAGTGGTAGTGAAATTTCTTTTACTCAAATTTAGGTATTCACTGACCGTTCTTGTTATAAATACCAGAATAATAAGCTACTGATATTCTCCATCTTTTTTATCTTTAATCCATCATAGCTAGCGATGCAACAAAGCCCACTGGCATCCAGAAAAAAAATAGATCCCAGTGTCTGGGCACTGGGATGACGTAATACGGTTCTTGGATGACAAAGAAGGGCGGGAAAAACTCTGTAGTCAGCAGATTTTCAATCAGGAACAGCCAAAGATCTCTCTAAGATGTCAGTTTCTTTTGTATCTGCAACTTTACCGTTCTGATCGAATGAAATTTGCAGAGACTTACTGCTATACTTCCTTTTTCCTAAGAAGTTAGCTTGTTTAATTTTATATGAGACATAGTACCAAACATTGTCATCGAACTTTGATACTAATGTTGGTGATCCTAAAGTGTGAACCACTTTTTCTTTATCGTCACCTGCTTTTATCTTGCTCCACAATTCAACACTAATGCCAGGAGCTCCGTGGTTGTGAATAGTGTGTGTGCAGCTCACTGTAAATAATAAAATAAAAGATATTAATACTCGCATTTCTGTTGATAAATTACTTGAAGCTATAATACACTAATAAATTACCTGCCGTCAAATTTCAAAAAGTTAAATTGACTGATTCTCAATATCACTTAATATAATATTTACTTTAGAAAATAATAGGTGTCTTATGTCATTGTTAGAAGCAGATCCAATATACAAACCTTTTAATCACCCTTGGGCGTATGATGCGTGGCTGCAGCAACAAAGAATCCATTGGATACCTGAGGAAGTTCCGCTTGCTGATGACGTGAAGGATTGGAAAACTAAACTTTCAAACGTAGAGAAAAATCTACTAACTCAGATTTTTAGATTCTTTACTCAAGCGGACATTGAAGTAAATAACTGCTACATGAGGCATTATTCAAATATATTTAAGCCAACAGAAATATGCATGATGCTTGCAAGTTTTTCCAATATGGAAACCATACACATTGCAGCTTATTCTTATCTTTTAGACACAATTGGCATGCCAGAAAGCGAGTATCAAGCATTTTTAAAGTATGATGCTATGAGAAAGAAATATGAATACATGCTGGAATTTGAGGAAAGCAAAAAACACGATAAAAAACATGTAGCTAAAACTCTAGCAGTGTTTGGTGCATTTACCGAGGGGTTGCAGTTATTCGCATCGTTTGCAATTTTGCTCAATTTCCAACGCTTTGGAAAAATGAAAGGCATGGGGCAGATAATCGCCTGGTCAGCCCGTGATGAAACTTTGCACACCAATTCAATTATTATGTTATTTAATACATTTATTAAAGAGAATAATGAAATTTGGGACGAAGAATTTAAAGAGGAATTATACTCTGCATGCCGCACTATCGTTGAACTTGAAGATGAATTTATAAAGCTTGCTTTTGATTTCGGAGATGTTGAAGGACTATCCGCAGAAGAAGTGCGCAATTACATACGCTACGTAGCAAACAGACGGTTAATGCAATTAGGTCTTGAGTCCATATATGATGTCAATGATAATCCTATTCCATGGCTCGATGAAATACTAAATGGCGTTGAACATACGAATTTCTTTGAAAATAGAGTAACAGAGTATAGTCGTGCAGCAACTCAAGGCACATGGGAGGAGGCTTTTACTGAAAACGACACGAATAATAGGTGAGTGCTAATTTCACTCTTCTTTGTTATGCAAGTAGCTGACATTGGAATCAGTTTTTTGATCGAGAATGTTGTATAGTGCATAATCAATTTTCCTGGATCGAAGTAGTCAAGGCACTGGGATCTAATAGATAATATTCGTGCAGTACGCGCGGGAGTAACAAAAGCTGCTTGTCTTTCATAATGTTTCGTAGCAATAGGCAGTTTTGCTTTACTTAACAACTAACTTACCATATATATGTCCATAGGACATTGGTATATAAGAACGTGCTACAACTATTAATCTTACTCACGGTCATCACTTCAGTTGCATTCTTTGGTCATTTAGTTCCAATGGAAGCAAAAACCTTCTTGTACTCAACGAGCCTGAGTATAAAAGAGGTTTTGCTATTTATAATGCCTTTTATTATTTTTGCGTTAATCTTTAGCAGTGTTAACAATCTTAAGCAGTCAGCTATAAAGTTTATATTGTTACTTATTATAATGATCTTCTTATCGAATCTGGCTTCAAGTTTAATAGCTTATTCTGTTGGGCATTTTATCATACAAAACACTTATTCAATACAAGATATAACGTATGAAGAAACAATTGTTCCTTTATGGTCGTTTAGGCTTCCGCTACTCCTTTCTAACTTTCATGCTCTTGCTTGTGGATTTGTGTCCAGCATAGTAGTGTCTATACTGCTACCTAAGAAAAGCAAAGAGCTTTCGAACAAAATGTTAGATTTAACTCTCTTTATTTTGAAGACGTTTTTGACGCCGATTATTCCAATATTTGTACTTGGGCTTGCTTTAAAAATGCAGCATGATCAAGTTTTATCTATAATATTTAAGGATTACTCAATAATTTTCATTATTATAGCATCTGCAACCTACCTTTATGTTTTCCTCTTATATGGAGCAGCAAATTCATTCAAGATCACAAGCTGGATAGCTAGTATAAGCAATATGATACCGGCATTTATTACTGCGATGAGCACAATGTCTAGTAATGCAACTATGCCGCTTACTCTTGAAGGAAGCAAAAAAAATGTAAAGCAACCTGATATAGCATCGTCTGTTATACCAATAACTGCTAGCTTCCATTTAGTAGGTGATTGCTTTTTTGTTATAATATTATCAATGGTAATTACTTCTGGTTATTTATTGTCCACAACGGACTATGTAACTTTTCTTCTCTATTTTTTGTTATTTAAGTTTGCTATCGTTGCAGTGCCGGCAGGAGGAATTATGGTAATGCTACCTATTCTTGAGAAATACCTCAAATTTTCTCCAGAAATGCTTTCGTTAATCACAGCCTTGTATATAGTGTTTGATCCAATAATCACTTCAGCAAATGTTATGGGTAATGGTGCCTTTACTATGATGTTTACAAAACTCTATGATAAGCTTAAGTAATGTCTATTTTAGCGATTGATACTGTAGGTACTGGTAGTTCAATAGCAATAGTTGATTATGATGGTAATTGTTTTGTAGAGCGCAATTCCGCCAGCAACAATCATGTAGAATCATTTTTTCAAATTCTGAATACTTTGTTTGATAAGCACAATTATAATTATGATAAAATAGATCATTTAGCGGTAGTAGTTGGACCAGGAAGTTTCACTGGAATTAGAGTTGGTATATCAGCAGCACAAGGTATAAATCTTGCTACAAATAAGCCATTATACGGAGTTAATGCGCTGGAAGTTCAAGCTTACACAATATCTTTGCTTTGTACGAATAGCAAAAAAAATATCAGAGCTATAATCAAAAATGCTCAAGGGTTTTATACGCAGTTATTTGATTTCAATTTATTGCCGCTATCTGGTCCAACTGCAGCACGTGAACCTGGATCCAAGTGTCACGCTACAAGCAGTGACTGCATTACACATATGGATTGCAATTTAAATGCTAGCCATGCAGGACTATTGGTTCATTATAGACTGAAGAACAAGCAAAAATTAAATGAAGTTGAGGCTCTATATTTAAATGAGCCTCAGTATATGAAATCATTATAGACTATTCTTTCGCGTACATACAATGTGGCTAAGCCTGTGCATCTGGTTTACTATCTCTTGAGCTACTTCTTTTATACTCATATCTGAATTTTCTATCTTTATGGCACTCGGTGGTATAAATAAATTGTTAATCCTAAATTGATCTATCATGCTATTTACATTAGTCACCTTCCTATTTTTTCTTTGCCTTTTTAATGCAATACGCTTTTGTAATGTCGGTAGATCACACCTAAGTACCACAGGAAGGATTTCTGTGTTCATTTTTTTACTAAGCCTTACTATTGAATCATACATCCTCATGTTCTGGTCATTATTTTCCATCAACTCATCAATAAATATGTAATTTTTTGAGTGAATCGGATAATTTTCTATTACCTGAAGCACAATTTGCATAATGTCATATATTCTATCTTGAACTTCTTGAGGTATTTGATCACGTTCAAAGACACCATTGTATATAGAGCAAACTTGAACATTGTTATAGAACTTACTATTTACAATTAATGCGTCTATCATATTGGACAATTCTATTGCTGTGGAAAGTTTACCACTTCCTGAAAGACCAGAGAGATATATGAAAAATCCTGCTGGCTGTTTTTTTGTGTTAATACTTACCATATTATTTTCAATCTTGAAACTTACATTTATAATAACATAAAAACAAAGCTTTAAAACATATGAAATATTACATAGAAAATTATTTTTATAGTTAAGATATTATGTAATTTAGAAACATAAATTCTGTATATAAACTCTATAATAACGATAACTATTTTTAAGCAAGCTACAACACAAAAGTGTTTGGTATTCAGAAAGCAAGACAGAGTGGCATAGACTTATTAGTTTACTACAAGCCTTTTTTCGTGTATAAATCTTCAGAAGATTCTAACAGAGGATTGTGTTGTTAACAAAGAGCAGAGTAAAAAGGGATCTAGTCTATGCCTATCAGATTTTGTCTTACCTTAAACTGGATGATCATACATATACTCACCTCTCGGTATGTTCTGAAGATCAAAAGTCGTTTTATATTTACCCATTTGGTATACGCTTTGACGAAGTGAATGAAAATTCATTGATGAGAGTATCACTAGATGGAAATGTGATTGAGGGTACAGAATATCAATATAATAAAACTGGCTGTATAATTCATGGTTTTGTTTATCAAGCAAGGAAAGACATTCAAGCAATTTTTCACCTGCATACACCTTCTATTGTAGCAGTTTCTTCTCTAAAAGATGGACTACTTCCAATAAGTCAATGGGCACTGCACTTTTACAATAAAATCTCTTACCATAATTATAATTCCCTAGCACTTAGCAATACAGAAGGAAAGAGGTTAATAGCTGATCTGAAAGAAAATTTTGTCATGTTAATGCGCAATCATGGATCTATAACGTGTGGTCGGACTATACAAGAAGCAATGTTTTACACGTATCATTTAGAACGAGCGTGCAAAACTCAATGTTTAACGTTAGCAATGAATAGGGAGTTATCAATTCCAAGTGAAGAAATTTGCTCAAAAGCTGTAAAGGATCTCCTATCTTTTGAAAGCAATCTTGGTGAGAGGGATTGGCACGCATGGGTTAGACTAATTAAAAGTAAGTTGTAAGAGGCTTTCGCACTACTATCTGTCATCCAAGTAGGGAGTCATACGCGTCAAGTTAAGAGGTTATGAGCAAATTTAGAGAGGTTAAAGTGGATACTCTGACCTTACCCAGAAAAAGTAGAGAGAAAGTTAAGACGTTTTTGGAGTAAAATAAAACGTTTTTTCAAAATATGGCAAATAGAAGCAGCAGGATTCAAATTAGAAGCTGTTAAGCTGGTTAAAGAAACAGAAGTAAAAAAATAGCAAAAGATCTAGGCATAGATGGCAGTATGTTAAGTAAATGGGTAAGAAAATATGATGGAAAAATGTCAGAAACATACGCATTTCCAGACAAAGGCTCCTTATGACAAAGAAAGATTTGATCTAAAAAAAGAACTAGCAAGAGTAACAAGAGAAAGAGACATTAAAAAAAAAGCCCTGACCAAACAAAAAGAGTAAAGTATTCTTTTATATAGAAATTGCTATAAAATACAGGAACTATGTAGGGTTTTAGACATATCTGCTGGTGGTTATTATAAATGGGTTGCTAAGGGAAAAAGCAGTAAGGAATTAGCAAGAGATGGGCTTCTAGCAGATATTCAAAAAAAGCATCCAAATGCAGATCCCTAAAATTCACGCTGAATTAAAAGCTTTAGGCAAAAATTAAAACAGTACAAAGTGTTATGCAGAAAAATGGTATTCGGGCTATATTGAGAAGAAAATTTAAAACTAAGAAGCAACAAACGGACAATAGAGTCGTAGCTCTCAATATATTAGACCAAAACTTTATTGTCGATCAACCAAATAAAATATGGGATTACTTATATAAAAACCAAAGAAGGATGGCTATATTTGGCAGGATCTATATTCACGCATGGTAGTTAATGAGCAGTTCAATAAATAAACAATTGGTTATTGACTCTTTATTGATGGCCGTTAATAAGCGCAAACCCGATAAAAATCTGCTGTTACATAGCGATCAAGGGTCACAATATACTTCGCAAGGTTATCAATATCTCTTATCCATAAAAAACATAGATGAGTCATAAAGGTTGTTGTTACGACAATTCTGTTGTGGAAAAGTTCTCTAAAAAGGGAGTTACCAATAGACACCTCTCTGCACTCTAAACGGTATATCGAAACTGCTATATTTGAATATATAGAAATTTTTTATAACAAACAACGTAGGCATTCTACTATTAATTATTGCATTCCTGCACAATTTGATGCATCATTCTCATGACAAAAACGTCTTAACTTTCTCTCTACTTTTTCTGGGTAAGGTCAGATAAAGTAGAACCACCAAGTGAAAAATATATGCTAATTAGTACAACATCAGAGCTGGAAGATACGTGTGAAGAATTAATAGCAAAAAAGCCGAAATTTATAGCAGTTGACACGGAGTTCATTAGAAATAATTTAACCTACTACCCAAAATTATCGTTAATTCAAATTTCTTACGGAGAGAAGAGTTTTATTGTAGACGCATTAGTGCCAGAAATTGATTTATCATTCATTAAGAAAATAATGCTAAATCAGGGGATAACCAAAGTGTTTCATAGCTGCCGGCAGGATATAGAATCCTTACTCACTGTGTTTAAATGTATTCCCACTCCCATTTTTGATACCCAAGTTGCCGCTATGTTTTGTCATTATTATCATGACTTTATTGGTTACTCAAAAGTAGTAGAGCAATATCAAGGAGTAGTGCTGGATAAAATTAAAGCTAAAAATTCAGATTGGTTAAGGCGTCCGTTGTCCGAGGATCAGTTAGACTATGCAATAAACGACGTGGTACACCTATATGACTTATACCAAATATTGTGCAATAAACTTGAAGAAAATAATAGGATGTGTTGGTTTCAAGAAGAGATGGAATCAATAGTTAATATAAATAAGTATTTACATAGTCCAAAAGATGCATGGAAGAGAATTAAATTTAATTATGAAGCAAATCCAAGATTGGTATTAACTGTTAAAGCAGTTAGTGAATGGCAAGAGACCTTAGCACAGCGCTATAATATGAATCGTAATAAAGTAATTAATAATGCTGTAATAGCTGGTTTTATTGAAAAAAATGTAGAGCATGTTGATGAGATTTTAGATGATCTCAAGAGGAATGCAAAAAATATAAAAGATGCAGATTTACTAGAGTTTGTGAATATTTTTAATGAAAATGAAAAAAATTGGATGCAGCAAAACAACATCTTACCGAATAATTATGACAAATCTGTATTCGATATACTCTCAATTATTTTAGATAGTAAATGTAAAGAAAGTAACATATCAAGGAAATTAGTTTCTTCAAAAGATGAGTTAACCGGGTCAATATCTGGGCAGATAGATAAACTATTCAAGGGGTGGAGATACGATTTTTTTGGCAGGTCAGTTGAATCATTTTTGAACACAAGCTCAAAATTTGAGATTTCAGCAGTGAAATCCGCAAATAATACAACTAAAATTCGGAGTAATTTGGTGGAGAATAACTGTTGCTAAAGTAACTTAGATTTATCGACAATCGTCATTCCGCTACGTGTTAGTGGCTAAGAGATACCGCGGCGGTATGGCGGTTCGCGGCAGTATGAAGATAACTTCGTCATCCCGCTGCTTGTTAGCGGGATCTAGAGATACCGCGGCGGTATGGCGGTTCGCGGCAGTATGAAGATAACCTCGTCATCCCGCTGCTTGTTAGCGGCCAAGTGACGGTATGACGTAGAGCTACGTGTTTAGGTTTAATGAATCCACTATATCTTTTACTTGAGAAGAAACATACTCTTTGCTTACACTGGTGTCGATAATAAAGTCACTCATCTTCCTTTTCTCCTCAATAGATAACTGAACATTGAAGATTAAATTTAGCTTTTCTTTATCTATGTTGCGTTCGTTAAGTCTTTGAGCTTGCACAACGCTATCTGCATAGATAAAAATAATAAGGTCACAGTATGAATGAAATTTTGTTTCTAATAGAAGTGGCACATCTAAAACTAAAAGCTTTCTATCGATCTTTTTTTCCTTGGCAATAAAAAATTCTAATTCACGCAGCACAGCAGAGTGAACCAAAGATTGAAATTGTTTCCAATTTTCATCGTAGGCTAAGAAATATTTAGACAGTACTGTTCTACCTATTTCACCATTTACTACCACTCCAGGAAAATTTTTTTCTGCATAACTTATTATGCTTTTATCCACTTTATAAAGTTGGTGTACAACAGAATCAGCATCAAACACAGCAGCACCAAACTCTTGAAAGCAATTAGCTACAAAGCTCTTTCCTACCCCAATTCCGCCTGTTAGACCTATGATCATATAGCAAAATACATTAGACTTCTTTCGAAACTATATTACAGTAGCTGCTGTGTCTACTCAAAACCCAAATTTGGCTATGCAGAGGCTCTGATGATAAAAGAAAAAATAAACAGCTATTATTTTTTTAGTAATTAAGTAAAATAGAGTGAAAGATTGCGAGGAAGTTTTGAAAAATAAGATAAAAAAGATAGTAATTTCAGGAAAGGAAGTGTGGCCAATCATTGAGGGCGGCAAAGGCATCGCAATCAGTGATGGAAGGTCAAGTGGAGCATTTGCTGCAGCAGATGCTGTGGGTACGTTTTCTGGTGCAAATGCTAAGCTTATTGATGATAATGGTGAGTTAGTGCCGCTGATTTACAAAGGCAAAACAAGAAATGAAAAACACAGTGAATTGATTGAGTATAGTATTAAAGCTGGGATCAGTCAGGCAAAAATAGCGAATGAAATATCAAAAGGTCATGGAAGAATACATATGAATGTGCTTTGGGAGATGGGAGCAGCAGAACACGTGCTTCATGGCATATTAGAAAAAGCAAAAGGCTTAGTTCATGGTATTACCTGCGGTGCTGGTATGCCTTATAGGCTTGGAGAGATTGCAGCTAAATATCAGGTTTATTATTACCCTATTGTCTCATCGGTGCGTGCTTTTAAAGCATTATGGAAGCGTACTTACCAAAGAATATCTTCCTATTTGCTTGGTGGAGTAGTGTATGAAGATCCATGGCTTGCTGGAGGGCACAATGGACTCAGTAACAGTGAAGACCCAGAGCTACCACAGGCTCCATTTGAAAGAGTTGCAGAGCTTAGATCTTTCATGAACGAGATCGGTCTTTCAGAAACACCAATTGTTATGGCAGGAGGAGTGTGGCATTTGAAAGATTGGGAACATTGGTTTGACAATCTGCAAATTGGACCAATAGCTTTTCAGTTTGGCACTCGTCCACTTTTGACGAAAGAAAGCCCAATTTCTGCAGAGTGGAAAAAGAAGCTACTCACTTTAGAAGAAGGTGATGTATTTTTAAATAAATTCAGTCCAACAGGGTTTTACTCATCTGCAGTAAAAAATAACTTCATACGTGAGTTGCAGAAACGGAATTCACGTCAAATAAAGTTTTCAGAAAATGCCAGCGAAGAATTTAGTAGTGAATTTGCAATGGGTAGCAGAGGTAGGAAGATCTACCTTACTTCAAAAGACAAAGAGCTGGCAAATACATGGACTAAAGCAGGGTATACAGAAGCAATGAAAACTCCAGATACAACTGTTATTTTTGTGACGCCAGGCAAATTTGCAGAGATAAGACAAGATCAAATCAATTGTATGGGATGCTTAAGTCATTGTTTGTTTAGCAATTGGAAGGATCACGGCGACCATTCAACAGGACGAAAGCCAGATCCACGGAGTTTTTGTATACAAAAAACACTGCAAAACATTATACATGACGGCGATATTGAAAATGAACTCATGTTTTCCGGGCACAATGTGTACAAATTTAAGCAAGATCCGTTTTATGAGAATGGCTACGTACCGACAGTAAAAGAGCTGGTGGAAAGGATATTAACTGGGTATTAAGTTATGGTTGATTTGACAAGAAGACGTTACTTTGTTATAATAAGTATTTATTAATTTAGTCTTAACTTAAGAGGGTATTTATGGTAGCAAGTGATAGTGTTTTAAAAAGGTATGCGTTAGCCTATATAAAAAAATCTGGTAGTAACAGTAATGTTAAAGAGTTTTTACAATTTTGTAATACGCAAAACACCACAAATTGGAGTGAGGAGAATTTTAAAAATGCGTATGAAAAATTTACACATCCAAATTCAAGCAATAGGCACGATACAGGAAGCAGAAATAATCAATATAACGCAGGGAATAACAGGCAACCTACAGGCCCTCAGGTTACACACGTACATGTACACAATAATAGAGGTTTAGATTTTTGGGATTATTTACTACTTCGCAGCCTGTTTGGTGGTCATACTACAGTTATAAATAACCCTGGTTTCAGTAGTGGTAGCCATCAAAGCAGAGAAGATAAGAAAAAAGACTCGGAAGACAGTAGAAAGCTATTAGCTTTAGGTATGGTAGCTGCAGTTGTGTGTGTTGCTTTCCATGCTGGTATGTGTTTTTGGTATAACAGCAGCAGAAAAGCGGCTAGAAAAGAAGAAAAAATAGATTATCTTGTATCTTGAAAAAAGCATCTGGTGTTTTAAGCTTAAGCATTAGGTGGAGAAGGGAATAACTTTGAAGATTATCTTAGATATAAAATCTGTTAGCAAGACAAGAGTTCCCTTCTCAAAAGTACAGGCTGGACGGTATCATAGAAAGACCTAAATGGTTCTAATTCTGTATTCACAAGGTAAGCCTTACTTTTCATTTTTAATAGTAGTATATGGAGTTACATATGATCAACAACTTTTTAGGTATAGATGTTTCAAAAGAACACTTTGATGTTTCTCTCTCATTTATAAGTAAAAAAGGAAAACGTGAAACTAGAAAACGGAAGTTTAAAAACGATGATACAGGGTTTCAAGGTTTGCTGAACTTTCTACAAAAACATAATGTAGAAGAAGTAAAAGCTTGCATGGAATTCACGGGTTGTTATAGCGAGGCTTTAGCTGAATTTCTATACAATGCTGGACATTTTGTTAGTGTTGTAAACCCAGCTTGCATAAGATTTTATGCAAAAAGTAAGCTTACACGACAAAAAAATGATCAGATTGATGCAGAGATTATTGCAGATTATTGTCAAAAACAGGAACCTTCCCGTTGGATGCCACCATCTCCTAAAAAGAAAAAATTAAAACATCTTTATCGTTGCTCAGATGCGTTAAAAAATGAGTTAACATTAGTAAATAATCATTTAGAAAAAAAAGAGAGACTATCTGAAGAAGTTGTAAATGCTTGGGAAAGCCTTGCAATGCACATAGAACAATCAATAGAAACAATAAAAAACTCCATACGTGAACTATTAAAACAACACAAAGATTTGTTGGAGGACTTTCAACTCCTATTAACTATTCCAGGAATAGGAGAAGAATCAGCAATAGCTATTTTAGCTGAAATTCCTGATATAAAAGCCTTTATAAATGCCAGGCAATTGGCAGCATACGCTGGAACTATACCACGAAATATAACATCAGGCTCATCTGTACATGCCAAGCCCAGATTAAGTAAAACCGGTTTACAAACATTACGTAAGGCAATGTATTTTCCTGCTATAGTAGCTAAGAATCACAATCCTATTGTTATGACTTTTTGCGAAAAATTAAAAGAAAAAGGCAAGCATGCTATGTCTATAGTTGGTGCTGCAATGCGTAAGTTACTTCATATAGTCTTTGGTGTTTTAAGTTCAAGAAAGGCTTTTGACCCAGATCATATCAAGAACTACAGAGCTAGAAGGTTGAATAAAGGTTTAGTACTTTAAAATTAAAAAATGCTTCCAATCTATATTAATTACAAAAGACTTTAGAATTTTATTTTTTAGGAGTGTAAACTTATGCAAACAATAATACTCAATAATCCAATAACAGTTGATGGGGTTTCTGTTGCAGAGCTAACTATTAGGCGTCCAAAAGTTAGGGATTATTTGGCAATTGAACGCTTAAATGGTAGTGACTTGAGTAAGGAAATCACCCTAACTGCAAATTTAACATCGGTTACGAAGGAAACTGTAGAAGAGTTGGATATTGCAGACTATGCTAAAGTACAAGAAGTGCTAAAGGATTTTTTTTCACCGATTATACAAAAAACTTGAGATCGAAAGTACTTGCACTCAGCTCTGTCACGGGTGGTGGAATTGAGCAAATACTCAATATGGAGATGGATGAGTTTATTCTATGGTGTAAAGCAACAAAGGAAGTTAAATGTTAATCTTGAATTTTCTTGCTGATTAACAAAATGGTATCTGAAGTTTAAAATCAAAAAATGCTCTTATCGCATCTTATGTGGAATAGTACCTTACACAAATTTATTAAATGTTGTTGGTTAGTGTATAACGCTATACAGGATGTGGGTTGGAAGTATTTTTTGATTACGGTACAGTTTGAATAATTTTTTTATTGACTCACAAGACGGTATCTAGCTATTGAGAGACTTAATGGTAGTGATCTAAGTAAGGAAGTAACTTTGACTGCCAATTTGACATCAGTTGCAAAAGAAGCGATTGAAGAGTTAGATATTGCTGATTATGTGAAAGTTCAAGAGGTATTAAAGGATTTTTTTTCACCGATTATCCAAAAAACTTGAGATTAGAAATACTAGTGCTTGGCTCTATCATAGGTGGTGGAGTTGAGCACATTCTTGATATGGAGATTAGTGAGTTTATTTTATGGAGCAAATTAGCTAGGAAGTTCAAATGTCAGTATTATCGATAAAAATAGGTGCGGTACTTGATGGCAGTTTTAATACTGTAATAAAGGGAAGTAGTAGTCAACTCTCTAATCTTGGTGAGAATATAAGAAAGCTTGATTCATCTTTAAAGTCAGTATCAAAGTTTAAACAGTTAGGTCATGATGTTTTGACCAGCAGGAGGTCGTGGAAGGGCTTTGAAGATCAAGTAAAATCTTTAGCTAAACAAATGAAAGCGGTGGAGAAACCAAGCAAAACTTTAAAAGCAGAGTTTGACAAGGCCAAAACCTCCGCAACAAAAGCAAAAGAAGCATACTTAAAAAAGAGAGATGCTTTACATTCATTTAATGAAGAAGTAAGAAAAAGTGGAAGAAATATTAAGTCATTAGTAAGTGATCAATATAAACTTGGTTCTTCTATTGAAGTGCTAAAAGGTAAGTATGGTAAGCTTGGGTCTGCAATACGTAGTCACCAAAGTTTTTTAGCAAGTAAAGCACATTTTAAGTCACAAATTATAGAGACTATTGGGCTAGGTCTTTCGCTTGCAGCTCCAGTTAAAGTTGCAATTGATTTTGAATCGGCTATGGCTGATGTAAAAAAAGTTGTCAATTTCAATAATGAAGCAAAGGAAGCTGATAAATTTGCCAAGAAGTTAAAAGAGATGTCACGTACTATACCATTATCGGCCGCAGAATTAGCACAAATAGCTGCAAGCGGTGGACAGCTTGGTATCAAGAAAGAAGATCTTTTTAAGTTTACAGAAACAGTGGCAAAAATGTCTACAGCATTTGATATGTCTGCAGAGCAAGCAGGTGATTCCATAGCTAAACTTTCAAATGTTTATGGAATTGATGTTAGTGAAATGGAGCATGTTGGCAATGTAATCAACCACTTATCAGATAACACTGCTGCTAAAGCAAAAGATATGGTTCAAGCGTTAGCTATAGTTGGTGGTACTGCAAAGCAGTTTGGATTAAAGTTTGAACAAACAAGCAGTTTAGTAAATGCTTTCATTAGTTTAGGCAAACAACCAGCAAAAGCAGGAACTGCCATAAATGCTTTACTTTCTAAGCTGCAAACTGCTGAAGATCAAGGAAAAGAGTTTAAGGCAGCACTAGAAGAAATGGGTATAACCACAGAAGAAATGGTACAAAGGATCAGTGAAAATGGGGAAGAAGCACTACTTCACTTTTTCCAAACTCTAAAGAAAATGGATAACCAGGAACGCTCTACAACCCTGATGAAACTTTTCGGTCAAGAATATCAAGATGACATTGCATTATTAGCTGGAAGTTTCAGTAAGTACAAGGATGCAATAAAGTTACTGGCTGAAACAGAAGAGTATAAAAGATCTCTGCAGAAAGAATTCAAAAATCGTGCAGACACCACAGCTAATAAATTACAATTACTTAAAAATGCAATAGTTGAAGCTGGCATGAATCTAGGGTCAGTAATGTTACCTACCTTGAATTATGTAGCTGGAAGTTTAAAAACAATAACAGAGCATATAGCTTCTTTTGCAGAAAAATATCCAACTTTAACCACGGCGATCATGGGTACTGTAGCAGCCTTGATAAGTTTAAAAATTGTAGCAGTAGGACTAGGATACGGATTTACATTGCTAGGAAGTACGATTTTTAGTCTGAAAGCAAACCTACTTGGAGTATTTTCATTTTTATCAGCTACAGTTTTTCCTGCAGTAGTAACAGGACTAAGAGCAATAACACTCGCTATAATGAGTAACCCTATAGGACTTTTAGTTGCTGGACTTGTTACTGGTGCAGCTCTTGTTATAGCTAACTGGCAAAAGGTGAAAGACTTTTTCTCTAGCTTATGGAAATCGATAATAAAACCCATAGAAGAAGCTTTTTCATGGATAGGCGAAAGTATATTTGGAAAAGTATTGGGAAATAGCCCACTGAAAGAGTTTGAAAAAAGAAAAACTGAAGTAAAAGCAGTGCACACTCCCCTAAAAAGTAATATTCTCAACAGTGGAAATCCTGTGCTAGGTAACAGTATAATTAAAGAATTTTCAAAGAGAAATAAAAATAGCTTCAGAGTCAAAAGCCTTATTGAGGAGACAGAGAGCGATAAGATATTTGCAAGGAGTAAGTTTGAAAATAAAGAACAAAATAAAACTCAGAACATCACTAATAATTACACTATCAGCATTAAAGCAGAACCTAACCAAGATGTTCGTAGTCTTGCAGATGAAGTAATAAAAAGGATAAGAGAAAAGTCACGTGATGTTTTATTTGATACGGTAGAGACATTTTATTGATGCTATCTCTTGGTCCGTATAAGTTTGCTTCCACAAGTTTAAAGTATAGCAGAGAAAATCGTTGGAGCACGATTGAGTGTATTGAAAATATGCCACTATTACAAAATATCGGTCAAGGTGTAGAAAATATAGATTTAGAAGGAATGATTTATCTGCATAATCTCAACGTGCTAAATCAATTAAAGAGTGTGAAAGAAACTGAAAAACCACATATTTTAGTAGATAGTTTAGGTAATATTTTAGGACAATTCGTAATTACTAGGTTAGAAGAAAAGCAGATGTATTTTTTACCTAATGGACTACCAAGAAAAGTTGAATTTAGTTTGAGTTTAAAAAGCTATAGATGACTATATACTATGTGAGTAAAGAAAATGAGATGTTAGATCTGATTTGCTGGAAACATTACGGATTTACGGATGGAGTAGTGGAATTAGTACTAGCAGAGAACTTAGGTTTGGCAGAATACGGAAGCTTTTTGCCTGCAGGATTAAAGATAAAGCTTCCTACTATTCAGAAACCAGTACAAAAGTCAAAATTAAAGGTCTGGGAATAAATGCAGCCAGATTTTATAATAGATAAATGTGAATCAATTAAAGATAGAGTCATATCATTGCGCCTTACAGATGAATCTGGAACAATAGACGATGTAGTTGAAGTGTGTGTTGATTACAGGGATGAAAACATAGATATTCCGAATGAATTAAGTATCGTTTTAGGTTACAAAGAAACTGGAGTAGTACCTATGGGTGTATATACGGTTAATGAAATTACGGTGCAGAGTCCACCTAAAACCTTACTAATAAAGGCTCATGCAACAAATTTAAGACTATCATTAAAGGAAAAAGTATCTAAAGAATGGAATCAAATTACTCTAGGTAACTTGGTTAAGGAAATAGCAGAAAAACACGGATATGGGTGCAGAGTTGCAGAAGAATTTGAAAATGTGTTGATTCCACATATTAACCAAACAGAAGAAAGTGATATAAGTTTACTAACAAAAATAGCAATAGAACGCGAGGCAATGGCAAAGTTAGCTGGCGGATACATACTCTTTATTCCAAAAGGCAAAGCAAAATCAGCAACTGGAAAAGTTCTAGGAACAACAACGCTTACACCTCAAGACACGATAAATTGGAAGGTTCACTTTACCGTGAGTAGGTACAACTCAGTAATTGCAAAATGGCATAGCTATGAAAAAGGTGAAACTATATCAGAAATAGCTGGTTCTGGTAGTCCAAGTTATACTATACAAACGCTTTACTCGAATGTAGAGTTAGCATTAAGTGCAGCAAATGGTAAATTAAAACAACTCAAGCGAAATAATGCAGTGTTGAATATCAATATGCCTGGTAATCCAGAACTATTTGCAGAGGCGAAACTTAATTTGTTAGGGTTTCATCAAGATATAGACGGTGAATGGATAATTGACAGAGCAGAACACATGTTAGATGGTTCAGGTTATCGCACTATGTTATCAGCATCAACGTTAAGAAAAAATCAGTAACCCAAATGTTTAATGTTGAAAAAAGTATTGAATATGAATAGAGACTCAAGAAATAAGCTACACTTTTGGTGGTGTATAACAATGATAATATGTGTTGTTATTACCTATTGCTATATGAGAGCAAAAGCTACAGATAATTATAAAACAATATTACGAACTGCTTCTAAGAACTGCAGCCTAGAAGTAGTAAAATTTTCGGCAAATAATTTATTAGATATTAATACACAGATTCCCGAATTAACAGCATTACATTATGCATCCGGTGCAGGATGTTTGGAGGTTGTTAAATTTCTAATAGAGAAAGGAGCTGATATAAACACAGCAAAATATGAAAAATGGACAGCTTTACATTCTGCTGCATACAGAGGAAATTTAGAAATAATTAGGTTTTTATTAGAAAAAGATGCAAATCCCAAAATTAGAGATAAAGACGGAAAAAATCCTAGAGATGTAGCTGTAATAGAATCACGGCACAATAAAGATAAACCTTACAGAGAAATTATTAAGCTACTTGCAAATGCAGAGGAACAGCATAAATCAAAATAGTAGTTACTAAATTAGCTATCCATAATAAATTCATATTTTAAATCATTATGAAAAATCAAAAAATCCCAATCGCAGTAATTATAACGATGTTAATACAGACGGTAGCGGCGATTTGGTGGCTTGCCAAACTGGATTTACGAGTGCATATACATGAAAAACTCATAGAACAAAATAATGGATTAACTGTTACGGTATATCGTCTGGAAGAGCGGGTAAAAAACCTCTCTGAAGAGTTGGATGAGCTTAAAGCTGATTTAAAGTAATTATTCTTCTACTTTTGGCGTGTAAGCATCAGATTGAGATTGACGATCCTTCCAATTTTCAACGTATTGCTCAACTAGTGTAGGATCTCCCGTTATAATTAGTAGATTCTCAGCGTTTCCTTTCTGCGCAGCGTCAGAAAAATTGAAAGATCCAGTTATGATTTTTTGATTATCAATGATCATAATTTTGCTATGTGAAATTGCAGGTTTATAGTCTATATATATTGGTATTCTTTGATGAAACAGCTCATTGATAACGCTATACTTTGAGCTCACTTGCGATTCGTCGAGAATAACCTTAATATCAACACCACGTTTTTTTGCTCTAATTAAAGATTGTGCAATAGGCTTTGAGGTAAATTGGTATGCCTGAACCAACACGGATTTTTTAGCATGATCCATAGAATCAATTATTAGATTGGTACAATTTTCTCTAGGAGTGAAACATATAGTAGTACTTGGACAAGAAACACACCCTGATAAAAGTGAGCAAGTTAATAGAACTAATAAATATGAAAAAATACATCCTTTCAGTTGACGGCGGAGGCATAAGGGGCATAATACCAGTTATCATTCTAGCAGAAATAGAAAAAAGAACAAGAAAGAGAGTAGCTGAAATCTTTGATCTAATGGCTGGTACTTCAACCGGTGGGATTGTTGTGGCAGGATTATGTAAAAAAGATAAACCTCAATGTTCAGCCAATGATTTAGTCGAGCTTTACCAAAAATACGGGTCATATATTTTCAAGTCTTCATTCTTCAGGCGATCAATATTATCTTGGTTTAACTGTACACAATACCCACATAAAAATATTGAGTATGTACTTCATAAATATTTTGGCGATGATGTCTTTAAAAACACTTTAAGTAATGTGTTGATTACGAGTTACGATATTCACAATAACTGCCCATTTTTCTTCAAAAGCTGGAAAGAGGATAGGAATTTTATTAAATTAAGGGATGTATTAAGAGCAGCAACTGCAGCACCTACTTACTTTACACCTAAATATCTTAAAATCAACCACAAGGAAATGGTATTAGTGGATGGAGGGGTGTTTGCCAATAATCCAGCGGCTTGTGCATATGCAAGTGGTAAGAGGTTATTTCCAAATGATGATATTGTACTGTTATCGATAGGTACTGGAAGAACAGATAGAAGCATAGAGTATGCCAATTCAAAGAGATTTGGAAAAATAGGCTGGATAAAACCACTAATACATGTGATGTTTGCTTCAAGTTTAGATGCAGTAAACTATCAACTTAATCAAGTTATAGCTGATAAATATATACGTATACAATCGCAATTAAAAATAGCATCAGCTGAGATGGATAATATTACATCAAAAAATATCAAATCTCTTCAGGAGGAGGCAAATGCAATGATAGAGGAAAATCAGAAAGTGATAGAGAAATTCTGTATAGAAGTATTAAATATATAACTATTTTTACTTATATCTTAATATGTTATTTAACACTATTAACTGTCTTTAACACAATTTAATTTTCACAATCACCCAACTCATCAGCAGTTAGGCCACTTGCTCGCACAATAATATCAATTGCAACACCTTCCTTTGCTAGATTTTTCGCAACTTTGATTTTTTCTATTTTTTTAACCTTTTCTTTACTATCCTTCATATCCCTAGATAAAAATTTCTTCACTAATTCCTGCTCTTCAGTTTTTCTTAGTAAATTGAGTAGTTCACTATCTTCATTTGTTTTAGGTAGCAGAACTTTAATATTCACTGATAATTCCCCTGCTATTTCATATAATTTATCAAATGATATGGCAGTATATCCTTTTTCATATTCGTGTATTTCCTTGAGTGTTACACCAACTTTGTTTGCTAAATCTTCCTGAGTATACCTTTTTATCAATCTCCATTCTCTTATTCTTTGCCCTATTTTGTAATATATAGAATCAGTGCAGATTTCTCTCTCTGTATTATCATACTCGTAAATAGATAAGCCGGTTGCCTGGGAAATTATGTCAACTGAAACTCCTTCTTTTACTAGATTTTTTGCTATTTCCAACTTTGCTTCTTCTTGATTAATTTTCTCGCTAATATGAACAAACCTGACTAATGAAGGTACTATTTTGCCTAACTTTTGATCCTCGTATATTTTCGTTAGATAGAGTATTTCTTCGTCTTCATCTTTATACTCTCTTACTACTACTGATTCAGGTAGCAGATCTATAGTATTAACCGATAGTTCTTCTGCTATTGTATATAATACTTTAATTGGAATAGCAGTATATCCCTGTTCATAGCTGTTCACCTTTTGGTATGTTAAACCTATTTTACTTGCTAATCCTATTTGAGTGTGACCTCGCATTAATCTGCTATTTTCTATTTTTTGTCCTATTTTGTAGCTTATAGAACTAATATCTCTTACAGAAACAAACATATATACCTTACTTAGAAACAAATTTTCATGCAATTTGATCAGCAGATAAGCCGACTATTTGCAAAATAATATCAATAGAAATTCCCCCTTTTACTAGATCTCTTGCAACTTTAATCCTTTCCGCTTTTCTCACTTTTTCTTCACAAATCCTTATACCTTCAAATAGAAACTCTCTTAATGCACTACGTAGTTCTTGGCTCTCAATTTCTTTGTATTCTTTAATCAAATCAGGCAGCTCATTTTCTATCTTATCTCCTGTTAGTTCAAGTAGGTCCATAATGTTAATTGATAACACCTTTGCTATTCCATATAATTTATCAAGTGGAATAGAAGTCCTTCCTTGTTCATAGTTGCTTATTTCGTGACGTGTTGTACTCATTTTCTCTCCTAAATCTTTTTGAGTATACTCTCTCACTAGCCTCCATTCTTTTATCTTCTTTCCTATTTTGTAGTAGATAGAACCTGTTTTTTCTTCAACACATTCATCAGCAGAAAGGCCAATTGTTTTTGCAACAATATCAACAGAAACTCCTGCTTCAACCAAACCCTTTGCAATTTTTATTTTTTCCGATTTTCTACTACTTTTCTCACTAACTTGGACAAATTTGGTTAGCAAACAAAACATTCTACGTAACTCCTGATCGTTAATCTTTTTATATCTTCTTACTAGATTTAGTATTTCTTCTCCCTCATCTTCAAGACAGCTTTTTGATACAGGAATAAGATCGGTAATACTGATTGATAGTGCCTCAGCTATAGCATACAACCTTTCGATCGAAATTCTACGGTTCCCTTTCTCATATTGCAGTATTACCCAGTACTTTACACCAATTTTCTCTGCTAAGTCCTTCTGAGTATAACCTCGCTCTAACCTCCAATTTTTTACTTTTTGTCCTACCTCATAGTCTAGATTTCCTTTCACGAAAAGAACCGCACATATAATATTTTCTACTATAGCTCAATTTTGTTAAGGCTCCAATAAACTCTGGAACCTTAAAATAAATGAACTAAATTTTCCGAAAGGTTTCTTTACTACCTCCATATATTCTATTTACCCACGAAGGTGGAGAGAGTACTTCATCATTGCTAATCTCTTTTATAGCATATTTTTCACTCCATATGCCACATCTAGTGAAATTACCTTTCTCTACTGCTTCTTGAAGTTTCACTCCCCCAAAAAGGCAATTTTTTCCAATTTCTTCTCCTCTTTGTTGTAATTTAGCCCACAGTTCCTTATCTGCTACTTTTACTTGTATTTGATCGTAGTTTTTTACATCCTGGTACAATACAATATTTAGCTTACCAATGCTCGTAGGAAATTCTAATACAATAGAGCTGCCATCTGACATATCAGTATAGTTTCTTATACCTCCCTTCTCACTTTTAACTTCAACTGCATTATTGCCAATTTTTAAAATATTACTTCCTAACTCTCTGTTTGCTTTCAGTACTTTGGCAACTTCTACCTTGCTGTCCTCAGAGAATTCCACAAAAAACGTCCTATTATCTATTTCTAGATCTATTAAAGCTCCTTCCTGAACAGCACTTTCACCAGCTTTTCCTAGTTCTTCTAGTTGCTTATCTATCTGTGGCTGAATTTCTGGTTGTAGCTCATTATAGATTTCACCTATCAGTTTATTCTGTAGTAGAGTATCATGAAACTCTGCACCGCTTAACATTAATTTACGTATTACCTTTTTACGATCAACCTTATCAAATTTATGAAAATGTGTACCTAATACTACATACTCTGCGAAACTCCATTCCCCATCATTACATGCATTTAGCCTTGCTCCATCATCTATTACTTCATCTATAACTTTATTCATCTCTTTTAAACTTTTTGCTCTTACCACAGCACTTTTAAACCAGCTCAATTTTTCGCTTTCGCTTATACTTGGCTTTATTTTTTGCAAGGCAGAGGTAAATGGATTTTTATCTTCTTGATCACTTATAGGTTTTGTGCCATATATGTAATCAAGTCCCTTTCCGTAGTTGATTTGAACGTCTCTATTAGGGAAGGGCACTTCTCCAGGTTTTTTAGCCTTATTAGTTTTGCTTACAAAGGTGGACTGCTGGTTAACACGACCAATTCCTATAATAGCATTTAACATCTCACCTTCTGATAATTTATCAAGATCAACGTTTAATTCATAAGTACCTCCTTTCTTATCATCAAAAGGTACGATTATTTTATTACCCATATTACCTCCACTATTAAAAATACTTTTTAAGCGTACAATAAACTTTATACATCTTACTACTCATTATAAATTATAGTGAGTAGATTTGCAAATATTTTCTGCTATAACAATCCGTTTTCTCGAAAACTGAAATAGCCTCCACTTGTGATGATAATATGGTCAAACAATTTTACGCTTACAGTACTACATGCTGCTGCTAAGCTCTTCGTTACTTCTTGATCTTCTTCTGATGGTTCTAAGCGTCCCCCAGGATGGTTGTGTGA
This sequence comes from Wolbachia endosymbiont (group A) of Rhinocyllus conicus, assembly GCF_947250775.1. NCBI lineage: Bacteria > Pseudomonadati > Pseudomonadota > Alphaproteobacteria > Rickettsiales > Anaplasmataceae > Wolbachia > Wolbachia endosymbiont (group A) of Rhinocyllus conicus. The sequence goes on along the minus strand of NZ_OX366349.1, from coordinate 884,329 downwards.
CATTATTACTAATGTTGCATTCTTTATTAATGCTTTTCTTATAATTTCCTTTATGTATACTGGTGCTTTTTCCATTTCACCAATATAGGATTCTTCTCCGATTAATTGGCGCCTTTTATTCAAGTACAGTATTTTTACACATTCCCTTTCTGAGTGGCCTATACTTACGTTTAAGTACTCTACTAGCCCTTGTAAGTCCATTATTGGCTCACTCTTGAGCTTTTCTCTCAGTACCCTTTCTAGTGTTTCCTTAACACACATAATCATTGCTACTGCAGAATCAGTTACTCCTTCTATGACTTTCAGGTCATCCATTTCTCTACCTAAAATCCTTCCTACTCCCGTATAAGTATTCACCAGATTTTTAGCAATTTCTTGAGCTTGTGGCCTTTCATGTACTGCACTTAGAAATGTTTCCATTATTTCACGATCAAGTAGTGCTTTGCCTTTGCTTTCTAATATTCTGAATTCTATTTCTTCTTTACTTTTATTCATATAATTTACCCTTCACTAACAACAAACTTTTTTTAATTATTTACTGCTGTTTTTTTATCAGCATTGGCATAGAGCCATAGCTTCCGAGTGAAGTCAAATCAATTTCTCAATCTTTTTTACTTATTTTTTCATCTAAGAGTAAAGATATTAATATATACTGATTTTTTATTTTAAATCTGTTGAATTTCGCCTAAAGAGAGGCCTGTTATTTGCAAAATAATATCGGTAGAAATTCCTCCTTTCACTAAATCCTTTGCAATTTTCATCTTTTCTGCTCTTTTCACTTTTTCTTCGCAAATTTGTATGCTTTCAAACAGAGATTTTATTAGCGCATAGCGTAATTCTTGACTCTCAATTTTTTTGTATTCTTTTATTAAATCAGGTAGCTCACTTTCTACTATCTCATCTTCCTCTATGAGCAGATCTGTAATGCTAATTGATAATGTTTCTGCTATTGCATATAATTTTTCCAGTGGAATGGCCACACGTCCTTGCTCATAGTTGCTTATTTCATCACGTGTTGTATCCATTTTCTCAGCCAAATCCTTTTGAGTATACTCTCTCACTAGCCTCCATTCTTTTATCTTTTTTCCTATTTGGTAGTATATAGAACCTGTTTTTTCTTCAACACACTCATTAGCAGAGAGGCCAATTGCTTGTGAAACAATATCAACAGAAATTCCTGCTTTAACCATACCCTTTGCAATTTTCACCTTCTCTGCTTTTTTACTACTTTTCTCGCTAATTTGGACAAATTTGGTTAGTAAACAAAACATCCTACGTAACTCCTGACCGTTAATCTTTTTATATTCTCTTACTAGATTTAGTATCTCTTCTTCTTCGTTTTTAAGGCAAATTTTTTCATTTGATACAGGAATAAGATCTATGATGCCAACCGATAACACTTCTGCTATAGCATACAATTTCTCAATCGAAATTTTACGTGTTCCTTTTTCATATTGTAGTACTACTTGATACGTTACGCCAATTTTTCCCGCTAAATCTTTTTGAGTATAACCTCGCTTTAACCTCCAGCTCCTTACTTTTTGTGCTATTTTGTACCTTATCGAGATATTTGCCATAAATATTATACAGGTTAATACTACCAAATAAAGATATACAAAAGGGATGCTTCTTTCTATGTTTGAATTTTAGTTGAATATTTCTTCACAATTGTGTATAATTATTAATGCTTTCTAGGTTAATTCGTCATGGCTTTTTCTAAATTTCTTGATGCGCGTAATGATTATGCCTTCAAAAGAATATTCGGTACTGAGAAGAATAAAGATATCCTCATTCGTTTCTTAAACGATATTTTAGGCTTTACTGGCTTGGCTGCTATTCACGATGTTGAATTCCTAGCTACCATTTTAGACCCTGAAATTGCCGCTAAAAAGCAGAGTATTGTCGATGTTCTTTGTAAAGACTCTCAAGGTTCAAGATATATTATAGAAATGCAGTTCACTAAGACCAAGGGCTTCGAAAAACGTTCTCTAATTGCACATAAGTCAACAATAATTTTTATATAAACCAAAATAACATATTTCCTACATAATCTTTAATAATTTTACATACAAGAGCAGTGTGCTTCCATGGTTCTCTCCGCGGTCTGATATGACAACAAACTTGTCAAGCCGCACTATACTTGTTAGGTGGAAGTGGACGGCAACATGTGCCCAACGAAGTCTAGGCTTCAAGGTTTTTTCTTGCTTATCCCTTCCATCGGCATTACTACCTCGAGTAAAATTATTGTTTATGCTCCTCTTAATTGTAATAACAAAATTCTGTTTTATTGACCAACATCCTGTGCATAATTACAGCCAATTTTCTTGCTACTGCTACAATTGCTTTCTTCATCCCTTTTTTCCTTGCAAGTTTTAACCCCCAGCTTTTCAACTTAAAATTTTTCTTACTAACTGTAAGTAAGACTTGTGCAGCTTCATATAACATACTTCGACATTCCATGGGCCCCATTTTTGATATACTACCATGCCGATCAATTTCTCCAGAAGCATATTGTCTTGGTGTTAACCCCATATACGCTCCAACTGTACTAGATCTTTCAAATCTATTTGGGTTATCCACTGTTGCTTTATATGTCATTGCTACTATAGTACCAACACCTGGAGCAGTAGTTAATAATTTACAATCCTCATCTTTTTTGCCTTGTTCTAAGAGCATCTTGTCAAGTTTTTCCAATGACTTCTCTATTGCCTCTAAACTACAAACTAACGCTCCAATTGAAGCCTTACTTATTTCATCCAAATCTTTAATTGCTTTTTCTATTCTTAAAGACAAGCTTTCAAATTTTGACCCTTGACCGAGCTTTATCCCGTATATTTTTAATAACCCTCTTATTGTCCCAACAATCTGCTGGTAGCTGCATGTTAACTGTCTTCTACTTCCAAGTGCTATTTTAATTTGACAAGATTCATCCGATTTTACTAGTACTTCTTTATATAGCCCAGCCCTCATCATTTGAGCTATACCTCTTGCATCATTCTTATCGTTTTTATTGATTCTTGCAGACAAAGCTGCTGCCATATGTCTTGCATCTACACAAACTACTGGCAAGCCAAAACTCCTTAATTTTTTGCACATTGATATTGAAAGTTGTCCACTTTCTACTCCTATAGTTTCGTAATTTTTGCCTTGTTCAAGCAAGTACTCTGCTATTGCCTTGCTTTCGCTTGCAACAACTCCTTCTTTAACAATCTTTCCTTTCTCATCAACGATACTAATGAAAGTTTCTTTGAGTGAGACATCTAATCCGCTATAATATTTCATGAGACTACTCCTACTGTAAAAGTTTAAATTGTTTTTGAAGAACTTATTCTACTGAATTCGTTACTTCGTGTTAAAATAATGGAGTATGTCTCTCCATCATTCAACAGCAATTACAGTATGTGCTCAATATTATGCTGCCAAAGCCTACTCAAGTCAAGCTGATCAAGGTGATAATTATCATAATCTCAAGGAAATTATCTTTATTGCTGTTGCTGATTGTATTATTTTTCCAGATAAGGCTGAGTACAAATCTAATCATGTCATTTTAGATCAAAATAGCTTTGAACATGACTTAAAGGATTTTTACTTCGTATTCATAGAACTACCAAAATTTACAAAGACAAAAGAAGACCAACTAGAAAATATAGTAGAAAAATGGTGTTACTTTTTTCGCTATGCAGGAGAAACAAGGGAAGAGGATCTAGATAAGATAGTTGGTAGTGACGTAATAATAAAACGAGCTTATGAAGAGATGAATAAGTTTAATTGGTCAGAAGAAGAGTTACTAGCATATGAACAAATGAAAAAACGTATAATGGATGAGATTGCTGCTTTCGCTCAAAAATTTGATGAGGGCCTTAGGGTTGGAGAAGAAAGAGGCATCCAAATCGGACATCAAAAAGGTAAAATTGAAGTTGCCAAAAACTCACTTAAAGCTGGTGTTTCTATAGATATTATAGCTCAAATTACAGGTTTTTCTCATTCTGAAATTTCACAGCTCAAAGAAAAAACATAATATTCCTACTTATTCACTCCAACATTTATGAAAACCTTTCCTAAGTCGAACATACTCCCAATTAAGAGTCTAATGAACTGTCTAAAATAGCTATAAAGATAGCACATAGAATTATATAAATTACTATCATAACGAAATCTTCCTACCCAACCTTCTATATCAAAGCTATATACTATAGGTTTAATATGGAGAGTGCATCAACCACTTATCTCCCAATTCTAGCCTTGTTGCCTACAATGTCTACTTCATCCATGTTAGTATTAGGACCATCAAACTTGCTACTGGTTTCCCTAATTACTTTGGCTCATTTTACCACCTTCACTTTAAATTCTATTGTAAACTTTCCACTATTTGGCATATTATACCTCCATCTCTCATATTTTAATCTACCTACTGAGGTTATTCACAAGCTTAGTTACTCCTACCTCAGAAAGACAAGTTGATACTTTGTCCTTTGAATGGCTTTGAATAGAAGCATTACTTAAATAACTTTGAGGCTCTAAACTCATTTGTTGTTTTTTTGCACTATCAACCTCTAATGTACCATCTCCATTGTGTAATATCTGTTGTATTGATTGATTTAGCAGCACCTTATTAAATTGAGCTATAAACTTGTCAAATCTCTTCGGACTTAATTTACCAGGACATCCCGCTTCTCTACCAGGACATGCTTTCTCTACATACGAGTTTAAAATCCCTGGAATCTCATCAAATTTACCACCTATGATTTTTCTAGTAATCTCTTTCTGCATTTCCATAAAATCAATATTTAACCGGTGCATTGATATTTTGCTATCCTTTGCAGCTTGCTCTACTACTTTCTCAAATCCCTCTGTAATATTTAATGCATAGCTCCGTGCTTCTAGTGGGGATATAGACTGATCTACTATAGAAATATACTTCTGACCTGTAACTTTTCTAATTAATAAATCAAGTAACATTATTGTACCATTAAAATCAACCTGTGATAGATAGTGATCTCCCATTTCTAGTATTGTATTTCCGCCACTAGGTTTAAATTTAACAGGTGTTTGCCTTTCACGCATTTGTTTTATATTTGCATTTACATAATCAATGTTGTCTCGAAAGAAACCTCCATTTTCTTGTTTTTTATCTGTACCATCAGATGGTAGTGTGGTACTTGTTGAACTACTACTACTTACCGAAGCTTTGGCAAATTGCTCATCAACTTGTGGTATTGAACTTGCAGTATTTGATGCTTCCTCAGATAAAGCAGCTCCAGAATAAATAAACCACCTACAGAACCTTTTACCCACCCAAACAAACCATTTATCCATGAAGATGGTCTTGTGCCACTACTTGCTGCTATTCCAGGTTGATTACTTAAATCTACAGCAAGATGACGGCGTTTGCGTTGTGCAGAGCTTCCTCTTTTTTGATTGAGCTCTTTCTCTAAATAATCGATAACATTATTATGTCCTTTATCTCTAGCAATATCTAGCGTTGTTTTACCAGCCTTGCATTTAGCATTAATGTCGGCCCCATTACCTACTAGGTACTCCACCATATCCAAATGACCACTCCAAGAAGCCCAGTGCAGTGGTGTATGACCTTGTTCATCAGTATCATTAACACCTACTCCCTCCTTGCTAAGAAGAAATTCTATAATATTCTTGTAATCGCTTTCAGCGGCAATATGTATAGGCTTTTTGCCATATTCATTCTCAGCATTAATATTGGCACCTCGATTAAAAAGACCTATAACTTTATTAAGATCACCACTTTTTACTGCGATCAACAATTCTTTATCTAAATCTAATTGTGTTTGTTTCAAATACTCTACAACATCACCACGTTTTTGATAGGTAGCAATATCTAGCGTTGTTTTACCAGCCTTGCACTTAGCATTAATGTTGGCTCCCTTACTTATAAGGTATTTTACTACATCTAAATAACCAACAGCAAGGTGCAGAGGAGTATCATCATTGTTATCTTTAACATTAACATTAGCTCCCTTGCTTATCAGACCTATAACTTTATTAAGATCACCACCTTTTGCTGCGATCAACAATTCTTTATCCAAATCCAATTGTGCTTGTTCTAGATATTTTACAACATCATTATGTTTTTGATCGATAGCAACATTCAACGGTATTTTACTGCCCTTGTCTTTGGCATTAATATTAGCCCTTTTATCTACAAGATACTTTGCTATATCTAGATGACCACCCCAAGAAGCCCAATGTAGTGGTGTCCAGTAACCATTATCTTTTATATTAACATCAACTTTCTCTTCATCTATAAAATACTTTACCACATCTAACTTACCGTTGGAAGCAGCACAGTGCAGGGGAACTCTGCCACTATTATCTTTAATTTCTAAAATATCTTTCTCACCTATAGAACATTTAATTATATGAAAATGATTACTTAAAGGAGCATCACATGGAAGGGTGCTACCATTATTGTACTTAAATATTGAATTAGCGTATTCTTCTATCAAAAATTTTGCAACCTCTAAACGTCCTCTCCATGCAGCATAGTGCAGTGGTGTGTAACCTTGTTTATCAGTATCATTAATACCTACTCCCTTGCTAAGAAAAAGCTCTATGATATCTTTACTATTATTCTCAGCAGCAACATGTATAGGCTTTTTACCATAAGGGCCTTTATCTGCAGCATTAATATCAGCGCCTTTTTTTATCAAAAACCTTGCAATTTCTAAGCGATCTTTAAATGCAGCCCAATGTAGTGGTGTCCAACTGTATATATCTGTAGTATTAACATTAGCATTCTGACTAACAAGATCCTCAACTTCATTGAGATTACCATCTCGTACTGTGGTCAACAATTCTTTATCTAAATCTGATTGTCTTTGTTCTATCATTTGTGCTATGTTTGTGTAACCTTCTTGATCAGCTAAACCTAAAGGTGTTCTATTATGTTTGTCTTTAACTTTAATACTAGCACCCCTATTAAGAAGAAGTTTGACTGTACTTGGTTTATTTCCTTGTATAGCTACATGCAAAGGTGTTGAACCATTATTATTTACATCATTAATGTCACTAGCATTTTTGTCTAAAAGAAATTCAACTATTTCAAGCTCACTACCATACTGAGCAGCCACATGTAAAGGTGTATTGCCATACACATCTTTAGCTTTGATATTAGCGTTCTTATCAAAAAGAAACTTGACGATGTCAAATTTGTCACTAGAAGCAGCAAAGTGTAAAGGTGTCCTATCCTGTATGCCTCTAGTATTAACATTAGCGTTCTGATTAGCAAGACTTTTAACTTTATTAAGGTTGCCATCTTGCACTGCAGTCAATAATCCTTTATCTAAATCTAACTGTGCTTTTTTCAAAAATTCTATTATATCTACGCAATTCTTTTGAACAGCTAATTCTAAAGGTGCTCTACCGTCAGCAGTTAAAGCATTAATATTAGCACCTCTCTCAACAAGATACTTAACTACATCTAATGAACCCAATTGAACAGCCCAATGAAGAGGCATCCAACTTTCATTATCTTTGGCATTAATATCAGCACCGTTATTTACGAGAAGTTTAACTATATTTAAATTATCCTTTTGAATTGCCCAGAACACAGAGACCCAACCCAGCCTACTTTGAGCATTAACATTAGCACCTCGTCTGATATTGTCTCTAACTTTACCAAGATCTTCTTTTTCTACAGCAATCAATAATTCTCTATCCAGATTTAATTGTGTTTGTTTTAAAATTTCCACTATATCTGTGTAACCCTTTTGCTCAACCAACTCTAAAGGTGTTTTATTGTCTTTATTTTTAGCCTTTAAACTAGCTCCCTTTTCGATAAGATATTTTGCTACGTTAAAGTGACCATTATTACAAGCATTATGTAGAGGAGTATTATCATTATTATCTTTAGCTTCTAAATTAGCACCTTGAGCAATAAGATCTTCCACTTTATCAAAAGTGCCCTCTCGTGCATTGATTGACAATCCTTGATCCATCTGCGCTCTCTTCAAAAGCTCTATCATATCTCCTTTAGTAGCTAAGTCTAAAGGTGTTCTATCATTCTTATCTTTAGCATTGACACTAGCACCTCTATCAAGAAGAAGTTTTGCTACGTTCAACCTTCCTGCTTCAACAGCAAGATCTAAAGGCTTTTTATCATCTTTGTCTTGAGATTCGATGACAGCACCTTCATCAAGAAGGAATTGAGCTATATCCAAATTACCCCCTTGAGCAGCAAAATGTAAAGGCGTTCCCTGATACGTTATCTCATTATTAAATTTTGCACCGTTACTAATAAGAAGTTTGACCACACCCCATTTACCTGACTGAGCAGCATAAAGTATCGGTGTCCAATCACGCCCGTCTTGAACTTCGATACTTGCACCTCTGTCAAGAAGGAATTGAACCATATCCAAATTATTTCCTGATGCAGCAAAGTGTAAAAGTGTTTTACCTTCCTTGTCTTGAGCATCAATATTAGCTCCTCTATCAAGAAGAAGTTCTACCACGCTCCATTTACCTGATTGAGTAGCAAGAAATATTGGTGTGTACCCAAATTTATCTTGAACTTCAATATTAGCACCTCTATCAAGAAGAAGTTTAACCTTATCAAATTCACCCGCCTCGGAAGCAAGATGCAACAGTGTTCTGTCAAGTTTACCTTGAGCATTTATGTCTCCACTGTTTGGAACCTCTAAATGTATAGAACTCTCTTGTGAATTAACAATAGAACTCACATTATTTAATTTATCAATACTATCTGAATTATGTATTTTATCTACTTCATTACTTAATAATATCTCTTTGTCAGTAAATTTTATAGATAATGTTTTCATTTCAGGTTCTTTATAGAAATCTCTAAAATATATAATACACAACTCATTTGCTTCTATGCCAGCATTAAAGGCATTGGTAACTATCAAGTCATATTTATCATGAAGGTAGGTATACCGCCCTGCTTTTTTAGATATAATTAGTTTACTATTTTCTTCTATGTCTTGAGGTCTTACTACAATAATTTTCTCATCAGAAATAAAGAATGAAGACTTTAAATCTAGATTACCATCTATTTCCACCGGTGCATTATCAAAAATAATTTGTAGTTTTTTATACCACTTATTTATAAGTGCATCCTTCAGCCTAACTGTTATTACATCTTGCTGCAAGCCGGTAGCTGATATAGATAACTTAATTAATAAATCATTTTTGTCTTTAATAATCGTTGGTGTCGGTTTTATACTCAAATCCCTATCTACTTGCTGTACCAGCTGATGTAAATCTAATATACTTCTTAAACTTTTCTTTCCATTGACATCCTCATTAATGATTACCTCTTGAATAGGGAAGTTTTCAATATCAAGTGTTTCATGACCTGAAGTAATTGTACATACATCGTTTCCGCTTAGAACAATATTTTTTCTCCCACTTGCATTGAGTTCACTACAAACATCTCTCCTCATAGAATCCGCAGCGTTGCTTCTCCCTCTATTATTTAAACAACTATCTAAATCTAACTTATTTTTTGACTGATTTAAAAAGGTGTGCCTTTCAACATCTTCAACCATAGCAGATGTTCTACTTGCTATTTGCTGACTATTTTCTTCAGTCAATATTGACTGATAGTCTACTACACTTTGATTATAACCATTTGACCCTTGTATACTACGTCTCTTGCGAGTAGATCCACAATCTTCAATCTTCCAAACACCATTGATAACACTTTCCCCTGATTTCCAAGTGAACACATACCGCCTATCCTTGTCACAATTGTTTAAGTGGTACATACAATCATTATTAGGTGAGTACAAGTACCTTCCATACTCAACATTCTTTAGATACACATTATCGCCATTGAGCTCAACCTTCCACTTAAATTGATCACTATTTCCATTTGAAGGCCAAGTGAACACATACCGCCTATCCCTATCACAATTGTTTAAGTGGTACATACAATCATTATTAGGTGAGTACAAGTACCTTCCATACTCAACATTCTTTAGATACACATTATCGCCATTGAGCTCAACCTTCCACTTAAATTGATCACTATTTCCATTTGAAGGCCAAGTGAACACATACCGCCTATCCCTATCACAATTGTTTAAGTGGTACATACAATCATTATTAGGTGAGTACAAGTACCTTCCATACTCAACATTTTTAATACATACCTCTGATGAAAATACCGCATTTCTCACTGACTCTGGTAATTTACTTTTTAGCCTTTCAAGATCAGATCTTTTTTCTGAACTGACCCCGGAATATTTATTAGAGTTCACTGTACTTTTAATACGGTGAGCTAACTCAAATACTGCACCATCGTTCTTCGGCATTTTATCAAACACAGCCATATAACCTGAGATACTCTGACCAGGGTTATTATGACTGTATATAAACCTTAATATTTCTTTTTTATCTACTTGCCAGTATACGTCACTTACAGCTTCCTTAATTGCTCTATCAAACAACTTTTCATCAAAATTATAAATCTCATCCAAAAGTTCAATAGTCGAAGCACTACGATTATGCAGCATACCATCCTTTAGCACCTTTTTTGCTGTACTTTTTATCGAACCTTTTAAACTACTTATACAAAACTCTACCAATCTTTTTGCGTTAGATGGAATATTTGCTTGGTTAACAACTTCCTTCTTTAAAAATTCAACCTGTTTTATCATTTTAAATGCGTCATTACTTTTAGTCTTGATCCTGTTACAAAGAAGTTCAATTACACCTGAGTCATTATTGTAAGCGGCTAAGTATAGAGGTGTTCTACCATCGTTGTTTTTAGCCTCGATATCAGCACCTCTATCAAGAAGAAGATTAATTACGTTTTGCTTTGCTTCTTCAACAGCCAAATGCAGGGGTGTCTTACCCTCCTTACTTCTAATTTCAATACTAGCACCTTTATCTATAAGAAAGCTAACCATATCAGGATTACCATAATGAACAGCATAGTGCAAAAGCGCCCAATTATCACTGTTGCAACTAGTACTCTCTAAAGCATTAATATTACCTTTCTTCTCTAAAAATGCTTTGAATACACTCTTGCTTAATTCTACATTACCGTTGTAAGTAGCATAATGCAAAGGCGTCCAGTTCTGTGAACACTGATTTTTATATTCAATATCAACATTACTTTTTTTAGCAGTTTTATCAAGAAGGGTTTTAACTTCATCCCATTTACCTTCATAAACTGCTGTACTTACCAAAGGTTTCAATACTCCCAACCCTGAAGAGATCATCCAATTATTGCACTGATCTATTATGTTTGAATCATAGCCATTCAGCAAAAGGTTGTTTTCTAACTTTTCAAGCAATGTTAAAATCTGATTACTACTTGGCGTTTTATTTTTTAATTCCTCAATTTGTTCTAAACTACAGGAATTTTCTGTAAAGCTTACATGGTCCTGAAGTGAAGAAAAACTTAAACATTGGTATATTGGGTTCTTGTTTTCCATTATAAAATTATCAATCGATACTAAACATTTAAAGTCATTTTCTACTTTAGGAGCATATTTACTTTTATTTTTATAATTCTCTGAAGCTTTTTCAATTAGGTCTTGTACTTTCCCTACTTCATATAAGCTAAACCTATCTAATCTACGGAGCGTTATTGGTTCTAAACCTAGATCAAACTCCAACGTAGAAATTCTATGAGACTCAGAATTATTCCAATTCTTTATATTGATTGTGTGATTGGATACTTCATCAGAAAACACCAAATCTGTGTTACTACTAGAAACTCTAATCCGATCTGGAGTAATATTCTTTAGTATCATTACTCCTATACGCTTTTCATCTTCCTCTATCGAATTTAAAGTACCATTTTGATTATGTGTAATATCGACAGACTCAGTGAAGTCTATAGTGTATTCTTTTACAGTTTTCTCATAATCACTCTTAAGTTTATCTTGATAGTCCATTATTCCATTAACTTCTTGCTGTAAGCCAAGATATGAGGAAAAATTACCATCATTCCACAGAAAAAAATTAACGTTTCTCCATTTACTTTGATTATCATAAAAATTTTCTACTTTTATTATAAAAGGAACCTCGTTATTCCTTATCAGTAAAAGATGATCTTTGTTTCTATATCGCTCAATATCTTCAAGACGGGAATCTATCACTACATGATCATCTTGAAAATCTTTAGGTAACACAAACATGTTTTGAGCTCGTGTAGCGTGGAAAAAAGGAACTAATTTACCATTTCTCGAAGAAGAGGGAGAACATGATATTGACTGTATATTAGGGATAAAAGTTTCTCCTTTTTTATTCATAATTATAAGATGCCTATAATTAGAATCTTGAAGGTAATTTTTTACTCGAATGTTACTATTATTGTGCTTTAAATAGAGGTCACATTGCTGGATTGAAAAATCTTTTTCAACCATTGGCATAAATAGTATATCCAGTTTTTTATCATTTGAATTATTATCAATTTTAACTTCTCTACTATTTATATCATTGCTAATAAAATACACATCACTTCCATCTCCACCTCTAGCAACTATGGCTCCTTGATCAAAATTTATTATATCATCTTCTGAAGAACCAAAAAACATATGTGGAACTGTACTATTATCCTGATTTTGTACTTTATCTCTAATAACACCAAAGACTTTATAACTCTTATGATTATTTAGAATTTTTTTGTAATGATTTTCAACATTGTCAAAATTATCTAGGGAATGTTCTGAATGTAATTCAAATGAAGTAATTTTTATAGTTGATGAGTCTGATCTTTCAATCTTAGGAACAATATTACTACCATTTTTATCTATTAGTGCAAAGCGAGGTTTATTACTGCTTTGCTCAACATAATTTTTTACATCAAGAGTAAATTGATTGTTTTGACCAAAATTTATTTTTAAAGATAAAGTATTACTGTCTGTGGAATAAGTGATTTGATCACAATCACCTAATAAATCGATTTCCGGAAAAATTATAGTTCCTGTTCCATCTACATCAATTTCTGAATATAAACCCTTACCTTTGTAGTCTGCAGCTTTTACGTAAAAAGTATAATTGCTCTTTCCACCCTTGACTGTAGTATACGGCGAAATAATTACTTTTTTACAATTTTCAACTACATCTTTCCTATTTTTATCAAGACCACCGCCACTATCTATTATAACCTCACGATCATCGGTTCCTATAAAGTGCTCAGAGTAACCCATGCACAAAATCTCATCCACCTTGTTCTTTCTTCCAACATAGTAATAATTAAAGATGCCATTATTATCAATTTGATCATTGATTAACCAACGACCATTTACTCTTGCCTTTAATGACCCAGAGGCATTAGGCTTAAAACGATAGTTAACGTTCATTCCTATAACTGGATCTTTCAATTGGCTTAAATCAAGTATATTAACAGTGTTACTTCCACCAATAATTTTACCTGAGAAGTCAGCGTTATTTACAACAAACCTATTTACTACCTTATTACTACCACCAACTATTTCTGCTGTACTTGAGTCAATTAGAAAATTATTGTTCCATTCATCACTTCCTATGATGGTACCTTTGTCTACATTGCTTAAATCATAAACAATTGTTTTATCCTTTTGTTTTGCTTTTACCCTATTATCGTGACTAATAACCACTGAATTTTCACAATAATACGAAGCAAAGTCGAATGAATTTTTTGTACCTTCTTTTTCATAATCTTGGTCAGTAACCTGTGGTAAACAAACCCTGCTAGCACCTTCAATACTATGAGGTATAATACGTGAAAGATTTCTTGTATTGGCTCTTTCTGCTTTATTCATAAGAATCTTTGCATAATCTGGACGAAGGGTATTACCGCTTACTTTTCCAAGACCAATACCATAAGCAACAGTACTATTAGGGCTATTATTTAAAGCTTGCCACACTCCTTTAGCTAAACTATTAACTGTGTCTTTCCTAGCTGCAAGATGCTGCACATCAGCTGCCATAGGTTGAAAAAGAAGTGTACGCCAAAAAATACTCCAGTTCTCTCCATGGGTTGTATCATACTTTTTCTCATACTCTATGATATTGCTGACACCACTATAAATTCCATAACCTACCATGAGCCCAAATCCAACTGCAATACCAACCACCGGCATACTTGCTGCTGTAAGAGCAACACCAGAAACAAACGATATACTAGAAAAGGATATAGATGCTATATTATCTCTTATCTCCTTTTCTCCACATGGATTATCACTATCCTCTCTTTTTTTACAATCAACAAGATTACTTGCTGACATACCTATATCAACAATATCAAAAACACCAGCTATAGCTCCTGCCGTACCTTTTGCTATTGTACTTCCAAACTTTACACCTGCAATCCGAATAGCAAATTTTGTCTGTTTACCCAGAGTGCCTGATACAATTTTTCCTGCAACCTTTTCAGCTGATGCTACAACTTTTGGAGTAATTTTAACCATTACATTCTCAATTGGTTGAGATGCAAAAGACCATCCTATCCCACCTAAATTTAATCCACAATCTATTGCTGTTCCATCTTTACAAGATACAATAGCTCCATGAATTCCTCTTATTAATTGTATTCCACCTGCAGCGTTCATTAACCTGCTTTTCAACTTTGAGCTTTTTGTTGTACTACCAGTTTGCTGTGAAATGTCACCGTGCAAATTCTTAATACGTTCATTTTCAATATAACGTCCGTACCCTTGATCTTCAACTACCCTATCAAATAAGTACTTATGATTACCTTCGATATTTTTATCTCCAACGAACTCTATTAGCTGAGCATTTTTCCCTTCATTTTGACTACTTTTAACATAAGTTAGGAACTTTTCACTATCAACTATAATCTTATCTATATTATTTTCATCTACCCTTCCCTTAATAAACTTTTTTACATCATCCAATGAAAATAAACAAGGATTAATACTTCTTCTTTTTCTACTACCTTGTTTTACACAATTATTCAGGTCAAATTTCTTTCTAGGTGCTTGTGTTTCAGCAAGTACAGTCTCTAGATTAGCTATACGTTGTGGATCTATACTTAATTTGTCTGAAACATTTTCTCTCGTGCGTATAAAATAAGCTTCATCTCTTCCTTGAACTTGCAAACGGTTACGTATTTCATCAGGAATATTACTTCTACTTCCTTGCAACACAGCATTAATACCTCTAGCGTTTTCTAACGCCCATAAGCCACAATTATAACCATCTCTTTGTTGAGTAACAGGAACATCATGAACGTTAATTTGAGCCTGTTGTAAAACTTGACGAATATTATCTGGAACACTATTACCCAACGAGTCTACATAGTATCCATTATACTGCCCATTTTGATAGGCAACGACCAACGTAACCCAGTGATTATTATCTAAATTAACAATTAAAGTTAATGGCCTTCTTTCACCTCTTGTTGTTACGCTATCTTGAAACTGTTGCAATTGATTAACTATGTGTTCTGATGATCCCACTACTTCAAATAATGTATCAGCTCCATAACCGTATTCTATTCTTGCAATATCAGCTATATCATGTTGTTGCAGCCAATAATGATAATCTTTTTCTGCTGTTGCAGATTCTAATGTACGTAAATTCTCTTCTTGTATACCAATATTTTTAAGTCTCTGAGTTATCTCTTGTATTCCTTCTAAATGTTTTCTCTTAGCTATATCAATAGAACTATGAACTACTATAGCAGGAACAAACTCATCACTCGTTAATATTAAAGAATTTTTATCTTTAGCTTTCACATTAACAACTACGCCCATGAAAAGCATTTTGTCACTATCTGTTATTGTTTTCAGTGCTGCCCCTTTAGCATATCTAACATTTTGTTCTTTTGTTAATTTATCAACTTCCTGTTTTAGCTGATCTTGATTTAAGTTTTTATCTATAAGCTTAAATTCCAGCGCTATAGGAGTATATTCTTTAGTACCCTGAGGCGAAGGACCAATACCTTGAATTACCATATCAACACGACCACCTGCTCCTACTTGAAATTCAGGTATGATTACAGTCTTAGAAGAAGTTTCCTGTAGCTTTAAATCGCTGTAACTACTAAATAAACCATTAAGAATGGCTTGTAATCTTGCTTCATTAGTAATCAAATCTTTAATAGGATAAATTGCATCTGCTACCTCAGCAAGTAGCCTTTTATAATCTGGTAATAAATCTTTACCATCAGAAGAAGTAGCATGCTGAGAAGTGATTGCCTGATCAAATTTTACCTTTAATTCATCAGAATTAGGTATCTTAAGAAAACTACCTGTAAATTGTTGATCGGCACCACTTGGTTTATATTTACTTATCTGTTCTATTTTAAAAAGGTCTTCAAAAGATAATCCTGTTTCATATTTTTTTAGACTCATTTTAATTTCTACGGCATTTCCTACTTTTCCTATTTCAGGTATGTTCAGTACTGGAATTTTTTTATCAGCATAGAATTCCTTTGTATTGGACTCTCGTATATGAAAAATGAATGCTGTTTTTTCTTGCCCTTCATTACCTTGAACAAGTATTAATGTCATAACTGGGCTTTTAGATAAAGTGTATTCTGTTCCCTGAGGCCAGTTCAGCGGGTACTCATCATATGAGTATATATATTTTTTAATGTTACTTTGATCTTGACCAATCTTGTTGATTAAAATTGATTGACCTAATATGTCTCGACTGAAATAGTAATGATCTTTTGTTTCTTTATTTGCTGGAAAAGTATGATATTCGCTTGATAACAAATCTGCTATTTCTTGCTTGAAATCTTTTTCAGAAAGTTGTTGATTATTCCACCTACGAGCTAACTTTATAAAATCCTCCATCAAAGAAGAAGGTTGTTTAATAGGTTCTACGTTAGTTTTAAATGGTTCTGTGGAATCCAAATTCAACCCAACAGCGATGGCATCATCTGCATTGGTTAAAATTCTCATCTTATTTGGTCTAAAACCTTCTATATAATCTTCAGCTTGTCTCAGCGCATCACTTGGATTAACCTGTCCTTCAGTTCCAGCCTTGAGTTCAATAAGAATTGGAACTGAATCAATAGCACGATTAGGCCCACGAACAAGCAAAACAATATCAGCATAACCTCCACCAGCAAATTGCTCCAGGTAGATCTTGGTATTATCACGATATCGAAAGTTATCAAATATTCCTGCTACAAAACCATGTTGACCAGCTTCACGAGCCTTATTACCGTAAACATTGCCTTGTAAATTTAAATTAGTATGAACTTCTTTAATATAAGTTAGAATTTCTTTGAGATTATCCTGAACTTGCTTTCCATCTGGACTAGCAAGCTTTTCCATATAATCCTCTAGATAGACAGATTTACCTAGCTTTTTTGTCACTTCTTTAAATGGAAACTCTGCTGGAGGAGCGATAGGTTCATCTTTGATTTTCTTGTTCCTTTCTATTTCAATATTTATTTTTTCATCTTCTTTACCACCCTTTAAAGTATATCCCTTTGCTGATGTAATTCTTGATAACTCCTTCCTAACATCATCACTAAGATCTTTACCTGACTTACCTAGAAACTGCTTAATTTCATCAAAAAATCTAGCTTTGAATGCATAATTACCTTTTAATTCATTACGACTAATTTGTATTATTTGAGTATTTCCACGTATGTCCTTAGCTACATACTCTAATATACCATCACTCCTAAGATATAAATATAATTTTTTTGGTGTAGGATTAGTTTTTGATTTCGGTCTGCCTTTTACTAACTCATATTTATCTTTCAAAATTTTTACTACATCAATTTGAAACTTGCGGGCATCTGATCGAGTATAATCTCTACCCATCACATCCTTCCACTCACCCTTAGTAAATTCAAAATTCCTGGTGCGCATTTGTTGACGTTGAGGATTGGAATATTGAGCTTCTATATCTTCAGTGAAAATAAAAACATGTGCTTTAGATTCTGTTTCTGCTACAACCTTTAAAGTTCTTGCTCCCTCAAAACGAAA
Source organism: Wolbachia endosymbiont (group A) of Rhinocyllus conicus (assembly GCF_947250775.1). Classification (NCBI taxonomy): domain Bacteria; kingdom Pseudomonadati; phylum Pseudomonadota; class Alphaproteobacteria; order Rickettsiales; family Anaplasmataceae; genus Wolbachia; species Wolbachia endosymbiont (group A) of Rhinocyllus conicus. The sequence goes on along the minus strand of NZ_OX366349.1, from coordinate 866,423 downwards.
GTGTAATTTCTTTATACCTAGCTTATCATTGAGCTTAGTATCTAATATACTAGAAAACCAACCTAAGAATCGGTGAGGAAAAAAACCAACCTTTTCACTGGAATGCAAATAAGATTGTATTTGATCAACCAGCGACTGAAATCTTGCTTCAAAAGATTTATCTAGTAGATCTACTGGATCAGAGCCAGCAGAAGCCACTTTCTGAAAAAGCAACTTTATTAATTCAAAATCTTTAAAATCTTGCAGCTTTTCTTGTTGTTGATTGCTAATAACCATAACTACCTCCTGATTTTAACCTTGTACAATTTTCATCCTTACCTAAACTCTGTACCTACTTTCATTTAAGTCTAAGTAACTGAATGACTTTGTTTTCTAAAATAGAAACACTACACTTTACTTCTAACGTCAGTAACCTCCTGCTGTACAACTTCTACATCTAATAATGAACTTGGTACTGTTGAATCACCTGCACCACCATCTAATTGCTTGTTTCTAACTTCAGTAAATACCTCATATTCTGACTTATTGAGTTTCCTAATAGATTGCATTTGCTCCGGAATAAGAGAATTGACAATTTCTGATAATACTTTGACAGCTTTGTTCTCCTTAATAAGATGGACAATTAAATCTCTGGATGACAATCTTATGCTTAGATTATGTAAATAGTGTTGTCTATGAGCTTCAAAGCCAGGACTATTCCACATAGAGGCAAGCATATCACTGCCAGATTTAACAAAATTATCATCTGGTGCAGAAACAAGTGAGTTTAATGCTGAAAACATTGATGTACTATAACCTTCAGGAGATAAATCTTCTGGCTTTAAATGTTCAAATAGCTTTCTGGCATTTTCGAAAGAATGATTTCTTCTTAATATACTTAAAGTATAATAACACCTATGTTGTTTAAAGTCTCTTTTTAATAATTCAGGGTATTTATCGTCATGAAGGTGACGTAGACAGAAGTCGGCCATCCCAACATCATCAGTAGAAAAATTTCCTTTATTATATGCTGCTTGCATTAATAAATCTTCTTTTCTCTCTAAAGATAGAGAATCAATTGATTGTAACTTATCCCAAAAGAACTCCAATGCTTCCACGTGCTTTTCTAGCATTGCACACTTAAAAGCATAAACATATGGATGTTCATTATTTAGCTTTAACTGATGTTCCTGGTTATTCATAGCATGTGACCAGTAAATCATTAAAGCCCCTTTATTACATCCTTTAACTAAACTCTCTACTGGCTTGCTACCTAATGTTAATTTAAATTCCTCAAAAATAGCTCTTATTTCGTCCTCAAAACAACACCAACATGCAATCCTGTAGCGATCAAAGTTACTAAGGAGAGATTTTTGTCCGTCTTCAGCTTTCAAAGATAACAACTTTTTTCCAACAGTATATCTATTGAGTTTAACTTGATCTGAAGCACTTTCTACTTCCCAACAAGTTTCATCACTGAAAACATTTTGAAAAAACAGAGCTTTTCTTTCTCCCCAGCTTTCCATCAGCGGCCAGTACGCACTACACCACCTTTTAATTTCCAACTCTTTAGATCCCTTATGAGGATCTCTTTCTTCTATAGAAGCTAACAATATCTTTTCGTAACCCATATTCAACCCTCCTACTTAGTAAAATTTAATACATTTTAGGTATATTACTCCACCTTTAAAACTTGTCAATCACTACTTTAGAAAAATTTTCTAACTAAAAGTAATTTTCGATAAAAGCCTCTTAACAGGCTCAATACATGACCTTTTGTTTATTTTAGATTTTGTTTTTGTCATAAGCTTGCCTTAATTCTTAAGTAAGTAAATCGCTATTAATTTAGCAATATATTTGATTAAGAGTTTAAATAAAACAACCATTTCCAGCGCTCAAAACCAAGGGCGGTGAGAAGATTTTGTTTTGGGATGAGTTGGTCTACCGCTTGTTCTGTGCGAACTTTTCTATATAATAATTCTACTATATCGTAAAATCAGCTATATTAGCCTATTTTTGTGATATTTAGGTGCGAACTAACGTACCTAGCTTTATTGCAAAAATTTCACACCTTTATTTGCACAACCCTATTTTTACCCAATAAGTTCTCACAAAGGTAGGTACTTTTTTGCAATTTTAGAAAAAGTCAATAATTAGATTTTTTGTGGTGCTAATTGACTTACATTTTTATTGAAAGTATTTTTTGAAAAAGGTAGTTGACTTACTAATCAATTTTGTTATACATAATAATTTTTATTTTAAGAGGAGGTTATATGTTTGGAGTGGATACTGCAGTTATTGCTGCTGGAGTTGCTGGTGCTGCAGTTGGTAGTGCTATTGGTGGTGTTAGGTGGTATTGTTGGTAGTGCTACTGGAAATCGAGCTATAGCTGAGAGAGATAATACTATAGCTACACTAGAGGATGTTGTAGCTGAGAAGGATAACGCTATAGCTGTGCAAAATAATACCATATCTCAGAAGGAAGAAATGATATCAAAATTAGAAGCTGAGAATAAGCAAATGTTAGAAAGTTTTGAGAAACAATTGACAGAAGTTAAAGAGGAGTGTAATTCTGCAATCGCAGCAATAAAACAAGAAAACAAAAATCTAACAGACAAACTTAATGAATCAATTAACAAATCTAAAGAGGAGAGAGAAAAGTCTACGGAGGAAAGAGAGAAGTTGCAAAAGGAAACAGAAAGGTTGCAAAAGCTGTTGAAAGAAGCAGTTAAAAAAGGGGAGGAAACAGGGGGAAGGAATCAAGCGTTGATTAATGAATTAGAACAAGGGATAAAAGATTTAATGAAGCAAGCGGAGGAAGATGAAAAAAGGTATAAAAAGGAAAGAGAGAATTCTAAAGTTGAACAAGAGAACTTAAAAGAGTTAATAAGAGAGATGTCTAAAGCAAAAAAAGAAGCGGAGACAAGACATCAAGAAGAGATGAATCAAATGAAGCAAGAAAGGAAAAGAGCAGAGGAAAGACATCAAGAAGGGATGAATCAAATGAAGCAAGACAAGGAAGATTTTAAAAAAGAGTTAATGGAGGGCCAAAAAGAGTTAATACAAGAGCTAATGAGACGATTTCAGGAGAATCAAGAAAAGAAAACTAATAAAGAAAGAAGTGAAAGTAGGTCAATTAATCATGATATACATGAATCTCAAGCCTCTAATTTAGTAGCTGAGTCTTCTGATGAATTGAATACTGGTCCAAGCTCGGGAGTGTTAAATAAACTGTGTCAAACCGAAAAAAAAGTAATAAATTGATATAAAAAAATGGAGGTTTGACAATGAGTCAGAAAGTAGTAAACAGAACTACCGGTTTGGTAGATTATAAAGAATTAGAAACAAATATCCTGTCGTCTATACGAGAAGGAAGACCGTTGACAGGAAGAGATGGAGCATTAACACCGTTTATAAAAAAGTTGCTGGAGGTAAGCCTGGAAGGTGAAATAGAAAACCACTTGTCGGCTGAAAGCGAAGAGAATAATCGAAGAAATGGGAGGAATGCAAAGACTTTACGTACAAGCGCAGGGTCATTTGAGCTTTTGACGCCAAGAGATAGGGAAGGAAGTTTCGAACCACAAATAGTCAAAAAAAGGCAAACAAACTTACATCCAGAGCTTGAAACGAAGATTTTGAGCACATTTGCCAGTGTATAGAGATATAGTGTCACATGTTGAGGAAATTTATGATCACAAAATATCGGCGGCAGAGATATCAAGTATTACTGACAAATTGCTACCAGTAATCAACGAATGGCGTAGTCGCCCGCTGCAGTCTGTATATCCGATAGTTTTCATGGTTTTTTAAAGTCAAAGAGGACGGGCATTGCGTAAGTAAATGCATGTATAACATATTAGGCATAGATCAAAATGGCAAAAAAGAAGTATTAGGTTTTTATTTGGCTGAAAGTGAAGGAGCTAACTTCTGGTTGGGAGTGCTAAATGACCTCAAAGAAAGAGGAGTAGAAGATATCCTTATTGCCTGCGTTGATGGGCTGAAAAGCTTTCCTGCAGCTATAAACAGTGTCTTTCCTAATGCGGAAGTGCAGATGTGTATAGTGCATCAGATACGCAACTCACTGAAGTATGTGGCCAGTAAAGATGCGAAGAGTTTTTTGAGCGATTTAAAGAAGGTATATCAAGCTTCAAGCAAGGAAATTGCCGAGAATTATCTGTTGGAATTGGATGAAAAATGGGGCACAAAGTACCCTATGGTTATAAAATCTTGGCAGAATAATTGGAAAAACTTGTCTGGTTATTTTAAGTATTCTGGTCCAGTTAGGAGGATAATCTACACCACCAATCCCATAGAGGGGCTACATAGGCAAATTAGGAAATTCACTAAGACCAAAGGCTCATTTACCAGCATAAATGCCTTGTATAAGCAGGTATATTGTGCTATAAAGAAGGCAGAGGAAAAGTGGACGATGCCTGTACATGATTGGGCATTAACTATCTCTCAACTTGATGTTTTCTTTCCTGGCAGATTGAAAATTGAGTTGAACTAAAAATGCGGTTTGACACAGTTTATTTAACACTCCCCCAAGCTCTGATATAGACGAGCCTGTATTGTCTAATCACGTAAGTAATAACCTCAGCAGATGATTTATAATGTTATAGTTATAAGGGGGTTTTTGTGAAAAATAGGGATCTTGTAGTCCTCTTATTAATTGTAGCATTAGTGGTTCTTTTGCTTATTTTATTGTTAATGTATTTTTTTAAATGGAAAAAGGAGGGTAGTAAAATGTTACCAAATAAAAATGGTGGTGCTAGTAGCACTGGTATGGGAAGTGTACAACATAAAGAAGTTCCTAATGTATCACTTAATTCTCAAGGTGTAGAACGTAAGGATAAAGAAATTCCTACTGCATCTAATTCTCAAAGAGAACAGAGGCAAGATGATTTAACAGTAATAGATCATATGACTTTGGAAGATACGCTCAGGATACTTAAATCTGATAACGTGTTGTCTGAGCTTGATGATGATCTAAAGGACGTTAAAGCGGGAAAGAGAACTATAGAAAACCACAAGGAATATTTTAAAACACAAGTTGACAAGAAACTTACACAACTTTGTAAAAAATATCATCCTAACTCGCCAAAATGGCACAGTATACCTGAAGAAGAAAGACCAAAAGCTCAAGCAATACAGGCAAAATTAGATGACATACGAAGTATATTGAAGCATTTTAATGAAAACTTTTCCCAATGTGATAATTTTAAATACAGCTATTTTAGCAAAGTACGAGTTGATTTTTTAGGTAACAAGGAAAAATTAAAAAACATAACTTACACAGTACTAAACAAGCTAGGCGAGTTATCTCATATTAAGTACGAGAGGTTGGTACCTGATCTCAATGGGTTTTTAAGGTCAAGTCAAGCTAGCATGAAAGGTTTTATCTCAAATAATGTGGACCACTTCCAAAAAGAAAAAGATAATGCTGAATGTTATTTTCAAAGTTATTTAATTGGTTATGAAGAATTGCGTACTAATCTAGAGTTGTTTTGTGATCTATGCAAAGAAAATGATCGCATGGAACCTATTGCAACTCAGATGTTAGAAGAGTGTAAAACTCAGGGTAAAATATTAAATAAAGTTTCTGGTCATTTAATAAATCACGAATATTCTTATTGCATTAATGATAAACGAAGTTACGAACAAGCAGAGAAAGATTTTACTTTACCGTTTATAGAGTATACTAACATTTTAGCTATATGTAATGAGATAGTTAATACAAAAAGGTGGAGAGAGCTTGTTAGTAATGAAACGATATATAAAACTGTGGCTGATAACAAGGTTATTAGAAATTTAAATAGCTTTTTATCATTGCATGAACTTTCTCATTACCTTGTAACATATTATTGCTATGGAAATGAGGAAAATGGAAAATTAGCTGCTAAGCTTTTGCATATTAACTCATTGGATAAAGAACATGCATTACAGCTGCTTGTTCAAATAATCAATGTATACTCAAATTGTCTAGAAAAGGAATTTCAGCCTGAAAAGGATTTTTATGAAAAAGTTGCAGAAGTGCAGATGAATTTTCTGAGGACAATGAAAAATTTGGGTGATGAATTTTGTAAAGATCTGAGGCAATACAATGAGCAACTTTACGAAGTGCATTTGGAGCGGAATGAAGTAGTATCAGAGATGTGCGAACAAATTCGCGAGCAAGGAGAATTTTATAAACAAGCTTCAGAGCTTTGTGAACAAGCTTCAGAGTCTTGTAGGCAAGATTCAGAGTTCTTAATAGGACATTTAGAACGTGAGGAAGCAGCCAGTGCAGAAAGGGAGGAAAGGTTAAAAAAAATGATTGAAAGTGTTAAAGAACAACGCAACAAACTTAGTTGTAGCTCATCTAGCCAGCAACAGCCTGCAAACCAAGCAGATGATCAGCCAGATCCAAGTAGCGAGCTAAGTGGAGTGCAGCCAATATCGCGCAGTCAGTCACTGGATTCTTCACATTCTAACGATAGTGATGTTGAAATAATCAGCAGATCACAATGTCGTTAATGTGGCAAGAAGAAGCAATTAATTTTCTTGCTGGGCAGAGAAAATATAGAGTACTATGGTGGGGTTTTGGCCCCACTCTGCTTGAGAGTTTATGCAAAAAGAAAGGCTTTAATGCTAAAAAACTTTTAGAAGATAAGTTTTCTGAAGGAATAAAAGAACAGTGTATAACATTGCTTGAGGCTTTTGGTGAGGAAAAGTTGTATTGGTGGTGGCCGTGGAGTGGTAAGCTAAAAGATGCTCAAATAGATAAGAAACAATGTCAGAGGGCAGGAGAATATGGGAACTATTCTTGGTTTTGGAAGATAGTTTTGGGTCTATTTACTTCAGTTTTGATTCATTGCCGGGTTCTACAATGGAACAGTTTAGTTACAAATTATTATGGGGGTTGTATGTTTAAAAAGGGAAGTTTTGAAGGCAGAAATCAAGCAAGAAACAGAAGTCAAGAAGTACCAACAACATCGACTAATATTTCTGATAATTTAAATAAAGGACCTGATTTGATGACTCTGGGTGATGTATTAAAATTGTTTGGTTTACCTAAGCTGCTACAAGAACTTGACGTTAGTCTTGAAGAGGTAAGAAGGCATATAAAGGATGAAAAAGAACATGAACAACGTGTTAAGGATGCTGATAAGGAAATCAGGAATTTGTCTTTAAAGTATCACCCTGATAGAGTTCAAAATAGAGGTGGCTCTGATGAAGAAGTAGCACAAGCTAAAGAGATGCAAACCGCACTGGGTACAACAAGAACGGTATTAAATAGCCTTACTAAAGCATTTTTAAAGGATCTTGATGTTGACTATAAGTATGGGTTTTATGCAAAAATGGAAATTAGTTTACTAGGAAATGAAGATGAGGTAAACAAGCTGAATTTTGGAATATTAAATAAATTAGCTAGAGTGTCAGAAATTAAACAAGGGAAAATAATAGCAAACATAAATAGCTTTTTAAAGGCAGGCCAATGTGGTATAGAAAGCTTTATTAATGATGAGTTGGATAATTTTAAAAGAAATAGAGATGATGCTCTACTCTATTTAAGCATGTGTGTTAAGGGATATAAAAAATTAGTTAAAGAGTTTAATGAAGTAAAAAAAGAGTGTGGGAAAGTGTGCGAGAAAGATAAAGCACTGAAAGGTATATATTCTTCAATATGTAATATGTTAATTGAGAGTGAAATGCAATTGGATATGTTGCAAGAATTAGATGAGTTTGCTACAGACTCCTTACAAAAAAAGTTTCAACCTCCCAGAGTTTATGAAGATGCGGATGAATATTTTGTGCTACCGTTTATAGAATATGTTAGCGTTTTATTGATGTGCAGTAAGATGTGTGTTAACGTAGAAAAAAAGAAAAACAAAGAGAAGAAATCATGGTTTTCTTTCCTTCTGGAAGGGAATTCATCACAGGAAACGAAGGAAAATTCAGAGATTAATTTTGAACAAGAAAGGGTGTTATACGGTTATGCGCATTGTTTAGCATCGTATTTTAACGGCAATAATGAATACGGAAAAAAAGTAAGAGACATCCTTGAAATAACAGGTAATAAGGAAATCAGCCATGAAAAAGTGAGAAATAGATTTTTTGAAATCATAAAAATAATCAAGAATAATTTAGCACATAAATTTAAACCTGATTCTTATATAGAAGGTGGTGTTGGAAAATATATTATGGAAGAGTACATTAAATGGACAAAGATTATGGATGATGTATTGAAAAGAGCAGAGAAGTCTATAGCTGATACTGACACTTATATAGAGAGCTCTAGAATAGAGAATAAGAAGCTTCGAGAAGATTGTGATAGGGTCATAAGAGGGAATGCAAAACTTGAAGAAGAATGTAGGAGATCTACAGAAGAGAGTAGAAAAACGAGAAAAGAGTTACAAAACTTTACGCAAGAATTGTTTAACTATATAGGATATAGCAGAATAGCTCAGAATGAAGAGGCAAGTACTAGCCAACAACAACCCTATGCTCAAGGTACTAACGATCAACAACAAGAATCAGCTATTCAGGCTTCTAATGCTAAATTTGATCAGCAACAAAAACCAAATGCTCAAGCTGCCAATGATTCAAATGTGCTGCCAATGTCGCGTAGTAGGTCGTCAAGCCTGTCAAGTTCTGGCAGTAGCAATAACGATCAGTCAGGTCCAAGTAGCAGGTTAAGTAAAGTGCAACCAATTCCACACAGTCAGTCATTAAGTTCTTTATATTATAACGATAGTGATATTAAAATAGACAGCAGATCACAATGTCGTTAATCTGACAGGCGTAGCAAGTTAAGCGGAAATGGCACAAGTGTGAAAGGAGGTAATGTTAGGTTAATGGTTTAAGAGATTTTCTAAAGAAATTATCTTATAGCTTCAAGATTGTGTAGGCCAGTCACTTGACATATTACATTGGTAGGAATACCCACTTCAAGTAGATTTTTTGCCATTTCTGTTCTCCCTATTTTTTTACCCTTTTCTTTATCAATCTGTATTCTTTTAGATACTGACATAATTAATGAATAAAATTTATCACGTATTTCTTCATCCTCAATTTTATTATACTCTCTCACTAAATCTAGTACTCCATTTTCTCCTTCTCTATCCTCATTACTTCTTTCAATTTCAACATTGCCTTTTTCTATTAGTTCACTAATTTTCGGCAGTAGAGTTTGAGCGTGCGTTGATAATTTGTCTGCTGCGTTACATAGTTTTCCTATTGTCATGATATGTGTTCCTTGCTCATAGCGTCGTATTTGACCACCTGTTAAACCGACTTCATTTCCTAAATCCTCCTGAGAACGTCCTCTTGCTAGCCTCCAGTCTTTCATATTTTCCCCTGTTTTATAGGCTATAAAATTAACTATCTCTGTTTTATTATGTTTCTCAAGTTCATCTTTAGACAAGCCTGTTGTTTGGAGAATGATATCAACAGAAATACCCGCTTTAAGTAAATTCTTTGCTACTTTAATCTTTCCTGCTTTTTTACCTTCTTCTTCCCCCACCTGGATAGATTTATTTAATGCAGAGGCTATCTTACATAATTCCTGGTTCCTAAATTTTTTACATTCTCTAACTAGATTTAATGTTTTTTCTACCTCACCTTTCTCTGATGCCATCGATTCAGGCAGTAGTTTTGCCATATCAATCATTAGTTCCACTACTATCATACAGAATATAATGATTGAAATCGGATTTTCCCCTCGCTCATATCTGGACATTTGCTTCTCTAATACTCCGACTTTACTTCCTAGACCTGCCTGAGTATATCTTTTCTTTTCCCTCTCATGTTTTAATTTTTTCCCTACTTCGTAGTCTGTTAACTTTGTGTCATTAGTCATGTCTCTTTAAAAGAATCTCAAGAAAAGATATACTCTTTAACCTAAGATTCTATTAAAGGAGACTTTCCTTTGCACTACCGTAAGAGAGTAAGACTTCAGTAAAAATCATATTTGATGATGTCCAAGCTGTCCTTCTCAACGTTTTCAACATTTTCGGGAATAGTTAATTTTCTTGTTCCTGCTATGTATTCAACTACCTCTAAATAATCATCATTCCATTGACCATTAAGGGCATAATGTAATGGTGTATTCCCATATTTCTTAGTGGCCTTAATTTCAGCTCCTCTCTCTATGAAATATTTTACTAAATCAATGTTAGCGTGGTAAGCAGCCCAATGTAGAGGCGTTCTGCCCTCATTGTCAGTTACATTTATATCCACGTTTCGCTTCTCCACAAGATACTCTACTACTTCACTATTACACCAATAAGCTGCCCAATGTAGTGGTGTACTACCTAGATTATCAGTGACATTAAAATTTATTCCTTCTTCTTCTACTAGATACTCAAGGACACATGACATACCAGACTCATCTCCTATAGCTGCATAATGTGCTAGCGTACAACCATTGCTACTAATGGCATTCTTGTCGGCACCATCTTCTATAAGATTTTCTACCACATATGAGTACCCACAAAAAGCAGCTATATGCAAGGGTGTTATCCCATGTCTATTAGTTGCTTTCATGTTTGCTCCTTTTTCTACTAGATATCTAGCTGTTCTCTCACAACCACCATGAGCAGCGTGATGCAGAACAGTATTACCCTTCTTGTTTGCTGCATTTATGTTGAAGTTTTTTTCTTCCACTAGATACCTAGCTATTTCTAACTTGCCACCTATAGCAGCTATGTGTAGAAGTGTGTCACCGTCTTCATCAGTAGCATTAATATTTGCTCCTTCTGCTATAAAATATCTTACTATATCTAAGTTACTTGCTACACGTAGAATGTTATCGTTAATATTAGCACCTTTCTCTACAAGACATACAGCTATATCTGTGCTACCTTTATAAGCAGCAATATACAAAGGAGTATATCCATACCTATTAACAGCATTAATATCAGCACCTTTTTCTATAGGATGTTTAACTGCTTCAAGATTACCTTCTTCCACAGCTAAATGCAAAGGCGTATTCCCTTCATCATTCTTAACATCTTTCTTATCTACTAAATACTTTTCTATGATGTTACACATATCAGTATGACCATTTTGAAACGCATAAAACATAGGTGTACCTTCTTTGTGGTGATAATCAGTAATACTAAGATCAGCACCTTTATCTACTAGAAGTTTTACTACACCAATGTTTCCTGAAGAGGCAGCATAATGCAAAGGAGTCCAACCCTCTTCATCTTGAGCATTTAAGTCAGCTCCTTCACTTAGAAGAAGACGTGCGGTTAGATACAAATTACCTTTTTCAGCAGCTAAATGTAAAGGTGTTTTGCCTGCAATACTAGTATCTATGGGTTTGCCATTTAGATATTTTGTACTTTGGTCAGACGTTTCTTTAACATTATCCTTTTTTTCAACATATTTTTTTGTCATAATGACCTCACTAAATTAATAAAACTATTCCATTCTACAGACACAAACATTATTTTTTTATTAACTGTAAAACCCGTATAAATTCCTATATGCACTGCTCATTCTCTCTCATGAGGGCATTCATAATTATGCTAATATCTTATATATATTAATTAATAAACTCACTTTCTTCCCTCTTCAATGGCCTCTTCTATAACAGCAGCTATTTCGTTCAGCTTCTTCAACTGACTCACTTCTGGGTTTTTACGCATTTCCTTCAGCACCTTTTGATAAAGATCTTGTCTTTTCTCATTATCGAGCAGTTTGCAGTATAGTTTTAGCTGCTCAGGGGTCTTTGATAGTAGTCGTGCTAGCGTATTGTTGCTTAATTCTCTACTGCTATTGTTATTATTACTCATGTAAAAATCCTCACTAATTAACGCTTCAATTTTTTTTAATGTTTACTACTGTTTTCTTAGTAGTATTGGCATAAAGCCATCTATTTTGGCGGAAGTCAAGAAATTTTTTAAATATTTATTTGTTATTAATAATGGTAAATATATTGATTTCGGTAGCTTCACAAACTAGGAAGAGGTTTTTCATCTAGTCGTTCTATATCTTCCACTTTTTCTAGCTTTGTGCCAGGCTTTAGAGCATTATACAACGCATAACTCACACAAGCTAATCCAACAATCCCGCCAACTACTGCTATAGCGTACATTTTCAATATACAAGCTACAATACCACAGACTAGTAATGCCGCACCAACACTACCAACTATGACTGCCTGCGTTGTTAATGGTTTTTCTCTTTTATCTGTAGCATTATCATCAAAACGAGGTTTGGGAGATAGGTCATTGGAAGCATTTGACTCTTGTTCATCAGTCTTCACTGAAGTTTGCTGGACTTTTTCGCTGTTTTCACATATAGGCTGAAGACCTTCACTACTTTTATTGACATCTTCGCATAATCCGGTGTCAGTGGTAGCTTTATCAATTACAGGTTTATGCTCCACATCAAAACTACATACTTCAGTTACTATTTCACATGCGTTAGCTGGCATATCAGTAGCTCTGGTACTATCAATTACAGAAGCAGTATCTTTATGTTCTGTAGTTGTTGTTGCATTAAGACTCAAACTATCTTCATCGCATGGTGCAGTTGTAGTACTAGCATTGGTGGCAGTCTCTGTTACAACAGTAAGAAATGGTGCTTGTTGTTCTATAGTTGTTCTCTTATTAAGCACACCTCCCAGTTCTCTAGAAAATTTTAAGATTTCTTCTACAGCTTCACTATTTTCACACTCTTCAGCATAGGTGAATGGGGTGTAAATCATTTCCTCGCCATCTGAATGTTTTATAATTATTCTCTTTTTTAGAATATCTTTCAAAATACCATTTTCCTCAGAGATTTTTAACACTACTCTCATAATGTCATTGTCTCTACGTGATATAGCATCTGTAAGTATTGTATGAGTTTCTTCCCGACCATCTGAATGTTTTGTGGTCATCTCTTCATTCAGAACTTCCTTTAATAGTTTTTGTTTTTTGGCTTCTTCTAAAAGATCTTTTACAGCTTGATTATTTTTATGACTTATAGCATAATGTAGTAGTGATAATGTCTCCTCTCTGTTCTGATATTTATAAGTTATTTTCGCTAAAAGAATCGTGCTTGTATTGTAGCTGGACTTTTTGAATATTCCATTTCTGAACTTTCTAGCAATACCTTTCCCTTCCTCTATTTTGCTTGCTAGCTTTTGAATATTCTTTCCATCTTTATTTGTTAACTCATATATATCACATACTAATTCACCAGTCAGTTTTGGCGTTTCCATAATGTTTTCCCCTATTAAGATTTATTGATTTAGTTGTAGTAGTTGAAATAGCAAACCGGTTAAGTTGCCTAGTTTGGTTCTTTCTTTCAATCAAAGGTATTCTACTGTTTTAAATTCCATGTAAAGATTTAGCTTATCTTTTACATCTAAACAGCATTAACACGATTTGCCTTTTTGTAGATGAGTAATTCTCTAGGGATTATCCTATTGAATTCTATGATATTATTTTTTGTAACATTGTTATGCACGTCAATACTGAAAATAGACAATGACTAGGGTTTCTTTTGCCTTTCTTTTCATTTGGTAAATTTCTTAAATGTTTATGGCTAAAGTAATTTAGGCCTACCGACAACCGTCATCCCGCTACGTGTTAGCGGGATCTATGCTAAGATACCGTGAATGAATCGCGGTATGACGTAGGGCTGTGCTAGTATAGATCCCAGTTTTAGCTACTCGGATGACACCCTTCCTAGTGGAGATTTTTCTCAAATCGCAATGTTTGTGCAGTTTTTGAACTCACGTGTTCAACTTTATTTTTTTCCATTTCTCTATAGCTTGGTAATGTAGAATTTTTTACATGTAATCCGATATATGTTGCAACCAAAGCAGCTATAACACCACAAACCACCGCACCAGCCACAGATGGAACCATCACAGCAGCAGCAATGAATAACCCTGTAACAACAACTCCAACAACATCTTTTGTTAATGAGGTGTAAAAATTTTTCTTATATTTAGTTTCTTTTTCATTTGGCACAGAAAATTGAGCATCTAAGAAGCCGTTAGCTTTATTATCATTATTTGGTGTGGCAGTTTGGTCAGTCCTTGTTGATACAGGTGTTTTATTTTCGTTATTATGATTTAGCTGGCCATTTGGTGTATTTACAGGTCTACTACCAATGTTTCCATTACTGCTGCTGGGTCCAGCTCTATTTCCATTTTCTTCTACATCAGATGTTTCTGGTGTAATAAAGTTTAAAAGCACCTGAGTAATTTCTTTTTGTGTAGTATTCATAGCTAACTCTAAAGCTGCTCGTCTGCTTTCAGCATTCACATAACCTAAAAATGCCTCAAATTCTTGGACATTACCTTGAACAATAGCAAGACGCAGAGCGTTAAATTTTTCTTCTTCATTAAATTTGCCACTATTCAAAAGTATCTTTACAACGTCAGCTTGTTTTTTTATTGCGGCATGATCTAATAAAGTATAAGCCGTATCTTGAATACCATTGACTTTAATGTCTGAATTTGTGAGCAATCCAACAACCCTTAGGAATATACTGCGATCGCCGGTAATACTAGGCCCTTCTGAACGAACAGCATAATAAAGCAAAGTCCAACCATCCTGGTTTGTTATTTTTATATCTATTTCCTCCTTTTTAAGCTTCTCACCAAATTCCTGAGCAGTTATACTAGGGTTATTAGTTACAATTTCCTTTATCTTGTTGTATGACGTAGCAAATTGACTACCTCTGGAGTTATTAGAATCTGCTGCATTGCTGCCTGCTCCATTTTCTTCTACATCAGGTTCTCTTTCCTCATTTACCTCTGTAGTTATCTGTTCTTGTTGAGGAATCTTGAACCCATTTCTAAGAAAAAGATCCTTAACGCGTGGGTTGTTATTTTCGGTTGCATGTTTTAGAAGTAAGTCTCCTAATAAATTGTCTCCTTCACACTTATCTTGAAAATTAACTTCTTTCCACTTTGGTTCCTTTTGCAAATCTTTAAGACTAGCAATTCCCTTATCATCATATTTTACAATTGTAGCTATCTTTCGATACAACTCTCTAATATCATCATTACTATATTCCATAACTAAACCTACTACTATATGTTAGTTTATTATAGCAACTTTCTCACAACCAGTCAAGACATATTGCAGTTTCAAGCAGCATGATATATATTGAATATAGTTCTTAAAGCAAATGATGGAAGATTTAGCCTATAAATTAGTTAAAGTGACCGAAGCTGCAGCACTTGCTGCATATAAACTAGCAGGCTTCGGCGATGAAAAAAGGGCTGATCAGGTTGCAGTTGATGCAATGCGTACAGTATTAAATTCAATGGAAATAAATGGTACTATCGTAATTGGTGAAGGTGAGAGAGATTCAGCACCAATGCTATATATTGGCGAGAAGGTTGGTACAGGAAATGGTCCTGAAATCGACATTGCTGTTGACCCACTTGAGGGTACCACAATTTGCGCTCACCATAAACAAGGGGCAATGTCCGTTCTTGCTGCAACGAAAAAAGGTGATTTTTTACATGCACCTGATGTTTATATGGAAAAGATAGCAGTAGGAAAAAATCTTCCAGAGGGTGTAGTCTCACTAAAAAATAGCATTGAAAAGAATCTAGACAATTTAGCCAAGGCAAAAGGATGTAAAGTAAATGATCTTGCAGTAACTATACTTAATCGTGAAAGGCATGATGAATTAATAGTGAAAATCAGGAAGTTAGGAGCAAAAGTTAAACTAATAGATGATGGTGATGTTGCGGCCGTAGTTTCACTAGTAAATGGCAATCACGATATGTATATCGGAATAGGAGGGGCACCAGAAGGGGTGCTTGCGGCTACAGCGCTGAGTTCAATCGGTGGACAGATGGAGGGAAGATTAATATTTGACACAGATCAGTTAAGAGAAAGAGCAAAAAATTTAAATATTGATGACCCAGAAAAAATCTACACCATAAAAGATATGACAAGAGGTGAATCAGTGTTTATTGCAACTGGAGTAACAAGCGGAGAACTTGTGGATGGAGTTGAATTGAATCATAATACCTATTCAACTAATTCTTTAATAATTCTACCTAACAAGCTGATAAAGGTGCAAGTTATAAGTTAGGTTAATTATTTTTCAATATATGATGTAAGAGTTAAAGGGAGTGTTAAAATGTTAGATTCATTTTCTCAAGAGAAACTAATTGTACAAGAAGTTCCTCAAGACCGACATAAAAAGAAGGCTGAACCCTTTTCAAAACCTTCTATCTATTGTTTCTTAAACCACTCTGCTGAACGGAGACAGTTTAGGCTGTTATGCCTGGCGGCTTTGTTGGAATAAGTTTTTCAACATTGCTAACAATAAAATTGATTGTATCGTCAGCTACCTTATCGAATTTATCATTTATCTCTTTTCCTATTTTTTCATTTTTAACATATTCGTGTAGAGCTAAAGCAGTTATAGCTGCACATGCTGCAATTAAGCCAGTTTTTGCTATAATGAGCATTGATAATCCTCCTGCAAATATAAATGTTAATCCAATAGCTAGGTTTATAATTTTACTTTGTGTTGTTTGTTGTGCTGCCTGATTCTGATCTACTTTTTCTTTTTCAAGAGCGTTTGATATTGTTTTTGAGAAAATTTTTACCGCGATTGTTGCAATTGCGATCATAGCTAATCCTATGGCTATTTTTGCTAAGAGAAAAAATGATGGGAACACCATCGCAAAGAATAGTAAGCCAGCTCCTACAATTAGTAACTTATTTTTAGGTTGGATTTCATTTGATATAATAAACCTCCATTTCATAACTGCCGGAGTATACCTAATATAAAATACGGAGATAGTCAACATATTTTATGAAAGGGCACGTTAAAAGTTTTTTTCATGTTGTTCTTCGCCGCCTCGTGGTTAAATTTGGAATTTTAGAAAGAGTTACGTATTATTTGAAATTCTTGTATACTGTTTTGAATCAGTTAAATAGATAATGAAGTGCAGGACGCAGTTTTAATTTTACAAGATGGTAAATGCTTTTGGGGAAAATCAGTAGGTAAAAAAGGCAAGTGCATAGGTGAGGTCTGTTTTACCACTGGTATGACCGGTTATCAGCATACTATAACTGATCCTTCTTTTGCTGATCAAATTATAACGTTCACTTTTCCTCATATTGGTAACATTGGAATAAACCATAAAGATAATGAAGGAGAGAAAATTTTTGCAAGTGGTGTGGTTATGCGTGAACTTTCTTCTATGTCCCACCCTTCTTCATATATCAGTTTAAATGATTGGTTAGAGAAAAATAACGTGATTGGGATATCAGGAATTGATACTAGAGCTTTAACGAGACATTTGAGAAAACATGGATCTCAAAGTGGAATGATATGCCCGTCAAGCGAGACGCATGTGTTGGACAAATTGAAGGAATACAAATCTGTAAATGGGATAGAAATAACCAATAAAGTCAGCTTGCATAGTAATTTTAAAAGTGACCTTAATGCAAAATATAGGGTTGTAATCGTTGATTTTGGCGTAAAAATCAGTATAGTTTCACGCTTAATAGAACTTGGTTGTACAGTTGAATTAATCAGACCAAGCACAGGTTTTGCTCAAAAAGTGTTGAGTATGAATCCAGATGGTATAGTGCTTTCAAATGGTCCTGGTGATCCGCAAGAAATAGGAGAAAGTGTAGTTTCAGAGATAGACATTATTATAAAATCTAAAATACCAATTTTTGGCATATGCATGGGTCATCAATTACTTGCGATTACTTTGGGAGCAAAGACCATCAAGATGGATATTGGTCACCGAGGGAGTAACCATCCAGTTTATGATGTAATTAGTGGAAAAGTTGAGATCACTAGCCAAAATCATGGTTTTGTTGTTGATTCAGCTTCTCTTCCAAGTAATGTTGAAATTACTCACATTTCTCTATTTGATAATAGTGTAGAGGGGATAATGATGAAGGATTACTTAGTCTTTTCTGTGCAATATCATCCAGAAGAAGCGCCAGGTACGCATGATTCGCATTATTTATTTAGACGTTTTATTGGCAATATTGTGTTGTATAAAATGAAATCTGCATGATTTTAATCAGGGTAGGTTTTATTGCTTGATTTTTTAATTTTAGGCGTTTAGTATTAAATACAATAAAAGCTTGAGTTAAGGTACTAAAATAGCGTTCTCTTAACAAATTTTTGTGGAGGAGTGACCGAGTGGTTAAAGGTAACAGACTGTAAATCTGTCCGCATTGCGTACGTAGGTTCGAATCCTACCTCCTCCATTGTGCGGGTATAGCTCAATGGTAGAGCTCTAGCCTTCCAAGCTAGTGACGTGGGTTCGATTCCCACTATCCGCTCTTTTTTTTTGTTGTATTTTTATAAAATCAACATATTATTTATTGGTGTATTTGTATTTTAGGTAGAAAAGTTTAAATTATGACAGCAGTAGTGGAAGCATTTGGAAAGCCGCATGTAAATGTGGGAACAATAGGACATGTGGATCATGGGAAGACAACGTTAACAGCGGCGATAACAAAGCATTATGGAAATTTTGTAGCGTACGATCAGATAGATAAGGCGCCAGAAGAAAGGAAAAGGGGGATAACGATAGCAACAGCGCATGTTGAGTATCAGACGGAAAAAAGGCATTATGCACACGTTGATTGTCCTGGACATGCTGACTATGTAAAGAACATGATAGTAGGTGCAGCACAGATGGATGCGGCGATATTGGTAGTGTCGGGGGTTGATGGGCCAATGCCACAAACGAGAGAGCATATATTGCTAGCGAAGCAGGTAGGTGTTGGATATATCGTGGTGTATATAAATAAAGCTGATGTTGCTGATGCTGATATGATAGATTTGGTAGAAATGGAAGTGAGGGAATTGCTGAATAAATACGGATTTCCAGGGGATGAAGTGCCTGTGGTAGTGGGGTCTGCATTGAAAGCGCTGGAGGATGACAGTAGCGAATATGGAAAGAAATCAATAGATAAATTGATGGAAAAGTTAGATGAGTATGTGGCAGTTCCACCAAGGCCTGTGGATTTACCATTTTTATTGCCAATCGAGGATGTATTTTCGATATCGGGGCGAGGAACGGTGGTAACAGGAAGGATAGAGAAGGGAGAGATAAAGACGGGAGAAGAGATAGAGATAATAGGTCTGAAAGCGACGCAAAAGACGATATGCACAGGTGTAGAAATGTTTAAGAAGTTGCTGGATAAGGGAAGTGCAGGACTCAATGTAGGAATATTGTTAAGAGGAACAAAAAGAGAAGAAGTGGAGAGAGGGCAAGTATTAGCAAAACCGGGGACGATAACGCCGCATAGAAAGTTTAGGGCGGAGGTTTATATATTAAAGAAAGAGGAAGGAGGAAGGCATACACCATTTTTTGCGAATTACCAGCCACAGTTTTATTTAAGGACAACGGATGTAACCGGGAGCATAAAATTGCTAGATGGGAAGGAGATGGTAATGCCAGGAGATAATGTGAGTGTAGAAGTAGAATTGCAAGTACCGATAGCAATGGATAAGGGATTGCGTTTTGCGATAAGAGAAGGCGGTAGAACTGTTGGTTCTGGTGTTGTTTCTGAAATTTTGGAGTAAGAGTAGTAACTAAGATGAAGCAAGATATATATATTAACATTAAGGCTTTCGATTGTTCTTTATTGGAGGAGTGTGTTCGAAAATTTGTTGATGAATTAAAGCGGTCCAATGCAAAATTATCTGGTCCGATTGCGTTGCCAAGAAAAGATTCTAAATTTATTGTTAATAGATCTCCTCACGTTGATAAAAAATCTCGTGAACAGTTTGAAATGAGAACTTCTAGGCGTTTGATTGTTTTACATGATCTTACTCCTACTATGATGCAGATGCTTACAGGTTTATCTTTTTCTGCTGGCGTAGAAGTGGATTTAAAAGTCAAGAAAGTTAAGGTTTAGGAGAAGGAAATGAAGAGAATAAATTCGCTGAGGAGAATTGGTTTACTAATGATGAATATTGGTCATACTGCTATGTATTCTGACAATAGTCGCATGGCTGTAACTTTATTGCATCTCAGCGAAACTTATATTGTTGATATAAAAGGACAAGATAAATGTGGCTATAATTCAGTCATTTTAGGCACAGGAGATTTTAAAAATATAGCAAAACCTCAGTTGGAATATTTAAAGAAAAAGGGTATAAATAATAAATGTAAGTTATACGAAAGTAGATTAAATGACCTGTCGGGAATAGAATGTGGTAAAAAAGTGGGAATCAATCATTTTGTGGTTGGTCAATATCTTGATATTACGGGTTATTCTATAGGTAAAGGATTTGCTGGTGTGATGAAGCGGCATAACTTCAGTGGGCTTAGGGCATCTCATGGTGTTTCTATTGCTCACAGATCACAAGGTTCCACTGGTCAATGTCAGGATCCTGGTAGAGTATTCAAAGGAAAGAAAATGGCTGGTCATTTAGGTAACAGCAGAATAACTGCACAAAATATGAAGATATTATCCATTGATCATGAAAATAGTATAATTGCTGTGAAGGGTAATAATGTTCCTGGGTTTAAAAATTCCTATGTTTTTGTAAGAGATGCAGTTAAAAAATCTTTACATAAAGATGTTCCTTTTCCGGTAGGTTTACTGTTAGATGTAAATGATGATGCTAGTAATTTGGTAAGTTAGTTATGGAATGTAATTTAGTTAATCTATCTAATAATAATGTAGGTACTGCTCAGCTCAATCCTTTGATATTTTCTGCTAAGCAAAAATTGAGTATTTTGCATGATATAGTGAGATGGCAATTAGCGAAGAGAAGAGCTGGTACTCATAAAACAAAAGGTATCAGTGATGTCTCTGGTACAACAGCTAAACCTTATGGTCAAAAACGTACCGGTAGGGCAAGACAAGGGAGCTTGCGATCTCCTCAATTTAGAGGTGGTGGGATTATTTTCGGCCCTGTTGTGAGGAGTCATACTTATTCTCTTAATAAGAAGGTACGCAAATTTGGTTTAAAAATTGCTTTATCTCTAAAGTATTTAAATAATCAAGTGATTATTCTGGATAATTTAAATATTGATGTGAAGAAAACGTCTGAAATGTGTAAATGTATTAAAAATTTTAAATTTTCTTCCTTTTTGATAGTTGGTGATTATGGAGATAATTTGTTGCGTGCTGTTAGAAACTTGCATTATGTAGACTTAACCAAACCTATTGGGTTAAATGTCTTTGATATATTGAATCACGAATGCGTGATGTTGACAAAGGATACTTTAAAGCATCTTGAAGGTAGATTGTTATGATCAAATATAATAATATAATAAAATCTCCTATAATTACAGAAAAGGCCTCTTTTTTGAGGGAGAAGTTTAATAAATATTCTTTGTATGTTTTTGTAAATGTAAATAAGCGTCAAATAAAGTTGGCAATAGAGTCTCTATTTGATGTTAAAATTTCTTCTATAAATGTTGTTAGAATTAAGCCTAAATATAGGCGTTTCAGGGGTGTGATTGGTTGTGAAAAACAGAAAAAGAAAGTTTATTTTTCTTTGATAGATGGTCAAAAATTAGATATAATGAGCGTTTAATATGGGTATGAAATTTTTTAATCCTGTTACTCCGTCTTCTCGTGGGACTGTGTTAGTAAGTAAAGTTGGTTTATCAAAAGATGAGCCAGAAAAGTCTCTTACATCCGGTAAAAAGTCCAGTGGTGGAAGAAATAATTATGGTAGAATTACAACTCGTCATAGGGGTGGTGGTCACAAAAAGAAGTATAGAGTTATAGATTTTAAGCGTAATAGAAGTGGTCAGGGTATAGTTGAAAAAATAGAGTATGATCCAAATAGAAGTGGGTTTTTAGCGTTAATATCATATAAGGAAGATGATATTAAGTCTTATATATTAGCTCCTCAAGGTATGAAGCCTGGTGATATTGTTACAGCTGGAAATGATGCTGATATTTTGCCAGGTAATTGTTTGCTACTCAAGTATATACCTGTTGGTTCTTTCGTTCATAATGTTGAGCTGAAGCCAGGTAATGGTGCTGCGATTGCTAGAGCTGCTGGTTGTTATGCGCAAATCGTTGGTCGTGATGGCCAATATGTTTTATTACGACTCAGGTCTGGTCAAATTAGGTTGATTTTATCTTCTTGCAAGGCTACTATTGGTGTAGTATCTAACCCTGACCATAAGAATAGAAAGCTGGGTAAAGCTGGAAGAAGTAGGTGGCTTGGAATTAGACCTACTGTGCGTGGGGTTGCAATGAATCCGGTTGACCATCCTCATGGAGGTGGGGAAGGAAAAACCTCTGGTGGTCGTCATCCTGTTACTCCTTGGGGTGTTGCAACAAAAGGAAAGAAAACTCGGAGGAAAAATAAATCTAGTGATAAGTATATAAAACAATTGAAAGGTTAGTTTATGAGTAGATCTGCGTGGAAGCCTCCTTTTTGTCATCCTTCTATATTAAAGTCGGTGAATAATGCTTTAAACAAGGGGTTTGTTAACATGGCTATAAAAGTTCATTCCAGGGCTTCTGTAATTCTTCCTAATTGTTTAGGTTTAAAGTTTGCTGTTTATAATGGTAAGGATTACATTCCTGTTAATGTTAATGATCAGAATATGATAGGTCATAAGTTTGGTGAATTTTCGCCCACTCGTAAATTTACTGGGCATAGTGGTGATAAAAAGGCGACAAGAAGGTAATTGATATGAAAAACAGAGATGTAATAGTTAAAGCTGGTTCTAGGGTTTTAAAATCAACTCCTCGTAAATTGAATTTGGTTGCTGGTTTAGTACGTAATAAAAAAGTTTCTTTTGCCACTGTGCAATTAAGATTTTGTGAAAAGAAAGCTGCGGGTCTTATAAGGAAGGTATTAAATTCTGCGATTGCTAATGCTCAATATAATTATGGATTGGATATCGATAATTTATATATAAAAGAAATTTCAATAGGTAAGTCTCTTACTTTGCGTAGGGTATGTCCAAAAGCTATGGGTAGAGCTAATAGAGTTAGTAAACGTTATAGTAATATAACTGTAAAATTGGGAGAAATTATATGATTCATAAAAATAGAAAATTAATAAGGAAAGTGCAAAAGTATGGGAAACGTTAATCCTAAAGGATTTAGGTTAAAAATAATTAATACTTGGTCATCTGTTTGGTATGCTGAGAAGGGTTATAAACAAGGGTTGCATCAAGATTTATCTATTCGCAGTTATATAAATGAATCTTTTAAGCATGCTGGTGTTTCTAAAGTAATTATAGAGCGTACAATCGATTTGGTGTCTGTAATAATACATTCTTCTAGACCTGGAGTGATAATAGGTAAGAAAGGCTCAGATATTGAGAAGATAAAGCAAAAAATAGCTGAAAAAGTAAAAAATAATGTGGAAGTGAATGTAGTAGGAGTTAAAAGGTCTGAAATAGATGCAGTTTTAATATCAAGCAGCATTGCACAACAGTTAGAAAAAAGGGGTTCATTTAGAAGAGCGATGAAAAAAGCTATTCAAAGTTGTTTGAGGATGGGTGCTAGAGGTATTAAAGTAAGTTGTTCTGGGCGCCTTGGCGGAGCTGAGATAGCTCGTACTGAATGGTATAAAGAAGGTCGTTTGCCTTTACACACTTTACGTGCTAATATAGATTATGCTTTTTGTGAAGCAAAAACTATATATGGTATTATAGGAGTTAAGGTTTGGGTTTATATTGGTAATTAAGGTATATTGAGATGTTTGTTCCCAAAAAGAGTAAATATAAGAAGGTATTTAAGGGGCGAATTAAGGGTAATACAAAAGGTGGTAGCACATTATCTTTTGGAGATTATGGCTTAAAAGCTGTAGAAGCAGGTAGGATTCAGTCTAAGCATATTGAAACTGCAAGGCGTGTAATATCTAGAACATTAAAACGCTCTGGTAAAGTGTGGATAAGAATTTTTCCTGATACCCCTGTTAGTAAAAAGCCGGCAGATGTACGTATGGGTAAGGGAAAAGGTAGTGTTGAATTTTGGGTGTTTAAAGCTAAGCCCGGTAGAATGTTGTTTGAGATTAGCAGTGATGTTCCCATGCATTTAGCAAGATTGGCGCTTGAAAAGGCAACCGCTAAGCTCCCTATGAAGTGTAAATTTGTATCTAATCATAATTAAATGGAGTTGCAATGGATATAGCTGACATTGAATCGAGGTCTTCACAAGAATTGCATGAAATTCTTGTAAATTTGAGAAAAGAGTTTGTTAATTTGGTTTTTCAAAAGAAGTTGGGGCAGTGCAACAATATTTCGCGTTTTAGCTTAATAAGAAAGAGCATAGCTCGTATTCTAACTACATTAAATAAAAGAAGAAGAGAGGAAAAGAATGCCTAAAAAGGTTTTTTGTGGTACTGTAACTAAGGCTAAGTGTGATAAGACTGTAAAGGTTTCGGTATTACAAGTGTATAAGGATCAGCTGTATAAAAAGGTTATAAAAAAATACAAGAAGTATACAGCACATGATGAGAATAATAGTTGTAAAGAAGGGGACAAGGTTTTAATACAAGAACACAAGCCTATTTCTACTACTAAAAAATGGGTTGTTGTTAATAGCTCACATTGAATAGGATATTTATATGATTCAAAAAAATACATTGTTGGAAGTAGCTGATAATTCTGGTGCGCGTGCAGTGCTTTGTATTGGTTTATTGGGTGGTAGAAAGTCTGCATCTATAGGTGACACAGTTATTGTATCTACTAAATCTATTACTCCAAGAGGGAAGGTTGAGAAGGGAAAAGTATATAGAGCAGTTGTGGTGAGGGTGAAAAGCCCTATTAGAAAATCTGATGGTTCTGTAATTCGTTTTTCTAGCAATGCTGTAGTTTTGATTAACGATCAAGGTGAACCACTTGGCACTCGGGTATTTGGTCCGGTAAAAAAGTTATCATCTGGTTCTTTTATGAAGATAATGTCATTAGCTGTTGAGGTTTTATAATGAGTGCTAAAATAAAAAGTGGTGACGACGTTATAGTTTTAACTGGTAGAGATAAGGGAAAAATTGGTAAAGTGATTAAAGTTGTGGCATGTGATGCTAAAAAGAAAGTAATTGTTTCTGGGGTAAATGTACATAAGAGACACACTAAACCAAAAGCTGGTAGTAGTGGTGGTATATTAAATAAAGAGTTAGCTATTGATATATCCAACGTTGCAACATTGGACCCTAAATATAAAACTCCAACTAGAGTGGGGTTTAAGGTTATAGACGGTAGAAAAGTGCGTTTTGCAAAAGTTTCTGGAGAAGTGATAGATTAGGTTGATATGTTTAAAGAATTGTATAAAGATAGCATAGTAAAGTCCTTAAAGGATAAGTTTAATTACGGCAATATCATGCAAGTGCCTAAACTTGTCAAGGTGTGTATCAATATGGGCGTTGGAGATGCTGCTACAGATAGTAAAGCAATAAATGAACCACTTGATAGCCTATATTTGATTGCTGGGCAGAAGCCTTTATCAACTTTTGCAAAAAAATCTATTTCTGGCTTCAAGATCAGAAAAGGTGCTACAGTAGGTTGCAAAGTAACTTTGCGTAGAGATAAAATGTATGAGTTTTTAGAAAGATTGATATATATTGCTTTGCCAAGGGAAAAAGATTTTAGAGGATTTAGTGTGAAGCAATTTGACGGTAATGGTAATTTTTCCTTTGGTATAAAGGAACATATCTCGTTTTTAGAAATAGACTATGATAAAATAAGTAAAATTAGAGGTATGGATATTAATATTATAACAAGTGCAGTTAGTGATAAGGAAGCAAAGGAATTATTACTGGCTCTTAAATTTCCTTTTTTTGATTAATTGAGAGGAGAAATATATGGCAAAAAAATCTATGATAGAGAGAAATCTTCGCAGAATAAAGCTGTGCGATCAATATAAAGAAAAAAGAGAGAAATTGAAATCTATAATAAATAATAAGAATTTGTCTATTGTAGAAAGGTTTACAGCTCAAAATAAATTAATTAAAAAATTGCCTAGAAATTCTTCTAAAACCAAAATTAGAAATAGGTGTGCTTTAACTGGGAGACCAAGAGGAGTATATAGAAAATTTGGTTTATGTAGAATTGTTTTGCGTGATTTATGTTCTTTTGGGCAAGTTCCAGGAGTTACAAAGTCTAGTTGGTAAATATAATATAAGGAGTATATTGTGGCGTTATCTGATAGTATTGGTGATTTTTTAACAAGGATACTTAATGCTCAATTGGCAATGCATAGAACAACAAGAGTGTTGTTTTCTAAAGTGAATTCTTCTATACTGAAGATTTTAAAAGATGAAGGGTATATCCTTGATTATGAAAAGCAAGTTGTAGATAATTTACCTTCTTTCATTGTAAAATTGAAGTATTATGAGAAGTCACCTGTAATTAGTGACATAGTTAGGGTGTCAAAGCCTGGTTGTCGTTGTTATTCTAAGTATAAGGACATTTCTAAAGCATATAATGGTCTTGGTATTTTTATTATATCGACACCCAAAGGAGTGATGACTGATTATAATGCACATAAGTTAAAGGTTGGTGGAGAAGTTTTGTGTCGTGTGTTTTAAATAATAGGAGAAATTCATGTCTCGTATAGGTGCTGCTCCTATCAATATTCCTGCTGGTATTTCAGTTGAATATAATAATGGTAGGATGTTAATAAAGAGTGCTAAGGCTGAAAAAGAGCTTAGCTTAATCAGTGATGTTGTGTGCCGGATTGTTGATAATCAGCTACTCCTTTCTGTGGATCAAGATAAAGATGATTATGATGAAATAAAGCCTATGTGGGGCACTTATAGGAGTAATATTAATAATATTATTAACGGCATGGTTGATGGTTTTTCTGTTAATCTTGAGATTAATGGTGTTGGATATAAGGCAGAGTGTGATGGTAAGTATTTGACTTTGTATCTTGGTTATAGCCATAATGTTAAATATAAAGTGCCTAAAGATGTTGAGATTAAGTGCATAAAGCCAACTCACTTAGTAGTTAGTGGTATGGATAAGCAAAAAGTCTATATGGTGGCATCTGATATATGCAGGATTAGGAAGTACGATCCTTATAAAGGTAAGGGTATTGTAATAAAGGGTAAATTTATGTTGCGTAAAGTTGTAAGTAAAAAGAAGTAATTAAGATGAGAAGGTTATATAATTTTTTAAGTAACTATGAAAAAAGGAAGTTGCGTAATAGAGCGAAGCTTGACAAGAGCGCTGAACGTTTGCGTATATCCATATTTAAATCTAATAGGCATTTTTATGTCCAGTTAATTAATGATGTAAAAGGAGTAACTCTCACTTCAGCTTCTACTTTGGATGCTAAAATTAAGGATGTATGTAAAGGAAAAGTCAATGCTGAAACTATAAAACAGGTTTCTTCTTTAATGATTGAGCGCTTATCTGGTCTGAAATTAGAACAAAAGCTAGTATTTGATCGTGGAGCGTATAAATATACAGGATTAGTTTCTCAATTTGCTGAGGCTTTAAGAAGTTCTGGATTTGAGTTTTAGAAGGTTTTGAATATGGCTATAAAGAATTTACAAAATAATAATGATTTATCAGAGCTTTTAGTTTCGGTACGAAGAGTAACAACGGTTACCAAAGGTGGCAGAAGATTTTCATTTTCAATTTTGGTTGTTGTTGGCGATGGGAAGGGTAGGGTAGGATGTGGAATAGGTAAGCACGCAGAAGTTGCTGAAGCAAGAGTCAAAGCTGTAAATGCTGCAAAGAAATCGATGATTAGAGTGTACTTGCGTGAAGGTAGAACTTTGCATCATGATATTAAAGCTAAATTTTGTTCTGGTGAGATAGTTTTAAGAACCGCAAGAGCCGGAACAGGTATTATTGCTGGTGGAGCGATTAGATCAGTTTTTGAGGTGTTAGGTATAAAGGATGTGGTAGCTAAATCCACTAGATCAAATAATCCTCATAATGTTATATGTGCGGTATTTAAGGCTTTTGATAGTATGTTATCTCCTCGTCAGGTAGCAAGCAAAAGAGGCAAAAAGATTAGCGAGATAGTTGGAAGCAGGTAAAGTATGAATAATGCTGTAAAATTAAACTCTATATTTACTAAGTTATCTAAGAAAAAGAAGCCTAGGTTGCTGGGTAGAGGTATCGGTTGTGGTAAAGGTAAAACATCCGGTAGAGGGCATAAAGGGCAAAAGGCTAGAAGTGGAGTTTCCATAAATGGTTTTGAGGGTGGACAACAGTCTATATATACTCGTTTGCCTAAAAGAGGTTTTAAGCCTATACGTAGGAACATATATTCTATAATTAATGTTGGCGATATACAGCGCTTAATGGAAGCTAAAAAAATAGTGAAAGACTCTGTTATAGATAAGGAGAGGCTGTATAGATTAGGTTTTATAAAGTCTATTAAAGATAAAATTAAACTTCTTAATAAAGGTAAGTTGAGCGAAAAATTTGTGTTTCATGTTAATTTTGCGTCAGAAGCTGCAAAAAAATCTGTAGCTTCAGTTGGTGGTAGTGTGGAAATACTATCGTAAATCATGGGCAATAAATCCGCATTTAATAGCTTGGATCCTACGTTGTTATATAAAGGCGATTTATTAAAACGTATATTTTTTACGCTAATAGCTTTAATTTGCTATCGCTTGGGTACTTATGTGCCTATTCCTGGAATTAATCTTGATGTAATTAATGATATATTTCCCAAAGAGGGCTCAGGTGTTTTTGGAGTATTTAATTTATTTTCTGGTGGTGCATTGGCTAGAATGACAATTCTAGCATTGAACGTTATGCCATATATAATGGCTTCTATCATTATTCAGTTGCTTTCTTCTGCGATTAAAGGAATGAAGGAAGTTAAGAATGATGGAGAGTCAGGCCGTAGAAAGATGAATTCTTATATACGCTACCTGACCATAGTAATTTGTGTATTTCAATCAATTCCAATTTTGGTTGGATTGGAAGGGATGAATAGGGAAGGGGTATTGGTTGTAATCGAACCTGGTGTTATGTTTCGTACAATAGGTGTTTTCAGCCTTTTAGGTGGAACTATGCTTTTAATATGGCTTGGTGAACGAATCAGTGCTAGCGGTATAGGCAATGGTATCTCATTAATCATTTTCACGGGCATAATATCAGAGTTACACAGCGCTTTGTCATCTCTGTTAACGTTAAATAAAAACGGTAGCGTATCGTTATTTATTATCCTTTTTGTTTTGGTATTGTTTTTTTTGCTGCTAGTCTTAGTCATTTTTGTAGAGTCTTCTTATAGAAAAGTTATTGTTCAACATCCTAAAAAGCAATTTAAAAGATTACATAATGACGATTTTACTTATATTCCATTGAAGATTAATTTATCTGGTGTAGTACCAACCATTTTTGCTAATGCAATTTTATTGACACCTATTTCAATTGCAAATTTCTATAAGGGGCACGCTTTTTCTGATTTTATTTTAAATTACTTTATGGCAAATAAAGTAGTATATATTGTAGCCTATTTGGTGCTGATAGTATTTTTTAATTTTTTCTATACCAATTTTATATTTAATCCAGAGGAAAACGCAGATTTTCTTAAAAAAAATGGTGGTTTTATACCTGGTAGAAGGCCTGGGAAACATACTTCTGATTACCTTCAAGATATAGTTTTTAAGTTGACATTCATTGGCTCTGCGTATTTGGTAGTCATATGTACTGTACCTGAAGTTATGAGATATTATTATGATATACCATTTATTTTTGGTGGGACGAGTTTACTGATTATAGTGAACGTTATTACTGATACTATTATGCAAATACAATCTTATATTTTTTCGAATAGGTACGATAGCTGGATAAAGAAATATGAGTCTAAAACGAGGAAAGTAAGATGATCATTACGATTTTTGGTCCTCCAGGTTCTGGTAAAGGTACTCAGTCAAGCTTGTTAATAGCAAAATATAATTTAAAATTAATTTCAGTGGGGGATTTATTAAGGAATATTATATCTGATGGCAGTGAGTTAGGTAAAAAAATAAAGGGTACCGTGGAATCTGGTAATTTAATTCAAGATGAAATTATATGTGGATTATTGCATGACCAGCTTGCATTAATGGATGATAATTGCTTATTAGATGGTTTTCCGAGAAATTTAAACCAGGCTCATTTTTTGACTCAAGTTTTGCAAGAAAAATATAATAGGGATGTTGATATTGTAATTGAACTGCAGCTTGACGATAATATTGCAATCGATAGATTAAAAAATCGTCTCGCGTGTTTGGACTGTAAAAGCATATATAGTGTATCTTCTTTTAAGAGTACTACTTGTGCTAAATGTAAAAGTACGAGGTTAGAGAAAAGAATTGATGATGCTGATATGTCTGCAATTAATAAGAGAATAAGTGAATATCACCTTCAAATGAAAGGTTTACGCGAGTATTATAAAGGCAAATTATTAACAATTGACGCTAATTTGAGTGTTGATGAGGTAACGCAAGAGATTGAAAGTAAAATTTCTTGTAATTTGGTTTGACTCTGAGTTGTTTTATGGTATAAATTAAGAGTTGTTATTAATAAAGTATCGAGGTACCAGTGGCACGTATTGCAGGCATAAATGTTCCAGTGAGGAAATGTGTTCCTTTTGCATTAACTTATATATATGGTATAGGTATTGCTACTGCGAATGTAATTTGTCACGCTTGTGAAGTTGATAAGCGCAAACGTGTTTCAGAATTACGAGATGAAGATATAGAAAAGATCAGCAGTTTCATTAGACAAAATTATGTTATAGAAGGTGAGCTCAGAAAAGAAGTGGCTATGAACATAAAATCTTTAGTGGAAATGGGATGCTATAGAGGAGTGAGACATAGAAAAGGTTTACCTGTGAGAGGGCAAAGGACTCATACTAATGCTAAGACTCGTAAAGGTAGATCTCGGTTGCCTATTGCTGGGAAAAAATAAAATTTATTATTATTGTGAGTTTTAATGAAAAAAGTCAAAACGGTTGGTAAGAGTACAAAGGAGTTTATTACTGGTGTTGTTCATATTCGTGCAACTTTTAATAATACTTTTGTAAATGTAACTGATGTTCATGGTAATACGCTATGTCAAACTTCTGTGGGTGCATGTGGTTTTTCAGGTTCGAGAAAATCCACACCTTATGCTGCAGGTAAGGCTGCGGAGGCTGCTGCGAAGAATGCAATGGAGAGATTTGGTATGAAGGTTGTCTCTGTAATAATTCGTGGTCCTGGCTTTGGTACCGAAGCTGCGGTTAAAGCACTTCAGAGCTGTGGGTTGACTGTGACTTCAATTGCAGATAAAACCGCAATTCCTCATAATGGGTGCAGGTTAAGAAAAAAAAGAAGAGTATAGGATATTTGAAAAGGTTGTTTTATGTATTATAATAATAATGTTTCTCTCTGTAGCAATTTAGATAAATTGATTAAACCTAGTTCAGTTAAGGTAATATCAGATGATTCAAGTGAAAAAGGTGATATAGTCCTAGAACCGTTGGAAAGTGGTTTTGCTTTAACATTAGGTAATGCATTAAGACGTGTAATGTTATCTTCTCTTAAAGGTAGTGCTGTTTATGGAATAAAAATTGAAGGTATAACTCATGAGTTTACTTCAATTCAAGGGGTAAGAGAAGACGTAACTGATATAGTATTAAATATGGGCATGTTGAGTTGTAAATTAAATGGTGCTTCTAATAAATGCTTAAATTTAAACGCTAAAGGGCCTTGCCAGGTATTAGCTGGGATGATAGAAACTGATGATCAATGCTCTATTGTTAATAAAGATTTGTTAATATGTACGCTGGGGCAAAATGTAGAGCTTAACATGACCATATATGTGGCTAGCGGAAAAGGTTATCTTCCTGTAACTAAGTATAAAGAAAATGAACTTTTGAAGCTTATGAGTGAACAGGATTTAATTGGTTTTATTCCAGTTAATGCTTTGTATAGCCCTGTTAACAGGGTTTCGTACAGGGTAGAGAATAGTCGTGTTGGCCAAGTGACTGATAAGGATAAGCTGATATTGTCAATTGAAACTGATGGTACAATCTCTCCAAGTCAAGCTGTTGACTCTGCTGCAAGAATATTACAGGAGCAACTTCAGCCCTTTATTAGTTCTGATGTAAGTTATAAAAAATCGCAGGTTTCTTCGTCTAGTGGTGCTAAAGATTTGGGTTATGACCCTGTCTTATTGCGTAAGGTAGATGAAATGGAATTATCTGTCAGGTCTCATAACTGTCTGAAAAACGAAAACATCACTTATATAGGTGATCTTGTGCAAAAGACAGAAGGTGAAATGTTAAGAACTGCTAATTTTGGCAGGAAGTCTTTGAATGAGATTAAGGCAGTTTTGGCTAATTTTGGCTTGTCTTTGGGTATGAATGTGCTAAACTGGCCGCCTAAGGATATAGATGAGTTGGCTAAACAACATACTGATGAAGATTAGGTGATATATGAAACATGGAATAAAAAAACGTAAACTATCTCGTTGCACTGAACATAGATTATCGACGTTAAAGAATCTATCTATCTCATTAATTAACCATGAGCAGATTGTAACTACTTTACCAAAAGCTAAGGAACTTCGTCCATATGTCGAAAAGTTTATTACAATTGCTAAGAATAAGAATACTTTACATGGTAGAAGACTTTTGCTTTCACGCCTTCATAATAGTAAGTTAGCAGTTGATAAGTTATTAAACGTCTTAGCCAGCCGTTATCAAGATCGTAAAGGTGGGTATTCTAGAATAATAAAATTTAGCACTCGAAAGGGTGATTGCGCTTCAATGGCAGTGATAGAACTGGTTAATAGGGATATTGCAGCAAGAGGTAAGGTTTATAGTAAAAATAGAGAAGGAGGCAAAGTAGTTACACAAAGTTAATTGTTATCATAATTGTTCTTCTTATGGTAAGTAGGTTACGCTACTTTGTAGGTTACTTTGGCGAATTGTTAGTTTTGGCATATTTAAAGCTGAAATGGTATAATGTTATAAAACGCCGTTACCGTTGTAAGTTCGGTGAAATTGACTTAATTGTATCTAAAAAAAAGGAGCTGATTTTTATAGAAGTTAAAACAAGTTTACTTGGAAAAGAAATACCGATATCTCATCTTCAATGTCAGTCTATTATAAATTCTTCTAAGTATTTCTTAAGTACAAACCTTAGTTTTTTA
Source organism: Wolbachia endosymbiont (group A) of Rhinocyllus conicus (assembly GCF_947250775.1). Lineage (NCBI taxonomy): Bacteria > Pseudomonadati > Pseudomonadota > Alphaproteobacteria > Rickettsiales > Anaplasmataceae > Wolbachia > Wolbachia endosymbiont (group A) of Rhinocyllus conicus. The sequence continues at coordinate 833,425 of NZ_OX366349.1, read as the reverse complement.
GATTATTCAGTCAGATATGATTTATGTTTTCTTTCCTTAAAGAGAGGACCTGTTTATATAAAAAATGCTTGGATTGAAGAATGGAAGGTTTGTAGCTGAATTAATTTAGATTTACTGGATTTAATATGAAAAAGACCCAATACAATAATTTAGTTTCATCTTACGCTAGAGTGCTGTTTCATGTCTCAGGAAGCAGGTTAGGTATTATAAGGAAAGAAGTAGAATTTTTATTGGCTTTTTTTAAGGATCAACGTGATGTTTTTGTGTACCTATCTCATCCTATGATTTCTTTTGCACACAAAAAAGAAGTGATGCTTTCTATAAATGAGCACTTGAGTGAAAATTTAGTAAAATTTATTATGGTTATATTTGCAAACAAACGCTCTAGTTTATTGATCCTTATATTAGAAAAATTCTTAAGTCTTGCAAAAGAAAATGAAAATGAATTCGAAATTACTATAAAGTCAGCAGAAGCTTTAAAGGAATCTGATATAAAAATAATTACTGAATCTTTGAGCTTTCTTGGTAAAATAATAAAAGTAAGCAATGTGGTTGACCCTTCTATACTAGGTGGCTTCGTAGTTAGGTATGGTTTTAATTTGATCGATGCTTCGCTAAAAAGTTACTTAGATAGGTTAGTTGACTTAAGTAAAATGGAAATATTAAAAGTAAGGAATTTTGTATGAAGAACAGTATGAATGTTTCTGAGATAGCAAGTGTAATAAGGGAAAAAGTTGAGACGTTTGATAATCCTATAAAGCGGGAAAATATAGGTGAAGTAATTTCAGTAACAGATGGTATCGCATTGGTTTATGGGCTGGAAAAAGCAAAATTCGGTGAAAAGGTATTTTTTGCAAGCGGTGTAGAAGGAATAGTTCTTGATTTAGATCATGATACGGCTGGAATAGTTGTGCTTGGTAATGACCGTGATGTGAAAGAAGGGGACGTTGTAAAATGTAGTGGTGATGTTGTGCAGGTGCCTATAGGGCATGAATTGTTAGGGAGAGTTGTAAATGCGTTGGGCCATCCTATAGACGACGGTGGGGAAATTAGAGCCAAAAACAGAATGGATATAGAATCTAAAGCGCCAGGCATTATTGATCGTAAGTCTGTGCATGAGCCACTACAAACAGGAATTAAAATTATAGATTTGCTAATTCCAATAGGTAGAGGGCAGCGTGAATTGATTATTGGCGATAGACAAATTGGTAAAACTACTATTGCGCTTGATACTATTATCAATCAGAAGAAGATTAACGATGAGGTAAACGAAAATCAAAAAATTTACTGTGTTTATGTTGCTATTGGACAAAAAATTTCAACAGTAGCAAAAGTGGTAAATAAGCTGAAAGAAAGCGGAGCATTAGAGTATACAACTGTAGTTGTGGCTAGTGCATCTGACTGCGCGCCTATGCAATTTTTAGCACCTTATGCTGGTTGCACTATGGGGGAATTTTTCCGTGACAATGGAATGCATTGTTTGATTATATATGATGATTTATCTAAGCATGCTGTGGCATATAGGCAGATGTCTTTATTGCTCAGACGTCCTCCTGGTCGTGAAGCTTACCCTGGAGATATATTCTATGTACATTCTCGCTTGCTTGAAAGAGCTGCTAAAATGTCTGATAAAAAAGGGCAGGGGTCTTTAACTGCTTTGCCGATTGTCGAAACTCAAGCTGGTGATGTATCTGCATATGTGCCAACAAATGTTATTTCAATTACCGATGGGCAGATCTTTCTTGAGTCTGAATTATTTTATAAAGGATTTCGACCTGCAGTAAATATAGGTTTGTCAGTTTCACGGGTTGGTTCTGCTGCACAACTAAAGTCTGTGAAGAAAGTTGCTAGTTCTATAAAGCTAAGCTTAGCTCAGTATAGAGAATTAGAAGATTTTGCAAAATTTGGTTCTGATCTTGATGCTAGTGTTCAATTATCCTTGAATAAGGGTAAATATCTTGTCGAGTTATTAAAGCAAAAACAACATTTACCTATGTCAATAGAAGAGCAAGTAGTGCTGATGTATATTTTTTCTAACCTATATAATCAGTTAAGTAAAATACAAATAAGTTACATTAATAAATTTGAACATGATCTTATTAATTATTTTCATACTGTACACCCTGGGGTTTTAAAAAAGTTGTCAAATGACATGAGTGATGATATAAAAGGTGATATTTTTAACATTGTGAGTAATTTCGTTACTCAATTTAATTGCGTTTAGGTGGTGATTATGGCTTCATCCATTATTAATAAATTTCCTATGACGAGGGAAGGTTTTGAGAATATGCAAGCCGAACTTGAAAAATTAAAGGAAGAAAAACCTTCTGTGATACAGGCTATTTCTGATGCTCGTGATCAAGGTGATTTGTCTGAAAATGCAGAGTATCATGCAGCACGGGAAAGGTTAGGTTTTATTGAAGGCCGTATAATGGAGATAGAAAGTAAGCTCTCACATGCGGAAGTAATAGAAGTAAAAAATTTGTCTGGTGATTCAGTAATGTTTGGTGCAACTGTGACATTAAGCATGTTAAGTGATAATAACGGTGAAGTGGAATATGTTTATAAGGTTGTAGGCGAATATGAAGCTGATGTTTCAAAGCAGTTAATATCTACTAGTTCACCACTTGGGAGTGCCTTAATCGGCAGAAAAGTCGGTGAGTATGTGGAAGTGACAGTGCCAAATGGAGAGAAATTGTATAAAATAGTTAAGATTGAATTTAAGTAAATTATTATGGTACAGGCCACTTATGCTTCAATGAGTCTACCCGGTATTTCTTCTGTGGAAGATGTATTAGAGGATGCTCGTTCCGGTAAATTATTCATTTTAGTTGATGATGAAAGTAGAGAGAATGAAGGTGATTTGGTTGTCTTAGCTGAAAAAGTAAAACCAGAACATATGGCTTTTATGGTTAGGTACGGTACAGGGGTTGTGTGCTTAGCAATGACTAAATTTCACATGAAGAGGTTGGGCCTTAATTTCATGGAAAAGAAAAATATTGGTGAAAATCATACCGCATTTACTACATCAATTGATGCACGTTATGGCATTACAACCGGTGTTTCAGCAGAGGATAGAACGAAAACTATACATGCTGCTATCAACAAGGATGGCACTCAGGATGACATCATAACTCCAGGTCATGTTTTTCCTGTAATTGCACATAAAGGTGGGGTGGCACAACGTGCTGGTCATACTGAAGCGAGTGTTGAAATGGCGAAGTTAGTAGGGTTTGATCATTCAGCAGTTATTTGTGAATTAGTGAATGATGATGGCTCTATGATGCGCTTACCTCAGTTACTTAAATTTGCTGAACAACATAAAATTAAGTTAACTACCATCGACAAACTTATCAGTTACGTTAAAAAATTAAACTAGCGTTTATAAATTTGTATAATTTAAGTGTTAAAATATAGAATTCCTATAAATTATACAAGCACAGAATTTCCATGTTTAGAATTGCTAAGTTTTTGACCTTATTGTTCTTTTTTGCATATTATAATAATGCTTACTCTATTAACATTATTAGAGATAGTGAAGTGGAAGCAATAGTGAAAGAGCTAGCGCAACCTTTATTTTTCGCTGCAAACATTGATAGTGACCGAATGAAAGTTTTTATAATTAATGATAATTCGATTAATGCTTTTGTAATTAACAACAACAGTATCTTCATTCATTTAGGACTTTTACAATACTCGGCTAAACCTTATGTCCTGCTTGGTATATTAGCACATGAGATTGCTCACATATCTGCTGGTCATATATTGCAAATGAGTAGTGCTATGGGTTATTTTCAATCGATAGCAATGATTAGTTATATGGTAGGATTAGTTTCTAGTATTATCATTAACCCTCAGGTTGCTGGTGCAATTTTGCTTAGTGGTGTAGCACTCAGTTCAGGGCTATTTTTTAACTATTCTCAAGAGCAAGAAAGTGTAGCAGATAGCTATGCTTTAAGGTACCTTGATGAATCTGGCTATGATAATTCAGGTATGAAAGAGATTTTTGATTATTTTAAAAGTATTGAGCATGAGAACACCGAGGAATATTTCCGCACTCACCCACTTAGTGAGAAACGCATATTTGCTGTACAAAATTATAAGGTCAAAAACAACGTAAAACCAATTTTTGCGGATAAGTTACTAAAGTTTGAGCGTGTGGTTGCAAAGTTAGACTCTTTCTTTGTTCCTATTCATGTGTTATCTAATAAATATGAAAATAATTCTGAGTATGTAAATGCTATAGTTTGCTATAGGCAAGGAAAGATAGAAGAGGCTATTGCTAAAGTTAATTCATTGATTCAAGAGTCACGCAATGACCCATACCTATATGAATTAAAAGCAGAAATGCTATACAAGGCCGGAAATTTAAGTGAAGCAATAAAAATGTATGAGGAATCGCTTAGGTATTTATCTGAGAAAAACAGTTATTTAGTGAAACTTGCATTATCTCATACTTTATTATTACACGGTGATGCAAAAAAGGCGATTTTTTACCTGGAGCAGATTTTGAATGTAGAACCAAATAACGCTTTTGTCTGGAAATATTTAAGCATTGCATATAAATGTGAAGCTGATACGGCAATGCATTATTTTGCCTTGACAAAAAAGGCTTGTATTGAAGGTGATTTAAAGCAATTTACAAAATATGCTGAGCTAGCTGTTAAAACTCTACCAAAAGATAGTCCTTATTTGTTGCAAGTTGAAGATATGAAGCGATTTAATGGATAACAAAAAAGCATTTCTGCACTTTTATGGGTTATTTTCCACACTTTTCCAACATAGCTTTTGCTTCATTACTTACGTTGGGCATAATTTTCGTTATGATAGTTTTAGCGCCAAAAAATACACCACAGAACATGCCTAGAGCAAAGAGGGCTGGCCACGGCATCCTGCCAAATATTGCAAGCAAAGCTGCACCAATTATTACTACCGTCATAAGTGGACCGCCTATTCCCCAAACGTAACCAATAATATTGCATATTACTTTAGTTGTGTCATCCATATCAGGATCAGCGGTAGCTGCATAACCTGAGAAAGAGAAAAGTAATACTACACAAAAAACACTAAAAAATCTTTTTATTATAGAGCTCATTTTCTTGCCTTTAAATAACAAATTAACGCAAACGCAAACCTACACATATTTTTATTTTAAAGTAAAAATTATAATTTGTCTATACATAAGTGTTGCTACATAAATAACCCACCATTAATGTTAAGCACATGCCCTGTTATATATTTTGCTTCATCACTTGCTAAAAATAATACCCCTGCTGCTATTTCTTCCCCTGTTCCCATTCTTTTCATTGGAATATTATCTAATATTTTTCCCTTTTGTCCTTCATTTAAAACTTCAGTCATTTTAGTATCTATAAACCCAGGAGCAATACAATTTACTGTTATATTACGACTTGCAACTTCTTTTGCTATAGATTTGCTCATAGCTATTATTCCAGCTTTAGACGCTGCATAATTTGCTTGCCCGGCGTTTCCTGTCAGCCCTATTATTGAGGAAATATTTATAATTCTTCCCCAATTATTCTTAATTAGTCTCTTACATGCTTCTCTACTCAGCTTAAATGTAGAGCTCAAGTTAATATCAATTACTTTTTGCCATGCTTCATCTGTCATTCTCAATAATAAACTGTCTCGCGTAATGCCCGCATTGCATATAAGCCCGTCAAAGCCTTCCATCAACTCACTTGCTCTATTTACTAGTTGATTTACTTCCTCAGCATTTGATAAGTCACAAGGGAGTATGTGCATATTTTTTTCATATTGTTTAGCAACTTCTTCGAGCACTTCTTTTTTTGTGCCAGAAATACATAAAGTTGCTCCGGCTTTGTGCATAATTTTTACAATTGCTTGCCCTATTCCGCCTGATGCGCCAGTGATCAGGAACTTTCTACTTTCCAATCTAAACATAATAACTTTATATTATCTTAATTCCTAACAGAATATCGACTGGTTGGCAATAGATTTCTTACATAATATAAGTAACTCAGATATTCACAAAATAAAGGAAAAGTTATAATAAAGTTAAACGTCAAAAAATTTTAAAAACATAGTTGATGCAGGAATTGTTACTAAATAGTTTATTCTGGTGCTCTGCAGTCTAAATGGAATGCCTAAATTATAGATTCTTTGTTTTTGTGTGTTATCTTGAGTTAACACAAATTCACAGTAGTATTATGATAAGTAAGTTAAAAAAGCTTAGCGCTGGATTTTCTTTGACAGGCCTGATTGGCCATAGTGATAATATAAATATGCAAGGAGCAAAAAATAAAAAGAAGAAGTACCCAAAATTTTTGGATAAGACGTTTGCATTGATTGATGCAGTGATAAATTTTATTTTAAAACGCGAAAGTAATAACGTAAATGAAGTTCTGAGAGTAACATGGGGACCACTATTTTTTGGTCTGGTAGTAATACTCATCTTTTTTGGGATAGGTGGTATTTGGTCGGCTATAGCTCCAATTGACGGTGCGGTGCATGCAAGTGGAGAAGTTATTGTATCTTCAAATAGGAAAATAGTTCAACACTTGGGCGGAGGAATAATAAGCAAAATTTTAGTCAAAGAGAGCCAAGCAGTTAAAAAAGATGAGCCTCTAGTTTTGTTGAGTGATGTTAACGAGAAGGCGAATTTAAGTATTATCAAAGAGAAGCTCTTATCATTTTTAGCAACAGAAGCAAGGCTTATTGCAATCAGAGGAGATTTAGACACGCTCGAGTTTCCTGATGAGGTTAAAAAATTATCTCACGATGAACTTGTAAATAAAGCGATAAAGAATCAAGTAAAGTTGTTCAACTCTCAGAGAAAGAGCATATTGGGAAAAACAGACATACTGCAACAACGTATAAAGCAGTTAAATGATGAATTAGCTGGGCTAAACTTTCAACTAAATGCAGCTCATAAGCAATATGACTTGATAACTGAGGAGTTGGAAACAAAAAGACAATTACTTGATAGTGGCCATATAAGCAAACCACACATTTTAGCTTTAGAAAAACAGTTTGCTGAAATTGAAGGCAGAGTTGGACATTACCGTTCTGCAATATCTCAAGTGCAGCAAAAAATTGGAGAGAATGAATTAGAAATTATAAACGTGAGAAATGATTCTCAAGAAAGAGCAAACGCTGAACTTAAGGAAGTTAGTACGTCTATTGCAGACTTGAAAGAGAGGCTGATGGTTGCTGAAGATTCATTAGCACGTACAATAATTAAATCCCCTCAAGATGGGATAGTCACAGATATAAGATACCATACTGAAGGTGGTGTTATACAATCTGGAGTTCCAATCATGAGCGTAGTGCCATCGGATGATGACCTAATAATAGATGCTAAAATTCAGACCAGAAACATAGAAGAGGTACTGTCAGCACAAAAGAAAGATAGCAACATAGTCTCTATTGATGGGCTAGAAGGGCTAAAGGTTAAAGTCCGGCTGAGTGCTTACAGTGCACGTCGTTTAAGTTTAATTAGTGGTATAGTAAGCCATATTTCTCCTGATGCTCTTGATGATCCAAGACTAGGGCGTTATTATTCAGTGCGCGTGGTGATACCAAAGTCAGAGCTTGCTCAGTTTAAAAACGTATACCTATACCCTGGTATGCCAGCAGAAGTGTACATAGTTACTCAATCCCGTACTCTTTTATCATTCTTGTTTACGCCTATAATTGCAACAGTCGATAGGTCTTTTATAGAAAGGTAGCTCTATTTGGCTTCTCTAAAGATTTCGTTTACAGAATCTAGTAACTCAGCTATGCAGAATGAAAAAAGTTTGTATGGTATACAAATATAGTGTGTTTTTTTATAATTATTTTCTATAATGCGTAAATCTTTGGTCCAAGCTGTAAATGCTACCATAGGCATTAAAAGTTAATTAACAAACTGCAATGTATAATAAAATAAAGGAACTTGTAAGATTTTGATCTTGCAAATTATAAACTTGTCATAAAGTTTAATAGTGTCTGTTACTGCTTTTAGGTGTGAGGCTAGAGGGTTATTAGCAGTAACAGACACTATTAAACTTATTATAGAATTTACTTAAAGTAAATACTTAATTTAAAATATCATAATATTTTTCCTTACAATAGATTTATGTAAATGCTTTTTTCCTCAAATTAGTATTGTACTATTATACTTATTGAATGCTAAAAAATTATTAACCATCACTAATCTCTATTTGCATAGTAAGTTTATATATACTATTATACAGTATATCATTTAGTTTTATAGCAAACAAACAAAAGATATGGTGAAGTTATTTGCACTATTGATAATATTTTACTCAAATATATCTGTTGCCTCTGCTCCTACTTCCTGGCAATTTGGATTTCCTGCTCCTGCAACTGAAGTAATGGAGGCTGTAGTTAGGTCACATTCGTTTGTAATGGTTGTGATGGTTGCAATAATGCTTTTTGTGTGGGCGCTGCTTGCTTATGTAGTATTTCGCTTTCGTAAAAGCAAAGTGGCAAACGTAAGCCAAACTAACCACAATGTCCTTTTAGAAATTGTTTGGTTTGTTATACCAACGATTATTGTTTGTATATTAGCCTTTGAAAACGCTAAATTACTGAAGCTACAGGAAGAAATACCGAAAGCTGATATAACACTGAAAGTTATTGGCCATCAATGGTATTGGAGTTACCAATATCCAGAATATCAAGGTGTGTCATTTGATAGTTATATTAAGGGAAAAGAAGACTTTATCGAAGGAGATTTAAAGCTATTCTCTGTTGATAACAACATCGTTTTACCCATTAATACTAACGTTCGTTTACAAGTTACAGCAGGAGATGTGATACACAGCTGGGGAGTACCGGCTTTCGGTGTAAAAATTGATGCGATACCAGGTAGGCTGAATGAGGCGTGGTTTAATATCAAAAAGTCTGGTGTTTATTACGGGCAGTGCTATGAATTGTGTGGTCAAGGCCATGGATTTATGCCAATTGTTGTTGAAGCAGTAAGCAAAGAAGATTTTAATAAGTGGATTGAAAATAGAAAATTAGTGAGTTAAATTTGGAGTATAGATATGAGTGACGTACCAAAGGGCATAAAGCGTTGGTTGTTTTCCACTAATCATAAAGACATAGGGACACTGTACATTATTTTTTCCATATTAGCTGGAATTATTGGTGGATTATTATCGGTGATTATTCGCACTCAGCTAATGCACATTAATATACTTAACAATAATTATCAATTATATAACGTAATGGTTACAGGGCATGCGTTGATAATGGTGTTTTTTATGATAATGCCAGCCCTCATGGGAGGATTTGGTAACTGGTTTGTACCTCTCATGATTGGCGCACCAGATATGGCATTTCCTCGTATGAATAATTTAAGTTTTTGGTTATTAGTGTCATCTTTTATTTTGCTCATTCTCTCAGTGTTTATTGGTGAAGGTCCAGGTACAGGTTGGACTTTATATCCACCTTTATCACAGGTAATGTCCCATCCAAGTGCAGGAGTTGACATTGCTATACTTGCACTTCATGTTGCTGGTATGTCGTCAATTGTTGGGGCGATCAACTTTATAGTTACTATATTTAACATGCGCACAAAAGGAATGTCATTAACTAAGATGCCACTGTTTGTTTGGTCTGTCTTGCTAACAGCATTTATGTTGATTGTTGCCTTACCAGTGCTTGCCGGTGCTATAACTATGCTTCTTACTGATCGCAATGTTGGTACTTCCTTTTTTGATCCTGCCGGTGGCGGAGATCCTGTGTTATTTCAACATCTATTTTGGTTTTTTGGTCATCCAGAAGTTTACGTAATTATTTTTCCTGCATTTGGCATCATAAGTCAGGTTGTATCAACTTTTTCTCACAGACCTGTATTTGGTTACATAGGGATGGTTTATGCTATGATAGGTATAGCAGTATTTGGCTTTATGGTGTGGGCTCATCATATGTTCACTGTTGGGCTTAGTGCTGACGCTGCTGCATTTTTTAGCACTACCACAATTTTTATCGGTGTTATAACTGGTGTAAAAGTCTTTAGCTGGATTGCAACTATGTGGGGTGGAGCAATTGAGTTTAAGACCCCTATGCTATTTGCACTAGGTTTTATTTTCATGTTTGTTGGCGGTGGCATAACGGGAATAATTCTTTCTCATGGTGGAATAGATAAGCTTCTGCATGATACCTACTATGTTGTTGCTCACTTCCATTATGTCATGTCACTTGCTGCATTATTTGGAGCTTTTGCTGGCTTTTATTATTGGATTGGTAAAATGTCGGGTAAACAATATAATGAGCGCTTAGGTCAAATCCACTTTTGGCTTACTTTTATTAGTACCAATATCACTTTTTTACCTCAACATTTCTTAGGATTAGCTGGCATGCCAAGGCGTATACCTGATTATCCTGATGCGTTTATCCCTTGGAATTATATATCCTCAATTGGCTCATATATGTCCTTTGTTTCAGTTATGTTTTTTGTGTTTATAGTTATACATCTCTTTAAATGGGGCAAGAAAGCTGGAGATAATCCTTGGGAAGGTGACACCTTGGAATGGACGGTATCTTCACCACCGCCTTTTCATACTTTCGAAAAACCACCAGTGGTAAAATAGAATGTACACAAGTATTTTGCTAAATGTTGAATCAACAATACTGGATTTTTGGCGTTTGCTGAAGCCAAGGATAATGTATCTTGTGGTATTTACTGCAGTTGCTGGTATGGTTACTGCACCAGGTAGTATGCACCCTTTTCTAGCACTAATATCTCTTATATGTGTTGCTCTTGGCTCAGGATCTGCAGGTGCTATAAATATGTGGTATGACAGAGACATAGATCTGCTCATGGAAAGGACAAAAAACCGCCCTATACCCTCAGGAAGAATTCTTGCAGAAAGTGCGCTTGAATTTGGTATAACTCTTGGAATATTGTCAGTATTTATCATGGCAATAGCAGTAAACTATATTTCTGCTGCTTTGCTTGCAGTTAGCATATTATTTTACGTTTTCGTATATACAATTTGGCTAAAAAGGCGTACTCCACAGAATATCGTTATCGGTGGTGCAGCAGGTGCTTTTCCTCCAATGATTGGCTGGGCAGCTGTGACTAATTCTGTCAGTTGGGAAAGTTTCATTTTATTTTTAGTAATTTTTATGTGGACTCCACCACACTTTTGGGCCCTATCTTTAAATAAGTCTGAAGACTATGCAAGAGCATCGATTCCTATGTTCAATATTGTTTATGGTCCGGAAAAAACAAGAAAATATATATTAATTTATAGTGTGTTGCTGGTATTAACCAGCTTGCTTCCAGCTCTATTTTTGAAAAAGGCTTTACTTTATCTAAGCATGGCAATTTTTGCAGGTTGCATCTTTATTTGGTACGCTATATCAATTCTCAGATTCAAGAACCACAACTCACAGAAACAAATGTTTTCTTATTCAATTTCTTATCTATTTTCCCTATTCGCCAGTATTATTTTTTGTTCTATTGATTTATTTTAGTTATGAAAGAACGGCAGAAGCATAAAAACTATTTTTTACTTTTCCTTTTGGTAATGCTCGTTGTCACACTTTTTTTTGTTTCTATAATAAAATTTAAAGGTGCAGCTTAAACTACCTTTAGAAATTGTGCTTTCATAAAAGCAACTATATACTTTGTTAACCGATATAAACAAAGATGAGTAAGAAAGAAGTGACAATATACACGGATGGGGCGTGTTCTGGTAATCCTGGAGCGGGAGGATGGGCAGCTATCATATTATTTCAAGATTATAGAAAAGACATTTATGGTAGAGAAGAAAATACCACAAACAATAAAATGGAGTTAACAGCGGTGATCAATGGGCTAAAAGTATTGAAATTTTCTTGTAATATTAATTTATATACGGATAGTCTTTATATTAAGCATGGCATAACAGAGTGGATAAATAAGTGGAAAATGAATGGCTGGAAAACAAGTAATAAAAAATCAGTAAAAAATATGGAATTGTGGAAAGAGCTAGACAACGTTGCTTCACAACACGAAATTGATTGGAAGTGGGTTAAAGCACACAGTGGCAATAAATATAATGAGGAGGCTGATATTTTAGCAAGAAAAGCAATAATCGATGCTTAAAAAAATTACTATATTATTTTCCGTAGCTTTATTGTTCATATTGTGCTTCTTTATTTTTTTAAAGCCTTTAGAAATCAATATTAATTATATTAATTTTTATGTTAGACATAAAATATCAAAAATATTTGTTGGCTCAAGCGTTAATATGGAGAATACCTCAGTTGTTTGGCAGAAAGATGGCAAAGATCCGTATTTAGTCATTACAGATTTGGCAATAGCAAACCCTAATTTTACTATAAAAGTTCCTGAGCTTTTTGTACATTTTAAGTTAAGTTCCTTATTTAAAGCTAGCACAAATCTCTCTCAGGTTTCAGCTGATAATGTGCATGTATGTATCAAGAGAGAAGAAACTAATGTTAATCCGCAAAACTCATTAGACCTTTTGGATAATCATTATTTAAATAGTAACCGCCTTCCTTCGGTGTCATTCCAGCGCGTGACGCTGGAATCTAGAAAAAAAGAAACAAGTAGTCAAGCTACTTGGATGACAAGGACGAGTGCTGGAATGACAAGGACGAGTGCTGGAATGACAGGGAAGAATTTCAAGATGACAGAAAGCAGTGCAAAAAATCTATTAAAAACAATAAGGGAATTTTTTTTTGACTTAAATGCGGATTCAAAAATTGAATTTACTAACATCGCTATTGATAAAAGCACAGAAGATGAATTTTTTATTGATAAATTATATATAGGGAAGGGGGAAGATTTTAATGTTTTAGATATTCATGTGAATACAAAAGATGGAAAGGGATTTTTGGATGATTTATCAATTACAATAAAAAATCGCAACAATTTGCTAAATGTATACGGGACATTTTATAATCTAAAATTGGGACTATTGAGCGAGTTTTCTACATTAGTTAAAAGCTACAATTTGGACAAAAATATAGGATTCAAAGGAAGCTTCTCAGTGAAAATTAATAAAAAGGATGAAATTGTAGATGGAAATATATACGTATTGAATACAGAAAATTATTTGAACAAAAATTTGGCCTTAACTAATGTAAATATAAATTTAACATATAGTGATGGAATTATTAGTGTAAAAAACTTCCATTTTAAGTTAAATGACACGTATCTCTCTTTAATAGGCAAGATGAACTTTAGTACAAGTCATGCTTTGCTTAGAATTAATATTAGCAAGTTTGCTGCAAAGGATTTATGTACTTATGTACCAGATGGTGTAGTGAATAGTAAATTTAGAAGCTGGTATTGTGATAATATTAATGGGGATGTTTTAAATACCATTGTAAGTTTCAATGGCAAAATTAACAATTTGGTTGATGACGATCTGTCAGACATTGTAATTGTTGCTGATATAGAAAATGGTAGCGTAAAATTTGATGAAGATTTTGAGCAAGTAAAGGAATTAAAGGGTGATTTGATCATCAAGAATAACGATCTCAAAATTACTGCAAATAGCGCTAAGTTTCAGAATTTCACTATTAATGGTGGTGATATTGAAATGAAATCTCTCAATAAGGAAAATTCAGTTCTAACCATTAATGGCCAAGCTGTAAGTGATGCGTATGGTTTATATGAGCCTATAAGATTTAAGCTGGATGATGTGGTGAAGGTTGAAAGGGATAAAGTAAGTGGAATGGCAAAATCTGTATTTAATTTTCGCATTTTTAATCTAAATGCTGATGACAAAAAAGTAGACTTCTCAGCAAATTTTCATTCTGAAATTGACAATTTGGCCGTCTATAATGCAAGTCTTGGTAAATATGACATTAAGCTTAGTTTTGGCAGTGACTTTATAGATTTAAATGGTAGTGGTATGGTGAATAACACACAGCTATTATTTGACCTGAAAAGTAGCAATAGGAATGAAAGTTTTGCCTGGAATTTGACCGGAGATTTACCCGCTCAAATACTTGATTTTGATGAAAATATAGGTGGCTATGTCAATACAAATATAGAATTGGTAATAAATCAAGATAAGACGGGACATGTTAATGGTAATATGGATTTATCAGAGCTTGAATCACGTTCAAGTTATTTTGGGTGGAAAAATCGTTTTGAAGATCACAATAAAGTTTTGTTCTCTGTAAAATTAAAAGGTGCCGATGAATTGTTAATAGACAAATTAGATGTTATAGGAAATGACCTAGATATAAAATTCAGCGGAAGAGTAGGAAATGGAAATTTATATTTAAATTCTAGTAGTTTTAAATTGCCTGATAATGATTTTAGTATAGAAATTGAATCAGGTAAGGAAAAAAATGCCATAACTATTTATGGTGAGAAAATCAATTTGAGTGATATTTTAGGCTTGCTTGGCAAAAACAATAATGGATTAAACAAAGATATAGAAATTAGTATGAATGTTGACAATGTAATTATGAAAGAAGGCGTCGTTATCAAAAATGCTAAGCTGAATGTAACCTGTACTAAAGGTAATTGCAATGGAAGTCAATTTACAGGACAGTTTCTAGAAGATAGCAGCAACATACTAGCGGAATACAGTGGAATAGGGCTCGAAATATATGCGGACAATGCAGGTATACTTTCGCGTTCCTTAGGCATTAGTAAATCAGTCAAAAATGGTAAACTTTCTCTTTATCTATCTCCTCAAAGAGAAAATGAAGAACATTATGGCATGTTATCTATTAGTAATTTTTATATCAAAGATGCTCCACTACTCACTACTTTATTATCGATGTCTTCGCTTCCTGGTATTGTAAATGCTATAAAGGATGAAGGTGTATACTTTTATAAATGTAATGTACCTTTCTCATACAAAGATGGCTCTGTCGAAATTGAAGAATCTTGGCTTGAAGGGGCGGAATTAGGCATTAGCACTAGCGGTAAGCTCGACATTAGAAATTATAAATTCCAAGTTGAAGGACAGGTAATACCAGCATATTCAATTAATAAATCTTTGTTAAAAATTCCTATAATTGGGAAACTTCTTACTGGCGGGAAAAGTAGGGGAATCGTTTCAATAGACTATAAAGCAAGTGGTGATGACAAAAACAATAACGTATCTGTTGATCTTATCTCTTCGCTAACTCCAAACCTATTAAAGAGGTTATTGGGAGTGTTTGATCGCACTATGACAAAAACTAACGAAGCTGTCATCGGTGGCTTAAAAGGTGGTGTGAAAAAGAAATTTGGTTCGACATGACCAAAAGGGAAGTTGTTTAACAAAATTATGGACAAAAATGCAAGAATTTCAGAATGATCCACCTGGTTTTTTATCTAGTTGTTTAAGTAATACCACTCCCTTTAGCCTCTCTATATTTGCTGAGGCTATAAACAATTAGAAAGGGTAGTGAAGTGGCTATAAAATAGTTTCACTACATGAACTCATCAGGTGAGCGATAATCGTCTAATAAGTGGTGATTGTTTGTAAAATTTCCTGCAATATTGTCGTCAACATTAAGTTCAAGCAAAGAAAGATTGTTATCAGATTGTTCTTCCTCTTTAGACCCAAATAACCATGAAAAGAATGATGAGATAGAATCAATAACGGATTTAATTGCTGGAAAAATATTGGATAAGAAATTACTGGGTTGCTGAGTGTCTTGCTGGTTACTTTTTTCCTCTTCTACATCTACATTACTTTGCTCTACTTCATTTGATTTTTCCACCTCTTGTTCAGGTTTACTTCTGCTTATATCCTCTTTGGGTTCTTTTCCTGATTCTGGTTCAGGCTCTTTTCCTGGTTTTGGATCTGTGTCATCCACATCTTCTTCAGACTTACTTCTGCTTATAAGTGTCTTATCTAACCATTCGGACATATTCTTGTCTGGATTATGAAAATACATTCGACTTATCTCCTTATTTTCATCAATAGAAATTACTACAGTTGCATTCTGACTTAATGGCCCCTCATTTAATCCATCACATTCACTAATGAGCGATTCATGAGAGTTCTTAATGTCTTTGATAAATTGAAGTTTTTCTTTTTCTGCTGAAAGATAACCTTTGTGTTGTATATCATAATTGGTCCCTTTGTACTTAAATTGCAACACTCCTGTAAACTCTGTGTATTCATCGCCTTTTTGTTCTTCTTCTGGTTCTGGATTCGTGCGGTTTTCATTTGCCTCTTCTTCAGACTTACTTCTGCTTATAAGCGTCTTATCTAGCTGTTTGAATATATTTTTGTCGGAGTTTTGAAAATACATTCGACTTATCTCCTTATTTTCATCAACAAAAATTACTACAGTTGCATTCTGACTTAATGGCCCCTCATTTAATCCATCACATTCACTAATGAGCGATTCATGAGAGTTCTTAATGTCTTTGATAAATTGAAGTTTTTCTTCTTCTGAAAAGTACTCGCATTTTACGTTATAAGTGGTGCCTTTGTATTTAAAACTAAATATCTCTCCATAGTCTGTATATTCATCTACTAGTTCATGAATATTCTTGACATTTTGTATAGCTTTAAATTTCTCTTCTTCTGAAAGGTCCTTGCGGTATATACTATAAGTTGTACCTTTGTATTTAAAACTAAACATCGATCCACGGTCTTCATATTCATCTAGTCCAGAATTCTTGACACGTTGTATAATTTGAAATTTTTCTTCTTCTGAAAGATCCTTGCGGTATATACTACCAGTTGTATCCTTATATTTAAATTGAAACATCCATCCATGGTCTTTATATTCATCTACACCCATCTGCTTGCAAATAGCTTTATAATTTTTTTCTTCTACTTCAAGTCCAATTGCATTTGCCATCAGCTGATCATTTACAGAGTCCAATTCTCTTACTTTTGCTTCGGAAAGCTTAAATTGAAACACATGACCGAATTCATGGGCTAAAACGTTGTCCGTATAAGTGTTTTTATAGAGCAATACGCTTTCTCCGTTCGTCATCCCACCAGAAATATTGATCATATCTTGAGATGTTGAAAACTTAGGAACCAAAGTGCCATATCCCCTATAATCATCTTTATTATTAAAAATATAGGTATGCACGGTGACTTGAGTATTACTAGCAATACAAAACTTTGCTTTATATGCCTCATAGGCATTTTGAATATCAAGCTTTATTTGATCTTTCTCCCGTTGCGATACATTGTCATAATGTATTACGCAATTCAACTGTCCGTATTCAAAATTAAATTGATTAGGCAATATATCTTGTAGTCCTACGTATTTTGTATTCTCACCAAAGTTTCTTGATTGTGCAGTTTTATATAAATTATTATAGTATGTAAAAGAGTTTCCATTAGGCAAGTTAGGTATTTGTGCAATCGTTCTTCCATGGTTATCGTAGAAAGAAATTTTAGAATCACCAATCCTAAAATTCTTTATAGATTGCCCACAAGTACCATCGTTTGCACAATCGTGATTATCTTTCTTATAAAACCGTGTGTTAGTGTATTTTTCCATTTTGATACCTCACTACTAAACCTTACTATATTATTATCTTGGTAAAAATCATAATAATTCGTTAACTTGTATTTTAAATCTGTATATCAAGTGTACTTTTCTCAT
Organism: Wolbachia endosymbiont (group A) of Rhinocyllus conicus; assembly: GCF_947250775.1. Classification (NCBI taxonomy): domain Bacteria; kingdom Pseudomonadati; phylum Pseudomonadota; class Alphaproteobacteria; order Rickettsiales; family Anaplasmataceae; genus Wolbachia; species Wolbachia endosymbiont (group A) of Rhinocyllus conicus. Next base: position 815,884 of record NZ_OX366349.1, on the reverse strand, counting down.
AAAGCGCCAATTGTGAAGCTAATGAACTTTATTTGTTTAAAATTTTGCTGAAATAGCTCTTTTTATACTATGTTTTATATAGCTAAACTGACTTAGATTTACCGACAATTTGAAAAACGACAAATTCGTCATTCCGCTACTAGTTAGCGGAATCTATGCCGAGATACCGCGAATGAATCGCGGTATGACGGTTCGCGGCGGGATGACGATAAGCTCGTCATCCCGCTACTTGTTAGCGGCTGAGAGATACCGCGGCGGTATGACGTAGGAAAACCTTTCTTAGGTTAGCTATAGTTCGCTATATTATGTGATTTTATTTTTAGCGTTGCTTCTTATATTATGTGATTTTATTTTTAGCATTGCTTCTTATATTATGTGATTTTATTTTCCATAATGTATATTATGTAATTTTCAATGCTAATAAAACTACTTCCTAACCTTTTAAACAGCAACTTGTCGAACCTCCAGATTAGTACTTAAGAGAAAGTGTTAAAGTATCTCTTTAAGTATTATATATTAGTATTTGGAGATCATACTTATTATAGATCTCCAAAGTACTCATAACGCGTTATGAGCAACACTCGCTACTTTGTTTGAGTCTGGTTCATCTAGTTTATTACTAGGTTTTAATACTGCATATGTAATGCCACCAGCAACAATCCCGACTGCCAGCGAGCAGCTACAGCTATACCAGCTATAGCCAATATTGATAATTGAGCACCAGCAGCAAAACATCCACCACCGACTACCAATGCAGCTATAACACCACAAACAACACCAACTTTCATTGCTTTACTAACTGCCATGCTAGCTTCAACTTGAAGAACTCTGTCTAGCAAATCATTATTTCCAGTTTCTTTAAAAACAGCTTTCATTTCTTCACGGTCATCTTTGTCCATATCAGCAACAGACTTTTCACTAAAATTGGAATTAAAAAATTCACCATTTTCTTTAATCATCTCGACAAACAACTCTCTTAACATAACATTTTCTTTAAGTGCATTAAAGGACACTGGCTTAGTTTGCTTGTTGTCAAATGGCGTCCCATCAAATTTTACAACATTTGGGGAATCCATAATTATATGCTTCTCAGCATCGACAATTTCTTTTTTTAATGATATACCCTTCTCTCTTATCGCATTGAAAATAGCTTTCACGCCTTCCTGATTCTCAATAACATAAGCATAGGCAAGCAGGTTTAGAGTTTCTCTGTTACCATTTTTGGACTCTATAGTTGTACCATAAGTAATAAGAACTGCTAGTAAATCATCTTTTGAAACTCCTTGTAGAATTTCAGCAACGTTACCATGATCTTTTATTGCGTTCTGTAACCGATCATATAATTTCCTTTGTTCTTGTGTGAAACCAAACATTATAATTACTCCCATAAGTCTACTAAGTTTAATTATTGCATATTTTATGTAAAAAATCAAATACAAAAAGTCTTATTAGGAATTATCACACACACTCAAACAAGAGAAAGGTGCTCGTGCTCGAAAAAGAACGTTACAAATACATATTTATTCAATCCTTTGCCTTCTTTTCAATATACCTACATATCAAAATGGACAATTCATATAGAATCAGCATTGGTATTGCAAGCCCTACTTGGCTTAATACATCAGGTGGAGTTAAGATTGCAGCGATAATAAAAATTACCACTATCGCGATTCTGCGTTTATTTGACAAACTTTGTGTAGTGAGTAACCCTACTCTCACCATCAATGTGAGTATTACTGGAATTTGAAATGCAGTGCCAAATGCAAACATAAATTGGAGAACGAGGTCTAAATATTCGCTAACTGATGGCATAAACTCTATCGGTATATCGAAGGATTTACCACTGTGTTCGAAGTTGATAAAAAACTTCCAGGCTAAAGGAAATATATAGTAATAGACTACAGTAGCTCCCGTTACAAATAAAACCGGGGTTGCAATTAAGTATGGCAACAACACTGCCCTTTCACTTTTATATAACCCAGGTGCTAAGAACATATAGAATTGCCATGCAAACACAGGAAAAGAAAACAAAAGTGCGCTCATTATTGCGACTCTAAGATACACAAAAAATGCCTCTGTTAAGTCTGTGTAAATTAAAGAAAAACCTTCGCTATCTTTTGTTGCTTCTATTAAAGGTGCAAGTAAAAAACGGTATATATTTTCCTTAAAGTAGTAACAAAAACCAAAAGTAACGCAAAAAAATAGAAAGCAAAAGATAACTCTTTTTCTGAGTTCCGCAAAGTGCTCACAAAATGAAGCATATTTGTTTGGGTTTCCATTCATACTTTACTATGGCTCAATAATGCTATGTCTAACATTCTCAGCGAAAAAGCCCACTCATTGTCATACCACGCTGCAACTCTACAGATGTCGCCTGTAACATATGTACCAGTTGAATCCACAATTGCGCTATAAGGGTTATGCACAAAGTCTATTGAAACTAAAGGTTCCGTGCATATAGAAAGTACATTTGACATTGGAGAACCCTCTGTCATCCTAGTACCCTCTGATGTCATCCGAGTAGCTGACACTGGATTAGATTCCAGCGTCACGCGCTGGAATGACGTAGAGGAGAGAGCTGCATCCTTAAACATTTCATTTATTTCTTTAACGGTCGCTTTCTTATCAGTCGTAAATTTAAAATCAACCATAGAAACATTGCTAACTGGAACTCTGACGGCAGTGCCATCTAGCTTTCCCTTTAATTCAGGAATTATAGAACCAATTGTTTTTGCTGCCCCGGTTGTAGTTGGCACCATAGATAGTCCGCAAGCCCTTGCCCTGCGCAAATCTTTATGATTACCATCAAGAACATTTTGATCATTCGTGTAGGCATGTATAGTAGTCATAAAACCGCTTTTTATACCTAGATTGGAGTGTAGAACCTGCACAATTAGAGCCAGGCAATTTGTAGTGCAAGAACCTGCTGATATTACTTTATGCTCTTTTTTGAGCATATCATTATTCACACCATAAACTATAGTTACATCAGCATCTGGAACTGGAGCAGAGACAATCACTTTCTCTGCATTGTGCCTTATTGCTTCTTCACGCTTGTTAAATGCACCAGTACATTCAAGTATTACATCAACATTCCAAGGAATATTTTCAGGGCTCCGTTCTCTATATAAAGAAAATTTTCTGCCATTTATAGATAGCCAATTTTGAGACTCATTAAAGTCAATATCACCACTGAATTTGCCATGAACAGAATCATATTTAATCAAATGTGCATGCTGCTTTGCACTGAGCGATCCATTGACAGCTACAACTTCTATTTGTTTGCTATATTCTTCTATTTCGAAAATAGCACGCAATACGCCTCTGCCTATTCTACCCAGACCATTAATTCCTACACGAATCGTCATCTCTTCATTCAAAAAATTTAATTATAGAGGATATCACTTGATATTTCATTCTATTCTTTTGCTTTTCTATCGATATGAACATTATAGCAAGGAGACAGGGCTAAAAACTTGCTTGACAAACTCCGCCAGCCCCCTTATTATGGTACCGAAGGTATTCAGTTATCTTCATCTGTGCAGATTAAACAGCAAGAAAACAACGTAGTTGGCGTCTTATTTTTAATTTTTTGCACTATGTGCACCTTATGTCTTCACAACATTTCTGGGTTTTTACCTATATAAGCTGAAACGCGCTTATAAGTCGTTTAAGACAGTATAGTACGCCAATTTGCAGGATTAGAGAGTGACAACTAGCTAACACGGGGTTTCTTTTGCCTTTTTTTCTGCTTAGTAAATTTCTTAAACATTTAAACTAAGGTGAGTTGCATTTAAAAGCAGCTAAATTGCGGTGTTTAAGACTTAGAAAACGCCAAATACTGAAAATAGACAATGACCAGGGCTTCTTTTGCCTTTTTTTTCGTTTGGTAAATTTCTTAACGTTTGTAGCTAAAAGAGCCCAAGAGAGGTGTCATCCCGCTGCTTGTTAGCGGGATCTATGTTAAGAGATACCGCGAATGAATCGCGGTATGACGTAGGACTGCTGTCATTCCAGTACTCCTTTTTTTGTCATCCCAGTGCGTGACACTGGGATGGCTTTGTTGCATCGCTAGCTATGATGGATTAAAGATAAAAAAGATGGAGAATATCAGTAGCTTATTATTCTGGTATTTATAACAAGAACGGTCAGTGAATACCTAAATTTGAGTAAAAGAAATTTCACTACCACTCACTAATCCGGCTAAAATTCAAGAATTTCAATGCTTTAGCTATTTTCAATAGAATTAAGTTTATTAATATAAATAATAAATTACTATTCTTAAATTTGATCAGATTGATTGCAAAAAAACAAGATTTTCAATAGGTTGCTTATAATCCTAGCTATAGTTAGCCTTTCATAAGTAGCGATGCAACAAAGCCCACTGGGATGGCTTTGTTGCATCGCTAGCTATGATGGATTAAAGATAAAAAAGATGGAGAATATCAGTAGCTTATTATTCTGGTATTTATAACAAGAACGGTCAGTGAATACCTAAATTTGAGTAAAAGAAATTTCACTACCACTCACTAATCCGGCTAAAATTCAAGAATTTCAATGCTTTAGCTATTTTCAATAGAATTAAGTTTATTAATATAAATAATAAATTACTATTCTTAAATTTGATCAGATTGATTGCAAAAAAACAAGATTTTCAATAGGTTGCTTATAATCCTAGCTATAGTTAGCCTTTCATAAGTAGCGATGCAACAAAGCCATCCCAGTGTCACGCACTGGGATGACATTATAGGGGCTACTGGGATGACATTATAGGGGGCTACTGGGATGACATTATAGAGAGGCACTGGGATGACAGCTACCCTGACAACCGTCATCCCGCTGCTTGTTAGCGGGATCTAGAGATACCGCGGCGGTATGACGTAGAAGCTATACTTTTATAACCCAGTGTCCAATCTGGATTCCAGTTAGCGTTTTTAGTAACTAAGAAAAGTGCTTCCCCTTTTTAGAGAACTGCAGTCTGGGCACTGGGATGACAGCTACCCTGACAACCGTCATCCCGCTGCTTGTTAGCGGGATCTAGAGATACCGCGGCGGTATGATGTAGAAGCTATACTTTTATAACCCAGTGTCCAATCTGGATTCCAGTTGGCTTTGTTGCATCGCTAGCTATGATGGATTAAAGATAAAAAAGATGGAGAATATCAGTAGCTTATTATTCTGGTATTTATAACAAGAACGGTCAGTGAATACCTAAATTTGAGTAAAAGAAATTTCACTACCACTCACTAATCCGGCTAAAATTCAAGAATTTCAATGCTTTAGCTATTTTCAATAGAATTAAGTTTATTAATATAAATAATAAATTACTATTCTTAAATTTGATCAGATTGATTGCAAAAAAACAAGATTTTCAATAGGTTGCTTATAATCCTAGCTATAGTTAGCCTTTCATAAGTAGCGATGCAACAAAGCCATTCCAGTTAGCGTTTTTAGTAACTAAGAAAAGTGCTTCCCCTTTTTAGAGAACTGCATATAATAGATTTGACATTGCAGTGCATTGTGCAAACAAAATTCCCAATACTACAGGAGGCTTTATGAATAAGAAATTTCTCTATTCACCATTGTCAATAAAAAGCATAGGAGAAAACGGTGTATTTTCTGGTTATGCTAGCGTTTTTAATATAGTTGATAAACAAAATGACCTGATCTTACCCGGAGCATTTAAGGAAAATTTAAACAGAAATAAAATAAAACTCCTTTGGCAGCACAATCCAGGTGAACCTATAGGTAATATTATAGATATTTGCGAAAATGATGTTGGCCTGTATATAACCGCACACTTACTTTTGGGCATCCAAAAAGCAAAGGAAGCGTACTTAATGCTCAAAACTGGAGTAATCAATGGACTTTCCATCGGCTATATACCTATAGAGTATGATGTTGATCATAAAAGCGGAGCTAGAGTGTTAAAACAAGTGGAATTGTGGGAAGTCAGTTTGGTCACTTTTCCTGCGAACTTAGCTGCTCAGGTAATCAATGTGAAAAATCAGAACAATGAACAGGAAATGTTAGCAAGAGCGATAGAAAAAGCAAATGCTGTACTTACAGACATGTACATTTCTGCTTAAAGTGTATTAGGCGGGCAAAGACTTTACCATAATTTGATACCTGCGTTAGTATTTATTTAACATTTATACTAATATATATAACTTTACTACTGTTAAAATTTTCTGTAAATCGAAGTTAAAAAATAAGGTGATTTTATGCTAAATACTAACAATACGGTTAATTATGAAATTAATGTTAAACGAAAGGAAAAAAAATACAGTTGGTCTACTGTATTTGCTTGGTTGTACTTAAAAACGATTGGACGAATACTACCAAAGAAATGGAACAAATGGGCGGAAAATATTCTATCTAATAAAGTAACATTTCAAGATACGACAATGCAGACCGAATGTGTTGAAACAACGGATAAAAATATTGGAGCTGACTTAAAACCTGAGGTTGCAGAAAAAGGGAGCCAGAGTGAAGTAATAAGTAAGGATGGAGAGGTTCAAACTGAAGAAAATAGTGAGTTCACTGATGAGAGTTGTTTTGATACTATAGTAAATGATGAATTCATTGATGAAGAATACGATAGTATGGAAGAAGTAAGCATAGAGGAGGAAGGTGTAAGTCAGGAACTAGAACTTGAGCGTTTACAAAATGCCTTCTTAAAAAAGGAAAATGAGGATTTGGAATCTAAACTTGCAGAATGCAAAGAAGAGTTGGTAGAGGTGAAAGAAAAAGACACGAAAATAAATAGTTTAATGCGGTTAAATGAAGGATTAGATGAAGATAAAAAGGAAATGGATGCTAAAAATAACGAACAACAGCGCACTATATCTGATCAAGAGAAAAGAATAAGAGAGCAAGAAGCTTTCATTAAATCACTTATCGATAAAAATAAAGATATAAATGAGGCTGTTAAGAAAGACAATGAAGATTTGCAAGCGCAAGTAACAAAGCTCAAGGAAAATTTATCTGTAAAAGAGAAGGAGTCAACAGAACAATTGGAGAAGATAAATTGTCTACAGCAAAAAGAAACAGAATTGAAGCAAGAAAGAAAGGAAGATGTTGAATTAAAAGACAGAATTAATGCTTTAAATAGTGAAAAAGAGGAGCAGTTAAAAGCTATGAAAGAAGAACGCAAAATGCATGAGGAAAGTCAGCGTGAGTTAGAACGCAAATTAGAGAGCTTGGGAAGTCAATTAAGAACTGCTGAAGTAGAGAAAAAGAGCTCAGAAAATGAGGTTGCTAGGTTGCAAGAACAAGTACGGATATTAGAAGGAAATAAAGAATGGGAGTTAGCTGGAATAGGTGATACCTTAAATAAAACTTCTTTGAGCGTGATGGAATTGTTAGCGCAGCAACTACCACTAAATAATCAAGAGCAACAACTACAGGGAAAAAAAGTTGACTTAATAGAAAGACTAAAGGCAGAATTAAAGAAAGAATCAGATGAAGCGTTACAAGAAAAGCTTGCAGAACAAGAGAAGTTGATTAAGCAGTTACAAAAGGAGCAGAAGCAAGTAGAAAGCCAATTGGAAGCTGATATTAAGAAACTACAGGGAGAAAAAGAAAACATGGAAGAACAATTAAAAATAATGCAACAACAACTGTTAAATAATCAAGAACAACAAAAGTTGGAAGAAAAGTTAAAGGGTGTTGATAAAAGGTTAGAAGATATTGATGAAGAAACTCAAAAATCACAAGGACAAACAAAAACTAAAGCGTCAGATACAGTGAGTTTGGTAAGCGCAGTATCTACTGGAAAATCAACTACTAGCTCTAGTAGATCAACCCTTTCAAAATTGCGGAACTTGCCCAATAAGCTTTTTAGGGATAAGAATCTTGATGACTTTTTATCTGATAAAAATAAAGAGTTGAAAGAAAATTTTCCTGAATTTAAAGAAAAGCACTTTTGCCATAACGTGCTTGATGAAACCATAAAATCTCTATCAAATAAAAATAGTGGAAAATTTGAAAGTAAAGAATTACTTAAATTATTAGAAAGTAATTTAAAACAATCCGCAAGGGAGATCATAGAAGCCAAGGTTAAAGAAGTTGTCAACAAACATTGCATTGAAAAAAATATAGGTAAAGAACTACGAGATGACACGTTAAAAGCCAAGTTGTTAACTTCTGTTAAGCAATGCATGAAAAAATTAAATTTTAACGAAAAAGATGCAGTTGCAACTAGAGATTCTATCTTGCACAGCTTTAATAGCAAAAATAATAATAATAACGACTCAGGAGAATTACTTAAAGAAATTGTTGTGAAAGAGCTAGTAGAAGCTAGAATGAGATTTTTTTCAGATAAGATTCAAGAGTTACAACTGACATCAAGCATAAGAGATAAATTTTTATCTCCAGATCAGAAAATGTGTAATCAAACTCAAGGAGGAGTAAACGAATACCAATTAACAGAAAAAGCTAAAAAAGAATACACACCTAATTCCTCGATGAGTCACACTAATATTGCAAGCATACATTCATTGAACAGTCGGAAAGCAGTTAGAGTAGGCTCTTAGCATAAAGCACCAGCTCCTCTTTTGTTAAAGTGTAGGAGCTGTCTTCCCAATGTTGTTTTAGCAACTCCAAGCTCCTACCTAAACTTTTTCCTGGCTGGTGACCTATACTTATTAAATCATCGCCAGATAAAGGAAATTTTGGAATATTGAATGTATTAGCAAACGAAATGTATTTATCAACATTTTCTCCAGACTCAACACCACAAATTTTTACTAAATCACAATATAATTCTCTACCAAATAAAGATATGTATTTTTTTTGCTCTTTTTCTGAGAGTTCTGTTTTGATATCGTTGGATAGTAAAAATAGCAGCTTTTTCTTTTGCTTGTTTGAAAGACGTAAAAATTTGCTTACATATTCTCCAAGACTTAGCCTGTCATTTTTGGTGGTCCTAAGGAGTAATGCTAATTTTACTAGTGCATCAGTGCCCAAAAGAAGTGACGAAGACAGAATTTCGCATTTTACTTCTTTTGGGATAATCTTTTGCAAAACATCAGATTCTTGCATGCTCTTAAGTGTTGGAAAAGGATCATTGCACTCCAGCAATTTAAGTATTTCATCTCTTATTCTCTCTCCAGAGAGGTTTTGGATCATATGCGAATGCTTTTTGCATACGCTTAGTATTTCATCACTCAAATCTCCGACACATATTTTTGCATGAAAACGAAATGCTCTTAAAATACGTAGATAGTCTTCTTTAATTCTATCTTCAGCGTTGCCTATAAAGTTTAACCTTCGCGCCTTTAAATCCTCGATACCACCAAAGTAATCATATATATGGCCATGCTTATCTGCATATAGAGCGTTAAATGTAAAGTCACGCCTTGAAGCATCAGCTTGCCAATTATTAGTAAATTCTACTTTCGCATGCCTGCCATCACATTTCACATCATGCCTTAGTGTTGTGATCTCAAAAGATCTTTGATTTAGAACCGCAGTTATAGTCCCATGTTTTAAGCCAGTTGGAATAGTTTTTATATTACGGAGTTTTAGCGCTTTCATCACCTGATCAGGAAGCAAATTGGTAGCGAGATCAATATCATGGACATCACGCTGCAAAATTGAGTCTCTCACACACCCGCCGACAAGCCTAGCCTCACCACCAAATTTCTCTATGGCATCGATGATTAAACTAGTTTCATGGTCAACTTGCATTTAGGTTAGTACGTACTGCAAGTGCATATTATATGAAATGCTTGCAAAAAGCCCCATATAAAAATATACAGGGCTATGAAAATTTACTTTACAAGTATTGGTTGCTGATGATGAAATGCTTTTTCCACCCTTGTTTCTTCAATACCACACGATGGGTTCAAAGAGTCTTGCTCTTCAGAGCGCTCTATGTATTGCTTTATATCACTAACGCACTGCTCTACAACATCACAAATTTTTCCATTAGCATTTTCTGCCAATAACTCATCAAATCTCTTCTCAACCTCTGCTCTCTCAGAGATATCCTTTGAAAGGTTACAATACTCTAAGATCTCGTCTACCTGAAGTTTTTTTGCTAATAGGAAATCTTCTTGTTCTTGCTGCTGTCTTATTAATTCTTGAGTTACAATTTCAGCTCTAGAGTAATGATTCCCTCCAAGATATATTGTTTCTCGCTCTTTACTACCCCATAACTCGTCATTTAATTTATAACTCTCACGATTAAATACCTGATTTAACTGATCATCATTATTTATCATTTGTGGATCTGGCTCAAACTTTTTTTGCTCCTCGCTATTATTATCTTTGTAGTAGACATTAATTTCAATGTTAGCTAAAGAAGCTAACATACTAATTTCTCCAATGAAAGGAAAATAACTTTTACTTTCTATTGCTTCTAGATATTCTTTATAGAGAACTTCATCGTTAAAAAATGAATCTTTTATAACTTTAGGGTCATATGTATTACCATACTCCTTTTTACTGAGGTTAGGATTCAATATTAATGCACAAGACTCAAGATCTTCTGTGATATCACCATATAACCTCTCCTTATTTTCTTCTTTAAGCAAGTCTTCAACACTGAGCAAAGTTTTTTGGTCTCTCGGAGAGTCGATATTACGCTCATTACGCTGAGTAATAGCTCTTTCTATTACTGGATATATTACTTTTCTGAAGTCACCATCATCACGAAAGTTTTTTACAATTTCTTCTTTTAATTCCTGAGTCTTACTGTCAGCTTCCTCGATTTTCTTATTTGTTTGTTCAGCTAATCCTTTTATTTTCTTGGACTTACCAGTTAAATCCTCTGGCTTGTTTAAAAACATATTAAAAACATTTTCTAGCTGAGCTCTTAAAGGAGCTGGCATACTTGCATCATCCAATGACTCAAACTGACTTAAAAATTTGTGCCATTCCATTCTCATATCTTGCGCTCTTTCAGCTTTATATGGACCAGAGCTATTATCACCAAACACAGCATGAAAAAAACAATTGCCATCGCCCGCAGTATTATACTTAACTACTTGGCTATTAGTTGGTAATTTCCGTTCCCTAGATTGAAGCATAATTTTTACCTTAATTTAAGCTATATATTACTATACCAACAAAACTGTCAATAAGTAACTAATTAAGTATAGCAGAAATTCTTAAATTGTGCAATAATTATGGCTTTAAATAGCAAATATGAGCTTTAACTGTGGTATAGTTGGGTTACCAAACATAGGAAAATCAACTTTATTTAATGCACTTACAGAGTCAAGTGCAGCCGAAGCTGCAAATTATCCTTTTTGCACAATTGAGCCAAATATAGGCAAGATTTCGATAAAAGATCAGCGTTTGAAACAAATCGCAGCAATTGCCGGTTCAGAGAAGATAATTTATAATCAATTAGAAGTTGTGGATATTGCAGGTCTTGTAAAGGGCGCAAGCAAAGGTGAAGGACTCGGCAATAAATTTTTAAGCCATATCAGAGAAGTTGATGCCATCGTGCATCTGCTCAGGTGCTTTACGGATGACGATATCAGCCATGTACACAGTAAAATAGATCCAATATCAGATGCTGAAGTGGTGGAAATGGAATTAATCCTAGCTGATATTGACAGCATAGAAAAAAGGCTTCCTCAATTGGAAAAGAAAGCAAAACAAGGTGATAAAGAGCTAAAGAGACAACTTGAATTAATGCAAGAGGTATTAGCTACTTTAAAACTCGGTAAACCTGCAAGAAGTTTGGAAAACATGGACGAAGCCGAAATGAAGTCACTTCAATTGCTGACAACAAAGCCCGTTATGTACGTTTGCAATGTTGAAGATACAAATGTTATAACTGGCAATGAATTATCTCAAAAGGTAGAGAGAATGGCAGAGGAAAATAAAAGCAAATTTTATTGCATTTCAGCAAAACTTGAAGCAGATATTGCAAATCTTGATAGTGAAGAGGAAAAACAGAGTTTTTTATCAGAATTTGGCTTACAAGAATCAGGCCTTGATGGAGTAGCGCGTGTTATGTATGAAGTGCTGAGTATGATAACTTTCTTTACTGTGGGCCCCAAAGAAGCACGGGCATGGCCAGTAAAAGTAGGATCAACAGCTGATAAGGCAGCAGGTGTAATCCACACTGATTTTGAGAAAGGCTTCATAAAAGCAGAAACTATAAGCTTTGCAGACTACATAAAGTATGGAAGTGAATCAGCTTGCAAAGACGCAGGAAAAATTCGCTTTGAAGGCAGAGATTATATCGTACAAGATGGCGATATAATACACTTTAGGTTTAATGTGTAGTTTATTATGCAGCCACTTATTTAAAGTTAAGTTTTCTGGATCCCAGTGGGCTTTGTTGCATAGCACCTTAAGCAGTGATGGTTTACGACAAATTTATGTAATGATTTCAAATTTAGCCATACCAATATCAGTGAATTTATTAAGCAAATAGCATTTGATTAGCAGTTCTTTTTCTCGATTTATCTCAGATTTATTCCTAAAACTAAATCCGAATATTTGCTTTAATCTTGAGAAAAACCCTTCAATATAAGATCTTTTCCCATAATTTACTTCTTTTTTCCATTCTTTCATGCCATCTTCACCGTATAATTTTATTAACCTAATAGCAGCATTCCTGTCAGACATATAATCTATTTTTGAATGTTCTGCTGCATCCTTTTTTGGTAGAACTTTTGTCTTTATATCGTATTTCTTACACAATTTATAAAGTTTGTGCCTATCGTATGCCCTATCTGCATATAATGCTTTTATTTTGTGCTGAAAATTAACTTCTTCAAGCAAATCGCAAGCTCCATAGTGGTCAGAGTAGACGCCATTACTGTATCTTGCAGCTATAGCTTTTTTACTATTCACACTTAACATAACATGTAACTTTCTTACTTGCTCGTAGCTTCGGTACTTTCTATCTGCACTGTTTTCCTTACTGTGGCCAGGAGTGTTACTGTAAATGCTGATACTTGTGCTATCTATGATAATTTCAATATTTTCCATGTTGCTTTTATCAACCCTGCAATCATTTATCTTAATATTAAGTTTTTTAAACCTTCTTGATGCTTGTGAATAGCTGATAACTGCCAAATTTTTTCCTATTTGTTGCAGATATCCTTTTATAAACCCCACCGTTTGTCTTAACCCAATTCTAAAAAGATTGACAATTATATGCACCAAAATTACGACTTTATCACTGTAAATATAGTTGCCGCCCTGCATTTTTGGACTATTTTCATACCAATTTTCGATAGCTTCATCGATGTAACGAAAAATATTTCCCCTTTTTTCAAGGAATTTGTTATATTCGTTTTGGTTACTGACTTTCATTTTCTGTGGCATATTTTTTCTTCAACAGTTAAATGGTTATTTATAATGAATTTTGTCAGTAGCCACCAGATTTTTTCGGTTGCTATGCAACAAAGCCATCCCAGTGTCTGGGCACTGGGATGACATCCTCCCTAGCGGAGATTGCTCTCAAATCACAATGTTCGTACAGTAAGCACTGACCACTTTGCTTCAATATTTGCGATGCCCCTGAACAGATACAAAAAATCTATTGTTTTTTTATAAATTAAATCCTAAGGCATTTTTTACTGTAGATTAATCATTTGATTATAGTATCATTTTAATTAAGCCTATGTTTTGAACATTTATGAAAAATATTTTATATTTCATACTATTAGTTGTCGTATTTGGATCACTGAGCCTATTTGCTGTAGAGCAATTTGAAGAAAAGAAAATTGAATCAGTTCATAAAAACGAAAATGTAGGTGTAAGGAAGCAAGATAGCACAAATCAAAAAGATGAGTTGAAAAGCAACGTCGATGCTAAACAAACACAAGAGGCTGAGAGAAAAAGAGTAACCGATAAAGAGAAGCTGCAACACAACGAGAATAAAGCTTCTGTGGTTGAAAAAACTATAAGTGAAGGTGAAAGGATTGATAAAGGTTTGCCAAATGGCCAGCTAGAAGAAAGTACAGGCGAATTTGCTCGAAATTTACCAAATGTGGCCAATAAAGAAGTGAATAAAGATTTGAAACCAGAGCCTTTGCCTTTAAGTGCTGATTTAAATGAGAATACAACTGACCCGCAAAAAAATCTACAAGCTGATCAGAAGATTGATATAAAAGATAATGAACTTTCAAAAAGTGATGCGAGTCAATTATTAGAGGGAAAAAAAGAAAAAGTAGAGAATCAGTTTGAAGAAAAAAAAGTGAAAGAAACAAACAATAATTCTAAGGACCGCAATAGAGTAAAACCTATAACTAAAAAAGATGAAGAAGAGCAAAGTGAAAAGAAAAATTTACAAAAATGGACAAAGCTAAACAGAGAACCAATAAAAGAATGGGGTCATAAAGATATACAAAGCAAGTCAATATATAAACGACAATATGATAGCCTTAATGAGCATCTTCCTACAACTGTATTTATTGATGATTACAGTAAGCAATTTTTTTACTGTATTAAGAAAAATAACTTACCTTGCTTAAGAGGAATAATGAGTAAGCTAGAAAAAATTGGATTAACAACTCAAGAGATACTAAGGTTTAGAAATAAATTGGGTGATACTCCTCTCATTTATTCAGTTAAACAAGGTGAGGTAGACATAGTGCGCTTTCTCTTATTACAAGGCGCTGATCTTAGAGTAGTTAATAATAATTTTCAATCCCCAATTGATATAGCAATCGAAAAAAAGCAGATCAATATAATAAATGCGATTGCCGAAATGATGCCACACCTTTTGGAGGATAGAAAAATAGACAATAAAGAAAGCTCAGCAATTTACGATTGGGCTGTGAAAACGAAAGAAAACAATGAGTCGCAGTGCGATAAGCAAGATGATTAGATTTTTGATATTAATTTTAGTTGGTCATTTATGTTATGGAAACGAAACAAATGATGAAAAAAATCAGATTAGTGATTTTTTAAACGCTCTACATGATGCAAAATACGTATCTTACAGTAAAAAAGACTTTGCTGAATTTTTGGTGCAGTGCCACAAAGAGGGCGTGCCAGAAGATTTTAAGAAAGGTTTTGGCTCTAACTTAAATGGAGCTAATTTTAGCCAATTGTACCTAAGTGGATCTGTTTTTGATGGAGTAAGTCTGATTGGTGCTGATTTTTCTAACACCGATTTATCCGACGTGTCTTTCATTGATGTTGATTTACGTGGTGCTAATTTCTCCAATGCTAATTTACGTGGCATTAAAATAAAAGGTACAAATTTGAGTTTTACAAAATTTGTTTCTGCAAACTTAACAGATATCGTATTTGATCAGTCTCATGTTAGTTATGCTGATTTTATCAGTTCCGATCTCAAAAAAGTAAGTATGCACAACGTAATTGGTTTGCATACTAATTTCTCGAATGTGCAAATGAATCTCTCCAACTTATCAAACTCGAATGTTAGCTACGTAAATTTTAATGATAGTGAAATAAACGATACTGTTATGCAGAAAAATAACCTTGATAATGCAAGTTTCTTTGGAGTGGATGCATATAAATTAAAGATACAATTTTCTTCATTAAAAAATGCTAACATATATGGTGCAGAGTTAAAAGAATCAGACTTTACAGGTAGCAATCTTTCCGATGCCTGCCTTAATTCTTCTATCATAATTAACAGTAACTTCGACGAAGCTAATTTAAGCAACACACAAATTTCCTATGTGAATGACGATAATTCAAGTTTTGTTCAATCTATACTAAATGGTTCCAAGATAAAACATGTATATGTTTTTGGAGCAAGTCTTCAGGATGCTGATTTATCCAATATTGATTTTAGTTTTAGTGAACTGCATCAAGTTAATGTCTCTAATGCTGACATTCGTCACGGAAAGTTTCATAATACTAAAGTTGCGAATTCTGACATGAATGGCTCATTTTTTGACCATTCACTATTCACCTCTGCGAAGATAGAAGATTCAGACCTTTCTACAACTTCAATGTATAAGATAAAAATCCAAGACTCTCAAGTTTATAACAGTACACTTTTTCACCATAATATTGATTCCAGTGAAATAGAAAATTCAACATTCTTTAATTTATTAGCTGATAATTCGAGCTGGTCCAATTTAAAAGTAACTAATTCAAATTTTATTGAAAGCGATTTCAGATCTTCTTTGCTTCACGCTAATGCCTTTAGGAAAACTAGCTTTTTTCTTAGCAATTTGAGCAATTCAACAATTAGTGATATGTCTTTTCACTCTTCAAGCATATATAAAAGTTCAGTTGCTGATGCTCATTTAACAGATTGCAAGTTTGATAATTCAATTTTGATTGACAATCAAGGGCAGAAAAAACTTGCAGGGTTAGAAAATGCTATAACTTCAATTGGAGATTTGCAAGAGAAAATATCACAGGGTGAAAAATTTAATGTAAATTATTCTTACTTTGAATTTAAGAATATGAATTTAGAAAATGCTGATTTTTCTAATTCAACATTGAGTAGAGCAAAGTTTGTAAACGTTAATTTGAATAAGGCAAATCTTGAAAAAACCGATTTGCGCTATACTGTCTTTGATAACTCTTCTCTCATTGGCACCAACTTATCAAATTCTAATTTAGAAGGCTCTAGCTTTTTAAACTCTGATCCAAAAAGCGCCATATTAAAAAATGCAAAGAAAAATGACCATAAAAAGTGAGGGCATATTATTGGTTCTATCCTCTCCTTCTGGAGCTGGAAAAACTACTATATCAGAAAAATTACTTGAGCGATCAACTAATTTAGTTAGGTCTGTTTCTACGACTACGCGCAAGCCTCGCTCTGGCGAAATAAATGGAAAAGACTATTTTTTCGTTACCGAAGAAAAATTTCACGAGTTATGCGAAGCTGGTCAGATGCTTGAATACGCCAAAGTTTTTGAGAATTTTTATGGTATACCAAGAGATTTTATAGAGCAAAACTTAAGCAGTGGAATAAGCGTTTTACTAAGCATAGACTGGCAAGGGGCATTTCACTTATTCAAGCTCATGAGAAAAAAAGTTGTAAGTGTTTTTATACTTCCCCCTTCAATGGAAGAGCTGAGGTTACGCCTGCAAAAGCGTAATAGCAACAGTGCGGATGAAATAGAGCGCAGATTAGCCGAAGCTCAAAAAGAGATAAGCAAACGTGATAAATATGATTATGTAATAATCAATGATGATATTGATAAAAGTGTAGAAGAGATAAGCTCCATACTAAATAAAGAAAGACTTAAAAAACTAAAAGAAAAACCAAGTCTGGAAGATTTATAAAAGCATCGATCTGCAGCTATAGTTTCTTATCCTATAGCTATACCGCCGCGAACCGTCATACCGCCGCGGTATCTCAGCATAGATTCCGCTAACGAGTAGCGGAATGACGGTTTTTCAAATTGTCGTAAGTCAGTTTAGCTATATTTTAGCCAGTAGCACGTTTTGCAGTTACTCACTTTAGCTATATTTATTATTTTTTAAGATTAAATGGTTAAAATAGTAGACAACTGTTCAAGTGAGGATTTGACTATGATAACAGATTTTCTAATAGAAACTAGTTTTCTGCCTTTCCACCTATATTTTGATCACATATACAACGTTTAGCTCAATTTAAAAGTCAAACTTCTTGGTTGTTAGTTTAGTGCTGACAACTTAAATAGCTTTTAATATTGGGGTTTTAGTATGGGTATAGATCTAAGCGCACTAGCTACTAATGCAGATAAATTAGACGAATGCATAGATAAAAATAAAAAGCGAGAGCAGGATAGAAAAGACGAGCAATTGCACTGCACTATAGAGAGAAAGGTAAAAAAAGAAAAACACAAGCGTGAAAAACCAAGAGGTCAAGATGGAACCCTCAAGAAGTGCAAAAGGTTATTTGAGGAAGGTGCTAGCTCTGAAGTATTAACTAAATTAGAAGAATCACTTAGAGAACAAGAAAAATATTATAGGTATTATGTCCAATGCTTCCTTCCAGTGCTAGATGAAGTAATAGAACGATCGAAAAAAACACCAAATGAAACAAAAGAGCGAGTAAAGCAAGCAATTTCAGAAATTACTTATAATAGCAAATATTGTTTTACCCACAACCAAAATGATCGTAGGGACAGTGAAACAGAGAGTGGCTACGGTAGCGATGTTGAAGATGATCATGAAGTAGAAATAAGCAACGGAATAACGAATAATAATGTTCAATTACTAAAAGCGATCAAAAATGGAAATAACAGGAAATTTAGAAAATATCTAAAAGATTGTACGGAGATTAGCAGCATAAAAGATGAAAAAGGAAATAATATTTTACACCTTATTGCATCGCTCGAAAAGAAACAGAAATGCAAGTTTCTGGGTATCCTAATAAAAACGGTCACCAAGGAAGATTTAGCACAACTCATTAATAGTGAAAATCAGGACGCCCTTCAGGTGGCACTAATTAACAAGATAACAAAAGAAAAACATGAGTCTCATACGATCCAAAATAATGATAACACACTTAAGTTTCTTACAAAATTGTTAGAGCATGGAGCCAGCTCTGATAATTTAGGATTATCTACAAAAGAATTACAAGGCTTAAAAGAAGAGCAAAAGACATACTATCGTAATTTCTTAGAAAAATTAGCAGAGCAAGGAAAGAAATCTAAATTAAAGCCAGAAATAAAAATCAATACAGAAGCAAAAATTAAAGAAATTATACCACATACCATAAATACTCCAGATAGTAATGATAATTATCAATTACATTTAGCAATTAAAAATAATGATAAAGAACTTTTTAAAGAACTATTGCAAAAAGGGGCAGATATTAGCCTTAAAGACACAGATGATAATAATGCTTTACACTTGATTGTTAAACCTGAAACAAAACAAAAACTTGAACTTCTCCATATATTGCTAGAAGCAAGCCAAAAAGAACAATTTATAAAAGCTGTAAATGATAAAAAAGAAGGGCAAACACCGCTCCACCAGGTACTCCAGCGCATACAAGAGAAGAGTGAGAACCGATCACTTAAGAAATTTGAGAAAACTAAGAGATATAAAACCCTAGAGCTATTACTACAAAACGGTGCAGATATTACTGTGCAAGATAAAGATGGAAAAAATGCTCTGCATTATATTGCTTCATTCAAAGGAGAACAAAAAGTTGCATGTTTGAAGTTGATTTCAGATAAAGATAGATTTAGTAATGCTGTAAATACTACTAACAAGGAAGGGCAAACACCTCTTCATCAGTTGCTTCAGCATATAAAAGAAAAGAATGAGGATCGATCATGTACAGATAGAAAATTTGAAAAAACAAATAGATATAAAGCCTTAGAGTTATTTTTACAAAATGGTGCAGATATTACCGTGCAAGATAAAGATGAAAAAAATGCTCTGCACTATATTGCTTCATTCAAAGGAGAACAAAAAGTTACATGTTTAGAGTTGATTTTAAATTCGGTGGAAAAAGAGAAATTTAGTAAAGCTGCAAACGCCACTAACGAAAAAGAACGCACACCACTACAAGTAGCGCTAATTACTAAGACGACAAAAGATAAACATAATTTGGTCAATCCTAAGAGCCGTGATAACACGATCAAGTTCTGTGTAAAATTAGTGCAAAATGGTGTTGACCCAAAGCAGTTAATACTACCCGAAAGATTATGGAGCAAAGAGTATTATAAAATTATAAAAGGAATAGAGAAATCAATGGGTAGAGCGCTTATTCCAGATGATATGAGAACTGAACTGAAGTGCAATTTTGGCAAGAAGTTAAAAGCACGCGATATTGTGAAGTATGTCAATAATGTTGTTTGTAAAGTAGTGACAACGCTTGTATTTACTGCTTTAGCCTGTGCGGTAATATTCAGCGCTTCTCAAGGAAGTATTACAATTGCAACTGCCTCATCTATTATAGCAGTTATTGGAGTTTGTTATCTTATTTACTTGAATTTAGAAAATATTTATGAAGGATTTGGAAAAATTAAAGGAAAGTTTACTGAAGAAAAGCAACTTACACTTCAAGATAACGCACCAAAAAATGATACACAATGCAATAACTCTGTTAAGGATATAGAAAATAAGTCCAACGATTTAGAAGAGCAAGAGGTACAAAAATCATCAAGTCAATCAGAATATACAGAAAATCCAGCTACTAAAATGAGCGATGTATCAATACTACGTCAATTCATGAATAAGCTAGTAGGGAACGTTCTATAGCTAGCTACAATTTGATATGCCGTCATTCCGCTACTCGTTAGCGCCGCGGTATAGCACATTTTGCACCTGTTCACTTTAGCTATATACCAATATTTATCCTTTCTTAAAACTAAACATTTAAAATAGTAGATAATCGTTGAAGTGAGGTTTAACTATGATACTAGCAGAAAC
Source organism: Wolbachia endosymbiont (group A) of Rhinocyllus conicus (assembly GCF_947250775.1). Classification (NCBI taxonomy): domain Bacteria; kingdom Pseudomonadati; phylum Pseudomonadota; class Alphaproteobacteria; order Rickettsiales; family Anaplasmataceae; genus Wolbachia; species Wolbachia endosymbiont (group A) of Rhinocyllus conicus. The sequence continues at coordinate 795,601 of NZ_OX366349.1, read as the reverse complement.
GCTCTTCTGCCTGTATTTCAATTACATATACAACATTTTAAAATTTAAATCTAGCTTTTTAGTTGTTAGTTCTCAATCTCAAATTGTTGACACTTACAACTACAAAGATACACAAATAGTTAGTTTTTAGTGAGGCTTTGGTATGACAAAAGAAAATTCTACATCTAGTGAGTTAGTACACAACAATGAATTATTGAGCATTATAACGAAAAAAGTAACAAAAGGAAAGCACAAACACCTACACCCAGAAGTTGGGAAAGACAAGACTCTCAACAAATGCAAGGGATTGTTCAAGGAAGGGGCTAGTCCTAAGATATTAACCAAAGTATTAACCAAATTAGGAGAATCACCTGAAGAACAAGAAAAATATTATAAGTATTATACTCAACACTTCCTTCCAGCATTGAAAAAAGAAATCAAACAGTCAAAAAAACTAGACCCAACAAAAAAAGAGGAAATAGAACAAGTAATTTCAGAAGCTATTAACAAGAGCAGCAAAAAAGATCATCCTGATAACGTTGATCAAAATGAAACTGGTCGTAGAGGGAGTATGGAGAGTGAAACCGAAAGCGGCAACAGTGGCGAAGCTGAAGATAATCATGACGCTAGTAAGAAGCATTCAATCAGTAGTGCTAACACAATAAGTGAAGATCAAGAAGTAGAGAACGGGATAACGGGTAAAAGTGAAGACAGTGGAATTGAAAGCGGCAACAGTAGCGAAGCTGAAGATGATCATGCTGACGAGAAAGACCACATTTCGGGTATACCAATTTTCCACACAGCAAATGAAGACCAAGAAGTAGAGAACGGAATAATGAACAGCAGTGTTCAATATACTGATAAGGAGCAGCCAATATTCAAAGTAATCAAAAATGGAGATCAAGGGAAATTTAGAGAATATCTGAAAGGTTGCACGGATATTAGCAGTGTAAAAGATAAAAAGGAAAATAATATTTTACACCTAATAGTTACACAATTAGAGAAAAAACAAAAGTTTGATTTTTTAAATACAGTACTAGATGTGAGTAAGAAGGAAGGAAAAGAGCAACTTAAAGCACAACTTGAAAAAGCTGTAAACGATAAAAATGGCAACGGTCAAACACCACTGCAAGCATTGTTACTTAGTAAAGTAACAAAAGAAAAACATAGTTTTGAGACTACACCTAGAAAAACTTTAACACCTTTAAAAAAACTTATACCACACTACGACAATACAATAGTATCTGCTATACAATTGCTCAAATTAGGAGCAAATATTGATGATTTGCAGTTGTCTAAAGAAGAATTACAGGAGTTAAGCGAAAAACAAAAAATATATTATCTTAACTTCTTAGAAAAATTGGCAGAGTCAGTAAAGAAGTCTGAATTAGAACCAGAAATAAAAACCAATACAGAAACAAAAATTAAAGAAATTATAGGGTATACCATAAATACTCCAGATAGTAATCCATTACATTCAGCAATTGAAAATAATGATAAAAAACTTTTTGAGGAGTTACTACAGAAAGGGGCGGATATTAGCCTGAAAGACACAAATGGCAACAATGCTTTACATCATATTGCTTTACTTAAAGGAGAGCAAAAAGTTGCATATTTGGAGTTGATTTTGAATTTAGTAGAAAAAGAAGTGATATCTCAAGATAAATTGAGAGAAGCTGTAGATGCTACCAACCAGAAAGAAGACACGCCTCTACAAGCGGTGCTAAAAACAAAAGCAAGGAAAGAAAAAATTGAATATCTAAAGCAAGGAACAATTTTTGATTCAACAGTTAGTTGTAGCAATACAACAAAGTTTTGTGCAATGCTGCTAGAAATGGGCGCTGATCCCTGTTCTCTAGAGTTGGAAGGTCAAACATTTGATACTAAAAAGTATTATCTAACTTTACTTAATTTAAAAGAATATCCAAGAATTACACAAGAAGCACAAAAAAAGGTTAGAGAGCTAAAGGAGAAACTCGAGGAAAAATACCACTGTAAAACTGCTTCAAAAAAATGTCAGTCTGGCATTGAAAAAGCAGGTTCTTTTATAGAAAAAACAGCATCTACTACAGGAAAAGCAGTATCTGCTGCTGGAAAGTACATAGATCCAGCAAAGAGAACCCGTCAAACATTAATATCCATAACAACGGTTATTTTCATTTCAGCTGTAGCATATGGTGTCTCTCAGGGTTACATTGGGGCCCTTGCCGCTTTATTCCTCGCAGCTATTGCTATAGCTACATGTCTTGCTCTCACTTTAGGGTTTAGTGGTGTTAAGAAATGTTTTGAAAAACTAACTAATAAAACAAAGAGCTCTACTGACAATGACCGACAGACAAAGCGTGCAAGAAATCCAAAAAGTGAAATGAAAGATACATCAACAAAATCTCCCGCAGATGGGTTAACAATATAACTAGTATACCCTCTTTTCCGGAGCGATGAAGTCAATTTCATCGCTCAGAGTTTTTTCAGCCACTTTTTTATAATCAATTTTTACGTTAATTTGACCTTTCTTTTCTTCAAGCCACGCTATGGTGTGTTTCATCCAGTTTTTATCATCACGCTCAGGAAAATCTTCACGAGCATGGGCACCTCTACTCTCCTCTCGATTGGCTGCGCATTCCATGGTAATAACCGCTTGTGGGATCATGTTAGCAAGCTCCAGTGCTTCAACTAAATCACTGTTCCATATCATACTGCGATCCTCAAGTGAAATATCAGGCATCATTTTTGCTACCTTTTTTATAGCTTTTTTACCTTCTTCTAAAACTTCAGCAACATGGAACACTGATGCGTACTTTTGCATAGTGTTCTGCATTTCGCTGCGTATTTTTGCCACCCTAAACTTTCCAGAAGCAAATCGCATTTTATTAAACCTATCTATTATCCAATCTGTACAATCTGAGCTCAATTTTTTATGTGGTGTACCGGATTTTAGTTTCTCTTTTGCTCTGAGCGCTGCAGCTCTACCAAAAACCACAAGATCAAGAAGTGAGTTAGAACCAAGTCGATTTGCACCGTGCACAGAGACACACGCAGCTTCTCCAATTGCAAATAGTCCATCTACCACTTCTTCCTTACCTTGCTTCAGCGTGATCACTTCTCCATGATAATTGGTTGGAATGCCACCCATGTTATAGTGAACAGTCGGAATGACCGGTATTGGATCTTTAGTGACATCAACTCCAGCAAAAATTCTTGCGGTTTCGCTGATGCCCGGCAATCTGAGTTTTATTACTTCCGGATCAAGATGTGCTATAGTTAAATACATGTGATCTTTTTTCGGTCCAACTCCCCTTCCCTCTCTAATTTCAATTGTTATTGCACGACATACCACATCACGGGAAGCTAAATCTTTTGCTTTTGGTGCGTAACGTTCCATAAACTTTTCGCCCTGAGAATTAACGAAGTACCCCCCTTCTCCACGGCACCCTTCTGTCATCAAGCACCCTGAGCCATATATTCCTGTTGGATGAAATTGTACAAATTCCATATCTTCAAGTGGTAACCCAGCTCTCACCACCATGCCATTACCATCACCTGTGCAGGTATGCGCACTTGTTGCAGAGAAATAAACACGTCCATATCCACCTGTTGCTAGCACCACCGAATGTGCGCGAAATCTATGTAATGTACCGTCGCATAGCGACCAAGCAAGAACTCCACAGCATGCTCCGGTTTCGCTATCCATAATTAAATCAATCACAAAGTATTCAACAAAAAATTCAGCGTTGAATTTAAGACACTGCTGATATAGAGTGTGAAGGATTGCGTGCCCAGTTTTATCTGCCGCTGCACAAGTGCGTTGAGCTGATTTTCCTTTACCAAAGTGAGTTGTCATTCCACCAAAAGAGCGCTGGTATATTTTGCCATCTTCTGTACGAGAAAAAGGTACGCCAAAATTTTCAAGTTCAATAACAGCTTTAGCAGCGTTTTTACACATATATTCTATTGCATCTTGATCACCAAGCCAGTCTGAACCTTTTATTGTGTCATATGCATGCCAGCGCCAATCGTCTTCACCAATATTACCTAAAGCTGCACTAATTCCGCCTTGTGCTGCAACTGTATGACTTCGTGTAGGGAAAATTTTAGAAATGCAGGCAACTGAAAAATTAGTTGCAGCCATCCCAAGCGTTGCTCTGAGCCCTGCTCCACCTGCACCCACTACTACCACATCATACTCATGTTCTATGATCTTATACGCTGACTTATCCATATTTGCTTATTTTATCATTACAGGCTTATGATATCACAGAAGTAGAAAAAATCTATACAAGTTTTCTATAGCTAATACCAATTCTCATTATTAGTGAACCACTTTTTCATCCAATAATTTTGATCTTAATGCCATTTAAACCTCGCTATTTTACTTACTTCAGGTGGAACATACAATAAAATGGTTGAGTCTTTATCTGGCTTGCATCCATCGGTAGTTATTACACTAAATAAACAGGAAGTTGGTGGAATGATAAAAGAAACGATTACTCAAAAATTTTCTGAAATGGCCAGGGAAAACCTTGGCAATTTCTCTGAGGAAGAGCAGGAAAAGATTCGTAATGAGTTGCCGGAATTATCGTCTGAAACAGTAAGATAGCTACACGCTTAGCTCTTGAGAAAAAGTGTCAGGGGTTTAGCAGTGGACTAGATAATGATAAAAAGGAGGAAATACTAGGAGAATGTATGAGTAATTTATCCTATGTTGAACTGGAGAATCAAAACGAAGTGGTAAGGTAAATTATATTTCATTAAAGTCATTTATCTTGAAACATAAGCAGGATTTTGTATAGTTGTTTCAATTTGGGTCTGTATATTGAAACAATGCGTGAAAATGACAGGTCATTGTACAAGAGGTACCTAATTTGCCGACAAGAATGCTAGATAAAGAAACTTACATTTCAATTATTTCATAATTTCTGTATAATCTTACAAGCTCAATTGGTACATTATGAAGATAATAATAGGTAATGCTAGTAAAGAATTAGGGGAATCAGTAGTTAACCGGCTAGATGTTCAACCATCCTCTGCTTGGATATCAAAGTTTACCGATGGCGAGGTAAATGTAGAAGTAGCAAATGATCTATATAATCAAGAAGTATACATAGTACAATCTCTTTCTCCCCCTGTGAATGATAACCTTATGGAGCTTCTGCTTATAATTGATGCAGTAAATAGATTAGGAGCCAAAAGGATAGTAGTAATTATTCCTTATTATGGATATAGCAGACAAGATAGAATTATCAAGAACAATAATATGCAATCTGCTTTAAATGCCAAATTAGTTGCAAATCTTATTCAAACTGCAGGTGCAAGTAGTGTTGCAGTGATTGATTTGCACTCAAGTCAAATTGAAGGATTCTTTGATGTACCGATAACTAATTTGAACTGCTTTGAAGCATTTGTTGACTGTATACACACAGAAAATTTGGCAATTGTTGCACCTGATGTTGGAGCAATTGGCAGAGCACGTGCTTTTGCAAAGACTTTAGAGGAAAAGTACAAGATAGGGTTAAGTGATAAGATTATTGTAGTAGATAAATATAGGGAGAAAGCAGGCACATCTCAAGTAATGAACATAATAGGAGAAGTTGCGAATAAAAATTGTGTCATTGTTGATGATATAGTTGACTCTGGTGGAACATTGTGTAATGCAGCCCTTGCTTTAAAAAATTGCGGAGCAAAGTCCGTAATTTCATGCATCACACATGGCGTGCTTTCAGGAAGTGCAGTTGAAAAAATTTCTTCCTCTTCTTTAGATAAATTAGTGATTACGGATACTATACTTCACAAACTTGAAAAAACTGGTAAAATAGAAGTTGTTTCGGTCGTAGATATTTTAACTCACTTCATCCAAGGAGGTAAAGATGCCAGCTAAGTCAACAGAAGACGTTATTACTTCACTAATAGAATTTGCAAATAAGAGAAAAATAACAATTACCAAGGAAGAAATGCTTAAAATTGCACAGCTTGTAAGGATTAAGTTATCAAATGACGAGATTGATCACTACTCCAAAGAACTGACAATGCTGGATTGGATACATGATACTTTATTACAAGTTAATACTGAAGGTGTTTCTCCTATGCGTTATGGCAGTATAGACAAGGACATTCATGTACGCGATGATGTTATAAATTCTCAAAACATTAAAGAAGAGATATTGTCCAATACAAAACCTGAGCATGGGTATTTCGTAGTGCCAAAGGTTATAAACGATTAGGGTAAAATAAGGCTCATATCAATTCTATAATAGATCTACTTTCAAAGTATCCGTTCAGCAGAGTGGCAAAACAGGTATAGCTAACCCAAGAAGGTTTCCCTACGTCATACCGCCGCGGCGCTAACAAGTAGCGGAATAACGAATTTGTTGTTTTTCAAATTGTAGGTAAACCTAAGCCACTTTAGCTATAGTTTACTTGCCCCATGATTTTCTTTATTATCAGATATTGCTTTAAATAATATGGAGGGGTAAGTTGTCAGCAATTGCCATCATTGATTTTGGTTCACGTACGATATCGGTAGTTAACATTAGCTACCTGAGGGTCAGAGTCGCCTTTCTTAAAGATATTTTAAGTATACTAGATGTATTATTGATACGTGATAATAAAACTGGAGGGTTTTATGGAAACATCTGAATTAACTTTACTCGACTTACAGGATTTGCTTGAAAGTTTGAAAAGGCATGTGCGTAGTGAAGTAGAAAAATATGTAGATAAAAGGGTAGAAGAAGTCAAAGATGAGGCAGTAACATATATAATAAATAAAGTATTAAACAATATGGTGGGTAATGAGCCACTAAATGAGCTCAAAATAGATAAACCTAAAGAAATTGTGCAAGTTGATGATGATGGCTTAACGCAAAATCAAAAAGTTATTAAAGCTCTTTTTATAGGGGAAATACTTGTATGGAATCGTTCAAATAGTGGCCAAAAATACGAAATTAAAGTTAAGGGAGTGGAAGAGTTTGTAGATAACAAAACTGGAAAAGTGATTGAGGCTAAGTCTCTATCCAGAGTGTGTATAAAATTGGTTGGTGGTGGAAGTTATAGTGGTTGGGAAGAATTGGAAGTATGTCTTAACCCTAAAGAGGGGCTGCAACCTCTGAAGTACCACCGTAAAAAGTTCTTCTTAGATAAAAATAAATCATAGCAAACGCACATTAAAGCTTTTAAGAGGTCTTAGTTTACTTACTCCATTATTTCCTTTATTATCAGATATCACTTTTAAATAATATGGAGGAGCAAATTGTCAGCAATTGCCATTATTGATTTTGGTTCACAATTTACACAGCTTATCGCAAGACAAGTCAGGGAAATGGGTGTGTATTACGAAATATTTCCAAGCAACATCAGTTTTGAAACAATATCAAAATTCAATGGGTTTATTCTCTCTGGAGGACCACAATCTGTAAATGATGATTGTTCTGAAACAAGTAGAGTAGTACATGAAATTATAAAACTTAATAAGGCAACAAACGTTCCTATACTTGGAATATGCTATGGACAGCAACTCATTTGTCATTATTTTGGAGCAAAAGTAAAAGAGAGTTTCAAACAGGAGTTTGGCAGAACTAAAATCAAGATACTAAAAGAATCCCCCATTATAAAGGATACCTGGGATGTTAATTCTGAAGTGGATGTATTAATGAACCATGCGGACAGTGTTGATACTATACCACAGGGATTTACTGTTATCGCATCAGGTGTGATAAATCAAACAATTGCAATAATTGTCAACGAACAGCGGAAGATTTACTGTACTCAGTTCCATCCTGAAGTGAGGCCCACAACAAATGGCAGTAAATTGCTCTCTAACTTCTTGGATATTGCAAATTGCGAGAGAGACTGGACAATGAAATCGTTTATTGAAAAGCAGAAGGAAAAAATCAAAAATGTAGTAGGAGAGAAAAAAGTAATCGCTGCAGTAAGTGGTGGGGTTGATTCAAGTGTTGCAGCGGCTCTCACACATAAAGCTATAGGAAAACAATTGAACTGTATTTTTATCGATACTGGGTTGTTACGCAAGAACCAGACCATTGCTATGTTGAAAGAAATTCCGATAAACTACGTTGATAAATCAAATTTATTTTTGAGTAGGTTAAAGGGAATAACTGATCCAGAAAAAAAGCGAAAAATTATCGGTAACGCTTTCATTGAAGTGTTTGAAGAAGAAGCAAAAAAAATAGGTGATGTGGATTTTTTGATGCAAGGTACCATCTACTCTGATGTAGTTGAGTCAGGGCATGCCTCAGACAACACTAGTACAATTAAGTCTCACCATAATGTTGGTGGGTTGCCAGAAAAGATGAACCTGAAGCTAGTAGAGCCTTTACGCTACCTCTTTAAAGATGAGGTAAGGCTACTTGGAAAAGAAATTGGGCTTTCAGACGAGATAATATTTCAACATCCATTTCCTGGACCCGGACTTGCAGTGAGGATTATAAGTGAAGTCGATGAAGAAAAGGTGCGAATATTGCAAGAAGTAGATGAAATATATATTAATACGATGAAAAATTACGATCTATACGATAAGATATGGCAAGCTTTTGCTGTATTATTACCAATAAAAACTGTAGGCGTCATGGGAGATGGTCGTACATACGGATATGTTTGTGCTTTAAGGGCTGTAACATCGTCCGATGGTATGACGGCTGATGCATTTCCATTTGAAGATAAGGATCAGCATTCGCTAGTGTTTTGGGACTTTTTACAGAATGTTGGCAGTATAATTGTTAATAACGTTTCCGGAGTAAATAGAGTTGTCTATGACTTAACTTCTAAACCACCAGCAACCATTGAGTGGGAGTAAATCAAAAAGTCTAGTCATACCGCCGCGGTATCTCTAGATCCCGCTGCGGTATGACGTAGGATTGCTGTCATCCCACTTTGTTAGCGGTTGAGATACCGTGAATAAATCACGGTATGACGTTAAGTAACTCGTCATCCCGCTACGTGTTAGCGGGATCTAGAGATACTGCGGCGGAATGACGAATTTGTTGTTTTTCAAATTGTAGGTAAACCTAAAGCTATAGAAAAAAAGAAGAACCAGTTTCTTAGTTCTTCATTGACATAATCCACTTCATATGCCATAATAAAGTTTTATAGCTTGGAGGAAAAAATGCAGGAATTAGATAGAATACTATTAGCAGTCAGTTATAGCTCAGATCTAAATAAGGAAAATGTAGCTAATAAAATAAGAACTGAAATAGATACTAAGCTCAAAGAAGAAAATTTAGATGAGCAAGTTAAGGAAGGTTTAGAATGGTATCGTAAGCGATGGGAAGAAAATAATTTTGATTTAAAGAAATTTCCATATTATAATTTGCTACATTTTGCAGTTGAATATGATTGTGAAAAATTAACAGCTGTTCTGATAGAAAGTGGTTTTGATATCAGTGATGAAAAGAACTTACCTTTGCATTGGGCTGCTAGATGTGGAAGTTTAAGAGTAGCAGAGCTTTTACTAGAAAAAGGAATAAATGTTAACATACAGAATAGCTCAGGAGAAACACCTTTGCATTGGGCTATTAGATATGGGTCAAAAAATGAAGAGAAAGTAAAATTTCTGATACAAAAAGGAGCAAATGTTAATGTGGAAGACCGAAAAGGATTTACTCCTTTACATTGTGCTGCTTACTACGGAGCTGTAGAAATAGTAAAATCTCTGTTAGAGGGGCAAGCAATTACTGATGTACAAAATGAATATGGGGAAACTCCTTTGCATTATGCTGCTAAGTATGGATACATACAAGTAGCAGAGGCTCTATTAAAAGGAGGGGCAGATGTTGACGTGCAAGAGAAAAATGGAGAAACCCCTCTGCATTATGCTACTGAGAATGAACAGGTACAAGTAGTAGCAATCCTATTAAAAAAAGGAGCAAAGGTTGATCTACAAAATAAAGAGGGAAAAACTCCTTTGCATTATGCTGCTAAGTATGGATACATACAAGTAGCAGAGGCTCTATTAAAAGGAGGGGCAGGTGTTGATGTACGAGATAAAGAAGGAAGAACTCCTTTGCATTATGCTGCTGATAACGGGTATACACAAATAGCAGAGGCTCTATTAAAAGGAGGGGCAGGTGTTGATGTGCGAGATAAAGAAGGAAGAACTCCTTTGCATTATGCTGCTGAGCGTGGACGCACACAAATAGCAGAGGCTCTATTAAAAGGAGGGGCAAGTGTTGACGCACAGGATAAAGGTGGACAAACTCCTTTGTCCTATGAGGGTGGTTTTAATTCAAAAATAACAAAACTTCTACTGGACCATGGTGCAGACCCATCACGCATTCACAAACCTCGAGCTATCATAATAGGAACTGTTGTGGGTACATTAACTGCCATTGTTGCTCCATTAGCACTCATTTATGCTACTGCATTACCTGCACTAGCAATAATTGGAATTACTGTAGCATCTGCACTGATCGTTGGTGGAATTTCCTATGGGGTTGCGTATAAGTCATCAGAGCATTCATTAAACAGTAAGCTAAGTGAGGTTAGCTGCAGTAATGTTGATGGAAATAAACAAACTGTACAACCATAGTTACTAATTTACCACAGTAACTGCGCCGTGGCAGTGTTTGTACTTCTTCCCAGAATTACAAGGGCACTTGTCGTTTCTTGAGACTTTGGAAAGTCTGCTATTTCTAGCAGAATGTAACCTATTGCCTATCTCTTGGTTGTCTGCCAACTTAAAGTGTGCTAAGCGATGAATGGTGAGTTCCTTCCATTTTTCAAGCATTGACTCAAACATCAAGAAAGCTTCGCGTTTAAATTCATTCAGTGGATCTTTCTGCCCCATGGCACGTAAGCTTATGCTTTGTCTTAAGCTTTCTAAAGTTGAAAGGTGCTCCCTCCATAAATGATCGAGTGTCATGATCATTACTTGCTTCACGATCGTATTCCACAAATCTGTAGTGTGCTGACTGTTGAAATATTTTTCTTTCTCAGTAAAAAATTCTTGTATCTTATCATTTATATAATTCAAAGCTTCTTGTTTGTTTAAAAACTTTGCTAAATCTTCTTTATCAAGCGTTATTCCATACCTTGTATGGAATTCTTTGACTATATCTTCAATATAATCCTCATAATAGCCACTTTGGATTATACCTTCTACTATGCTCTCATTTACTTCGCTATATACTTCAAGTAAATCATTAATTTCGTTGCCTAAGATATTGTTTCTCTGCTTAAAAATAACTTTACGTTGGTTGTTGATTACGTCATCAAACTTAAGCAAAGACTTCCGCACATCATAGTTTCTAGCTTCAACTTTCTTCTGCGCCTTCTCAAGTGCCTTATTGATCCATGGATGATGAATAGCTTCGTTATTCTTTAACCCTACTTTTTGTAAAAAGCTTCTCATTCTATCAGAACCAAATATTCTCATTAGATCATCTTCAAGTGATAAAAAGAACTTAGAAAGTCCAGGATCCCCCTGACGACCAGAACGGCCGCGTAATTGATCATCTATTCTCCTGCTTTCATGTCTTTCGGTTCCAACCACGCATAAACCACCAGCTTTTATAGCAATTTCCTTATCTTTTTTTACTCTTTCGACTATTTCTTGGTATTTTTTTTCTCTTTCATCAGCATTTTTTATCTTCTTTAGCTCTACCTTTGCAATCATTTCAGCGTTTCCACCGAGTTGAATATCAGTTCCACGTCCTGCCATGTTAGTTGCTATAGTGATACTACCTGGCACTCCAGCTTGTGCTATTATGTACGCCTCTTGTTCATGATAACGAGCATTTAGTACTGAATGCTTAAGAGAATGGCTTTGCAAAAGCGCAGAAAGCTTCTCAGAGTTTTCGATGCTTACCGTGCCAACAAGGACCGGTTGAAGGCGTTTGTGGCATTCTTCTATAAACTTCAACACAGCATTAAATTTTTCTTTTCCTGTGCCATAAATTTCATCATCAATATCAACTCTTTTTACAGGTACATTGGTTGGAATTTTTACTACATTTAGTCTGTATATATCACGAAACTCTTCTGCCTCTGTTGCTGCTGTTCCAGTCATTCCGGAAAGTTTATTGTACATACGAAAGTAATTCTGAAATGTGACCGATGCTAAAGTTTGGTTTTCATGCTGAATTTCAAGATTCTCCTTCGCTTCAAGTGCCTGATGAAGACCATCGGAATATCTCCTGCCCTCCATCATACGCCCAGTAAATTCATCAATAATCACTACCTTGCCATCCTTTACTATATAATCTTTATCAGCAGTAAACAGCTTATGTGCACGTAATGCTTGGTCTATATAATGAGTCATTATCATGCTGTCAGTATCATAGAGCGAGGAATTTTCAGGAATGAGATTGTATGACCTGAGTAGTTCTTCCACTCGTGAAATACCATCTTCAGTAAGGAACACTGCCCTACCCTTTTCATCCACCTCATAATCAGAGTCAACTAATTTGGTTACTATTTTATTGATATGCTTATATATCTGATTGTTTTCCTCAATCTGGCCAGAAATAATAAGCGGAGTGCGAGCTTCATCAATGAGTATTGAGTCTACTTCATCAACTATTCCGTAGTGAAAGCCTCTCTGAACCATGTCTTCTTGAGAAAATTTCATATTGTCTCGCAGGTAATCAAAGGCAAGCTCGTTATTTGTGGAATACACGATATCTGCACTGTAAGCCTCTTTTCTCTCTTCGTCTGTCAAGTTATTCGTGATAAACGCAACAGAAACCCCAAGAGAATTATATAATTTGCTCATCCACTCTGTGTCTCGTTTTGCAAGATAATCGTTAACAGTTACGACGTGCACGCCTTTCCCTTCTAAAGAATTAAGGTATGCAGCTAAAGTTGCAACGAGTGTCTTTCCCTCTCCTGTTTTCATTTCTGATATCATACCATTGTGGAGCACCATTCCACCGATCAGCTGAACATCAAAGTGCCTCATGTTAAGAAACCTGCGAGAGGCTTCACGCACAACTGCAAATGCAGGTACGAGAAGATCATTTAACGTTTTTCCATTTTTCAATTCTCGTTTGAATTCTTCAGTTTTACCAGCAAGCTCCTCATCAGATAAGCTCTGCATTTCTGTTTCTAATGCATTTATTTGCTGAACAATTTTCCTAAAGGATTTTATTATCTTCTTGTTTGTTGACCCAAATATCTTTCTTATAAAAAAGAATGACAACGTAAAAATGAAAAATATAAGAATGGCTGTCAAAATTAGCGGAGAATCTAGCATAAACTTAAGTAAAGTCTTATTTAATATGAGATTATATTACTAAATGCAGCCTACAGCAATTACATATTAGATTCGGGGAGTCTTTGGAAAGTCTTTTTTAAATCAAGAATTAAGAGTTTGCCAGGCAATTCCTACCCTCGAAGGCCTTTCTATCAACACATAAAGACTCTATTGCATTATTTTAGGTGTTTGGTAATCTTTAATTCTAGATCAAACAAATTTATAGCAGCCTGTATGAGGTAACTAGTTATGCACGGTAATATCTACCAGCTAAAGGTATTGATGCTATTTTTGCATCGAGGAGTGCTCTATCAGCACTCTTTTCGCTTAGGTACAGAAATAGAAGAGGCCAGAAAGTTCGATGATTTAGTATTTGAATGTACCCAAGGTAGTAAGAAAGTATACCGTTTTTTGCAGGCTAAACACACACAAGATGAAGATAACAAGAAAATTGGAGTAGGGAACTTACTTACAAAAGATAAAAGTGGTGAGTTTGGATTAGCAAAGTATTTTGTTTCTTACCTAAAGATCAAAAATAATCAAGATTTTGCAGATGGTAACCTGAAAGATTTTATTATCTGTACTAATATCGATTTTGATCTGGATCAAAGCACAGCACGAAACACAGTGAAGAAGTTGAGGGTAAAAACTTTAGGACCAAACGAGGAAATAGAAATTTTAGTTGAAGTAATCGACACTAGTGATGTCTTTTTTAAAGATGGTGGCACTAGATATAAGTTCTCTTATATTCACAATAACATGATTTCAGTAGTGCAACCAGCATTTGAAAGTGCTGTAGAAGAAGCGATGGAAGAATTAGAAGAGGAGATAAAAAAACTCCAAAACAAGCCAGATCAGAACTCAAAAAGGAAATTGGAAAGAAATCAGACGTGGCAACGTGAATTTGGACGAATGATGAATGAAGGTAGGTTGGAAGACAATATAAAAGAATTTTTTGATAAGTTAGTATTTGCAGTAAATCAGCCCAATGAAATAAAACTAGCGGATATTATCAAAAGTGAGCTAGGCGAGCAATTTAATGATATTGATAGACAGAATGTTTACGCTCGCTTCCAAGAAAAAATGCTAGATTGGTTGAAAGAAAAAGGGAGACGTTTTCTTACACATGAAGACGGAAGAGAATTCTTTCGCAAGATGAAAGAAGAAATCTTAGGAGGCTTTCGATTTGAGGTGAGAAATCCAGTAGGATCGTTCACTGGAAGGACAGAAGAATTACGAGAACTACACAAATTAATACAAAAAAGTCAAGGTGTAGCCACAGTAATATCACAACTAGTTTCTATCTGTGGTTTGGGAGGAATAGGTAAAACTGAACTAGCCAGAAAATATATTGAAAAGCACAGTAAAAATTATGACAACAATATTATATGGATAAATGCTGCAACCTATGAAACTATAGTGCAGTCTTTTTTCAGATTAGCTAAAGGTCTTTTAGGCATTCCTACAGAAGATAGGGATATTGAATCTATTGTAAGAGATATATATGCTTTTTTTGCCAAGAGAAAAAGTCTCTTTGTTTTCGATAATGCAGAAAAATATAGAAGTGAAGGTCAAGATGCTGGTATTAGTCAATTTTTACCGTCCCACTTTTTATCATCTGATGATAATAAACCTAGTGTTTTGATTACCTCGCGTAATCAAAAGTGGGGAGATATAGAAGTATTAACATTGGGTATATTTAAAGAGTCCATAGACTTCATTAGAAAAGCATTGGATATAAAGGATGGATCACAAGAAAATGAAATAAAGAATTTAGCAGAGACATTACAGCATTTTCCTTTAGCCCTGCAGCAGGCAGTTGCATACATAAAAGAAAGGGATATAGCATTAAAGAATGTAGGCTTGAGGTTTGAAATCAGTGATTATTTAAAAAGGTATAAAGAGGAAGCAGAAAAATTGCTTGATTTCAAGTTTCCTGAAGACAGCAATGATAGTTACACCGAGACAACTTTTATAACCTGGAGAATTACTATTAATAAAATCAAAGACAACGCAGAGTATGGCCAGCAAGCCAAAGAAATTTTAGATATTATCGCCTATATTGCCTCTGACAATATTCCTGTAGAAATGTTTTTAGGATTAGAACGCAATAGAGAAAAGTTAGGTGATGCTATCCAACTACTTAAGCAATATTCAATGATCAACTCAGGAGAAGAGCAAAGTTCAGTCAACGTTCACAGGTTAGTGCAGCAAGTAACAAGAATAGAGTTAGAAAAGCAAGGCAAAGAAAAAGTTGTGAAAAAGACTTTTGAATTACTGAAAGAAAGCTTTCCTTATGGCAGTGACAAATTAGAAGATTATGCTAAGAAACGACAATTATTACCACATTTAGAAGCATTTCTATCACATATAGACAATTGGCTAGAAGAAAAACCTTCAGAATCTTTAGAAAAACAAGCAATAGAGAAGGATTATCTTGTGGATTTGTTAATATGGATGGATGATGGATACTCTGATTTAGGTAATCCTAGAAGACAAAAGGAATTGCTTGAACGGGCTTTACCTATCTTTAAGGAATATTACAGCCCTGATCATTTTCAAGTTGTTAGAACATTAGGAAACCTAGGTATCGTTTATGGTGCTTTAGGTGATCATAAGAAAGCAAAAGAGTTGTTTGAACGGGCTTTAGTAATTCAAGAAAAACATTACGGCCCTGATCATTTCGAATTTGCTAAAACATTTGTAAACCTAGGTATCACTTATGGTGCTTTAGGTAATCATAAAAGAAAAAAGGAGTTGCTTGAACAGGCTTTACCCATTTTTGAGAAACACTATGGCTTTGATCATTTTCAAGTTGCCATGGTACTAGCAAACCTAGGCAACGTTTATGGGAATTTAGGTAATCTTCGGAAAGCAAAAAAGTTGCTAGAACGGGCTTTAGCAATCCAAGAGAAATATTACGGCTCTGATCATTTTCAAGTTGCTAAAACACTGGCAAATCTTGGCAACGCTTATAGGGATTTAGGTAATTACGAGAAAAGAAAGGAATTGCTTTTACGGGCTTTACCTATTTTTGAGAAACATTATGGGCCTGGTCACCCGGAAGTTGCTAAACTGCTGGCAAACCTAAGTATCGTTCATGGAGATTTAGGTAATTATGAGAAAAAAAAGGAGTTACTTGAATGGGCTTTACCTATTTTCGAGAAACATTACGGTCCTGATCACCCGGAAGTTGCTAAACCATCGGCAGAACTAGGCAAAGTTTAGGCTTTTAGCAATACTAGACTAACAACAACTCATTTGAGCTACACTTCTAAAACTAATCTGTTTGGGTCTTCTATATAATTTTTTATTTTAACGAGGAAAGTTACTGCTCCTTTGCCATCCACTATTCTGTGGTCGTAAGAGAGGGCAATGTACATCATAGGCCTGATTTCAATTGAATTGCCTACAGCAACTGGCCTGTTTTGTATTGAGTGCATTCCAAGTATTCCAGATTGCGGAGGGTTTATTATCGGAGTAGAAAGGAGTGAACCGTATACTCCGCCGTTTGAGATAGTGAATGTTGCGCCTTCCATTTCTGATACTTGTAATTTACCCTCGCGAGCTTTTTTGCCAAGAGCAACTAAAGTCAACTCAATTTCTGCAAATGACATCTGATCAGCATTTCGAATAACTGGTACAACAAGACCTTTATCGGTGCCAACAGCAACACCTATGTCATAGTAATGTTTATATATGATCTCATCGCCTGAGATCTCAGCGTTAATTTCAGGGATCTCTTTCAGTGCTTGCACCGCTGCCTTTATAAAAAACGACATAAAACCAAGTTTTATTCCATATTTTTTTTCAAAAGTGTCCTTATATTTTGCTCTTAGATCCATGACATTTTTCATGTCAATTTCATTGAACGTGGTCAGTATTGCAGCAGTATTTTGCGATGCCTTCAAACGAGCAGCAATTACTTGTCTTATTTTGCTCATTTTTACTCGTTCCTCTCTTTGCTCTCCACTCACTACACTTTTTGGCAATTCGTATTGTTTTATTGCAGGCTGTTCTGCTTTGTTCATGTGGCCTATCACATCTGCCTTTGTTACTCTGCCTCCCATGCCAGTTCCTTTGACACTTTCTGCATTAATTGCATTTTCTTCCATAATTTTGCGAGCTGATGGAGCATCTTTTTTAGCAGAACTTTCGCTTTTATCTTCTTTTCTCGCTTCCTCTTTTACTTCCCCCACGGAAAACTTCGCTAACAATTGATCAGGACTTATTACATCATCTTCCTTTACGAGAAATTCAGTTATTTGCCCTGAAGCTTCTGCAGTTAATTCGAGTGCTGTTTTGTCAGTCTCAATTTCAAAGATCAAGTCATCTACTTTTACTGCTTCTCCAATATTTTTCTTTATTTTTACTATACCTTCCGTAACTGACTCACCACCAAGAGTTTTTGGCGCTCTGATTTCTATAATTTTGCTCATAAAACAACTTCCGTATAAAACTTTCTATAGATTTATACATGAAAAGAGACATGTAATAAACTAATAAATTCATTGAGGCTTTTATCATTTAGAAGTGACAAACGGATAACATACTCCCAAATGTCATTCCAGCGCGTGATGCTAGGCCACCTTGACACATTTCGCCAACCCCGTCTCTCGGCTATGGTATTGCTAATCAAACAATGACTATGCAAAAGACCTAATAACATGTATAATCCATAAATAATTTTTGAGGTAGATTGTGAAACTAGGTGTTAATATTGATCACGTTGCAACCCTCCGCAACGCACGCGGAACTTCCTACCCAGATCTATTGAAAGCAGCAGAAATAGCCATTGACGCTGGAGCAGACTTTATTACTGTACACTTACGAGAAGATAGAAGGCATATTAGAGATGAAGACGTATTTAACCTAAAAAAAAGCATTAGCACTGAGCTAAATCTTGAAATTGCAGCCACGGAAGAAATACTTAAAATAGCAAAAAAGGTAAAACCCTATTCGATTAGTATAGTACCAGAAAAAAGAGAAGAATTAACAACCGAAGGTGGCCTGGATATCATTAATATGCACAGCAAACTTTCTAGTATAATAGAGGAAATGCATAGCTCTAGCATAAAAGTCTCACTGTTTATCGATCCAAATATTAATCAACTAAAATATCTTGAGAAGCTAGAGATAAAACCTGACATAATAGAAATTCACACAGGGGATTACTGTGATAATCCATCAGAAAAAAAGTTACAGTTAATTACTAATGCTGCAGAGTACGTCAATAAATTAGGAATAGAATGCCACGCAGGACATGGCATAACTTATAAACACGCTAAGAAGATGACAAGAATACCTCACATCTCAGCTCTTAACATAGGCCACTATTTAATTAGCGAAGCTGTATTTTATGGCTTACACAGCGTAGTAAAAACAATGAAAATGATAATGTCTAACTAACTGCTGCTTTTTCCTTCTCATTTAAAATACTTAAAAGAGTTTGGCTTGCTTTAAATTTTACCCTTGTCTTTTCAGGAACAGTCATGATCTCACCATTTTGGGGGTTACGACATTGTTTCTCCTGACTTATAGCAGTAGAAAATGTTCCTATTCCATGCAAACGTATTTCACCTTTCCCATGCAGCTCATCCTTTATTATTTTAATAAACGCATCATGAATCTTGCTCAAATCAGATTTTGTTATATCTATATTCTGACCAGAACAATCTTCCTTTAATTGTTTTATTATATCTTCTTTACTCATAAATTACCTTAATATTGAAAAATCACACAAATAGCATATTATGTTGACACCGATAGTCAACTAAATTCATCACAAAAATAGAGGATATTATACACTTTTGCAAATATTTGTATAATACTTACAAAAAAACACCACTATGAAATAACTATCTCTTAGAAAATTGACACTTTTTCCGAGCTTTATGTTGACCATATTTCTTACGTTCAACAACACGCGAATCTCTAGTTAAGAACTCACCATTACGTAATATAGAATGCAAATCTTGGCTTACACTACTTAAAGCTCTGCTTATTCCATGAGCTAGAGCACCTGCTTGACCAGATAGCCCTCCACCTTTTACAGTTGCGAATACATCATATTTGTCTAACGTAGAAGTTGCTACAAATGGCATTTTCACTATTTGGCACACTGACTCTCTTTTAAAATAAGAAATTAGATCGCCTTTTTTGTTAACACTAAATTTTCCACTTCCCGGCTTTATCCATACTCTTGCTGCAGATTCTTTTCTTCGGCCTGTAGCATATAAACGACCAAGCGAATCAACTGCTGATTTAATTGTCTTTTCTGACCAATCATTATTATTTATTGTAGAACTCTTCATTTTTACTCCATTACTTTTTATTTTTACGATTCAAAGAGGCAAAATCTATCTTTTCAGGTTGCTGCCCTTGATGCTTATGCTCTGAACCAGAATAAACATACAAATTTTCAAAGCGTCTACGCGCCATAGGGCCATCATCAAGCATCCTTTTCACTGCCATTTTTATTACACGCTCAGGAAATTTGCCATTTAAAATATTATCTGGAGTAGTTTTCTTCAAACCACCAGAATAACCTGTATGCTTATAGTAAATTTTATCTTTAAGCTTCTTCCCGGTAAAATGCACCTTTTCTGCGTTGATAATAATTACATTATCGCCACAATCCATATGAGGTGTATACTCAGGTTTATGCTTTCCACGCAATAGTGTCGCTACAAATGCTGCAAGCCTTCCTACCACTAATCCTTCTGCATCTATGACAAACCATTTTTTGTCGATTTGTTTCTCTTTTAAGAAAAAAGTTTTCATTGTAATTTAACTAAACAATAGTAAGCTACTATATACTTAATTTCTCAATAGTGTCAACAATATTAGTTATTGATTATTAAAGTAATTTATGTTAGTAATTGAGCTGCGCAACCAATATGCACAGGAAGTAGAATGTTTCGATTGATTATTACACTTGCGATCATTTTTAGTACTATAAGTTGCTATGCAACCGATGTGGGAGAAGTTATAAGCAAAGCGATCAAAAATAGCTCAAAAATAAAGTCTCAATTTTACCAATATAAAAGCGCAGAAAAACAGCTTAAGTCTTCTGGGTTAGCTGGATTTTTACCTGACATTAGTTTGCAGTACAATTTTGATAGTAATTTTAATCTTTATAATCAACCTAATTTACCTGGAAAACGTCTGATATTAAGCCAAAGGATAATAGATGGCGGTGGCACCTTTGCCACATTCAGTCGATCAAGTCATCTTCTCAAAGCAGAAAAAATACGATTTCAGCAATTAAAACAAGAGGTTGCACTTAATGCTGTGAAAGCATATGTTGGTGTTTTACAAAAGACAGAAATATTAAAGCTCAGAGAACATAAAGAACGCGTTTCTTTGGAACATTTGTCAGCTATGAAAAAACGCTTTTCCCTTGGAGAAGTTACTAACGCTGAAGTTTTGCTAGCAAAAGCAAAATTTTCGTCTTCTATATCCGAAAGAGTTGATGCTGAAGGTAAATTAAAATTGGCAAATATTGCTTATTATCATTTGATTGGCGAAGATGCTGATGACCTTTCTGAAGCTAATGATAAACTACCTTCTGTCCCAGAGCTAAATGAATGTTTACAATTAGCAAAAACCAATAATTTATCTCTAAAAGCAGCAGTTTATCAAAAAAGAGCAGCCGGAATGGAAGTGATCGCTGAAAGCTCCAAGTGGCTTCCTTCTTTAAATCTAAGCGCAAGCAAAAATTTTGGGAAGGATGGTGTAAAATTAGACAAGCTATTAGAAAATGTTCATATAGTTTTTACTCTTGATGTTCCAATCTTTAAAAAAGGAGCGAATGCTTTTGGTGTCAGTAAAGCTAAAATGGATGCAAAAAAATCTACCTACGATTATTATGAAACGGTAAAAAATATAGAACAAGCAGTTGTAAATGCTTGGAATAATGTGCTAACAGCAAAAGCCATTATTAAAGCAAGTCAAGAAGCGGAAAAAGCAGCAGCTTTAGCATTGGAAGGAGTTGAGCAAGAGGTAAACTTAAGTTTAAAGAGTACATCTGACCTTTTGGACACTGAAGATGCATTATTTAAAGCACGTTCAGACTTAGTTGAAGCAAAAAGCAATTATGTAACTAGTGTTTATAATTTGCTTTTTATAATAAATAGTATAAATCTCTAAATTTAATGGTATTAGCACTATGCATGATGAACAAGGCAATCAATCTGTAAAAGATATTCTAGAAGATATAAAAAAAGCTATATCGGGTAAAAACGCAAGTAACGATAAAGCAGAAATAAAGGATGAAAATGATGATGTGCTATGCCTTGAAGAAGAGTATCCAGAAGACATGGAAGAAGATGGCAAAAAAGAAAATGGTAAAGAAGAGAACATTGATAATGATGACCAAAGTGAGGAAATGGCTTGCAACAACAACCAATTTAATGGCCATAGCTACAATTCAGAAGAAAAAAAAGACATTGATTTGTACGATAATATCCAAATGAGTAATAACAAAGCGAGTAATAGCGGCTTACAAGCGCAAAATAATGATCATCTAGTTTTAAAAGAGAATATGGAAGAGATCAAAGCGCTGCTTGGAAAAATGCAAAACGAATTGCAGCATAAACAACAAAAAAGAGCGAATCTTACTGTTGAAGAATTAGTTACATCTCTTTTAAAACCTCAGCTCTCAGAATGGCTGAATAAATATCTACATGCACTGGTAAAAGAAGTAGTTGAAAAAGAGCTCAAAGATATAATCAATAATAAGTAGGGTATTAGCAATAAAAACTAGAGTAAAGACGGCTAGAGGCAGAAAACTATCTTCAACAAGGTGGCTACATCGTCATTTGAATGATCAGTATGTGCGAAAAACTAGCAAGGATGGTTATAGGTCACGCTCAGCATATAAGCTGGTAGAAATGGATAATAAATTTAAATTATTCCAAGAAGGGCAAAAAATTATTGATCTTGGTGCTTCTCCTGGTGGATGGTCACAAGTCGCGTCTCAGAAAGGTGCAAATGTAGTTGCTCTTGACATGAAACCAATGAACGCAATTAATGGAGTAGAGTTTATACAATGTGATATTATCAATGGGCTTGAAATTTTAAGAGAAAAATTCAAGGATCAAAAATTTGATGTAATTTTATCTGACATGGCGCCCGAATCTTGTGGTTTAAAATCGTTGGATCATATCAGAATTATGCTTTTATGTGAGGCAGCGCTCAATTTTGCAAAGCATTTCTTGAGCCATGGTGGCACGTTTGTAGTAAAAATTTTCCAAGGAGAATCTGATAAAGATTTTTGTAACGAGCTAAAAAAAATGTTTAAAACAGTAAAATATTTTAAACCAAAGTCAAGTAGATCTGAATCTACAGAAATGTATTTGGTAAGTTTAGGCTTTATTGGCAGCAGACCTCCTATATAATATTAACCCAGGTAGCCCGCAGAAGTGAAAAAACTTCCTTGACAAACTCCGCCAGCCCCCTTATCATGAAACTGAAGCTATTTATTTATCTTCTCTGTACAGATTAAATGACAAAAAAACTCACGTATCTGGCGTCTCATGTTTAATTTTTTGCACTATGTGCACTCTATGTCTTTATCAAATTTCTAGGTTTTTACCTACACAAGCTGAAATACGCTATTTAAAACATCAAAAAACGCCAACTTAAAAAATGGATAGTGAATAATTAGCTACCCTAGGGTTTCTTTTGCCTTTTTTTCTGTTTAGTAAATTTCTTAATGTTTATAATTTAGATTAGTTGCGGCTTAAAAGCAACTGAATCGCGGTTATTAAACGTTTAGAATAAAAAAACGCCATACTTGAAAGTATAATGTAAGTAATTAGCCAACCACGGGGCTTCTTTTGCCTTTTTTTCTACTTGGTAAATTTCTTAATGTTTGTAGCTAAACGACAATCGTCATCCCGCTGCTTGTTAGCGGGATCTATGCTAAGGAGATACCGCGGCGGTATGACGGGTTAAGTAGGGTGTCATTCCAGTGCTCCTTTTTTTGTCATCCCAGTGCATGACACTGGGATGGCTTTGTTGCATCGCTACTTATGAAAGGCTAACTATAGCTAGGATTATAAGCAACCTATTGAAAATCTTGTTTTTTTGCAATCAATCTGATCAAATTTAAGAATAGTAATTTATTATTTATATTAATAAACTTAATTCTATTGAAAATAGCTAAAGCATTGAAATTCTTGAATTTTAGCCGGATTAGTGAGTGGTAGTGAAATTTCTTTTACTCAAATTTAGGTATTCACTGACCGTTCTTGTTATAAATACCAGAATAATAAGCTACTGATATTCTCCATCTTTTTTATCTTTAATCCATCATAGCTAGCGATGCAACAAAGCCATTCCAGTGTCAGCTACTTTCATGACATCATCATAAAGTAAAATGAGATCCCAGTGGGCTTTGTTGCATCGCTACTTATGAAAGGCTAACTATAGCTAGGATTATAAGCAACCTATTGAAAATCTTGTTTTTTTGCAATCAATCTGATCAAATTTAAGAATAGTAATTTATTATTTATATTAATAAACTTAATTCTATTGAAAATAGCTAAAGCATTGAAATTCTTGAATTTTAGCCGGATTAGTGAGTGGTAGTGAAATTTCTTTTACTCAAATTTAGGTATTCACTGACCGCTCTTGTTATAAATACCAGAATAATAAGCTACTGATATTCTCCATCTTTTTTATCTTTAATCCATCATAGCTAGCGATGCAACAAAGCCATCCCAGTGTCACGCACTGGGATGACAGAAGAAGGTGCTGGGATGACAGGGGAGTTGAATGACAACGAATTGGAAGAAAATGTTTATGACTAATTTTTAGATCAAACATCGAATTTCGACAAACTTAACTTTTTTGTGAGACTATTCAGCAATAATAAATAAATTGAGAGGAAAGGTTATGGTAATAGAAAAGGAAAAGTTTTTTGAAATAATACGCAATGTGAGTGAGAGTGAAGGTTTGAATAAGGATAATTTGCTTGAAAGAATAGGGAGTAAGCTAAAAGGTGTAAACCCAGAAGCATATAGCACTTATAACAATTTGAAGATAGATAAGCTATTCATGATACAAGATTTAGATAAAATTGCAAGTTACACATTGTTACATCTTGCTGTGGAATGTAACAGTGTACCAATAGTAAAACTCCTACTAGAAAAGAAAGTAAAAGTTGATGAACAAATATCGGGTGATGTTAATTCTAAATTCACTGCTTTGCACATTGCTGCTTTGCATGGTCATCAAGAGATGGTTCAGCTTTTATTAGATGCTAACGCAAATCCTTCACTAAAAGATAGTCAAGGCCGAACTCCAAGAGATATGGTTAGCAATATACCAAATAAGGATATCATAGTAGAAATGTTAAAGGAAGGAGAACAACGTTATGCTGAGGCAAGAAAGAAAAGACTAACTTATGGACAAGGCACTTTACTGCAGCCTAATAATAAAACTCCAGGAAATTTAGCTGTGGGCGGAAATAAAATAACTGCTGCAGTGCAAGCATGGAATGCAAAAGGTCAGGGAGAGAACAATGGAACTACACCAAACAACAGAAAAATCTATGTACAAAATGAGAATGAACAGACTTCTTCAAACTCAATCATTAATGAAAACAATACAGACAAAGTAGGTGATACATTAGAAAGAGAACAGGCTAAAAGAGATGCTGTGGCGCAAAAGTTGCAAGAGGCAGAACAACGATTTGCCAATAATCGGAAGTGCATAGAACAACCCGGTCATAATCAACATTCGGAACAATACGGTGCTACATATAATGGTGAACAGACCTTTTTAAATAAAAGTAGTAGTGACGAGAGTGGAATATATTTTGATGCAGATAAATCTGAAGCTTTAAGCCAATCTATATTAGAAGATGGAGAAGACATTTATGCACAAGATGAAAATGGAATGACTCCTTTACACCATGCTGCTGCAAATGGTGATATAAAGACTGCAAAGTATCTAATAGATAATGGAGCAGATGTTAATGCACAAGATAAAGATAGCGTGAACCCTTTACATTGTGCTGTTGAAAATAACAATAAAGAATTAGCAAAACTTTTGATAAAACATGGAGCAGATGTTGATGCACGAAATAGAAATGAACATACCCCTTTACATTATGCTGCTACGCATGGTTATGTAGAGATTGCAAAGTATCTAATAGATAAGAGAGCAAATGTTAATGCACAAGATCAAGATGAACATATCCCTTTATACTTTGCTGTTAAAAATGACAATAAAGAATTAGCAAAACTTTTGATAAAACATGGAGCAGATCGCTCATTGATAAAGGATGAAGGCCTAATAATAGATAGACTAAACAGTATGTGTGGTCAGCTATCTGAGGTTGTATCTGGTACTTCTTCCCATTCCAAAACACACAATGCAACGGAAACTCCAGAAGAAACAGAAAAGGTTAGAAAACGTAAGGTTAAATTAAAAAAATTATGTGCTCAGCTAAAGGAAGAGAATCAATCACTAAAACAAAAAATACAAGAGCTAGGAAATGAAAACGCAACGCTTAAGGATAAATTAGACAAAACAGAAAGTCAGTATTCTAAAGCAGAAGCGTTGTTAGAAAAAACGCAAAAGGAACTAGAAGAATCAAAAAGTTGCATAGCTGGACATGAGACTAAGTTGAAACAACTCAATAAAGAGAATGAATTACTAAAACAAGAAATAAAAAATCTGAAAAATGAAAACACACCACTTAAGGGTGAATTAGGCAAAACTAAAACAAATGAAGTGTCGCTAGAAAAAGTAGGAAAAAGACAATTTTCCCCAAAAGTTGTCTATGCGAGCCTTGCAGCTATGTTAGTAGTAGGTGCTGCTCTTAGTATTGCTTCTGGATTGTCTGCTCTATTAATAGTTGCAGCTTCTGTGGTATCTGCACTGATAGCCGGTGGCATTACATACACAATATCAAAACCCATCGCTCCTGACACTGAATTGAAAGAAGTGGATATAGGTTCAGCACAACGTGGTGTTTGTAAAACTTAGCACCTACATCTGTACGAACATTGCAGTTTGCAGATGCAAGTAGCTGACACTGGAATCCCAAAAAAAGGATGATGTCATCCCAGTGCTCCTTTTTTTGTCATCCCAGTGCCCAGACACTGGGATCTAGTTCTTACTGTACATTTACTTGGTGTAGAGTTAAGTTTTCTGGATCCAAGTTTCTGGGCACTGGGATGACACCCTTTTGGATGGAAATCAGTGTCATACCAAATTCCATTACTAATCGAACAAATAAGAAACATTACAAACTCGTTTAATAGTAGTGCTGGAAATACTGACAATAAAATTACACACAACATCTTCAAGTAAGCCTATGGTATCGTAGACTCTGTTGCGTAAAGTATTGTGTTTGATATATTGCCACAACCTCTCAACAGGATTCAGTTCAGGTGAATAAGGAGGCAAGTATATAATGGTAATGTTTTCCTGAAATTTCAAACTTTTTGATCTATGCCAACTTGCACAATCCATTACAAGAAAGGCTTCTTTCGTGCCTAAATCTTTCGACATCTGCTCCAGAAATATATTCATACAATCAGTGTTTACATATGGAGCAAGTAGGCTAATTTCCTTACCGCTTCTTGGATTTACCGCACTGTAGATATAGAAATTTTGTCTACCGATTTTTATTTTAACCTGCGTTCTGATCCCTTTTTTGAACCATCCGTGTCCGATTTTTGAATGAGTTCCAAATCGTGATTCATCAAAAAAATACCTCCTTTTCAGGGTGGGAATTGACTATTTTATTGAAGTATTTTTTAAACTCTTCTTGCTTGTTTTTATCTTGTTTATGGTGCATTGGCCTTGGTGTTATGTAAGAAAATTTCATCCTTTGTATCTCACGGTGCACTGTTGATTTACCGATGTTTAGGTCAAATTCCTCTGAGATTTTTATTCGCACTTCCTTAATAGTAATATTTGGATTTTTTTCTACCCATATTTCAATTTGCTTACGTTGATTTTTGTTTAATTTGCTTTTTCTTCGCCGCTGAGACGGGGCAAATAGTTTTTCTACTCTACCAAATTTTAGATGCTTTATCCATTCAGTCAAAGCAGTCCTTGAAATTTTACATATTCTTGCTACAGCGCTTATACTACTTTCTTTTCCTGCTATTACCGCTTGTAACTTTTTTGAAACATATGCATTATTTCTGACCTTTTTTAACATTTCTTTCGCCAAATTTACAACTTTTTCGTCTAATAGTTTTGACCTTAATGCCATTTAAACCTCGCTATTTCACTTACTTTAGTATAGCTTTTTTTCCATTATCTTCTATCTGTTCTTTGTATAGTGGGAATTGGTATCAGCTACTTTCATGACACCATTCTTTTTCCTGGATCCCAGTGGGCTTTGTTGCATCGCTACTTATGAAAGGCTAACTATAGCTAGGATTATAAGCAACCTATTGAAAATCTTGTTTTTTTGCAATCAATCTGATCAAATTTAAGAATAGTAATTTATTATTTATATTAATAAACTTAATTCTATTGAAAATAGCTAAAGCATTGAAATTCTTGAATTTTAGCCGGATTAGTGAGTGGTAGTGAAATTTCTTTTACTCAAATTTAGGTATTCACTGACCGTTCTTGTTATAAATACCAGAATAATAAGCTACTGATATTCTCCATCTTTTTTATCTTTAATCCATCATAGCTAGCGATGCAACAAAGCCATCCCAGTGTCAAGCACTGGGATGACAGGAAAAGGAGGCTACTCAGATGATGGGAAGGGGGTACTTGGATGACACCTATAGCCCTAGCGCGTAAAAGTATTTGCAAGTTACACAGTAGTGTGAATTTTTTACTTCGGTAGTTTTTCATTATCATTATAATCATAATAGTAGTTGAGTTTAATTGATATGAAAACTTTTACGAAAAATTTTAAAAATAACGAAAAAAAGCTAGAGGAGTTTAATAAGGAAATTGAAGATATAACAACTATAGCTCAAGATAAATTTGCACATGAACTTGAAAATATCGCATATGACAGTGTGCAAAAATTTTGCAGTCTGCTTGCTAAAGAGTTAAACTCCATCTTCAATAATATTCATTCTCAAAATGTTAATCTACTAAAATCCAGCCTAGTTGAATATGCTATAAGTTCAAATTTTATCAATAAAAAAGGAGAAACAGCTTTAATACGTTCTCTTCTTAATATATTCATACGATAAAGAATTTATAGCATAATCGTGGTGTCATGAAAGTAGCTCTGTACGAACATTTGTTTGCGAAGAAATATTATAGCCGGTTTTGCCTCAAACACAAAGATGTCATCCCAGTGCCCTGACTACTTGGATCCAGAAATTTTGATTAGAGATTAAGTTGGTGAGCACGAAAGTGACTAACCTTATATTAAGAATAACATCTTTGACAGTGAAAGGCTGGATTCCAGTGGGCTTTGTTGCATAGCAACCGAAAAAATCTGGTGGCTACTGACAAAATTCATTATAAATAACCATTTAACTGTTGAAGAAAAAATATGCCACAGAAAATGAAAGTCAGTAACCAAAACGAATATAACAAATTCCTTGAAAAAAGGGGAAATATTTTTCGTTACATCGATGAAGCTATCGAAAATTGGTATGAAAATAGTCCAAAAATGCAGGGCGGCAACTATATTTACAGTGATAAAGTCGTAATTTTGGTGCATATAATTGTCAATCTTTTTAGAATTGGGTTAAGACAAACGGTGGGGTTTATAAAAGGATATCTGCAACAAATAGGAAAAAATTTGGCAGTTATCAGCTATTCACAAGCATCAAGAAGGTTTAAAAAACTTAATATTAAGATAAATGATTGCAGGGTTGATAAAAGCAACATGGAAAATATTGAAATTATCATAGATAGCACAAGTATCAGCATTTACAGTAACACTCCTGGCCACAGTAAGGAAAACAGTGCAGATAGAAAGTACCGAAGCTACGAGCAAGTAAGAAAGTTACATGTTATGTTAAGTGTGAATAGTAAAAAAGCTATAGCTGCAAGATACAGTAATGGCGTCTACTCTGACCACTATGGAGCTTGCGATTTGCTTGAAGAAGTTAATTTTCAGCACAAAATAAAAGCATTATATGCAGATAGGGCATACGATAGGCACAAACTTTATAAATTGTGTAAGAAATACGATATAAAGACAAAAGTTCTACCAAAAAAGGATGCAGCAGAACATTCAAAAATAGATTATATGTCTGACAGGAATGCTGCTATTAGGTTAATAAAATTATACGGTGAAGATGGCATGAAAGAATGGAAAAAAGAAGTAAATTATGGGAAAAGATCTTATATTGAAGGGTTTTTCTCAAGATTAAAGCAAATATTCGGATTTAGTTTTAGGAATAAATCTGAGATAAATCGAGAAAAAGAACTGCTAATCAAATGCTATTTGCTTAATAAATTCACTGATATTGGTATGGCTAAATTTGAAATCATTACATAAATTTGTCGTAAACCATCACTGCTTAAGGTGCTATGCAACAAAGCCATTCCGGTCATATATTCACCACTTAGATTATCTTCTATATGCCGGAGTACTTCCAGACACTTACGTTTTACGTCAGTTGTTGCTGTTCCAAGGGCAAAATTTACTACTTTTGGTGTTATTTCAAATTCGTTGTACAGATTTAATAATTCTGACCCATCAGCATCTAAAATTATTCCTTTGAGCGCTCCCATTCGCAAATGCTCTAATGTTATTGCATGTTTGTTTCTCATTGATTGCAAATGATCAGTTATTACATCTGCTAGCGCTTTCAGTTCACTTTCTGATCCAAATGCCCTTATTCCTTGCACTTCTTCTGGCAGCACTACATCATCATGAGGAATGTGCGGAATCGTAAACGTCCTTACCTTTCTTTTTCCTCTTTTTCCTACTGTTGCTGGTGCTCCTGGAACTTGCGTTGGTAGTAAACTTAATACTCCGTTGTGTTCTTCTATGGTAATATGTCTAAATCTCACTGACCTACTTGGAAACAAATTTAGATTTTCAACTCGTCCATAATTTATCGGCAATATATTCATTGCATTTGTTAGTGCCGTCATGCTAAATGCTGTATTTGTAAATGGATTTTGCATTTTTTATTTTCCCCCTTTTGTGTTTTTAATAGTTTTTTTAAGCTCCCTTGCGGATAATGATCCCTCGTCCTTCAAGTTGCTTTATTGCTTCAGCTTTCTGTTCTTCAGTGATATTTGCTGGCCACACCACTGCATGATCTGCTAGCATTGCACTGCGAGTAATAATTACTCCTTTCATATCAGAATCTTTGCTATGTATATCGGTTGTAATTACTCCTACTGCTGTTTGTGTGCCGTCTGTTCCAGTGGGGTTCAGCATTCTAATAAAACCATCATCTGTCTTCTTGGCAACTACTGTACCAAGTTTAATATTTTGACCTTTTGCTACAGTTATTTGGTCTCTTGAATATAGACTTGATGCCTCATACTTTAATAAGTCACCTAGATTATTTTGTTCGCTTATACAACTCATAAATTTCTCTCCTTAACTGCTTACCGCCGCTTTTATCAATGCTATATACGGCGGTTATAAAAATACTTTAACTCCTACGACTTCTTGCTACCTGTATCATTAAATCTTCTGACGAATTCTGTGGTAATGTGCTTAAAATTTCAGTCTTCATTGTTCGTTCTGCAAGTATCGACATTAATATTTCTTGTGCTTGTTTGCTGCTAACATTCTGCTCTATAAATTCTCCTATTTTCTCTGGCATTCGTGATAAGTTGCATAAACGTATTAATTCAAGAACTTCAGCATGATAACTGTCATTCTTGATTTTATTAGTTAAATTATCAGTTTTTAGGTCAGTTGTAGTTTGTTCATTCATAATAATACTCCTGTTTTGATTAATAGATGAAAGAATTGTAATTCCGTCTGCAAGGCCTATCTCTACTGCATTTTCACCAAAGTAAAGCCCTGCTTCCGTTGATCGAATCTTTTCAATTGAAAGACCTCTGTTCCTTGCTATTAGCTGCACAAACATTTCATATAGTCGGTCTACTTCTTTTTTTAAGCTTTCCAGACTTTCAGACGTCATTGGCTCATGTGGGTTTAAATCATTCTTTCGACTACCAGCAAAGATTGTGGTGTACTTAATACCTTGCTTTTCATCAAATCTACTTTGATCTATATGACTTGCTATTACTCCAATACTGCCAACACCAGAAGTTCTGCTCACAAATACCTTCTCAGCGCTAGAAGCTATAGCATATGCAGCAGAGTACGCATCATCGTTTGCTATTGCCACAATTCTCTTTTTTGCTCTTGCACTGTAGATAAAATCAGCTAAGTCGAAAATACCGTTTACTTCTCCTCCGGGACTATCTATGTCCAGTAAAATAGTCTCTATACTACTATCTTCTAATGCTTGCTTTACTTGTACTTCTATTTGCTCATATGATGTCATCCCGAGCATTTCATCAAACGCACCCGGTTTTTTAGTTAAAATTCCATGAATTGGTATAATTGCAGTTCTTTCTACGTTACTTTTGATGGAGTGCTTGAGATTTTTAAAAATTGGCTGTTTTTCTTTGTATAACGATAGCAGCTCAAAACTCCTTGGTTCAAGCATTAATGGTTTTCCTAAGAGCATCATAATCCTTTACAATCAGAGTCAAACATTAAGTTGAGACTATTTGCACGCTTTTGATCTTCTGCTATTTCTTGGTCAATTTCTTCTACATCGTAACCCATTTCTGATACTACTTCTGAGCGACTCTTGAAGCCATTTCTTACTGCCATTTGCTGCGATTGCTGATCTTTTAGCGGATCCACCCAATCAAATCCCTGTGGTATCCATTTTACTTCTTCTTTTGCTGCTTTTACTACTTTTTCATCTATACTCAGTTCTCCACAAAGTACTGCTAACTCTAGCCATCTATTCCATACTGGTCTGCAAAATTGAAATACCATAATATTGTGTTGTAGCATTGCACATCTTCTGCGAAACTCTATCAACCCTGCTCTGATTGATGAATAATTAACACCGGTTAAATCTCCTGTTAGTTGTTCATATGTTATCCCTGTGCCTATTGCTATTGCCCTGAGTTGCTGTCTTATAAACGCTTCATAACTTCCTCCAACATCAGACGGCTCTGAAAATTTTATATCTTCTCCTGGGTCTAAAAGCTGCATTGTTCCAGGTTCTAGGCCAGATAGTGCTACTCCTTGCTCATTACTTTCACCTTCTCCTAAAATATTTGCTTCAGGATCGAGCCTTGTAATAAACCCTGCAAACATCGCTGCTGTCTTTTTTCTCACTAATTCTGCATCATCATATTGATCAAGTTCATAGAGCTTTAGCAGTATATTAGAAAGCCATGGCTCTCCTCTTATCTGACCAGGTCTTAGTGGTCTATAGATATGTAAAACATCGTTTGCTGGTACTCTTACTGACTCTCCAAAGGTATTTTCACCAGGGTGTTCTTTAAATAAGTAATAAGCTTCTCTTTGACCAAGCCTGTTAAACGCAATCCCGTTTCTTATTACATTACCATTTCCTAAAGTTTGATTTGTTTTATTGTCTAGATGTTCAGACTCAAGTACTTGCAGTTGTAATGGCACAGAAAATCTATCTTCCAGCTTTCTCATTCTTAATCTTACAAAACATTCTCCACCCTCTATCATACTTCTGCATACCAGAGCTTGTAATCCATAAAAATCACTTATTCCACAGCTATCTGCTTCATCTGTCCATTTTAGCCATAATTCTTGCACCTTCTTTCGAAATTCTCCATCTCTTGCCTTTGATTGCGGCTTTATTCCTGTTCCAATAGAGTTACTCACTATTGTATCAATGATATTTGCTGCATACGGATTTTTTCTCACCATGTCACGTGATCGACTACGTAAAGTTTCAAGGTTTTGAGACAGCAAATTGTTTATACTTCCTGACTCTGGTTGAAAGTGAAAAAATCTTCTTCCTGAGCCTGCTGCATCCCAGGCTGAGCTTTTTATCTTTGGCTTGTTAAATAATTGTTTAAATGACTTTAATAGCATTACTTTTCCTTATCTGAAATTTTTGATAACTCAGCTTCCAGCTCTTCTATTGTTGGCAAGGCTGTCTTTACATTCTCTGGTAGATTTTCAGTAATTTTATATTCTGCCAACCCTATCGGTTTATTTATGTCTTTCAATGTATACTTAGCTAGTACATTATCCTTTGACTTGCATAAAATTAATCCTATAGATGGTTGATCTGTCTCATGCTTTAGTAAATCATCAACGGCTGAAAGATAAAAATTCATTTTACCTGCATACTCTGGCTTGAAATCCTTGTCTTTTAGCTCAATTACTACAAAGCAACGTAGCTTTAAATGATAAAACAATAAGTCAATATAGAAGTCTTTATTTCCAACATCTAAGTGAAACTGCCTACCAACAAATGCAAATCCTTCCCCTAGCTCTAGCAGAAATTTTTCCACATGGCCTACAAGACCTTTTTCTACTTCTCTTTCATGAGCGTCATCTCCTATACTCAAAAAATCAAAAATATATGGATCTTTTAATGTATAATGTGCTAAATCTGATTGGGGAGAAGGTAACTTATCTTTGAAGTTAGTAACAGCTTTTCCTTGACGTTTGTGCAATTCACGTTCGATTTGCATCACCATTATACTACGTGACCAACCGTGCTCTATAGCCTTTTGAAAATAAAATAGTCTTTCTTTTGGATCTTTTACTTTATCTAAAATAACTACAATATGAAACCAAGGCAATTGTGCAGCAACCTGCTGCGTAAATTCAGTATCTTGATACTCTGCAGCAAATTGACGCATATAAGTAAGATTCCTAGCGCTAAATCCCTTCATTTCTGGAAATGCGCTTCTTAAATCCTTACTTAGCTGATCTATGATTTTAGCACCCCAGCCATGTTCTTTTTGGCGCTTTAAGATCTCTGTACCAATATGGTGGTAAAGCACAATAAGCTTGCTATTTACTGCCAGTGCTGCTTTATAACGACTAGTAGCAATCTGTTCTTTGAGCTGCTCTAAAAATTCTGTATATTCTTTTGCTATAATTTTTGTCATGTGATTCCTTTCAACGATTTTCATCATTATATGATCCCCTTACTCGTTGAAAAAACAATCTTTCTCTTCGGCTTCATTCCAGCAATCTTTAGTTCACTTTTGATGCGTTGTCTGAGGCTGAGCAAGTCATTTATCTGTACTTCAGCATATCTCACAACATGATCACCATATGCAATTGATACCACTCTTTCGCCACTCTGAAGCTTCTTTATTGCTTGTTCAACTTGAAACAAATACTCTTCGTTATACATTTTTCAACCACTTACTCTGTCTTACTTTTTTAGGCTTTTTACTTTCCATTTTTCCACTCAAACTATTCCATTTACTCTCTGGCCATCTGTCTACTCCCAGTGCTATCGATGCTGCTCTTGCGTAAATTCGGCAATCTAGTACTTCATTTCTTTCTCTTACCTTTTGCCACTCTTGTTTAGTGTATCCTTTTACTACCTTGCTGACTAATTGCTCTGCCGTTAGCTGCTTAAAATATTCAGGTGCATACTCAGGAAAATGACAATATCCTGCTGGAGCTTCTTCACCTTCTTTCAAAATATTAAGTAATTGAAAAAGCTCTGACTTTAATATCGATACTCCAACTGGCCAGAGCTTTATTCCTCTTTTCAGCTTTTGACCACCAACTGTTATATCTACTCTACTTGGGCTGCTAAGTGGCACTAGAGCTTTATTTACACCTTTTACTGCCATTACTCTTCCAGAGCCTTGATGACTCCTTACCCAATTATACACTTCCTGCGTTGCATACCCTGCATCAACCGCCATCATGCTTATCATGTATTCAAGCCCATTTTCACCAATAAAATGATGATTTAAGAGCTCAGAGAGTTTTCCCCATACTTCCCTACCTCCTGTATCTCCTTCAAATACTCGGTAGTCTATTGACCAACTTTCACGGCTTTTTCCCCATGCTACAACTTCTACTTCTAAACGATCTTTTTGGACATCAACACCTGCAGTAAGTACCACTTCTCTCCTTGGTACTGTGCCAATCTGAAAAAATTCTCTCCTGTTAAATAATTGCTTCCAATCAGGTACTTCTCCTTTATCTACCCAAGTTTCTCCTAAAGTGGTATTTATCCAAACTTTTAGTAATTGTTCACTTTCCTTTGCATGGAGAAAATCCTCTACTGCTTGTTGCCAACTATACCAGCCAACTGGACTATAAAGACTTGAAAGATGAAATCCTTTTTTCTCACCTTTTACTCTATTAGTAGGCCTCCATTCTCCACGCTCAAGCATCTCTGTCTTTTGATGATTTTCTATCTTTTTACCACATTCTATACATATATAGTGTGCTGTATTTGGATTTTTATCTTCCCATTTTATTTGTGACCATTTTAATATTTGGTAATAATTACAATGCGGACATGGTACAAAAAAATATCTCTTATCTGTTGCTTCAAATTCTTTCTCAATTCTGCTTATTCCATGAATCGTTGGTGTTGATACTAAAAAAATCTTTCGCCGTGCAAATGTATTGGTACGAGCTATGCTGAGTAAAACTGGATCTCCTTCACCTCCTGAATCTCCTGGATAGGCATCAATCTCATCAAGAAAGAGATATTTTACTGGCATAGAGCGAAGTCCTACACTGCTATTTGCTCCAGTTATTACTACTATTCCACCTGGAAACTCCTTACTTTGCACAGTATTGCCCGAATCTCTTGACCTTGGGTCTTTTACTTTACTTTTTAAACATGGTGTACTCTCTATTAACGGTGCAAATCTTCCCTTTGACCAACGCTTTCCCATTTCAACTGTTGGCTGTACTACCAGCATTGGACCAGGAGTCTGATCTATGATGTAGCCAATCCAATTGTTACCAGCTTCTGTTCCCCCAATCTGCGCTCCTTTCATGAATACTATTTTCTCTGCTGGTGAAGATGGAGATAGTGAATCCATGATTTCTTTTAAATAAGGAGTTCTTTCCGTTCTCCATTTACCTGGCTCTGATGCTGCAGTTGGAGCTAAAACTCGATACTCATTCGCCCACTCTGACACTTTAAGCTGCGGATCTGGTCTTAAACCTTCAGAAAAAGCTCTAGCGTATATCATTGTCTGCATCTACTCATAACTGGTTCTATCTCAACATCATTAACAGTAGAACTACACTCCTCCAATTCCATAAACATCTTTTTCTGAAATTCGTTTTCTATATATCTTTTGCTCATCTCACTTATCATTATTGCTATAACAAGCGCAAATACCCCTGTTATTGTTGCAAAAATGATTGCACTGCTTATTGTTGTTGTTATCAACCCTATATATACTGCTACTGCTATTGCGCTGACTGTAGTATAGATGCAGATAATATTATTGTGTTTTTTCGTCCTTTTATCTGCTATTTCTCTCTGTGCTATATATTTATTATGAAGGGTTGGAAAATTAACAACGGTATCTCTGCAGAGCAAAGACCCATTTTTTTCAGTAAACAAAACTTTAAGTAACTCTAAATTGTTTGATTTGATTGCTAAGTGAAAAACAGGTGTATAATTTGCCCCTTTTTTCAGCAATAACTTTACTACATGTAAATGCCCTTTTTCCGCAGCAAGGTAAATCGGTGATAAACCTTTATTATTTACAATATCAATATCGATTTCTTCTTTTAAAATTGCATCTACAAGCTCAATTTCTCCCATTTGTGCAGCTAAATGGAGTAGACTATTCTTTTCAGAACCGTATTTATTACTCATCAAAGCCTTCTTTATCTCAGGTTTAGCGTAATCAAATGGTGTTTTACCGCTATCGTCTTTTACCAGAGGGTCTATATCTTCTCGCGTTAGTAAAACTTCTATTGTTTTCAGTCTTTCAGCATAATGTAGTGGTGTTTTATTTTCGTAGTCCTGCAAATTTACTTGAGCATTAGGCTCCTTTATTAAGGATTTGAGGATATCAAGACATAAGTCTCTTTCATCGTAATTAGCATTACTTACAGCTATATGCACAGGTGACAATTTCATTGAGTTTTGTCCCATGCGTGCACTATTCACATCTGCTCCAAGCTTCAGCAGTAACTTTACTATCTCCAACTTTTTATTATTAACTGCATAGTGCATTGGTGTCTGATTTCGTGCATCAAAGACATCTATTTCAGCTTTTCCTTCTCTTATCAAAATCTTTACAACTTCTGCATGTCCTATGCCTGCTGCTAGATGTAATGGAGTATGGTGCAAAGCATTTCGTACATTAACGTCAATACCTTTTCCTATCAAATATCTAACTGCATTAACTTCACCTATCATTGCAGCTAAATGAAGTAAACTATCTTGTTCTGACCCGTACTTGTTATTAATTAGCGCTTGTAATATTTCTGCTTTTTTCCCTTCTTTGGCGTAATCAAGAGATGTTTTACCTTCATTATCCTCCACAAAAGGATTAATATTCTTTTTTGTGAGTAACAAATCCACCATGCTTAATTCGTCAAATTCTATAGCGCAATGTAGTGGGGTTTTTCCATTTAATCCTCTAACATTAACATCTAATCCAGGTTGATTAATGAGACACTTTATTAACTCTAAACTTAAGTTATCAGCCATTTTATATTCAAAATCTTTCTTATATTTGAAATTTAGTATTAGATAATTCTTGTAATGAGTTTGTAATCTCTTCAGTTAGCGCCATATGAATCTTTTCAGTGTCACTTAGTGATGCAAGCAATGCTGAAACTCTATTTGGAATATTAAGTAAATTATTACGGACAACTCTTGCTACATTAAATGCATCGCGCTTTACTTCTTCTACTGCTACAAGTTCTCCTATCTCAGCCCTAGCTTTTGCCTCAAGAAGTTTACCTCGTTCCATTTCATTTTTTATTCGAGTTTTTAGCAACATCGTGGAAAGGTTACTTGTATTTTCGTTTTCTGGATTTTTCCTCCTCAGTGGCTGACTTGGATCTCTTATTGCCGCTACTGCTTCATTTGCTTGTTCTCTATTGATCAAACTATCCTCCAACTTAACTATTCCTTTTTTTACTAAATAACAGACATATTGCTTTGATACTCCTATCTCTCTTGCCCATTCCGTCTGCGTGATTTTTTCCACTCTTTTCCTCCTCTCTTTTTGCTCCTTTTTACGAATTTTCTTCTTGAATTTCTGCAAAAGTTTTACCAGTACTGGCTAAAAGGGCATCTCTTCCTGTATATATTTGCCAACGTTTTATGGTTACATCTACAAATTTTGAATCTAGCTCTATTGTCCTACAAATTCTTCCTGTTCTCTCACATGCAATCAGTGTACTTCCAGAACCGCTAAATGGATCAAGTACTATGTCTCCTGATCTGCTGCTGTTTACTATTGCTCTCTCCATTAGCTCTACTGGCTTCATTGTTGGATGTAATGAGTTATGTGTTGGCTTATCATAAAACCACAGATCACTTTGATTTCTACCACCATGCCACTCACGTTTATTGCCGCTTTTCCATCCATAGAGCATTGCTTCGTATTGTCTTTGATAATCTGATCTTCCTAGCGTAAAGTGATTCTTTGCCCAAATGATAAATGTTGACCATTTTCCTCCTGCCTCCTCAAATGCTTTTTGCAACGTTGAAAACTCTGATGATGATATGCAAATGTAAATTGCACCTTTCGTATATGCTAAAATATGGGAACAGATATCGTAGAGAAAAAGTTCGTACTTTTCACCTTGATTATCGTTTAATATTTTTTTATCTTGGCTACCACCATAATCAACATTATATGGAGGATCACAAACAGTAATGTCTGCCATTTTATCATCTAACAGCGCTTTATATGATTCAACTACAGAGCTATCACCACAATAGATTTTATGATCACCTAAAATCCATAGATCACCTGGTTTTGTTACTTGTTTGTCATCAATAGCTAAGTCAGAAAGATCTTCTTTTTCACTATCTAAATCATCAAGGAAATGTTGAACTTTTTCTAATTCAAATCCAGTCATTTTAAGATCAAACTGTAAATCTTCTAACTCTTGAATTTCCACTTTTAAAAGCTCATCATCCCACTTTGCCCAATTAGCTGATTGATTTGCCAGTAATCGAAAAGCTTTGGTTTGTGGTTCATTTAGATTATCACTTAAGACCACTGGAATACTTTCCATACCAAGTTTTCTTGCTGCTTTAAGTCTTAAATGACCATCAACCACAGTTCCATCGCTTTTTGCAACTATTGGTATACGAAAGCCAAATTCCCGAATAGAAGCACACATTCTATTTACTACGTCATCATTTTTACGAGGATTACGCTTATATTCGACGAGGTTTTCAACAGGATAATAGTGGATTGCTAAATTCATATAATTGCTATACTAATTAAAAAGTTAATATTTAAAATATGTCTGACGCTAAAGAAGGCCTGGGGTCAGCACCACCAAACCCGCCATTATGGCCGAAAGGACCCACTTTTTATGGTATTTTTAATGTGTTAAAATCTTTACTGAGATTCATAGCGTAAAACATTAATGCCAAAGCATCAGATTCATTATCATCTTTAGGCAAAAAACCTTTTTCCTTTACAGCTTCAATAACTTCACTCTTACTTGCATTGCCTTTGCCTGCTATAAAGCGTTTGATAGTTTTAACATTAACACCTTTGTACGGCACATGATGTTCTTCACACCAAGCAGAGAGAACAGCCAAAAACCCACCGTAGCAATGCGCTGCATCAGTTCCTAGGTGTCTTCTCACTTCTTCAAAATACACTGCTTCAATGTTTGAGAACTTTTCCTTCATTTCATTTAGCCAGCTACGAAAATTTAAGAAGTGCATTCCACCTCCGCTAAAACGGCTACCATGAAAACTTTTGCTTCCACTTTCAATTACTCCATCTGTTAGAATTGCCCAGCCCGTTTGCTTGCCAAGGTCCAGTGTTAGGATTGACATATTATTTTCTAAAATTTAAAGAACTTATCTATAGCTTGCCGGCAAATAAAGTCTTTTGCGGTAAAATTTCTACATGTACGTTATTTTTTTTCTCTAGATAGTTACTTTTTTCATCTAGATAAGCGTGTATATGAAATTCTATTGTATCACGCCATACTTCTCCTATTGACCCATGTTTACACAACAAAACAGAACTATTAACTTCTCTTGCTATATAAGCACAGCACCTATGAATAAACTGTCTAACATGAGAATTATTATTTTCATCGCCTCCAAATAAGTCTAATGCCTTATCTAGCACTACAAGTTTAGGTTTAAATGATTTAATATCACTAAGTAATTCATTAAATAGAGGAGTGAGTGTTCCTACATTATTGTTATTAAAAGTCATTAATAAATTTTCTTTACCAAATAGGGAAATCATTTTCATTCTGTCAAGGTTGCTTATTTCACAACTTTTATTGATTTTATATTGACGGCATAATAGTTCGGTTTCATCATATTCTGAAAATACTCCATAAACTTTAGCTGGTAAAAAACTTGTACCTGACCACTGTTGACCAGTTGCAATAGCTGTCATTAATTCTTGAACTAAAAAAGATTTATTTGTTCCGCGTTCACCAAAAAAAGAGGAGAGACTTCCAATGGCAAGCCAATCTTGCATAATAAATTCTTTATATGGAGATGAGTTCTTTAAAGTTGAAAAATCTATTGCTTTTATCATAAAATCACCAAAACATTGACTATAAGTAGCACTGATTCCAAAATATCGTCTGGTTCCTACAACGTACTATCAAAAAGCGGTTTATAGTTTTTTTGTTGGCCAACAACGGAAATCCAAGAATCTTATGCTACTTAACTAGAGAGAGGTTGCATTTCATTCTCCCCTTAATAATATAAGTTCAACTTTTTTCGAAAAAGTGTTCAGTTTTTTTGTTCTCTTGTTTCATCAATAAACTCACCAGAAAATTTTATAAACCATTGCAATAGTTGCAACTGCTGTACGTGTACACTTCTTCAAAAAACATTGAACTATATTAATTAAGGCAACTGGAGAGTTTATGTATTCACAGGATCATTTTTCAACAAAAGGGACAGCAGACCTAAAAACACAGCTTTTACAAAATATCAGATCTTGTCTTTCGTACTTATTACCTTACGGAACTTTTCACAAAAATGAGTTTCAAGTAGGTGATATCTGGGGTAATAAAGGAAAAAGTTTAAGAGTAGAACTGAGTGGCAGTAGAGCCGGTCTATGGAATGATTTTGCAACTGGAGAAGGTGGTGATATTATCGACCTTTGGGCAGCTGTGCATAGAAAGAATGCAAGGACAGAGTTTTCTGAGGTAATAGTTTCAATAAGCGAATGGCTTGGCAAACAACACACTAGAGAAAAAAAGAGTATCAAAGATCTAGAACAGTACATGACTTACAGCTGGAATTATTACGATGAAGACAACCAGATTATAGTTATAGTTTACCGTTATGACCCTCCTGAAGGAAAGAAAGAATATCGTCCATTTGATGTTAAAACGTTTAATTATGCTTCACCAGAAATAAGGCCTCTATATAATATACCAGGCATTTTAAAATCTGATAAAGTTGTTCTAGTTGAAGGAGAAAAATGTGCTGAAGCGCTGATAGAACAAGGAATTACTGCAACAACAGCGATGTCTGGAGCAAATGCACCTATTGAGAAAACAGATTGGACTCCACTTAAAGGTAAACACATTATTATATGGCCAGACAATGATGAAGCAGGTAATAAATACGCAAAAAATGCTGAAAAAAAGCTTTTAGAGATCGGAGTTGCATCACTTGTTGTTCTTAAGATTCCACAAGGTAAACCGAAAGGGTGGGATGCTGCAGATGGTGTACAAGAAGGTATAAATATTTCGGAATTCATCGAAAAAAAATCTACAAAAAAGCCACTTAACATTTTAGATTGGAGTGTGAGTCGTTATTTAGGTCCAGTACCAATACAAAGGTTTCTTGTTGAAGGTTTATTCCCTTTAGGTGTTACCTCAATAGTAGCTGCTATGGGAGATACAGGTAAAGGTATGCTTCTTCTTGATCTAGCACTTAAAGTTGCAAGTAACGCAGATCAAACATGCGGTTTTGGTCCACTTGTGACAGAACATGGATCAGTGGTAATTTTTTCAGCAGAAGATGATGCAGATGAAATACATCGTCGTCTCGATCGCCTTGATCCTGAAGGTAAAAGGGCAGAATATCAAGATAGGTTGTTTATTGTACCTATACCAAATACAGGAGAACCTTTTTCTGTAGTAAAAACTAATATGCGTGGCAAATGTCCTGAAATTTCAGAAAAGTTTGCAGATATCAGAGCACAATTAAGCTCGATTAACAATTTAAAACTTATTGTTTTTGATCCATTAACATCATTTGTCCATGCAGATATAAATGCGGATCCAGAGATGGGATGGTACACAATGGGGTTACTTGCTAGTTTGGCAAGTGAAACAGGAGCAACTACAATTGTAGCACATCACATGAGAAAACCTAAATGTGGAGGACCAATCACAACTGTAGAGCAAGCAAGAGAGGCAATAAGAGGAACTACTGCACTTGTTGATGGAGTTAGGTGTTCTTTTGCATTATGGCCTGCTTCTGCAGACAATCAAAACATTGTATTTGAGACATTCAAGATGAATAAAGTTAATAATGCAGTATATCAAGGAGCTATAGTTAAATCTAATGGGTCAACAGATAGGAGTATAAGAACTTACTTGCGTTCTTCAACTGGCTTGCTTGAGGATATATCTGAAGAATTTAAGCTCAAAAAAATATCTGATGAATACTTAAAAAAGATACTTGTGCAAGCTATAGCAGTTTCAGCAGAAGAAGGGCACCCATTTACGCATACAGGTGGACCAGGGGTGTTTAAACAGCGGCATAGATTACCAGCTGCATTTCATGATATTAGTAGGCATAAACTTGAATACCTAGCACAAAGCTTATTAAACGAGCGTAAGATAATTAAAGGCATGGCTACACACTCAAAAGAAGATAAGTGGCTTGATATACCAACAGGACCATTTGCTAAGGGTAAAGGTGATTTTAATGTAGGTGCAGGAAAGTTTGAAGTAGTTAACTTTTGAAAATTGTGAGCTTTTTTGTCTCTAGAAAGTACAGCAAAAATGATTTCCGGACTTACCCAATTTCCAACGTTTCCGGAGAATTTACCAAGTTTTGGAAATGAGATTGTATTGCAGCTAACTTATTGAAATTCGCCAACTTTCAGCTACTAAACATAAATAATGTTACGTTTCCATTTTTAAAAAATTTAGTCAATTTGGTAACACTCAAACCCGCTAGAATAGCTGCTTTCCAATTTCCGAAAACCTATATATTATATAATATATGTAAATAATACATACGTAGATATATAAAGTAATATAAATAAATATTAGAATAGAAACACATACTACTAGTGTCATGAAAACTAACAAGAAAAAATGCCAGTAATTATTTTTAAAACGATTCTTGACTTACTGAAACTTCAAACCTCATAAAAAGGCATTACTTTTACCAAAATTTTTATTTATTACCTGTGATTATGTTTTTTTTGTTGATTGCAGAGAAAATTTTTCAAGCCTAAAGAACAAATGGTTAGAGATTTTTTGAAAGGTCATTTCTGCAATAGCCAATTCTTGTTACCTCTACCATAAGGACGGTGACAAAATTTCCTTACCCTTTAAAACTCTTTAAGAGGTCCTTATAAACACTATTTGTAATTCAGATAAAGAAGTCATCTTTTTTTTAATTAATGCTTGTAAATCTCTTAAAAGCTCAAATAGAAGGCATTCTAAACAATTCTATTGTTACAAAATAAACTTACAAGTAAGTTTACCGTTATTTTTATTCACTGTAAAGAAAAAAAATTTATATGAATGCCTTATTGAGAAAACTTAAAACGGAAATAACTCAAAGAAGAACTAGTCTCCAATATAAAAACATCTATAAGTATGTCTGAACAAATTTTGCAGATGGGGGATGCTTTAACAAAAAACACCTGAATATCAATAAGTTAATTTTTCTACATAGGGGACTGAGTTTCTTCCATGCCCTGCAAGATTGAGTCAATAGACTTCATTCTTAAGCCATATAACTGTTTATGGAGCTTTATGAAGTCTAAAAATAAATACTCTAAGATTAATTATATATTAGTTAAAAAGGTAAGAGATTATGCTAAATACATGAAGTCTTTCAGATGTTTTGCTCATGACACTCTTGAAGATATAGAACAAGAACTTTTTTGTGAGATCTGGCCTTGCCTCGAGCAACATGAGAAAAGCAAAAGCAGTTTTTCCTACTTTGCAGACAAAGTGATCAAAAATCG
This sequence comes from Wolbachia endosymbiont (group A) of Rhinocyllus conicus, assembly GCF_947250775.1. NCBI lineage: Bacteria > Pseudomonadati > Pseudomonadota > Alphaproteobacteria > Rickettsiales > Anaplasmataceae > Wolbachia > Wolbachia endosymbiont (group A) of Rhinocyllus conicus. The sequence continues at coordinate 751,122 of NZ_OX366349.1, read as the reverse complement.
TGTTGTTAACCTTATAAACAAAAAACAACGTATGAAATATGGTGGAGATATTACCTTTCTTGACAATGAAATCTTGGATAGTTTAGTTGATAAAAATTGTGATTTTGAAAGCAAAGTTGCAGCATGTTCAGATGTTGAAGATCTTATTAAACAGTTACCACCACGTTGGCAAGATCTTTGTGAAAAACTCAAAGTTTATAATGTAGCTGAAGTTTCTGAAATTACTGGTTTATCGAGAACAACCATCTACAAGATTCTTAAACGAATAGGTGAAAAATTTCCACATCTAAAAACTTATATCTCGTAAAAAATAGTGAACACATATGCGCTAAATGTTGAACTTATATATATAGGGGGTAAAAACTATGACTCTAAAAATAATAAATAACGAAGAAAGAATAAAAACAGTCACAGGTGTGAAAATGGTAATCTTTGGACCTTATGGAATCGGTAAAACTAGCCTGCTTAAAACTCTTGTTGAATCGACAACGCTTTGCCTTGATTTTGAAGCAGGACTTCTTGCTGTTCAGGATTGGAAAGGAGATTCAATCAATATTCGCACTTGGAATGAAGCTAGAGACATTGCTTGTCTTATTGGTGGGCCTAATCCTGCGCTGAGGTCTGATCAAGCATACAGCCAAAGACACCATGAACATGTATCTGGTAAGTATAAAAATCTTCTTTCTGAAGTTTCTAAATACCGATGCATCTTTGTGGACAGTATAACCGTTGCTTCACGTTTATGTCTATTATGGGCAAAAATGCAACCTGAAGCTTTTTCTGAGAGATCGGGAAAACAGGATATGAGAGCTGCCCATGGATTACTTGCTCAAGAGATGATGGCTTGGCTCAATCAATTTCAACATATCAGAGACAAAGACACTATCATAGTTGGAACATTAGGTCAATATCTCGATGACTGCAATCGTCCAATTTGGCTACCTCAATGTGAAGGAGCTAAAACCGCTAGTGAGATTCCAGGCATTGTTGATGAGGTGATCAGCATGGTTGGAATTAAGAAAGATAATGGCACAGAAGTACGTTCATTTGTCTGTCATAACATTAATTCTTGGGGATACCCAGCTAAAGATCGAAGTGGTTGCCTTAATATGGTTGAAGAGCCGCATCTGGGTAAATTACTTGCGAAAATTAAAGCCAAAACTTTGGCTCCTATTGTTTAATTAAAAATTGGAGAAATTATTATGGAACAAAGCTTTTTCAATATCGGTCAAAAAATTCCCTTTTTCAGTGTGAAAGAATACTTGAATGATCAATCGCCAATACCAGAAGATATAATTTCACCAAGGATTTTAACAAAAAGAGGTCTATTGGTGCTGGGTGGCCCACCTAAAATCGGCAAAAGTGACTTTTTGATCTCTTGGCTTGTTTACATGGCTGCTGGTAGATCATTTCTCGGTATGACACCAAGTAGACCTTTGAAAATCTTCTACATGCAAACTGAAATTGAGTATGAATATATGAAAGAACGGTTGCAACAACTTCAACTGGATAACGAACTTTTGAATGTAGCTGCCAATAACTTAATTATCACGCCAAGAGTGCAATTATCATTTAGTAGTGAAGAAATAGATGAAATTAAAAATGTTGTTAAAGAGCGTTTCAAACCTGATATTATTGCGATTGATCCTCTTCGTAACATTTTTAACTCAAGTGAATATGGTAATGAAAATGACAACAGCGCTATGCTATTCTTTTTGCAAAAAACGCTTGAAAGACTGAGGAACATTATTAATCCAGATGCAGGTATAATCCTCACCCACCACACAAAAAAACTGTCCAAAAAGATGCTGGAAGAAGATCCATTTCAAGGCCTAAGCGGTGCTGGATCTTTACGTGGATTTTATAGCACTGGCATGGTGATGTTTGCTCATGATGAAGAAAGCACTACCCGTCAAATAGTGTTTGAGCTGCGAAATGGTGAACGTGTGGCAAGCAAGCTTGTCGATAAGATAAATGGTCGTTGGAAACTTGTAGACCAATGGAGTTGATTCTTTTTTTTACTTAATTTATAGGGAACAATATGCTAACAGATTTTTTAACTGATTTTAATAACGCGAAACTGCAGAGCAGTCTAATACCGAGAGGTACAACAGTCAAGGTAAAAATGGCAATAAAGCCTGGAGGTTATGAAAATTGGTTCACGAAAAGCTACACTACTGGCAGCATCTATTTAAACGCTGAATTTACTGTCACTGAAGGTCTATATGCAAAACGTAAGATTTTTCAAGTAATTGGCATTAAAAGTGGCAAAGCAAGCGTTGAAGAAGAAGATGTTTGGGCAGAATCTGGTCGTTCTATGCTTAGAAGTATTTTAGAGTCAGCACGGAACATTCATTCAAATGACACTTCAGAAAAAGCAGTTATTGCTAGAAAAGTCAACTCTATAGCTGATTTTAACGGGTTAGAGTTTACTGCAAAAGTTGGTATTGAAGCTGATCGATATGGAGAAAAAAACAAGATTGCTACGGTTATTATCCCAGAGCAACCTGAAGTTGATTGGGTGCCATTTTAAATTGTGTCTTTTAGAATTGGAGGACTTATGGAATTTTGTATTACTGGAGAAATGGAATTTTTACTACTGCATAACATCAAAGCATGTTTATTTTATTTACTGCCTGGCGGTAAATTTTTCAAGAAGAAATTCTATATTGGAAATATCAGTGGAGATCAAATTATAGTTGAAGTTGCAGGCGGTAAGATAGGAAGCTGGTATGGCCTAAATAGTGGAAACAATGGTAATATTGTCACACTTTGGAGTTTAGTTGCTGATAAAGCTGGACTTTCTGGAGTTATAAACAAATGGCTCAATAAACATATAACTGCAAGATATAGTTATCTTGACGAGAATAACAAAGTGATAGCATATGCATATCTCTACAGAAACAATTACAGACATGTTTGGTATCCGAAAACTTCTGGCAAGGGCTTAAAACCACTATATAACATACCTGGTATTATTAGGTCCAATGAGCTAGTAATAGTAAAAGGAGAGAAAAGAGCTGAAGCCTTAATAGAGCACGGAATTATGGCAACAACTGTGATGCTTGGTGTATATGGATCTATCAGTGAAACTGATTGGTCTGTATTAACTGGTAAACAAGTAATAATTTTGCCGGATAAGGATGAAAAATATGCTGAAAAGATTGCTGCTGAACTAGCTAATTTAGGAATATTGCACAGTATACCTGAGGGGTATGAAGAAGGGATAGATGTGAAACAACTATTTGCATCAAACCAAATGAATATACAAGCATTTCCAGCTAGACAATATTTAAAAGATAAATCCCCATTACCAAAAGACATAATTTCACCAAGGATTTTAACGCCTGGAGGAATGCTATTACTAGGAGGAGCACCAAAAGTAGGAAAAACCGACCTCTTACTCTCTTGGTTAGCATATATGTCCGCAGGATTACCATTTTTAGGCATGATTCCATCTAAACCATTGAAAATATTCTATCTTCAAACTGATATTGAGTATCACTACATTAAGGAGCGGCTGCAACAACTGGAATTTGATGAAAAATCTTTAGAATTAGTATCAGAAAATTTAATTATTACTCCAAAGACAAAGCTACTTTTAGATTCTGAAGGAGTAGAAAAAATCGGTAATATTATGGCAAAAACATTAAATGTAAAAGAAGTAGATATTATTGCTATAGATACGCTACGCAGTATTTTTGATTTTAATAAATACAAAGAAGAGAATAGCAATAGCTCCGTGTTCTGTTTTTTTAAAGATAGAGTTGAAAAGTTACGAGCGATGACAAACCCTAGATGTGGTATTATCTTAACGCACAATACCAAAAAAGTATCAAAGAGATCATTGTCAGAAGAGCCATTTCAAAGTTTCAGCGGTGCTTCTGCCTTAAGGAGTTTATATACTTCAGGCGTGATGATGATGAAAGATAATGAACAACACAAATTGATATTTGAACTGAGAAATGGTGAATCTATTCCAGCTATGCAGATTAGCAAAGTAAATAGCCAGTGGTGCAGCACTTGTGCTACTTCTTAAGGCTGAGAGTGGAAGGATTAAGTCTATAGCCATATTCCTTGATACCTATTCCAGACCATGGTAGAGTTTGAATAATATCATCTCTTTTTACATTCATGCCTAAGGTTATAGCTAACTTATCTACCATGGTTCTTTGCATTCTATTTATCGGTTTACGAATTTGTTGTTCAGCATCGGAAATATTTCCCAGGTAATCTGCAATTTGTTCAATAGTTAATGCTTTATGTTGCCCTGAAGAAATGCCTTCTTTAAAATCGCACCAGAATTGTTCAAGAAGAACAAAAAAGATATTCATTCCTAACTTAGATTGCTTATTGACAACCTCTATGTCATTGATATAAATGCCACCGTTTTTGATTCGTAATTGCAGAATCTTTTCTTGAGTTGCTAGTTTGGTTTGTTGTAGTGGAATATAAGGATAGCAATTTAGCGCCTGAAAAGAAACGTTAGGTAATAACTTTGGTACTCCTTTTTCAACTGTTTCATTTAATATTTCATTTAAAGTTCGATATCCACAAATTAAATCAGCCATGGGAATAATGTACAGGTTTAACAATGGTTTAAGGTTTTTTTCATTGAAACTGATCAAAACAGTAGGATTAGTTTTGAGCTTATCTAAAGTTAGATATGATTTATCAGAACAACAATCCGGAATAATTAAGCTGACAAGGCTTGTGCCAACAATAACATAATAAACCCCTGTTGCTACTTTATTCGAAGTGATGTTCAAATTTGCCAATTGTTCTTCAAACCATTCAATAACTTTCAAATGATTAACATTTATCTCTAGAGAATGGTAACGTTGCTTCTCATAGGTATCAGGCAGGATATCACGATTACATAGGTCACACATTATTGGGTCATCATATTCCTCATCGTAGTCACTTGCGATTTCTAGTCTATTGTTACAGAAAGAATCTATTACACGAAAATCAGAATCATCTGTATCATTAGCACAGACTATAAAATAATATTCTCTTAAACTTAAAAACCCAAGGCTTGATAAGTATTGTGCAACTTCTAAAAAATCCTGACTAGGTGAATCATGAGAAGTATTCCACTCAAGCAGGTTAGTAATTATTTGCCGATAGACAGTAGTATTGTGCTTTTGACAAGATGGTAAGTCCATACGTATTCCTAAACAACAACTTAAAATCTTCACGTTCTTTTTTATCAAGTACGTGCTCTGAGTAGTTAATTGCTATATAGCTTGAGTCCTGTACTCGAAAGGATAAAGTAACCTTTTTGTTTTTAAATATCACCTTCACATATTGAATAAGGGAGACCTCATGTAACACACTACCAACTGAAGGTTCTAATATGTTCAACCACTTTTCAACTTCATTTGTATTTAATGTAATAAAGGTCTGTGGTTTAGCTAAAGTAAGTTTAAGTTCACATATGCTAATATCATTAAGTCCTGATTTTGGTATACATGAACATAGGAAGGTACGTACTTGTGCCACTGTGTTTTGGCTATGTAAACTGACAAAAGAGCATTCAAGAGCAAAATAAAGGCTGACAATACTATTTGCTATTTTTAAACCGTGTTTAATATTTTTAGTGGATAAATGTACTTGATTAGCATTAGAAGAAAAATCAAAAATGATCCAATCAGGCTTATAACCATGTATTACTTTATTTAAACTTATCACAAAATCTTTATCTTTACTAGCACGTCGTATAAATAAGTAAATACTATTTTGGTAGTAAAAGAGTTCTTGAAACTGACTTTCAAAACTATCATTTTCTGAGAGATCATGCTGTTTTAATATTTCCTGTATTGTACTTTCTGATAAAAAATTCTTAAATGAAGTGGACTTTTGTCTTGGAGGATTTTTTAATACGAAAGGTAAAAACCCTTTTTTCTGTACTTGATTAAAGCAGAAAATTTGTTTTAGTAAGTTACGATTAGTTATAAAGAGAGTGAACAACAAGGACTTTTTGTCGTATTTGTTATTTTGTAGCAGAAATGACTTCAGAAGATCTTGGCCTAATACAGACTGTGCTACTTCAGCTATAGTTGTTTCTGATTTTGTACGACTAAAACGATTGACTAAATAATAATCAAACAGAGATTCAGAAATTTTAATAAGCATCTTGCGTTTTTGCTGAGTTGAAATATCATCGCATTTTTCGTAGTCTTTAAATAATTGCCTGTTTTGTTTATTCTGAAAGTAATGGTTAAAGATCACACTTAATTGTCTACCAGAAAGAGAATCAAGCCAACTTTCACGTAAACTTGGATTTTGAAAGTCCTTAAGCAAAAAGGATACTGGCATTTCTAAACTACTTTCCCAAAATTCTCTATTAGTTATCATATATCTAAAAGTAAGTATATTATGTCTAAAGTAGATTAAAGATTAGTCAATAAAAACTTATTATGAAAAAAGGAATTGCAAAAAAAGTGAACACATTTCTGAAAAAAGTTGAACTTATATATATAAGGGGGCTTGAGTTAACAATTGGTATTTGAAGCAATTGCTTTGCTATGAAATAAGGTAATTAATGTCAATACTCACACAATCAGGTCGAGCAGCAATAGCCGCAAGTATTAAAGAACAAGCCATACATCTTGCCTGGGGCAGTGGTGATGCAAATTGGGAAAGTAGCCATAAAGTAGAAAAAACTTTTGCAGCTGATAACGAAATCAAGCTTGATCACCATCCCATTAAAGACGTAAAAGTTTTTATCGGACAAACAACTTATCAGCCAAGTATAGATTATATAGTTGATAGCAGTACTGGTGTTATTCAGCGTACAGAAAACAGCTCTATTGTAAATAATAGTACAGTTACTATAGAGTACGTTCAAAGCACACCACCGGAGCCTATTACTTCTCAAAAACTACTCAATGAACTTGGCAGACGTACTGCGGATGAAGTGCTTTTCTGCACAGGTGATGAAAACGGTGAACTTATAACTCCATCTGGAAGGTTTAGGCCCTCAAATGTACCAACTAATAATCTCTATCTCAAATTTACTTTCGATTTCACAAACGCAGCAAATCAAGTTATACGGGAATTAGGGGTTATGGTTGGTACTAAAGTAAAAGAAGAATTACCTATAGGACAGAGGTATTTTGAACCACAAGATATAGAAGACCCAGGGATCTTATTAGTTTTAGAACACACTGTACCACTTATCAGAACATCTGCAACTCGGGAAACTTTTTCATTTGTTGTAACTTTTTGAAACAAAATGACCTTAAATAGTTATTATAACCGCTTTAATCCTGACAAAGAATATGAGAAAAGCTTATTTCTTGCTGGAAGAGGTCTACAGTCTGCAGAATTAAATGAGACTCAGGAGTATGCTCTTTCTAAGCTTAAAGGCATAGGTGATGCAATATTTCGTGATGGTGATGTTATAACAGGAAGCAATTGTATTATAGATAGAGAAACTGGTAAAGTTACACTTGAGTCAGGAAAAATCTATCTTCGTGGAGCGGTGAGAAAAGTAGAGGCAAAAGAGTTTGTTATTCCACTGAGTACCACAGTTCGTATAGGTATTTATTACCTAGAATCTACCATTACAGAACTTGAGGACGAAAATCTTCGTGATCCTGCTGTTGGTACAAGAAACTATCAGGAAGTAGGAGCTGCAAGGCTTAAAGTTTCCACCATTTGGGGATACCAAGTAGAAAGTGTTACTGTTAACTCTACAAATGGCGAATTTTACCCAATTTACAATATTGAAAATGGAGTATTGATAGAACATTCACCGCCACCACAAGCAAATATAGTAACTACTGCGCTTGCTCGTTATGACAAAGAGGCAAATGGTTCCTACGTTGTAAATGGTCTAGAAGTAATGTGTTTGCAGAGAGAAGAGGGAGACGAAAAGGGAAAAAAAATATTTGTGATTAATGAGGGCAAAGCTCATGTTGATGGTTATGAAATTGAGTTACCTCATAGTATTCGTGTTTCTTTTGATCAAGATCCGAATATAAAATCAGTTGAATCAGAACCACATACTTTTCAGCCAAATAGCCAAAGAGTAATGGAACTTAAAGTTAATGATTTTCCAATAAGTGAAATTAAAAAAGTAGATATAACTGTTCAGAAAACCACTACTGTTACTCATGGTTCATACTCAGGAGCTGTTGATCCGATACCTGATTCTGCAGTACTTGAGATTATTCAAGTTAAACAAGGCAATGTTATTTATGAAAATAGTACAGACTATAAGTTAAATGCAGGAAACGTTGATTGGTCATTACCAGGTAAAGAACCAGCTCCTGGAAGTAGTTATCAAATAACTTACCGCTGCCGCACTCATGTAATTCCTGAAGATATAAGTGAAGAGGGGTGTAAAGTAAAAGGAGCAGTTGATAACAGCTTGGTTCTGATTGATTACACCTGGAAAATGCCCCGCTTTGATTTAATTACTATAGATGCAAAAGGCACAATAAGAAGGATAAAAGGAATTTCCCATTCTTGGAGACCATCAATGCCTAAAGCGCCTAGCGGACAACTTTTGCTCTGCTACATTCACCAAACATGGAAAAACGGAGAAAAAGAAGGGGTAAAAATAGTGAATAATGCTATTCATGCTGTACCGATGAATGAGCTTGAAGCAATGAAAAAAGGAATAAATGATCTTTATGCTCTAGTTGCAGAGGAACGTTTACGCAGTGATGCAAATTCAAGAGAACCTACCACCAAAAAAGGAGTATTTGTTGATTCGTTCTTCGATGATGATATGCGTGATCAAGGAATTTCGCAGTCTGCAGCAATAGTAAATAGAGAGCTAGTTCTGCCAATAGATGTAGAAGTTGCAGATATTGAAAAAGGTGGGGAAAGATATCTTTTGCCGTATGAACTTGAGCCGGTACTAGAACAGCTCTTACAGACTAAAGGAGAAAGAATTAATCCGTATCAAGCTTTTGATCCAGTACCAGCACAAATTACTTTAAATAAAAATATTGATCACTGGACGGAGGTAAAAACAAATTGGAAAAGTCCAGTAACCAGAGTGTTTAATGTTAAAGAAACAACAGAGCTGCTGTCAAGTACCTCATACGAAACTGAATTTATGCGAGAAGCAACTCAAAATTTTGAGATTGAAGGTTTTGAGCCAGATGAAAAGCTTAAGGAAATAAAATTTGATGGCATTTCTATTATACCTATGGCATAGAGGAAAAAAAAGTGGAAAAAAGAGCTAACAACCAGGGAAAATTAAAGGGAAAGGTGAAAGTACCAGCAAATATTCCAGCAGGTACTAAATTAGTACAGTTTTATGGGGATAAAGGAAGTTATGGAGAAACAACGTATACTGGTAAAAAAACTATTACTATAGAAGAGAGAAGAAGAGTTATTGCAGCAAGAAGAATTGATCCTTTAGCGCAAACATTTACTTTAAATGAGAGTAGGCACATAGGAGGTGTAGAGCTATGGTTCATAAATAAAGGCAAAAAACGTGTTGTTGTGCAGATTACAGAAACAGCAGTGGGAGTACCCTCACAAACTGTCATTGCTGAAAGCTATATTGAGCCAAAAGATATAAAGATAGATGGCACAGCAACACGTATAACTTGGTCACCAGTGTTTTGCCATGCAGAACAAGAGTATGCGATAGTACTGCTTACTGATGATGCAGATACTACAGTAAAAATAGCAGAACTTGGCAAATATGATGCAGTAAATAGCCGCTGGGTAACGAGTCAACCATATCAAGTAGGAGTATTACTGTCATCTAGCAATGCAAGCACCTGGACTCCACATCAAAATTTAGATTTAACGTTTCGACTACTAGCTGCAAAATTTAGTGAAGTTTCTCATGTTGTTGATCTTGGCAAAGTTACTGTAAATAATGTATCAGATTTAATTGTTTTGACGAACGTCGAAAAAGTAGCATTTGATACCAATGTAGAATTTATTCTGACAGATGAAGGGGGAAGAGAAAACTTTTTGTCTGATAATTTGCCGCTCGCACTGCGTGAAAGATTATCTGGAGAGCTAACGGTAAAAGCAAGCCTAAAAGGAGGGCGAGAAAAAAGTCCAGTTCTTTATCCTGGGTTACAGTTAGTTATGGGTAATCTTTCAGAGTCTGGAGATTATGTTACAAGAAGTATTACAGCAGGAGCTAACACTAAGATAACAATTACCTATGATGCGCTGATACCTGGCACTGCAGACATTAAAACTTATGTAGAGAAAAACGTGGGAGAATGGCAATTAGTAAATTTAACATCAGGAAAACCAATTGGAGAAAATTGGGTAGAGAGAACTCATGTGCTGACAAACTTTAATGGCAATGAGACAAGGATAAAATTAGTTTTAAGTGGAACAGTTATCTATCGTCCTAAAGTAAAAAATTTGCGAGTGATTATTACTTGAATCAATGCCAAATGACCAAAGCAAACGAGGATATACACTACCACATCCAGAAAACATTGCAGTGGAAGATGTAGTACGTATTCGAAGAGCTATAGAAAAAATAGATGAAGATATTACTGAAAGAGAAGATGAGCATAATCAACTTAAGAGTAATTTTGAGCGGTTTAACTTTGAAACTTTTTTAAATTTTTGGGAATGAAAGAAGCAATATACCAAAGGATAAAGGATTTAGCAGCAAACAGCAACCTGATCAACTGGCATATCTTGCAAAATCACTGGAATTGATAGCAGATAAAAAAGCTATTGCTGACATTGTGCAGATGACTGAGGTAAAAGAGATAATTGATGCACTACAAAAGAGGCTTAAGGATTTAGCAGCAAACAGTACACCAGATCAATTAGCATATCTTGCTAAAGCATTGGAATCAATAGTCGACAAAAGTGCAGTTTCTGAAATTGTACAGATGACTGATGAAAAGTTGAAAGAACTTCTAAACGCTGCAAGATCGCACTTGAATGATATAAATACTAACAAGGAAAATTCAATATCAGCGATAACTGGAGCAAAGACAGAGTCTGTAAATGAGATCAATACGCTAAAAACTAACACCTTGGATACTTTAAAAGCGTCATCAGATTCATATGTATCGCTACTTGACACGAGAAAGGATGCGAATATTGCGGCAATAAACAGTATTAGCAACAATCATAAAGATGGTCTTAAAGGTTTAGTAGAAGATTTTCGTGGTGTAAATGATGTGCCAGATGGTTCATCGATCATGAAGGAAATAAAAACCAGGGAAAATCAGCTAAAAACACTGACAACCAAATTTAACTCCATCAATGATTTGCCAAGCGGTTCATCAATTATGAAGGAGGTAAAAACCAGGGAAGACCAGCTAAAAACACTGACAACAAAATTTAACTCCATCAATGATGTACCAAGTGGGTCGTCAATCATGAAAGAAGTAAAAAATCGAAATATGGTTGAACCAGGGTCATTACCTTTCTTGTTTGGAGTACTAAGTAGAGGAAATAATTACTATGGTCACGGAATTTTCACAACTGAGTTAGGTGGATGGAGCGGTGATATAACAAAAACCGATTACATGTTGCAATTACTTGCGGGTAGCCATACATACGATACAAGTTACGTTAGTTTTTATCGGCCAAGACAATTGAGTTTTATAGAGGGAAGTAAAGGTACATTTATTTACGGAGAGTTGTATACAAACAGTTTTTCGAGTAGTCATAATCAGATATATTACTACCCGTGTGCTGCACTTGGAGTAATGTTTGTAAAAAACACCACAAGTAGGGATATAACAAGAACATTAAACTTTGTTGGTACATCTTATTGGAGTTCAGGATATGAAGGAGCAGGAGCATTTGTGGGAACCCCTGATAATACCAATGCTAGTAAATCAAGAATTTCAAAAATAATGTGGAAAAATGTTTACAAATATGCGAGTTCTAATAGCAAATTTGCCGCATCTGGCAATGTAGAAATTCCAGCAGGAAAAACGGTTGCAGTGTTACTTTATACATCATCTTATCTACATTCCAGAACAAAAGTTAGTGAAGGTGCGTTTTCAGGTGATGTATATACCTATGGTCAATTTATCCAGTGGGGAATTTATAACATACGTAACAACTTTTTAACTGCAGGGCTTAAAATCGATGTAGAAAGAACGCTACGAGCTTGGCAATGTCCAGGATTAGATGCCACCCACAAAATCTGGAATTGATACCAGAAAACGGAGAAAACCAATGCCAATTTATATTCATTTTGAAAACAACAAGCAAATTGAAACAACAACGCTTGAAAGCAAGCCAACTGGGAATGATTGGTACGAAGCGCCAAAGAATTTCGACTGGCAAAAGAGTTATCGGTTAACAGAAGGAGGGAAAATTGTTGAAAGGAGTCAAGAAGATATTGAGCTGGAATTATTGGAAACTGCGAAACTTTCTGCATTTTCTAGTCTTCGTGCTTATTATAATAACTATACTCACCAATATGCAGGATATTCTCATCAGAAGCTTAAGTCGTACGAAATACAAGCAAAAGCCGCAGAGAACATTTTAACATCACCAGAATCTATAGACGAAAAAGATGTAGAAATCATAGAACCTTTAGCAAAAGTCCGTGATATTACGGTTATTGAAATGGCAAGAATAATTCAGGAAAAAGCAAAAAAAGCAGTAAAAGCAATAATCAAATGCGAAGAGCTTGAAGACTTAGCTAAGAAGAAAATTAAGGAAGTCAGGAATAAAGAAGAGCTGCAGAGTTTACTCAACGATTTTAAGCAAAAAATGCAAAAGGTTTTAGAGAGCTAAAAAAGAAACCTTTTCTCTATCCACTTTCCGAAATTCAACATTACAAGGAGAAAAATGACAGAACAGTTTTTACATGGGGTAAATGTTATTGAGATTACCTCTGGAGCAAGGACAGTACGCACAGCTAAATCATCGGTAATTGGCGTAATTGGTACTGCTCCGGAAGCTGACGAGCAAAAGTTTCCACTGAATAAACCAGTATTAATAGCGGGAAGTTTAAAGGAAGCAGCAAAACTTGGAAAGAGAGGAACTCTGCCTTCTGCAGTGAATGGAATATTTTCCCAGGTTGGTGCAACAGTAGTAGTTATTCGAGTTAAAGATGCTGATCAAGAAGAAGAAACGTTAAAAAACATCATTGGAGGAGTTGATGAAGAAACCGGGGAATATCAAGGGATTCAAGCATTCCTCAGCAGTGAAAGTATAGTCCATGTTGCCCCAAGAATACTAATTGCCCCTCAGTTTACTCATCAATTGCCCGAAGGGTCTGTGAATCCAGTGGTTAGCGCTTTAATACCGATAGCAGAAAAGCTAAGAGCAATAATAGTAGCAGATGGGCCAAATACCAATGATGAAGAAGCAATAAAGTGGAGAAAAAGTGTAGGCAGTAGCAGAGTTTACGTAGTTGATCCATGGGTAAAGGTGTTTGAAGGGGAGGAAAAACCGCCAAGTCCATTTGTTGCTGGTTTAATAGCAAAAATAGATAGTGAACAAGGATTTTGGCATTCGCCTTCAAATAAAGAGATAAATGGTATTGTTGGAACAAGCAGAGCTATTGATTTTACGCTCGGTGATACAAGTTGTAGAGCAAATTACTTAAATGAAAATGAAGTCACGACAATCATTCATCAAAATGGCTACAGACTATGGGGAAATAGAACATGTTCAAACGATGAAAGGTGGGCTTTTCTGCCTGTTAGGCGTACTGCAGATTTAATCAATGATAGTCTACTGCGAGCTCATCTATGGGCAGCTGATCGCAATATTACCAAACTTATATAGATGAAGTGATAGAGAGTGTTAATTCCTACCTAGCAAGTTTAAAAGCACAAGGAGCGATTATCAGTGGAAGGTGTTATGCCAATCCAGAGCTTAATACCCAAGCAAATATTGCAAGTGGTAAAGTGTATTTTGATTTTGAGTTTACACCACCATATCCAGCAGAACAGATCACTTTCAGGTCACACCTTGTGAGTGGCGCAATATCGTAAAAAGGGGAGAAAAGGGGGAGAAGAATGTTACCGAAGATTTTAAAGAATTTTAACGTATTCGTAGATGGTAAAGGCTATGCAGGAAAAATAGATGAAGTAACCTTGCCAAAACTTACCATAAAAACAGAAGAATATAGAGCTGGTGGTATGGATATTCCAATAAATATTGACATGGGCATGGAAAAGCTTGAAGCAGATTTCACTTTTGCTGAATACGATACAGAGCTCTTTCGGCTATTTGGGTTGATAAATGGAAATTCGGTATCTTTGACGCTCAGAGGTGGAATGCAAGGTAGTGGAAGTAATGATATTGGAGCAGTAATAATCAATTTAAGAGGCATTTTTAAAGAATTTGATTTTGGTAACTGGAAACCTGCTGAGAAAGCAACGCTGAAATGTACTGTAGCTGCCCATTACTATAAACTTACTATAGGCGGTAATGAGCTGATAGAAATCGATGCTGAAAATATGATTAGAAAGATAAATGGTGTTGATCAAATGGCCTTGCTACAAACGATTCTAGGGATCTAATATGGTTGACAAAATTACATAAAAATGTTAAAATATAAGAAGTTGTAGGTATATAGTTAATATGGATTCTAAAGCTCATACAAATTCCATAGAGCAGCTAACTGGTTTACTTGTTAGTGTAGCACAATCTCAAGACAAGTCCGTTTTAAAGTTATTAACTGAATTAATGGAAGAAGAAATTGAAGATATGGAATTATCTAAGATTGCTGACGAACGCTATAAAGAAAAGAGGGTTAAACATCAAGATGCCTTCTGGGATTAAGCCTTACAATATAGACTATTCAGAATCTGTTATAAAGAAAGACATTCCGGCTCTTCCAGCAAAAGTAAAGTTAATGATTAAGAAGGCAATAATGGAGCGTCTAACAGCTGATCCAATTGGACTTGGAAAGCCATTAAAGCACAACTTAAGCGGGCAACGTAGTCTACGTGTAAGTACCTACCGTATACTTTATTACATAGATGCGCCAGAGCATACAGTAGTTATTACTTCAATTGAACATAGGAAAGATTCTTATCAAAGCTAATCCTATTTATAGCACCATAGTTATAACAAAGAAATTAGTTATGTAAAAGCCGATATAGATTTTTATTTAATTAGCTTTTTAAGGAGGAACATGCAAGCTATAACACTTAATAACCCAATAACAGTTGATGGAATTTCTGTCTCAGAACTTACTGTTAGACGTCCAAAAGTTAGAGATTATCTTGTATCTTGAAAAAAGCATCTGGTGTTTTAAGCTTAAGCATTAGGTGGAGAAGGGAATAACTTTGAAGATTATCTTAGATATAAAATCTGTTAGCAAGACAAGAGTTCCCTTCTCAAAAGTACAGGCTGGACGGTATCATAGAAAGACCTAAATGGTTCTAATTCTGTATTCACAAGGTAAGCCTTACTTTTCATTTTTAATAGTAGTATATGGAGTTACATATGATCAACAACTTTTTAGGTATAGATGTTTCAAAAGAACACTTTGATGTTTCTCTCTCATTTATAAGTAAAAAAGGAAAACGTGAAACTAGAAAACGGAAGTTTAAAAACGATGATACAGGGTTTCAAGGTTTGCTGAACTTTCTACAAAAACATAATGTAGAAGAAGTAAAAGCTTGCATGGAATTCACGGGTTGTTATAGCGAGGCTTTAGCTGAATTTCTATACAATGCTGGACATTTTGTTAGTGTTGTAAACCCAGCTTGCATAAGATTTTATGCAAAAAGTAAGCTTACACGACAAAAAAATGATCAGATTGATGCAGAGATTATTGCAGATTATTGTCAAAAACAGGAACCTTCCCGTTGGATGCCACCATCTCCTAAAAAGAAAAAATTAAAACATCTTTATCGTTGCTCAGATGCGTTAAAAAATGAGTTAACATTAGTAAATAATCATTTAGAAAAAAAAGAGAGACTATCTGAAGAAGTTGTAAATGCTTGGGAAAGCCTTGCAATGCACATAGAACAATCAATAGAAACAATAAAAAACTCCATACGTGAACTATTAAAACAACACAAAGATTTGTTGGAGGACTTTCAACTCCTATTAACTATTCCAGGAATAGGAGAAGAATCAGCAATAGCTATTTTAGCTGAAATTCCTGATATAAAAGCCTTTATAAATGCCAGGCAATTGGCAGCATACGCTGGAACTATACCACGAAATATAACATCAGGCTCATCTGTACATGCCAAGCCCAGATTAAGTAAAACCGGTTTACAAACATTACGTAAGGCAATGTATTTTCCTGCTATAGTAGCTAAGAATCACAATCCTATTGTTATGACTTTTTGCGAAAAATTAAAAGAAAAAGGCAAGCATGCTATGTCTATAGTTGGTGCTGCAATGCGTAAGTTACTTCATATAGTCTTTGGTGTTTTAAGTTCAAGAAAGGCTTTTGACCCAGATCATATCAAGAACTACAGAGCTAGAAGGTTGAATAAAGGTTTAGTACTTTAAAATTAAAAAATGCTTCCAATCTATATTAATTACAAAAGACTTTAGAATTTTATTTTTTAGGAGTGTAAACTTATGCAAACAATAATACTCAATAATCCAATAACAGTTGATGGGGTTTCTGTTGCAGAGCTAACTATTAGGCGTCCAAAAGTTAGGGATTATTTGGCAATTGAACGCTTAAATGGTAGTGACTTGAGTAAGGAAATCACCCTAACTGCAAATTTAACATCGGTTACGAAGGAAACTGTAGAAGAGTTGGATATTGCAGACTATGCTAAAGTACAAGAAGTGCTAAAGGATTTTTTTTCACCGATTATACAAAAAACTTGAGATCGAAAGTACTTGCACTCAGCTCTGTCACGGGTGGTGGAATTGAGCAAATACTCAATATGGAGATGGATGAGTTTATTCTATGGTGTAAAGCAACAAAGGAAGTTAAATGTTAATCTTGAATTTTCTTGCTGATTAACAAAATGGTATCTGAAGTTTAAAATCAAAAAATGCTCTTATCGCATCTTATGTGGAATAGTACCTTACACAAATTTATTAAATGTTGTTGGTTAGTGTATAACGCTATACAGGATGTGGGTTGGAAGTATTTTTTGATTACGGTACAGTTTGAATAATTTTTTTATTGACTCACAAGACGGTATCTTGATAATAAGCTTAAGATGCTTAGGAATATAGAATTTGCGGTTGGCGCTGTTTCTTTAGCGGCTTTGGTAGCTTGTGCTGTTTATCCAGTGTTACCAGTGTGGGGTTTAGTTATCCTTGGCGTTAATTCTCTCGTATGTTTTGCTGGTGGTTTAGCTTTTCATATGAAGCATGAGAAAGAATCAGATAATATTGAGAAGGCTAAAGAAGCAGTTAGGAATTATGGACCACCTCCTCCTTACTCTCCTCCAAGCGCTCCTCCTTATAGTGAATTTAATAATTCTAATTCGGAACAGCAGTTTGAGAATTATAAGGCGTACTAAACCCACAACTGTACGAACATTGTGATTTGGGCCCATCAGGAGGGTGTCATTCCAGTGCTCCTTTCTCGTCATCCCAGTGCCCAGACACTGGGATCCAGCTAAGTTAGTGAGTGTAAAAGTAGCCAACCTTACGTTAAAACACAACGTTCTTGATGAGATTGCATAAAAACTGGATTCCTTACATCATAGAGGCACTGCCATTATAGAGTAAAATGAGATCCCAGTGTCTGGGCACTGGGATGACAGCTAGCCTGACAACCGTCATCCCGCTACTTGTTAGCGGGATCTAGAGATACCGCGGCGGTATGACGGTTTGCGGTAGTATGACGTAGTACTGCTGTCGTCCCGCTGCTTGTTAGCTGATGAGATACCGCGGCGGTATGACGGTCTGCGGCGGTATGACGAGGGAGAACAGTCAATGGCGTCAACTTAAGAGCATACATTAGCAAACTCTCCTAAAGACATGATGGCGTTTAGGCTTATCTACTTTATCGCGGCTATACAATCTTCCCGGTCGGATCTTAACTTTAGTGCGTATACTTAAAAAGGGCTTGAAAGTTTTTTGGTGCAACAAGCACTTGATTGCCTCATCACACCAAATAAAACTGAAAAATTTCTCAGCAATTTGATCTGGGAAGGCCCTTGTGCATCACACATATGAAGCGATAATATATTGCACATGACCAAGTTTGCCCAAAATTCTTGTAATACAGCCTCTCCAGAAAAATTCTCTAACTCTGCTCCTACTTTGAGTCGTTTATAGCACTCCTCTATGTGCCACCTTAATACATAAGCTTTACTCCAAAGTCTCGATCAAAAACTCTGTTTCTCCGTTGGCTAATGTTAGCTCTTACTTTCTGTCCTTTCATTTTATTTTTTAGATTTTCATTTTCCAATATAAAATCAAAATCTAATTCGCCAGCGTTCCCATAGCTTGCTATAATTTCTTTTTTGCAAGCGAAAAATAAAATCTACTTCCAAATCATCATGCTGCTGAATGAATTTTACTGAAGACGATCATAGATAAATAATAATTTCTCTTGATTTAATGAACGCATTTGAGTGATAACTTCGGGTAATTGCTCTTCCGCCAACGTTTGTTCACCTATATTCCAAGCCGTAAAACGAGCACTACAAATCAGCGAAGTACACAAATCAACAAACAAATTGCCAATGGTGCCTGTTGTTCCATTTGGTTCAAACTCGGATACAATTTCCTCAGAGCTGAATACCAGAACCATCTGCTGCAATAAGTCTATAGCCTCTCCAACTCAGGTTCATCCTGATAGGCTGTTTGGATGCTTAAATTCTTGAAAGCCTGTATGGCAAATCTTATACCTTGCTTTAGAAAAAGCTTGCTTTGAGGGTACATGTCAATGGCTCCATAAGTTCACATTCTATTCCCAAACTTTTTTTAACTAACTATAGAAAATACTGTCGAAAAAGGAAGTTTTCTTGTTCGTGTAAAACTCAACACAATGGATTTTCTGAAAAGTTTTCGAGTATATTGCATTTTTAATTTGTAAGATAAGATCTTTTCCTTTTTGCATGCCTCACCTAAAAATGACACATTTTAAACTTTTTTGTTGCAATAAAATAGAAACAAAAGTGCTGTCTCTTGTAGTATTTTACTCCTTAACATCCCTTAAGTTGATGCCATTGCCTGAACGGATACAATTATTCAACCATATTTTTGAAGATAGCTAGTTTCTGTATTTATTTTAAATTGAAGAAAGCTCAAATGAAAGATCGTGTTTTGCTAAAATCACAGAATGCAGTCTGGTTACATTACTCTAGCTATACGCAACAACTTTACTTTCAACAATTTTATTAGCAATAATACGACTTTCACAATCAATATTTATTATATCAGATAGTGAATTAATATCAGTGTAACTATCAAAACTTTCCATTGTTGATTCCACTACCTCTACTATTTTTAAAAAGCCAATTCGTGACTTCAAAAATTCATTAACAGCTATTTCATTTGCAGCATTGAGCACAATACTGTTTGTTTGTGGAGCAGAAGAGTTTAACACTGCCATGCTAAGCTTTAGCGCAGGAAAACGCTTATGGTCTGGTTCTTGAAAGGTCAATTTTCCTTGCTTTGTTAAATCTAATTTACGATTTAAAGCTGATCTTTCCGGCCAAGACAAAGCATATGAAATAGGAATTGCCATGTCAGTTTCTGCAAGCACAGCAAAGTTGAACCCATCCTTATAAGTTACAATTCCATGTACTATTGACTCAGGATGCACTATTGCTTCAATTTTATCCGGGCTGATGTTAAACAAGTTATGTGCTTCTATTATCTCTAGTGCCTTATTCATCATTGTTGCACTATCAACTGAGATTTTCCTTCCCATATTCCAAGTGGGGTGACTAAGCGCCTGATCTACCGTGACATTTCTTAATTGCTCAGAACTATAGTTTAAGAATGGTCCACCAGAAACAGTAAGTATGATCTTTTCTACGCATTTGTCGTCATTTTGCAAAACTTGAAAAATTGCGTTGTGTTCAGAGTCGATAGGGATTATTTGTACGTTTTTTTCTTTAGCTTTTTTGAGTAATAACTTTCCACCGCAAACAATGCTTTCTTTGTTTGCTAGTGCAATGACTTTAGTACCGCTTTCTATGATGTGCATAACTGGTTCAAGGCCTGCAATGCCAATTATTGCAACAACTGAGAGATCAACAGGTATGGTAGCAATATTTGTAGCGCCAATTGCTATTTTTACATCTGTACCAAGTAGGTTTTCTCTTAAATCTTTGTAAAACCTTTCATCGGAGATAGCAACGTATTTTGCATTCAGCAGTTTTGCTTGGTGTGCCAGTAGAGCAAAGTCTGAATGGGCACTTAGTGCTTCCACTTGGTATTCTTCTTTTCTCCTTGAGAGCAAATCTACAGTCTTTTTTCCAACACTTCCTGTTGATCCTAAAACTGAAACCTTTTTCACTAAGACAAACTCACAACAATAGCAACTTTTCTTATTAGGTCTTCTCGCATACTATTCAGCAGTTTTTAAGCGTTTAACCAAGTTCATGTCCGTGGTCATCGCCAACAGATGGTGAAGGACCAGGTGAAAAAGATTGACCATGGTGATCACCTGCATCATGCATGTCTTGCAAACCATCAGCATTATGAGCCATTTCATTATTGGCATGAGGGTAATCATCTGAGTGAGGTCCCTCATCACCATGAGCCATATCCATTCCTTCTGATGGCATATCTTCCCCACCTCCACCTGAAAAATGTTCTGCAATGCTTTCAAGAAATTTTATGCCAAACATATTACCTGATTTTCCAAACAGTGTTACTAAACTACTGCCACTTACCAAACTTTCAAACACGTTACTATAAGCAGCAATTGCTCCTTCATGAAAGTTGAACAACCATTTCATTCCATCCACGACTGTTGAAACAGAGTCACTATGACCAAGACCAAAACCACTTTTCTCACCAGCGGCTTCTTGGTGTTGCTGCTGCGCTTGCCATTCTGCAATATTTGGACCTTGAGCTTCACTCATAAATTTTTACTCTCAACCTTAAGCTATTATTTTATCACAAATATTGCAAAATATCAATAGAGCTTTTGAATATAGCTAATACAAACAATTTCTGTCATCCTATATATAGCTAAACTGACTTACGACAATTTGAAAAACGACAAATTCGTCATTCCGCTACTAGTTAGCGGAATCTATGCCGAGATACCGCGAATGAATCGCGGTATGACGTGTTGCTTGGGTCAGCTATAGGACCCAGTTTGAAAAAATCCGAATTCCAATGTCTGCTACCTTATATAACGAATGAATTTCTTTATATATTCGTTATTAGTATTTTGTATTTCCTGAACAGTTCCATGGGAAATGATCTCCCCTTCATGTAATACTGCTATTTTATCAGCTATTTTAAATGCGCTATGAATATCATGTGTAATCGTGATAATTGTAGTGTTAAGATCTTTAGATAATTTTATTATTATCTCGTTTACTATATCTGACATAATTGGGTCCAATCCTAAAGTTGGCTCATCTAATACGATGATTTCTGGATTGTGTGCAATCGCCCTTGCAAGTGCTACTCTTTTTTTCATTCCACCTGATAGCTCTATTGGAAACATATCTGCTATGCTTTCCTCCAGTCCAACATCATTTAACTTCTCGATTGCTAGCTGTTTTGCCTCCTTTTTGCTGATATTAAAGCGCTTTTTATAATTAAAAGATATATTTTCCCACACTGTAACGTAGTCAAATAAAGCGGAATTTTGAAATAAAACCCCAAATTTATTTTTGCTTTTACTATTTATTTTAACAGACCCTGAGTCTGGAGCAAGCAAGCCGATAATTGTTTTTGTTAGTACAGATTTGCCGCTTCCTGAGCCGCCAAGTATGACTAATGATTCCCCTTTTAATATATCGAAACTTAGATCTTTTAGTACTGTCCTATCATCAAAAGATAAGCTTAAGTTCAATATTGATATTATGGGGTTACGCATGTATCAAAGTAATCATGTAGTTTGCTAAAATGATCAGTATGGACGATAAAACAACAGTTGATGTTGTAGCAACACCTACTCCTCGTGCACCTTCTTTGCAATGATAACCGTAATAGCAACTTGAGACAGAAATTATGGCGCCAAATGCAGTTGCTTTAGCTAGCCCAGTTATAAGATCGTACGTATTAAAGAACTGAGCTGTGTATTTAATGTATATATTTAAATTGTGGTTAAATTCGAAGACTGCAGTGATACATCCTCCAAATATTCCTATTAGATCTGCACATACTGTAAGTATGGGAAATACTATGATTGACGCTAAAATCCTTGGTGCAATTAAATACTTGAAAGGGTTGATATTCAAAGTTGTAAGGGCATCTATTTGCTCGGTGATGCGCATTGTACCAGTTTCTGCTGCAATTGATGATCCAACCTTCCCTACCATTATTAAGCTGATCAAAACTGGTCCTAACTCTTTAATGATAGTGATCGTAACAAGTTTGGGTATTATCTGCTCTTGGTTAATTAATGAGTCACTCAAGCTGCTTTGTAAAACTATCGCCGCTCCTATAAAAACTCCAGTGAGCCCAACAATTGGCAGAGAGAAAAAGCCTATCTCTATAATTTGTTTTGCTACGTTGCTAAAATAATATGGTGGCACAAAGCAGTGGTATAGAGATTGAATAAAAAATATGAATGCACTACCAAGCCTTAACAAAAAATTGATAAAGTACCTACCAATTATTCTAACGCTATTTATATCAAAAAAGCTCACTTTGTATTCATTTTAGCTAGAGGTTAGTCTTACTGATTTTATTAAAATTTTTATTAACTTTATCGCAAAGTATAGCTGAGATATGTTTTAAGTTCAACATACTTGATGTTTTAATTTAAAGCTTAACCCAAGAAAGGTTTCCCTACGTCATACCGCCGCGGCGCTAACTAGTAGCGGAATGACGGTTTTTCAAATTGTAGGTAAACCTAAGCCACTTTAGCTATAGGACTCAATTACATAAGCAAACCTTACTTATTTTATTATCCCTGTTTACTTCTTGTAAAAAACATGTTATTAATGAATTGAATTTTGTAGAGAATGGAGGAAGTTTTGGCAGTTCCAAAAAGAAAAAAGTCGAAGTCAAGGCGTAATATGCATCGTTCTCATCATGCTATTGAGCCTAAGAATGTTGTGGTATGTTCAACAACTGGAGAATTCATGTTGCCTCATAATGTAGCAGTAGATGGCAGTTACAAAGGAAAACGAGTTTTCATTAAGCAACAGGCAGAATGACTATTATGGTATGTTACCTACGGTCAATAATCACATAGTTATTGCACTTGACGCTATGGGGGGCGATTTTGCGCCTCTTTCCGTAATTCAGGGTGCTGGTTTTTTTTTGGATAATCTTGTTGACCCAGGCATTAAAGTTCTTTTTCATATTTATGGAGATAAGGAAAAAGTATCTCCTTTGCTTTTGAAATATAAAAAAGTAAGTAACAATTCTGAGTTTACTCATTGTTCTGACAATGTCCTTGCGAATGATAAGCCATCTTTTGCGCTGAGACATCGTAAAGACTCAAGTATGAAAGCTGCAATTGTTGCAGTGAAAGAAGGTAAAGCTTTCGGAGTGGTATCTTCAGGCAACACCGGGGCGTTGATGGCAATTTCCAGATTTATTTTAGGAACATTACCAAATATTTATCGTCCTGCTATTGTCTCTATCTGTCCAACTAAGACAAAAAGCTTCGCTTTGCTTGACCTTGGTGCAAATGTCGATTGTAATGCCGATTCGTTATTCCAATTTGCATTAATGGGAAGTATATTTGCAAAAGTAGCGCTAAAAATTGACAATCCTGAGGTTGCTTTGCTAAATATCGGTACAGAAGAAGTTAAAGGTAATGACTCAGTGCGCGGCGCTTTTGAGTTGCTTAAAAACGCTCCAGGCATTAATTTCAAAGGGTATATAGAGGCAAGTGAATTTTTAGAGGGTAATATAGATGTGATTGTTGCTGATGGTTTTGTTGGCAATGTAATGCTCAAAACAGCTGAGGCAACCGCTAGTACTTTTATCAATCTAATAAAGCAGGAAGTATTCAACTCGTGGATAGCGAAAATGCTTATTGGTATATTGTTAAAATCTAAACTAAATAAAGCATTAACGCGTTTTAATCCCAAAATTAGAAGTGGAGCTATGTTTTTAGGGCTGAATGGTATCATCATTAAAAGTCATGGAAATTCTGATGCTATTTCTTTTGCCCATGCTATAAAATTTGCAGTAAATGCAATTAGTGAAAATTTAAATCAAAAGATAATTAACGGGGTAAGTCATATTGAATAAAAGTTTCATATTAAGCACTGGATCTTATCTACCAAGAAAAACGTTGAGTAACAACGAAATTGCATCGATAGTTGAGACAAGCGATAAATGGATAAGGCAGAGAACAGGAATAGTTCAAAGGCATATAGCAGATGAAGGAGAATTAACGTCAGATCTAGCTGTAAATGCAGCAAAAAGTGCTATAGAAAAAGCTAAAATTTCAGTAGATGAAATTGACTTGATTATAGTTGCAACAACAACGCCTGATAAAACTTTGCCTAGCTGTGCAACGATTGTACAAAGTAAGTTAAAATGTAAAAACGCATTTTCTTTTGATGTACAAGCAGCATGCTCTGGTTTTATATATGCAGTTACAGTTGCTGATTCGCTCATAAAATCTAACAATAGAATTAAATATGCGCTCGTTATTGGTGCTGAAATAATGTCTAGGATTGTTGACTGGGAAGATAGGTCAACTTGTGTACTCTTTGGTGATGGTGCTGGTGCAGTGATAATAAAATCGGAAATGGGTAGCAGCGTCATCATATCAACAAACTTACACTCTGATGGCAATGTGGACATATTATGTACGAACGGAGGGGTATCCTCTACT
This sequence comes from Wolbachia endosymbiont (group A) of Rhinocyllus conicus, assembly GCF_947250775.1. Taxonomy (NCBI): domain Bacteria; kingdom Pseudomonadati; phylum Pseudomonadota; class Alphaproteobacteria; order Rickettsiales; family Anaplasmataceae; genus Wolbachia; species Wolbachia endosymbiont (group A) of Rhinocyllus conicus. Next base: position 726,308 of record NZ_OX366349.1, on the reverse strand, counting down.
GATGATTCTGGAAAAATATGCATGAATGGAAGAGAAGTGTTTAAACATGCAGTGGATAAGTTAACAGCCTCAGTAGAGGAAACACTAAGATGCAATAATTTGAAAATCACTGATATTGACTGGTTAATTCCCCATCAAGCAAACATTCGTATTATTGAAGCAGTAGTAAAGAAATTAGATTTTCCTATAGAGAAAGTGATTAATACCGTTGATAAGCATGCAAACACCTCAGCAGCGTCAATTCCACTGGCCTTAGACTATGCAATACAAGAATCAAAAATAAAATCAGGAAATCTGGTACTGCTGATTGCAATAGGTGCAGGTCTCACATGGGGTTCCGTGTTGCTGCGCTATTAGACTTCTTGCATTACCTCCTGTTACCCAACTCGTAGAACATCACACCATAGGGCACAGCATAACTGTATGAACATTGTGATTTGAGTCCACCAGATCTAAGTAGCTTGACTACTTGATTGGATGCTGAGTTGGTGAGTATAAAAGTATAGCTAACGCTGTCATACCGCCCACAACTGTACGAACATTGTGATTTGGGCCCATCAGGAGGGTGTCATCCGAGTAGCTTGACTACTTGGATCCAGGAATTTTAATTGTAAGTAAGCATACTGAGTTGATAAGTATAAAAGTAGCTAGAAAATAAACATTTTTGATGAGATTATATGGAAAACTGGATCCCAGTGTCTGGGCACTGGGATGACAGCAGTCCTACGTCATACCGCGATTCATTCCTACGTCATACCGCGATTCATTCGCGGTATCTCTTAACATAGATCCCGCTAACAAGCAGCGGGATGACACCTCTCTTGGGCTCTTTTAGCTACAAACATTAAGAAATTTACCAAATGAAAAAAAAGGCAAAGAACTCCCGTGGTGCGAGTTTTGACTCTATATTACTGTAAGTGGCGCTGTAATAATGTGCTAACGCTTAAAATAAGCGCGATTTGGCTGAATGTAGAAAAAATAAAAAAGACATGCAGCCGCTATAATTTTATGTAATCCGCCAAAAAATACCCTGAGTTTTTTACTGAATTTTGTCATTGAGCCTGCAGGTCAAAAACAAGTTTTGAGTCATAAATACCCTTATTCTCATAATAAGGGGGCTGGCGGAGTTTGTCAAGGAAGTTTTTTCGTTTCTGCGGGCTACTTGAATAACGGCTACAATGTTTGTACAATTGTGCGTAACGCGCTGCCGAACACTGGTTTTTATATGGCTATATAAAAAAAATTAAGGCTTAAAAGGAAACTTAAGCAGCTAATAGGGCCTAAGCCTTTTTAATAAAACATAAAAAGCCCCTTTACCACCATGTTTTTTCGTAGCTTGCTGGTAGTATAGAACCATATGCTGGATTTTAGTATCATTTAACCACTTATTTAAGTTATTCTTTATAGTGTCTGTTTTATTTGTTGCACTGCCGTATCCCGTAATTACCAATAAACATCTATTTCCTGCTCGATAATTTTTGATAATAAAATCTATCAATTTACAGTAAGCATCCTCTATACTATAGCCGTGCAAATCGAGCTTATCGCTTATAAAATATTTACCCCTATCAACTTTTGATTTTGTGTTTTGGTCAAGACAAAATGATGAGTTACCATTATTAGTATTAAGAAAATTCCTTTGTAAGTCGGAGGTACCTTTATCAACCATAGACTTTATATTTACTTTATGATTAACTTTTAAAGTAACTTTTCCACATTCTATTGGCTTAACATTTTTTTGCCAATCCAACTCATCGTCCGACATAAACGCATTAATCGAATTGTATAATTTTACAACAATATCCAAACATAGTAAAATGTTGCTTATTCTATAAAAACCAGATTTTCGATAATACGATGAAATCGTCAAAAACTAATGAGAATTTTTGGCTGTATGGAAAGCACACCTGCATGTCAGCACTGAAGAATAAAAATAGGCGGTGTATAGAACTGTTAGTAACAGAAAATTTCTATAGAGAACACGAAAAAGAAATTAGGCAATGTGCAAATAGTAAGGGCATTAAAGTTCGATTAGTAGAAAACAAAATACTTAATGACGTTTTATCTAAAGGTGCTAACCATCAAGGAATTGCTTTAAATGTTGCCCCTATTCTTTGTAACTTAAGCATCGAAGAAGTAGCTGAAAGCTCAAACGACAGCTCTACTATAGTCATTTTAGATCAAGTCACTGACACGCACAATATTGGGTCAATTTTAAGAACTTCAGCTTGTTTTAATGTCAACGCATTGGTTTTACCACATAACCACTCACCGAGTGAAAATGCATCTATTGCAAAAGCAGCAAGTGGAGCATTGGATATTGTTCCGCTAATATACGTTACAAATATAGTAAAAACTATGCAGTATTTAAAAAAGGTCGGCTACTGGTGTTATGGGTTTGATTGTAACGCTGGCGAGGATATAGATGAAATAAAGAGCTTTGGCCAAAAAAGAGTAATCATTTTTGGTTCTGAAGAGAAAGGAATGCGGAGGTTAGTTAAAGAAAATTGTGATTATCTTTTAAAAATACCAATGTCAAATGCAATTAACAGTTTAAATGTTTCAAATGCAGCAGCAATAGGCCTATATTCTATTTATATTAAAACAAATGCCAGCGCATAGCTGTTTATAATAAAAATACTTGATAAAAATGTGGTTTTATATTATAATGTGTTAAATAATGGACAAAAGGAGTTACATTTATGTCTTACATGAGAAATGAACAGGATATCCGCTCTCAGGGCGTTTATTATAGCGCTGGGCTCAGAAGTTACCTAACTAAAGTATATAATTATATGGCTTTAGCTTTGGGCGTTACAGGGCTTGTTGCGTTTCTAACGGTATTTTCTGGTCTTTTTCAGGTAATTCATTCTAATCCTGTTCTGTCGCTTGTGATAATATTCTCTCCGGCTGCATTGGTGATCTATATGCGGTATAGAATTCAACACCTAAGTGCTCAGTCTGCCGTTACTATATTTTTCTCGTTCTCAGTGTTAATGGGGCTTTCCTTATCTTATATTTTTATAGTTTATACTGCAGAAAATATAGCAAGAGCGTTTTTCATTACATCAATTATGTTTGGCTCTATGGCTTTATACGGTAATACCACAAAAAGAGATCTTACAAGTATGGGCTCTTTCTTGATTATGGGAGTCTTGGGGATAATTATAGCATCCATAGTAAATTTATTCCTTGGAAGTAGTCCTCTCTACTTTGCAATATCGTTCATATCAGTAATAGTCTTTACCTTAATGACTGCGTATGATGCTCAAAGAATCAAGGACGTTTATTATAAATATAACGACGGATCAGAAGTCGCTACTACTAAATTGGCAATACTGGGTGCAACTGATCTTTATTTTAACTTTATTAACATATTTCTCAATCTACTCAGGTTACTTAACTTGTTCAATAATAGGGACTAGATGTTTTCCTTTTTAAGGAAAGGTAGTAAGAATTCTATAGTTTTCTTTTTAATATCTTTAGTCGTGTTGATGCTATGTCTTGCATATGCATCGGTACCATTATATAGCATTTTCTGTAAAGCTACCGGGTATGGTGGCACAACAAGAAAAGTAACTAATGCAACAATAAGTGCAACTGACCAAAAAATCAGGGTCCACTTCAATGCTGATATAATGTCCGATCTACCTTGGGAATTTAAATCAGAAACTAACTACGTTGACGTAAACATAGGAGAACAAAGTTTAGCATTTTATTACGCAAAAAATCTATCTGATCATCTTTCATTTGGTATGGCAGTATATAACGTTACGCCTTTCAAAGCAGGTAAGTATTTTAATAAAGTTGCATGCTTTTGTTTTGAAGAACAAATGTTGCTACCAAAACAAAAAGCAGCTATGCCCGTATCTTTCTATATAGATCCTGAGATAATGCTTGATAGTAATACAAAAGATTTAAGTGAAATAACGCTATCATACACGTTTTTTAAGCTTAAGTAACAAACTTTTTCTATTGTCCACCCAAGCAGCGTGAGCTATAGCTAAACTGACTTAGATTTACCGACAATTTGAAAAACTGTCATTCCGCTACCCGTTAGCGGGATCTATGCTTTGAGATACCGCGGCGGTATGACGTGTTGAAACAATCCGATAAGGTAAACCTCGTCATCCCGCTACCCGTTAGCAGGATCTATGCTTTGAGATACCGCGGCGGTATGACGTGTTAGCTATAGAAGGAGTGCGTTGTTATTCAAATAATAGTTATGCAACAGATCTATTGAATTGAACAGGAGCTCTTATTTGCTTTTTGCGCACTGACTACTTGTGTCTCAGTGCTTGGTGTTATCAATTCCCATCCTTCATTCTTTGCTTCACAAGTATTCCAATACTCAGCCAATTCCTTATTATTTTTTACAGAATCTGGCATTTCTATGTTGGGATTTTCCTTTAATATGTGATTAATTAGCATCTTGACACATTTTATCTAACTTTCAGCTCTTTCAGCATTCTCTTTATTTGGTGAAAATTGGTCGAGGGAAAAGTTAGTAAAACCTTCTAAAATGGCACATGCTTGCTCATTAGAGGTAATGATTATTTTTCTCTCCATGAGAGTCTTAAAAAGGTTTGGAGATGGTATAAAAAAAGCTGTATGTAGATAGGTAAATCCATTTTTTTTTGGCTTAATGTCCGCTCCAGCTCTTACTAAAGCTTCTGCCACGTTAAGGTATTTAGAGTTGATAGCTATATCTAAGAGTTTTCTGGCATCTGGATCTTTGCCATCATTTTGCACACGAAATTCATGGTCAATTGCAAAATTTCCAGCTTTCCATAACTCAAATAAATCACTGCAACTTTGACTATACTCTTTATTTGTATTAAATGTGCCTTCTTTTAATTTGTCTTTTATTAGCTCTATTACATTACATATGTTCGTATTATTGCTTATTTTCTTAAATATCTCACAAAGAGCAATATACCTATTAATATATCTATCTCTTCTACCTAACATAATTTATACTCTCTAATTGCTTAAATAGCTTATTTAAAATATAGAGATATTTGATAAAAAAGTCAAGCTTGTTAATTGTGGAAACAATGACTTTGCAAAATATTAATTATTAGATAACATAATCAAAGTTTTTATCTTACATTCATCATGGTTAGAGCTATACAAATAAAAAAAACTGGGGGACCAGAAGTATTAGAATTTGTAGATAAGAATATAGGTGAGCCAAAAGGCGAGGAAGTCTTAATACGTCATACAACTATCGGCTTAAATCGTTATGATTTAGAGCACAGAAAAGGTACACGCAAAATTAAAAATTTACCATCAGTGCTTGGAGTGGAAGCAGTTGGGGTTATTGAAAAACTTGGTAAAAAAATCAGTGATGGATTCAAAGTTGGAGACAGAGTTGGATATTGCACAGCTCCTCCAGGGGCATATTGTGAAAAGCGCATTATACACCAGAAATATCTGATAAAAATTCCAGATGACATATCTGATGAAGTTGCTGCTGCAGTGCTGTTTAAAGGTATGACAGCTCACTATTTAGTTAATCAATCTTATAAAGTTAGGCCTGGTGCTTTCGTGCTAGTTCATGGGGCTAATGGTGGCTTAGGACAAATAATATGCCAATGGGCAAAGGATAAAAAAGGTGTAGTGATAGGTTCTGTAAGCTCTGATGAAAAAATGAAGATAGCTTTACAAAGTGGCTGCACATACGCAATAAACTACAATGATAAAGACTTCGTTTCTAAAGTTATGGAGATTACGCAAAACAGAGGAGTAGGTGCAGTGTATGACCCTATAGGTTACGCTACAAGCAAGCTTTCTTTTGAATCTTTAGGCAGGTTCGGCATATACGTTTCCTATGGGCAGATATCAGGTAACGCTCCTATTAGTTTTTCTTTACTTAGTTCACGTTCGTTATTTGCAACTGGAACCTCAATATACCATTATAAGCATGATAGATTCACATTAGTGCTTACCACAATGGAAATCTTCGAGATGATAAGAAAAAAACTTTTAACTGTACGGATCAATAAAAAATATAAATTTGATGAAATAATTCAAGCTCATCGCGATATGGAAAATAGAAAAGCGAGTGGGTTAAATATTATCAAAATCTCTTAAATAAATTAGTAATTTAAACTAACCATTCATTAAATCATATCAACTAGAACTTCACATATTTAATTCTCCTTTTGGGGAATTAAAAGCATATAGCTAAACTGACTTAGGCTTACCGACGATTTGAAAAACCATCATTCCGCTACGTGTTAGCGGGATCCAGGATTTTGATTGGGTTATAAAAGTATAGCTTAGGTTTTCCTACGTCATACCACTGCGGTATCTCCAGATCCCGCTAACAAGTAGCGGGATGACGAGCTTATCGTCATGCCACCGCGAACCTTCATGCCGCCGCGAACCGTCATGCCGCCGCGAACCGTCATACTACCACGAACCGTCATACCGCCGCGGTATCTCTTAGCATAGATTCCGCTAACACGTAGCGGAATGACGGTTGTCAGGCTAGCTGTCATCCCAGTGCGTGACACTGGGATGGCTTTGTTGCATCGCTACTTATGAAAGGCTAACTATAGCTAGGATTATAAGCAACCTATTGAAAATCTTGTTTTTTTGCAATCAATCTGATCAAATTTAAGAATAGTAATTTATTATTTATATTAATAAACTTAATTCTATTGAAAATAGCTAAAGCATTGAAATTCTTGAATTTTAGCCGGATTAGTGAGTGGTAGTGAAATTTCTTTTACTCAAATTTAGGTATTCACTGACCGTTCTTGTTATAAATACCAGAATAATAAGCTACTGATATTCTCCATCTTTTTTATCTTTAATCCATCATAGCTAGCGATGCAACAAAGCCCACTGGGATCTCATTTTACTTTATGATGATGTCATGAAAGTAGCTGACATTGGGATCCAGAAGACTTAATTTCAACCAAATAATAAAGGCTAGATCCCAGTGTCAGCTACTTGGATGACAAAAAAAGGAGCACCAGAATGACAGCAGTCCTACGTCATACCGCCGCGGTATCTCTTAGCATAGATCCCGCTAACAAGCAGCGGGATGACGATTGTCGTTTAGCTATAAATATTTAAGAAATTTACCAAACGAAAAAAAAGGCAAAAGAAGGCCTAGTCATTGTCTATTTTCAGTATTGGCGTTTTTTAAGTCTTAAACACTGCAATTTAGCTGCTTTTAAATGCAACTCACCTTAGTTTAAATGTTTAAGAAATTTACTAAGCAGAAAAAAAGGCAAAAGAAACCCCGTGGTAATTAGTGTTCACTCCCTAATCCTGCAAATTGGCGTACTATACTGTCTTAAACGACTTATAAGCGCGTTTCAGCTTATATAGGTAAAAACCTAGAAATATTGTGAAGACATAAGGTGCACATAGTGCAAAAAATTAAAAACAAGACGCCAACTACGTTGTTTTCTTGCTGTTTAATCTGCACAGATGAAGATAACTGAATACCTTCAGTTTCATGATAAGGGGGCTGGCGGAGTTTGTCAAGGAAGTTTTTCGTTTCTATTCCCAATAAAAGTTTGTTATAAGGTTATGCAAGAAGTCTAATGAATCGCGGTATGACGTCTTAGCTATAGATGCTGATTTGTGTGATTTCAAGAGAAGCTTAGTAGATAAGTTGTGTTTTAAACCAGATTCGGTATTTTAAACTGAACATTTTCAATAATACCACCTGGCATAACTGAAACTTCTACATTCATGCTTACTTTTAGGTAGTCCATTAATTCATCAACCAATATGTCAGGAGCGGAAGCACCTGCAGTGATTCCTATCTTTTCTACGCCCTGAAACCAGCTTTTATTCACACAGCTGTAATTATCAATTAAGTAGGCTCTTTTTCCTCTGGCAGTGCACAGATCTAATAAGCGGTTTGAATTTGAGCTATTTTTACTTCCTACAACTAACACCATGTCTACAATTTCAGCTAGCTTTTTAACAGCATTTTGTCTGTTTTGTGTTGCATAGCATATGTCCTTTAAATCTGGACCTGTTATGCTTGGAAACCTGAGCTTCAGGGCAACAATAATTTCACGGGTATCGTCGATGCTTAACGTGGTTTGTGTAACATAAGATAAATTATCTGGATCTTTAACTTTTAAATTGCGTACGTCCTGCACAGTTTGCACTAAAATGATAGGATTATTTACTCTTCCTCTAATTCCCTTAACTTCTGGATGGTTTTCATGCCCAATGAGAATTAATTCTTTACCACTGTTTTCATACCTTTTTGCCTCTTTATGCACTTTGCTGACTAAAGGACATGTTGCATCAATCACTTGAATACCCTTTCTTTTTGCTTCATCTTCTATATTTTTTGATACTCCGTGCGCGCTGAAGATCAGTATTCCTCCATTATCTTCAATTTCCTCGATACTGTTTACAAAAACCACTCCTTGTCTCTTAAAGTCCTCTACTATATATTTATTGTGAACAATTTCGTGTAGCACATAAACTTGGCACTTGTTTTTGTATTTTTCTAAAGTAATAGCTAATATGTCCACAGCTCTTTTTACCCCGGCACAAAAACCTCGCGGCTCAGCTAAGATGATTTCCATTTTTGTCAAATCAAGTAAATATGCAAGCATTACTAAAAAATAAGCTCCGCTCACTGTGTTTTATAGTACCATTATTTATATTTTATATAATAATTATTTTTCGCATATTCTCTTTAACATTTGATCAACCTACTACTTCAGAAAATTTTAGAAAAGATAATACAGTATATAAACAACCTGATATTTTAGATAGAAATGGAGTGGTAATAGCAACAAATGTGCCCACAACATCACTATATACAGATGCAACCAAAGTAAAGAATCCGGAAAGTATAGCAGCACAACTGTGTTCTATTTTGAATGATCTTGAATACGAGAATTCATATAGAGTACTTACTTCAAAAAAGAAATTTGCTTGGGTAAAGCGGCACTTGACTCCAAAAGAACTGTTAGCAATAAAAAATGCCGGCGTGCCAGGAATAAACTTCTATAACGATGTAAAACGTATATATCCTCACAGTAATTTATTTTCACACGTGCTTGGTTACACTGACATAGATGGCAACGGTATTGCAGGAGTTGAGGCATATATAAGTAAAAACAAACAACATCCTGTTATCCAAGTAGCTGACACTGGGGTCCAGAAAAAAAATACGTGGATTCCAGCATTACGCGCTGGAATAACACCTTACCAGGGTATTCAACTATCCTTAGATACACGAGTGCAAAGCATAGTGCATGAAGAGCTAACTAAAGCTGTAAGCAGATATCAGGCACTCGGCGGAGTAGGAATTGTTTTAAATGTGAGAAATAGTGAAGTCATCTCAATGGTCAGTCTGCCTGATTTTAACCCCAACCTACAGAATAAGGCAGAAGACGTACAAAAGTTTAATCGCGCCAGTCTTGGGGTGTATGAGATGGGGTCGGTATTAAAATTCTTTACAATAGCCGCAGCGCTTGATGCAAACGTTGTAAAAATTGATGATTTATATGACGTGTCAAAGCCAATCACTATTGGGAAATATAAAATTTATGATCTTCATGAATTTAAGATTCCGGAAATCACTGTGCGAGATATATTTGTGAAATCATCCAACATTGGTGCAGCAAAAATTGCAGTTAAATTAGGTATTGAAAAACAAGTAGAATACTTTAAAGCTATGAAGCTATTTTCTCCTTTGAAAATAGAAATACCAGAAAAATCTACACCGATAATCCCGGATAAATGGAGTGAAAACACTTTAATAACAGCATCTTATGGTTATGGCATAGCTGTAACTCCTATACATCTTGCACAAACTGCAGCAGCATTAATCAACAATGGGATATTTCATAACGCAACCTTGATGTTGAATAAAAGAAGTATAGGAGAGCAAATTATCTCAAGAAGAACCTCCAGGGAAATGAGAAAATTATTACGCGCAGCAGTAACAGATGGCACTGGCAGAAAAGCAAAAATAAAGGCATATTCAATAGGAGGAAAAACTGGATCGGCGGAAAAAGTTGTAGATGGTAAATATAGCAAAGATGCAAACATAGCGTCATTTATAGGAGTGCTAACTATGCTTGACCCAAGGTATATAGTGCTAATTGCTATTGATGAACCTCAAGGGATACACCATACCGGGGGAATAATTGCTGCGCCTATAGTAAAGAACATTATAAATAGAATAGCACCTATACTAAATGTTACACCTGAGATGTAAAATTATGATTGCTTTACTATAACTTCAAATCTATCATTGCCAAAATCCTTATTAATATACCAAGAACCATCATCTTTAGTTACAAATTCAAGACCTTTAAGATTTCTTTTCATTGTCTTTCCATTTTGACCATCGATAGCGATATTAATATCGAATGTAATAACGTCTAGATTTATCATAGCTTCTTTCCCGCTGCACGAATTTAGACTGAACTTGCCTAACATGACATCATTAAAACTCACTTCCCCTGTATAGACATCACACTGACCGTCCACACAACACGTAGTTTCAATATAGAAAAGGTCTGACATATAAAACACCTTGCGTTTATAAAAAAAGAGCTAAATATATATAGCTAGTGCAGCCCTACGCCACGCCGCTAACAAGTAATAGTCGTAAACCTAGAGCACTTTAGCTATATAACCATAATACAGCTAGGAATGTAAAATTCAACAGTTAATTGTGTAAGGAAGTCTAAATTACTACATCTTAGAGGAATGGCTGTTTAGTTTTTTTGTTAATCTTTTTTACCATGCTGTCAATCATATGCTTTATCCCTTGATATACAGAGTATATACTTTCGTCGCTACGCATATAAGCAGAACAGGAAAATACATTATGTTCTTCGTCTTCTATTGATAATCCTGTATCACACTTTATGTGTTCACCACCAAGCTTCTCTATCAACTGTTCTCTGTCATCTCCTATAGTTACCTTAACCTTACTTTCTTCTTTACCTATCTTGCTACTTAAAATTGAAACAATGATGGCTGGAGATATGCATATTGCTCCTATTGGCTTTTTTGTAACAAAAAATTCTGAAACTAATCTTTCAAATTCAGGCATTACTGTCACCATGTCTTTATTTTCAGCTAAATCAGATAAATTTTTTGCAACCCCGTATCCACCAGGTACAACTAGCATGTCAAAATTTTCAGCTTTGGCTTCTTTTAAGTCATATATTTCACCTCTTGCGATTCTTGCTGATTCTGCAAGCACATTCCTTTTTTCTTTCACTGCCTCCTTTGTTTTATGATTCATAACTTGTGTGATATTGATATCAGGTGCAAAGCATTTAACATTCACTTCCTGCTGATCAAGCACAAGCAAACTTAAAACCGCTTCTCTTACCTCTGCACCGTCAAGGTGACCACACCCTGATAAAACCACAGCAGCTTTTAATTTTTTTCCGCCCATAAAGTACCTTAATTTCATGTAATCTAGATATTTTAATACAAATTCTATATTTGGAAAGAGGTTATTATATTAATTATCTCATATTTATTATAATATAATTAATAATTAGTATATATAATTAGGCATATTTATAGTTGATGAAGTTGAATATGGCACCTACAAACAGTACGTTTTTTGACACTGACTACTCAGAACTAAGAAAAGCTGTTTCAGATATAATAGAAAGCATTGCACAATCCCCATCAGAGGGAAAAGAGGAGTTACTTAAAGCCCTATCAGAACAAGTTAGAGGGATGAATCTCGAAGGTTTAAATTTAGCAATTAATGACCAAGGCTTGCAAAAGGAGGTAAATAAAGAATTATTTATAAAACTCATTGAAGAAGCGCTTGAAGGTTTAATTTCTGAAAATGTCACACCAAAAATAATAGAAGAGGCGTTAAAATCTGTTAATCAGCAAGCAATAAGTAATGTTATAAATAATAATAAAGGTCCGCTGGACAATCTAGTCAATTATTTTAAATCAGCATCTGCAAATAAAAAAATTGGAATAGCTTCTACAGGAATAGTATTGGGAGTAGCATTTTCTCCGCTTATTGTGCTTGCTACATTAATAGCGCTTGTAGCTATTGGAGCGCGTTATGTAGGAATAGGTATAGGAAAGGCAGGGGAAAAAATAAAAGAAGGAGCGATTGAAGCAGGAAAAGCAGTGAAAAGTTCATATAAGGATTTAATAGATAAATTACCTGAGGTTCAAAGAAGAGAAAATAATTTTGAAAAGTTAATAAGCAATTTAATGGAAAAGAATCTTGAAGCTGATGAAGGAGAAAGAACAATGCTTAGTAATGAAATAAAAATAATAAAAATGCTTCAGAATCAAGAGCAACTAGCAGCCATAGGACAGTTAATAGGGGAAGATAAGGCTGGTCTTTTGAACAATCTTATGAGCAAGGGTACTAGTACTCATGAGGAAGACATGGAGAAACTTGTAGATTTTATGAGCGAATTTCAACCTGCAATTATGGCAATTGGTAGTGACATAAAAGAGGTAGAACAAAAAGTTAATGAGAAAGCTCAGGAAATAAAGCCAGATTCTCAATTAGGTAGTTCAAGTGCTGAACGAGTGAGTGAAGAAGGAATCACAGGACCAAATATTTGATGTATTTGAGGAGCGTTTTGACGCAAAAATTACTATCAGAAAGTGGGGTTACGCTACTCCTTTCTATCCACTTTTTTGAGCAATCCACCTCCACATCTAACACACATCTCAGTGATTATAATATCCAATTTTTGATCATGCTTTTCTACAGGTAAATTTTTACAATATTGTTTCTCATAGGCTACACCTATAAATATTTTTCCAAGCGGCCGCAGTTTTTCTATCATTGTATCATACCAACCACCGCCAAAACCTAATCTATTAAAATGATCATCAAAAGCAACAACAGGAGTAATGATTGTGTCGGGAATTACATCTTCATTTGTTTCGTTCCATCCCTCAAATCTTAGCAACTGATTTTTATCAGGAATTGCTACTTTATAACCTAAATAGAGCAAACAACACATCAAAGGGACAACATTTATTTCCCCATCCATTGGAATGTAAGCCGCAATTGTTTTGCCTTTAACGTAACTTAAGTTCTGATTAAAGAGATTAATAAGGGAACTTGCCGCATAACTGGAATAACTTTCATCAATATCTTTTCTTATAGCTCTATATTGCTCTCTTATTTCCTTTTTGTGCTGTTTAATATCTTTGAACATGATCTATCCATTTCGCAGTGAGTTTTTCTTGTAAACTATTTTGCTTTAAGCGCTCACTTAAAAAATCAAAGTCAATAAATTCCATATCCTGGTCTTGATTACTGCAACTATAGACAAAACTCCTTTCTCCTGTTTCCGTATTTATATGTTGCTGAACACACTGAGCGCAGATTTCTTTCATCATACACTGCATAGGAGAATTAACTGACGATATTGCTATGTGACTTGACTTCAGATATGGCTTTAAAATTGTTTTTCTAGCTTCATTCACAGCTTTCATCATTTTATCAGAACCAATAGTGATAATTTTATCTATAGTGTTTAAATTAATACCTAATCTTCCTTGTTGATAAGAGACTATTGCATCAACTATATTACCATGAAAGGATTTATCTTGATCTCTGCTTGTTTCTATCAATCCTTCTTCACATGCCCAAACTACTGCATTTGATGCACGCTCTATCAGTGCTCGTTTAAATACATCACTTAATTTCTTATAGCCAGCAAAGTACAAAACCTTATTATTATTTTCAAGACACGCCTTCCCTATCGAAAATAATACTGCATTTCCAACTCCACCACCAATTAGCATTATATTCTTCATGTGCTATTTTAACTATATTTGTTCAAATTTTTTGAAATTTTATAGAACAAAGTAATTTTCGTACACAAAGACAGAGACAAGGACACTCTCTGACTTCAACTATACCGATAACTGACAGCTGAATTTTTACGCATATCATCTAATAACAAGTTGCTTTGTATCATAATCTTTTGTTGGTACATCTGCTGTTTAATTGCTTCTATATCCGCTGCATTACTCTTGATATCACACAACATCATTAACTTTGCAGTGCCATTTTCTCTTAATTCTACTATTTCATTCACACTTGTTTTACTAAATAAAATCTGTAAATCAGGATTTAAATCTCGCATTTTTATTTCAAACTCTTTTGCGTTTGGCAACTTAAAATCATCTGCTAATTTGTCAAAATTTAAACAATTGACCTTTTGCTCTTGAAAATTATCCAATAAACTTTCTGAACCCTCAACCACAATCTGTTTTAATTTTAAAGTGCTTTCCAGCAGTGCATAATTAAGTTGTACCTTGTCTATGACTTTTATAATAGAGTAACCTTCACTGAAACTGAATGGACCTGCTATATCGCCGGTTTCTAGTCTTTCTAAAACGCTCTTAAGTTTATCTTTGAGCTGACTTAAATTAACTGTTGCTTTACGCATCTTTATTGGAGATTCCGGGTTATTACTATTACGTAATTTTTTTACTAAATCTTCAGCTATGCCATAAACATCCTTGTCTTTTTGATCAGGAATTATAAACTCTTGGAACGTGATAAGATAATCCGGCTTTTCTGTTTGCCTTTTTACATCATCTACTTCTTTATCGCTTATATTAATAAATGGCACAATTCTTACTTCAATAATTTTGCTCCATAGTAACTGACATTTTATTTGTTTTCTTAAAATACTAAGATCTATATTATGCTTTTTTATGTATTGATCAACTTCATTAGCCTTAAGTTTAAAACTTTGGGTTAAAAATAATATGATAGCATTATCTAACTCCTCGTTGCTCAATTTTATATTCAGCCTCTGCGCTTCATTGATAATGATAATTTCGTCTATTAGCTCCCTAAGAATTTGAGGTTTTGCTTCTTTTTGATTAACACTTTGGGTGCCAAACAATGAATTTATAAAGTTGATGCGTTTTTCGATATCTAAATTTGAAATTGGCTCGCCATTTACATCTGCAATAATTTCAATCTCGGTTGCAAGCAACCTAAGTGGCAACACTATCAACAGTAAAATTAGTATTTTATGCATATAAGTAAGGTTAATAACCAATTCTATAATAAATAATGCTAGCCAACTTTTTAGTAGTGATCTCAGTGACAATGGAAATGAAAACCATTGCAACAAAATCAGGTACGCTGGTAAACAGGCTAAAAATATGCCAACATAGCGAATTTAAACCGTGCTAAAACAGTATACGGAAGGAGAGGGATTCGAACCCTCGATACGACTTTTCAATCGTATAACGGTTTAGCAAACCGCCGCCTTCAGCCGCTCGGCCACCCTTCCAAATTTAGAACCTAAAGATTATATAATACCAAGACCTCTACCGCCTGTCTAATGCTTTTAATTGCAACATTAAAAACAACAACATTTTTCAAACAGTGTAATTTTTAGATCTTGGCTAAATCAACACAAACTAATTTCTGCTTTTTTCAATGATTTTCTTTGCTTCTTCTACACCAACCCATTCTCCAACTGCTACCGTTTTTCCCTTTTCTAGATCTTTATAATGAGAAAAGAAATGAGCAATTTTATCTAATAGGTTTTTAGATAAGTCAGAATAGTCCTTTATATTGTCATAATAGCTATCAACACTGGAAACAGGCACAGCTAATATCTTTTCATCTTCTCCTTTTTCATCTTTAGTGAGTAATGCGCCTATTGGACGCACCGATATTAAAACACTAGATGCTAAGGGAAATTGAGTTAGCACCAAAACATCCACAGGATCACCATCACCTGCGCAGGTATTTGGTATAAACCCATAATTGCAAGGATAAGTCATTGAGGTAGACAAAAATCTGTCAACTTGTAACAACCCAAGCTCTTTATTAAATTCATACTTTACAGGCTCAGCATTTGCACTTATTTCAATTACCACATTCACCGCATTTGGTCCCGCTGTTATTTTACTTAAATCCATAAATCACCTCTTAACTTAAGAATAAGCATTATACAATATGTGCTTTTAAGTTGCTACATTTATGTAGTTCTAAGCTTGTTTTGCATGGGGCTGTTCTAAATTTTCATTCGTCATTCCATTGACTGTTGAAAGTGGTGGTTTCTGTGATAATTGAAATAAAGCATATACTATTACAATAGTAAGCACCGCACCAACTATCAAGTTAGTAAGGTTGTCTTGTGGCAAAACATTTTTTATTGAGTTGAACAATTTTTGCTCCATAAGGAAATAATCAGCAACATATAACCCAACAGATAATACAAACATACCCAAAATAAGTTTACAGGCTGTGTTTTTATGATTTTTCTTGCTGACAATGAAATTTGGCCTACATTTATTCTCTTCTTGTGGCACTGAGTAGTATATATTTTTAGGGCTCGTTACTAATTGTTCAAATTCATCACTATTTTGGTTTTTTAACAGTTGCTCTAGGGTGTTTTTTGTATTTATACGATATAATTCGAATTTACAATGCTCTTTCAAGCCTTCCTCTTGCCGATCCACATTCTCATGGTCGATTGTATATTTATCTCTACTTGATAATCCGATCATGTGTAATGTCCTAGCTAAGAGGGTTATATAGCTCTCTATTAACTGATTCTCACATATCTCTAATACTTCTCTTTTTACTATTTTGTCAGGTGACAAAGGTTCTTTATAACTACCGCTCAAAGAATATAATAGAGAAAACAATAAAGCCACATCTTTATCTACCTTTATATCTTGATGAATAGAATAGTAACAGTCGATAACAAATTTATTAAAAAAAAATTTTTTATCAGATTTTTCATTTAATAATTTTTTAACGTCAGTAAGCACTTTATTTTCAAAATCTTCTTCTGTTTTAAATATTGGTTCTCTCTTTGGACTTGCTAAGATGTTAAGTAAATCTAATTTACTTCCATCTACTTCTACTACTTCATTTATATCTCTATTTAACTCAGACCCTTTAATAACTTCATATATTTTATCTATGACATCTTTAGTATTCAGGTTATTGTTTTCACTAAGTATCTTATAAGCTTGAGCATAAATTAAAAACAGCCCTTGTAGACTAAACTTTAAGTTAAAATATTCATCTAATGGCTCCCCCTCTTTTTTAATGAATGCAGACAAACCAAAATGATTTCTGCAGTCCATACTACGATCTAAGTCGGCATGTTGAAAGCCACCTAAAAAAATAAACAAAGTCTCTAATAAATTACCCTTACCAACAATTTTTATTAGTTCTTCAACTTCCTTAACCATTGCTAAAACCTATAATGTTCTACTTTATAGTATAAGCGATATAGGGTAAAATAGCAATAAATATTATTGTACGTTTACATTCTGCATAAAAAAATTAAGCCACCCAGTTAAGAGCATATCCATCCACCGCCAATTACTTGCTCATCTTTATACGCTACACAGGCTTGACCTGGACTGATGCCAAAGTAATCGTCGTTTAAAATGACACAGGCTTTATTTTTTTCGTCAGTTGAATGTATTGTTGCTAAACTTCCCGCATGTGATGATCTCAGCTTCACAGTTACTTCCATACCTTCCTTTGGTTGTTCTAACCAATTTAACTCCTTGATCAATATTTTTTTTTGCATTAATGCGTTGATCGGACCTACTATAACCTCATTATTTTCTGTATTAATTTTTATCACATAAAGAGGTTCATTGTGTGCGATACCCAAGCCCTTTCTTTGCCCCACTGTAAAATTTACTATGCCACTGTGCTCGCCTAGCACTTTTCCATTAACATCCACTATTTTACCTTTCTGTACAGATTGTGGAGCTAATTTAGCTATTGTTTTACTATAGCTTTCGGAAACAAAGCATATATCTTGACTATCCGGCTTTTCAGAGATTTGTAAGCTGAAATACTTTGCTAATTTTCTTATATCACTTTTATAGAACCCACCTAGTGGAAATCGCAAAAGCTTCAACTGCTCCTTTGTTGTAGCAAATAGAAAATAGCTTTGATCTTTACTTTTATCAATGCTTCTGCACAACTTTACCTCACCATTTTTTTCTAATCTTCTCACGTAATGTCCTGTTACGAGCACATCCGCACCAAGATTTTTTGTAACTTGCAATAGATCACGAAATTTTACCGTTTGGTTACATCTTACGCATGGTATGGGAGTTTCCCCACGCATATAGGTACTTGCAAAATCCTCTATTACTTCCTTTTTGAATATTTCCTCGTAGTTTAAAATATAGTGAGGAAAGCCAACACTTTCAGCCACGCGCTTAGCGTCGTAAATATCCTGTCCAGCACAACATGCACCTTTTCTTGCGTTAGCATTACCGTCGGTGCCATAGAGTTGAAGAGTCACACCTATCACCTGGTACCCAAAGTTATATAGCAGTGCTGCAGCAACGGAGCTATCAACTCCCCCGGACATTGCAACAATAGCCTTGGTCTGGTGTGGAGCTCTATCTTTTAGCAGAGGTTCAATTTTAAATTCTTTTAGCATAATCGCCTTAATTTATAAACGCAAATCTTGTGTCATTCCAACATACAACTGTGCAAACGTTTTGATTTGGGGGCAATTTACATAGTAGATGATGTCATGAAAGTAGCTGACACTGGAATCTAGTGTCTATTTATGCAAACTCATTAAAACAGCATATTTATTTGTAATCAAGTTTCCTGGATCCCAGTGTCAGCTACTCGGATGACACCCTTTCCTGCTGGAAGTTGCCTTCAAATTACTTGGTGCGTGACACTGGGATCTCATTTATATTACATAATTCCATCAAAACAATTCGATAAACTACCTTCAAAAACAATTTAATCTTGCTTGAATAAAACATGGCCAAAATAATCCATGTTTTCAAGCACTTTTCCACTACCCAAGGCAACACAACAAAGTGGGTCATCTGCAACACGAACTGGTAATTTTGTTGTTTCACTGATAACTTTGCCCAAGTTACGCAATAATCCACCACCACCGGATAAAATTATTCCTCTATCGACTATATCAGAAGAAAGTTCAGGTGGAGTGCTCTCCAGTGCAGTCCTAATAGCAGAAATTATCTGATGTACAGGCTCTATTAAACTTTCTGCAACTTGATATTCTGATAAAAGCATTTCTTTTGGCATGCCACTCACTAAATCCCTGCCTTTAATTATCATTCCCTCTTTGTTATTTTCACCTGGCAGACTGGCTGAACCTACGTTTTTCTTAATTTTTTCAGCAGTTGTTTCACCGATTAATAACTTATGATTTTCACGAATATACGATTTTATTGCTTCATCCATAATATCGCCACCTACTCTGGCAGAACGTGAATAAACAATTCCGCCTAAAGAAATAATTGCAACTTCAGTTGTACCGCCTCCTATATCAACGATCATAGAACCCTCAGGTTCAGTAACTGGGAGCCCAGCTCCGATTGCTGCAGCCATTGGTTCTTCAATCAAAAATACTTCATTTGCACCAGCACTTTCTGCTGCATCTTGTATAGCACGCCTTTCAACTGGCGTGGATCCAGATGGAACGCATATGATAATATTAGGTTTATTAACAGTGAATTTTGTGTTTGCACTGCGTATGAAATATTTTAGCATTTCTTCCGCACTTTTAAAATCAGCAATAACTCC
Organism: Wolbachia endosymbiont (group A) of Rhinocyllus conicus; assembly: GCF_947250775.1. Lineage (NCBI taxonomy): Bacteria > Pseudomonadati > Pseudomonadota > Alphaproteobacteria > Rickettsiales > Anaplasmataceae > Wolbachia > Wolbachia endosymbiont (group A) of Rhinocyllus conicus. The sequence goes on along the minus strand of NZ_OX366349.1, from coordinate 706,753 downwards.
ATCCTTTAAGGGCCTTATCGCCTCTATTTCTCCAGGCGTTTTTCCAAGCATCATTTTAGCTTTTTTACCAAAAGCATAAGGAACGTAGCTTCCTTTTTCTTTTACTCTTGCTACAACTGAAGGCTCATCAAGCACTATTCCCTGATTTTTCTGATAAACTAAAGTGTTTGCAGTACCAAGGTCTATGGCAATATCGCTAGCAAACAAACCTTTGAAAGTAAAAAGGCTATAAAACTTTCCGGTCAATTTTCGAACAAAATTCATACATAACTCAAGAAAACCATTTATTGAGACAAATTATACTTTTCAGATAGGTAGTAAGTAACACACTCAACGTCTAAACCCTTGCCTGTTACTTTTTTTAGCAGTTCCAGGCCACACTTTGCACTGTATATATTTTGAGATAACCAACTGATAAGTAAACTAAAATCTCCTTTTATTATAGCACTTAATGATTCGTAATGATTCTTTTTAACGAAAGAGAAAATCTGCACAGCAGCAATTAAAGCAATAATTTTTATAGGAAAGTAGCCCATAACACCGCTTGCCCAATATTCATCTTGAAAATAAGTGTCCAGCTCATTTTTAGCTTTTACTGGAATTTTATAGTGCTTCATACCTTCCAGCCACGCATCGTGCAGATCCTTAACTTCCAGTGTACCATTTATTATATCCTGTTCTAACCTAGTTCTCAACATAATATGAGCTAACAGACTAAATTCATCTGCGTTCTTTAAAGAAGAGGAAAGGTTTATTTCATTGAAAACCAAGTGCAAATTTTCAACACTGCTATTAGTTTTGCCTTTTATAGCAAATTTCTCTTTTATGTGTGGTTGAATGAACTCAATAAATTCTCTGGATGTTCCAATCATCCTTTCCATGAATAACCCTTGAGTTTCATACATAACATGTCTCGTAATTGGGCTACTTATAGAATTTTGCGCTAAACATTTTTGATAAATCGCATAACCACTATGCCGTAAAAGTGAAAATAAACCATAACAAAAATCAGATTCATCATAATCTATAGGGTAGTAATAAGAAGTACGAATCTCATTTAGTGCAATACCCATTTGCTGTAAACATAACGAGCCAAGTTCAATCTGCTTCTGAGTAGCAACTCTTTGTATATTAGTAACCTTATCCTTTTTCTGCTTTTCAATTATTTCATCCACATTTTCGCTAAAAAATTTGCCTACCTTGGGGAATACTTCCCTTATATTCTTTTCTGTGATATCAGAGTCATAGTCAGCAAGCAGTAAGTCGTATTTTGAGCATTTTAATTGCTGCGATTTTATAGAAGCTACTTCGCGAATGAGTGTGATTAAATCAGTAAAACGTTCTTTTAGTTTTTCTAAGTTACTGGTTTCAGAATGAGATAGTTTCCATAAATTTTGGCATTCAACCTTAGCTTTGGATAAAGACTTTACTAAATCAATAGGAACAGCACTGTTGCTTTTATGTATTCTCTCTATTAACTTTAGCTGCTGAGTATTTGCACTTTTTTTGTTACCAAGAGCATCTGCTAATGATTCCTTTATTGCATCATGAGAGATAATTTCATGTCTGATTTCTTCTAGAAGACTCATTTGTTCAACTTTGTCCTCTATATTCAATTGGCTTTGGTTTAGTACTTTTAGCGTATTTTCGATATTCTTTACCCTATATAATACTTCCTCTAAAAACTTATAAGATTTCATAATTTGTTCATTGTTTTAGAAAACATCTCTTTAATATCGTAATAGATTAATAATAAAGTTAAAAGTATATTTGCTTAAAGTACAATAAAAAATTGTACTTTTTATTCCTTTATTGGATTTTTCTACTCAGAGTCCAGCATATTATAAGAAAATTAATTGTAAGGGTGTAGAAAAAGTATTTAGTATTTTATTTCTCTTGACTATATTACAATATGGAGAGATTATTAGCTACTGAAATTAAAGTTACGCACTATTTTAAAATTTATGGAGGTTTAGTAATGTGGAGTAGACTGGTTATAATGTGCTGTTTTTGTTTGCTACTTACTGGTGTAAGTTCTTGCCCAAAAAAAGGAGCAAATACAACAAATAAAATGAATTCTGTTGTTAAGCAGATAGGTGATAAAAGAATTTTCTTTGGTTATGATGAATCTAGTATTACTGAAGTAAGCGCAGATGCATTACTTAACGTAATGGAGGTGTTACAAGATAACCCTGACGCGAAGGTTACTTTAACTGGTCATACTGACAACCGTGGTTCTCATGAATATAATCTTGCGCTAGGCGCTAGAAGGGCAGATGCAGCTAAAAAATTTATGGTTAGTTGTGCACCCTACATAGAAAACAGAATAAAAACTGCTTCTAAGGGTGAAACTGAGCCTTTGGTTAATGTAAAAGATGATTCTAGAAATTCTAAATATGAAAAAGAGCATGCTAAAAATCGTAGAGTGGAATTTTCATTTTCTGGAATAAAGAAATAGTTTCTTGCATTAAAACCTGGATCCCAGTGTCAAGCACTGGGATGACAAAAGAGAGCAATTCCGCTGCTTGTTAGTGGGATCTATATATACCACAAATAAGTCGCTGTATGACGTAGAGGCTATCTTGCCATCAAGAAACATAATGAAATTAGAGTTATTATTTCAAAATATAGCTAATAGCTTTGCTTTCTATAACCAAATCGCAGTTGCAGTATCAGGTGGTGTAGATAGTATAGTCTTACTGCACTTAATGACTAACTGGGCAAAAAAAAACAAGCTTTCACTTCCTATAGCATTAACAGTAAATCATGGGTTACGTTCAGAGTCTCAAAAAGAAGCTGATTTTGTTACAAGTTATGCAAAAGAACTTGGAGCAAAGGAATCGTTCATATTAAATTGGGAGAAGCAAAATATTAAAGGTAATATTCAATTACAGGCACGAAAAGCACGATATAAGTTACTAGCAGAGTGTTGTAAAAACAATAATGTTAAATGTTTGCTCGTTGCTCATCACAAAGATGATCAAGCAGAAACGTTCTTATTAAGATTGGAGCGAGGTAGTGGCGTAGATGGATTATCATCAATGGATTACAAATCTTTCTTAAATGGTATTTATATATTTAGGCCATTGTTAAATTTTAGTCGTAGTGAAATAGAAAAGTACGCTAAGCTTCACCGGTTAAAATGGATCGAAGATAGAAGCAACTATAACTTAAAATACAGGCGAACTTTATACCGTAGCTTACTTAAAGCAAGTGACAATCAAGAGATTTTAACAGAGCGAATATGCCTCACAGCCCTTCATATGAAAAGAGCTGCAAAAGCGTTGATGCACTACACACACCTTGCATTTAATGACTGTGTTAATGTTCATGATCTTGGTTATATTGAAATTAAACTAAGTGAATTTTATCAATTGCCAGAGGAAATAGCCTTGAGGCTTCTTCTTTACTCTATAATGGCAATTGCCAGTAAACATTATAAACCAAGGTACAATAGCCTTATTGCGATATTTAATAAAATATTGCAAAAGGATAGTAATGTTAACTGTACACTTTCTGGGTGCAAAATAAGAAAATATGGAGAAAATATCTTAATAATTAGAGAATCGTCAAAGATACAAGAAATTACCGTAAACCTACCTTTAAATGAACCTACTCAATGGGATAACAGATTTAGCTGCACAATACTCGGAAATCAAGAGTGTTCAGTTATCATCGCTCCATTAAAAAAAACACAAAAAGTTCCTGAATTTCTGAAGGATTACAACTGCTGCCCTGAAGTCTTTTATTCTTTGCCTACAGTACAAAAAGATGGAAAGGTGCTTGCTTATCCTGATGTAAATTATAACGAAAAAAATACCAATGACGATAAGGTTCAATGCATTATTAATAGCACGATAAAACAAAATTTGGTAAGCTTGATTAGTACTTAGTTAGAAATAGAAATGAAAAAATTTTTAGAAGGCTTATTGATCTGGTTAGTAATTATTGTTCTTATTTCAGTTGTTTATATTCAGTTCAGCGGAAATGTAGGTAGAAGTAAAACAACCATACCTTTTTCGGAATTTTTAACTAGACTAGAAGACAATGATGTAGAAAATATTGTCATAAAAAACCAGAGCATTGAGGGCAAGTTTAGGGATGGTTCAAGTTTCAACTCAAGCGGTGTTATATATAGCGACCTAATAAAAAATTTACATGATAGAAAAGTGAGATTCTCCTTTTCAACTGGAGATTCTGCCATGAGCGTAATTGGTGGATTACTTATCTCATGGGTCCCAACATTTATCTTTATTGGCTTTTTGCTATTCTTTCTTAAACAAACACAAGCGGGGGGCAACAGAACTATAAGCTTTGGCAAGTCAAGGGCTAGACTCATGACTAGTGGGAAAAAAGTAACATTTGATGATGTTGCCGGAATTGATGAAGCAAAAGAAGAGCTAGTAGAAATCGTTGATTTCCTTAAACAAAGGCAAAAATTTCAAATATTAGGTGGAAAAATACCAAAAGGGTGCCTTTTAATTGGCTCTCCTGGAACTGGTAAAACTTTACTTGCTCGTGCAATTGCAGGAGAAGCTAATGTGCCATTCTTTAGCATTTCTGGATCTGATTTTGTTGAGATGTTTGTTGGTGTTGGTGCGAGCCGTGTTCGTGATATGTTTGATCAAGGCAAGAAAAATGCTCCTTGTATAATTTTTATAGATGAGATAGATGCGGTGGGTAGACATCGTGGCATTGGTCTTGGTGGTGGTAATGACGAAAGAGAACAAACATTAAATCAGTTATTAGTTGAGATGGATGGCTTTGAGTCTAATGAGGGCGTAATAATAATTGCTGCGACTAACCGTCCGGATGTCTTAGATCCAGCACTGCTTAGGCCTGGTCGTTTTGACCGGCAGATTACTATTTCTTTACCCGATATAAATGGGCGCGAGAAAATATTAAATACGCATATAAAGAAAATATCAATGGCCCCTGATGTAAATGTGAAAACAGTTGCAAGAGGAACACCTGGTTTTTCAGGGGCTGATTTAGCAAATTTAGTGAACGAATCTGCGCTTATTGCTGCAAGAAGAAACAAGAAGATTGTTACCATGGATGATTTCGAATATGCACGTGATAAAGTGATGATGGGTGTGGAAAGGCGATCTCTCATTATGACAGAAGAGGAAAAGAGACTGACTGCATACCATGAAGCTGGCCATGCGATGATTGCTGTTAATATGCCTGCTTCTGATCCTATACACAAAGCAACAATTATTCCACGCGGTAGGGCACTCGGTTTAGTTATGAGACTACCAGAAACAGATAGAGTGTCCCTCACAAGAGAAAAGATTCTAGCAGATATAACTGTTGCAATGGGTGGACGTGTGGCAGAAGAGCTAATTTTTGGCTATGATAAAGTCACAAGCGGCGCATCTTCAGATATAAAACTAGCATCAGATTTATCACGTTCTATGGTAACAAAATGGGGAATGAGCGACAAAATAGGTCCGATCTATCACAATCGCGAACAAACTATGCATGGTTCTGAGATAATTTCTGAAGATACGTTAAAACTTATAGATGAAGAAGTGAAGAAAGTTGTGTCTTCTTGCTATGAAAAAGCGAAAGACATTTTGACCAAGCATAAGAAAGGCTTAGATCTCATTGCCGAAAATCTACTGGAGTTTGAAACTTTAACAGGAGATGAAATAAAGGACATATTAAGCGGAAAAAAAATTGTTAGAGAGGAAAATGAGAAGAATGAGAAAATAAAAAAATCCTCTCTCTATTAGATCTGACCCTAGCTTAAAATGCTAATCAGCTAACGCTGCAATAAAACATTCAGAATTGTAACTGTCAATATAAATTGTATTAGAATATTCATAATGTTGCATTTTCATCATGATAATGCTATCATTCAGTTAGTATTACTGTTTAATGAGGTATGAGTAATGGTTGACGTAGCTTCTATTGGTGTAAATGCAGTCATTGATCATAAGTATAGAAAAAGAGCGCAATTAACTTTATTAGGGCTATTTCTTGTTGTATCAGCAGCAACTGCTGTCTGGTTTATCTTTCCTGTATCACAAAATGTACTAGTGCCATTTTTGCTCCCAGCCGTATTCTTGTTCTTTACTCTATCTATGGGTTATTACATGTTCATATTTAGTTGTGAAAAAAAATCTTTGGTAAAGAATGTTCTTGGTATGGTTGAACCAGCTGAATCAGTAAAGAGAGTGCATTGCCAAGAAAATATTAAATCCTTATTAGCAGAAGTGAGAAGTACTACGAGAGATAGGTTTTGCAACGCGCTTGTTAATCTTTGTTTTGAAGATCGTAGTAAAGCACACAAACTTGCATTATCTGTGAAAGACATTGACGATATTGTGTCTTCAATAAAAAATAAAGACCTCTTAGACCATTTTGATCAATTTTTTACTACTACTGAAGTAAGTAATAAAAAAAGTAGAAGTGAATTAATGGATTCCGCAAGAGCATATAAGATAATAAGTGAAGAAGATCCAAACGAAATACAGAATTTTTTAGCTACTCAAACAAAAAGTTATTCATGTGAAATAACGTTATCTAAAATTAATAATTTTCTATCACAAGTTAAAGGGGCGGTTTAAATTAGTAGAGATTAAATAAATATAGTTAAGTCTTTGCAATAGTGATTTTATCAATAATTTTAGTATGTACTTGATTATCATTTTTTGTTTCAATTTCAGTGATGACATGGCACCTAACGGGCTCTTTTATGGCGATTTCTTTAAACCCTTTTCCAACTTTATTATAAAAATTAACATCCATTTCTTCATATTTATTCTTGTCTTTCGCTCTACTTAACCCAACTTTAACATCAATATCTAGAATAAATGTAATATCTGGATATCTAACTCCAGCCAACCTGTGCAAATCTTCTATTAGTTTTAAATCAACTCCAAACCCATATCCTTGGTATGCAATGGTTGAATCAATAAACCGATCACAAATCACTATTTTCCCTTCTGCAAGAGCTGGTAATATTAATTTTTTCATATGTTCGTGCCTCATCGAGATAAGTAGCAAGAGTTCAGAAATAGGATCAATATTATTTGTTAACAACACTCCTCTTATCTTTTCTGCAAAATCAGTGCCACCTGGTTCTCGAGTTGACACTACATTATTTTCGCCGTGAATTTGCTTAAAATGATTTGCAAGTAGCTTAGATTGTGTTGTTTTACCAGAGCCGTCTATTCCTTCGAAAGTTATGAACATAAGTTTTATAATTATAATACTAAAAAAGAATATGCAAACAGTATACATAGAAACCGTTTGACATTTAAATAATAAGACCGTAAATTACATATGGTATAATAATAGTCTATGGTTGCTCTGAATACTCCTAAAGTCGATTTTAGTTTTACTGCAAAAGATTTTAATCTTTTGGGAGTAGACAATAAATACTATACATTAAGTGACTGTTGTGGAAAAAATGGTCTTATTGTAATGTTTATATGCAATCACTGTCCTTACGTTCAGTCAATTATTAGCAATCTGGTAAGCGATGTTGATCAATTGAAAAAAGATTATCAGGTAAACACCGTTGCAATAATGTCAAATGATGTAAATGAATATCCAGAAGATTCCTTTGAAAATATGATTAATTTTGCCAAGGAAAATAAGTTTACATTTCCATATTTAATTGATAGTACACAGAAAATAGCTAAAGAATACGGGGCTGTTTGCACTCCTGACTTTTTTGGCTTTAATTCCAATTTAAACCTTTGCTATCGTGGACGTTTTAATGACACAAAAAAAGAAAAGGTTCAAAGCTATGAAGTAGGAAGTAGTGACTTATTTCAAGCTATGAAATTTATTGCAGAAACTGGTAATTCTCCAATTGACCAAAAATCAAGTATTGGCTGCTCAATTAAATGGTCTAATTCTACAGGTTAAATATCATGCACAGTGGCTCTCAGCATTTGTTTGATATTATAATTTTACTTTCTGCTGCTGTATTTATAGTCATAGCGTTCTGGAAAATGAATATTAGTCCAGTGCTCGGTTACTTCGTTGCAGGTGCAGTTATTGGTTCTCATGGATTTAATCTGATACACTCAGCTGAAGCAATGGATAATCTTGCAGAATTTGGTGTAGTTTTCCTATTATTCATTATAGGCCTTGAATTGACATTTGAACGCCTGATCGCTATGCGTATTCATGTATTTGGGTTCGGTTCTCTTCAAGTTATAGTTACCATGGTAGCAATATGGTGCATCGCTCTTGCTTTCGGAGTGAATACGAATATAGCAACAGTTATTGGTGGTGGGCTTGCGCTATCCTCAACAGCAATAGTGTTGCAGGTTCTGCAAGAAAAAGGTTCTCAAGCAAGTCAGGTTGGTAGGTTGTCAATAGCAGTACTATTAATGCAAGATTTTGCAGTGGTACCATTAATAGTATTGGTACCTTTACTTGCTGGCAATTCTGAGCACAGCCTGATAAGCTCATTGGCAGGTTCATTGGTGCAAGCAGCTATTGCATTAGTGCTGATATTTATAACTGGTAGATTATTGCTTAGACCTTTATTTTCGGTTATTGCTAAAATGGAAAGTAATGAGGTCTTTATATCAACAACGCTTTTAATAGTATTAGGAGCAGCATTTATTACTGAGCAATTCCATTTATCGTTGGCATTAGGTGCATTTGTCGCTGGATTGTTAGTTGCAGAAACAGAATACAGACACTCAGTAGAACACGCAGTATTGCCATTTAAAGATTTGTTTCTTGGCTTATTTTTCATGACTGTTGGTATGTCTATCAATACCGAACTTTTACTCAATAAGTTACCACTAATTACTTTATTATCGATTATCCTTATCGTTTTAAAAACATCTATCATATATATATTGTGTAGATTTTTTGGGTTTAAGAGTGCACCTGCTATACAAGCTGGGTTACTACTTTCACAAGGCGGTGAATTTGCGTTTATTTTATTTCGCTTAGCAAATGAACTAAATGTGCTACCAAGTGAAATCGCTCAAGTACTTATGATGGTAACTACAGTAACCATGGCTTTCACTCCTCTTTTATCGGGGCTTGGAGATTGGATAGCAAACTCATTTAGCACTGAGAAAATAATATTAGATGATGAAGCTGTTGAAACAGATACACAAGATCTTTATAACCATGTAATAGTTGCTGGATTTGGTAGAGTGGGATATATGGTAACAAAAATGCTTACTGCAGAGCATTTAAGTTACGTTGTTGTAGATATTCAATCAAAAATAGTCAAAGAAGGAAAAAGTGATAGTTTTCCTATATATCTTGGAGATGTTACAAGATGTGAAATTTTAAAATTAGTAGGAATAGAAAGAGCTCAAGCTCTCGTTATTTCAATAAAGAATGAAGTTACTATAAAAAAAGTTGTTTCCTTAGTTGCTGCAAATTTTCCGCATGTAAATATTGTAATACGCTTACCAGATCTGAGTAATGTGGAGGTTTATAGAGATCTAGGAGCTAGTAAAATTATTCCTGAAACATCTGAGATAGGATTGCAGCTAGGTGGAGCTGCACTGAGCCTCAGTGGTATTAGCGAAAGTGGAGTTACGTCTTTAAAAAGTAGATTCAGAAAAGGCAATTACAGTATGTTAAAAGACCTTGGTAGTGATAAAGATGAATGACTACTTCTCTAATTTTATGTACAGAAAACTTCAAGTTTTATTGAGATTTTGCTTATGGTAAATTACGCACATAATCAACCAAGTTAAGGAAAGTGCAAACCAAGTGATTGCATATTCCAAATGCTTCATTGGCTGTATAGCTACTTTGCTGCCAAAATTGTTCGGCCACAATATACACTTCTCTAGCTTAATACCTAACTTATTGGAAATTTCTTCTGTACTCAGGGTAAACCATGTATTCGAAGCAGTATCGTTCTTGATAAACCAATTTTTGCTTTTATTGCTATCGCAATATAAAGTTCCATCTGCAACTACTTTTTCAATTTTTACTTTTTTCTCCTTTTTTTCTCTGACTATTCCTTTATTCACCAACATGTAACGTCCAGTGGTGAGCAACATAGGAGACAGCACGTGATAGCCGTGTTGCCCTGCAAAAACATATAGTTCTATGTCACTTAGAATCCCATCAATCTTGACATGTCTGTAGTTAAATTTCGCAAGATCATCATTGGGCAACAGATGAACAACAGGAAGACTCATACTTTTAATAATATTATTCTTCCAGTTCAATCTGAATATTTGCCATAACCCTAATAAAAAAAGAAGTGAGCAAGGTATAATTAAAATAAATACTGTTTTTTTTAACACTCTATATTTGTGTTCTTAAATAGTTTTCAACACCCATTAGTTCAATAAGGTCAATCTGTTTCTCAATCCAATGGAAGTGCTCTTCTTCATTTTTTAACATCTCTTCTAATAACATTACACTAACAAAATCTTTTTCTTTCTCAGCGATAGAAATCGTTTCTTTGATATCCTTAATACCTTTTCCCTCTAATTTTAAATTAGCCTCTAAGATTTTCTGTATTGTGTCTTTTGCAAACTTTCCATCATACTTTGATATTTCATTTGTATCTTGAAAATTTGGTACGCCTTTAAGCAATAAAATCCTTTCTGCCAACTTGTTTGCATGTTCAAGTTCTTCGTTAAGCTCATTTTTTACCTTTTCTGCAAGTCTATTAATTCCATTGTTTTTGAGAACCGCAAAATGCAAAAGATACTGGCGTACAGAAGTCAGCTCATTGGTCAATAATTTATTCAAACATTTTACTATCTCTTCATTCATAATCTTCCCTTAGTTCAATTTATCAGCATAATTTATATGATAACGATGATTATAGCAACTCATTTAATAGTTCCTTTGATAACAACCGTATTAAATAGCATGTCGTGGTATGTCTGTTTCTTTTTAGAAAAACAAGCAACTAGATACCAGCAGAGAGTGAGCAGCATTATAATTACTTTCAATGCACTCAAGACATTCACTAATACCTCCTGATCTTGCAAAAATTCAGTAAGGACAACTACTACACTGTTTAACAAAGGAAGAAAAAACTGGGAAGTGCTTCTGTCAAACGCTAAATTCAAGTCTATTTTAGAATTATCTAAATTGATAGTACATATATTCATTAACTGTTGACCTGGAGTTGCTTGGGCCTTTGAAGATATAAAATATGTGAAGTAACTACAATTTACACACATGTATGATAGATGTAAGATCAACGGAGAATCCTCTAATAGCAGTATAATTAATAAAGTTGGAATTAATAAAATTGCTACATCTATTAAATATGCGCAAAAGCGTCTTATTATACTGGCAATCTCTGTAACAGCGGTCATTACCTATCTTCCAAATATTTTATTATGAAATCTGTAAGCTTATCAAAATGTTGAAAACATAACAAATCTTCATAACCGCTTATTGATTGACCGTATATAATAGGTAAACAATTGGCATTTTGTGCACACAGAACATCTGTGATGCTATCACCAACGAAAAACACATTTTCTCTATTTATAGGCAACGTACTCTCTTCTAGTGCAAATAGCAGTGGGGTTGCAGATGGTTTATCTTCCGCGGTATCGCATGACCCAACCACTCTTTCAAAGTAAGAATCCAGTTTAAAATAGGTAACTTCTTCACGTAAATTAGTATTTTTCTTATTACTTACTATTGCTAGATAAATATTGTGGCTTTTCAGTGTCTGCAACATTTTCTCTACTCCTTGATTCAGAGCAATGTTTTGCAATAGTGCATCGTCTAAATATTGTTGATATATCTGGTTCGCTTTTTTCCACTGATCGCCAAATAAATTGACCATATAGCTCTTTCTCGACTCATGGGAATTTCTATCAGCAGCTTTATTACTATACCCCATTGAGTTTATGGTATGCTTAATAGCATTAAAAATGTTATCTTGAGTGTCAACTAAGGTATTATCCCAATCGAATACTACTGCTAATGGGCTATCTTTCATCTCTTATATAATTATACATTTTAACTTAAGTAAGTAAATAGCATTTTAATAAAAAAAATATAAATAGGACGCTCTTACTCTTTACCACAAGTTATGTTAACTGTTTTTTATATAATTAGCTAATATACTGGTTATATGATATGTTTTAATAGGTAGCAGGTATGGCGCAGACATCTAAAGAAAGTGTTGAAAAAAAGTTTAAAGGTGTCTTTGAACGTTCTCCAGGTGCTTTTCCAGAAGGTACTCCGTTAGAAGAGAAGGTTAATTATATTGCAAAAGGAACAAAGGCTCTAAAGGCTATGAAAAGTAAAGAGCTCGAAAACAAAATGAAAAGCGTTGCAGAATTGAATCAGAAATTTGAAAGTCAAAAAAGGCGTACAGATGAAAAAGTACATCAAGATTTTGAAAGAATTGCTGAGCTTGACCAACAATATAAAGGGAAGGGCATCTTCACAAGTGAAAAAGTTGCAGAGCCAAAAAGTGACAAAAAATTTCAAGAAGCAGCCAACACTCTTAGAGAAACTACAGCAGAAGGTAAAAGCGTTGAACAGAGTGGACAAAAAAAGACTTCTGAGGCTTCTGTACAAACAGATACACAGCCATCAGAGCACATCGTTAGTCCCTCAGTGAGCAAGAGTTCTGTAAAAGAGAAGCCCAACACTGAGCCAGGCAAAAAAGATACCACACCTCAACCACAAGAAAATCAAAAAGAAGAAGGGTTTTTGAGTCTTCTGAAGCGCTTTGTTAAGAAAATATTAGAAAAACTTTTAGTTGAGGATGAAAAGAGTGTGGAAAATGCTCGTGGCATAAAAGAAGATGCTCAAAGAGATACGTCAAATAACGAAGAGCAACAAAAGAGTAAGCACTTTGATAAAATTTTAAATCAGGACCAAAGTATAAGCAAGGGCTTAGAGCAAGCAACACAACTTGAAAACCCAACGATAACACCTGTTAATACTCCTGAAGTAAATACAGGTCGTGAAAGGTGATCCGCTTTCAAGCTTCATTATACCGCCACGAACCATCATACCGCCGCGGTATCTCTAGATCCCGCTAACAAGCAGCGGGATGACGATTGTCGTTTAGCTATAAATATTTAAGAAATTTACCAAACGAAAAAAAAGGCAAAAGAAGCCCTAGTCATTGTCTATTTTCAGTATTGGCGTTTTTTAAGTCTTAAACACTGCAATTTAGCTGCTTTTAAGTGCAACTCACCTTAGTTTAAATGTTTAAGAAATTTACTAAGCAGAAAAAAAGGCAAAAGAAACCCCGTGTTAGCTAGTTGTCACTCTCTAATCCTGCAAATTGGCGTACTATACTGTCTTAAACGACTTATAAGCGCGTTTCAGCTTATATAGGTAAAAACCCAGAAATGTTGTGAAGACATAAGGTGCACATAGTGCAAAAAATTAAAAATAAGACGCCAACTACGTTGTTTTCTTGCTGTTTAATCTGCACAGATGAAGATAACTGAATACCTTCAGTACCATGATAAGGGGGCTGGCGAAGGGTGTCAAGGAATTTTTATGCAAGAGATCCCATAAATTGGGTGTCATAATATGGCGGCTACATTAATTTTGGCGTGCGTGACCTTGAAAGATTGCAGTGCAATACTTAGATTATTAGGGTAGTAGGCAAATAATGGAGCTCAAAATGCATAACGTACAAGAAACTGAAAATTTAAAATTTGACGCTGAAGTAGGGAAAGTACTGAATATAGTGATTCATTCACTTTATACTAATAAGGACATTTTTCTGCGTGAGTTAATATCAAATGCATCGGATGCATGTGATAAATTGCGCTATGAATCTCAATCTAATTCAAATTTGCTAGATTCAAGTGATGAGTTAAAAATCACTATTAGCTCCAATAAAGATAAGAACGAGCTATATATCACTGATAATGGCATCGGAATGAACAGACAAGATTTAATAGATAACCTTGGTACAATTGCAAGCTCTGGTACGCAAAAGTTCTTAGATGCGATTAAAAATAGCAAGGATTCAAGCCAAGCTGTGGAGCTGATTGGGAAGTTTGGTGTTGGTTTTTACTCAAGCTTTATGGTTGCATCAGAAGTAATAGTAGAATCAAGAAAAGCTGGAGAGGAGGAGTCTTGGGTCTGGAAATCCAAGGGAGATGGAGAGTATTCGATAAGTAAACTAGATAATCAAATTTCTCGTGGAACTAAAATTACACTCATTATGCGTCCTGAAGAGAATGAGTTTTTAGATAAATTTCGTGTTGAAAACATTGTCACTACTTACTCTGATCACATAAATTTTCCTGTTGAATTCATAAATGAAGAAGGAAAAAGTGAAAAGTTAAACAGTAAGGCTGCAATTTGGACTAAGCCAAAAAATGATGTTACTCAAGAGGAACACAATGATTTTTTCCGCAGTGTTGCTCACGTTGGCGGGGAGCCTTGGATGATATTGCATAATAAAAATGAAGGTGCAATAGAATATACAAATTTGCTTTATGTTCCTTCCATTAAACCTTTTGATTTATTTCATCCAGATAGACGTTGCTCTGTTAAGTTATATGTAAACAAGGTATTTATTACTGAAGATAACGTACAGATCATACCACAATACTTGCGTTTTCTGAAAGGTATTGTTGATTCACCGGACTTGCCTCTTAACATCAGCAGAGAAACGCTGCAGAATAATCGTGTTGTTGAGCAAATCAGAAAATCCTTAACTAAACGCGCGATATCAGAGCTTGGTAAAAAGGCAAAAGAGAATTTAGAGGAATATACAAAATTCTGGACCAATTTTGGTGCAGTATTAAAAGAGGGTCTTTGTGAAGCTATGCCAACTGATGAGAGAGAGGCACTGCTCTCGATTTGCAGATTTCATAGCACTGGTGATGAGAAATTAGTCAGCATTGATGACTATATAAGCAGAATGAAGCCTGAGCAGGAGCATATCTATTATCTCACCGGAAATAGCCTCGATTCAGTGAAAAACAGTCCGCAACTTGAGGGATTCGTCAGTAAAGGACTAGAAGTGCTCCTATTTGTTGATCCAGTTGATGATTTCTGGACTAGCGTGATTCATGAATATAAAGATCAAAAATTTAAGTCTGTGACCCGCGCTGATGTTGATTTGGAAAAATTCTCTTCAGAAGAAGATAAAAAAGATGAGGAAAATAAGCAAGATGAAGAAAAGACTGAAGAAAATACGGACTCTATACTGCAATATTTCACCAAGGTTCTTGGCAATTCAGTGAAAAGCGTGAAAATCTCAAAAAAACTGACTGACAGCCCTGTATGTCTAGCAGTTGATGAAGGTGCTATGGATCTTCGCATGGAGCGTTTTTTGCGTGAACAAAAGCAGCTAAATTACCGCACGCCAAAGGTACTGGAAATTAACACTAAGCATCCTGTAATAAAAAGCATAATGAAATCTCACGCTGAAAATGGTGAAAACCCAACATTGGAAGACATGATTCATTTATTATTTTACCAAGCTTGTATAGTGGAAGGTGAAGAGATGGATGATGTAAGTCTGTTTGCTAAGAGAGTTAATAATTTGCTTGGCAAGATTGTTGTCTAATACTATACTAGATTAGTTATTTATGTGAGGTAATATATAATTAATCTACTTAGAAAACCTATTCCACAAACAGCAGGTGTTACAGGAAAAGGTAAAAGCAGGAATAATTCTAGGAATCTAACTAAAATTGCAGGATTTAACCAAAAGAAGTTATTAGAGATGATCAACTTCGCTATGGTAGGCTATTATGTTAGTGATTGTGGTTGTAAAAACAATGAGTTTGTTAAGCTAAAGAAAGGAGGATATAAAACTCCTGCTCAACTTGAGAAAGAGGGTTACAAAGTTGTTCAATTTCATGGCATTATTTCTGACCAAGAAGTTCGACATACTGGTTATGTTTTCATAAGGGGTAAGGAAGTAACTATAGCATACCGCGGTACTTGTAATTCTTATGACTTCAAGAGAGATGTTGAAATACCTTTAATTCGTCAATATGAACTTCTGCCCAAAGGTGGTAAAATTCACCTAGGCTTCTACTCCGTATTTGAAAATTCCTGGGAGAGCCTTTACGGGATATTAAAAGGATATGCTAACGATCAAGGATTAGAAATCAGAGATTTAAAAATTAATCTTACAGGTCACAGCATGGGAGGTGCTGTCGCTAACATAGCTGCTCTATGTTTAAGTGTAACAGAGGATGCAAAAGATTTGCATATTGCAACTTTTGGTGCACCAAGGGTTTTTAACCGTAATGCTGCTAAAGTCTGTAATGAGCTCTTCGGAAGAAAGACTATTAGAGTAGTTGATCGATCAGATTCCATACCTTCATTACCACCTAATTTTATGGGCTATAAACATGTAGGCAAACAATTAAAAATAGGAAGACATTCCGTGCCGGCGCTACATGACCACAAATTGGAAGTTTATCATGATCTTATTTTAAAAATAAAGCCAAAAAATTTTAAGTCGGATAATAATACATCTGCAACATGCTACATCCTTTCCCGAACTGCTAGGGAAGTGTATGATGTACTAACTGTACCCAGTTGTCTTATTCCAAGCACCCATTCAAGTAGCGATAAACAATATTTTGAACGAGTGAAAGATCAACATAAGAATGCTTCATTCTCTGAAATAATTAATAGATATTCTGAGCTCAGCAATAGAAATGATAAATTTCTTGACAGAGATAGAAGAAATGGTATTATGGGTGACATAAGGGCTTCAATAAAGAAGCCCAGAGGCAATTATAATAAGGAGGGTGTAATGACCAAATTTAAAGAACAAAGTGAAAAGTCAGTCAGTTTGGGAGGAGGACTTCCTAATATTGACAATTTGACTAATTCTAAAGGAGGATCGACGATCAATTTGAGGGAACAAAACAAAAGGGATGAGACTGGTTTTGCAAAATCGTTTGAAAACTGGGTCAATTCGGGGGAAATTTTTGATATTGGCAGTCCGAATAATCTTGAAGAAGGTGAAAAGACTGTGGTTGAACGTGTAGAATATTTTAACAAGTATTTGAACAATCCTAAACCTAGTAAGTACCTACTATGGGTGTCAATCAGGTCCATTTAAAACAAAGTAAAAAGAAGTCAGTCAGTTTGGGAGGAGGACTTTCCGATGTTAATATTTTGACCAATTCGGGAATAGAAACTCCTGATGCTGACAAGTCGACCAACTCTAAAGAGGAGAGACAAAGTAAAAAGGGGTCGGTTCGGAAAAGACTTTCTAATTTTTTCCGTCCTAAAAAAAAGACACAAAGTAATGAAAGGTCGACCAGTTTGAGAGAACTTTTTACTCTTCGAGAAACGATAGATGAGGCCGAGGCAGAAATTAATGGTTTGCAGGGCGAGGAAAAGAATCAACAAGAAAGCAAACTTAAAGAAATTAAGGAATTGTTTCCGTTTTCTAGGATTCAAACTAACCAAGGAAAGGCCATAGAAGAAATTCTTTGTAATGCTCTTGAGAGTGTTGATCTTGAGACAGTAAAATTTATAGTGGGACAGAAAAAAATTTATATAACTGCATCTGCTGAATTTGCTTTACGGGAAGCATTAAGCAAAGCCAAGACAAAAGTTGCTAGTTTAGAGGGCGAGGAGAAAAGTAAACAAGGAGGCAAACTCAGAGAGATTGTGAAACTTCTTAATGAATGGCTTGTAATTCAAAATGATCATGCACCATCAGTAAATGGTTTAGACAGAGCTGAGCTAGAGAAAGCTGAATCCGAAAATAATAGCATTAGTGAGGAAGATGGTAACTCTACTACAAGTGATCAAATAACACCTTTTACTAGTCTCTCAAACAGTGATGAGCATAGCAGCACCTCTTCAAATGCTGGCGATGTGTCTACAACTGAAGATATTACTGACAATGAAGAGCCTGTGGTAACTACAACAGATAGTAAAGAGGGTAATGATCAACCTACAGGTAAAGGTGATTCACAAGGTCCGCAGATTATTGTCATCGGTAATTCTAATAACGTAGTTGTTGAAGATAACGATGTTGAAACGCACCCACAAAGTACAAAAAGTAGTAAGCTGCCTGTTATAGCTGCTTCTGCACTAGCACTAGCTGGAGTTGCTTCGGGAGCGGCTATTGTAGTTTGCCTAGAGATGTTAGCAGTGGGAATAGCAGTTGGAGCTTGTTGTTTAGTTGCTGCTGTAATCATATATTGCTGTAACAGACCTTCAAGTTCACTTGAGGGTGGTAATGTTGAACCTGTAGATAACAGAAAGTTTGTTGAAACAGTAAGTTGAAGAATAAATATTGTAGTTTACCATTTAATAATTTATTATAATTATATTAATTATTAGCGAATGAAAACTTGGTAAACTACGAAGAAATATTCTTAAACAAAATCAAAGATATAAAAGATGAGGGGCGCTACCGTGAATTTACGCACTTTGCGTCATTGCCAGGTAGGCTCCCCCACATTATGGACTATGAAAGAAATAGGGAAGTAATAGTCTGGTGCAGTAATAACTATTTAGGAATGTCACAAAATGAGAAAGTTATTGCCGCTATTCAAAATTCATCAATTGGTGCGGGGGGAACAAGAAATATATCTGGTACAACAAAAGAGGTTGTCGAACTGGAAAAATCCTTAGCTTGTTTGCATAAAAAAGAGGCTGCTTTAACTTTTGCTTGTGGCTACCTTGCTAACCAGACAACACTTAGCACTTTATCGTCTATTATCCCAAATGTAGTAATTTTTTCAGACGAGAAGAACCATTCTTCAATGATAGAAGGCATAAAATCAGGAAAAAGACCAAAACATATATTTAAACACAATGATGTTGATCACTTAGAGCAGTTGTTAAAGTCCGTAGACACAAAAACACCAAAGATAATAGCACTTGAATCCGTATATTCAATGGATGGCGATATAGCGCCGCTTGAAGCGATATGCGATCTTGCAGATCAACATAATGCAATCACCTATTTGGACGAGGTGCACGCAGTTGGCATGTATGGTTCACATGGTGGCGGAATTGCAGAAAGAGAAGGCCTGATGGATAGAATAACCGTCATTCAAGGTACACTATCGAAGGCTTTTGGAGTGATGGGTGGGTATATAGCGTCTTCAAAGAGCTTGGTAGATGTAATAAGAAGTTCCGCTCCAGGATTTATTTTCACCACTGCTATGTCGCCTGTTTTAGCAGCGGCAGCAAAGGCAAGCGTTGAACACCTCAAATCGAGCAACATTGAAAGGGAAAAGCAAAAGCAAGTCGTTGAAAAAGTAAAAAACTCACTGAGAAATACAGGAATTAACTTCATTCCAACAGAAACTCATATAATTCCAATAATAATTGGCGACCCAGAGTTATCCAAAGGAGCATCAAAATTATTATTTGATGAGCATGGAATATACGTTCAACATATAAATTATCCAACAGTGCCAAGAGGAACTGAGCGTTTCCGTATTACCCCTACACCTTATCATACTGATGAAATGATAGAACATTTAACAGAATCTCTTATAAAAGTTTTTGAGAAGTTGTCTATCTCTGTAGCCTGTTTATGCTATAGCTAGTACAGCCCTACGTCATACCGCGATTTATTCGCGGTATCTCAGCATGGATTCCGCTAACAAGTAGCGGAATGACGAGTTTTACGCTTATCAAATTGTAGGTAAACATAAATTACTTTAGCTATAGTTTTATATCTCCAGCAATGATTAGCCCGTTGTCTTCCGTTAGCCTTCCACCGCTTTCTTGCAGAAAAAGTCTACCGAGCAAGGCTTTATATTTGTTAATTCCAGAGTAAATTATTCCACTGTGCCTTCCTGCTGCAAGGTACGCAAAGCCTAAAATTGTTGAACCGATGGAGCGTACATTACTATTGCCAGGCAGCAATTTATTTAATAAATTACCACTTACATCTATTAGACCCCCTTCACGGCTTTTCACCCGCATTTTTATATGACGAGATCTAAAATCCTCAAGAAAAGCACCTTTCTTTTCTTCTGCCCAAAAAGTTTCTCTAAGAGCCGGAGCATCAATTACAGCTGCCACAACTTTATTTTTATGAATGAGACAGACTGATACTGCAAAATAAACCATGCAACTAGAAAAGTTCTCCCTGCCCTCTATAGGCATAATAAACCAAGTGTAACCGTTATCTTTTATTTCTTGGTCAGTATCATCTTCGGAAATAAACCCATAGTCTCGTTTGTAGTCGTGCAAGCAATCGTATATGGTTTGCTTGGATTTTGAATAAGTTTTATTAATGAAGTCTGCTGATTTAACATTAGAAATTTGCAATTCATTAAAATCGCGCATAAGCTGCCTGGAAGCACTACGCACAGAATCAAGCATCACATTAATTCGTGGTGATGAGATGGACATTCTTCCTTTTACTCTTTCACTCTTTCATAATAGCTGTCATCTGGAGTATATACTACAATTTTATCCTCTTCTTTTATAAACTGAGGCACGTTAACGCGCATTCCGTTTTCTAAAATTGCAGGCTTATAAGAAGCAGTAGCAGTTTGTCCTTTAATAACAGACTCTGTTTCTTTCACAGCAAGTGTAACATAATCAGGTACATGCGCAGAAATTATTTTGTCTTGATAAGTTACTACTTTAATTTTCATATTATCTTGCAAATAAATCTTTTTTTCTCCCAATAAGTCCAAATTTATAGTGATTTGCTCGTAATTACTTGGATGCATAAGATTTACAATGTTTCCTTCAGTGAAAAGGTAAACATACTCCTCTTCATCTAAAATTGCTCTTCTGATTGTTGCATCAGAGCGAAATCTTTCATAGTGTTTTGCTCCGGTTTTAATGTTTTTCATTTCGGCTTGTATGTATGCACCACCTTTACCAGGTTGAGTATGCATAATACCTACAACCAAAAATAATCCGCCGTTATGTTCCAACACCTGACCTGGTCTGATATCGTTAGCTCTTTCTGCCATAATTACATTTTCAGTTCGATCTTACAATTATAAATAGCTTTATATAAATATCAAAGTCTTTATTAGTCAATAAATTCTGGCATATTGAGCACCATATACCTCTCCTTCATGTTTATGTGCGGAAACATTTCTTTGGTAAAAGACAGCATAATGCGTTTTTTTGTGCTGATAACTAAAATTTCTAATATATCCCCTGAGCCGAAATTATATATAGATTTTACATTGCCATATAATTCATTACTTTCCAGCCTTACTTCCATATCTACAAGGTCACTTTGATAAAATTCATTCTCATCATTTAGCTTCGGTAGCTTGCTTCTTTCTATATACAGCTTCTTATTCCTTAAAAGCTCTGCTTCATTACGGGAATTTACTCCGCTGATTGTAGCTATTACTAGATTATCACCTATGACGGATACTAAGTCTATTTTATAATTCTCATCACCACTTATTAGCTCACCATATAAGGAGATATTTTCAGGTTTTTCGGTAAAAGTTTTTAATTTAACAGCTCCTTTAATTCCGTGAGGAGAAGTAATCATTCCGAGGCATACCAGATTGTCGTTCATATTAAGATGATAACTAATGTTGGATTTTTTGTCTATAAGGCATAAAATACCTAAAAATGTTTGTTGTAATTCTATCAATACAATGTATTATGGAATACATTGTATTGATAGTGGGAAGATATGAGTCAATGTATTACTAATCAAATAAAAGAGCTTATCCCTCATTTAAAGGAAGTTAATAGTAAGCTACAAGGTGAATCTATAAAGCTCTTCAGTGACAAAGAATCTATAATAGTAGAACGTCGTAAACCTGTTGTTGAAGAGATGCTAAAGCATCTAGAAAGTTCTTCCATCACTAACTGTAATACTATGATTGATGCAGAAACTGGGTTTGGCAAGACTTATGATATTGGATTGTGGAGTCATGCGCTAGCTCAAGCAGGATATCACCATTTAGTTGAACAAGCTAAGAAAATGATAGATGGTGCATTTACTGTAGATGTTAAAACACCTAAAACTGTGCAAGAAATTAAAGATGCGCTGAAAGTCACTGAACCTACAACAATTATAGTAACACATGATCTGCTTTTACAGCAAGAGAATGATCGAAAATTTGAAGAGCAAAACGGTGAAAAGCCTAAATTGTGGGTTAGTGTTGATGAAGCAGATAGCATTAACAAGCAGCAGGCCTTTGAAAATATGTGCAAACTTGATGCGGAATATCCTACGACTTACCTAACCGCAACACCAAAGAAAAGGATCTTAAACAGATGTGGAAAAATTATCAGTCCTACCAGATCAAGTAGACGCTGCATTGCAGACACTATCAAAACAGTAAATGTTATTGCAAAAACTAATGAAAGAGAAAAATTCAATCGAGCATTCGTGGTGAATGTTGCTGCTACCATAATACCTTTAATTACATTATTCCCTATTATAAATAGTAATGTTGCTGCAATAATTGGTCTAACTTCAGATTATTGGCTGTATTCCGCTTTAATTAATAATCTATACTTTACAATTTCTTTCGTTATACTTTCTATAGTAATGTTGCCAATTTGGTGGGTGTTGACCAAAATAACTGGAGTAGAATCAAAAGAACTGCTCCTTAGGTTTGCTGCTAACGTGCGCAGCTTATTTACTAGGGAAAAGTCTAGTCCAGCTCATGAATATGTTGAAGAATGTGAAGAAGTTTTTAATTACAATAAACTTGTTGACTCTGATAATCTGCTGGAATCTGTAAGGTGGAACGTACAAAGCCCAATTGGGGAAAATGCTCTTATTCTAGTTGATGATGTGAATAGCATAATTAACCTTAGCTTTGCATTGCAAGGTAAGAATAATTTGGTATATGAAGATGGTACGCGTTATGAAGTTTATAATAAATTTCAGCCTGAAGGGATGTCGTACCAAGATTACAGACTCAAATTACGTCAATCAAACTTTATAAACTGCGTTAAAAAGCAACACCCTGGTCTAACGGAAGAACAGATATCTAAATTGAAAGACAAGGTAGATTTTAGCAATACTGCTAAGTATCTAGAATACAGAGTAATGCACTCAATGATTGATCTTACACTTTCGTATTTAGTGGAATGCGATAACACCGCTTTGGATAAACAAAGAAGAAAAGATTTAGGTGGATTAATAGAAGAGGTTAAAAATAAGGTTAGTACTGCTAATGATAGCAGCATTACAGATTTTCTAAAGAAAAAAGGTTTTAGTGAGCAATTCGCTAGGGATGAGCTTTTACCACAGATAAAGACAGTAATTAAAGCATTGAGTAAAAGCAATGATAAACAACGCAGTCTAATAGTTGATAACTGGCACTTAAGCAAGGAGTTACATAGTTTCATAGAACAACAGGGGGATGTACTACATAACCTAAACGACTTCTGCGAAAAAAATAAATGTATTTTTGCAGGACTTGGAAAAAATGATCTTGATATTAGACAAGATAAACCTTTCTTTAAAATCATGCATGATAGCAAAAGTCAATACGAAGCTGACTATTGTAATTATGACCAAGGCGATTTAAATACATTAGCTAAATATGCGTTGACAACAATTATAGACGAGTCAAAAGGCCGTGGTTTCGATGGTGAGTATAATCACGTTGCATCAATATTTACAGATTCAACTAGTCAGTTCAACAATCCAGCAGAAGCTTTGCAGAATTTGGGAAGAAATAGAGAACGCAATCCTAACAGGCAACCTTGGTTTTTTGCTGCTGGAGGTGAAAAAATTGAGTTATTTGTAGATAAAGTTTTAGCAAAATTAAAAAGCGCACCGCAGGATTTTTGTCAAAAGGTTTTATTTCCAGCCACTGATAGGTACAATAAACTAATAAAAAATAGAATGGGAATAGAGCTTGGAGAAAAAATAGAGATCTATATTAGCGAAAACATGGATGCACTAGGAAATATCGATGACGCAGCTCTGAAAAAATTTTCAAAGGATTTGATAAAAGAGGTGTATGAAAAAGTACATGATATAAATGATTTTGACGTAGGAAAGACAGAAGAAGATTTACGTAAGATTTTAAAAAGCACAGAAAAATATCTTTGTTCATATGAAGATAGGATAAAAAATAATGGTAAGTTATCTTTTACAAACAAGGTAATTTTCTTTGTTGCAAGCACAGTTGCCAAAATTGTTTATTATATATGGTTTGCATTTGATTATGTAATCTTTCTGGCTAAATCATGTACTCTGAATAAAAAAACTGATGGACAAAATGTACTAACATATGCTTATGTGGTAAGAAACTACAGCCTTGAGAATGTACTAAAGTCTGAAAAAGTCTTTGATAAAGCTTCTGAAATAGCTCAAAATGCTTATCAAAGTTTTAGGGACAAATCTTATTCTGCTTCCAATCTTTCTAAGTGCATGGAAAAAATAGTAGGTCTTTTTCAAAATAAAGTTTATATCAATGCACTGGATAAATCAATTTCTTCATTATTGTTGAAAAAGGAAGGTCAAGAGCATTTATTAACAGTGCTAAATGCAATCTATCTTGATCAAGATAACAAAGACAAGTTAGAAAAAATTATTGCTTTTAAAAAGGATTTAAGGGAATTAAAGTGTGGAGAAATGGCAAAGAAGTACTGTGAAAGTAATACTTACCAAGATACTGATCTGTGTAAGATTGTTCAATGGATAAATGGTGTTAATGAAGAAATTACTAAGTGCCAAGCGTATTATCATAATGTAAATACGTTAACTAATATTAATGAGCCAAAACTGAAAACTGATCATGGCTTATTTAATATTAGAGTTGTGTATAGCCGAGAAACGCTCTATAATTCTTATGGAAGACCTCACCATTCACATTCTAAGTTGCTATTTTTTGCAAGATTAAATTGCGTAGTAAGATATGTCGTTGTCATGATGTTATTTCCACATCTACTTGAATCTGTTACTCCAATAGGTTCTTTACTTGTAAACATAGTGCTGTTCGCAATGGTCTTTTATCCTGAAAAACCTAGAGAATTTCTATTTAATGATAATATTCAAAATGATTCATGCTCTGCAGTAAATGAACTAGACTTATTAAGTAAGCAGTCTGAAGTTAAATGCATGAATGAAACGGCTAATGATGTTAATCTCACTGCTACTAACTTATTTTCAGTCCTGATACAGCCAATACCTCATGAAGAGAAATCTCCTTATGTGTCTGCATCTGCTTGATACGTAGCACTTAATCAGAAGATTTTTCAGATAAGTATTGTCTAAGAATCTCAATTCCTTCATCAATCTCTTTTTCAGTGATAATTAGTGGAGGTAGAATTCTCACAACGTTATCTGATGTTACTCCAACAGTGAGTAAACCACGATGACTTAACTCTTCTGCAAACTTTTTATTGTTTGCTTTCACCTTTATTCCAAGCATTAACCCTTTCCCTCTCACTTCTTCTATTATTGGAAATTTACTTGCTAAGTCTTCTAATTTATTTTTTAAATACTTACCTCTAATTTCAACATTTTTCAAAAAGCCAGGACTTAGCAATTCTTCAAGCACAACATTGCCTATTGAAGTTGCAAGCGGATTGCCACCAAAAGTGGAACCGTGCATACCGACCGCCATATACTTAGCAGCCCTTTCAGTCGCAAGACAAGCCCCTAGCGGAAACCCGCCACCTATTCCCTTTGCAAGAGCACATATATCAGGTTCCACTCCTATATGTTCGTATGCGAATAATTTTCCTGTTCTACCAGCACCGCATTGTATGCAATCAAAAAATAACAATATGTCATTTTCATCACACAGCTTTCTTAGTTCTTTCATAAAGGCTTCATTCATTACTTTGATACCACCTTGCCCTTGTATTGGTTCTATTAATATAACACCTATGTCATTAGAAATTGCTTTCTTTATGCTCTCAATATTGGGCTCGATGTTATCACACCAATCAATGTAGGGATTTAGTAATTCAGAAAATTTCTGTTTATCGTTTGTAGCACAAGTTAAAAAGGTTCTTCCATGAAATGCACCATGGAATGTTAAAATTCTGTGACGGTTTTTATTGCCTTTTCCGTTTTGATAGACCCTAGCAATCTTAAGCCCACATTCTACTGCCTCTGATCCAGAATTTGAGAAAAATACAGTGTCAGCGAAACTGTTGTTTATTAATTTTTCTGCAAAATTATTGGCAGCAGGTATATTATAGGTATTTGATATATGCCATAATTCTTCTCCTTGCAATTTTAGAGCACTAATTAATCGCGAATTGGTGTGACCTAAGCTACTAACGGCTATTCCAGAGTGAAAATCTACGTAGCGCTTACCGTCAATATCATACAAGTAAATACCTTTACCATAAGAAAAATTTATGTTAACAGGAGAATAAACTGGCAAAATAGGAGAAATTGTCATAAAATATTATATGCTAAATTTTATTATTAATAACATAAAAACCGTTGTTTCACAATAAGAAGAATATGTATAAGCTAGGTAAATCAATGTTTTCTGCGCTGGAGAAAAACAAATACACAAAAGTTATTGCATTACTCTCATCGATCTTTATGATTTCATTCAGTGTGATATATTGTAATTATTTACTAAGGAGTAATTTCCTTTCTTCTTACCGTGATTCAAGTGTAAACTTAAAAAGTATACTGGAAAATGGCATAATAAAAAAATACCATTATTTACTAATAGAAAAGCATCACATTAAATACAAAAATTTTGACTACATAAACCAACTGGTAAAACTGCGTGCTGAATTATTACAATCAGTGAGCAAAGTAAAGGATTTCAGCTTAATACTGTATGATCAAAACAGCAGAATAATATTCAGTAATTTTAACACTCAAGATTATGATTATGAACAGTTACTTACAAACGATGAAATTGATGAACTATTAAGTAACCAAGAAATATTTTATACTACAGGAAATACATTAACTTCTATTTTTCCTATATTCCATGAAAATAGCGTTAAACCTTCGTTTTTTTTGAAGATTCTTCGAAACTACAATAATTCTTATGTTATAGCATATGGCCTATTTTTAACATTTTTGGGCTTATTATTAATAATTTTAATATTAATAATGTTCTATTTGCAATTTTCTAATACCCAAATGCTAGCCAAGCAACATAAAACTAACATTGAATTACAGCAGATAAAAGAGGCATTAGAGCAAGAAAATGCAAATAAGCTAAAATTTTTTGCAAGCGTTACACATGAATTACGCACACCTCTTAATGCTATTATTGGATTTGCGGAGTTGATCAAAAATGAAACTTTAGGTTCAATGGATAACTCTCAATACAAGGAGTATGCAGACGATATATATAATGCAGGAACACACTTACTTACCTTAATTAATGATGTGTTAGATTTTTCAAAAGCTGAATCAAGTAGTTTAACAGTAGAAAAAGTGAAGTTTAACCTGAACAAAATAATAGATTCATGCGTAAATATGCTATTACCTAAATTAAAAGAAGCCGGGATTAATTTAAAAAAAGAGACGACTAATAAACAATTATTAGTCATTGCAGATCCTAAGAGAATGAAACAAGTTATAATAAATTTATTATCAAACTCAATCAAGTTTACTCCCAAAGATGGTTTAATAAGAATGGTGATAAAAGAAAATATAGAAAAAAACTTATTAACTATTGAGTTTCATGACAATGGAATAGGAATAATGCAGCAGGATATATATAAAGTTATGTCTGTTTTTGGCCAAGCAGATTCGGGATATAGAAATGAAGGTACGGGCATCGGATTACCGCTAAGCAAGAAATTAGTAGAGTTAATGGGTGGAACTTTCGACATTAAAAGTGAAGCAAAACTTGGTACTACAATAACATTGAACTTCTTTTATGAAGAACAAACATGTGAAGATTCGATTGATTTTTAATAGGATCTATTTGATATGGTCTTGAAAACCACACTTTATCAAAAGCAGCAAGCCGAGAAGGTAGGTACCTTCTGGCTAGTCAACAAGAAAATTATAAAAATTGAATCTCAAGCTGTATTGTAAAATCAAAAAATACTTCTAACTGTGTAGCGGTATACAGATTATAGTTAGTGGATATGTTGATAAGTAAATTAGTTATACCAATTCCCGCTATACAAGTAACGGATAGACAATAATGGAAAAAAGCCATACTGGAGTAAGTAAAATAGCGAGGTTTAAATGGCATTAAGATCAAAATTATTGGATGAAAAAGTGAGCAAAAGAAATGCTGAAGAAAGTAAGAAATAATGCATATGTTGCAAAAAAACTAAATGCTGTAATTGCAGCAAAAAAGCATAGTATAACAGCCGTAGCAAAAATATGTTGCATTTCAAGAAAGGCACTTACTGCATGACCTAAAATTTGGCAGAGAAGAAAAATTATTTGCTCCACCTCAACGCCGTAGAAAAACTATATTGAACCAAAGTCAACGTGAACAAGTTGAAGCATGGATACAAGAAAATCCCAACATTACCATTAAAGAAACGAGAATAAAAATTCAGGAAAGGTTTGGTTTAGCAAGTCTACAGTACACCGTAATATGCAAAGAATGAAATTCTCATATATCACACCAAGACCAGTGCATAACGGACAAGATAAAAGTAAACAAGAGGAGTTTAAAAAAAAATCTTAATGAAACTATTGTCATGTATCCTGAAAAAGAGCTGTTTTTCTTCGATGAATCGCGGTTTGGCACACATTCAAAGATTGGACACGGGTGGTTTAAAAAAGGCATTAGGACACAGGTTAAGGTAAAACCACTATAAGGACTATCTTGTACGTTGGGATCAGCTCCCTGATCTAACAAGCATTGGACTAGTGGTGCACATGCAGCACTTTTCCTGCATTGAATGGAAATGTGCAGTAGCGTTGTTTCTACTTCATAACCATCATCTAATTTGAATCTGAAGTTTGGATTAAATTCACCACTTTTCCATTCTTCATATACATTATTAAGTTCTTCTCTCAGCTAATTTTTTATTTCATCATAAATCTCAATAGAATCACCCTTACCAGAATCAATGGTGTCACTTATTCTTGCTAATATATTGTCAAACTTTTTGAATTGAGATTTATCTTGTGGTGCCATATTACCAACCTCTAGAATAAAATTATTTAATTGTACAATAAAGCTAAAGGAAGTCAAGTCCAGCACTTATTCAGGAAACAATAGCTTAAAAAGAGACTTAGTGTTAAATTTCTAATAGATTACTTATAAAAATAAATCTTATGGAAAGCAGAGCTAAGGTTTGGTTCATTTGGCTGATCAGTAACTTGGTTGTTATATTCAGCAATATTCAGATAGTTTATACTTTTATAAGTGTGAATCTTGAAAAAGAACTTGGACTTACAATCGCGCAAGTTGCGCTAGCTAACTCAGTATATACTTGGACTTTTGCTATCTTACAATTTTTTAGTGGGGCAACGTTTAATGTTTTTTCCAGTAAAAAAATTTATTTTTTCTCGTTATCAACTATGATCTTGGGGTTTTTTGTCCTTATTAATAGTGACAATTTTTCCCATTTGATTTTATCTCAAGTATTGATTGCAACTGGAGCATCATTTGGTTTTATTGGTGCTGCTCATACAAGTAGCATATGTTTTTCCGTTGCCCAATTTGGATTAATGTTTTCACTAGTGCAGACAATTTCAAGTCTTTCCGCTTTGGTGATTCAAATGTTGTTCTCTAGCTTGCTTGCTGAAGGTGCAGATTGGAAGAATCTGATTGTATGCATAATACTATTTGGTGTGTTGATATTTGTACTTACGCTTTTTTGTCCAAACACACTTCCAGAAAGCAGTTCAGAAGAATGCACAATAAAAAGCTCTATAAGAACAGTAATGTGCTCTGTACTCACAGTGCTAAAATTAAGAGATATCTGGATAACTTCAGTGGTGGGTGCTATTACTTTTGGAACATTTTTAGCACTGAATACCTTGTGGGCTCCAAGGTTACTGAGCAACTTAGAACTTGATGCAGTGGAGTCAGGTGTAGCAACCGCAATATTATGGCTTGGTCTTGCAGTTGGTGCTCCAATTGCAGATCGAATCTCAAATCTATTTAAAAATAGAAGGCATGTAATCTCTGCTTTTGCTCTGTTACAAGGTATTTCAATGATTATTTTGTTGTGCAG
Organism: Wolbachia endosymbiont (group A) of Rhinocyllus conicus; assembly: GCF_947250775.1. Lineage (NCBI taxonomy): Bacteria > Pseudomonadati > Pseudomonadota > Alphaproteobacteria > Rickettsiales > Anaplasmataceae > Wolbachia > Wolbachia endosymbiont (group A) of Rhinocyllus conicus. The sequence goes on along the minus strand of NZ_OX366349.1, from coordinate 676,792 downwards.
CCACTTAACAGTCCACGTTGTGTACTTTTGTATGTTAATGTTCGGGTTTTTTGCGGGAGGACATATGCTTAATTTTACTGTCGGCAGCGAGATTGTGAAACGAAAATACATTAGCACATCATCATCCATTATCAATGGGTTTATGTTTATTGTCAGCGGAATTATAGTGTCAATGCTAGCACTTTTTACAGATCATCAAATGGCGCTTTTTGCAATATTTGTAATGTTGGCAGTTGCTAGTATTTTAAATTATGCTACAGAAGAGACATACCCTAAAAAATAAAGTAGCTGAATCTCGAGTCGATTGCTATATTATATTTATGTATTGTAATATTTATCAATAATGGATCACGTTACAACAAAAGACACAACAGTAACTAAGGCAACGATAGCTGAAAATATAAACCAAGAAATAGGATTATCAAAGGAAGACTCTGCTTCGATAATAGATGATATATTGAACGAAATAAAGACAAGCTTGGTAAAGGATGGAATAGTAAAAATATCGTCATTTGGAACATTCTTGGTTAAGAAAAAGAAGGAAAGACCAGGAAATATACCAAATACATCAGAGAAAGTGATGATTCAGGCAAGAAATTCAATTTCTTTTAGGCCTTCAAAAATTATAAAAAAATTAATCAATAATTAATGAATAAGGAAAAATTATTTTATACGATTGGGGAAGTAGCTGAAGAGCTACATTTGGAACAGCATGTTTTAAGATTTTGGGAAGGTCAATTTCATCAAATTAAGCCTACAAAGCGTAAAGGAAGAAGGCTATATGATCTTAAGTGTATAGAGGCCATAAAGAAAGTAAAATACATGCTACATGATAAAGGATATACAATAAAAGGAGTGCAAAAAGAATTTGGTAATGATATAAAAGTCAATCGTGATCCAAAGAATTTGTTGCAAGAACTTACCGATTTGAGGGATTATTTAACTAGTAAAATAAATAACGAGGAAAGTAACGAACAGGCGTGAAACACTACGTCTCGCTAAAATTTTGGAGTTTTGTGAGAGTTGATATATCTAAAATGTGGCATATAGCTTCATTTCTTATATTATTAGCAATATTAATAGGCTGTGGCCTGCAAAAACCTGCACCTGTGCTGCTTAAAGGCGAAGAATTTTACGGAAAAAGAGAGCTGGAATATACAAGAGAGTACCATTTAATTAGGGAGCCTTTAATAAAAAAAGAAAATAGAAAAGCCATCATAAACAGGATATACAAAGATAACAATAATGCACAAAACGTGGGGGTAAATTGCAAATTTGTAATGCCAGTTAAAGGTACAGTTATTTCAGCTACCTCTTCTGATGAAATGTGTAAGGATGGCATAAAAATTGCTGCTCAAAATGGAACGAATGTAGTTGCCTCTGCACCCGGCAAAGTGGTATATGTAGGCAAAGGGCTGAGATGGTATGGAAATTTAATTATAGTAGAACACAAAGATAATTACATGACTGTGTACTCCTATTTAAAAAACATACATGTTGAAATTGGTGATAAAGTAAAGCAAGGTCAAGTGATTGGATCTGCAGGTAAATCAAGCACACAAGATAAAGATCCACAGATGTGTTTCACAATACGGCATAATGGCCAAGCGGTTGATCCTTTGATGCATGTGAACTGTAATTGAATTTGGATTTATATGAAATATGATTTTAAAAGTGTTGAAAAATTTTATCAAGATAAATGGGATTTTTCTGTAAGCAAGAATAGTGAACAAGAGAAATGTTACGTATTGGAGATGTTTCCATATCCATCCGGTAAAATTCATATGGGGCACTTACGTAACTATGCAATAGGGGATGTGATAGCGCGTTACAAGAGAGCTCGTGGATTTGAGGTTTTGCATCCAATTGGCTGGGATGCGTTTGGATTACCAGCTGAAAATGCAGCAAGGGACAATAATATTAGCCCTGAAACATGGACAAAAGAGAATATAGATAATATGCGTACACAGTTGAAATCTATAGGTCTTTCTTATAATTGGGAGCGTGAACTCTCCACATGTGAGCCTGATTACTACAAACACGAACAAAAATTTTTCCTGGATTTTTTAAAGCATGGGCTTGCCTATCGAAAAGAGTCATGGGTTAACTGGGATCCAGTGGACCAAACAGTGCTTGCAAATGAACAGGTGGTTGATGGAAAAGGGTGGCGATCAGGTGCAGTTGTTGAAAAACGTAAGTTGTCCCAATGGTTTTTAAAGATTACTGATTTCGCTGAAGACTTACTCAAGTGCCTGCAAAGTTTGAAAAATTGGCCAGAAAAAGTCAAAACAATGCAGGAGCGTTGGATAGGAAAATCTGAAGGAGCAACTATAGAGTTTGAAGTAGTTGGCTTAAATAAGAAATTGAAGGTTTTTACAACTTATCCTCATACTTTATTTGGGGCTTCTTTTTGTGCAGTGGCAGCAGAGCACCCTATTGTGCAGGATTTAAAAAATAAAGAAATACAGGACTTTATCGATAACATAAAAACAAATGGGGAGAATGATGAAAAAATAGGAGTTTACACCGGATTAAACGTTAAGCATCCATTTCTTGATAAGGAATTGCCGCTTTACATAGCGAATTTTGTGTTGATGGAATATGGGGAAGGCGCGATTTTTGGTTGCCCTGCACATGATCAGCGTGATTTTGAATTTGTACAGAAATATAATTTGCCGATTATTCCCGTTATTTCTTCAGCCCACTTAGGTGTCATTCCAGCGCGTGACGCTGGAATCCAGAATTCTTACAATGGATCCCAGTGTCGAAGCACTGGGATGACAAAGGAGGCGTATACTGGCGATGGGGTAATGTTCAATTCTGAATTCTTAAACGGATTAACGGTAAGTAGAGCAAAGGAAGTAATCATTAAAAAGCTCAAAGAAAAAGGGATAGGTGAGAAAACAACAAACTATCGTTTACATGATTGGGGAATTTCGAGACAACGTTATTGGGGATGCCCTATACCTATAATATATTGTAAAGATTGTGGAACTGTGCAAGTGCCAGAAAAAGACCTTCCTGTAGTTCTACCTGCAGATGTAGAATTTACAAGTGGTGGCAATCCGCTGGATAAGCACCCAACTTGGAAGTTCGTTGATTGCCCAAAATGTGGAAAGCAAGCAGAGCGTGAAACTGATACATTCGACACCTTTTTTGAGTCTTCCTGGTATTTTGCTGCATTCTGTAGTGAAGATAAATCAATAGACAAAGATGCATGTAATCGTTTTATGCCTGTTGATTATTATATAGGTGGGATAGAACATGCAATTCTGCATTTGCTTTACTCACGATTTTTCTGCCGTGCTTTAACCAAATGTGGCTATTTTGCTATTAAAGAGCCTTTCTCTACTTTAATCACTCAAGGAATGGTCTGCCATGCAACTTATAAAGACGAAAATGGTAAGTGGCTATTTCCCGCAGAAGCAAAAGAGTTGATTGCACAAGGAGCTAAGGTTCAAGTGGGCAAAGTTGAAAAAATGAGCAAGTCGAAAAAGAACACAGTTGATCCAAATTTTATCATAGAAAAGTATGGTGCTGATACTGCTCGCTTGTTTGTGTTGTCCGACACTCCTCCAGAAAAAGATATGGAATGGTCCGATGATGGCGTGGAAGGTTGTTCTCGTTATGTAAATAAATTGTGGCGTATGGTCATGCAGCTGAGACCTGTAAATATACACTATGATAATGAAAGTATTACGGGTGGACTTCTAGAGTACAGAAAAAAAATTCATAAACTCTTACACGGACTTACAGATGACTTGGAAAACTGCAGATTAAACTGTGTAGTGGCAAAATTTCGTGAGATGACGAACTTAATAGCTGAAATAGATGTAAAAACTGGAAAATCTCTTATTGATGAAGGTATATGTATATTAATCAGAGTAATCGAACCATTCATACCACATCTAGCTGAAAGCCTATGGCAAGAAATAGGAGGTCAACCTTGGCCAAAAGCTGATGAATCATTATTAGTTGACGATACGGTAACTATAGCAGTGCAAATCAATGGAAAATTACGCACAACAATAAAGGTAGCAATTAACTTACCTCAAGAAGAATTGAAGAAAATAGCGATAGACTCTGTGTCCAGTAAGATCGGTCAAAGCAAAGTTCGCACTGTATATGCTGTACCAAATAAGATAGTAAATATAGTTATATAAAAAATCCGAGTGTATCTGTTCAGGCAATGGCGTCAACTTAAGGGAAAATATCAGTGATAGTGTATAAAATTTCTCTCTAAAATTTTTACCATTAAATTACCCAAAAGCTGCAATAAACAGCACTTTTGTTTCTGTTTTATAGTATTTTCAAAAGCGAATGATAAAGGTATAATATATTCTATACTGAGAATATGCACGAGCTCCAAGAGGAGAAAAAATATATGCTGATGTTCCAGGAAAAAAGCGGGAAAGAGTGAGTATAATAGGTGGATGGATTAAAAAGAAGTTTATTGCACCAATGACCTTCACAGGAGGGTGTAATAATGTATGGTTAGAGCGAACCACAATTGCAGCGTAATACAACCATAGTTATGGATAATGCTACATTCCATAAAACTCCCAAAACAAAGTCATTAATAGAGTCTTTTGGGTGTCATTTGCTTTATCTTCCAACATATTCACCTGATCTAAATCCGATAGAGCATTGTTGGCACACCATCAAAAGTCGCCTCAGACCTCTAATGCATCAATGTACAGACTTACACCTTTTAGTTGGTAATACCATTTTAGACGTTTATCATTCGTTTTAGAAAATACTATAACTGCTAACATTGTTTGCTTTTATGCCTTGCCTCAGGCAACATATCTTTGCTTAGAAAGAAAGCAATAGCTCTTGCATCATGCTTGTCTGTTTTGTGTATAGAGCAGCGCACAACTTCAAACTGTCCGGGAGCGACTATTACCACACGCTTAACGTAAGGTGAAACTGCATCATAAAAGAAACAGCTATTGCCTGTTGCTTCTATAGCCACTTTATCTGTTTCTTGAAGATTTTCGATAAAATTATCCAAGTCTTTTAAGCAAAACGTTTGAATATACTCTGGCTTCCCTTCTTGCAGATAACAAGCAGTAAAGCTATTAGTATAACTCCAATGTGACGCATTTTTTCCTCCAATTGCATATTTCAATATATCAGAGTACCGGTTGTTCCAAACTCCTATACGAGGTCATCACATTTTGTGAGCCTCGCCGGTGGCAGAATCTGGGTCACGAGGTCTTCTTCCTACACTCCATGTAAGAGCAGAAAGTGCCTCAAAAGGAGTACCAACCTGCCACCTATCCACTCTGAAAAGTTATTATCTTCTCTTGCTTTCAACCAAGCAATACTTATTCATATCATCTGGGTAAGGTCACAGTCATATAATAAAAGACCAAGGACGTAAGTATTTCTTTCCTTTTGCAGAAGAATATTGTCACTTATTTACTTAACAATTCAAAAAACTTGAAAGAATAAAGATAGCTATTGAAATTATCTTGATTTACATCAGTTATCCAAGTTTGACATTGAATACTTAACACTTCCTCTATTAACGCCTTTCTGTAATGTTTATCCAGATGAGACATTATATCATCAAGTAGAAGAAGTGGTGCCTTATTGTAATGAATACACCTTGCTTTTACACTGGATAAAATAATAGAAAGCAGTAATAACTTTTGTTCTCCAGTGGAGCACAGATTTATTGGTACGTTTCTTTTTTGACAAAAAACCCGAAAATTATCGTTATGCACACCAAGGGTTACTCTACCAGTCAATGAATCTTTTTCTCTGTTTTCCTTTAGACGATTCTGAAAGTATTCTGCAGTATCGTCCAAAGTTAGCTGGCTGCTGAATTTCAAACTTGCCTTCGGAAAAAGCTTACTGGAATGGTTATCAATTGTATCTTGTAATATTTTTAAAACAGACGATCGCATATGTAAAATACTAACTGCATTAACGGCCATTATGTTTTCAAGACTAGAGAACCAGTTTTTGTTCAAAATGTTCTCCCTCAATAGTTTACTTCGCTCATGTTTAGCTTTTCTATATTTCATGTAGCAGCAAGTGTAATTTTCTTCAAACAGTGAAACTATACGGTCTAAAAATTTTAATCTGTCACTTGGAGAATTAAGAAGAACATAGTCCATTTGTGGAATCAGCCATATTACATTGGATATCTTATACAGAGATGAATAACTTGATTGCGTTTTTCCATCAATTTGTATTAGTTTCTTATCAAAACTCTTTGCGATACCAATTGAATTAAAATCCGTTCCATTAAAAAAATCATAGTGCACTACCCAATCTTCATTACTGAATCTATTTTGTATCTCACTGGCTTTTGCTTTTTTCATTCCATTGCTTTTAGCAAGCAACGAGATTGCTTCAAGTATATTAGTTTTACCAATACCATTTTCGCCAGTTATTACAACTGAGCTATCATCTGAATCCAGTTCAAAGTTTGAGTGGCTACGAAAATTATGTAATTTCAGCTTTTTTATGTAGCAATGGGTAGCCATTAACCTATTCTTTAGTTTACATTCTCCTTACTTCTTCCAGAACCTCATCAACATGCCCACTAACTTTTACATTTTTCCAGATCTTCACTACTTTACCTTTTTTATCTATTAAAAAAGTAGTGCGCTCTATTCCCATATACTTTTTGCAAAACATACTTTTCTCTACCCAAACACCATATTTTTCCAACATTTCAGCATTCTCATCAGAAACTAAGGAAAATGGCAGAGAATATTTTGCTTTGAAGTTAGCGTGGCGCTTAACACTATCTTTTGATACACCAATTATCACTGTGTCAAGGGAAGAAAAATCATCTATTTTATCTCTAAAGCCTTTTGCCTCCATCCTACAACCCGGAGTATCGTCTTTAGGATAAAAATAAAGAACTACATTTTTTTTATCAAAAAATTCACTCAATGATAAATTTTCACCAGAATCTGTTGGTAAGCTAAAATCAGGTGCATTATTTCCTACTGCTAATTCCATACCTTGCTCCATTAATAACACTTTTATGGTATTATAGTAATATGGTGCATTATTTTCTACTGCTAATTCCATACCTCTCTCCATTAATACCACTTCTGTGGTATTATAGTAGTATGGTACATTATTTCCTACTGTTAATTCCATACTTTGCTCCATTGATAACACTTTTATCTATAGTAGTATATTGTAGTCAGAGTATCAAATTTTATATATAGCTAACAGATAAGATTCTTGATGGGGGCTTATTGATAAGTTTCTGCCTTGTATCTTGTAAAAAGCATCTAATGCTTTAAGCTTAAGCATTGTAAGTCATGCTCATTAGTTTCCTCATCTCTTATAGTATGGCTAGATATATAATTGGATTTCTTAGGAAACAAAATACAATTTGAAATCGCAATAAAGAAGACCTTCTTTAAATTAGTGTATCTGCCAGACTGTCTTGAGTAAACTTTACCAGCATATGCTTGTGCGCGTTTTTCAAAGCCCTTGTCGCGAGCGAGCTGCATTTCGACCACAAATGCAGCCTTGTAGAGAGGAGTATCATCACCATTGGTCTTAGCACTAATGTCACCTCCTTTTTCCACAAAATATTCTACTGCATTTAAATTACCTTGTTCAGCGGCTAAGTGTAAAGATGTATCGCTATATTCCCCTGTAACTTGTTCTTCACCTGGCTCAGGAGACAGAATTTGTTTGAGACCATCTAGAAAATCTAGAAAATCTTCTATATCTTCTATATCACCTAAAAGCTCCCTGGCTGTTTCTAGAGTTTTCTCCTGTCCACGTTTTGTAACTAAGTACCGATTGACTACCTGTAAACCACGCTTCCAACCCAGTTTATCTACCAGCCGATATGCACGATACATAAGGACTACTGAGTAATATATACCTCTTCCCATATCTCGCTTTGAACGACGAAGTTCACCCGTGTTATTTTCGTTTGAACTTACAATATCATCTATCAATCTGCTTATTTCTTCATGACTAATTTTATCATTAAGATTTCTTTGCTTTAAAACACCAGACTGTAATAGCTGAAGAATAATGTCTTTTTTAGTAGTACTACTTGATTGTTGTTGATTCATGTGCATTCCACCCCCTTAAGTATAACTAAAAATTACCCTCACCGTAAAACCAAATGGTTGTAAACAATTTATGTAAATATCAAATATAGCTTACTTGTAACACAGGTATTTTTAGTGTCAATAGTCTTTTTAATAAATTTTATGCAGATTAGAAATTGAATAGAAAAAAAGTAAGTATAAACCCACAACTGGAGAAGAAATCAGCTTGAAGGCTTATAATCTATTGCCACTGTCTTTGCAATTTTATCATGAAAAAACTGCTTACGTCTATCGAATATTGCAGATGTAAAAATTAGTATTATAGCTATAAAGGTTAAGCTTGATAAAGGGTCAAACCACCACTCAGAAGTATACTTATCAAGAGCATCAAAAAATGTATTCATAATTAATATAGAAATCAATATGAAGTTAATAACTTCAAACAAAACACACCTAATTATTGTTTGTATTAGAGTAGGATTTTTAAGTGTATTTATATCTTTAATGCAAATATAGCACAACAATTGCCCTAAAGTGCCACTAAGTCTTCTTGTTATAAATATTCCTAACACTATTGGTAGGAAAAAAAATAAATAAAAGTATATGATTAATATTTGAGATTTATCAGGGTGGAAAGTTGTTTTTACAAGAGAAACACAAAACAAAGAGGCTCCAATAATAATAAAACGATCAATAATATATGCTATAACACGCCTAGTTATTCCCACGCAGTTTAAATTTAAGTGGCATTTTTCAGGTCTGTAATCTATTACTACTGTTTTTGCAACTTTATCGTGGAAGAACTGCTTGCGTTTATCAAATACTGCGAATATTAAAACCAAGACTGGTAATATTAAAAACCACTCAGAAATACAGAAAGGTGCGAACACAAGCATCTTAAGAGAGCTTCTTATCACTACTTGCATTAAAGCAATATTTTCAAGTGTATTTGCATCTTTTATGTATATGCCACATAACAACTTTCCTGGAGTCCAGCCAAGTTTTGCTATCATTAATGTTTCCAATACTATAAGCAGTAATATTCCTAATACTCCTTCTTGCACTGAAAAGTCTGTATCAGTATAACTGAAGACAACATTAACAAGTTCAGTAAAGGGCTCACCTGATGATATGGACAAAATGAATAGAAAAAAGACTGGAAATATTATTTGATCAACTATAAACGCTATAACACGTTTATTAATTCCCGCATAGTTATCCATTTTTGTATCCAACATGATTGCCTAACATATCAGACTAGCAATTAAATAATAGTAAAATTGTTTGGATTAACCTGCTCCTTTCCTTGTCTTCTCTTGCTTACAACCGAGCAACCTGGGTAAGGTCATTTATTGGCATAAGTTTAACTTTTGCGTGTATGCTTAGCTGTTTGAGAGAGTTCACAGAAATATCGTATATTTTTAAAAAAATCACTCTGAAGCGTGCTTAATTTCAATAGCATCCACCCCATTCTGCTAGTACTCATGTCCTACGATGCCCTACTTGCCTTGAGTGCGTGCTTTTAACCCGAATTCTAGATTAGAAACAGTTTTTAGTTTGAAATCAAATCCTCATATTGCTTGCTAAGCTTGTATTTTCTTCCTCTGTTGGAAAAGTCTACAACCTCAATAAACCCCATTTCTACCCACTTTTTACAAAGCTGAGCACTGGTGCGAGGCTTAAAATTAAATAATTTGCCTACTTGACTAGCTGTAATCATGGAAAATTCCCCAAAGAGCTCAAGAGCCCTACGCTGTTTAGGATCAAGTTTACGTATAAGATCAGTCTGGTCAGTTCTGTGCCCTTCCTCGTTTATACGCTGTAAAACATTCTCAAATGCAATTGCCACACCTTCCACAAAATAATCTATCCACTTGGTAATATCTGCTTCAGCTCTTCCCATGTAATAGTTGTGCGATGGACCTATACTGATTGCTTCATAATACGCTCCTAGATTCTTGGCATAATATTCTTCCAATGAATAAAGTCCTTTTAGGTCATATCCACCAAGGTGTAAAATTAATGTAGTCAACAATCTTGCAGTACGACCATTACCGTCATAGTAAGGGTGAATTGTTACAAATTGATAATGCGCAATACCTGCAATAATTGGGCAAGGCACTTGCTCACTGTCACGAATCCAATCAATCATACTGCTCATGAGCTTTGGTACATCCTTTGCTTCAGGTGGCATATAAATTATTGCACGTGTACGGCTATCACGAATAACGTTTTGACCATCACGATAAGGTGTTGGTTTTATTTTAGATTTTCCACTTGCTATTACTAGAGCATGTAGTGTTTGAACAGCTTTCTCAGTAATGGGTATTCTCCTTGCTGCCCATTGTTCAATTCGAGTTAAGGCTGCATAATATCCTTTAACCTCATTTTCATCTCTCTTATACCTTGGGAAGTGACCTTTATGCTTTAAAATCTCTTCAATCTGTTTAGGTTCAAGTCGATTTCCTTCAATCATAGTAGAGTAGTGTGTTGTATAGAGCCTTGCAGTTTCACGAAGAGATGAAAGCATTGATACAGTGAGTGGTAAATGTAACACTTTTTCCTTTGCTGCTTCAATCCTCATAAGACAACCAGCGATTTTGGAGGTAATTGTATAATTTGGTGTAAATTTTATCGGCATAATATCTGCATTACATTACTTCTATATTATGCTGATAAAATGCAGATAATGCAACATTTGCAAATCTAAATACTGTAGATTACTTTCTGGATAGTTGATCTATTTCATTTATTGGCACAAGTTTAACTTTTGCGTGTCTGCTGACCTGTATAACCCCTTAGCTGTTTGAGAGAGTTCACAGAAATACTGTACATTTTAAAAAAAATCACTTTGAAGCGTGCTTAATTTCAATAGCATCCACCCCATTCTGCTAATAAATTTGAGCACTTTTCTTCAAAAGGGAAGGAAGAAAGTTTAAGCTAATCAAGTAAGGTTTCTGTTATTCCAGTGTGTAACATTGGAATAACAAGATTTGACATTAACCGTTGATAATCGGAATATTAGTAGAGTAGAATTACTCAAAAAAGCATGCATAAATATGACGTAGTAGTAGTAGGTGGTGGTCATGCAGGGTGCGAAGCTGCTGCTGCGGCAGCTCGCCTTGGTGCAAACACGCTGCTTATAACTCATAAAATTTCAACTATAGGAGAAATGTCCTGCAATCCAGCAATTGGAGGAGTTGCAAAGGGTGTTGTAGTCAGGGAAGTTGACGCTCTTGATGGAATAATGGGAAGAGCAATCGATCAAGCAAGCATACACTCAGTCATTTTAAATAGCAGCAGAGGTGCAGCAGTATGGGGACCACGTGCACAGGCAGACCGAAAATTATATAAGCAGGCAATACAGGAAATTATTCTAAATTATAACAATTTGACGGTAAAAGAAGAGTCAGTTGACAATTTTCTTATAGAAAGTAATGGCAATGGAGAACCGTGCATTAAAGCTGTAATGATAAGCTCAGGTGAACGTATATCAACAAGTAAAGTCGTTCTAACTACAGGGACTTTTCTGCGGGGTGTGATTCATATAGGAGAGCAAACAACTCCTTCAGGAAGAATGGGAGATAAGTCTGCAGTAGAACTTGCAAATACGTTGAAGAAGTATGATTTTAGATTAGGTAGACTGCGTACCGGAACTCCACCAAGGCTTGATCGTAATACTATAAACTGGTCAATATTGCAAGAACAAGTGGGTGATAACCCACCTGTGCCGTTTTCTTATCTCACAGAAAAAATTAACCAACCTCAGGTATCATGCTTTATTACCCATACTAATGAAAATACGCATAAAATAATTAGAGAAAATCTTCATAGGTCAGCTTCTTCGTATTTGGATGACATTGTTGCACCAAGATACTGCCCATCCATTGAAGTTAAAGTTAATAAATTTGCAGAAAAAAGTAGTCACCAAATATTTTTAGAACCAGAAGGGCTGGATGATGATACTGTATACCCAAACGGAATTTCAAATTCATTGCCTGTTGAAGTGCAAAATGAAATGATAAAGAGTATCAAAGGACTTGAAAACGCAGAAATATTGAGGTCTGGATATGCAGTTGAGTATGACTATATTGATCCACGAGAACTAAGCCATACTCTTGAAATTAAGAAAATTAAAGGTCTATATTTTGCTGGCCAAATTAATGGCACCACTGGATATGAAGAAGCAGCAGGGCAAGGAATTATCGCCGGAATTAATGCAGCACTCTCTGCATCTGAAAAAAAAGAAAGCTTTGTTCTTCACCGCACAGATTCATATATCGGTGTAATGATAGATGATTTGGTCACCAAAGGGGTGATCGAGCCTTACAGATTATTTACCTCACGTGCAGAATATAGGCTAGCTATCAGGTCAGACAATGCGGATAGAAGATTAACACAAAAAGGTTATGATATTTCCCTTGTTTCGCATGAGAGATACTCTGTTTTACAGAATAAACTTAAATCCATTAAGCAGCTTGAAGAGAAGTTAGGGAGTCTGACGATTACTCCTGAGCAGCTTAGGTCTTATGGTATTAAAATATCTTATGATGGGATAAGAAAAACGGCACTAGATTTACTCAGCTATCCAAACATCGACTGGAATAAATTACAAGAAATATGGCCGGAGTTAAGCAGCATCACGCGCTGCATAACGGATACTGGATCCTCTTCCGTCATCTCAGGACACTCTCATATCATCCGAGTAGCTGACACTAGGATCCAGGAAAAAAGCAGCGTTACGCGCTGGAATGACGCCGCAATGGGTAGCATAACTAAGAATGAAATATGCGAAGCAGTTGAAATTGAAGCAAAATACAAACCTTACCTAATAAGACAAGAAGCGGATATGAAGTTTTTACGAGAGGAAATTAACACTCAAATTCCAATTGATTTTAACTATTCACAAGTTAAAGGCCTGTCAAGTGAAGTAATAGAAAAGTTGCAGACGATAAAACCAGCGACGATTGGCATTGCAAAGCAAATACAAGGCATCACTCCCGCAGCGATAGTGAGCATATTAGTGTACCTTAGGAATAAGAAAACGAAAGTAGCTGCTAGTTTTGCGTGAGGTATATGTCAAAAATCGAAGAATTTCGTTCTTTTATGTGTGAAACAAATGTTGACGCATTTATGTTGCATACTAAAGATGAATATTTAAATGAGTATTCAGAGGAGCTAACAAAGCTGTGTGGCTTTACAGGAACAAATGGGCTACTTATCGTTACAAAAGACAACAAGTGCCCATTTTTTACGGATGGACGCTATATCACACAAGCTCGCAATCAGCTCGATCGGGGCAATTTTCAAGTATATAATATACAAGAAGAGGATCCACGCGAATGGGTAAAAGCAAACTTAACATTGACCACCTCACTAGGTTACTATTTGCAATATTTTACCATAGAAGATATAAGAAAGTATGAGAATATCTGTAAATTAATACCCTGTTTAGCTGGAAAAAAAAGTGACTATCGAAAACAAGCAGTGGTTTTACATTCTATTAAATATGCTGGTGAAAGTAGCAAGAATAAATGTGAAAAAGTCGCTAAAAGCATAGATAAAGAAGCTGAAGCAGTGCTTTTAACTGATCCAAATTCAATTTCATGGCTATTAAATTTAAGAAATGAAAATGCCAAATATACTCCATGTATATTGGGCCGTGCTATATTGTATAAAAGCGGTAATGTTGATTTGTTTATTCAAGATAAAGAACATTCAACTATAGAAGCAAATTTAGGCAATCATATAAATATTTTTGATATTAGTGAGCTAGAAAATTCGCTGCACAAGCTAAATTCAATAGTTATAGATCCAAACACAACTCCAATGAGTATCATGGCTGTAATAAAAGATAAACAGGTAGCTGAAAGAGAAGATCCTTGTCTAATTTATAAAGCAGTAAAAAACCAAACTGAAATAGCTGGGGCTATAAATGCGCATATCAGAGATGGAGTGGCAGTTACAAACTTTCTACATTGGCTTGAAAGTAATGTTGGTACAGAACTTGAAGCTGAAGAAAAGATTTTAGAATACAGAAAAGAACAGAATTTGTTTAAGCAACCAAGTTTTTCAACAATTTCCGCATTTAATGAAAATGGTGCAATAATTCACTATCGTGCAAGCAGTAAGACGAATAAGGTAATTCAGAAAAGTGGACTATATTTGATTGACTCTGGTGGCCAATACCTTAATGGCACAACTGATGTGACAAGAACTGTAGTGGTTGGTAATCCGACTAGTGAGCAAATAACCCACTATACAATAGTATTGAAAGCTCACATTGCTGTAGCAAGTGTCATCTTTCCTTCTGGCACTACTGGTGGAGAATTGGATATATTGGCACGTACGCATTTATGGAAATTTGGAATGGACTATATGCATGGTACAGGGCATGGAGTAGGAAGTTACCTATCAGTACACGAAGGACCACAAGCAATATCAAAGGGCAATAAAGTGAAACTCACGCCAGGAATGATACTTTCCAACGAACCTGGTTATTACATTCCGGGAGAGTATGGAATAAGAATTGAAAATCTGATGTATGTCGACAGACAAGAAAATAGCTTTTTACATTTCAAACAACTGACCTTCATTCCATATGATAGAAGGCTAATAGATGTGCAAATGCTTACTAAAGATGAAATTGAATGGATAAATAGCTATCATCAATTTGTCTATGAAAACTTAGAAAATAGCGTAAAAGATAAGGAATGGTTAAAGAAGGTATGTGACCATTTGTAAGCAAAGGAGCATTTTTTATTGTTTAAAAAGTATTAATGCAATTGTGATAGGTATTTTGTATTGTTTTTAATTTAAAAACGATATATAATAAAGAATACGTATTTTTAGGTAGACATATTATGATAGACAAAGGACAAGAAGATGAATTTATGAAGCAGTATATGGATACTTGCAAAGAGCAAATAGAAAAATTAGCCAAGGATCCTGAATTGCTTAATCAGACTTTAAAACCATTTATGCAAATGTCCCAGCAGCTTATGGCTGGCGGTATGTTAGAAGGGGCTATGCCTGGCATGGTACCTGATTTGGGTAGTATGGATGTTAACAAGATGATTGCTCAGATGAAGGAAATGATTGACTACATAAGAGGTAACTATAAGGAACTAATGAAAGAGCATAGCTCGCAGATTCAAGAGCTTGATGAATCCAGTAAAAAGCTAAGAGGCTTAGTTAAAAAATTGATAGAAAAGATCGAAAGTAAATAAACAATATCTAACGCAAGTCTCTTCTGTCATTCTATGCACAGCTGCATAAGTGTCTAGTGACCTTACCCAGAAAAAGTAGAGAGAAAGTTAAGACGTTTTTGGAGTAAAATAAAACGTTTTTTCAAAATATGGCAAATAGAAGCAGCAGGATTCAAATTAGAAGCTGTTAAGCTGGTTAAAGAAACAGAAGTAAAAAAATAGCAAAAGATCTAGGCATAGATGGCAGTATGTTAAGTAAATGGGTAAGAAAATATGATGGAAAAATGTCAGAAGCATACGCATTTCCAGACAAAGGCTCCTTATGACAAAGAAAGATTTGATCTAAAAAAAGAACTAGCAAGAGTAACAAGAGAAAGAGACATTAAAAAAAAAGCCCTGACCAAACAAAAAGAGTAAAGTATTCTTTTATATAGAAATTGCTATAAAATACAGGAACTATGTAGGGTTTTAGACATATCTGCTGGTGGTTATTATAAATGGGTTGCTAAGGGAAAAAGCAGTAAGGAATTAGCAAGAGATGGGCTTCTAGCAGATATTCAAAAAAAGCATCCAAATGCAGATCCCTAAAATTCACGCTGAATTAAAAGCTTTAGGCAAAAATTAAAACAGTACAAAGTGTTATGCAGAAAAATGGTATTCGGGCTATATTGAGAAGAAAATTTAAAACTAAGAAGCAACAAACGGACAATAGAGTCGTAGCTCTCAATATATTAGACCAAAACTTTATTGTCGATCAACCAAATAAAATATGGGATTACTTATATAAAAACCAAAGAAGGATGGCTATATTTGGCAGGATCTATATTCACGCATGGTAGTTAATGAGTAGCTCAATAAATAAACAATTGGTTGTTGACTCTTTATTGATGGCCGTTAATAAGCGCAAACCCGATAAAAATCTGCTGTTACATAGCGATCAAGGGTCACAATATACTTCGCAAGGTTATCAATATCTCTTATCCATAAAAAACATGGATGAGTCATAAAGGTTGTTGTTACGACAATTCTGTTGTGGAAAAGTTCTCTAAAAAGGGAGTTACCAATAGACACCTCTCTGCACTCTAAACGGTATATCAAAACTGCCATATTTGAATACATAGAAATCTTTTATAACAAACAACGTAGGCATTCTACTATTAATTATTGCATTCCTGCACAATTTGATGCATCATTCTCATGACAAAAACGTCTTAACTTTCTCTCCACTTTTTCTGGGTAAGGTCAGTCTGAAAGAACGAGAAAATTAATAGAAAGTGTTGGATGTAAAGTTTTATTTTTGCCGCCATACTCGCCTGATTTAAATCCAATTGAGAAGTTCTGGTTTGCCATCAAGCATGCCATAAAAAAAAAGCGCTGCCAAGCTTTTGGCCCGATATCAATTCGGCTATTGATTTTGTTTTTCAGCACTCGGGGAAACCTTACTTAGGTTAGCTATATACAGCATATTTATAAGTATAATAAGATTATATTAAAATTTACTTATACCAATTCCCACTATACAAAGAACAGATAGAAGATAATGGAAAAAAAGCTATACTAAAGTAAGTGAAATAGCGAGGTTTAAATGGCATTAAGGTCAAAACTATTAGACGAAAAAGTTGTAAATTTGGCGAAAGAAATGTTAAAAAAGGTCAGAAATAATGCATATGTTTCAAAAAAGTTACAAGCGGTAATAGCAGGAAAAGAAAGTAGTATAAGCGCTGTAGCAAGAATATGTAAAATTTCAAGGACTGCTTTGACTGAATGGATAAAGCATCTAAAATTTGGTAGAGTAGAAAAACTATTTGCCCCGTCTCAGCGGCGAAGAAAAAGCAAATTAAACAAAAATCAACGTAAGCAAATTGAAATATGGGTAGAAAAAAATCCAAATATTACTATTAAGGAAGTGCGAATAAAAATCTCAGAGGAATTTGACCTAAACATCGGTAAATCAACAGTGCACCGTGAGATACAAAGGATGAAATTTTCTTACATAACACCAAGGCCAATGCACCATAAACAAGATAAAAACAAGCAAGAAGAGTTTAAAAAATACTTCAATAAAATAGTCAATTCCCACCCTGAAAAGGAGGTATTTTTTTGATGAATCACGATTTGGAACTCATTCAAAAATCGGACACGGATGGTTCAAAAAAGGGATCAGAACGCAGGTTAAAATAAAAATCGGTAGACAAAATTTCTATATCTACAGTGCGGTAAATCCAAGAAGTGGTAAGGAAATTAGCCTACTTGCTCCATATGTAAACACTGATTGTATGAATATATTTCTGGAGCAGATGTCGAAAGATTTAGGCACGAAAGAAGCCTTTCTTGTAATGGATTGTGCAAGTTGGCATAGATCAAAAAGTTTGAAATTTCAGGAAAACATTACCATTATATACTTGCCTCCTTATTCACCTGAACTGAATCCTGTTGAGAGGTTGTGGCAATATATCAAACACAATACTTTACGCAACAGAGTCTACGATACCATAGGCTTACTTGAAGATGTTGTGTGTAATTTTATTGTCAGTATTTCCAGCACTACTATTAAACGAGTTTGTAATGTTTCTTATTTGTTCGATTAGTAATGGAATTTGGTATTACTTATTAATATGCTTGATTAGATATAAGTAAAATGTCATATGGGATGGCTTTGTTAGCTGCTTTAGGTGGTGATAAATGGATAGTCAAGCAAAATTACATTTGTAACTTTACTTGACTTGTCCGTTTTTTTATATCTTTATTACAATCATAACCTCTAGCCCTAAATTACACCTCTTGCTGTATTAGATGGACGTAGAACAGGACCCAATTTTGCGTTTAGTTGTTCTGGAAGACTTTCTAAAAGATCCATAACTAGTTTTGGCTGCTCAGGCTCAGCAGAATCAAGATTACTGCTTGGTTGTGAATCTTTCGGTTGCACGGTAGAGCAAGCTTCTTCGTATGATGGTGGTTGTTGTACTTCTGAAAGATTTGGGTACAATCTTGGCTGCTTAGGTCCATCGTATGGTGGTGCCGAAGGTTTTTTACCATAATCGCCTACTTCTGTTTCTTCTTGTTCTAATTTCTTCACATCTTCAGTATTAGTTGCTTTATCTACATATTTTGGTCCTTCTATAAAGTCTTGCATTTCTTTTGCAAAACTATGCTCTAGATAACAACTTGCTAAGTAAGCTACACCTGCTATTATAAGTGCTAACGTTGCAACAACCAAAAATGGAGTTGCTGTATACATAAGAGCCTCTAAAAAACCACCACCTTTAGTCGTTACATCAAATGCCATCAATGCTATCAATGGAACAATCAATAAAGACATTGCGACAAAACCAGAAGTACAAAGTGTACGATATACTATTTTATTATAATGCTTTATTTTCTTTATTTTACTGTTAAGGCTTTGATATATTTCGTGAATGTTAGTGTTGTTAACATAATCTTCTAGTTCTTCTGAAATCTCAGCCTCTAATTCTTTAACATCATTTTTTAGTATAGAATAGTATTTTTGCTTCAATTGAACACTCAATACTGATTTACCACCATCCAGAACATTTAAAATATCTTTTTTGCATAACTCAATTTCTTTAGAAATTTCAGAATTGTGTTGTAGCTGAGCTTCTTGTATATCTTGATCCATTTTGGCCTGTAATTTTTTACTGATCTCACCAAAATCTTTGGATAAATCCCTATGAGCAAGATATTTTAATATAACAGGTAAAGCTAGCGCATTTTCTTTATAAAGTGAAGACAAAAGCTCTAAAGCGAAAGAATTAGGTATTGCTTCTCTTGGTAGAGTTAAAGTTAAAGTTGAATCGTAGGGATACTCGATAACTAACTTTACTGAAGAATCTTTGAATCCTTTTCGATCATCTATATGAAATACCCTTTCAGCAAAGAAGTTTTCTAATTTCTCAAAAGGACAACAGTTTTTCTCTAATTTTACTTTTATAATACTTCTTAACATCGTAACCTCATTAATTATTTTATGCACGCAGTTTAACACTATTTTAATTACTTGTCAAGAAAGTGTAATTATTAACTATAATATTTAATTAATAAAGCTTTGTTTTTTTAATAAAAAGCAATCTAAGAAACTCTCATCGCTGCCTTTTTGTTAACAGTGGTATTAGACTTCAAGTTACTGCAAAAAATGTTTTAAAACATAATTGACTTTATCTAGTTAATACTCCAAACTATAAAAAACAGATAGTTCTATGACAACAAGTCTATTACAAGGCAAAAAGGGATTAATAACCGGAATAATAAATAAGAGATCAATAGCATACGGTATAGCAAAAACTCTCTCAGAGCACGGAGCAGAACTTGCAATCACCTACCAGAACGAAATAGTAAAAGAAAAATTATTACCGATAGTAGATGAATTAAATGTGGAGCTAATATTACACTGTGATGTTTCAAATACAGAAATCATAGATAACGCTTTTGAAATAATAGAGAAAAAATGGGGTACTCTTGACTTTTTGGTGCATGCAATAGCATTCTCCGATAAAAATGAGTTAAATGGTAAATATGTCGATACTTCACTGAACAACTTTCTCAATGCAATGCATATATCGTGCTATTCTTTCACTGCTTTAGCGCAAAGAGCTGAAAAAATGATGTCAGGTGGTGGTAGTTTACTTACTTTATCTTATTATGGCGCTGAAAAAGTTATGCCAAATTATAACGTTATGGGTTTATGTAAAGCAGCACTTGAAGCAAGTGTAAAATATATAGCATGTGATCTCGGGCCACAAAATATCAGAGTAAATGCAATTTCCGCTGGTCCAATCAGAACTTTAGCATCTTCTGGAATAAGCGATTTTCACCTCATATCAGAATGGAATAGAAATAATTCTCCGCTTAGACGCAATGTTACAATAGAGGATGTTGGCAAGGCAGCGTTATACTTATTAAGCGACTTAAGTAGTGGCACTACTGGAGAAATTTTGCACGTCGATTCAGGATATAACGTTGTGGGAATGAAGGTGGTTGACTAACAAAGCACTAGTTCCTTCGGGTTCATACACAACTCTATCAGGAGTTTTGTGACTGTGATTGCAGAAAACATCGAACATAAAATTCCTATTGATAAAGTGACAGAAAAGCCTCTAATTGCTCCGCTGCCAATAATGAACATTATTCCTGCAGCAATGAGTGTTGTGATATTTGAATCCAGTATTGTCTTTATAGCGTTTTTAAACCCTTCTTCAATAGCACGTTCCACTCTCTTGCCAGATTTGATTTCCTCGCGAATTCGCTCAAATATTAAAACATTTGCATCCACCGCCATACCGACAGTGAGTGCAATACCTGCAATTCCAGGTAAAGTTAGAGTTGCTTCAAGCAGAGTGAGAATTGATAATATAAGAATTACATTAGAAAAAAGCGCAACAGAAGCTAATATACCTAATTTGCCGTAAGTGATAATTATAAATAAAGCCACGGCTATAATAGAGATTGTTGCTGCCATTTCCCCTGCCTTTATTGATTCTTCTCTAAGGCTTGGGCCAATGTTTTTTTCTTCAATTATTTTAAGTGGTGCTGGCAGTGCTCCAGATTTTAAAAGTATTGCAAGTTCGCTTGCTTGTTTTTCAGTGAAATTACCGCTAATTTCTCCCTCTCCATTTAAAATTGGCTCACGTATTGTAGGTACTGTTAAGACTGTGTTATCCAGAACAATTGCAAAAGGTTTTCCCACATTTTCTTTAGTGATTTTCGCGAATCTTTTACTCGCTATGCTGTCAAATTTAAAATGCACTGTTGGTTTACCTAAGTGACCAAATCTAACTGATGCGTTAACCAGCGAATCGCCACCTATTTCAGTTTTGCGGAATATTGGATAAGAATTACCTAAAGAATCCTTGAGCATGACAGTAGTTTCGTGATCTATATCCTGCACCTTGGCTATGTTAGTGTTTGCCAAATGAAAAGCTAGCTTAGCAGTTTTGCCAAGCAGAGATTTTATCTGCTCGGTGTCTTCTACTCCAGGCACCTGCACTAATATTTTATTCTGCCCTTGTTTTTGAACGCTGACTTCCTTTGTGCCAAGTTTGTCCAAACGGCGCTGGACATTGTTTATTGATTCTGCAGCTACTTCACTGATCAAAGAATTTTTATAATGGGGTTTATACGAAATGAGAATTGAAGAATCTTTTCTATTTAGCTCTAAATTTGGATTTATCGCATTAATCAACACAGATGCTTTTTTATAATCATCAATATTATTTAAAGTTACAATTACTTGTTCGCTATTTTGTACGTTAGATTCAATATTTTTTGTTAGCAATGTCTCTTTTATCTCACCTGCTAGCATGCCTAGCTTTTCCTTAAAATAGAAGTCTAAGTCTATGTTTAGAAGCAAAGATGCCCCTCCTTTCAGGTCAAGGCCTAAGTTTATTCTTTTTTTCGAAATAAAAAGCTTATTATCAAAGAAATTTGGCAGTGTTATGTATAAAGCAAGTAAACAGATGCATAACACTGAAAAAGATTTGACTATAAGCCTGTTGTACATAAGTTGTAGGTTTAAAATTGCAGTGTAAGTTAAAAATAGATTTTTGTAAAATTCTCTATTGCCCAAATAACCTATGGTGTCATCCAAGTAGCTGACAACATAGAAACGAAAAAATTGCTTGACAAACTCCGCCAGCCCCCTTATCATGAAACTCAAGGTATTCAGTTATCTTCATCTGTGCAGATTAAACAGCAAGAAAACAACGTAGTTGGCGTCTTATTTTTAATTTTTTGCACTATGTGCACCTTATGTCTTCACAACATTTCTGGGTTTTTACCCACACAAGCTGAAACGCGCTTATAAGTCGTTTAAGACAGTATAGTACGCCAATTTGCAGGATTAGAGAGTGAACACTAATTACCACGGGGTTTCTTTTGCCTTTTTTTCTGCTTAGTAAATTTCTTAAACATTTAAACAAAGGTGAGTTGCATTTAAAAGCAGCTAAATTGCAGTGTTTAAGACTTAAAAAACGCCAATACTGAAAGTAGACAATAACTAGGGCTTCTTTTGCCTTTTTTTTCGTTTGGTAAATTTCTTAAATATTTATGGCTAAACGACAACCGTCATCCCGCTACGTGTTAGCGGGATCTCTTGTTAGCGGCTGAGATACCGCGAATGAATCGCGGTATGACGGTTAAGTATCCCGCTACTTGTTAGCGGCTAAGAGATACCGCGGCGGTATGACGGTGTAGATAGTAATTCGTCATCCCGCTACGTGTTAGCGGGATCTCTTGTTAGCGGCTGAGATACCGCGAATGAATCGCGGTATGACGGTTAAGTAGGGTGTCATTCCAGTCTGGGATGGCTTTGTTGCATAGCAACCGAAAAAATCTGGTGGCTACTGACAAAATTCATTATAAATAACCATTTAACTGTTGAAGAAAAAATATGCCACAGAAAATGAAAGTCAGTAACCAAAACGAATATAACAAATTCCTTGAAAAAAGGGGAAATATTTTTCGTTACATCGATGAAGCTATCGAAAATTGGTATGAAAATAGTCCAAAAATGCAGGGCGGCAACTATATTTACAGTGATAAAGTCGTAATTTTGGTGCATATAATTGTCAATCTTTTTAGAATTGGGTTAAGACAAACGGTGGGGTTTATAAAAGGATATCTGCAACAAATAGGAAAAAATTTGGCAGTTATCAGCTATTCACAAGCATCAAGAAGGTTTAAAAAACTTAATATTAAGATAAATGATTGCAGGGTTGATAAAAGCAACATGGAAAATATTGAAATTATCATAGATAGCACAAGTATCAGCATTTACAGTAACACTCCTGGCCACAGTAAGGAAAACAGTGCAGATAGAAAGTACCGAAGCTACGAGCAAGTAAGAAAGTTACATGTTATGTTAAGTGTGAATAGTAAAAAAGCTATAGCTGCAAGATACAGTAATGGCGTCTACTCTGACCACTATGGAGCTTGCGATTTGCTTGAAGAAGTTAATTTTCAGCACAAAATAAAAGCATTATATGCAGATAGGGCATACGATAGGCACAAACTTTATAAATTGTGTAAGAAATACGATATAAAGACAAAAGTTCTACCAAAAAAGGATGCAGCAGAACATTCAAAAATAGATTATATGTCTGACAGGAATGCTGCTATTAGGTTAATAAAATTATATGGACAAGATGGTGTAAAAGAGTGGAAAAAGGAAGCAATTTATGGAAAGAGATCTTACATAGAAGGATTTTTCTCAAGGTTGAAGCAAGTATTTGGATTTAGCTTTAGGAATAAATCTGAAGTAAATCGTGAAAAAGAATTACTAATTAAGTGCTATTTGCTCAACAAATTCACTGATATTGGTATGGCTAAATTTGAAATCATTACATAAATTTGTCGTAAACCATCACTGCTTAAGGTGCTATGCAACAAAGCCGTCTGGGATCCAGTCTTTATTATGCAGCCACTTGGTTAAAATTAAGTTTTCTGGATCCCAGACGGCTTTGTTGCATCGCTCAAGTGAAAAGAACTGGCAGTTACTGACAAAATTCATTATAAATAGCCATTTAACCGTTGAAGAAAAAATATGCCACAAAAAATGAGAGTCAGTAACTGCCATGAATATAACAAATTTCTCCAAGAAAGAGGAAGCATTTTTTGTTATATCAATGACGCCATAGAAAATTGGTACGAGAATTGTCCAAAAATGCAGGGCGGCAACTATATTTATAGTGATAAAGTTGTGATTTTAGTGCATATAATCGTCAGTTTCTTTAGAATTGGTTTAAGACAAACAGTCGGGTTTATAAAAGGGTATTTGCAACAAATAGGAAGAGATTTGGCAGTTATCAGCTATTCACAAGCATCAAGAAGGTTTAAGAAACTTAATATTAAGATAAATGATTGCAGAATTGATAAAAATAATATGGAAGATATCGAAATTGCTATGGACAGTACAGGAATTAGTATATACAACAACACTCCTGGTCACAGCAAGGAAAATAGCACTGACAGAAAATATCGTGGCTATGAGCAAACGAGAAAATTGCACGTAATGTTGAATATAAACAACAAAAAAGCCATAGCTGTAAAATACAGTAACGGTGTCTACTCTGATCACTATGGAGCTTGTGATTTGCTAAAAGAAGTTGATTTTCAGCATGCCATAAAAGCACTATATGCAGATAGAGCATGTGATAGGCACATACTGTAATTGCTGTTGAATGATGGAGAGACATACTCCATTATTTTAACACGAAGTAACGAATTCAGTAGAATAAGTTCTTCAAAAACAATTTAAACTTTTACAGTAGGAGTAGTCTCATGAAATATTATAGCGGATTAGATGTCTCACTCAAAGAAACTTTCATTAGTATCGTTGATGAGAAAGGAAAGATTGTTAAAGAAGGAGTTGTTGCAAGCGAAAGCAAGGCAATAGCAGAGTACTTGCTTGAACAAGGCAAAAATTACGAAACTATAGGAGTAGAAAGTGGACAACTTTCAATATCAATGTGCAAAAAATTAAGGAGTTTTGGCTTGCCAGTAGTTTGTGTAGATGCAAGACATATGGCAGCAGCTTTGTCTGCAAGAATCAATAAAAACGATAAGAATGATGCAAGAGGTATAGCTCAAATGATGAGGGCTGGGCTATATAAAGAAGTACTAGTAAAATCGGATGAATCTTGTCAAATTAAAATAGCACTTGGAAGTAGAAGACAGTTAACATGCAGCTACCAGCAGATTGTTGGGACAATAAGAGGGTTATTAAAAATATACGGGATAAAGCTCGGTCAAGGGTCAAAATTTGAAAGCTTGTCTTTAAGAATAGAAAAAGCAATTAAAGATTTGGATGAAATAAGTAAGGCTTCAATTGGAGCGTTAGTTTGTAGTTTAGAGGCAATAGAGAAGTCATTGGAAAAACTTGACAAGATGCTCTTAGAACAAGGCAAAAAAGATGAGGATTGTAAATTATTAACTACTGCTCCAGGTGTTGGTACTATAGTAGCAATGACATATAAAGCAACAGTGGATAACCCAAATAGATTTGAAAGATCTAGTACAGTTGGAGCGTATATGGGGTTAACACCAAGACAATATGCTTCTGGAGAAATTGATCGGCATGGTAGTATATCAAAAATGGGGCCCATGGAATGTCGAAGTATGTTATATGAAGCTGCACAAGTCTTACTTACAGTTAGTAAGAAAAATTTTAAGTTGAAAAGCTGGGGGTTAAAACTTGCAAGGAAAAAAGGGATGAAGAAAGCAATTGTAGCAGTAGCAAGAAAATTGGCTGTAATTATGCACAGGATGTTGGTCAATAAAACAGAATTTTGTTATTACAATTAAGAGGAGCATAAACAATAATTTTACTCGAGGTAGTAATGCCGATGGAAGGGATAAGCAAGAAAAAACCTTGAAGCCTAGACTTCGTTGGGCACATGTTGCCGTCCACTTCCACCTAACAAGTATAGTGCGGCTTGACAAGTTTGTTGTCATATCAGACCGCGGAGAGAACCATGGAAGCACACTGCTCTTGTATGTAAAATTATTAAAGATTATGTAGGAAATATGTTATTTTGGTTTATATAAAAATTATTGTTGACTTATGTGCAATTAGAGAACAAGTTTTATAAGTTGTGTAACGAATATGATATAAAGACAAAAATTCCACCAATAAACAATGCGGCAGAACATCCAGAAATAGATTATATGTCTGACAGGAATGCTGCTATTAGGTTAATAAAATTATACGGTGAAGATGGCATGAAAGAATGGAAAAAAGAAGTAAATTATGGGAAAAGATCTTATATTGAAGGGTTTTTCTCAAGATTAAAGCAAATATTCGGATTTAGTTTTAGGAATAAATCTGAGATAAATCGAGAAAAAGAACTGCCAATCAAATGCTATTTGCTTAATAAATTCACTGATATTGGTATGGCTAAATTTGAGATAGTTACATGAATTTACCATAAATCACCATCTCATAAAGTGTGATGCAACAAAGCCATCCCAGACTGGGATGACAAGAAAGAGGCTACTTGGATGACACCCTGACAACCGTCATCCCGCTGCTTGTTAGCGGGATCTATGTGAGATACCGCGGCGGTATGACTAGGACTGCTGTCATGCAAGTACTAGAATCCAGTAAGCTTATTTATGCATATAAAAGGTTATTATTTTGTAAAGGCAAAGTTGCTTTTGGTTTTAAGTTAAAGTACAATAAATGCAAAGGCTCATATGATGAATTAAACTGGATCCAAGTAGTCAGCTACTCGGATGACATCAGAGAGATGGTAACCGAAGTTCATGCGATACACGCTACCAAAGTGTTTAAATAATTAATTAGGTTAAGGTTTGGTATTCAAACAGTCATACATATGCTAGTCAAAATAGGTACCAGAGGAAGCAAGCTTGCAGTTGCCCAGGCTTTGGAAGCAAAACAAAAGTTGCTGGACTCTTTTCCTAACTTATCTATTGAAATTGTTAAGATAAAAACTTCTGGAGATAAGTACGCAAACGCAAATCTTGCTGAAATAGGAGGTAAAGGATTATTCATTAAAGAAATTGAGGCTGAATTGCTCGAAAATAATATAGATATGGCAGTTCATTCGCTAAAGGATGTGCCTGCGTTTTTCTCAGGGGGTTTAACAATTCCTTGTGTTTTAGAAAGGCTAAGTCCATGCGATGCGTTTATTTCTCATAAACACAATAGCCTTGAGTCTTTGCCACAGCAGGCTACTATTGCCACTTCTTCAATAAGAAGAAAAGTTCAGTTGTTAAATGTTAGACCAGATCTAAATATAATATCGCTACGTGGAAATGTAACAACTAGATTGCAAAATCAAAGTTTTGATGGAATAATTCTAGCTGAAGCAGGACTCATAAGATTAGAAAAGAATCACTTAATTACAGAGGTATTGCCACCAAAAGTTATGTTAAGTGCAGTGGGACAGGGAGCGATTTGTATTCAATGTAGAAGGAATAATGTAAAAATTATCGATCTTGTAGAGAAAATTAATAATAATATGTCTTTTATAAGAGTGAAATCAGAGCGCAGTTTTATGAAGACAGTGAATGGTTCATGTTTTACACCACTTGCAGCTTTGGCTGAATATGTGAACGAAAATATGCTACACCTTTGTTGTATGTTAGCAAGTGGAAAAAATATATACTTCACTGAGCGCACTTCATTTATAGAAGATGCGGAGAAAATGGGTATGGATGCAGGACTAGAGTTGAAATCAAAATGCTTATAAGCTTACCTAAAGTACGTGGAATCTATCGTTATGACATCTTAATGTCTAAAGCGACGTGGTTAAACGTCGGTGGACGAGCTGATGTATTATTTAAACCATGTGATATTAAAGATTTAACATACTTGATTAAAAATACTGAACTACCAGTTAGCGTTATTGGTGCAACATCCAACATAATAGTACGAGATAGTGGCATTCGAGGAATAACAATAAAATTAGGTAAGGAGTTTGCATATATTAAAAGTAAGGGTAACAACTCCATTGTTGCAGGTGGTGCTGCGCTGCTCAGGAACCTTGCTTACTTTGCAGGAGAGCAACAAATTAGTGGACTCGAGTTTCTAGTTGGAATTCCAGGAACAGTTGGTGGCGGAATAGAAATGAATGCAGGTGCGTATGGTAGTGACATCGCAAGCGTTGTACAATCCATAAAAGCAGTGAACCTAGAGGATGGAAACCTATATGAATTCTCCAGCGAAGAAATGGGGTATTTTTACCGTGGACATAGCCTAAAAGGAAATTGGATTTTTGTTGAAGCTGAGTTTAAAGGAGTAAACTCAGAGCATGAGCTTATATTGCAAAGGTTAAAAGAAATTGTTGAGAAAAAAAATAAAAGCCAGCCAATAAGAGGAAAAACTGCTGGGTGCATATTCAAAAATCCAAAAAACTACCGAGCATGGGAGTTAATTGATAAATCTGGCTGCCTAGGGTTAAATATTGGTGGAGCTAGAATCTCTAAGAAACATTGTAACTTCTTGCTCAATTACGATAATGCAACTGCATCTGACTTGGAAAACCTTGGCAACAGAGTAAAAGATGCAGTGAAGGATAAATTTAATGTTGAACTTGAGTGGGAAATAAGGGTTTTGGGTAGCTATTAAACAGTTTTTATAGCTGCTGTATATTCTAATCTTTCCTAATGACTCAGCATGATCGTAACCTTTCACACTTAATTAAACAGACTAAATTCTGTAATTTTGGGATGTTGAAAAATTTACCTTACGTTGTTATTCCAGCGCATAACGCTGAAATCCAGATTTATAGAAACGAAAAAACTTGCTTGACAAGTTTCGCCGGCCCCCTTATTATGATAATGAAGGTATTCAGTTATCTTCATCTGTGCAGATTAAATAGCAAGAAAACAACGTAGTTGGCGTCTTATTTTTAATTTTTTGCACTATGTGCACCTTATGTCTTCACAACATTTCTAGGTTTTTACCTACATAAGCTGAGTCGCGGTTATTAAGTGTTTAAAACATAAAAAAAACGCCAATGTTTTAAAATAGATATTAACCGGGGTTTCTTTTGCCTTTTTTTCCATTTGGTAAGTTTCTTAATGTTTGTAGCTAAACGACAACCGTCATCCCGCTACGTGTTAGCGGGATCTCTTGTTAGCGGCTGAGATACCGCGAATGAATCGCGGTATGAAGGTTAAGTATCCCGCTACGTGTTAGCGGCTAAGAGATACCGCGGCGGTATGATGGTTCGCGGCGGTATAGTTACCCCGCCAACAATGTTGCAAAAAACGTAAAATTAGAGAAAAGCATTTCTCGAAAACTTCTATGTCCAAAAACAAGAGTGCCATTTATTTATAGTGCCAACAATCAATTAACCATCAGTTTCAATGAATGATATGAACATATTATTTCAAGGAAAGTTCATGGGAAATAAGAGATTAGCTATACGGATTAGCTGTAGCTATGAAACTAACCGGTTGGCAGAAAAGTATTTGTTAGATGCTTATGAAAAAGCCGTGTCAAAGCAAGTAAGCCAAAAAAATTTAAAACATAAAAATGGGATTCAAGGAGGATCAAATGGTAACAGTGAGTTTATATGCAAGAGTTTCTTCGGGGAAACAAGCACAAGAAAATACAATAGCAAGTCAAGTTGCAGCTTTAGAGAAGCAAATTAGTACGGATGGATACAAATTATTAAGTGAGTATAAATTTATTGATAATGGCTACAGTGGATCTAATCTAGTCCGTCCTGATCTAGAAAAGTTACGTGATAAAGTAACAGAAGGTAAAATTGATAGAATTTACATTCATTCACCTGATCGCTTATCTAGAAAATATGCATATCAAATGGTATTACTTGAAGAATTTGAGAAAGCAGGAGCAGAAACGGTTTTCTTAAATTATGAGATTAACGATAATCCAGAATCTCAATTGCTGTTACAAATGCAAGGTATGATAGCAGAATATGAACGAGCGAAAATTATGGAACGAAGTCGTCGCGGAAAGATTTATGCAGCTAATAAAGGTTGTGTAAGCGTAATGGGAGGAGCTCCTTATGGTTATCGTTATATAGATAAATATATGGGAGGAGGACAAGCTTTATTTGAAATAAACGAAGAAGAAGCTAATGTTGTTAGGAAAGTATTTTTGTGGATAGGAAGAGAAAGGACAAGTATTGGGGAAGTGTGTCGTCGGCTAAACACTATGTCTATTATAACACGAACAGGAAAAAAGTACTGGGATAGAAGTGTGATTTGGGGTATGTTAAAAAATCCTGCTTACAAAGGACAAGCGGCTTTTGGTAAAACAAAAGTAGGTATAAAGTTACAACATATCAGACCACAGAAACATTCTTGTGAACAACCGAAAGATAATTACTCTACCTATTCTGTTGAAAAAGCAAATTGGATTTATGTTAAAGTGCCAAATATAGTGGACGAAGATGTATTTGATATAGTTCAAGAACAATTAGCTGAGAATAGAAAAATAGCAAGGACAAGAGAAAGAGGAGCAAAATATTTACTACAAGGTTTAATCGTATGTAAGCGTTGTCGTTATGCATATTACGGAAGTCCTGTAAGAAATAAGCGAGGAGAAAAAATTGATCATTATGCTTATTATCGTTGTATTGGTAGAGATTCTTACCGTTTTGGTGGTAATAAAATTTGTGATAATAAACACATTCGTACAGATGCATTAGAAACAGCCGTTTGGGAAGAGGTTAAGCATTTATTGAAAAATCCAAATAGGGTTTTAGAAGAATACAGGCGTAGACTTTCAGAGCTTAAAAAATCATCATGGGATCAAAAAAGCGATTTACTAGAGAAACAAGAAAATAAATTAAAACGTGGTATTGCTAGACTTATTGATAGTTATGCTCAAGAATATATTAATCAAGAAGAATTTGAACCACGAATTAAAGCAATGAAACAAAGTTTAAAAACAATTGAAGAGGAGAAGAAAAGGATATTCGATCAAAAGAAATTAAAACAGGAATTAACTTTGGTTGTAACCAATTTAGAAGACTTTTCTTCCAATATTACATCAAACCTTGATAACGCAGACTGGCTAACTAAACGTGATATTATTAGAACGTTAGTCAAGAGAATTGAAATTAACCTTGAGGACGTAAATGTGGTATTTCGTGTAAAAGAGCTACCAAACTCTCCTGGAAATAATCGAGAAGAAAAGAAAAATTTGCAACATTGTTGGCGGGGTAATAACTCGTCATCCCGCTACGTGTTAGCGGGATCTCTTGTTAGCGGCTGAGATACCGCGAATGAATCGCGGTATGACGGTTAAGTATCCCGCTACGTGTTAGCGGCTAAGAGATACCGCGGCGGTATGACGGTTCGCGGCGGTATAGTAACTCGTCATCCCGCTACGTGTTAGCGGGATCTCTTGTTAGCGGCTGAGATACCGCGAATGAATCGCGGTATGACGGTTAAGTATCCCGCTACGTGTTAGCGGCTAAGAGATACCGCGGCGGTATGATGGTTCGCGGCGGTATAGTAACTCGTCATCCCGCTACGTGTTAGCGGCTAAGAGATACCGCGGCGGTATGACGGTTCGCGGCAGCATGAGGATAAGCTCGTCATCCCGCTACGTGTTAGCGGCTAAGAGATACCGCGGCGGTATGACGGTTCGCGGCAGCATGAGGATAAGCTCGTCATCCCGCTACTTGGATGACAGCAGATCACCTCTTCACAAAAATTTTATCAGTAATACGCATATCAATAATACTCCAATCGCTGAAAGTAAAATCAGTTGTATTGTGTAAGTGGTTTAAATAGTCCCATGCACTAGAAGGGTTATCTTCAGGCAATTTCACTGTGGAATCGTTATCAAGTATGATATTCCATCTTCTATTCCCTATATAAGCAAAAGAAGAAATGTGGTCACTTAATTGAGTTTTACTCTCTAACACATCTCTAACAAATTCTAGGTTTGATAACGAGTTTTGTCCTGTAATTACAACAAGATCATCTACTGGATAGTCATCTACGATCACTTTGCCTTCGAAATCAATTACCGAGGTTTTGTTATTATCTTTCCAGAGAGCAAACGGTTTATGCTCATCTATATTAATATGTAGGGTATTGGGCAAAATTCTGTGAACTCCTACGTATTTTATCCATCTGCTTACGGATTGTATGTTACCGGCAAGTTTTGAAAGTGATATATACAGGATAGGTTGCGTTCTATCTGTCAAACTTAGAATGTCCTTTTTGTTTGTAAATTTGTTGCCGCTCACGACTACTTCGTCGATTGAAAATCCACTACTGAGTAATAAACTAGATAGGCAGTCATTATACCAAGTAAAGTAGTAATTAAATCGATTTATTATTTTATCAAGTGAACTATAAAGTACTAATGTAAAAAAAAGCGCAGTTATAATAACGAAAGCGCACTTGCGCAAAAAACTCCTTTGGCTTCTAGTAATACTGCTCAACATGACTTAAATCCCTAATATTTTTGTGCTGCAAACTATCTTCAATAATAATTTTAACTAATTCATTAAAATTGATTCCTTTTGCCAATTTTGCAATTTCTGGCACTAATGATAACTCAGTAAAGCCAGGATGTGTATTAATCTCAAGCATTTTTAAAGTGTTATTTTTGGGATTATAACGGAAATCTGAGCGGGAAATAGTTTTACAGCCTAAAAATTGATGAATTTTCAGTGCGTGTTCCAAGGTCATTTTATATATATTGTCAGGAATTTCAGCAGGAAATATATGTTCTGCAAATCCATCTGTATACTTTGCTTCATAATCATAGAATTTATTTTTTGGTCGTATTTCCATAGTGCCAATTGCTTCATCTAGCAATACAGCAGTATGTAACTCTATTCCTGGGACATATTCTTCTATGATCATCAAGTCTCTTGTCATAGAGGTAGCTGACACTGGTTCTTTTTTCTGGATTCCAGTGTCAGCTACTTGAATGACATCAAGTATGATAGCGTCATTTTTAAATTTTAAATGGTCTTCATATGAGGAAACAATATGCACTCCGATGCTAGAACCTTCGTTAATTGGTTTTAAGACGTACGGATAATCGATTTTAATATTATTTTTTAGTAGATCTTCTTGGCTAATTACATAACCTTTTGGAGTGTCGATACTAAGGGATCGAAATATATGCTTTGACATCACTTTATTCATAGCAACAGCAGAAGCCATAACTCCTGAGTGTGTATATTTTATACCTAAGATTTCCAATAAACCTTGAATGCAACCATCTTCACCATAAGGTCCATGCAGAGCAATAAAAGTAAGGCCCGGATTAATCTTTTTAAGCTTTTCAACAATGTTGCTGTCAACATCTATTTCTATTGCATTATATGAAAGGCTATCAAGTGCCTTCTTTACGGCTTTTCCGCTCATAAGCGACACTTCTCTCTCGCAAGAAAATCCACCACTTAAAATTGCTATAGTTGGAATCATGGGCATTCTATGTTTTGCTATATAGCATATAGAAGATACTTTTATCTTCAATAAAAACCTGCTTCTATAGCTAAAAATTTATCAATGAATTAATATTAACTTAGTATTAAATAATGTTAAAAACTTAACATTATGATTATTTTCAGCAATAAAAACTAAAGGTTGTGAGAACCGTTCATTTTGGAATCTGTATACCTATCCTCAAAAGATTATAAACAGGTTCTCACGACTATAATTCATCTGGCGGGTTGATCAGATAACATCTTGCTCCCTCTAACCCTTTTTCCTGATTAATTTTTGCTAGCGCTACTTGCTAGCCTATTAAGTGATAATCATGATTATAATCATCTAGCGGGTGATCAGTAGTTGTTATAACATCTTGTTGATCAGATTCCTTTAATTCTTTTTCCTGTTTCTCCTGATTAATTGTTGTTTTAGGTCTCTCTTCTGTATTTAACTCTCCTTGATTATCGTCTAATCCAATGTTTTTTAATTCTTCTGCTACATCTCTTATAAATTCGCCTCTTGGGGAAGAAGTGCCGTAATTTTTCTCATTATACAAATTTAGAGTAACATAAATCATTGTTGTCAAATCATTAGCTATAGACTCACTGTGATAATGGTATTCGTGATAATCCGCGGTAATAGAATCATAATCATCGTCAGACAAATTTGCTAAGTTGTTATATGTAAAGCCTTTAACAGTATGATCTGTGTTCATATCTAAACCATATCTCTCTTGGTAGGCATGAAAAATATAATTAGCGTATTTTTCAATCGTAAGGAGATCTTTCTCATCTAATTGATCGTAATGTATTTCATACTTAAAGTTTGTTCCCTCAATATTGATTGTTTTTGAATGTGGCAACACTGTTTTTGGACTGATTTCTTCTTGGCGACTTTTTTCCTCATCTAGCTTGATTTTTTCTTCTTCTCCTGAGCCTGAAGGTTCTATTTTTTTTGGCTCTTCTTGATTAATTGTTGTTTCAGGTTTCTCCGCTGTATTTGACTCTTCTTGATTATCGTCTAATCTAATGGCTTTTAATTCTTTTTCTACATCTCTTATAAACGTGTATTTGTCTTCTAGGTAAGGAGTACCGTGATTTTCCCTATTATACAAATTTAGAGTAAGATAAATCACGTCTGTCAACTTATGAGCTATAGACTCACTTTTATAACGGTAGTGGTGACCATATGCGTTTGCATAAGCACCGTGACGCAAATCTGTTAAGTTGTTATATGTAAAGCCTTTAAAAGTATGATCTGTGTTGATATCTAAACCATATCTCTCTTGGTAGGCATGAAAAATATAATTAGCGTATTTTTCAATCGTAAGGAGATCTTTCTCGTCTAGTTGGTCGTAATGTATTTCATACTTAAATTTTGTTCCTTCAATATTGATTGTTTTTGAGTTTGGCAACACTGTTTTTGGACTGATTTCTTCTTGGCCACTTTTTTCCTCATCTAGCTTGATTTTTTCTTCTTCTCCTGAGCCTGAAGGTTCTATTTTTTTTGGCTCTTCTTGATTAATTATTGTTTCAGGTTTCTCCCCTGTATTTGACTCTTCTTGATTAATTGTTTGATGCTTTTCTGGACTGATTTCTTCTTGGCCACTTTTTTTCCCTTCTACCTTACTTTTTTCATCTTCTCCTGAAGGTTCTATTCTTTTTGGCTCTTCTTGATTAATTGTTGTTTCAGGTTTCTCCCCTGTATTTGACTCTTCTTGATTAATTGTTTGATGCTTTTCTGGACTGATTTCTTCTTGGCCACTTTTTTCTTCTCTTCCTGAGTCTGAAGATTCCACCTTCTTTGATTCTTCTTGGTTATCATCTAATCTGATGCTTTTTAATTCTTTTGCTACATCTGTTATAAATGTGTATCTGCCTTCTGGGTAAGGAATACCGCGCTTTTCCTGATTATACAAAGTTAGAGTAGACTCAATCGCTGATGTCAAATCATGAGCTACAGACCCACTTTTATGAGGGTAGTGGTGAAAAAATGCGCCTGCATAAGCCGTGTTATGCCCTGGACGTGCATTACATAAATCTGTTAAGTTGTTATATATAAAGCCTTTAAAAGTACGATCTGTATTGATATCTAAACCATATTTCTCTTGATAGGCACGAAAAATATGATTAGCGTATTTTTCAATCATAAGAAGATCTTTATCATCTAATTGATCGTAATGTATTTCATACTTGAAATTTGTTCCTTCAATATTGATTGTTTTTGAGTTTGGTAATACTACTTTATGCTTTATACTCTCTTTAGCGTGATTTTCCATTTTGATGCCTCTAAATTTTATAATACTGTCATCCTACTAAAAGTTATATAATAATTCGTTAATTCTATATTTAACATAATCTTTCGTTGTTTCCAAGTAGATTATTATTAATCTAATATTAAATATTACTAAAAACCTAAATAATGCGACCATTTTCAATAACCAAAGACAAACAGGATAAGATATAAAAGAAGTTTCTTCCTCTTCAGCAGTATTACTCTAAATTTTCATCAAAATAAGCTGTTTTATCCTTTTTTTCCTTATACTCTTCTGCAGTATAGAGAGGTTGCTTTTTAGCTGTAATGTTTGGCCATTTTTGTGAGTATTCTACATTTATATCGTAAAATAACTTGAAAGTTTTTTGTTCGCTGCTCAGTAATTCTTCATCTAATTCTAAAATATCTTTTATGGAATCATCAGTTACAATTGCATCTACTGGACA
The DNA here is from genome assembly GCF_947250775.1 of Wolbachia endosymbiont (group A) of Rhinocyllus conicus. Taxonomy (NCBI): domain Bacteria; kingdom Pseudomonadati; phylum Pseudomonadota; class Alphaproteobacteria; order Rickettsiales; family Anaplasmataceae; genus Wolbachia; species Wolbachia endosymbiont (group A) of Rhinocyllus conicus. The sequence goes on along the minus strand of NZ_OX366349.1, from coordinate 640,903 downwards.
CTCAGGTATGCACACTCCGCAATCAATACATTCATCTGGGTTAATCACGAGCATGTTTTTACCTTCATAGAAGCAGTCAACGGGACATACTTCCACACAGTCCGTATATTTACATTTTATGCATTTATCTGTAACAAAATGCGTCATAAAACACTGTATATTTGCATTATCTTGGGTACACTAAATTGATAAGAAATTCAAGCCTTTTATGAAGATAAATAAATTGAACAACAAAGAATTAGAAGTATGGTTAAGCTTGGCTAGAACTATAGGACCAATAAAGTTTTTTAGTATACTAAGAACACATGGATCGCTAGATGAGGTGCTAAAATATCTCAATAGGGTGGCTAATAATAAGGTGTATGGCATTCAAGATGCACGAGAAGAAATCAATAATGCAGAAAGAATTGGAGCTAAAATTATACCCGCATGTGACCCAGATTACCCTGATCTTTTAAGAAATATCTCTAGTTGTCCTCCTGTAATAACTGCGTTTGGTAATATATCATTATTAAGCCGTGAGATAATTGCAATAATCGGTGGGCGCAACTCTTCGATGAATGGAAGAAATTTTGCCAGTAAACTAGCACTTGATTTAAGCGAAGCTGGTTTTGTTATCGTTTCTGGACTTGCAAAAGGAATCGATACCGCAGCAAACAGTGTAATATACAAAAATCATCCCACTATTGCTGTTACAGCAAGCGGAATTGATGTGGTGTATCCAAAAGAGAATTTTGATCTATACAAAAAAATCACTGGGAACGGTGGTTTAGTAATTACTGAGCTTCCATTTGCTACTAAACCAAAGCCTCAGTATTTTCCTCAAAGGAATCGAATTATATCTGGTCTATCGCTGGGTGTTGTAGTGATTGAAGCATCGAAACGTTCTGGCTCTCTAATAACAGCAGATTTTGCTTTAAATCAAGGGAGAGAGGTATTTGCAGTTTCTGGTTTCCCTTTAGATTCACGCTGTAGTGGTAGTAATTATTTAATTAAAAACGGTGCTAAGCTTATCGAGTCCGCTGATGACATAATAGAAAGTGTTAGGTTTAGTTTACCTCCGCAGCAAAAAAACCTATTTGATGTTGAGCACCATTCTGTTAACCAAAAACAAGAAAAATTACAACAGGCAAAATCTGTTATAGTTGATCATATTAACTCTGTACCTGTTGATATAGATGAACTTATATTAGCAAGCGGACTTTCTGCCAACATAGCTCTAATGGCCCTTTTAGAACTAGAGTTGGAAAACAAAATAGAGCGTTCACCGGGGAATAAAATATCGTTAATTTTCTAGATTACTTTAGCTATAGCTAACCCAAGAAAGGTTTTCCTACGTCATACCGCCGCGGTATCTTGGCATAGATTCCGCTAACAAGTAGCGGAATGACGAATTTTTGTTTTTCAAATTATCGGTAAACCTAAGTCACTTTAGCTATAGGTCAGTATGTCGTTTTACTAGATGTTCGTACAGATATATGCTTGACACTGGAATGATGCCATTTGCTATAGGATTCTTAGTTGCTGATTTTAGAATTGATAAGAGAAAACTTTTTTTCAACTTGTTGTATGATTTTATAAAAGTGATCGAAATCTAAGCTTGCACTGCCAATTAAAACTCCTGATAAATTTGAAATATTTAACAAATTTTCTATATTTTCTGAACTGACTGAACCACCATATGTAATGTGTTTTTTACCAGTACACAATTTTATTACCTCTATCACCTCAGCAATTGCATCATTATTTGGCACATGACCTGTGCCTATTGCCCATATTGGCTCATATGCTACGGTATATTCACCGTGTGTTGGCAAACGTTTTTTGCATTGATATTCTATTACTTCTTTTGTTTTTTCATTCTTATAATCTTCTGAATTTTCACCTACACAGATAATTGGGTGTAAGCCTGATTCTATTGCTATTTCCGACTTAAGTTTTATTTCACTATCTGTTTCGTTAGCCCTTTCAGAATGCCCAAGTATTACGTAAGTACACCCTAATTCCTTTAACATTTCTGCGCTAATTTCACCTGTGTAAGAACCAGATTTTTTATAATGGCAATTCTGTGCTCCTATATTAATATTATCGCTCAACTCTATACTGTCTGAAAATGCGGTAAATGGTGGACAAATCACTAGTCTAGAAGCAATCTCATTGTTCTTGTTATTAAGTTTGCCTATAAAGTCAACAAATGAAGACCGTGTTCCATTCATCTTCCAATTTGCTACTATTAAAAAGGACATCAACTTTACTTATATGGGCGAGAGTGCCGGCTGTCGGACTTGAACTGACAACCTACTGATTACAAGTCAGTTGCTCTACCAATTGAGCTAAGCCGGCGTTAAACACATTAATAATATACAATTATCAATGGATTTTAGTCAACTGATTTTTAAAATACTGTATAATGAAAATAATATGAGAAAATTTTTACTGAAGCCAAAAAAGAGTCTAGGGCAAAATTTTATTTTATCGAGTGAGATAATAAAAAGAATAGTCGTTTTAGCTGGCAATCTAGAGAATTTTAACGTCATTGAGATTGGTCCTGGATATGGTGCATTAACAAGAGAAATATTGGTGCATAATCCAAAGTCTCTACTTTCTATAGAAAAAGATAGAGATTTAGTAAAACACCATGACCAACTGCTAAATGAGCATCAAGGAAAGTATAGAATTATAGAAGCGGATGCACTGCATGTTATAGAAGAAGAGCTGATAGAGCGCCCAGTCAAAGTTATTGCTAACTTGCCTTACAATATCTCGGTAGTGTTATTTTTAAAGTGGTTAAATAATATAAAATTTTTTACGAACTTGACATTAATGTTTCAAAAAGAGGTAGCAGATCGCATTACGGCAAGACCCAATTCTAAAGATTATGGTTCCTTATCAGTGCTAAGCCAGTTACTATGTGATATAAAAAAGGAATTTGATATTGAACCTAAAGAGTTTTTTCCAAGGCCAAAAGTACATTCTTCAGTAATTACAGTAAATCCTTTGCCTACCCCAAAGTTTGCAGTAAATTTGGAAACCTTAACAAGATTAACACGTGCCGTTTTTGCTCAAAGAAGAAAGATGCTGAGAAATAGCTTGCAAAATATAACGAACCACGCTGAAACTGTCCTTGAAAACGCTAAATTGAGTGGAAACGAACGTCCAGAAAACTTAACCATTGAGCAGTTTTGTTTGCTGGCAAATAATGTAGAATGCTTATTTTGCAAAAGCCCTATTGCAATTTAATTAATTGGCGTATAAGCTTTAAATAAAGCCTATGAAAAAAATGGAAGCTTGTTATTCGTTTGACGATATACTTCTTTTGCCAGCCTATTCTAATATATTGCCTTGCGATGCAGATACAAAAACTTATTTAACAAATAATATAGAACTAAATATCCCTCTCATATCCTCTGCAATGGATACTGTTACTGAATCGGGCTTTGCAATAGCTATTGCCCAACATGGAGGGATAGGTTGCATACATAAGAATTTATCAATAGGTGAACAAGTTTTAGAAGTAAGAAGGGTGAAAAAATATGAAAGCTGGATCGTGTATAACCCAATTACGATTTCACCGGATAAAACAGTTGCGGAAGCAATTTCATTAATGAGAGAGCACAATTATTCTGGCATTCCTGTAGTCGATCAACTCAAGTTAGTTGGAATTTTAACTAACCGAGATGTGAGGTTTATTGAAGACCAGAACATGAATGTAAAAGTTTCCGAAGTGATGACAAAAGATAAGTTAGTGACAGTGCGGGAGCAGGGAGTGAATAGTGCCTCAGCAATGAAATTGTTGCATGAAAATAGAATAGAAAAGCTTTTGGTCGTAGATGAAAATTCTTGTTGTATAGGTTTAATTACGGTTAAAGACATTGAAAAATACAATAGATACCCAAATTCATGTAAAGACAGTAAAGGGCGGCTCAGAGTTGCCGCTGCAATTGGCACTGGTAAAAAAGATGGTATAGAAAGATGTGAAGCTTTGATCGGAGAAGAAGTTGATGTAGTTGTTGTGGATACTGCTCACGGTCATTCCGAAAACGTTATCAATACCATTAGGGAAATAAAAAAGATGTATCCTAATACGCAATTAATTGGCGGAAACATTGCAACAAAGGAGGCTGCTGAAGCGTTGATTGATGCGGGTGTTGATGCAGTGAAGGTCGGAATAGGACCAGGATCAATCTGTACAACCAGAATAGTTACAGGTGTTGGTGTGCCACAATTCTCTGCAATCAAGAATGTTGCAGAGGCGTGTAGAGCAAGAAACGTCAGACTAATTGCTGATGGTGGGGTAAAATACTCAGGAGATGTTGCAAAAGCTATTGCAGCTGGTGCTGACTCTGTGATGATTGGTTCGATTTTTGCTGGCACTGACGAAAGCCCAGGTGAGATTATCATGTATAAGGGCAGAGCATATAAAGGCTATCGAGGAATGGGATCTATTAGTGCAATGAAACGAGGTTCAGCTAGCCGTTATTTTCAAGATAAAGATTCAAAACTAAAATTAGTTCCACAAGGAGTGGAAGGAAGAGTTCCATTCAAAGGTCCAGCTTCAGGAGTAATCCATCAGTTGATTGGCGGATTGCAAGCTGCAATGGGGTATACTGGTAATAGGAATATAGAAGAGATGAAAAAAAATTGTAAATTTGTTACTATTACTGCATCAGGATTAAGAGAGAGTCATGCTCATGATGTAGTCATTACACAAGAAGCTCCAAATTACGCTTATCAAGCGTCCAATTTGTCAACCGATTCAGAGTAGTGACCGTTTATTATTTTGCACCCCAGTCTTTTTCAAATATTGCTAGCCCTTGGTCAGTAAGTGGGTGATTAATTAATTGTCTAAGTACTTTTGCTGGCACAGTAATTGAATCAGCACCAAGCCTTGCAGCTTCTATTACATGTGCTGGGCTTCTCACTGATGCAACAAGAACTTTAGTATCAAAACCGTAATTAGAATATATAGTACATATATCTTCTATTAGCGATAAGCCATCATAGCTTATATCATCAAGGCGACCAACAAAGGGAGAAATAAAACAAGCACCGGCCTTAGCGGCAAGCAGTGCTTGTCCAGGAGAAAAACATAATGTGATGTTAACAGGTATTTTATGCTCTGTCCACAACTTTTTACAAGAAATTAATCCTTCATATGTAAGGGGCAATTTTACCACAACATTATCAGCGATTTTCGCTAACTTAAGGCCTTCTTTAACCATATCTGCATGGTTATTTGCAACAACTTCAACACTAACAGGCCCCTTGATAATAGAGCATATTTCACGCACTAAATCCTCGTATTTATCTTTACGCCCGGACTTTGCTATTAAAGAAGGATTAGTTGTTATGCCGTCAATGAACTCCTTTAGTTCTTTAATTTCATTTAAATCAACGCTATCAAGAAAAACTTCCATATTAATCTCCCATAAAAAAAATACCCTTGCAAAATCTTGTCATCCAAACGCCCTCCTTTGTCATCCAAGTAGCTGACACTGGGATCCATCTTTTTTTTATTATGAACATTATATGCTCCTAGAATCTATTACCCATTGCATAATTTACAAATATTTTTACACCTAGATCCCAGTGTCACGCACTGGGATGACAAAGATGAATACTGGGATGACAGGGAAGAGAATACTGAATGACAGAAAAAAAAGCACTTGGATGACAAAAGTTGGGCTACTTGGATGACAAGAAAGTGATAACCGACTTTTTGCCTAAAATAACTAAGAAAGAAATTTCTCATCAAGATAACTTAAATATATACTAATTCTCTTATTTTTAAACGATTTCTCATCATGAATTGCACGATCAAAAACCTGAATTTGACTTGTTATAATGCTACAATTATTATTTGCAACTTCTAATACGCCACTATCAATTACAACCTTCTTTTCTGTTTGGTTACTCATTTTAACAGTAATCATACCAGGCAATAAATAAATTAAGTAAGGAGCATGGTGAGCTAAAATCATAAGCTCCCCTTCGAGCCCAGTTACTGAAAGAGAAACCACTCCACTGAATGAAATTTGATCATCAGGAGAGAAAAATTGCACTTTAAAAGTATTCATAATCTTTAACTTTTATTTAGCTTCAGCTTGTATTAATTCAGCTTTTTTTATTGCTTCATCTATATTCCCCACCATATAAAAAGCAGCCTCTGGTAAGTGATCATATTTACCTTCAACAATCTCTTTAAAACTGGAAACAGTATCAGAAAGTGAAACAAATTTACCAGGCATACCAGTAAATATTTCTGCAACGTGAAAAGGTTGAGAAAGAAATTTCTGAATCTTACGAGCCCTATCAACAATAATTTTATCTTCATCAGATAGCTCATCCATACCAAGTATTGCGATAATATCCTGCAGTGATTTATAAGTTTGCAATATACGTTTCACCTCAGAAGCTACCTTATAATGTTCTTCACCAATGATTTCAGCAGATAAAGACTGAGAAGTTGAATCAAGTGGATCAACAGCAGGGTATATTCCCATTTCAGCTATTTGCCTTGACAACACTGTGGTGGCATCAAGATGAGAGAATGTAGTTGCTGGGGCTGGATCAGTTAAATCGTCCGCAGGAACATATATAGCTTGCACAGAAGTAATAGAGCCAGAAGTTGTTGAAGCTATTCTTTCTTGCATTGCACCCATATCAGTTGCAAGGGTTGGCTGATAACCAACAGCTGACGGTATTCTTCCAAGCAAAGCAGAAATTTCAGAACCAGCTTGTGTAAAACGGAAGATATTATCCACAAAAAATAGAACATCTTGGTTTTCACGGTCACGAAAATACTCTGCCATAGTAAGTGCTGTTAAAGCAACTCTAGCCCTTGCTCCAGGAGGCTCATTCATCTGACCATAAACCAAAACAGCTTGAGATTTTTCATGCTCATTTATATTTATTACATTTGAAGTGATCATCTCGTGATAAAGATCGTTACCTTCACGCGTTCTCTCCCCTACCCCGGCAAACACAGAAAATCCTTTATGAGCTTTTGCTATATTATTAATTAATTCCATTATCAGGACTGTTTTACCAACACCGGCTCCACCAAATAAGCCAATTTTTCCTCCTTTAAGATAAGGTGCAAGAAGATCTATAACTTTTATTCCCGTAACTAAAACTTCTTCCTGTATTCTCTGTTCAGTAAAACTTGGAGGTGCTCTATGTATAGGCTCTAAGTTATATTTTCCCTTCAGTGGACCACACTCATCTATAAGCTCTCCAACAACATTAAAAATCCTTCCTAAAGTTGAACGCCCAACCGGAACTGATATTGGTGCGCCTGTATCAACAAATTCATCCCCCCTTGACATGCCATCTGTGCTATCCATAGCAATACAACGAACTATATTGTCACCTATATGCTGCGAAACTTCTAAAACCAGCTCCTTATCCTTATATTTTAGTTTGCTTTTTAAAGCATTAAATATTTCAGGCAATTCACCTTCAAATCTTATATCAACAACTGCTTGAGTTACCTTAATCGCTCTACCTATATTCATCTCTTTATTTTTATCACCCAACACTATAATTCCATAAAAGAACTTCTAAAGAAAATAAATCTTATATTATTAATAGAAATTTTGCAACATTAAAACGCTTACTAGTTACGCTTCATTACAAACAATGCAAATGCATTTAATAGCCAAGTAATAATAAACAATACTAAACTAAGCGCATAAGCAGCAAGAGTTTGTACACTATTGAAATCCTGATCTCCGGTAAGTAATGTAGCGATCTGCACGGTAATGGTAGTAACTGAATTAAGAGGGTTAAAAGTCAAATTTGCGTTGATTCCCACAGCCATTAGCACAATCATTGTTTCACCTATCACTCTTGAAATTGACAATAAAATTGCACTTAAAATTGTAGGCATTGCATAAGGTATTGTTATATGCCATATAGTTTCCGCTGGAGTTGCGCCAAGTGCCATGAAGCCATAACGCAAGCTTTTTGGAACAGATCTTATGGCATCTTCGAGTAAAGAAATAATAAAAGGAAGAATCATTATCCCAATCGATAAACCGGCAACTAAGGCACTTTCTGAGTGTATACTTAAACCAAAAAAATTTGCTACCTGCTTTATAAAGAAAGACAAGAACACAACCGCAAAATATCCATATACAACCGTAGGAATAGCAGATAAAACTTGCAAAGTTGTATTAACAATATAACGCACTTTCTCACTCGCATATTCACTAATATATATTGCAGAAAATAAACCAAGCGGAACGACAACTAACATTGCTATAATAGTTATAAGTAATGTACCTACTAAAAGCGGCGCTATACCAAAATATCCTATTTTCTCTTCATTGACAGTGACTACATTGTGGCCCCATTTCAAGCAAAACAAGAATTCTGAAATAGCTACTTTATTAAAAAAATTAATGGATTGAATAAAAATAGATAGCATTATAAATAAAGTGATAAAAAATGATATGGCCAAAGCCACAAATAACGAAAGTTTTATTATCTTATTTCTTTTATTTTTAAAGATAAAAGCAAGCATGAAAAAAAGTAACGCTATAGAAATAAAAGTTACAAAACAATTATTATAGAGTACTAACAACCAAGTTAGCATCCATACACAACTAAGATATAGATAAGATTTAACCTTATTTACTTCTTGAAACCTACTAAAACAAAATAAAAGGATTAGTAGGACAGGTATGACTATCACCGAATTCATTTTCCCATGCATCAAATTTTATTCTACGAAAATGTCATACAAGTTCACCATCATTTGACAATAAAGTAAAACAATTTAAAATAAATAATTATATTAATATAAAAACAATGAAGAGAACATTTCAACCAAAAAATTTGATAAGAAAGCGCAGACATGGATTTCGTTCACGTATGGCAACAAGAGCTGGAAGAAAAATCCTTAATAGGCGCCGTTCATTAGGGTGTAACAAATTATGCGCATAGTAAGTATAAAAAAAAAGATTTTTCCTTTGCTTTCAAAAATAAGTTAGCACTCAGCAGTCTTTTTTATCGTGGGCTTTATATATCACTGTACGCCATAAAAGAAAGAGAACCTGAAAAGTACACTCATACTATTAGAGTAGGTCTGGCTATCAGTAAAAAAGCCGGAAAAGCAGCAAAAAGAAATAAAATAAAAAGGCAATTACGAATGCTTGCTAAAATTAGCATTTTAAATATAAGCAATATAGGGCACTACTACATAATACTAACTCATAGAAACATTATGCAAGCAAATTATAAAAACTTACAAAAAGATCTAACTATTTGCTTAAAAAAGATAAAATAAAAAAAAATCTCAATTAAGGTATTTACAACTATATTTTTTATGATAACATAAGTAAAATTTTTAAAATAAATTAACGGGTGTGGGTGTTTAATGGTAGAGAGTAGAAAAGAACAAGATAAAAATCTCAATATAAATACAAATAATGTTAAAGAAGATTTTTATGAATATAAAGAATCTAGTTACCGTACACAATGGGAATTAGCATTTGAGCAAAGTCAATACTTAGAGCAGAATAAGAATAAGCCTAGACCACAATTATTAGATTTGAATATAGAAGCGACTTCTCGTAATAAAAGAATTATTAAAAGGCGATAAAAAGAAATTTTTATAAACTTGGCGGCGACCTACTCTCCCTTTTCAAGTACCATCAGCGCTAAAAAGTTTCACTTCCGAGTTCGAGATGAGATCGGGTGGTTCATTTTTGCTATAGCCACCAAGTCAATAAAAATTTCTAACTTAACAATTTTAACTTAATATTTAACACTGCATACACACATATAGAAAGCAAATAAATCAATCAGGCTATTAGTACTAGTTAGCTTCACATGTTACCATGCTTCCACACCTAGCCTATCAACGTGGTAGTCTTCCACGGCCTTAATTGGGAAATCTTTTTGAAGAGGGTTTCTTGCTTATATGCTTTCAGCAATTATCCCATCTATACATAGCCACCCAGCGATGCTATTGGCATAACAGCTGGTACACCAGAGGTATATCCATCTCGGTCCTCTCGTACTAGAGTCAGACCTTCTCAAATTTCCTTCACCCACGGCAGATAGAAACCGAACTGTCTCACGACGTTCTAAACCCAACTCACGTATCACTTTAATCGGCGAACAGCCGAACCCTTGGGACCTTCTTCAGCCCCAGGATGTGATGAGTCGACATCGAGGTGCCAAACGGTGTCGTCGCTATGAACGCTCGAACACCATCAGCCTGTTATCCCCGGCGTACCTTTTATCCGTTGAGCGATGACCCTTCCATACAGAATCACCGGATCACTATGACCGACTTTCGTCTCTGCTTGGCTTGTCAGCCTCGCAGTCAGGCAAGCTTATGCCATTATACTATCAAGCTGATTCCCGACCAGCTCTAGCTTACCTTCGCACGCCTCCGTTACTTTTTAGGAGGCGACCGCCCCAGTCAAACTACCCACCATACAATGTCCTAGTTCCAGATAATGAAACATAGTTAGATATCAAAAGTGTAAAGGGTGGTATCTCAAGGTTGACTCCATTATAGCTAGCGCCATAACTTCAAAGTCTCCCACCTATCCTGCACATCACACTTTTAATAGCAATGTAAAGCTATAGTAAAGGTGCACGGGGTCTCTTCGTCTAACCGCGGGTACCCCGCATCTGCACGGGGAATTCAATTTCGCTGAAGTGATGTTGGAGACAGTGGAGAAATCGTTACGCCATTCGTGCGGGTCGGAACTTACCCGACAAGGAATTTCGCTACCTTAGGACCGTCAGTGTTACGGCCGCCGTTTACTGGGGCTTCAATTTAGAGCTTGCACCCCTCCTATTAACCTTCCAGCACCGGGCAGGCGTCAGACCCTATACTTCCACTTACGTGTTTGCAGAGTCCTGTGTTTTTAGTAAACAGTCGCTACTCCCTATTTTGTGTCACCTACTCATAGTTGCCTAAAAGCAGGTTACCCTTCTTCCGAAGTTACAGGTATAATTTGCCGAGTTCCTTCAACATCATTCTTTCAACACCTTAGTATACTCTACTCATCCACCAGTGTCGGTTTGCGGTACGGCCTCATAAATATAAGCGCTATTTCCTGGAGCTTCTTTTAAGCATAGATCAATCCAATAAGATCTATACAAATACGAAACCCGTCACACTTAAGAGGTTTAGGAATATTAACCTAATTGCCATCGACTACTCCTTTACGGACTCGCCTTAGGAACCGACTAACCCTACGCAGATTAACTTAACGTAGGAACCCTTAGATTTTTGGTGAGAGTGTTTTTCACACTCTTTTACGCTACTTATGTCAGCATTCTCACTTCCGATATCTCCAGCAGTTTTCACAAACCACCTTCACAGACTTACGGAACGCTCCGCTACCGCGCCTATTGATCGAAATCAATAAGCACTCACATCTTCGGTATACAGCTTTAGCCCCGGTACATTTTCGGCGCAGAAAAACTTATTTAGACAAGTGAGCTGTTACGCTTTCTTTAAAGGATGGCTGCTTCCAAGCCAACCTCCTAGCTGTAATGGTTTTTCTACTTCCTTCCCCACTTAGCTGTAATTTTGGGACCTTAGATAGTGATCTGGGTTGTTTCCCTTTCCACCACGGACTTAGCACCCGTAGTGTGCCTGCTGTATAATTAATTGTTGGTATTCGGAGTTTAGTTAGATTTGGTAAGACGGTGAATCCCCCTAGTCTATCCAGTGCTCTACCCCCAACAACATACATACAACGCTCTACCTAAATAGATTTCGCGGAGAACCAGCTATTTCCAAGTTTGATTGGCCTTTCACCCCTAATCACAACTCATCCAATAATGTTGCAACATTAACTGGTTCGATCCTCCAGTGTGTTTTACCACACCTTCAATCTGGTCATGACTAGATCACTTGGTTTCGGGTCTAATCCATAAAACTAAAACGCCCTATTCAGACTTGCTTTCGCTACGCCTACACCTAACGGCTTAAGCTTGCTTCATAGATTAACTCGCTGACCCATTATGCAAAAGGTACGCTGTCACTCTAAATATCAATAAATTGATATAGAGCTCCAACTGTTTGTAAGCACTTGATTTCAGATTCTATTTCACTCCCCTCCCGGGGTTCTTTTCACCTTTCCCTCACGGTACTTGTTCACTATCGGTCGTTAAGGAGTATTTAGGCTTGGAGGATGGTCCCCCCATATTCAAACAGGATTTCACGTGCCCCGCTCTACTCAAGGATTTAAAAACTTTCTACTTATACAGGACTATCACCTTCTATGGTTACTATTTCCAGAGTATTCTAATTCTTATTCTTAAATCACTAGCCTTTTCCGCTTTCGCTCGTCACTACTAACAGAATCTCGGTTGATTTCTTTTCCTTTGGCTACTTAGATATTTCAGTTCACCAAGTTTGCTTTACATACTTAGTATGTAATAACTAGCTAAGCTAGTTGGGTTTCCCCATTCGGAAATCTGCGGATCAAAATTTGTTGACAATTCCCCACAGCTTATCGCAGCCTGCCACGTCCTTCATCGCCTCTTAACGCCAAGGCATCCATCAAGTGCTCTTAATAATTTATTTATCCGACTATATGCAGAATATGCAGAGTTAAATATTATTAAAATTGAATTGAGATTAAATTAATCTCTACCATAAAACTTGTCAAACATCTAAAAACTAAATTAATCTTTATATTATAACCTAATAAATAATATGTCAACGCCTTTTTGCACAAAACATTTACTTATATTATCAACAACAATATACTAGCAATCCTAAACAGTACAATCTGAGAAATATGCGGTAAACTTATATATACAGTAAAAATTAATAAAAAAGATATTTTGTAAGATAAAATGTGTTAAAATCAATTGCCTAAAAATGATAATGAACATTCGGAGTATTTCTCATGTATGAAAAGTAATCTCTCTTTTATAAAAAACGTTGCTTTAAATTGTATGTCTAAGCTCATTGGTGTATTAAATATTAAGAAAGTAAAACACTTCATTGTGAATAAATATAATACTCTTCATAAAGAAATGACAGTGCTTCTTAAAAAATCTAAGAACCTGTTAAATACCAACATTGAAATCGGTTTATATCACTTTTATAAAGGTAGCATATCAGATGCAAAGTTACGATTTTGGTTAATTAGCATATTTTACCCCCATTTACCCATAGTCTGGTATAACATCGGAAGGTGTCATTTTGCGGTAGGGAATACTAATAAAGCTTATAATTATTTAACACAGACACTAAAATTAGATAGTGATCACGAGGAGGCATCTTACTATATAAAAAAAATGACAAACTCAGCGCCTATTACAGAATTGCCAAAAAACCTCATAAGACAATATTTTGATTACACAGGTGAATATTTTGTTGAGCATTGGTTGATTGCTAAACAGTATAGAGGGCATGAACTTGTACACATGATAATTACAAAAATCTTCAACAACTCCACTTCTGAGCTCAATATACTTGACCTTGGTTGTGGGACTGGAATATGTGGTCATTTCTTGAAAATAAATAGTACTGGAAGCCACATAACAGGAATTGACATTTCAAGTAGAATGCTAAATATCGCAAGAGGATGCTTTATAAAAGGTAAGTCTGTTTACAATGAATTAATACATATGGAAATGAAAGAGTTTCTTAAACAAAAGAAAAACCAGCAGTATGATGTAATTATCTTTGCTGAAGTGCTACATTATCTACATGACTTTCAAGAAGAATTGGAATTAGCAAAAAGATCTACGAGCAAAAAAGGGGTTATTATATGTTTAATAAGAAGAAAGGAAGGTGAAGGTATTGACTTTGTAAACAAAGGAGACTATTTTCGTCACTCAGAAAGTTATGTTCAACATGTTGCAAAAAAAATAAATATGCAGATAAGTTATATGAGTTACTGTAAAATATATGGCAGTCAGGTTGACGGTATCTTGTTTGCATTACAGCATCAACAAGAAAATCCGAAAAACCTAACTTAAAAATCGCTCAAAGTGGCTTTTAAGTATCTATATATAATAAAAGGATAAAAGGAATTTTATGAATAACATTACTATTAATTACGCAAAGGATAGCAAATTAACCGATTTTGGAAAAGCAGTTCTATCAGACAGGTATTTAATAGAAAATGAAAGTTACCAAGACCTCTTTGCACGTATTGCTAATTACTATTCTGATAACAAAGAACATGCGCAGCGTCTTTATGACTACATGAGCAACTTGTGGTTCATGCCTTCAACACCAATACTCAGCAATGGTGGCACCAAGAGAGGGTTGCCTATCTCTTGCTTTCTTAATGAAACCGAAGACAGCTTGCAGGGAATAGTTGACTTATGGAATGAAAATGTTTGGCTTGCTGCACGTGGAGGAGGCATAGGTAGTTATTGGGGAAATTTACGTTCAATTGGTGAAAGTGTAAAAGGTAGTGGTAAAACATCAGGAATTGTACCATTTATTGTGGTACAAAACGCTCTAACGCTTGCAATTAGTCAGGGATCCTTAAGGCGAGGAAGTTCAGCAGTTTATCTTCCTGTATCTCATCCGGAAATAGAAGAGTTTCTGGATTTACGCAAGCCAACAGGCGGTGACCCAAATCGCAAAGCGTTAAATATACATCATGCTGTAATAGTAACAGACAAATTTATGCAAGCTGTTGAGAATGATCAAGAATGGAATTTAATAAGCCCTCACAACAACAAGGTTATTTCAACCGTAAAAGCACGCGACATATGGGTCAAAATATTAACAGCAAGAGTTGAAACTGGAGAACCTTACATTATTTTCCTTGATGCAACAAATAACAATAAGCCAGAATCTTACAAAAAGCTCAACTTAGACATCAAGATGTCAAATCTATGCAGTGAAATAACTTTAACTACAGGTTATGATCACCTGAATAAGTCACGCACTGCTGTGTGTTGTCTATCATCCGTAAACCTTGAGTACTACGAAGAATGGAAAGACAATAAACTCTTCATAGAAGATATAATGCGCTTTCTTGATAATGTATTGGAAGATTTCATAAATAAAGCACCGAATGAAATGCAGCGAGCAAAATATTCTGCAGCCAGAGAACGCAGTATTGGTCTTGGTGTGATGGGTTTTCATTCATTTTTACAAAGCAAAATGGTTCCTTTTGAATCAGTAATAGCACAACAATGGAATAAAAAAATATTTAAGTATTTACGTGAGCAAGCAGATATAGTTTCTAAAAAATTAGCAGAGGAAAAGGGGGCATGTCCTGATGCCAAAGAAGTTGATCTAATGGAAAGGTTTACACACAAGCTCGCTATTGCTCCAACTGCCTCAATCTCCATTATTGCAGGCAATACCTCTCCTGGAATAGAGCCATATGCAGCAAACGTATTCATACAAAAGACACTGACAGGCTCATTTGTAGTGCGAAATAAATTCTTGCAAAAACTATTAGCAGAAAAAAATCAAGACAATGATAAAATATGGTCTTCAATTTCGACAAACGAGGGTTCCGTTCAGCATTTAGATTTTCTTAGTGAGCATGAAAAATTGACATTTAAAACAGCGTACGAGCTTGATCAAAGATGGATTATAGAACATGCAAGTGATAGAACTCCGTATGTTTGTCAGTCTCAATCAGTCAATCTGTTCTTGCCTGCCAACATACACAAACGTTACTTGCATAAAATACACATGCTTGCCTGGAAAAAAGGATTGAAGAGCTTATATTACTGCAGATCACAATCAATGCAGAGAGCTGACAAGGTTTCGCATGACATATTCAAAAAAAGTGAAATATTGCAACACAAAACAGATATTGACTACGATGAATGTTTGTCATGCCAATAGTGACCTTATTCAAAAAAAGTAGAGAGAAAGTTAAGCAAATGGGTAAGGAAATATAATAGACTTCTTGCATAACCATATAACATTGGGAATAGAAACGAAAAAACTTCCTTGACAAACTCCGCCAGCCCTCTTATCATGGTACCGAAGGTATTCAGTTATCTTCATCTGTGCAGATTAAACAGCAAGAAAACAACGTAGTTGGCGTCTTATTTTTAATTTTTTGCACTATGTGCACCTTATGTCTTCACAACATTTCTGGGTTTTTACCTATATAAGCTGAAACGCGCTTATAAGTCGTTTAAGACAGTATAGTACGCCAATTTGCAGGATTAGAGAGTGACAACTAGCTAACACGGGGTTTCTTTTGCCTTTTTTTCTGCTTAGTAAATTTCTTAAACATTTAAACTAAGGTGAGTTGCATTTAAAAGCAGCTAAATTGCAGTGTTTAAGACTTTAAAAAACGCCAATACTGAAAATAGACAATGACTAGGGCTTCTTTTGCCTTTTTTTTCATTTGGTAAATTTCTTAATGTTTATAGCTAAAAGAGCCCAAGAGAGGTGTCATTCCAGTGCCCCTGTGATGTCATTCCAGTGCTTGACACTGGAATGGCTTTGTTGCATAGCACCTTAAGCAGTGATGGTTTACGACAAATTTATGTAATGATTTCAAATTTAGCCATACCAATATCAGTGAATTTGTTGAGCAAATAGCACTTAATTAGTAATTCTTTTTCACGATTTACTTCAGATTTATTCCTAAAGCTAAATCCAAATACTTGCTTCAACCTTGAGAAAAATCCTTCTATGTAAGATCTCTTTCCATAAATTGCTTCCTTTTTCCACTCTTTTACACCATCTTGTCCATATAATTTTATTAACCTAATAGCAGCATTCCTGTCAGACATATAATCTATTTTTGAATGTTCTGCTGCATCCTTTTTTGGTAGAACTTTTGTCTTTATATCGTATTTCTTACACAATTTATAAAGTTTGTGCCTATCGTATGCCCTATCTGCATATAATGCTTTTATTTTGTGCTGAAAATTAACTTCTTCAAGCAAATCGCAAGCTCCATAGTGGTCAGAGTAGACGCCATTACTGTATCTTGCAGCTATAGCTTTTTTACTATTCACACTTAACATAACATGTAACTTTCTTACTTGCTCGTAGCTTCGGTACTTTCTATCTGCACTGTTTTCCTTACTGTGGCCAGGAGTGTTACTGTAAATGCTGATACTTGTGCTATCTATGATAATTTCAATATTTTCCATGTTGCTTTTATCAACCCTGCAATCATTTATCTTAATATTAAGTTTTTTAAACCTTCTTGATGCTTGTGAATAGCTGATAACTGCCAAATTTTTTCCTATTTGTTGCAGATATCCTTTTATAAACCCCACCGTTTGTCTTAACCCAATTCTAAAAAGATTGACAATTATATGCACCAAAATTACGACTTTATCACTGTAAATATAGTTGCCGCCCTGCATTTTTGGACTATTTTCATACCAATTTTCGATAGCTTCATCGATGTAACGAAAAATATTTCCCCTTTTTTCAAGGAATTTGTTATATTCGTTTTGGTTACTGACTTTCATTTTCTGTGGCATATTTTTTCTTCAACAGTTAAATGGTTATTTATAATGAATTTTGTCAGTAGCCACCAGATTTTTTCGGTTGCTATGCAACAAAGCCCACTGGAATCCAGTTTTCCATATAATCTCATCGAAAACGTTGTAACCACTTTCTATGCTAGTTTTCTTGTTTACAAGCAAACTTTCCTGGATCCCAGTGTCTGGGCACTGGGATGACACCATTCTTTTTCCTGGATTCCAAACTGGGATGACAGCTAGCCTGACAATCGTCATCCCGCTACGTGTTAGCGGGATCTAGAGATACTGTGACGGTATGACGTAGGACTGCTGTCATCCCGCTACTTGTTAGCGGCTAAGAGATACCGCGGCGGTATGACGGTTCGTGGCGGCATGATGAGAAGCTCGTCATCCCGCTACTTGTTAGCGGCTAAGAGATATCGCGGCGGTATGACGGTTCGCGGTGGCATCTCGTCATCCCGCTACTTGTTAGCGGGATCTAGAGATACCGCGGCGGTATGACGGTTCGTGGCGGCATGATGAGAAGCTCGTCATCCCGCTGCTTGTTAGCGGCTGAGATACCGCGGCGGTATGACGGTTCGCGGCAGCATGACGACAAATTCGTCATCCCGCTACTTGTTAGCGGCTGAGATACCGCGGCGGTATGACGGTTCGTGGCGGCATCTCGTCATCCCGCTACATGTTAGCGGCTGAGATACCGTGACGGTATGACGGTTCGCGGCGGCATGACGTAGGACTGCTGTCATGCAAGTAGCTGACACTGGGATGACAAAAAAAGGAGCACTGAGATGACACCTCTGGGCACTGGGATGACACCATTATAGAGTGAACCAGTGTCAGCTACTTACATGACACCATTTACAACCACTCCCCTACCCTTTCTAGCTGTTTATAGCTGTTAAATCTCAGGAATTTATCAAAATATGGAGAGGCAATAAAGGGTGTGGAATTACTTAAATAATTAGATAAAAAACCAGGCAGATCATTTTTTAATTCTTGCATTTTGTATCTATAATTTTGTATAGAAATAACTTTTATTTTATCATAATCAAGTTTCCAATAAGCAAGTTCTGAAACTTCTCTTTTTGTTATATGTTCTACCGCTAAGGCTTGCAAAATTAACTGTGGAAAAAACCCCGACATCACTTCTTCGTTGGAAGGTGGTGAACCAAGTTTATAGTCTATAATTGCTACTTGCCTACTTGGTAGATACTCAACTCTATCACATCTTGCTGTCAGTAAAATTTCTTGTGGCCTATTTGTCATCCCAGCAGTTTCATACTGATCACAAGAACCAGCGTCACGCGCTGGAATATGAAATATCGGACAGGAAAAGCTCTTTTCTAGCTCAATATGGTTGCTTCGAGTCTCATCAAATTCGACAAAAGATTGAATTATCTTTTGTAGTCTTACCCACCACATATTTGAAAAATTAAACTGACTAGTCGAGAATGCTTTTCGTGCAATGCTCATTGGCGACTTTTTGTTGCGTAAATATCTTGCAAGAATGTTGTGCACCATAGTGCCAAATTCCAATATCGATGGCTTAAAATTCAAGTCTCTTAATTGTTTAAGGCCCAGTATATATTCAACGTAAAATGAATAAGGATTACGAATTAGCTTTTCTATTGCACTGCAAGACATCACCTGCATTTTTTCTTTTCTAACTTCGGTTTGAGGTTTTGGCATAGGCTGAGCACATGGAACAGTACATTCAGGCATATTTAATATCCTCAGCCAATCGCGATACGGCTGTTTCCCCTCCTTGAGCAGAATTTCCAAACGCTGCAATAGAATTGGTTTTCTATGGCTTAGCGATCTTGTAATATAAACCTTACTTGCACAAAACAAATTGTGTAAAGTATAAAAAAAATACCCCTGCTCTTCTTGCGCAGAAGGAAGGTTAAATTTTTCTCTCGTAAGTGCATTCAAAAGCGGACTTTGAAAGCTTGGCGCTTCATTAAATCCAGCGAGTATTACAACTTTGTTGTGATATAAGCTGAATTTATTCAAGTCATTTGCTACAGAGAAAAACTCTTTCTCTAAAAATAAGGTCAGAATTTGGCTATATAACTCTAAGGAGCACTTAATTTCTATACCCTCACATGCATTCAAGAAATTACAGGTGAAATTACCTATTTCACTATTTAGCTCTGAAAAATTTATACCAGATAGCACATTAATACACTGCAAATGAGTTACCACCACATCAGAAATAGGGCAATTTATAGAGTTAAGTAAAAGATTAAGTATAGCCTCCAACCTATTGATAATAAGCAATATATCCTCTTTATGTTTTAGCTTTTTATAGGTATTAATAGCATCTATAATATCTTTAAGGCCATTTGTACTAAAGTTGCGTAATATCTCTATTTCAAATTCAGATAAAATCTGAGAGTACTCTTCTTGAGTGTAATCAAAAGTCACTAGCCTATGTTTAAGGAGCGAAAGTAATGACACACTGCTCCAATTTGAGGTCAAAACTTCGATACTATAAAGTAGGAGTGTTATATAAGGATAATTTTCCGGTATGGCACTGTGTTGCCTTGATAAACATGCTATACGAGCTGCAAGTAATTTATCAAAGACAACCAAAGAAACGTTTTCATAACCTTCATTCTCTATAATTAATGATGTCACTTGTGCTTCTTCCTCTCTGGAATCACAAGTGATGACTTCAATATTGCCAATATGTCCATTACTAACTTTGCTTAGATCGGCAGTTGTATCAAAAATGTAATCTAGATATTCCTCAGGACTTCCTGTTATCCCAGCCCTTTGATTTTTGGTGTATGAACATTGCAATTTGCAGGTAATTTGAGTAGTAGATGGTGTCATTCCAGTGCTTGACACTGGAATCCAGTTTCTATTGCACAGCCACCTGGTGCGCTCATTTAAAGTTAAGTTTTCTGGATCCCAGTGTCTGGGCACTGGAGAACACGCTTCTGGCAGAAAACTAACATCCCTTCTATCCACTTTTAAATAATCGAGTAGATCTTTCAGGCAATATTGATAATGTTTTTTATCAAGTGATTGCCAATCTTTCTCTTTAATTTTCAAATTCAGATTAGGCAAAATTATTTTTCCAAACGGCAGGTCATATATAGCCTTAATTAACGACTTATCCTTTCCAATTCCAACAAAGATTATATGTTGGTCTTTTTGTAAAGAGATTATCATATTGTTTATGTAATCACTCTTATGTTCTAATATATCTACTACTCCTAAATCTTTTAAAATTTTATTCCAACTCTCAATGAGTAAGCTTATGAAATTCTCTATTTTTTTTGAATGTTCATCGAATTGATAACAATCCGTTGTTTGGGTAGATTGAATTTTATCAAGCAATGATGGCAGGCTATAAGCTAAATCAATGGGGAAATTATCATTATTTTTTCTATTCCACTCCAATATGAATTGAATGAGTAGCAGCGTCCTCTTTGTTGGATTGATAACTTTAACTCTATCAAGATTTAATATTAAATCCTCCTCATCGATGTTCTCTAGCGAAACTATCTCTGGCAAAATTATGCATTTTTTAGCGTTATAATTCTTGAACGCACTCAGCAGCGCTATTACATCCCTTTTGCAGGGAAGTATGATCTTTATCTCGGGAATTTTTTCTCTTTCATATTCAGAAAATATGTGCTGAACCAATACATTGAAAAAGGACTCATCCACATTAACGGTAAAAACTCTTCCCACTAACAGTAACAATTAATACAATATTTTATTATATAGAAATCACTCAAAATATAAATGTGCTCGCAGTTTCTTATGTTATTATATATTAAAGTCCTTAATAACATTACATGACAAACATTAGAATAGAAGTTTTAAATAAATGTGAACAAGTTGGCCGCAGAAGGGTAGTTAATGTTTACTTGATTTACATAAGCAAAGAATTACCATCAAAATTACATGAAGAAATTTGTGGGCTATTTTATAATAAAGTCATACAAGACTGCCGTTATTATTCCTACAATGAAAACCTTCAATATGACTTCATAGAACCACAAGCAAAGTGGGGCTTGGAAATAAGCTTTTTACCTGGCATGACTGACAATGTGGGCAACACAGCGAAACAAATTGTTAGAGAGTATTTAATTAGCAAGGGCCACATTGATGAAGGCGTTCATATCAAAGCAAGAAGTTCAAAGCTGATTTTGGGTAAAGGAAGCATGCCAACCGAAGATGATATAAAGCAAGAATTCAACCCTATCACTGAGTATTGCATTCTTGTTTATAAAGAAAACAGCAATCGCCGTTGGAAGTATTATGGTAAATCGAATGCCTCACCTGGTGTCATCCAGTACTTGGATCCAGGAAACTTCAAGCAATTGTATAATGAAAACTGGATTCCAGTGTCAAGCACTGGAATGACAGAAGGTAGGGTTGGGATGACAGAGGATAGTACTAAGTCTGTTGACCTCAATGTGAGTGACCAAGAGCTTGAAAAAATCAGCAGAGATGGAATCGATGGTAATGGCACTTTAGGGCTCTCGCTGGCAGCAATGAAAGCTATAAAGGATTACTTTAAAAAACTCGGTAGAAATCCATATGATATTGAACTTGAGTCTCTGGCACAGACTTGGTCTGAACATTGTAAACACAATATTTTTTGCTCCCCTATTGATGAAATAAAAGACGGTCTATATGCTCATTATATTAAGCGTGCAACGCGTGAGATAAATTCTGACATATGCGTGTCAGTTTTCTCCGACAACGCAGGAGGAATAATTTTTGATGACGATTACTTGATTGTAGATAAAGTTGAAACTCACAATAGCCCTTCAGCTCTTGATCCATTTGGTGGAGCAATGACCGGAGTGCTTGGAGTTAATCGTGATATAGTGGGTTTCGGGAAAGGCGCGGAGCCTATAATGAATACTTATTACTTTTGCTTTGCCAAAGAAGCAAAAGGCAAATTTTATAGGGACAAGGAGCGTACTGATGAGATTTTACCGCCAAAATATATAATGAAAGAAGTGATTCATGGCGTTAATGTTGCTGGCAACTGCTGCGGTATTCCAACACAACTTGGATCAGTATATTTTGACGATAGATTTTGTGGAAAGCCGCTGGTCTTTGTTGGAAGTGTTGGAACTATTCCGCGCAGTATAAATAATGTACCTTCACACATCAAAGGGCCTAAAAACGGCGATAAAATCGTAATTATTGGTGGAAGAGTTGGAAGAGATGGAATTCACGGTGCAACGTTTTCTTCAGAGGCTTTGTCGGGAAACAGCCCTTCAACGATTGTGCAAATTGGCGACCCCATAACACAAAAAAAACTATCCAATGCCGTCATAAAAGCAAGAGATCTTGGTCTTTATAATGCAATAACGGATAATGGAGCAGGCGGTCTATCATCGTCCATTGGTGAAATGGGAAAAGACGGATTTGAAGTTGATTTGAGCAAGGTTCTCCTTAAAAACGATGGTATGGCTCCGTGGGAAATATGGATATCAGAATCACAAGAGAGAATGACCTTAGCAGTGCCAGAAGAAAATCTTCCTATGTTTAAGCAAATCATGAAAAAACATGATGTGGAGGTTTGTGTGATTGGAGAGTTTAACGAAAGTGGTAAAGCTGTTGTTAAATGTCCTGAAGGGAAAGTAATAATGGACATCGAAACTGAATTTCTGCATGACGGTAATCCCAAAGTGCATTTACAGACAAAGCCATGGTCTAAGGAGCCTGCTGTCATTCCGGAACCCTCTCCTGTCATCCCAACACTCTTCCCTGTCATCCAAGTAGCTGACACTGGGATCCAGCAGGCTGAGCCTGCAAACATTTTATGCAAAAACCCATCCAACGGTGGAATTGAATGTGAAATGGATTCCAGTGTCAAGCACTGGAATGACACCTTTGCATTAAAAAAAATGCTGAGCAGACCAAACATATGCAGTAAAGAGTTCATAGTGGTGCAATATGACCATGAAGTTCAAGGATCGTCAGTGCTAAAACCATTGCAAGGCAAGGGAAGAGTGTGCAGTGAAGCTGTTGTCTCGAGGCCAGTCCTTTCTTCAAACAAAGGTGTTGTAAAATCGCAGGGATTTGGCTCAAGTTATGGAGAAATTGACACTTATCACATGGCAGCATGTGCGATTGACACTGCAATACGCAACTACGTAGCTGCAGGAGGAAATATAAATCATCTAGCGTTGCTCGACAATTTTTGCTGGTGCGATGCTTATAATCCAGAAAGGCTATGGCAGCTAAAGAGAGCTGCAGAGGCTTGTTACGACTTTGCAACTGCATTTAAAACGCCATTCATATCCGGAAAAGACAGTATGTTCAATGACTTCAAGGGATATGACGAAAATGGCGAGAAAGTGATAATATCTGCACCACCTTCATTACTCATTTCAGCAATTGGAGTTATAGAAAATATTGAAAATGCGGTATCGCTTGATGTGAAAATGCCAGGGGACTTGATATATGTGCTTGGTACAACCCACGATGAGCTTGGTAGATCTGAATATCAGTTATATAGTGGAATAGATAATAACAACGTGCCAAAAGTTGATGCAAAGAGCGCTAGGAAGTTATATGAGCGTTACAACCAGGCAATAAAAGATGGCATAATTGCCTCTGCAATTGCACCAAACTTAGGCGGCTTAATTATTGCTCTGGCAAAATCGCTAATTGCAGGAGACCTTGGTGCTGAAATCGATCTTTCACTAGTACCAATAGGAAAAACACAAAATACAGACATAATAAACAAGATAATAATGTTTTCTGAATCGCAAAGTAGAATTTTGGTTACTATTGCACCACAAAATCAGCAGAGGTTTGAAGAATTGTTTAAAGGCGTAGTTTATTCATATATTGGTGAAGTAACAGAGAAAAAGGTGCTAAATATAAAGGATATTATTGAAGTGAAAGTAGAGAGTTTGGCTTATAGTTATAGTTTTTACATGTAAAAGGTTCGATTAGCATCAAAAATTAAAGAATTTCTGAATCAGTTATAATCAAACCTTCTACGATATGGTCAAAAACTTAGGCTATTATATCAAGCGTATGCTTATATTAAATCCATCGAGATATCAATAAATTCCTTTAAAAAGGATCTACCATAATTATGCGAAAAAACTTGAGTAGGTTCGCTTGTTTGAGCAAACTCTAATTCAACATTTACAGTTCTACTCTGTTCGTTATACTCAGGTTCTCGTACTAAATTTAAGTGTCTAATATCTATATAATCGATATACCCAGATCCATTAAAACCCTTAGCAATATGCAACTCATATAGCCCAGTAGGCTCTTCCTGCACTCCCTGTATTTCTGGATTAATGCTTACATAGTAATTTCTTTCATGAGAATCAGGATCTAAATTTTTCTTTGAAGTTATACTATAGTGTTTATAACCTTCATGTTCATGAACTTCGTAATTGGTTACTTTTTCTAAATGTATCTTATTGTTCATAGATTCCTCTTTGTAATTTGAATAAAATAATATTCAACATGCATATAATAAAAATTTTCTTAAGTGTTAAAAACATTACAAAAGTAGATCTGAAAGATTTGGGAAATAGTTATGTCAGTTTAAAATATTTTTTTTAATTATGTTAAATAATTCTTTCACTATGTGCAATATTTACTTAAAATAAATGTATGTCATTAAATTTGGGTAGGTAGTTATGTCTATTTTACTGACACTCTTATTTATCAGTCTTTCTTTACTCAACGCTTCAAATAAATTGATGATATGTGCTGCTTTATTTATAGGAGCTGCTTTAGTTGTAAATTCAATGGTTGAATTTTATGGCAAAGAAAAAGCTACGTATAGCTTAATAGTGTGTACAGCGCTATGCTGTATTTTAAAATGGCAAAGTTTTAGTTTGATGATATTGACTTCATATGCTGCAATTTTAGTATCTCTTCTCTCAAGCATAATTGTTTTTGAAAAATTGAAGTCCAAGTTGAATTTTCATATGGCAAATTTCATTACTTTAATTATGGCATCAGTAATTGATAGTGCCGTTGTATGTGTTGGATTACTATACAAATTTTCTGCAGGTAAATGCTTAGCAATATATATTAGAGATTTAATTTTTAAGTTTTCTTATGCGTCAGTATTAAGCATCTGCTTGTTTGTAGGAATGTATTTATTTTGCTTGGCGAACAAGAAGTATTTTAAGATTTCCACATAACCTGTTTTCTGATATAGCTAAACTGACTTTGGGTCCTGGGTTGGTGGTCCTAATACGTAACAACAGTTTAGAATTTATAGGTAGTAGATTTGCCCTAAGACTCTAACACAAGTTGTACAGCCCTACGTCATACCGCCCGGTATCTCAGCATAGATTCCGCTAACAAGTAGCGGAATGACGATTTATCAAACGCTGCCTAATTTTCCGTAACAGTTGAAAAAATCAATAGAAAATCAACATATCACTGTAAATTCATGTATTTTAAGGCTATAATGGTTAAAATACGTTATATAGTATAATATGGACGATTTTATAAGAGTTAAGGGTGCAAGGGAACATAATCTGCAAGGTATAGATGTCAATATACCGAAAAATAAGCTAGTTGTTATAACTGGGCTAAGTGGTTCTGGTAAATCTAGTCTCGCATTTGATACGATTTATGCAGAAGGCCAACGCCGATACGTTGAAAGCCTATCAGCTTACGCGCGTCAATTTCTCAACATTCAGGATAAACCAGATGTTGAGTCGATTACAGGTCTTTCCCCTGCAATATCTATCAACCAGAAATCGATCTCAAAAAATCCAAGGTCAACAGTTGGAACTGTTACCGAAATTTACGATTACTTGCGCTTAGTATATGCACGAATAGGGGTTCCTTATTCACCTGCAACTGGATTACCGATAACAAAGCAAACTGTATCTCAAATTGTAGATACTATAATTGCGTTACCTTTAGAAACTAAAATATATATACTTGCCCCTGTTGTGCGTGGTAGAAAGGGAGAACATCTCAAAGAGATATTGGAAATTAAAAGACAAGGTTACGTAAGGTTCAAAATAGATGGTGAAGTGTACAATGTAGATGACTTGCCTAAACTCGATAAGAACAAGAAACACGACGTTTTTGTGGTTGCAGATAGAATATCAATATTGGGCGATATAGGAAATCGACTGCCAAGTAGTATAGAATCCGCACTAAAACTTGGTAATGGTCTAATGTATGTAGAAGTAGTAAACCTACCTGACAACCATAATTCCGAGTATAAAAATGGTCAAATTCTGACTTTTTCAGAGAATTTTGCATGCCCCGAGTCTGGTTTCACTCTTGAGGAAATAGAACCAAGATTATTTTCTTTTAACAGCCCTTACGGTGCATGTGGTTCGTGTAATGGGCTTGGTAAAAAGCTGGCTGTTGATGTAAAGCTGATAGTGCCAGATGAAACTCTTTCAATATCTGAGGGTGCTTTAAAGCCGGTAGGACCAATGTTCCGTCAAGTGCACACAAGTTATGGATTTCTAAAAAGTGCAATTCTATCACTGGCTGAAAATTGTAAATTTAGCCTTGATGTTCCGTGGAAGAACATAGATCAAGAAGTAAAAGATATGATACTCTTTGGCTCTAATAAATTTCAAGGTTTGATCAGTATCTTGGAGAACCAGATGGATTATGATGAAACGCTTGTTGAGCGATACTGCTCTGTTATTCATTGTAAGGAATGTACTGGCCATAGATTGAGAAAAGAAGCACTCACAGTGAAAATTGATAGCAGACATATAGGTGAAATATCAGGGCTCAGCATCGATAAATCCCTTAAGTGGTTTGAAAATTTGCCAGACAAGCTCACAGAACAACAGAAGCAAATCTCAAGTAAAATATTAAATGAAATAATCAAGAGGCTAGCATTTCTAAAGAATGTAGGGTTGAATTACCTAACGCTCGATCGAGAATCTAGCACTCTCTCTGGCGGTGAGAGTCAGAGGATCAGACTTGCTTCGCAAATTGGCTCTGGTTTAACAGGAGTGCTGTATGTGCTTGATGAACCCTCGATAGGCCTTCATCAATGCGATAATGATCGGTTAATTGCTACACTGAAAGACTTGAGAGACATGGGTAACACTGTAATCGTTGTTGAGCATGATGAAGATACAATAATGGCTGCTGATTATGCGATTGATATTGGTCCTGGAGCTGGCGTAAATGGTGGAAAAGTTGTTGCAGAAGGAACACCAGACCAGGTGCAAAGAAATTCAGGGAGCATAACAGGGCAATATTTGAGTGGAGAGAAAAAAATTTTAATTCCAAGGAGAAGAAAGCAAGCAACTCAGTTCATAAAAGTAATAAATGCATGTGAAAATAACTTAAAAAATGTGAACGTTAAATTTCCTATAGGGAATCTTATTTGTGTTACTGGAATATCAGGAGGGGGAAAATCAAGTTTAGTCATAGAAACGTTATATAAATATTCAGCACATAAGATATATCATTCGTCTGCACGGTATGGTCGGTGTGATAGAATAGAAGGCCTTGAATATATAGATAAAGTTATAGAAGTTGATCAGTCGCCAATTGGTAGAACTCCTGCGTCAAATCCAGCAACATATGTCGGTATGTTTACTCATATAAGAAATTGGTTTGCAGGTCTTTCGGAGTCAAAAGCAAGGGGATATAATATAGGCCGGTTTTCATTTAATACCAGAGGGGGAAGGTGTGAGGCTTGTAAAGGTGATGGGCACTTAAAGATAGAGATGCATTTTCTACCGGACGTTTATGTGAAGTGTGAGCAGTGTAAAGGGCGAAGGTATAATCGTGAAACATTGGAAGTTACTTATAAAGGAAAATCAATCTCTGATGTGCTTGATATGACGATAGATCAGGCTTGTGATTTTTTTGAAAACCTTCCAATGGTAAAAGAAAAGTTGGTTTCTTTGCAGGAAGTGGGGCTTGGCTATATAAAACTCGGACAGTCGTCAACAACGTTGTCTGGGGGTGAAGCACAACGAATAAAGCTGTCCAAAGAGCTATCAAAACGATTTACCGGAAGAACATTGTATATTCTTGATGAGCCAACAACTGGATTACACTTTGAAGATATAAATAACTTACTAAAAATACTCCATAGATTAGTCGATCTGGGAAACACTGTTGTAGTTATCGAGCACAATTTGCACGTTATAAAAACTGCAGATTATATAATAGACATCGGACCAGAGGGCGGAATAAAAGGCGGAGAAGTGATTGCTACTGGAACTCCAGAAGAAGTGGCAAAAATTCCAGAAAGTGTTACAGGCAGGTATCTTAAAACGTATTTATTATAAACTATTTCTTAATTATATTAGGCTAGGTTGCATATTTATGATTTGGAGAGGGTAATGTCAATATATCAATATTTTAAAAGTTATGCTAAACATGGAATTGTACCTGCTAAGAGAGCAGAAGATTGCACACTAGCTCCAGAAAGTAGTTTCTATAAATCTGTAAGTTATGTTGATAGTGTGTTAGGACCTGTGAAAGATGTAATTTGTGGAGCTGGAAGTAAAGACGATTATAACAAGTATTATAAAAACAATGATAAATGTGAATACGTGGGTTACAGGGCAGAGGAAGTGTTTCCACTTTGTGAACGGGGTGCTTTTCTAGCAGCTAGCATAATATTGCAACCTTTATTTTTGATGGTGGCATATTCGTCATACTTTCCAGCCAAGTTATTGTCAAAAATAACAGGGGACTATTGTTTAAAAGCAAGTACAAAATCATTAGTTGATCATTCAAATGCATTTTTAAGTGCTGGGCAAGATTGTGCTAGTGCAGTAGCTGAAGTATTTAACAAGATTGTAAGTTATTCTTGCGCTGCTATCATTTGGGCTGCCGCGTCAATGATAACGCCACTTGTGTGGGCTTGCAACAAAGTGCAAAGTAAGTTAAGTGAAATACAGGAGCCAGAAAAACATCAGCTTTTATCTAATCGGAGTGATTCGGAGACTACTTTAGTCAATGGTATACCGCAAACTGATTTATAAGTTCTGCTTTTTCAGCAGTGGCTCAGTTTGAATTACATTGAGATGAAATAAAAAGTGAAAGAGTGTAAGCACAAGTTACTTTAGCTATACTATATAAATTTTATAATATATTTAATGAATTGTGAACCTTCTCTTACTAAAAAAAGCTACAAATCTTATATTTCCGAACGTATGCGTAAGTTGCGAATATATCATTGATGAAAATCTTAATCTGTGTAGTGAATGCAACAAAAAAATCAATTTTCTAACTAAGCATTACTGCAATGTTTGTGGCGTAGTAATCTCAGACAATATTCATACGTGTGGTAAGTGCATCATCAATCCTCCACCGTTTAAAGTATTAAGATCAGTTTTTGCTTATGATCAACATAGTAAAAACATGATTATAAATTTCAAATTTTTTGATAATTTGAATTACGTAAAAATCTATGCAAAGTGGATACACCAAGCTAATCAGGATACGTTTCAGAACGCAGAGGTCATAATTCCTATACCGTTACATAAAATGCGCTTGTTTAAACGTAAATATAATCAAGCAGCATTGCTTGCAAAAGAGTTGAGTAAGTTGTCCAATTTATCCTATACGCCATTTGCAATAAAACGTCTTCGCCATACTGCGCCTCAAGCTGGTCTTTCACTTAAACAGCGTGAAAAAAATTTGAAAAAGGCTTTTAGCATAACCAACAAGAAAATTATCGAAAATAAAATCGTGATATTAGTTGATGATGTGGTAACAACCGGAGCAACTGTAAGATCTTGCTCTCAAGAAATTTTAAACTCCGGTGCAAGAGAAGTGAGAGTGCTATCGCTTGCAAGAACGGTGAATGATTGGACCTCTTGCATAAAAAATTAGCAGTCAGTGTCATCCAAGTAGCTTGACTACTTGGATCTATTTTTTTCTAGATTCCAGTGCCAGCGTTACGCACATAGCTGTACGAACATTGTCTGCCAAGGAGGGTGTCATCCCAGTGCCCCGACACACAGCTGTACGAACATTGTCTACCAGGATGATGTCATCCCAGTGCTTGACACTGGGATGGCTTTGTTGCATAGCACCTTAAGCAGTGATGGTTTACGACAAATTTATGTAATGATTTCAAATTTAGCCATACCAATATCAGTGAATTTGTTGAGCAAATAGCACTTAATTAGTAATTCTTTTTCACGATTTACTTCAGATTTATTCCTAAAGCTAAATCCAAATACTTGCTTCAACCTTGAGAAAAATCCTTCTATGTAAGATCTCTTTCCATAAATTGCTTCCTTTTTCCACTCTTTTACACCATCTTGTCCATATAATTTTATTAACCTAATAGCAGCATTCCTGTCAGACATATAATCTATTTTTGAATGTTCTGCTGCATCCTTTTTTGGTAGAACTTTTGTCTTTATATCGTATTTCTTACACAATTTATAAAGTTTGTGCCTATCGTATGCCCTATCTGCATATAATGCTTTTATTTTGTGCTGAAAATTAACTTCTTCAAGCAAATCGCAAGCTCCATAGTGGTCAGAGTAGACGCCATTACTGTATCTTGCAGCTATAGCTTTTTTACTATTCACACTTAACATAACATGTAACTTTCTTACTTGCTCGTAGCTTCGGTACTTTCTATCTGCACTGTTTTCCTTACTGTGGCCAGGAGTGTTACTGTAAATGCTGATACTTGTGCTATCTATGATAATTTCAATATTTTCCATGTTGCTTTTATCAACCCTGCAATCATTTATCTTAATATTAAGTTTTTTAAACCTTCTTGATGCTTGTGAATAGCTGATAACTGCCAAATTTTTTCCTATTTGTTGCAGATATCCTTTTATAAACCCCACCGTTTGTCTTAACCCAATTCTAAAAAGATTGACAATTATATGCACCAAAATTACGACTTTATCACTGTAAATATAGTTGCCGCCCTGCATTTTTGGACTATTTTCATACCAATTTTCGATAGCTTCATCGATGTAACGAAAAATATTTCCCCTTTTTTCAAGGAATTTGTTATATTCGTTTTGGTTACTGACTTTCATTTTCTGTGGCATATTTTTTCTTCAACAGTTAAATGGTTATTTATAATGAATTTTGTCAGTAGCCACCAGATTTTTTCGGTTGCTATGCAACAAAGCCCACTGGGATCCAGGAAAGTTTGCTTGTAAACTGATTTGTTGAGTATGAAAAGTAGCTGATCTTATACTAAATTGATAAGGTTGCATAAAAAGCTAAATTCCAGCATCAGCTACTTTCATGACACCAATCCCTGCCATCCACTGGATCTATGCTCTTTTTTTCCTGGATCCCAGTGGGCTTTGTTGCATCGCTAGCTATGATGGATTAAAGATAAAAAAGATGGAGAATATCAGTAGCTTATTATTCTGGTATTTATAACAAGAACGGTCAGTGAATACCTAAATTTGAGTAAAAGAAATTTCACTACCACTCACTAATCCGGCTAAAATTCAAGAATTTCAATGCTTTAGCTATTTTCAATAGAATTAAGTTTATTAATATAAATAATAAATTACTATTCTTAAATTTGATCAGATTGATTGCAAAAAAACAAGATTTTCAATAGGTTGCTTATAATCCTAGCTATAGTTAGCCTTTCATAAGTAGCGATGCAACAAAGCCATCCCAGTGTCAAGCACTGGGATGACATCACTTTTGCTTCAATATTCGCACATTAGCCACGTCCCTGAACAGATACGGAGGTAAGCCCATTGTGAAAATCAGTATGTTAAGGCATGATTTTTAATAACCTCAACATCACTGAATTCAAAAGTTTGGCCGCTCACGATTTGGTATCCTTCGTGCCCCTTTCCTGCAACTAGCAGAATCATACCCTCGTTATAGGCAATATCTACTCCTTTCTCTATAGCTTCTCTTCTATCTTCTATCTCTAGCGCATTAGGGCAATGTAGTAAAATACCACGACGAATTTCTGCAGGATTCTCATCACGCGGATTGTCATCCGTGATTATCACTTTGTCTGCATATATTTGTGCTACTTTACCCATTTCTGCGCGTTTTGTTTGATCACGATTGCCACCACAACCAAAAACTAGAATTATTTTTTTATTGAAGTGCCATTTTAAAGACAATAGGGCTTGTTTAAGCGCACTTGGAGTATGAGCGTAATCCACAAATGCAAAAGGTTTCACTTTTTCCATTCTTCCTGGTGGAGAAACGAGTTTACCTATAGATATTTCTCTGTAATTCAGTCCAGACGAGGTAACTATACCCATTGCACATAGCAGATTATATGCCTGAAATTTTCCTAAAACTGGAAAAAACATGTCATAAATTTCACCACCAATTTTTATTGTAAGGTGTTGACCATTAGGGGTTGGTGTTTGCTCCAATAAAGTAATATCAGAGCCTGTTTTTCCATAGGTGATAATTTTGTTGCTGCGTTTTTCAGCTATCTTAAGCAACGCGTAGTATTCATCTATATCCGCATTTAAAATCGCTGTTTTTCCTTCTGGTAATACCTCGTAAAATAACCTTTTTTTAGTTTCTAAATATTCACCAAGATTTTTATGGTAATCTAAATGATCTTGCGAGAAATTAGTAAAAGCTGCAGCACTCAACTTTAATCCATGGATTCTATATTGATCAATCCCATGACTTGATGCTTCTAACACTAAGTGTTCTACATTTATACCACGCAATGTTGCGTAAAGGTCATCTGCATCTGGAGTGGTAAGACTGTTGCTATTACCTTTTCTACCATTATTGATGCATGTTCCAAGTGTTCCAATAGACGCAGCATTATAGCCAGAGTTTTGCCAGATCTGGCGGCAAAATTCTACTACTGAAGTTTTACCATTCGTACCCGTTACAGCAGCAACATATTTGGGCTGTTTGAATTGATAAAACCTGCTGACTATTTCGCTGTATATTTCTTGAGGATTTGGGTGTTCAAGCACTGCAAAGCTCGAAGTATCTGTCATTCCAGTGCGTGACACTGGAATCCAGTTTTTATTATACAATTGCCTAGTGTGCTCATTTGCAATTAAATTTTCTGGATCCAAGTAGTCAAGCACTGGGATGACATCTTTTTTGGTTCCTTGTATGACAACGTCTACACAGTCGTGTGCGTGATACTGGGATTCAGTAGGAAAAATCTGGATACATGCTGGTTTTCTAGATTCCAGCGTCACGCGCTGGAATGACACCGCAGACACACAAACAAAAAGATAACCTTCCTTGACTCTCTTGGGATTACATGTAACGCCCTTGATTTCAACGTCAAAGTTAACATCAACAATATCATGCAGTAATTCTCTCAGTTTCATGTCCTACTTCATCGTTTTGAAAGTCTAAACATGGTAACCTTTTTAGTGCGTCATTAAGGTCAAAGATTAAATCTTCAGGATCTTCCAGTCCACAAAATATTCGCACGAAACTTCCACCACAATCTGAATTCATTACAGATCTTGACATAGATCTACGATCTACTGGTAATATCAAACTGTCGCACCCTCCCCAAGAAGCACCAATACTAAAAATTTTCATATGATCAACCATGCAGCTTAGTTCTTCACATGAATATTCTCTATCCAGTGCTATACTGAATGTGCCGCTTGCTCCTTTGAAGTAACTTTTCCATAATTCGTGTTGAGGATGGGAGGGAAGTGCTGGATATAAAACCTTTCTAACTTTTTGCTGTGCTTCTAGCCACTTTGCCACTTCCATTGCTGTATTTTGGTGCCTTTTCATACGTGTGTGCAGTGTTCTTAGTCCCCTGTGTGCAAGGTAGCAGTCGTGCGATTGAATGGTTACTCCATAATTTTTATAGCTCTCATAAAGCAATTTAAAAATTTCACCTTCAGCAATAATAGCTCCCATAACTAAATCTGAGTGACCGGCTAGATACTTTGTCACTGAATATAGTGCAACATCAATTCCATAATCAAGCGGCTTAAATAACAAAGGAGTGGCCCATGAATTGTCGCAAACGGTTACGATTCCATGTTCTTTAGCAACTTTTACTATATGCTCTATATTCGAAATCTCAAACATTATAGAACCAGGAGTCTCGATCATTATCAATGAAGTATTACTCTGAATTAAATCAGTTATATCCTGCGTTGGATCATAAAAAGTTACTTCTGTTCCTCTTTTTGGTAGCTCATTTTCTGCAAACCTCCTAAGCCTATAATAACTATTATCTTGAATTAAAACGTGCGAGCCTGCTTTAGTGAAAGTCAAAATAGCAAAAGTAAGTGCAAATAGTCCGGAAGGATAAATAAGCGCTTGTCCACTCCCTTCAATTTCAGCCAGTGCATTTGAAAGATAATGGACAGTAGGAGTACCAACATTACTGTAGCTATAATCCCTTGCAACACCATCGTTGATTACATCGTATATACTTTCTCCATTTGCTGCATTTAAGTAGTCCTTGTAAGTAGGAAATAATATGGTAGAAGAATGATAAACTGGCGGGTTCATAGAACCTTTATAGTCATTAAATTTTCTTCCTGCTTTAACTAATATAGACTCTTCCTTCACATTTTTATTATTTATTTTTTAAATTGTACTCGTTTTGCGTATACAAGTGAAGAGAAATTGCATGTATTAGCTCTATCTCACCCTTCAATAACTCATAAATCAACTTATGTCTTTTTAGAATGCTCATTCCAATAAAGCCGTCAGATATTAATATCAATTTAATGTGCGAAGGTAATGTTGAAGATGAAGCAAAATAATGATCAGCATGCTTTGCTGATTCATCGACAATGTTGATATCAATTACATCTATCGAATCGCGTATCTTTTCTTCTATTGTTTTAATAATATCCATAATGGTTTCTTTAAGCAACAACATGCTCCTCTTGTCATCCAAGTAGCTGACACTGGGATGACAGGAAAAGTGATATAACAATACACCCTTATTTATTCTCTTCCTTATTATCTATGTCTTGATAATCAGAATCTACTACTTTTTCTTCTTTATCATTTGGATTCCCTTCTGATGAAAAGCCATTTCCAGCACTATTTTGTTGTGAGGCATTATACATAGCTTCTCCAAGTTTCATAGATAATTGAGAAAGATTAGTAACTTTCTGCTGGATTGAATCAGCGTCATCAATGTTATCAGATTTACTAACTTCTTTTAATTCGTTAACTGCATTTTCAATAGCAGATTTATCTTCTGGTGAAACTTTATCACCATACTCTGTCAGAGACTTTTCTGTAGAATGAACTAAACTATCCGCTTGATTCTTCACTTCAATAAACTTTTTGCGCTTTTCATCTTCTTGCGCTTTTTCTTCAGCTTCTTTTACCATGCGATTTATTTCATCATCAGATAGACCACCTGAAGATTGAATGCGTATTTTTTGCTCTTTTCCAGTAGCTTTATCTTTTGCAGAAACGTGTGCTATTCCATTTGCATCTATGTCAAATGTTACTTCGATCTGAGGAACTCCACGAGGAGCAGGAGGTATCCCTTCCAAACTAAACTGACCAAGTAGCTTGTTATCAACCGCCAATTTTCTTTCACCTTGATGTACCTTAATTGTAACGGCTGTTTGGTTATCTTCTGCAGTTGAAAACACCTGAGATTTTTTAGTAGGAATAGTAGTATTACGTTCAATAAGTGGAGTGAATACTCCTCCTAGAGTCTCAATACCAAGAGAAAGTGGAGTCACGTCAAGTAGTAACACATCTCTTACATCACCTTGAATGATTCCCGCCTGTATTGCAGCTCCAATTGCTACAACTTCATCAGGATTTACTCCTCTATGTGGATCTTTGCCAAAGAATTCTTTAACTTTCTCTATGACTTTTGGCATACGAGTCATGCCACCAACGAGAACCACTTCGCCAATTTGACTAGCAGACAAACCAGCATCCTCAAGAGCTTTTTTACAAGGAGCCATAGTTCTTTCGATTAAATCATTCACTAAGCTTTCAAGTTTTGCTCTCGTTAATTTCATATTTAAGTGTTTTGGACCACTTGCATCAGCTGTAATAAACGGTAGATTTATTTCCGTTTCCATTGCACTTGATAATTCAATTTTCGCTTTTTCAGCAGCTTCTTTGATTCTTTGCATAGCCATTGGATCATTTTTCAAATCAATGCCATTACTTTTCTTGAATTCATCTAGTAAATAACTCACTATTGCGTTATCAAAGTCTTCACCTCCAAGATGAGTGTCACCATTTGTAGCCTTTACTTCAAAAACCCCTTCACCTATTTCAAGTATTGAGACATCAAATGTACCACCACCAAGGTCATATACCACTATTGTGTGCCCATGTTTCTTATCAAGACCATAAGCAAGCGCTGCAGCAGTCGGTTCATTTACTATTCTGAGCACATTTAATCCGGCGATTTTTCCTGCATCTTTTGTCGCTTGACGTTGAGAGTCGTTGAAGTATGCTGGCACTGTTATCACAGCATCTTTTACTTCCTCTCCAAGATAAGCTTCTGCTGCTTCTTTCATGCTTTGTAGTATGAATGCACCAATTTGACTAGGAGAGTATTCTTTATTATCAGTGGTTTTAACCCATGCGTCACCATTTTTTGCTGCAAACACTTTATACGGCACGTTTAGATTTTTCATTTCAGAATCACCGTATTGACGGCCTATTAATCTCTTAGTAGCAAAAAAAGTATTACTTGCATTGGTGGTTGCTTGTCTTTTTGCAGGAGCGCCAATCAACCTTTCTCCTGACGAAGTAAATGCAACTATAGATGGAGTAGTTCTTGCCCCTTCTTTATTTTCTATTACCTTTGTATCCTTGCCCTGCATTATTGCAACACAAGAATTTGTTGTTCCGAGATCTATGCCTATTGCTCTTCCCATAATGAGTACCCCATTGTAAATATTATCTGATATAAGAATATATAAGTATAGGACTTATTAATTACAAGCCCAATTTAGGGTTTCTAATTAGTTATTAGAACTTAAAAAGCGCGAAAGCCATTTAGTCAGCCAAAAATTGCCTCGTAGTTTATTTGAATTATCAACTTCTTCATTGCTGCTATCCTCAATTTGGTATCCAGAGTTCTGTAATGGCTTATAACCGTTTGAATTAACATCATCTCCTTGTTTTAAAACAAATGTATTTACATCTAAACTGTTATCAATACTAATGTTCAATGTAATATTAAACTCTTTTTCGATTGTAGAAACTGTATTCCTTTTATTATTAAAAATATGCGCTATAACCGCACTATGCGCTACTAAATCAAAAGACTTATTTTGGTTCCTATGAGCAATGTGTTGTAAATCCCTTAGTATCGATGCAACAATTACTTCGTTCGATTTTACTCTTCCAATACCCTTGCAGTGTAAACACTCTGTAGTATTAATTTCTTGTATGTTTGGTTTAATTCTTTGTCTTGAAAATACCATTAAACCAAAGTCATTTATGTAGCTAAATTGAACTTTAGCTTTATCGTCTTTAAACGCTTGCTTTATAGCAGACTCAACAGCTCTGCAATACTGATATTTCAACATGTCAATAAAATCGACTACTATTAATCCTGATAGGCCCCTAAGATTCACCTGTCTTGATATTTCAGGTACTGCTTCCATATTGGTTCTATAAGCTGTTTCTTCTATGCTATCTTCTCCTGTCATCTTTCCTGAATTTACGTCTATTGAAACAAACGCCTCAGTTAAAGTTATTACCAAAGACCCACCAGATGGCAACTCTACCCTATTGCTATATAACTCAGAAATTTGATCTTCGATTCCATAGTAAGTAAAGATTGGGATAGAACCTCTATACAATCTGTAACGCAACTTACTACCTTTTAATGCATTTTTAGTATATTGTCTCACTGCTTCAAAAGCTTCCTTCCCAGATACTATGACTTCTATACCATCGCTACAAAAATCACGAACAGATCTCATAATTACATCTGCTTCGTTGTAAATTAATGATGGAGCATTTACAGAGAAGGCATTTTTTTGAATGCTCTGCCATAATGAGGATAAGTAATTGTAATCCTGCTCAATTTCTTTCTTATCTTTTCCTGAACCAACAGTTCTTACTATTAAACCTGATCTTTTTGGCAAGTTTATTGAACTCAGTATATCCTTTAACTGCTTTCTGACATTAGCATCTTCAATTCTGCGAGACACTCCACCTTTACTCATGGAATTTGGCATGAAAACACAGTATCTACCCACTAAAGTTATGTATGTTGTAAATGAAGCTCCTTTATTGCCTCGTTCCTCTTTAGTTAGCTGGACCAATACTTTTTGATTTACTGAAATAACATCTTGTAATTTGTATTTTTTATATAAAGGTACCTCTCTTACAAAACCACTACCTAACTCGTTGACATTCTTACTAGCTGCAGAATCTGAAGAAACATTTGCTGAAGCTTCTTCTGTACAATCGTCATTTGAGTAGCCCTCAAAGATAATTTCCTTTTCTTTTTCTGGAATATTGAAGTAATCTAGAGATATCTCGGAAAAAGATAAAAAACCTTGCTTGTTTTTTCCATATTCAATAAATACGGCTTGCAAAGAAGGCTCTATACGCTTTACATAAGCAACGTATATATTACCTCTTAATTGTTTTTTTTCCTTGAATTCTTGTTCAAATTCTACAACCTTATTATTAACTGATAAGGCAACTCTTACCTCATTAGAACAGGCAGAATTTTCTATCAATAATAACCTTTTGCCACTATTTGCCACTTATTTACCGTTTGCTTTTCATTCTGAAGTTAACTTCATGCTACTTAATGCACTGTTGATTGTCAAGAATTTTACGATCTGCATTATTCGGTTGACTTTTAGTGTTTTGCGTAATAAACTCGCATAGAATTTATTATATCATTATAAGTATGGCGAAAAAAAATGCTTCTTTGCTCGTTAAGTTAGTCAGCACTGCAATCAAGATAACAAAAACTGGTGAAGAAAAATCAACTGGCTATTTTTATGTAAAAAAGCGTAATCCAAAAAAGCTCACCAGAAAACTGGAGTTTAGGAAGTACGACCCAGTAGTCAGAAGGCACGTATTATTTAAAGAAGAAAAATTAAAGTAGTTTTTTTATAAGGAATTTTATTATTATGCAAAATTTACAATTAAGTTATTCTATAATAGTAGAGTTGGGGGATGTAAAAGATGCAAAACTGAAATTAATAAAGGTCATTGCACAATTAATAAGTAAGAGGTACAAAACACAGAAAAAAGCAGCAAGCGCTCTAAAGATTGATCAACCTAAAGTATCTCAAATCAATAGGTCAAAAATCGAAGGGTTTTCCTTAGAATACTTGCTTAACTTATTGATTGTATTGGACCAAGACATAAACGTAAGAATAAAGCATAATTCTAAACCTGTATAATATGTAAAGGGCAAATGGTGATTTAAATGCAGAACAATAAAACAGTAAGTCAGAGGCATTTTAAAAAGAACTTGTTACTCAACAAAACAAGATTTGAAATTTTGTGCAATGCTATTGATTATAGCTAGATATGCATCTTTTCCAGGCTCTATGTCTGATCCAATAGGATCAAGAACTACCATTTTTGCGTCATTAGAAAGAGCATTAGGCTTTATGCTATCTTCTTGTGAATGAGCAAATATACATTTAACGTTTTCTTCCTTCATTATCTTTTTTAGCTTCATTAAACTCTTCATACCTATGTACGAATCCTCTTCTATAGAAAGAATGGCGCTTGGGTGATTTAAACCAAAATATTTTTCAAAATATTGATAAGCATCGTGAGTGACGATGTATTTTTGATTTTTAAAATCATTCAGTTTTTTCACGATTTCTTTTACTTCTTGGTCTATTTTTTTTATGGCTTTTGTTGCATTAGAGTTGTATCGATGGAAATTTTCTTTATCTATGTTAGACAATGTTGCACTTATAAAAAGTACCATGCTCTTTGCATTTTCGGGACTCAGCCAAATGTGTAGGTCTTTTTCATCTTGAGTATTGGTAATTTTTCTAGAAAATGAATGTGGCCGAGCAGGAAGTAGGTTGATTACCTTTGACAATTGCACTAGTTCTTTATTATTTTTGGCGAAAGTTTGAACAAACGTCTCTAAGTTATCGTCAGTGTAAAATATGACATCACTTGATTCCAAATTACTCGCATCAGACGGCTTTAATATATAATTATGCGCAGATGTTGCATAGCCAAGCAATTCCGGTTCTAAAATTCCTTCTGTCACAGAAGCTACAAGTGAGTGGATAGGTTTGATTGTAGCTACAACTTTTAAATTGGATGAAAAGGCAATATTATAGTATAGTGTAAATGAAAGTAATAGAAAAAAAGGCAGTAAATGTCTCATATAAACGTTGAGAAGAAGTTAAATTTTGCCAAAAAGTTAAATAATGTCAATAATCGTGTTCTAAAAATAGAAAATCTTGCTCTCACATATGATGGTAAAAGAATCCTTGACAATATCAATATGTTCATGGAAAGAGGAGACGTAATTACAATACTTGGTCCAAATGGTGGAGGTAAAACCTCTTTAGTGAAAGCAATTGCTGGCATAAATAAAAGCTGTACCGGTAGTATCGTATTTGCTGACAACATAAAAATTGGCTATATGCCGCAAAATTTTAGTATTAGTAATTTGATGCCAATAACAGTTGAATATTTCCTTTTAAATAGCTCCTTGAAAAGACTAAAGAAAAATCAATCCATTATTACAGAAGCGATAGAGTTGGTTGGTATCGGTAACATTTTGAAGAATCAAGTGTTAGAAATTTCTGCAGGGCAAACACAACTACTACTGCTTGCACGTTGTTTAATTGCAGAGCCTGACTTGATCATTCTAGATGAACCAGTCAGTGCAATGGATATTAACGCGCGGGCTAAATTTTATGATATTATAAATAAAATAGCAAAAAAACGATTGGTATCGATTCTTATGACTTCTCATGATCTTAACTCTGCTCTACCATCCTCAGATTACGTAATTTGTATAAATAATACTATCTATTGCCAAGGCAAGCCTGATGAGATTATGAAAAATAGAACCCTAAATGAAATATTTAGCAGTTACGCAGCAAAATGATTCAAAATATTTTGCGTCTTCTGCACATAACTACAGTGCTGACACGTTACAATATATTACCTTATTTACTTCCACCATCAAAGAAATCAATAAATAAAATACAAGGCCATAAGCTAAAGTGTGCTCTTGAAAAATTAGGTCCGGTGTTCATTAAGTTTGGGCAGTCTATCTCATCACGTACTGATGTTTTAAATGAGGATATAACAAATAACTTGTTATTGATATGTGATAGATTGCCATCATTTTCACATAAAATAGCAGTTAAAACTATAGAAAGTGAGTTTAATTGTAAATTGAGCGACATTTTTTCAAGCTTTTCTGAAAAGCCAATTGCAGCAGCATCGATTTCTCAGGTGCATAGAGCGGTTACAACTGAGGGTAAGGAAGTTGCTGTGAAGGTTTTAAGGCCAAATATTGAGAAAACATTCTCAAGGGATATAAAAATGCTTTCTTGGCTCGCAGAAATTGCAGAAAAATTTAGCGAACAATCAAAAAGGCTGAGGCCAATTGAATTAGTCAAAACTTTTGCTGAAATTTGCCGATTAGAGTTAGATCTACGTTTTGAAGCTGCTCACTCTTCAGAACTAAAGGAAAACACAAAAAATGACAGAGGTTTTTATGTACCTGAAATAGATTGGAATAGAACTGCAAAAAAGGTTTTAACATTAGAATGGATAGAAGCAACACCAATATACGAAGTTGAAAAACTGAATAATCGTAAGCAAATAGCTATCAATCTTATAGAATCGTTTTGTAGTCAGGTATACAGGGATTGTTTTTTTCATGCTGATATGCATCCTGGAAATCTAATGGTTGATAGTAATAACAATATTATTGCCCTGGATTGTGGAATCATGGGTAGAATAGATCGTGAGACATGCTATTACGTTATAGAGATACTCAAAGGCTTTTTAAATCGGGATTATGACCACGTTGCAAAAATGCACTTTAAAGCTGGTTACGTTTCATCACAGCATAGAAATTTTGTCACAGCTTGCAGGGCAATAGGTGAACCCATTATTGGGCAGCCTATACAGAAGATTTCATTTGCTAGTTTACTTGCTCAGCTATTAAAAATAACTGGTGATTTTGATATGAAAGTTCAAACACAATTGTTATTGCTGCAGAAAACTATGATTTTACTGGAAGGGACATGTAGAAAGATCTACCCAGAAATCAATATGTGGAAAGTAGTTGAAGCGTGGATAAGCAGTCAACATGAAAGTAAAATAGGGTATAGGGAAAAAATTAGAAATTCTTATCCTGTAAAAACAATCCAAGGGATATTTAGCCTTATAGAAAAATTAAACCTAATAGCTGATAAAAAATTAGAAAACATCCAAGTTAAAAATAAATCAAATGGAAAAGTCTATTTTTTACTGTGGTTTGTAATTATAATTCTAATCGTTAAATTTTTAATTTTTTAAACTATGGGAAAAAACTGCGTCAAACCCAATTTTTAATTCAACTTAATTTTTAATCTGCAGGAGTCGAGTTGAGAATGTCCAATTTTCCACTTTCTTTATAGCATAACATACTTCAGTCCTGATCAGCCTCTTGCTCCTCTTGAAGCCCAATGGCTCACCACTTATGTGTAAATTAATCGTTAATGTTGTACACGTTCTTTTCTTTTTCTACTCTCTCTTGCTCTTCAATACAATATATAGCAAGCGGATTAGCTTTAAGTCTTTCGACTCCTATTTCTTCTCCTGTTCCATCGCAGTAACCATAAGTGCCTAATTTTATTTTTTCTAACGCCTCCTTAATCTTTTCTTTTCTATCTTTTCGGCGCTTGATTAATTCCTCATTTCCACTATCTCCATCAGAATAGTATGTATCAATACTATTATCTTCTAGTTCTTGTTTCTCCAACTCAGCGAGTATTGATTGTAACTTTAAGCTGAAGTATTCCAGTTGTTTTACGCTCATATATTCTTCATCTTCTGAAGGAGTATAATCCTCTGGTGACTTTATTTTCGGTAACTTTTCCATAATTGCATTATCAAAAAAATAATAAAACCTATATAACTTATGAACAAAAAATTATACTACCCTCAAAGTAAACACTATAATTTATAATAAACATTTAAAAGCCTAGTATGATCGACTTAGTAAAAAAATTAGTAATAGATGGTAAGAACCTTACCTATATAGTATGTATTTTTATTATAATGTTAAGTTTATCTTCATTTACACTTGAAAACAACAATAAACAAGAAGTTATGTTAACATTAACATGGATATGTGCTACATTTGTTTTGCAGATCTCTACAAATAATTTGTTTACATCTGATTATCATGATGGAATATTAGAGCAAATCTTTGTACAGCCACTCTCTTCTAGGCTTATAGTTGCTTATAAAATTTTCGCTCACTGGTTATTATTTGGGCTACCGATTTCAGTGGTTTCTTCCATATTCAGCTTTGCAGTTCTAGGCAATAGTATTGAACACTCAATAGCAGTTGGAGTGTCTTTATTATTTAATACGCTGATAATCATTAATATTTCAGCTACTGGAAATGCATTGATGATTGGTCGAAACAACTTAGCATCAGGAGTATCGCAAATTCTTGTTTTGCCAATGATAATGCCAACCTTTGTGTATTTTAAAATGCTAACTCAATTTGAAAATTTGTCCTTGAATATTTATACACTACTAATCACCATGTTAATTTTTGTCGTTTTGATTGTTAACAGCACTATAACTACTCACATGGCACTAAAATTTGCTGTGGAACAGGATTGAAAAATCTTACTGTTATTCAGTAGGTATCCGTTTAGCAAAGTGGCAAAATAGGTAGACAAGATAAACCAAAAAATCAAGAAAAAGTGAGTTTACAACAAATGGTGTCATGCAAGTAGCTGACAACATAGAAACGAAAAAACTTACTTGACAAACTCCGCCAGCCCCCTTATTATGACAATAAGGGTATTTATGACTCAAAACTTGTTTTTGACCTGCAGGCTCAATGACAAAATTCAGTAAAAAACTCAGGTATTTATTGGCGGATTACATAAAATTATAGCGGCTGCATGTCTTTTTTATTTTTTCTACATTCAGCCAAATCGCGCTTATTTTAAGCGT
Organism: Wolbachia endosymbiont (group A) of Rhinocyllus conicus; assembly: GCF_947250775.1. Lineage (NCBI taxonomy): Bacteria > Pseudomonadati > Pseudomonadota > Alphaproteobacteria > Rickettsiales > Anaplasmataceae > Wolbachia > Wolbachia endosymbiont (group A) of Rhinocyllus conicus. Next base: position 596,431 of record NZ_OX366349.1, on the reverse strand, counting down.
TAGCACATTATTACAGCGCCACTTACAGTAATATAGAGTCAAAACTCGCACCACGGGGCTTCTTTTGCCTTTTTTTTATTTGGTAAATTTCTTAAATTTTATAGCTAATCAGTACTGGGATGACAAGAAAGGAGCACTGCTATTATAGAGTGAAATGAGATCCCAGTGTCAGCTACTCGGATGACATTATAGGAGCACTGGGATGACATTATAGGAGCACTGGGATGACATTATAGAGAGGCACTGGGATGACATTATAGAGAGGCACTGGGATGACACCCTGACAATCGTCATCCCGCTACTTGTTAGCGGGATCTGCTGTGGCGACATAAACTCAAATCATTTCAAATTTCAATCCAAAGAGGTATCATTATGTCAAACAATTTCAATTTTAAAGAATTTTTTAACCACTATGAAACAAATAGTACGTCAGATGATATACAAAGGTATTATTTGCTGTGGAAATCAGTAATAGCGCAGGCAATGATTGATGCAGCAAGTCACTGTAAAAAAACAGAAAGCTTGGTAGAGAAACGTAAGGCGATTTCTTGGTTATCGGACTTTAGTCAAGATTTTGCACACACATGTATATTGGCTGATTGTGATCCGGTATACGTAAAAAACAAAATACAGCCAATCTTAAAAAGCCTTACTAGATAAAGCCTTTTTAATGAGGTTTACTCCTTTTACCGAAAAAAATATCATTCAATCTCCTATCTATAGTTGCCTCTATATCTTTGATTAATAGCTGCTTTATTATGTTTACTTTCCGCTTTGCATCTTGAGCGTGATGCTCACTGTTATTGCTGTAATTATTCTTATCACTATAACTACTGCCACTTGGTTTACTACTGTTACTGAACTCACTACCCTTTTTTCTTCTTGTGCTGAGTATCTGCACTATCTTTTCCTTTAAAAAAGACTTCCAGCCTGTGCTAAGGAACAACTTATAGAGAAAATGCGGAGTAAGGAATGCTACTAATATTCGAATAGAAATTCCGTAACCGAGGTCTTCCCTATTTTCATAATACCACTTGCAATATTGAAATAAATGGTAAAACGCATTTTTGAAAGAGCCAAATTCTACAGCATACCAAAAACCATTGCTGAGAAACATGAGCACAATGCTGGATGTGTAAAGATACATTGTGAAGAGAAACAGTTTCACAATTATATCTTTTAGACTACCTAATATATAATTCAATAATCTTAATTTATAGAAAAGTGATATCATTTCACACCCACTTCAATATGGCTGGGGTGGAAGGATTCGAACCTTCGCGTGGCGGTATCAAAAACCGCTGCCTTACCACTTGGCTACACCCCAATACTACTTACATCAATAACACTATTAGCCCAATTAGTAAAAGATTTATTTGCTTTTTCTATGGACATCACAGCAATAGCTGGCTGATCATAAGAATGCATTGCTTCGATTTTTTCTACAATTTTATCAACTTGATCATTTTTGCTCTTCATAATTGCTACTACTTCACAACTATTACTAATTTTACCTTCCCATAAATACAGAGAATTCACTTCAGGAAATATATTTACACATACAATTAATTTCTCGTTTAACAATTCCTCAGAAACAGTTTTAGCCTCTTCAAAACTTGAAAAAGTTGTATAAATCAAAACTAAATTATTCATTAGAATCTACGTAAATGCATTTCTACTATACTCCACTTAGGTTTATTCATCAAGAGAAAATAGATTAGATTTTTCTGTCATTCCAGCACTCTCTTCTGTCATTCCAGTGCCTCCTTCCCCTGTCATCCGAGTGCTCTCTTCTGTCATTCCAGTGCTTCCTTCCCATGTCATCCCAGTGCCCAGACACTGGGATCTCATTTCTTAATTTCACAATATAGATCATTCCAAATTGCACCTATTTGCAAGTATATAAATATAATAACTTTGCATAAAAACTTAGATTCCAGTGGGCTTTGTTGCATAGCAACCGAAAAAATCTGGTGGCTACTGACAAAATTCATTATAAATAACCATTTAACTGTTGAAGAAAAAATATGCCACAGAAAATGAAAGTCAGTAACCAAAACGAATATAACAAATTCCTTGAAAAAAGGGGAAATATTTTTCGTTACATCGATGAAGCTATCGAAAATTGGTATGAAAATAGTCCAAAAATGCAGGGCGGCAACTATATTTACAGTGATAAAGTCGTAATTTTGGTGCATATAATTGTCAATCTTTTTAGAATTGGGTTAAGACAAACGGTGGGGTTTATAAAAGGATATCTGCAACAAATAGGAAAAAATTTGGCAGTTATCAGCTATTCACAAGCATCAAGAAGGTTTAAAAAACTTAATATTAAGATAAATGATTGCAGGGTTGATAAAAGCAACATGGAAAATATTGAAATTATCATAGATAGCACAAGTATCAGCATTTACAGTAACACTCCTGGCCACAGTAAGGAAAACAGTGCAGATAGAAAGTACCGAAGCTACGAGCAAGTAAGAAAGTTACATGTTATGTTAAGTGTGAATAGTAAAAAAGCTATAGCTGCAAGATACAGTAATGGCGTCTACTCTGACCACTATGGAGCTTGCGATTTGCTTGAAGAAGTTAATTTTCAGCACAAAATAAAAGCATTATATGCAGATAGGGCATACGATAGGCACAAACTTTATAAATTGTGTAAGAAATACGATATAAAGACAAAAGTTCTACCAAAAAAGGATGCAGCAGAACATTCAAAAATAGATTATATGTCTGACAGGAATGCTGCTATTAGGTTAATAAAATTATATGGACAAGATGGTGTAAAAGAGTGGAAAAAGGAAGCAATTTATGGAAAGAGATCTTACATAGAAGGATTTTTCTCAAGGTTGAAGCAAGTATTTGGATTTAGCTTTAGGAATAAATCTGAAGTAAATCGTGAAAAAGAATTACTAATTAAGTGCTATTTGCTCAACAAATTCACTGATATTGGTATGGCTAAATTTGAAATCATTACATAAATTTGTCGTAAACCATCACTGCTTAAGGTGCTATGCAACAAAGCCCACTGGAATCCAGGGGCATATAGATAGGTGTCGACAGTTCGTCATTCCGCTACGTGTTAGCGGAATCTATGCTTGAGATACCGCGAATGAATCGCGGTATGACGTAGGGAACTTAGGGTTGCCAATGACTTGTCATTCCAGTGCTTGACACTGGAATGGCTTTGTTGCATAGCACCTTAAGCAGTGATGGTTTACGACAAATTTATGTAATGATTTCAAATTTAGCCATACCAATATCAGTGAATTTGTTGAGCAAATAGCACTTAATTAGTAATTCTTTTTCACGATTTACTTCAGATTTATTCCTAAAGCTAAATCCAAATACTTGCCTCAACCTTGAGAAAAATCCTTCTATGTAAGATCTCTTTCCATAAATTGCTTCCTTTTTCCACTCTTTTACACCATCTTGTCCATATAATTTTATTAACCTAATAGCAGCATTCCTGTCAGACATATAATCTATTTTTGAATGTTCTGCTGCATCCTTTTTTGGTAGAACTTTTGTCTTTATATCGTATTTCTTACACAATTTATAAAGTTTGTGCCTATCGTATGCCCTATCTGCATATAATGCTTTTATTTTGTGCTGAAAATTAACTTCTTCAAGCAAATCGCAAGCTCCATAGTGGTCAGAGTAGACGCCATTACTGTATCTTGCAGCTATAGCTTTTTTACTATTCACACTTAACATAACATGTAACTTTCTTACTTGCTCGTAGCTTCGGTACTTTCTATCTGCACTGTTTTCCTTACTGTGGCCAGGAGTGTTACTGTAAATGCTGATACTTGTGCTATCTATGATAATTTCAATATTTTCCATGTTGCTTTTATCAACCCTGCAATCATTTATCTTAATATTAAGTTTTTTAAACCTTCTTGATGCTTGTGAATAGCTGATAACTGCCAAATTTTTTCCTATTTGTTGCAGATATCCTTTTATAAACCCCACCGTTTGTCTTAACCCAATTCTAAAAAGATTGACAATTATATGCACCAAAATTACGACTTTATCACTGTAAATATAGTTGCCGCCCTGCATTTTTGGACTATTTTCATACCAATTTTCGATAGCTTCATCGATGTAACGAAAAATATTTCCCCTTTTTTCAAGGAATTTGTTATATTCGTTTTGGTTACTGACTTTCATTTTCTGTGGCATATTTTTTCTTCAACAGTTAAATGGTTATTTATAATGAATTTTGTCAGTAGCCACCAGATTTTTTCGGTTGCTATGCAACAAAGCCCACTGGAATCCAGGGGCATATAGACAGATGTCGACAGTTCGTCATTCCGCTACGTGTTAGCGGAATCTTGAAAGTTGAGTTTTATAAAAAAAGAGTGAATAAAATTTATACTAAAAAATGTAAAAAAAAGTGCTTGCACTATAATTTATTTTTAGTATATTGATTGCATAATATTTTTATTAGGAGTTAATGTGCATAATAATAATGATAATAAACGAAAATATGGTGACAGTAATGCTCCTGGAGGAGGAAGGATTGACCTAAGTAAAGTAGATCCAAGAAGAGTTGATGACTTTAGGGAAAGAATTAAACGTGAAGAGGAAGAAAGAAAGCAAAATCAGTCTAGTGGTCAGGGTAGTAGTCGACGCCATAATTAGTAGAAAGTCTATTTATAATAATTTAAGTAGGGGGGGTTATGCCTAATATAGTGAATCAAGAATTAGCAAGAGCATTTAACATTATTCTTTGTCATAATGAGGTTGCTATTACTAATTTTACTGTACAAAGCACAGGTCAAACTTTTTTTAAGAAGGAAGATCGTATTGTTATCTCATTTGATAAAAATGTGGATGTTGGTCAATGCATGGAGTACTTGCACAATATAAGGGAAAGCATAGTAGAAACATTTTGTGGAAGTGAAAGTGGTGCTAATATGTCTTTTAATACAAAGTTTTTTCCTTTTAACTTTAATGAAAGTCAGTTGACTAAAGATAAGGAGGGATATAAGTTTTCAGTGCCAATAGATAAAGATATAGTTCTTAATCTAAAATGTTTGCTAGCTAATGGACTTGCGAGAGACGTCACAGGTGCTATGGGAAGAGATTTTGGTTTAGAATATGTAGAAGAGTATACATCTGATGAAAGCTTTGACAGGAAATCTTATCTATATTGTATGCGTTTCTATGATAAAAGGTTACAAGATTATTTTGTAGAGTCATTCTCATCAAAGGTAAAAGATTATAAAAACAGTCCTAAAAAAACTGGTGATTTTTTGAAAATCAAGGACAATCGTGTGTATATAAAGGCAAGCATTTTTGATGATGTTAAGTTCATTAAGGACATAATAAAACACAAAGCATCTTTGGAATGTCGTGATTTTGAGGTCCCAAGTAGTGAAGATGAAAATGTTGAGAATCTGAAATTTTCAATAATTGCTTTGCTTCGTGGAATGGGCATACCAGCTGATACTATATTGCATACTTCTTATACAGGCAGTGGTGAGAATTCAGTTCTTGTACCTATTATACAAATTACTTCTGGTATTGAAGGCAAAGAAAATTGTAGACTTTTAAATAAGGAAGAAGTGAGCTATGTTAATAGAGCATTTGGTATGGGTGTGTTGCGTAATGTTCAAGATTATACTTCACCAAAACACCTGCCAGTATTTGGTAATGGAGGAGTATATGGAATAGACTTTTATGACAAAGACATTTCTTATTGTGTGCTGAATAAAATCATGGAAAGCTCTGTAATCAACAAAGACCATGAACTGGCCATTGACCCTGAGCGAGTATTGTTGCCTGCACAGTCGCCAGTGAAAGTGCCTAATGGTCCAAGTTCTAGCTTAACTGGATCATCATCATCGAAACAGGAGTCTCCCACGGGGAGTCAGAGTAAAGAATTAGAGGGGCCTCCCAGGCGAGGGTTTATTGGAGCGCATAGCGGCTTGGTGTCGGTAGATCAAGTAGATGTTCCTGGAATGAGTAGAGAATTCCCGCCATCGCCGCAGCTGAATTCTATTGCAGTTAGTTGTGTTGTTCAAGGGCCATCTTCATCATTGCAATCTGTAGGTGCTGCTCAAAATGTGCGAGCAAGTACTATTGCTTGGACTCAGCCAATGGACCGTTGGTCATTACCGGCTCCAAGTGCAGGATTATGGTCATTGCCACAGAGTAGACCTTCATCATGGAAAGGTGCTAATAAAAGTGGATCAGCATGGACTAGTCAGCCAATAGGCTATTGGTCATCACAAAGCAGTAATTTAAAGGAGGATTGTAAAAAGATTTGTGAGGATTTTGAAGAGGCTTATGAAAAAATTGTAAGTGATTCATCACTTTCAAAGGAAGAACAAGAGTTGTTTAAAGCATTGCTTTATTGGTTTAACTTAAATAATTATGCTTTGGATCCTCCTCATACTAACTTTATTGTAAAAAATGGGAAGATTGTTAGTTTTCTCCATGAGGATGTTGATAGAGAGAAATATTTACAGGCGGTAAGAGATTATATAATAGAAAAGTATTGTGAAACTGAGGAAGAAGCAAGAAAAGTCTATGATCTAGATGAGTTTCCATTTAAACTTAATTATGAAGAAAAACAAGGAAAAACAGTTGTTGCTAATATAAGTAGTGGTGCTTTATCTAACTTAAAAATCCTTTTTAGTCGGGAGTTTGAGGAAAACGTAGATGCTATTGACATTAGTGCCGTCAAAAAGGTAGAGAAACGTGAAAAGGACGAATGGGTAGATCGCCAGAAATCTAAGGGCTGTTCTCTTGAAGGAGCATGTGAGAATTGTTTTCCTGATGAAGAGGCAATGAAAACAATTCCAATTGCATTTGACGAAGAAGAAGATGAATACGTGCTTAACCGTAGTTATGATATTTGTGAAGTAAAATTGTTGTTCAGAGAGCAATTACGACGGTTTAGAGGTACATCAAAAGCTGGACAGGGGAAGCCCGAAGATAATAAAGACAGCGGTTACTCTTCCGGGTTCGTAACTGATGCTGGAAAGGTAAGCTCCAAAGCTGAGGCAACAACAAGTGGAACAAGTGGTTATGAGTCTATGGATTGTGAGAATACTGAAAGAAACCCGCTAAACCGTAAGTCTTCATCATCTGAAGGTAGTTCAAGTGAATCTTCGAGAAGCGGAAGCAGTAATTCATCGCCTAAATCTGATGGGGAGAATACTGGAGGAACACTGCGAAAACGTAAGGTTCAATCGCCTGAAGATGGAGGTAGTCCAGAAAAATCTCTGAGAAGAGATTCTTCACCACTTTCAAGGCTGGAGTCGTTAAGTTTGAGTAGTTCCTCTCATCAAATAGGTAAGTAGTTAGGTTTATTAATTTCACTGCTCTCAGCCACCCAAGTGTTTTATTAGGGTTGGGACCAAAGTCTCTGACCCTGAAAGCACTGGTGTTAGTTTTTCTTGTCCATTGCAGATATTGCACGGTACTGTCCACTTGATCATCGTGGCGAGCTTCTGGGAACATTAAAATTTCGTACTCGAAATCGCTGAGCCATACTGCTTGATGCGGCAGAAAAACCCTGCCAGACTCTATAATTGGAACAATTTGATAAAATCGAGTGAGTTTGTCATTGTGTGGCACTATTTCAATAATCGGTAGATTGCTATTTGCCTTTAGCTCTTGTGTTAATTGCTGACCACTTGTTTTTGCTTCGATCAAAATTGCATGTGGTGCCCATCTTGCAGCTAGTGACAGAACTTGCTCTTTAAGCTTTGGATACTCAAGCTTTGCTCGATATACATCAAGTAAATAGAATTTATTATCTATTTTTGCCCAGGTGGTGCAGGCGCTAAAGTCGCTGGAATCGTTTGTTGAAACTGCAGTGTCCCAGCTTTGCGTTACATGTGAGGGATTATCAGGGAAATTTTTATAGCGCTTTAGCCACTCTTGTTTAATTATACCGCTTGAAAGCGGCAGGGGGTTTTGTTGATATTGAGCAGCAAAAGCGTAACTCCCGAGTTCAACTTTTATCATCTCAACTTCTTCTCTTCCTCCCTCCAGAGGATATAATAACTCATTCTCTTCTCTTGAATATAAACCTTTTTCTAGTGTCGTAATTGAGTTGATTATCTCCACTTTTTCAGAAATCATTGGCAAACAAATGTGATGCCATATGTTTTTTGGCTTGGATAAGAGGTGCCCGGTTAGGTCTTCCAGGTGCAGCCTGTGCATAACAAGCACAATTACTCCTTTTTTTCTATCGTTGAGCCTCGTTACCAAAGTCTGATCGAACCAATTTGTAACACGCTTTCTAAACGTTTCACTCAAAGCTTGAGCAGGGTTAAGCGGATCATCCACAATAATAAAATCACCACCTTCACCGGTTAACGTCCCTCCAACTGATGTTGCGATTCTAAATCCTCTCTGCACTGTTTGGAATTTATATTTAGTGTTCTGGTCTTTGGATAATTTTACCTCTGGAAACAGCTCTTTATACCAATCAGATTGCATTATGCACCTGGTATCAAGCGAGTGCTTTTCGCTGAGCAGCCGAGAATAACTTGCAACTATTATTCTTGCGGTTGGCTGATTTCCCAGTATCCATGCGGGCCACGCAACGCTTATGCACATGGACTTCATTGAACGCGGAGGCATATTGAATATTATGCGCCTTACTTCGCCAGCATTCGCTGCTTTCAGCCTGTCTTCTATGACTTTTATGTACTGATAATCATTATACTCACATCCCGGCACCACCGTTTGAAAGCACAGTTCAATGAATTTTAAAAAGTTGATTTTGTTCATGTGTATATTTTAGTAAATGTTCTTACAAGTAGCTGACACTGGAATGACATCCTTTGGTTTTTATATATGGTTATGCAATAAATCTAATGTAGATTTGATTTATTTGATAAGATTGAAGTAGCTATAATGGCAAACGCTACTGCTTTGTGAATTTAGTAAATAACCTACGAAAAGTGCTATTTCTTTAACTTTATTGAAGTAAAAAACTGATTTCCATTGCGGTAAATGAGCAACATTATTGAATCTTTACCGTTTTTCTTTACTGCTGAATCAACTTGTTTTTGAAAATCATTAGTATTTTCTATATCGGTTCCATCTAATTGGATAATAATGTCTCCTTTTTTAATACCACGCAGCGTGGCATTACTGTTACTATCTACATTAATAACTATCACACCTTTTGTAGGATTACTTTCTTTTGATTCTTTTGGCAGGTTTGAAACAGTTAAACCAGTTATGTAATCGGATGTTGATTTATTTTCTTCTTGATTATTACCTTGACCATCATTTGCAGATTCTTCAATCACAACCTTAATATTGACCTCTTTGCTCTTTCTAAGTAACTTAATTTGTACTTTTTTTCCAGGTTCAGTTCTTGAAACCATTTGAGGCAGTTGTGTCATTCTATCAATTTTTTTATCATCAAATTCTAATAATATGTCACCCACCTTAATTCCACCTTTTTCTGCAGGGCTATCCTTTACTATACTTGCAACCAGTGCACCTTTTGTATCTTTTAAACCCAAAGACTCAGCAAATTCTTTCGTTATAGGCTGAACTTGCACACCAAGCCAACCATGTTTTATTTTTTTGCCACTTTTTAATGTGTCAATAATTGACATAGCTAAATTAGATGGTATAGCAAAGCCTATACCCACGTTACCGCCAGACTCAGATGGGGAATAGATAGCGGTGTTAATGCCTATAACTTTTCCATTTAAATCAAATAATGGCCCTCCAGAGTTGCCTCTATTAATTGCAGCATCAGTTTGAATAAATTCATTCATAGTGCCGATACTAATGTCCCTGGACCTTGCAGATATAATTCCTGTGCTTACAGAGCTACCCAAACCAAATGGGTTACCTATTGCAATAACTGTATCGCCAACCCTTGCTGTATCAGAATTACCAAATGCAACAAAAGGAAGATCTTTATTAGAATGAACCTTAAGCACAGCAAGATCAGTTCTTGCATCATAGCCTAAAACTTCTGCTTTGAAATAAGTATTATCGTTCATAGTAACTGTGATATCTTGGGCGTTTTTAATAACGTGATAATTGGTTACTATAGTTCCACCTTTATCTATAATAAACCCAGAACCAAGCAGCACCACCTCTCTGTTAACACTAGGGCCCCTATCCATAAAAAACTGATCAAAATGCTCAAAAAATTCTCTAAAATCATCAAAGAAATTATTTCTTGGCATAAAAGGGATTTTAGTTCTATTGTTACTTTCTTGTTTGATTATTTGTTCGCTTGAAATATTTACAACCGCAGGAATGAGTTCTTCCACTAAATCGGCAAGTCCTTGATTACAGTTACATGCAGTAGTGCTAGCATCAACGACCTTTTTTGCATTCCAATCAAACATATTAGCGTATGAAGAAAACGCAATTAGAAAATATGCAAATATAGATAAAATAAATGCCTTACTTTTCATAAATTATTTCCATCCTTTGTTTAAAATATCTAAAAAGTTATTGTTTGGTGAAAGTACAAATTTAGTATTATTTTCGGCAAATGATTTACTGTAAGCGCTCATAGAGCGATAAAAGTTAAAAAACTCTTCATCAACCTTAAATGCCTCATTATAAATTCTAGTTGCTTCAGCATAACCACGGCCCCTTATTTCATATGATTCTTTTACTGCACTGGAGATAATTTCCCTTTTTAATTTATCAGCTTTTGATCTAACTTCCTGCCCAGCTTGCTCTCCTTCTGCTCTAATTTCTTTTGCTTCTTTTTCCCTTTCAGTTTGCATACGGCGAAATATTGCAGAACTATTTTCTTCTGGTAAATCTGCTCTCTTAATTCTTACGTCTATTATTTCTATGCCAAATTTTTCAGCTTCAGAATAAACTCCACGCTGAATCAATTGCATAACCTCTGATCTTTTTTCGTTCAACAAACTAATCAACGAAAATCTGCCTATATTTTCTCTTATGTGTGCTTCTATAACCGGATACAATCTTCTAACCAGCCCTGATTCATTCCTCACAGCCTGGTAAAAAGTAACAGGATTTGTTATTTTATATTTTGCATACGCATCTACTATAATACGTTTTTGATCCGCTGTTATCACTTCCCTTGGGATCTTATCAGGACTTAAATCTAAAACTCTTTTATCAAGAAACTCTACACTGTTTATGAATGGTAACTTAAAATATAAGCCACTTTCCCTAACATCTCTTACAACTTTACCGAGTTGTATAACTATCGCTTGCTTTGTTTCTTGCACAACAAATATTGAATTAAATAAAACAATCAATAAAACAACAAATACAGAAACAAAAACAATTTTAATATTACTACTCATGGTTATTTCCCTAAATTTGTAAGAGGTAAATAAGAAAACATACCTTTCAGATCATCAGTTACAACAACTTTGTCTACCTTACTGAAAATATTTTCCATAGTTTCAAGATAAATACGATTCTTAACGAGAGAAGGATTCTGTCTATATTCCTCATAAAGAGATAAAAAGCGATTTGCATTACCTTTTGCTTCATTTATTACTTCATTCTCATATGCCTCTGCATCTAATTTTATCTTTATCGCTTCACCCTTTGCTCGAGGTATAATATCATTATTATAAGCGTATGCTTCGTTTATAGTACGCTCTTTGTCTGCACGAGCACTTTGTACATCTCTAAACGAACTGATTACTTTTTCTGGTGGATCAATTTTTTTCATTTGAACAGATAAAATCTCTATGCCCATTTGGTATCCATCAAGAATCTGCTGCAATAGAATTCTAGTATCTCTAGAAATTTCTGGTCTGCCTTGACCAAGTGCAAAAGAGATCGTGTTTTTACCTATTATTTCTCTCATGGCACTTTCAGCAGCATTTTTAACACTGAAACCGGGTTTGTAATCCCGCACTTTGAATAAATAGTCCTTAGCATCTCTAACGCGCCACTGAACCTCGAAGTTAACGTTGACTATATTTTCATCCCCAGTTAGCATCACACCTTCACCGCGATCTGTGTCTCGCCCATAAGAATTACTTACCCCAATTTCTTCACGATTTACTTCCTTAACATTCACTTTAAAAACCTTGCCAATAGGGTAGGGGAAGTGATAACGCAAACCAGGTGTTTCTGTATTAGAATATTTACCAAAGGTAAGTTCTATACTTTCCTCACTAGGATGGACAATATAAAAGCCAGTGCAAGCATAGAACAGTAAAATAATGAAAATGATGAAATAAGGTTTTTTGCCCCTGTTTCTGGTTAATCCATTAAGAAAGAATCTTACATCAGATACAGCTTTACTTAAAATATCTTCATTATTAGGAGTTTTGCTCCCTACCGGTTTCTTTCCCAGATTCCAAGGATTATTCTCATCAAACATAACGATTGATTCTATAATTAATACGCTAATATTACTTCTTTAATAAGAAAATGCAAACATAAATTGCTATTTTATTTACAAATTAATCATCAGGATGGAAAACATGATCGTACACTTCCTTTTCTCTATGTAGTATGGTCGACTCTATAGAATTTTCTGGCTTTTTTTTGAATTCTTTGTTGTCACTCTTTAAGTGCACTACGTCTTCGTGAAAATGGGAATTATACCTAAATAGTAAAGCTATTATTATTAAAGTTATAACAGCCAAAAAGATGAGTGCCCTTTTTATGCACCTCATAAATACTCCGGCTTCTTGACCTAATTTTCTACGCTTCCAAAAAACACGTCAAGCAGAATTATTCAAAGACAAATGAACATTAACAGGCAAATTAATACTAACTTAAGAATCGAGGGTGTACAATATGAATATATTTAATTAATAGTGAGGTTTAAAATGTTAGCCAGTAAACAAACAAATTCAAGTCCTGTTAAAAAAAATTCTCCTTTCATGGAAACTGTGCAGGATAAACTAAAAGATATAAAAAATTTCTCTAATTGGTCTGCAAAAGAGCAAATGATTGCAGTAGGTGCAGTAGGTGTGATGGTTGGTGCATTACTTCCATTTGTGGCAGTTGCTTTACCGGTTGCTGCAACAGGTGCAATAGTTGCCCTAACTCTATTTTTTGCTTATAAAGCAGTTGAATACACATTCAAAGGGCTCAAATGGTCAGCAGAAAAAACAGTTGATGGGGCGAAATATACTGCCGAGAAAGTTAAGGACGCGTCAACATACGCTGCAGGAAAAATTAGAGATGGTGCTGTGCGTGCTAAAGATAAGATAAAAAGTAGTACAAGTCATGTAGTGCACAATGTATCACAATCGTTAGATCGCTTATCTAGTCAAACTAACTACTCAGATGCAATGTTGAATAGTCAATTGCTTTCAGGTGATGCGAAGGACAAAATTGTTAGTATTAAAGAGCAATTAATGGGTATTTTTAACAATAAAGAAATAGCAAACAAAGATAAGTTACTTGAAAAGATACTAAAAGACATAGTGTTACAGATCGAATCGAAAAAAGACCATGCGCAAGGAACAGATTCGGAGAAATATGCACCTGAATGGGATAAGCAGATAAATTTTATTAAGGGTTTAAATGCTGAGAAGTTACATGATTTGCTAACGAAACAGTCATTACCTAAAGATACTTATTTTCTTTCTACCATTTTCTTTGAGCATCACGATGAAATTAAGAGGATTGTTAAAGAGCGCAAAACAGAGCATAAACTTTCTAACTCTATAGAGAACCTTAATAAAGTAGCTGGAAAGTATGGGACACTCAGAGGTTCTATACAATTTGGAGGGAGTAACGTAGAAAAACAACTTCACGAACCTTTTAGTTCTGATCTTGGGGTGCTTGACAAAACTGCAACAGTAGATCCTGCTCATCTTAGAAGCAATTCATCTAGTCGCTTAACTCCTAAGCTTACTCCAATTGCTTCACCAAAGGTGCCTGAAAGTCCAACTTTAGAGGATGAATGGTCAAAGTTTGTTGATCAGCGGGTGAAACACCACGCGCTTTCTGCTCGAACTAGTGGAGGAGATAAGGAACAACAAGAGCCTCCTACTTTTACACCGAAGGTACCTGGAAGCCCTTCTATTGATAGTGGCATGGATTCTGGTTCTTCTACGCCAAGTGAATATTGTACACCTAATGCTTCTGGTATGTCTACGCCAAGTGAATATTGTACACCTAATGCTTCTGGTGTGTCTACGCCAATAGGAAATCGTTTTTCACAAGGGGTTGACGGCGAAGGGCTTAAGAGAAGGTTGGAGAGACTAAAATCTGAACCGGTAAAACAGAAAAGGGATTTTACTTCCAGTGATTTCCATGATAGTGGCAGAGGTTCATCTGGTTCTTCTACGCCAAAAAGTCCTTCTCCAGAAGACTTAAGTAAAGCTCGTGCAGAACTGAAAAAAACAGGTTATCTGGGCAAAATGGTGGAACAGCCTTCTACGCAAATGGCTGTTGAAGCTGACGTTCATCCACAGCTTGCAACTATACAAGGAGCTACAAATGTGAAAGCATAGTAGTTATAAACAAAGCTACTCACCTTCTTCAAAAGGATGTTACTCAATGAGTAACATCCTTTTTTTGTTTTTAAACTATAGAAAAATCCTAGCGTTATGCGCACAAACGTATGAACATTGTGATTTCTCCACTAGGGAAGGTGTCATCCCAGTGCCTTGACTACTTGGATCCAGGAATTTTATTAAGTTGGGAAGCATAAAAGTAGCCGTTTTATGTTAAAATACAACATTTTGATGATTATGAAAAGGCTGGATTCCAGCGGGCTTTGTTGCATAGCAACCGAAAAAATCTGGTGGCTACTGACAAAATTCATTATAAATAACCATTTAACTGTTGAAGAAAAAATATGCCACAGAAAATGAAAGTCAGTAACCAAAACGAATATAACAAATTCCTTGAAAAAAGGGGAAATATTTTTCGTTACATCGATGAAGCTATCGAAAATTGGTATGAAAATAGTCCAAAAATGCAGGGCGGCAACTATATTTACAGTGATAAAGTCGTAATTTTGGTGCATATAATTGTCAATCTTTTTAGAATTGGGTTAAGACAAACGGTGGGGTTTATAAAAGGATATCTGCAACAAATAGGAAAAAATTTGGCAGTTATCAGCTATTCACAAGCATCAAGAAGGTTTAAAAAACTTAATATTAAGATAAATGATTGCAGGGTTGATAAAAGCAACATGGAAAATATTGAAATTATCATAGATAGCACAAGTATCAGCATTTACAGTAACACTCCTGGCCACAGTAAGGAAAACAGTGCAGATAGAAAGTACCGAAGCTACGAGCAAGTAAGAAAGTTACATGTTATGTTAAGTGTGAATAGTAAAAAAGCTATAGCTGCAAGATACAGTAATGGCGTCTACTCTGACCACTATGGAGCTTGCGATTTGCTTGAAGAAGTTAATTTTCAGCACAAAATAAAAGCATTATATGCAGATAGGGCATACGATAGGCACAAACTTTATAAATTGTGTAAGAAATACGATATAAAGACAAAAGTTCTACCAAAAAAGGATGCAGCAGAACATTCAAAAATAGATTATATGTCTGACAGGAATGCTGCTATTAGGTTAATAAAATTATATGGACAAGATGGTGTAAAAGAGTGGAAAAAGGAAGCAATTTATGGAAAGAGATCTTACATAGAAGGATTTTTCTCAAGGTTGAGGCAAGTATTTGGATTTAGCTTTAGGAATAAATCTGAAGTAAATCGTGAAAAAGAATTACTAATTAAGTGCTATTTGCTCAACAAATTCACTGATATTGGTATGGCTAAATTTGAAATCATTACATAAATTTGTCGTAAACCATCACTGCTTAAGGTGCTATGCAACAAAGCCCACTGGAATCCAGTTTTCCATATAATCTCATCAAAAATGTTTATTTTCTAGCTACTTTTATACTTATCAACTCAGTATGCTTACTTACAATTAAAATTCCTGGATCCCAGTGGGCTTTGTTGCATCGCTACTTATGAAAGGCTAACTATAGCTAGGATTATAAGCAACCTATTGAAAATCTTGTTTTTTTGCAATCAATCTGATCAAATTTAAGAATAGTAATTTATTATTTATATTAATAAACTTAATTCTATTGAAAATAGCTAAAGCATTGAAATTCTTGAATTTTAGCCGGATTAGTGAGTGGTAGTGAAATTTCTTTTACTCAAATTTAGGTATTCACTGACCGTTCTTGTTATAAATACCAGAATAATAAGCTACTGATATTCTCCATCTTTTTTATCTTTAATCCATCATAGCTAGCGATGCAACAAAGCCATCCCAGTGTCAAGCTACTCGGATGACACCCTCTTGGATGGAAACCAGTGTCAGCTACTTTCATGACACTATGACAACCGTCATCCCGCTGCTTGTTAGCGGGATCTATGCTAAGAGATACCGCGAATGAATCGCGGTATGACGATCTGCGGCAGTATGACGGTTCGCGGCGGCATGACGTAGGACTGCTGTCATCCCGCTACGTGTTAGCGGATGAGATACCGCGAATGAATCGCGGTATGACGATCTGCGGCAGTATGACGGTTCGCGGCGGCATGACGTAGGACTGCTGTCATCCCGCTACGTGTTAGCGGATGAGATACCGCGAATGAATCGCGGTATGACGATCTGCGGCAGTATGACGGTTCGCGGCGGCATGACGTAGGACTGCTGTCATCCCGCTGCTTGTTAGCGGGATCTATGCTAAGAGATACCGCGAATGAATCGCGGTATGACGATCTGCGGCAGTATGACGGTTCGCGGCGGCATGACGTAGGACTGCTGTCATCCCGCTACGTGTTAGCGGATGAGATACCGCGAATGAATCGCGGTATGACGGTCTGTGGCGGTATGACGGTTCGCGGCAGCATCTCGTCATACCGCTACGTGTTAGCGGGATCTAGAGATACCGCGGCGGTATGATGTAGAGTGCTTAGAAGCGGTTATTTTGCTATAAATGGCTGTAATGGCATCATCTATTTTATTGCTATCACAGCCTGTTTGTGCAAGCTCAGCATTCCCACCGCAGTTCTTTTCAACTGCTATTGATATTAGTTCTTTTGCGCTAATCTTATTGATTAAGTCTTTACTTACTTTAATAATCAAGACTGTTTTATCTTTTTCTGTTGCCGTGAAAGCTATTACCGTTTTTGGTTTTTGTTGCTGCAAAACAAACTCTCTTATTACATTTGCTGGAATATCAGTGAAAATGTGGCTTATAAAATTTATTCCATTTATTTCAGTGCTTTTTATATTCTCTGCACTCACAAGCTTTTTATATAGGTTTCTTATTTTGGTTTCGGATTTTTTGTGTTCTTGACTTAAAACACTTAATTTGCTTGTTATTTCACTTACTGGCACTTTTACGAATTCTGCAACTTTTTTTAAGTTAATTTCATTATCACGTACATAATTGATTGCTTCCTGACCAGTTAAAGCTTCAATTCTCCTCACTCCAAAAGCAACAGAACTTTCTGTTACTATCTTAAATAAACCGATTTCTCCAGTATGTTCAACGTGCGTGCCACCACATAGCTCTTTCGAATCTCCAATATTTACAACTCTAACCTGATCACCATATTTTTCACCAAACAACGCCATGGCTCCTTCGTCTATTGCCTGATTCATGCTTTGAATTTTTGTAGATGCAGAAAGATTTTCTCTGATTAGAGAGTTTACCATATCCTCTACCCAGAATAACTGATCCTGAGTCACTTGAGTGTTATGGCTGAAGTCGAATCTCAGTCTATCTGGTGCAACTAGGGAACCTTTTTGCGCAACATGATCACCCAAGATTCTTCTCAATGTAAAGTGCAAAAGGTGTGTAGCCGAATGATTTCTTCTTAAGGTTTGCCTTCTTTCCTTGTCGATGCTTGCTGTAACTACATCACCTTTACAAATTGAGCCGAATTTAACTATGCATCTGTGCAAACATAGGTCATTAATCTTATTGGTATTTTCCACTATAACCATACTTCCAGCAATGCGATCTGTCGTCATTCCAGCGCGTGACCACGTGTTTTCTTCTTTCTGGATCCCAGTGTCCGCTACTTGGATGACAGAAGGGACAATGAAACTTCCAGTATCCCCCACCTGTCCACCTGACTCGCCATAAAAAGGTGTTTTATCAAGTATAATGGTTATCTTTTCTCCCTCCTTTGCAGAATCAATTACTTCATTTTTAGAGGAAACTATAGCTAGTATTTTCGCATCACTTACTTCATTGAACTCATAACCAACAAATTTTGTTTTGCCAAATTTATTGATCAAATCAAACCATACTTGCTCAACAGATTTTTCACCAGATCCAGCCCATTTAGCACGTGCTCTCTCTTTTTGTTCTCCCATTGCATCATCAAAACCCTTCTGGTCAAAATTTATTTTTTTCTCTTTTAAAACATCAAGTGTAATATCCAAAGGAAACCCATAGGTGTCATATAGCTTAAATGCTGATTCTCCAGGTAAAGTATCGCCCGATTTTAAATCTGTAGTGAATTTCTCCAGAAGATTGATACCTTTCATCAAAGTGTCTTTAAAGTTTTCTTCCTCTGATTTTAACGTCGTTTCTATTAAGCTTTTGGCTCTGACTAATTCAGGATAAACATCTCCCATATAAGCCGAACTCGTGCTATCTATCAACACTGGAAAAATGCGATGGAGTAGGGAATCATTATATCCAAGCAGGTGGATATAACGCGCGGCTCTCCTAATTAATCTGCGTAATACGTAATTCCTGCCCTCATTTCCAGGGAGCACCCCCTCTGCGATGAGAAATGCAGCCGCGCGAAGATGATCTGCTATGATCTTATGGGCTACTTTATTTTCCGTATTTCCACAGTACTCTTGAGATTTATTGATCAGAGCAGAAAATAGATCAATATCATAGTTATCATGGACATTTTGCATTACAGTAGCTATTCTCTCAAGACCCATTCCAGTATCGATGCATTTTTTTGGCAATTTGTGCAAATTACCTTCTTCATCTTTGTTAAACTCCATGAATACCAGATTCCAGATTTCAACAATTCTATCGTCGTCTTGTAAATTAGGACTCCCATGATCATAAAAAATTTCAGAACATGGACCGCATGGACCAGTGCTTCCCATACTCCAAAAGTTATCATCCGTTGTAATTCTTATGATTTTATCACTTGAAAAGCCACTTATCTTACGCCAAATCTCGTACGCCTCATCATCAGTATGGTAGACGGTTATGGATAGTCTGTTTTTATCAAGAGATAACTCCTTAGTGATAAATTTCCACGCAAATTCTATCGCAGTTTCCTTAAAGTAATCACCAAAGCTAAAATTTCCGAGCATTTCAAAAAATGTGTGATGCCGAGTTGTATAGCCAACATTTTCAAGATCGTTGTGTTTACCGCCTGCTCTTAGGCACTTTTGACTTGAGACAGCACGTTTCATTTCAGTTTTTTGAGCACCAGTAAAAATATTTTTAAACTGCACCATACCAGCATTTGTAAACATGAGTGTTGGGTCATGTTCTGGAATCAAAGGAGAAGAAGAAACCTGTTCGTGGCCATTACTTATAAAAAATTTTATAAATCTTTCTCTGATTTCACTTAACTTCATTATTTTTATTGAGATTATTCATGAATAATAAGCTGCAATGGAAATAAAATCAATTACAATACCACCACTCTCTAGATCTCAGAACTTCTAGTAATATGCACCTTGTGGTAAGGAAAAATCAATATATTCACGATAAATTTACCTCATATCTGTGTTTTATATGTGGAAATTGGAATGGAAATTTATGTAGGCAAAGAAAAAAGAATAGCAAATGTGGTAACTGAGCACTGGAGTGACATAAAAGGACCAGACAGAGATTGGCCAGAAAGGCACGAAATAGACACTGCAGAAATAATGGAGTCATGGCAGCATTGTTTTATCATTGAAGTCAAGGATCAAGGTTATATTTGTGAAAATGCAGGAGAAAAGGCTGTTGAATTCTATGGTTTTGAGAAAAAGACGCGCATTGATAATAAGTATGCAATTGATGCACCATTTTTGCGACTATATAAAATAGATGCAGTTATTGATAAACTTGATGCTGTAATAGAGAGTAAATGCCCAATCAATGAAGAGGAAGAAAGTGAAAGTGTTAAAATGAGGCAAGTATTGTTACCACTTGGGAATAAAGAAGGTATAACACACATATTGGGCGTAATTACTTTTAAACTCCTTTAATATACAATTTTAATTTGATTCTTTAATAAAATTATTTATACTAATGCTTAATTACTATTAAAGAACTCAATAGTAGTGCTTGTAAATTTATTTGGAATATGAAGAAAATAAAATTAAAAACCAAATCTTCTGTTAAAAAGCGCTTTCACCTTACAGCTAAGGGTAAAGTCATTTCTACTCAGTCAGGCAAAAGGCATGGCATGGTAAAGAGAAGTAAATCTAATATTCGTAATCAGCGCGGTACAACGATTCTTGGTAAATCTGACTCGCGTATAGTTAAGCTTTATATGCCTTATGGTATTTAACAAAATGGAGGTAAAATAAAATGGCTCGGGTAAAACGTGGAGTCACTACTCACGCTCGTCATAAAAAAATATTGAAACTGGCAAAGGGTTATAGAGGACGTGCAAAAAGCTGTTATAGAATTGCATTACAAAGAGTTGAAAAAGCACTGCAATATGCTTACAGAGACAGAAGAACCCGTAAACGTGATTTCCGTAGCTTATGGATAATACGTATTAATGCAGCAGCAAGAGAGCATGGGCTTACTTATGGTAGGTTTATGCATGGTCTTACACTTGCCGGCATTGATTTAAATAGAAAAATTCTTGCTGAGATGGCCGTTAATTATAAGGATGATTTTGCCAAATTAGTAGAAGCTGTAAGTGGTAAATTAGCGGAGAATTCTTAAAGCAAAAACACTTGAAAGCATGAGAATTATTTTCATGGGATCACCAGGATTTGCTGTTAATTCTCTGAGCTTGTTACTGAAATCAAAGAGCGAAGTGGTAGCAGTATACACCAAGGCTCCAAAACCTTCAGGACGTGGACAGAAGCCAACGAAATCTCCAGTACATGTTATCGCTGAAGAAAGTAACATAGAGGTATGTACTCCTATCTCTCTAAAGTTTTTGGCAGAGCAAGAAAAATTTAGAAATTTCAAACCAGACGTTGCAGTTGTTGCTGCGTATGGATTGATACTTCCAAGAAAAATTTTGAATATTCCTAAATATGGTTGTATTAATATTCATCCTTCATTACTACCAAGGTGGCGTGGTGCAGCTCCGATACAGCACACAATTTTAGCAGGAGATCAAGAAACCGGGGTTAGCATTATGCAATTGGATGAAGGATTAGATTCCGGCCCTATTTTAAAACAGGAAAAATTTCTTATCGAAAAGAACGATAACTACAAGACA
This sequence comes from Wolbachia endosymbiont (group A) of Rhinocyllus conicus, assembly GCF_947250775.1. NCBI lineage: Bacteria > Pseudomonadati > Pseudomonadota > Alphaproteobacteria > Rickettsiales > Anaplasmataceae > Wolbachia > Wolbachia endosymbiont (group A) of Rhinocyllus conicus. The sequence goes on along the minus strand of NZ_OX366349.1, from coordinate 575,092 downwards.
TTGCATGATAAATTGTCTGAATTAGGCAGTGATTTACTGCTGAAAGTGCTAAACGAAATTGAAAAACAGGTTCCCTTAAAACAGAACGATAATGATGCATGTTACGCTGACAAAGTGGAAGACTATAAAATTTATGCAAGTGATGCTTGTGAGGTTGCTTATAGAAAGGTTAAAGCGTTTTACCCAAAAGCGTTCATCAAGATAGAGAATAAACGTATCAGGATACTTGATGCTGACTTTGAAGCTCTCGCTTCAGAACAAGGTAAGATCATTAATGATAACATGCACATGAGTTTAAAAGGTGGCATTTTAATTCCTAAAGTTGTACAAATGGAAGGGAGAAATCCTTGCAGTATTGAAGATTTTATTCGTGGCTTAAAATCAGGCATGGTAAAAAAATTTATAGAATAGACTGCTTTAAATTAGTGTAGAAATGTAATAGCTAAATTTCCTTTTCTTAGATATAATCTTAAAAAACTTTCCGTACAAAAATGAAAATAAAAAGAGCTTTAATATCAGTATACGACAAAACGAATATAATTGATCTTGCATCGTTTTTAATGCAGCAACAAATAGAAATTCTCTCAACGGGAAATACTTATAAAGCACTATCTGATGCCGGAATAAAAACACAAGAGGTCTCAGATTACACACAATTTCCAGAGATACTGGGTGGTAGAGTAAAAACTTTACACCCTAAAATTCATGGAGGAATACTTTGCAATAGAGAAAAGCACAAAACGGAAATGCAAAATCTAGGTGTTGAGCCAATAGACCTGCTTATAACTAACCTATACCCATTTTGGGAGACAGTAAGTAGCGGCTCAAATGAAGATCAAATTATAGAACAAATTGATATCGGCGGAGTGGCGTTAATTAGAGCTGCAGCAAAAAACTTTTGTTTTACTTCAGTTATTTCTAGCATTCAAGACTATGAAGCACTAAAAGCTGAGATGATAAAAAATAACAATGAAACAACATTGGAATATAGAAAACATTTGGCAACTAAAGCGTTTGCTCTCACTGCACACTATGATTCTAACATTCACAGTTGGTTTTTATCCCAGAGTAAAAATAATGAGTTGCCAGAGTTTTTTGCACTATATGGACATAAAGCACAAGAACTCAGGTATGGTGAAAACCCTCATCAAAAAGCTGCATTTTATAGCAATCAATTTACCAAATATCCGTTGGAAAAAATACATGGAAAAGAGCTGAGTTATAATAATATAGTAGATATAGAATCTGCACTTAACATAATTTCTGAATTTGAAGAACCTGCAGCAGTGATAATAAAGCACAATAACCCATGTGGCGCTGCTATTGGTGATAATGCTTTAGAGGCATATGAAAAGGCTCTATCGTGTGATGAAATAAGCAGTTTCGGCGGAATAGTCGCTTTAAATCGGGAGATAGATTTAAAGCTAGCAGAAAAATTAAACGAGATATTTTTGGAAGTAGTGATAGCACCATCAGTAAACAATGAGGCACTAAAAATTTTACAAAGAAAGAAAAATTTAAGAGTGATTATTCATAAATCTTTTCAACAAAATGTAAAATACCAAACTAAAAATGTTGTTGGTGGGTTTTTGGTGCAAGAAAATAATGACCACACAATAAAAGCAGAACAAGTAACAGAATGCACTACAACAGAAAAAGAAAAGGAAGATCTTATTTTTGCCTGGAAAATATGTAAACATGTGAAATCCAACGCAATAGTTATAGCAAAAGATGGTTGTGCTATTGGCATCGGTGCAGGGCAAACAAGCAGAATAGATAGTGTGAACATTGCAGTAAAAAAAGCAGGTGAAAAATGTAAAGGTGCAGTGCTTGCTTCAGATGCATTTTTTCCATTCCCAGATAGCATAGTAGAAAGTGCAAAACATGGAATTACAGCTATAATTCAGCCTGGTGGCTCGCTGAAAGATCAAGATGTGATAAAAGCTGCAAATGAAAATAAAATTGCTATGTTTTTCACTGGCGTTCGCAGTTTTTTCCATTAGGCTTTGTGTCTTATGGCTAGAGATTTTTCCATATCATACCACCATAACTGTACGAACGTTGTGATTTGAGTCCACAAGGTAGGATGTCATTCAAGTAGCCTCCTTCCCCTGTCATCCCAGTGCCCTGACTACTTGGATCCAGATTGGACACTGAGCTGGTGAGTATAAAAGTATAGCTTCTACGTCATACCGTGATTTATTCACGGTATCTCACATAGATCCCGCTAACAAGTAGCGGGATGACGATTCTTCAAATCGTCAAGGTGTCATCCGAGTAGCTTGACTACTTGGATCCAGATTGGACACTGAGCTAGTGAGTATAAAAGTATAGCTTCTACGTCATACCGTGATTTATTCACGGTATCTCACATAGATCCCGCTAACAAGTAGCGGGATGACGATTCTTCAAATCGTCAAGGTGTCATCCGAGTAGCTTGACTACTTGGATCCAGGAAACTTAACTTTAAATAAGTGGCTGCATAATAAAGACTAGATTCCAGCGGGCTTTGTTGCATCGCTCAAGTGAAAAGAACTGGCAGTTACTGACAAAATTCATTATAAATAGCCATTTAACTGTTGAAGAAAAAATATGCCACAAAAAATGAGAGTCAGTAACTGCCATGAATATAACAAATTTCTCCAAGAAAGAGGAAGCATTTTTTGTTATATCAATGACGCCATAGAAAATTGGTACGAGAATTGTCCAAAAATGCAGGGCGGCAACTATATTTATAGTGATAAAGTTGTGATTTTGGTGCATATAATCGTCAGTTTCTTTAGAATTGGTTTAAGACAAACAGTCGGGTTTATAAAAGGGTATTTGCAACAAATAGGAAGAGATTTGGCAGTTATCAGCTATTCACAAGCATCAAGAAGGTTTAAGAAACTTAATATTAAGATAAATGATTGCAGAATTGATAAAAATAATATGGAAGATATCGAAATTGCTATGGACAGTACAGGAATTAGTATATACAACAACACTCCTGGTCACAGCAAGGAAAATAGCACTGACAGAAAATATCGTGGCTATGAGCAAACGAGAAAATTGCACGTAATGTTGAATATAAACAACAAAAAAGCCATAGCTGTAAAATACAGTAACGGTGTCTACTCTGATCACTATGGAGCTTGTGATTTGCTAAAAGAAGTTGATTTTCAGCATGCCATAAAGGCACTATATGCAGATAGAGCATGTGATAGGCACAAGTTTTATAAGTTGTGTAACGAATATGATATAAAGACAAAAATTCCACCAATAAACAATGCGGCAGAACATCCAGAAATAGATTATATGTCTGACAGGAATGCTGCTATTAGGTTAATAAAACTATACGGTGAAGATGGCATGAAAGAATGGAAAAAAGAAGTAAATTATGGGAAAAGATCTTATATTGAAGGGTTTTTCTCAAGATTAAAGCAAATATTCGGATTTAGTTTTAGGAATAAATCTGAGATAAATCGAGAAAAAGAACTGCTAATCAAATGCTATTTGCTTAATAAATTCACTGATATTGGTATGGCTAAATTTGAGATAGTTACATGAATTTACCATAAATCACCATCTCATAAAGTGTGATGCAACAAAGCCATTCCAGCGTCACGCGCTGGAATGACAAGTTCGCGGCGGCATCCTCGTCATCCCGCCACGGTATCTCTAGATCCCGCTAACAAGCAGCGGGATGACGGTTGTCAGGCTAGCTGTCATCCCAGTGCTCCTTTTTTTGTCATCCGAGTAGCCCCTTTTTTGTCATCCCAGTGCTTGACACTGGGATGACACCCTACTTAACCATCATACTGCCGCGGTATCTCTTAGCCGCTAACACATAGCGGAGTGATGAAGTTATCGTCATTACCCCGCCAACAATGTTGCAAAAAACGTAAAATTAGAGAAAAGCATTTCTCGAAAACTTCTATGTCCAAAAACAAGAGTGCCATTTATTTATAGTGCCAACAATCAATTAACCATCAGTTTCAATGAATGATATGAACATATTATTTCAAGGAAAGTTCATGGGAAATAAGAGATTAGCTATACGGATTAGCTGTAGCTATGAAACTAACCGGTTGGCAGAAAAGTATTTGTTAGATGCTTATGAAAAAGCCGTGTCAAAGCAAGTAAGCCAAAAAAATTTAAAACATAAAAATGGGATTCAAGGAGGATCAAATGGTAACAGTGAGTTTATATGCAAGAGTTTCTTCGGGGAAACAAGCACAAGAAAATACAATAGCAAGTCAAGTTGCAGCTTTAGAGAAGCAAATTAGTACGGATGGATACAAATTATTAAGTGAGTATAAATTTATTGATAATGGCTACAGTGGATCTAATCTAGTCCGTCCTGATCTAGAAAAGTTACGTGATAAAGTAACAGAAGGTAAAATTGATAGAATTTACATTCATTCACCTGATCGCTTATCTAGAAAATATGCATATCAAATGGTATTACTTGAAGAATTTGAGAAAGCAGGAGCAGAAACGGTTTTCTTAAATTATGAGATTAACGATAATCCAGAATCTCAATTGCTGTTACAAATGCAAGGTATGATAGCAGAATATGAACGAGCGAAAATTATGGAACGAAGTCGTCGCGGAAAGATTTATGCAGCTAATAAAGGTTGTGTAAGCGTAATGGGAGGAGCTCCTTATGGTTATCGTTATATAGATAAATATATGGGAGGAGGACAAGCTTTATTTGAAATAAACGAAGAAGAAGCTAATGTTGTTAGGAAAGTATTTTTGTGGATAGGAAGAGAAAGGACAAGTATTGGGGAAGTGTGTCGTCGGCTAAACACTATGTCTATTATAACACGAACAGGAAAAAAGTACTGGGATAGAAGTGTGATTTGGGGTATGTTAAAAAATCCTGCTTACAAAGGACAAGCGGCTTTTGGTAAAACAAAAGTAGGTATAAAGTTACAACATATCAGACCACAGAAACATTCTTGTGAACAACCGAAAGATAATTACTCTACCTATTCTGTTGAAAAAGCAAATTGGATTTATGTTAAAGTGCCAAATATAGTGGACGAAGATGTATTTGATATAGTTCAAGAACAATTAGCTGAGAATAGAAAAATAGCAAGGACAAGAGAAAGAGGAGCAAAATATTTACTACAAGGTTTAATCGTATGTAAGCGTTGTCGTTATGCATATTACGGAAGTCCTGTAAGAAATAAGCGAGGAGAAAAAATTGATCATTATGCTTATTATCGTTGTATTGGTAGAGATTCTTACCGTTTTGGTGGTAATAAAATTTGTGATAATAAACACATTCGTACAGATGCATTAGAAACAGCCGTTTGGGAAGAGGTTAAGCATTTATTGAAAAATCCAAATAGGGTTTTAGAAGAATACAGGCGTAGACTTTCAGAGCTTAAAAAATCATCATGGGATCAAAAAAGCGATTTACTAGAGAAACAAGAAAATAAATTAAAACGTGGTATTGCTAGACTTATTGATAGTTATGCTCAAGAATATATTAATCAAGAAGAATTTGAACCACGAATTAAAGCAATGAAACAAAGTTTAAAAACAATTGAAGAGGAGAAGAAAAGGATATTCGATCAAAAGAAATTAAAACAGGAATTAACTTTGGTTGTAACCAATTTAGAAGACTTTTCTTCCAATATTACATCAAACCTTGATAACGCAGACTGGCTAACTAAACGTGATATTATTAGAACGTTAGTCAAGAGAATTGAAATTAACCTTGAGGACGTAAATGTGGTATTTCGTGTAAAAGAGCTACCAAACTCTCCTGGAAATAATCGAGAAGAAAAGAAAAATTTGCAACATTGTTGGCGGGGTAATTCCACCGCGAACCGTCATACCGCGATTCATTCGCGGTATCTCATCCGCTAACAAGAGATCCCGCTAACACGTAGCGGGATGACGGTTGTCGTTTAGCTATAAATGTTTAAGAAATTTACCAAATGAAAAAAAGGCAAAAGAAGCCCCGTGGTGCGAGTTTTGACTCTATATTACTGTAAGTGGCGCTGTAATAATGTGCTAACGCTTAAAATAAGCGCGATTTGGCTGAATGTAGAAAAAATAAAAAAGACATGCAGCCGCTATAATTTTATGTAATCCGCCAATAAATACCCTGAGTTTTTTACTGAATTTTGTCATTGAGCCTGCAGGTCAAAAACAAGTTTTGAGTCATAAATACCCTTATTGTCATAATAAGGGGGCTGGCGGAGTTTGTCAAGGAATTTTCTTATTTCATTTAAATTGCTTGTAACCTTCTTATACACTCGTCTTTACCAAGAATCACCATGATATCGATGATTCCAGGTGCATCCATTACTCCAGTTATAGGGGCACGTAATGAGTGGTATACACTGCTTATTTTCATATCATGTGATTTTGCACATTCCTTGATCTGAGAAGATAAAAAACCCTTATTCCAATTTTCATCACCGATCTTTGACAGAAATGATGCGAGTAACTTAATTATATTGAGGTTAGATTTGACAATTTGACAAGCTTCTTCACTTAAATCAAGTGGCGGATCTTGAATATAAAATTTTGCTAAATCCAATAATTCGGTCAGGTAGTTTGCTCTTTTTTTCAGCTCTGTCAGTCCCTGCAGTAAATAGCCCTTTTTTTTGTCAGTTAGAGTATTTTCTCTAAGCATTAGAGTCAGAATATCTTCATTGCTCATATTACTAATATAGTGGTTATTCAAATGCTCCAGTTTTTTGAAATCGAGCCGTGCAGGTGAACGACCAATACTTTCTAAATTAAACCACTCTATTGCTTGCTCATCGCTAATAATCTCATCGTTGCCGTGACTCCAGCCAAGTCTCAGCAAGTAATTACGCATCGCTTTTGGCAATATTCCCATCTTTTCATAATCGCAAACGCTTGTGGCACCGTGCCTTTTGGATAGCTTATTCCCATCTTCCCCATGGATAAGCGGCACATGTGCAAAGCGTGGAATGTCAAAATCAAGAGCCTGATATATCAGCAATTGCTTGAAGGTGTTAGTTAGGTGATCAGAGCCACGTATTATATCAGTTATTCCAGCATCATGATCGTCAACCACTACGGCAAAAATATATGTTGGAGTGTTATCAGAGCGTAAGATCACTATATCATCAAGCTGCTCGCTACTTACTTTGATTGGGCCGTATATTTTATCATCAACGACGATCTCTTGCGAGTCTGGCACTTTGAAACGGATAACTGACCTCACACCCGATGTCATTCCAGCGCGTGACCACATATTTTTTTCTGGATCCCAGTGTCGAGCACTGGGATGACAAGAAGGAGGTTTTGTAGTACATTTATGCTTGTATATCTTGCCCTCTTCTCTTGCTTTTATTTTCTTTTCTGCAACTTCATCTTCAGGGCAATAACAGTGATACGCCCTACCCTTCTCAACTAAAAGGTTTGCTACTTCTTTATGCCGCTCTATTCTTTTTGACTGATATACTATTTCTCCATCATAACTCACACCGAGCCATTTTAGCCCTTCTATAATTGCATCAATTGCTTCTTGTGTTAAACGTTTTCTGTCGGTGTCCTCAATCCTTAGCAAAAACCTGCCACCATGGTGCCTCGCGTAGAGCCAATTAAATAAAGCAGTACGAGCCCCTCCAATGTGCAAAAACCCTGTTGGTGATGGAGCGAATCTAGTGACTACGTCTGGCATATTTGTCTATTACAGTAATGTAAATGATGATAGCTAAAATTTATGCTTGCAACAATGTGGAATTTATTTATTCTGAGAGATAAGATTTACTTGTTTTTCATAAGAGTTATGTTGTATAATTTATTATTGGTTGAATATAGCGAGGTGAGTTATGGATGGACTTGTAGATATAGCAAAATTGCTTTCAGATAATAAAGATAATATCAATTGGCGTTACACCGGCCCTTTTGATAAAACAAAACAAATAGTACGGGCAGATAATCTCTTGCATCTAGCTGCAAGAATACCAAAAAAAGATGAATTTGTAGACATTTGCAGGAAGAACATTGCTTCTGTAACTGCGCATAATGAATATGGAAATAATCCATTTCATGAAGCAGCAAGGAGTGGGATTTTGCTGCCTGCAGTAAAAGAGATTGTGCATTACTTAGAGACGGAAGCTGATAACAAAATTACAAAAGCAGAAGAAGCTGGAGATCGGAAAGAAGTAAGCAGATTGAAAGAGGAACTCAAATGTAATAAAAAATATATTAAAGATGCGCTCTGCAGTAAAGACCATGCTTTTAATAAGAAAAGGGAAACTCCTCTTTATTACTTAGATGCTGCACAACAGAAAGAAATTAAGCAAATCGCAGACATAAAAGACAGCTTTATATGTAATCAGAAGTTTCACCTGTGTTTATATATAGTAGGGGCTATAGCGTGTATTGCTGCCTTGTGTTTATCTTTATATTTTCTGTATCTATCTTCTCAGACTTTTGCACTAAGCTCGATGGTTGCAATAGCTTCTGGCGGAGTCACATACCTGTCAGTTAAGGCATGTAACGAGATACATGCCTTGCATAACGAAAGCACTTTAGTGGAAACTAATGTACAACTTGCAGGAGAAGGTTTGGGTGTTTGATGAAGCTAGAAATTACTTGCAGGCAATGATATAGAAATTTACTTTCTTAAGTTAAGAAAGTATACTGATACGATGACGGAAAAGAAGTACAGTAAGATTTTAATAGCAAACAGAGGAGAGATTGCTTGCAGGATTATCAGAACTGCCCATAAGATGGATATATCTTGTGTATGCGTATATTCGGATGCGGATATAAATTCTGTGCATGTAAGGCAAGCAGATGAGTCGAGGTATATTGGCCCTTCGCCTTCTTGCCTCAGTTACTTAAACATCGAAAAAATATGCGAGGTAGCAGTTGAAACAGGTGCACAGGCAGTTCATCCTGGTTATGGGTTTTTAGCGGAAAATCCAGATTTTCCACGTGCTCTTCAAAAACATAATATAGACTTCATCGGCCCCAGTGCAGAAACAATAGAAGTTACAGCCAACAAAATAACGGCAAAAGAAGAGGCAAGAAAGGCTGGAGTAAATGTAGTACCAGGATATATGGGCAAGATTAAAGATGTCGCTCATGCAGCCATCGTTGCTGAAGAGATTGGTTTTCCAGTTATGCTAAAAGCTGCATCAGGCGGTGGTGGCAAAGGAATGCGAATTGTAAATTCCAAAAAAGAAATTGAACTAGCGTTCACATCAGCAACAAATGAAGCAGAGAAAAGTTTTAAGGATGGCAGTATCTTTATAGAGAAATATATAGAACTACCAAGACATATTGAAATACAAATCATAGCAGATAAATATGGCAATATAGTGTGTCTTGGAGAAAGAGAATGCTCGATACAAAGGAATAACCAGAAAATAATGGAAGAAACTCCAAGTCCATTTATTAGTGAAGAAGTAAGACAAAAAATGTATGCCCAATGTGTTTCTCTGGCAAAGCAAGTTGGCTATTTTTCAGCAGGCACTGTTGAGTTTGTTGTAGATAAAGACCAAAACTTCTATTTTCTTGAGGTAAATACGAGATTGCAAGTTGAGCATCCAGTAACAGAATTTATAACTGGAATAGACATAGTAGAAGAAATGATTAGAACTTCCTGTGGAGAGAAATTGAGATTCAATCAGGATGATATTAAACTTACTGGTTCTGCAATAGAAAGTAGAATTTGCGCTGAAGACCCATCGAAGAAATTTTTCCCTTCCAGCGGAAGAATAAAATATTACGATAAACCAGGTGGAAATGATTATGTAAGAATAGATGATGGAGTTGCTGCAGGTTCAGAAATTAGCACGTTCTATGACTCAATGATTGCAAAAGTTATAACATATGGAAAAGATAGAGTAGAAGCGATCAGTAGAATGCAAAAAGCATTGTCTGAATGCTATATAGAAGGAGTAACAAATAATATAGAATTTCTAGAATCCATCTTCCATCACCCAAATTTTATTGCAGCAAAGCTCCATACGAGATTCATTCCAGACCATTACCCTAGTGGGTTTCACGGCGATTTTGTTACAGAGGAGTATATTAAAATATTTATTTTCACTGCGTTATATGTTCATTTGGAAAATGAAGAAAGGTACCATCATAAAGCAGTGAATGAAACACCTCAGGTGTCATTCCAGTGCGTGACACTGGAATCTAGTAAAAAAGAAGGGGCACCAGTATCAGCTACTCGGATGGCAGGTGACCGTGCAAGAGATTTATTCATAGTAAATATAAATGACAATGAGTACTCCGTAAGTGCAAGATATCAAGATAATATATTAACAACAGTATATAACCACAATACATACTCTGTAGTAGGCAAGTGGAAATCAAGTCATAAGTTACTATATATTACAATTAATGATGATGCTGATATAACATTTAAAGTAGAAAAACAAGGCAGCAAATACTTCATAAGACATGCAGGCATGAAAGCTGAGTGTTGTATATTTAAGCCTCATGTAGCTGAATTAAGTAGGTTAATGCTAAATAATGAAACAGAAGGGATTTCAGCAGATGCTGTAAAATCCCCAATATCTGGCTTATTAGTTAAGTTGCACGTAAATATAGGAGATCAGGTGGAAATAGGACAACCTTTATTTGTGGTGGAGGCAATGAAAATGGAAAATATCATATGTGCTGAAGCAGCAATGGTGATAAAAAATATTCTCGTTCAAGAAGGAAAAAATGTGCAGATTGGTGATGTAGTATTAGCTCTGCTTTCTTAAATAACACAAGAAGTATAAACTTGACCCAAACAAGATAAATGAAAACACTTGATGAGCTATGGCAATGGCTATTGGTATGTGCAATAATAGAGTAATTACACCCAAAATGATCTGAATGATAACGGAGAGCAGCATAATATATACCGGTTTTACGCTAGCATTTTTTACTGTGAGTATTACTACCAAAGCTAGTATTAGCAATGCCAGTGCTCGATGTATAAATTGCACTGTTGCTCTGTTCTCAAAGATATTCAGCCATATAGGGTGTAAGAAAAATAAATCTTCTGGAACGATTTGTCCGTCCATTAGTGGAAAGGTATTGTAAATCAAACCAGCATTTAATCCCGCAACAAACGCACCGAAAATTATTTGTATTACAATTAGAATCAGAATAAGTATTGTGTAATATATACTACTGTTAGTAGATTGAAATCCTGTCATCTCAGTGTCACGCACTGGGATGACATCTTTCTTGGTGAAAGTTACTCTTATATTGCAATGTTCGTGCAGTTGCGTACGTGACGCTGGCTGATAATCAAAAAATTGATATGACAATAATGCAAAGACAATTAATGCTAATAATAAGTGAAGTGCAAGCCTATAGTGGCTAACATGAGGTTCAGTTACTAAACCACTTTTAACCATATACCAACCAGCAAAAGCTTGTAAAGCTCCAAATAATAATGCCACAAATAGCCTTATTACTACCTTTTTAGATATTTTTCTTCTTAATGTAAAATATATAAATGGCAGGACAAAAACTAAACCTGTTAGTCTTGCAACCAATCTGTGTACATATTCTATTAAGTATATAGCCTGAAATTCCTCCATACTCATACCATAGTTGAATGCTTTATACTCAGGTGTAGTTTCATATTTTAATTTTTCTTGTAGCCAATCTTGTCCACTCAGTGGTGGCAATGTTCCAGTGATGGGTTTCCACTCCGTGATTGACAATCCTGCTTTTGAAAGTCTGGTAAATCCACCAATCCCCACCATGAGAATTACCATAATACAGCAGAGAAAAAGCCAAATAGCTACAGGTTTTGATTCCATAAACCATGCTGAGTTTTGTTCCATCGCTCAGGGTAAAGAATAAATTCCCATAAGGCAAGAAAAGCTGCAACACTATGTAGCAGACTATAGACCGGAAAAAATATCGATACTATATAAAAATAAAAAGGCATCTTTTGCTGTTTGACAGCTATTACCAAAAGAATCAGGTTAGTAACGTATACCACTACAAAGTAGTACAAAAATAATTCATTTAAAACTTTAGTTAATATCAATGAAAGCAGTAAAAATGGAGTAGTAAAAAATATAAAAGCTGCAGAGCCAACAAAAAGATTCAATAGCAAAATTCCCTTAAATCCAGTGTGTTTATAAAGAGACTTTATATTTTTTAAATGAACAATATAAGTTTGCATATAGCCTTTGATCCAGCGCGCTCTTTGCTTAATCCAAGCAAATACAGCAATTGGTGACTCTTCCAATGTTTCTGAGTCAATCATCCTGGTTTTATATCCCATTTGCGCAAGTCTCAAACCAAGGTCAGCATCTTCGGTAACACTATAAGCATCCCAGAAAAACAATTTTTTTAGAATTTTTACTGAAAAATGATTACTGCTACCACCCAAAGGCATTGGCATGTTCATTTTTTGGAATCCAGGCAATAAGTATTGAAACCAGTTCATATACTCCAGAGAAAAGGATTTTGTGAGAAAATTATAATCACAATTATAGTAATTTAATTTCGCCTGTACACAGGCAAGCTTATCGTCGCCCTTATTAAATTCAATCAGTGCTTTTTTTAACTGCAATGGGTCTGGTTTATCGTCCGCATCATATATTACTGCATACTTTCCTCTAGCAAAGCTCATAGCATAATTGCATGACTTGGCTTTTGTTCTAGGCAAAGAATGAGGCACTTTTATTACTTCAAAATACTGTGGTAAAGTGTACTTTTCTATAGCTGCTAGCGTTTCCTGGTCATCACTTTCTACCTGAAGCTTCACATCTAATTTCGATTTTGGATAATCCAAACTTTCAATGCTTTCGACCAATTGCTCTATCACTGCACTTTCTTTAAAAGCAGGCAATAAAATAGTATATATAGGAAAATCTTCTTCATTCAGCTTATTATAATCCACTTTTTGGTTGGAGGTTTCACATAAGTTAAAAATTGTAGCTATAAACTTGAATAAATAACTAGAACATCCGATTATAAATATCAACATCAAAGCAAAATATGTATATTTCTCTGTTAGTGTTAAAATTGAAGTTACAATAAAGAAAGAAGCAAAAAATATTGAGCTTAGTTTAATGCTTTTAGCTGAAAAATTAGCATTCTTGTAATATAAGTAGTTGCTTGCAAATTCTGAAATACCAAAGTGCGAGTTAAGAAGATTTAAAATCTGTTCGCTATCCACTTTTATTAATACATAGTCAATACCGTAATGAGCTTCGACCCAACGGTTGATATCTCGGCTTGTGTCTTCAACCATAAAAAAAGTAGTATCATTTAATTTTTGCCAAGGAATTATATTAAATTTATAGTAAAAAAGTTTCTCTTGCTCTTTGCATAAACTAGAATCAAACTTAATTTTTTCTACATTATCAGCTTGAAGTATAGGCAATTGTTGCATTAAACCTAATGCAATTTTTTATTTAAGTCACGTGAAAATGAAGATATGACCTCGCTACTACGCTTATCATCTTTACGTTCATGCATTATTTTTTTTACAGCATCAGCAGCTATATTCGCTGTGTTAGCTTGTAAGTCTCCAAGAGCTTTTTCAACTTGGTCAGTGACTTTCTTCAAGTTAGAATGGGCATTGTCATCTAATGTCTGATCTAGCTGCTGTCTATTGTGCTTAATGATACTATTAGCTTTATCAAGTGCTTCATTCATCATTTTATTAACTTCTGCATCTAATTCTTTGTATTTTTCAGAAGATTTTTTGTAATACTCCAACATATCTTTCCTGAATTTTTCAGTTTCTTCACTTGAAAATTTGCTTTTGTTACGCTTATTGTTAAGCGCATTTTTTATCACTTTCTTTAGCAATTTATACGAAAGGACAAAACTTACCAAGAAGGCAAGACCGATAATCAGTGATGTAGACATAAAAACCCCTAAAATTCTTTGGACACCAAGTCAGCAACAAACTCCTCTTCAATTTCAGAATTGGTCAATTTAGTATAATAAATTAAAGCAATACTAGTAGCCATTTGTTTTAACTGATCAGTATATTCAGATTTAAATTCTGCTACTTTTTCTTCAATAAGCTTGCTCTTTTTTTTGTCTTCCTCTTCTAATATATTCTTAACATTAGCTCTCATTTCTTCTACCTGAGCAAGTGCATCATCTATGATCCTTTTTGCCTGTATTCTAGCTTGGTTTAAAGCGGCATTATACTTGGCAATCTGCTCTTCCGTGAGTCTTAAAAGATGAACAGAACTATTAAAAGAATCCAATACTTTTTTACTTCTAGTGCTTATTATTTCATCTAACTTTGGTAAAAATAAACAACTTACTACGAAAAAAAGTGAAGAGAAAAAAATTAAAAACCAAAAAACTTGAGAAAAGAAGTTTGAAACATCAAGCTGCGGCATGTGTTAAGCAACAAATATTAATAATACTGCAAGTAAAAACGCAAGCAATCCCATTATTTCAACCATAGCAGCACCAATATAAACGTAAGTTTTCATTTTACCTTCCGATTCAGGATTCCTCGCAATCCCATTCAGCATAGCAGAAAAGATATTAGCTATACCTAAACCAGCACCGAGCATTCCAAACGCAACTAAACCAATTGCTATAAATTTTAAAGCTACTAAATCCATATATTACCTTTAAACATTTCTTTATAATATAATTGTAAAATATTCTGCAAGGAAGTCAATTACTTTACTGCATCTGACAAATATACACATGTTAATATAGTAAATATATAAGCTTGTAAAACTGCAACAAATACTTCAAACCCTATCAATGCAATTATGAACAAAAACGGCGCAGGAGTGAGAAATATGTTCATATTTACAATAAACCCTGCTATCACTTTGATAATTGTATGACCCGCAATCATATTTGCTGCAAGCCTTATTGATAGGCTAATCGGCCTTACTAAATAAGCAAACAACTTAATAATAATTATTATAGGTGCAAGCCACGAAGGAGTTCCTTTTGGTAGCAATATGCGTAAAAATTCTACTCCCCTTTCTTTAAATCCAACAATCGTTATATAAATAAAAACCACCATCGATAAAGCGAAGGTGACTATCACATGACTTGTGACCGTGAAACTATAAGGAAGAACACCAACCAAATTACATGATAAAATGAAAATAAACACTGTAAATATCAATGGAATGTGCTGCAAGCCTTTGCTTCCAGTGTTACTTTCTATTATTGAAACAACAAAATCATATACATACTCAACTGCAGCTTGCAAATATCCTGGTATTACTGACCCCTTCTTTATTCCAAAAAGCAAAAAGAGTATCACCAATATCACCGAAATCATCATGAAAAGAGATGAATTGGTAAAGCTTACGTCATACCCAAATAACCTAGGTAACTCTATTATTGTATATACTTTAAACTGTTCCAGTGGATTTAATGCCATTTTAATCTGAACTATAAACAGTAAATAAAGTATGAATTTTATAGGACAAAGTCAAGAATTAAGATAAAGCCCTGTATCATTATAACATTGATACATTAACAAAATATGTAATTAGAGTGTTAATTACAGTCAGCTCTGTATTTTAAAACTTACTAATCTTATTAAATAATTCAATATCTTGACTTAACATCTTATTTTAATTATAATTTAATTTTTAGTGAGGTATTATTATGAACGAAATAGATTTTATTAACACTAATCATCCTTTAAACTTAGAGCAAGAATTTGGTAATGGATATATTAGATTCACTGACGGTTATTTTGATGAGAATACCGGTAGTTATGGAATGATAGGTCAAGTATTAGATGAAAATCATAACACGTTAGGACCACTAACCGTTGGCGGCTATGTTTGTCATTTTCACCATGATGACCATAAGGTTAATCTTCAGTATTTCATGGAAGTAAACTTAGAAGGTGATATAGAGAAGATCGATTCTCTTTACAAGAAGATATAAAGTTACAAAAGCTTCTACATCATTGTTTATGATGTAGAAGTATTCCACTACAACAAGCTTTAAAAGCACTACATTTTATATTACAATAACTCTTTTATTTCTTTAAAGGTTCATGAAATTCACATTATCTTGGTTATTAGAGCACTTAGAAACCAATGCTAGTTTAGAAGAAATTACCGATAAATTAACTCACATAGGGTTAGAAGTAGAAGATGTGATCGACAATACCAAATTAGCTGGTTTTATTGTTGCAAAAGTATTAGAAGTTGCACCTCATCCAAATGCCGATAAATTAAAATTATGTAAAGTAGATGACAGAAGTAAAACTCTACAAATAGTTTGCGGAGCAAACAATGTTAGAGAAGGTATGAAAACTGTGCTTGCATCTCTTGGTAGCACATTGCCAGAAAGTGATTTCACAATCAAGCCTACAAAAATACGAGGAGTGCTAAGTGAAGGGATGCTCTGCTCTGCTTCTGAACTTGCGCTGGTTCAAGAAGAAAGTGAAGGAATAATCGAGCTTTCCGATGATTATAAAGTAGGGGATAAATTTTTCAATTGTGACCCTGTAATTGATATAAATGTTACTCCAAACCGTGGAGATTGCTTAGGCATTTATGGAATAGCTCGCGACCTTGCTGCAACTGGAATTGGGACATTAAAGACTTTAAGCATTCCACAACTTACCAGCTCCATAAATTCACCAATCGATGTTGAAGTGACTGACGGAGAAAGTTTTATTAGTGGAATATACATCGCCAATGTAAAAAATCAAGAAAGCCCAAAGTGGCTAAAAGATAAATTGGAATCGATAGGAATGCGCTCCATTTCTACAATAGTTGACATTACTAACTATATTATGATATCTTTTAATCGTCCAATGCATGCGTTTGATGCAAACAAAGTAGATGGCAAACTTACAATAAGAAAAGCAAATGATGGAGAAAGCTTCTTTGCTTTAAATGGTAAGGAATATTTACTGGACAATAATATAAACATTTATTCTGATAGTAAAAATATTCATGGAGTTGCTGGAATTATAGGTGGAAAGTGCAGTGAATGTACTCTTGAAACCACCAATATTTTTTTGGAATTAGCTTTGCTCGATCCAATCTCTATCACTAAATCTTCAAGACAGCTCAGCATCTCCACAGACGCTAGTTACAGATTTGCACGTTCAATCGATCCTGGATTTACCCTTGATGGACTCAATCTTGCAGCCAAAATGATTTTGGATTTATGTGGTGGAGAAGTCTCAAGCGTAGTGTCTGCCGGTAATCTAGATAAAGAATACACCTCTGTCATCCAAGTAGCTGACACTGGGATCCAGAAAAAACCATGCCGGAATGATGCTAAGATAAGCCTTGATTACCAAGATATAAACAAGTTTGGAAGTGTATCTGTATCACCTGATGAGACGTTCGATATTTTAACGAAACTAGGGTTTAGTATTGATAAAAAAACCGAAGGCAATTGGAATGTACAAGTACCAAGCTGGAGACCGGACGTGACTATACCTGCTGACCTAATTGAAGAAGTAACAAGAATATACGGCTATGACAAAATAAAAGAAGAACCACTACCAAATAATGTTGAAGAAGTAGATAGTACATACGACAATTTGCGTATTTTGATGACAAACAGAGGGTTTCATGAAGTGCTAACCTGGTCGTTTATGAGTGAATCAACAGCTGAAAAATTTGGTTACTCGAATAAGTTATTTATCATCGATAATCCGTTTAACAATAACTTTAATATGATGAGACCAAGTATTATGCCAAATTTATTGCAAGTCACTGCTGATAATATTGCCCATGGAGTATCTGATCTTGCAATCTTCGAAATTGGGCCGATTTACGATGGTGAAGCTCAGTCTAAACATGTCTTAAGTGGAATAAGAACAGGAAATAATTTACCGCGAAACCATTATAATATTGATAGGAAAGTAGATGTTTTTGACGCAAAGGCTGATTGCATAGCAGCTTTGGAGTTTTTTAACGTCAATTGCGATAATTTAACGATAGAGAGAGCAGAAAAAGAATATTATCATCCAGGAAAGTCAGGCACCTTATCTTTTAGAAGTAAAATAGTTGGTTGTTTTGGGGAATTGCATCCTAATATATTAGATCTTTTTGACATCAAGCAAAAAGTTGTAGGTTTTGAGGTAATACTAGAAAATATTGAAAATTTACCTGTAAGTAGAAAGAAATTTATCGATTATAAATACCAAAGTGTAAAACGTGATTTTGCATTTATTGTAAATAAGGATGTGGAAGTAGGTAACATAATCAATGTGGTAAAAAAAAGCTCAGAGCTCATCACAGAAGTTTTAGTATTTGACGTATACCATGGAAACAATATAGAACCGAATAAGATGTCTATAGCATTGTCAGTTACTTTCTGCTCTCCAATCCACACTTTAACTGAAAAAGAGATCCAAAAAGAATCAAGTGCTATAGTTAATTTAGTATGTGAAAATACCGGAGGAACCTTGAGAACTAGTCATTAAAACGTAATCACAGTTTCCTGATTTTGCTGTGTCACACTTACTTCATCCAATCTATTCCCAATCTTGAATTCAACATCCTTAAAAAATCTATTCCACATTCCACGCAAATGCTCTTCTACTTTAGGCCATACATCATTTTTAAATGTCTCTCCATCATCAGAAAACACATTGCCTAAAAAAGCTCCAAATCCTTCATAATTTGAATGAAAATGTTGAAGAAATGTCTCTATTTCCTTATGAGTATCATGTGCCACACTCAACGCTTTTCCTTCTGTGCTCTCATCCCCATACATTGCAACGGCAAGACCTGTTTTAATATATCCCAAGCCTGTCTGAATAGCTTTTATAGGTTGCAGCCATGAACTCTTATCGCTTTTTGGTACATTATTTACTATATTTTCCACCAACCTATTTATTAAAGGAGACAATAAATCTTGACAAAAGTGTTTGATATTATTCTTTATTTCAACTGCAGGACCTTTCATGCGTTTTTCTGCTAAAAAGTATTCTAGTTCTGCTTTTTCTAATAACTCCTTGATTTCTTTTTCATCAAAAATTTCTTGCTTGAGCACCTCCAACAACTCATCTTCTATTATTGCAAATTTTATTTTTTCGCGAGATTCCAGTTCTTCTCTATAATCATTTTTTGTTTCTTCATTTATCAATAATCCTTTTTCTTCTAATTCTAACTGTTTTAATGCTTTTAGGATTTCTTGGTTATTTTGCAAGTGCTTCTCTATTAATTTTGTACTTGGATGCTTCTCCCCCCTTCTATTTTGCTCATCTTCTAAATATTTGTTTAAATCCTCATTTCCTTCTATTACTTTTCTTAACGATATAGGTTGCTTTAAGCATTCTGCAATTTCCGCTCGGTGCGCATTAATCCTCTGCACTAAATTCGGCTCCTTTTCCTCTAACAGCTTACATGAGTCCTCTATACCCTTTGCTTGGCCTTTGAATAAATTTTGTATTTTACATTTCGTTATTTCTAAATATATCTTTGCTATAAAGTCATTTACTTTATCTGAAGCTTCTTTTAAACTTTTCTTGCTAAAAGGACCTTTTATCTCCTCTTCTAAACTTCGAAACTGGTCTATTAAGCTTAGCGTGCCTAATAGGCCTAACTCACCCTTTGCTTTTTTCATTACTGATTTTACTAGCCTTTGCTCAACCTCCTGATTATCATACTCGAATTTAAAAAGACCTTCTAATTTCCTTTTTAAATCATCATTTGTTAAGTTATTTTTTCCCTCATCATATACTGCTTTTAATTTTTCATATATCTTAGTATATCTTTCTTGTCCTTGTTTTTTTAAATCTTCAATTATTTTTTTAGCATCATTTAGAGCTTTCTCTGTTTTTCCAAGATCTGTATCCTTATAAACATCAATTATTGTTTTCTTAGCTATTTTATCTTCTTGTATAAGCCGTCCCCATTCTGCTTTAAATACAGAAAGCTCACTATCGCCTAAGGCATCTGGCACTTTTGCTCCTGCTTCTTTTAGACCTTTTATTATCATCTCTTTCTCATTTGGTAATTCTTTACCTTGGCTTTCTAGTTTCTGTTTCACTAAAGTATTTCTTAGCTCATCTTCCAGTGAAAAATCTTCTCCCCGTCTATCTCGCTGAAATTTAATTGCTTGTATAAAAGCAACTCGATAAGCATTTTGTATTAAGTAATTCACCAGTTTAGAATCTACACTATCCACCACTTTCAGTCTGAATTCGTTCAACAGTTCCTTCAGCTTATCATATGTAATATCTTTTCCTTCTAGCTTCATTAGCTCTTCCATAGTCTTTGCGAATTCCTGAATCGAAATTGCAAGCACATTCTTGATCTCATTACGTAAAGGCCTAAGGCCGTTTTTTAAATTGATATTAGCTGATAATTTCAGTATGGTATTATGTTCTGAATCACGTGCAACATTAAACCAACTACCATCTTTATCTTCATATAAATCTCTAAGTAATTGTTCAAATTGCGGTGGAAACTTAACTTCCATATCCCACTTAATGTCTGACTTACCAGCATCTATTTCACGAAAAGACACTTCAATATTCTGGTGTTCATTCTGATATAACCCATTACTTATTTTTAGAGCAGCAACCAAAGAATGAGATAACTTTCTGTTTGTAAGATAAAAAGTAGCTAAGGCGGGTGTTGCAGGAATAATTAAGGCTATAAGCACAGCTATATCAACAAGAATTGCAATTGCAGCAAGAACGCCATATGCCAATCTTTTTGCTGTACTTACCTCACTCTTTTTTGTTTTACTTTCCTCTGAACTGGTTTGTGTTTTACTGTTTGTTTTATATATAACTAACCCCAATGCAACAGAAGCAACATAAGGAAACATTAAAACTGACAGAGCTGAATTTAATACTTTCTTCTCCAGGCAAGCTCTGTTTATTTCCTTAAATATTTCGCTTGATATATTATACCAGGAAGTAAAAAAATCGGAGCCGTAACCTTTATAATGAAATATACTTAGTGGAATGCTAAAATCAGCACATATTTTTTTTAAATTACTAACAGATTCTTGCTCTTCCAAAGTAGCAACAGGTCCTTCCTGTTTTTCTGAAGTAGCAAAAGATTCTCTTTGTAAATTAGGTTGTCCATTTAATGCATCTAAATCACCACTATTGTTATTTAAGTCAACAACTTCCTCACAACCTACAACAGCATTCATACCATAACCTTATCCAATTACCTTAAGTATAGCATAAATACTGACAATCTTGCAACTTTATTAAAAATCTAACGCTCAATGCTAACATTTAAATCCTGATATTCCTTAGAATAAAAGTTAGTTCCAATTTCTGTATTAATGTCCAAAGATAAGGCAAGGGTCTGCTCTTTTATATATTCAATCCACGTATTTATTGCTTCCTTAATTTTCTCATCTTCTGTTTTGATTATTACTCTGATTCTATCGGACATATGAAAATCAGCTTGTTTCCTAGTTTCCTGAATGAGCCTCACTACATCTCTTGCAAGCCCTTCTAGAATCAATTCATCATTTAAAGTAGTGTTTAGGATAACAACCCCTTTGTTGTTATCAAATACAGAGGAGAATTCACTGTTTGCTTTTAATAATAGTTCATATTCGCCTTTTTCTATGATATAATTTTCTGACTCGTCCCCCAAAAATATGAGACCTCTTTCTGTCATTCCAGCGCGTGACGCTGGAATCTGCGTCTGGATCCCAGTGTCAGCTACTCGGATGACACCGGATTCAACTTGTTTCCACTTTCCTTGTTTAACATATTGAACCAGTGTCTTAATCTTCTCCGGAATTCTTTTTCCAAGCACAGGGAAGTTGAGTTTTAACTCTAGTGATGCAATATCTTCAAGTCTGTTTACTAACTTCAGTTTTTTTACATTTACCTCATCTTTTATCATCTCTTGGTACTCATTTGAGTTTTCAGCACACTGGATCCCAGTGTCACGCACTGGGATGACAGAAAACGGCTCACCTTCAAGAAAACTACAGGAAGACTGATGATAAATGATCATACTGCCAAGTGGCTGTCTGATACGTATATTAAAAGTGTTTCTAATAGAGAGTGCAGAGTTACATATCTCTCTCACTAGATCCATTTTGGCAATGAGCTGACTATCAAACTTCTCTAATTGTGGGAAATCGGCCAAATGAACAGATGTTTCTTCATACTTAAGCCCTTGCCATATATTCTCTGTTATAAGTGGCAACAAAGGGGCTGCAGCTCTTAGTATGTAATAAAAAACCGTATATAGAACATTATAAGCATCAGTTTTATCCTGATCCAAATCACTTTTCCAAAAACGCTCGCGACTGCGACGAATATACCAATTATTTAGCACTTCAAAAAAGTTCATCAAAATTTTGCAAGCCTCTTGGGAGTTATAGCTGTTCATAGAAGTTTGGATACTTTCTACAGCTTCAAAACATTTGGAAATCATGTAGCGATCAATAGTACTTTGATAATCCTTACAAACTTCAGCTTTAATTCCATCTGCATTTGCATACATGGTAAAAAAGTGATAACTGTTCCAAATAGGTTTTATTACGTTTTTCAGAACATCTCGTATTGAGTTTCCTTTTTTATCGAGTAGCAAATTACCACCACAAACAATAGATCCAGAAAGCATAAGAAAACGCAGTGCATCAGAACCGTATCTATCAAAAACCTCCATTGGATCTGCATAGTTATTCAAACGCTTGGACAATTTTTGCCCTTTTACATCCAAAACAACACCGTGGCATATGCAGTTCTTAAATGGTTCCCTATCAAACAAAGCAGTGGACAATACAAAGAGCGTATAAAACCACCCCCTGGTTTGCGCTATGTATTCAGTGATAAAATCTGCAGTTTCAAACCACTCCTTATTTTCAAACGGATAGTGGACTTGTGCGAATGGCATCGAGCCAGATTCAAACCAGCAGTCAAATACGTCAGGCACACGACGCATAACTGATTTTCCTGTTGGATCATCAGGATTTGGCCTCGTTAAAGTATCGATAAATGGTCTGTGCAAATCATCTACTTTAACATTAAAATCTCGCTCTAGTTCTTCTATCGAACCATATACATCCACTCTTGGATATCTTGTATCATCTGATTGCCACACAGGAATCGGAGTACCCCAGAATCGATTGCGTGAAATTGACCAGTCGTGTGCCCCTTCAAGCCATTTTCCAAATTGACCATCTCTAATGTGGTTTGGTATCCAATTAACTCTCTTATTTAGCTCTACCATTCTGCTTTTGAATTTTGTAACGGCAACATACCAAGAAGGCATAGTGCGATAGATCAAAGGAGTGTCAGTTCTCCAGCAGTGTGGATAATTGTGAATATATTGTTCAGTTTTGAACCAGTTTCCTTGTTCTTTCAATTTTTTTATTACTGTATCATTGGTATCAAAAACATGAACCCCTGCCAAATCTGAAACTTCAGCAGTAAATTTTCCACTGTTATCAATTGGACAAATAACTGAAATATCATGGCTTTGGCAAAGGTAAAAATCTTCCTCACCAAATCCAGGAGCAGTGTGTACAACGCCAGTACCATCTTCTCCTGTAACATAATCAGCAACAAAAACACGGAATGCATTCTTTGTATCTTTAAAGTAATCAAACAGCGGCTTATAGGAAAGGCCTGCAAGATCATTCGCTTTAAGTTTTATATTGCAGTTTTCATATGGAATATTGTTTTGTTCAGAGTGGCTGATAAATTTTTCTAGGTAGCTTTCAGCGAAAATATAAATTTCACTGTTCACTGAACTCCTTTCATTAACTTCTGTCATCCCAGTGCTTCGACACTGGGATCCAGAAATAGATTCCAGCGTCACGCGCTGGAATGACACCAAAGAGTGGACTGACACTGCACAATACTTGATGTCCTTTCCTATCGCCAATGCCAGATTGCTAGGAAGAGTCCAAGGAGTTGTAGTCCAAGCAAGTAATTTACATTTTTGTTTAACACTTTTAAACTGCTGTGGGTTTTCTAAAAGCTCAAATGCAACAGTTACAGCTTTGCTAGTCTTTTCTCTATACGCGTTATCAAGCCTTGTTTCAAAATTGGATAATGGAGTTTCGCACGCCCAGCTATATGGAACAACGCGTACTGATTCATACACTAGACCCTTATCATAAAGCTGTTTAAATGCCCACATGACCGACTCCATGAATGATTTATCCATGGTTTTATAGTCATTATGAAAATCCACCCACCTTGCCTGCCTATTGACATATTTTTCCCACTCTGATGAAAATCTCATTACAGAAGTACGACAATGGTTATTGAATTTTTCAATGCCGAATTTTTCTATCTCAGTTCTACCAGATATTCCAAGTTCTTTTTCTGCACCCATCTCAGCCGGTAATCCATGGCAATCCCAACCAAATCTACGTTCAACCCTTTTTTGAAGCATAGTTTGATATCTTGCAAATGCGTCTTTGATGAAACCAGTGAGTAAATGTCCATAATGTGGAAGTCCATTTGCAAACGGAGGTCCATCATAAAACACAAAACAATTATCCTTGGAACGTTCTCCAACTGACCGCTCAAAAACTTTATTTTCCTGCCAAAATTTTATGATTTCTTTTTCTAACGACGAAAAATCAGGACTACTTACTGTATCAGGATAATGCTTTGACTTCATGTTCATTTTGACCGGATAAAGCCAAAGAATATAGGGCTTTCTAGAAAATTACAAATGCAAAAAGAAACAAACTTATTCCTGCACCCCACACCCTATAGCTAACACAATCCCACGTCATAACGCGATTCATTCGCGGTATCTCAGCTTAACCGTCATATCGTCACGGTATCTCTAGATCCCGCTAACAAGTAGCGGGATGACGGTTGTCGGTAAGCCTAAATTACTTTAGCTATAGTTGATAAACTTGAAATAAACTACGTGAAGTACTTCTATCTTGTTCTATAGGGGTACTTTCTCTCAATCAAAATAATTCTCTGACGGATGTCCAACAGAGCTATCCTGCACCACACCCCAACAAACTATTCTGCCGAGCTTCCAACACTTTCACGTTTACTATTTTGTCCCTGTATTTACCTTCAGGATCATCAATGCACACTGATTGCATATATGGGCTTTTACCAATAATTTGGTTTTGGTGTTTGCCTTTTTTATCACTGAACAAAGCAGGTATAGTTTTGCCTACCATACTCTGGTTAAACTCAAGTTGTTGCTTACTAATTAATTTCTGTAAACGAAGAAGGCGTTCTGTTTTAACCTCTTCTGGTACTTGATCTTTTCTTTCTGCTCCTGGTGTACCTGGTCTTGGGCTATATTTAAAGCTATAAGCCTGAGCATATCTAATTTTTTCTACTAATTTTACAGTTTCTTCAAAATCTTTTTCGGTTTCTCCAGGAAAACCAACAATAAAATCAGAAGAAAATTCGATTTCAGGTTTCAATTTGCGAAATCTGTCTATTATTTCCAAATACTCCTCTGCAGTGTGCTTTCTGTTCATCGCGTGCAATATTTTATTCGAACCTGACTGCACAGGCAGGTGAATAAATGGCATGAGTTTTGGCTCTTCCGCATGCGCCAAGTAGAGAGATTCATGCATATCTCTTGGATGAGAAGTTGTATAACGAATCCTCTCTAGCTTTTCAATTTTAGCAATATGACTAACTAATTTGCCTAAATCCCACACTTCCCCTTCGCATTTCCCATGGTAAGCATTGACGTTCTGACCAAGCAAATTGATTTCCTTCGCCCCATTTGCAACTAATTTCAATGCTTCACGAAATATTTCATTCACTGGCCGTGAATACTCAGCTCCACGAGTATAGGGCACCACACAAAACGTACAAAATTTATCACAACCTTCTTGTATGGCAAGAAACGCAGAGGACCCCTGGCTATTGCCATAGCATTCATCTGGCAATTTATCAAACTTTGCAACTTCAGGAAAATCAGTGTTTATTACATGACCTTTACTTCTGCTTGCTTTGACTATCAGCTCCGGTAAGGTAGCGATACTCTGCGGACCAACAACAATATCAACAAAAGGAGCCCTTCTGAATACTTCTTCTCCCTCTGCTTGCGCTACACATCCAGCCACCACTATAGTAATTTCTTTTCGTGACGAATGAATTTTCCCGAGCTCAGAATAAAGCTTTTCTGCTGCCTTCTCTCTAATGTGACAAGTGTTCAGTATCACCAAATCAGCTTTTTCTGCATCACTAACAACGTTGAACCCCAAAGGTTTAATTATATTTTCCATTAAAACGGAGTCATAAACGTTCATCTGACAGCCGTAAGTTTTAATATATAGGCCTTTCATATTTGGTATGTCTTTTTCAAAACCCTACATACAATCACATTAAATGTCCAACAGACCAGCGCGTGACGCTAGTGAACTTGCTAGCACAATAGATTTTTATAAAATTGGATCCCAATGTCAAGCACACAGCTATTGCAACTCGACTTCACCAGTATCCCTGTAAAAATCATTGGTAAACCTCAGTAACTTTAGCTTATGTTATTTTCAAAAAAGTCAAAAATGAAAATAGAAGAGTAGCTGAGCTTTCTGCTTTTTCTGGGTAAGGTCAGTCAAAAAGGTTTTACAACAACCATAATAACTATAACTATTATCAATACCGTAACTGCTTCATTTAAAACACGAAAATAAACGTGTTTTTTTTCATTTGAACCCATTGCAAAATTTTTCCTATATTTTGCAAGTAGCATATGAATAATTAACATCAAAAGTATTGCAAATGCTTTTACATGAAACCATCCTTCACGATATGCTTCCCTAATAACCATTAATGTGATTCCAAGACCAAGTGAGAAAAGCATTGCAGGGTTTATGATATATCTAAGTAGCCTCTTTTCCATTGTTTGAAGCAAGCTATCATTTTCCGATCCCGGTTTTACAGTTGCGTGGTAGACATAAAGCCTGGGTAAATAAAGCATACCTGCCATCCACATAATGGCGGAGATAACGTGAAAAGCTTCGAGCCAGCGGTAGTAATCCATTGAGATTTATTACAAAATGTTAAAAATTTCTGATATTATTTTAGTTTAATGAAAAAGAAATCGATATGAAAGCAGAAAATTTCACTAAAGAACAGATAATTGGATTCTACAGGAAAATGCTACTCATACGCAGATTTGAAGAAAAAGCAGGACAATTATATGGAATGGGATTAATAGGCGGGTTCTGTCACCTATCAATAGGGCAAGAAGCAGTTGCAGTTGGAACTCAAGCTGCATCAAAATTAGGTGACGCTTTTATTACAAGTTATAGAGACCATGGCTTAATGCTCGCATGTAATTCTGATCCAAATGTTGTAATGGCAGAACTCACTGGCAAAGAAACAGGATGCTCGAAAGGTAAAGGTGGTTCGATGCACGTATTTGACGTTGAAAAAAAATTCTTCGGTGGACATGGAATAGTGGGGGCACAAGTTCCAATTGGCACAGGAATAGCATTTGCTAATAAATATAAGAAAAGAGACAACGTGGTATTCACGTATTTTGGTGACGGTGCTGTAAATCAAGGGCAAACATATGAATCATTTAATATGGCAGCTTTATGGAAGTTACCTGTAGTTTATATTATAGAGAATAACGGATATGCAATGGGTACTTCTGTAGAAAGATCCACTTTGGTAACTGAGCTATATAAAAAAGGAGAAAGTTTTGGTATTCCTGGAAAACAAGTTGATGGAATGGATTTTTTCTCTGTTTATGCGGCTACAAGCGAAGCAGCGGAACACACACGCAGCGGAAAAGGGCCTATCCTGCTTGAAATGAAGACATATCGATATCGCGGCCATTCGATGTCAGATCCTGCTACTTACCGCTTAAAAGAAGAAGTTGAAGATATGAAGCAAAATCATGACCCTATAGGCACTTTAAAGAAATACATGATAGATAATAAAATTGCTTCAGAAGAAGAATGTAAAGTAATTGATAAGGAAGTACGTGATTTAGTAAAAAAGTCGGAAGATTTTGCCAAAAATAGTAAAGAACCAAGCGTTGATGAGTTGTATACTGATGTTTATAAATTTGTTAGCTAAGTAGGCTTCTTTTTTTTTATCCAGGTGGCAACTAACTGTACGAACATTGTATAGTAAACGATGTCATTCAAGTAGCTCCTTCTCCCGTCATCTAAGTAGCCTTCTTCTTGTCATCCGAGTAGCTGAAACTGATTCCTTTATGACGGCCCAGTGCCCTCTTCTTGTCATCCCAGTGCCCTGACTACTTGGATCCAGGAAAAAGAATGGTGTCATCCCAGTGCCCCGACACTGGGATGGCTTTGTTGCATCGCTAGCTATGATGGATTAAAGATAAAAAAGATGGAGAATATCAGTAGCTTATTATTCTGGTATTTATAACAAGAACGGTCAGTGAATACCTAAATTTGAGTAAAAGAAATTTCACTACCACTCACTAATCCGGCTAAAATTCAAGAATTTCAATGCTTTAGCTATTTTCAATAGAATTAAGTTTATTAATATAAATAATAAATTACTATTCTTAAATTTGATCAGATTGATTGCAAAAAAACAAGATTTTCAATAGGTTGCTTATAATCCTAGCTATAGTTAGCCTTTCATAAGTAGCGATGCAACAAAGCCCACTGGGATCCAGAAAAGTTTGCTTGTAAGCAAGCAAACTAGCATAGAAAGTGGTTACAACATTTTCGATGAGATTATATGGAAAACTGGATCCCAGTGTCTGGGCACTGGGATGACAGCAGTCCTACGTCATACCGCGATTCATTCCTACGTCATACCGCGATTCATTCCTACGTCATACCGCGATTCATTCGCGGTATCTCTTAACATAGATCCCGCTAACAAGCAGCGGGATGACACCTCTCTTGGGCTCTTTTAGCTACAAACGTTAAGAAATTTACCAAGCGAAAAAAAAGGCAAAAGAAGCCCTAGTCATTGTCTATTTTCAGTATTTGGCGTTTTTTAAGTCTTAAACACTGCAATTTAGCTGCTTTTAAGTGCAGCTCACCTTAGTTTAAATGTTTAAGAAATTTACTAAGCAGAAAAAAAGGCAAAAGAAACACCGTGTTAGCTAGTTGTCACTCTCTAATCCTGCAAATTGGCGTACTATACTGTCTTAAACGACTTATAAGCGCGTTTCAGCTTATATAGGTAAAAACCCAGAAATGTTGTGAAGACATAAGGTGCACATAGTGCAAAAAATTAAAAATAAGACGCCAACTACGTTGTTTTCTTGCTGTTTAATCTGCACAGATGAAGATAACTGAATACCTTCACTATCATGATAAGGGGGCTGGCGGAGTTTGTCAAGGAAGTTTTTTCGTTTCTAACGGTTGTTAACGTGCTGCCAAAAACTATGCAAGAAGTCTATTGAAATCGCGTATATCAATCGTTGTAAAATCACACAATTGCTCTGTAGAGCTATGCCCTGTAATAATTACTATACCATTTTGCTCAGAGCGTATTGAGATTAGGTTCAGCACTAATTCACACGTTGCACTATCAAGATTACAAAATGGTTCATCTATCAGCCAAACGTTTGCATTAGAAATCAAGAGGCGAGCAAGCGCAACTCTTCTTTTCCAGCCTGCAGAAAGTTCGCCATATCTAATATTAAGTACAGGCTGTAACTGCAAGCAACAAATAGCTGCCACAATCAATTCCCTAGTATTTCGTATTCCTGCCCAGAATTCTATGTTTTGGGCAACAGTTAAGCTATCTTTACAGGCATTCTTATGGCCTATATAGACCATAGAAGGTATATAGGATTTTGGATCATCATATATGTCTTTTCCGCAGTACCTTATATTGCCTGATACCGGCGGTAAAAGTCCAGATAAACTTCTAATTAAGCTGGTTTTACCACTACCATTTGGACCAGTGATTAGAATCTTTGATTTTGGCTCAGCTTTAAAACTGAGATGTTTAAATAATACTTTGTTATTACGAGCGCAGGATAAATTTTCACATTCGAGCATGAATTATCTGCCCTTCCCCTTATGTTTACCTTGAGTTGAAGCCTGAGCTTTTACAAACAGCTCCCAAAATCCTTTCTTTCCGCCTTCTCTATGTATCAATTGTGCAAAACGCTGCATTAAACCATTACCCATCATAACCATCTTTGTCCATTTACCTACCGGTTTTGCTATGTCAACTATTTCTAGATCTTCTTTATAAACCTGTATATCTTTTTGCTTTTCGCGTAGCATTTCCTGTTGTTTCATCAACTCTTTTTGCTTATTTTTTTGATATAATTCGTTGAATTTTCTGTCTTCTTCCCACTCTTCTTTAAAAACTTTTCTAGGAAATATGATTTTTCTAATGCGATTTTTGTATATTTTTCTCAAAAAGAGAAATACTGCAGCTACAGCAAGTAATGTTACGCTATATAATATGATCTGTGTAAGTGGCATTTCCTGTATCTAATTCATTAAAAATACCCTTACTATTATACCATAATTATAGAAATTGTGCAATTTCTTTGCGGGTAAAGACAGTATAAAAGTAATACTGCTCTATTTCGTAAATTGGACAAATATCTGAGAATGGGCTTGTATGTAGTAAGGTTTATTTCTATACTTTTTAAAGAATTTAGAAGTGAAACAAATATGAACTGCTATAAAACTCACACGTGTGAAGAATTAAGGAAGAATGATGTAGGAAAGGAAGTTACCCTCTCTGGATGGTTATATCGTAAGCGCGATCACGGTAACTTAATTTTTGTTGATTTAAGAGACTTCTATGGAATCACTCAACTAGTATTTAATAATGATAAAGATTTTTTTGATGAGATTTCAAATTTAAAATCAGAAAGTGTGATCACTGTTACAGGAATAGTTGAAGCTAGAACTGAAGATACGGTAAACAGCTCTATCGCAACCGGAGAAATTGAGGTTGTAGTTAGCAATTTGCACGTTGAATCGGAAGTCGAGTTCCACTGTGATGAAGAAATAGCAAAAGAAGAAAGAAGTATATTAGCGAGCATTGCTGGCGAACAAGAATACCCAGAAAATATGAGATTTAAATATCGGTTTCTTGATTTAAGGCGAGAAAACACCCGCAACAATATTATTCTGCGCTCACAAATTATTGCAGAACTCCGCAAGCTCATGATAGAGCAAGGGTTTTTGGAAATTCAGACTCCAATACTTACTGCTTCGTCCCCTGAAGGTGCACGTGATTATTTGGTGCCAAGCAGACTAAATCTTGGTAAATTTTATGCATTGCCGCAAGCTCCACAGATTTTTAAGCAATTGCTCATGGTTTCAGGGTTTGATAAATATTTTCAAATTGCACCGTGTTTCCGTGACGAAGACGCAAGGGCTGACCGTTCTCCGGGGGAGTTTTATCAACTAGATCTTGAAATGTCTTTTGTGACTCAAGAAGACATCTTTCAGATTATTGAGTCTACCTTATATAAAGTGTTTGCTAAATTTTCTCGTAAGTCTGTCGATAAAGATTTTCCACGTATTACATATAAAGAAGCAATGCTCAAATATGGTTCTGATAAGCCAGATCTGCGCAATCCATTATTAATCAGCGATGTTACAGAAATTTTCCGTGATTCAGAGTTCAATATTTTCAAAAGTAATATTGATCGTGGTATGGTAGTCAGAGCCATCCCTGCTCCTAAAACAGCAGAAGAACCACGCAGCTTCTTTGATAAAAAAATAGAACATGCGCAAAAAGAATTCGGCGCTAAGGGGCTTGGGTATATAACATTTGATAAGGACGGCATCGCAAAAGGGCCAATTGCTAAATTCCTTGATGAAAACAGGCTAAATTCTATAAAAGAAATAACGGATGTAAAGCCTGGAGATAGTGTATTTTTTGCTTCTGATAAGGAAAATGAAGCAGCAACAATTGCAGGGAAAGTGCGCACTCTTTTAGGGTCAGAACTCAGTCTTATAGATGATAATATCTTCAAGTTTTGTTGGATCATTGATTTTCCCTATTTTGTATATGACGATAAAAGTAAAAAAATCGATTTCTTTCATAACCCATTCTCCATGCCACATGGCGGCTTGAAAGATTTAGAGGACAAAAATCCACTGGATATCCTTGCTTACCAATATGATCTTGTTTGCAATGGAATAGAGCTTTCAAGTGGAGCAATTCGTAGTAACAAGCTGGATATCATGTATAAGGCCTTTGCCATTGCAGGCTACAGCAAAGAAGAAGTTGATACAAAATTTGGCGCACTTGTGCGTGCATTCAGGTTTGGTGTGCCCCCTCATGGTGGAATAGCACCAGGGGTTGATAGAATGGTTATGCTACTTGCTGATGAGCCAAACATTCGTGAAGTAATCTGTTTTCCTATGAATCAGCAAGGAGAGGATGTTCTAATGGGTGCTCCTTCTGAAGTGGACAATAAACATTTACGTGAATTATCCTTAAAGGTTATTGAATAAAAATTTTTATAGCGGAGTGTGGTAAACCGAAAATCATGAACGATATTCAAAAAGCAATACTATCAAGCATAATCTGCAATATGATTATATGGTATGAAGTAACTCTGTTTGGAGTTTTGACGCATATAATAAGTAACGTTTTTTTTCCTTCAGAAAGTGATTATTTAAGCACAATCAAATTTCTTGGCAGTTTTGCAATTGGATTTGGATTTAGACCACTTGGTGCATTTATTTTTGGTTACATTGGAGATAAGTACGGTAGGAGGAAAGTTTTGCTGACTTCCGTAATATTAGCTTCGATATCATCTACTGCAATTGCGATTATACCAAGCTTTAAAGAAATAGGAATATTTTCTCCTATACTGCTTCTGCTTTGTAGAATAACACAAGGAATGGCAGCAGGTGGAGAAACAAGTATCAATTCAGCTTTTTTAATAGAGCATTCAAGCGATAAAAAAAATCTAGGCTTTTT
Source organism: Wolbachia endosymbiont (group A) of Rhinocyllus conicus (assembly GCF_947250775.1). Lineage (NCBI taxonomy): Bacteria > Pseudomonadati > Pseudomonadota > Alphaproteobacteria > Rickettsiales > Anaplasmataceae > Wolbachia > Wolbachia endosymbiont (group A) of Rhinocyllus conicus. The sequence continues at coordinate 542,352 of NZ_OX366349.1, read as the reverse complement.
AGGTAGCATGAAAGCTTTTAGTGGTGCTCTTGGTTCTATTACATGTTTTGTAATGATAGCTATTTGCAAAAAATTTACAGGTGAAAATTATGAAATTTGGGGCTGGAGGTTGCTCTTCTATTTCTGCTTTATTATGGGCATAATAGGCTTCTTAATAAGATACATAATGGAAGAGAGCCTAGCATATAAAATTCATGATCAAAATAGAAGCTTATCTCATTCTCCATTTTTAGAATTAATCAGGGACTATAAAAAGGCATTTGTGCTAGCAATTGGGCTTGGCGTTGCCCAAAATGCAATTGTTTATTCAGCAATCATGTTTTACAACATATCTGTAAAAGAACTTATTCTCTCAGGTATTGATATAAAAAATGTAGTAAGGATTATGGTTGAAATTACATTTGGAACGTCCGCAGTGCTATTTGCAATACTGTCTGATAAAGTTGGAAGAAAAAATGTAATGATTCCTACATTAGTAGCTCTAGCTTGCGCCGGTTTGCCGGTACTTTCGCTATTATCGTATGATAATCACTATATTGTAACGCTCACTTTTCTGTTGATAAGTGTGCCGATAGGTGCATCTTTTGGGATATATAATTCTCTTGCCTGTGAGTTATTTCCAACGAAAGTTAGGTGCACCGGCTTTAGCCTCGCACATAACATATCTGCAGGAATTTTTGGTGGCCTTTCTCCATACATATGCATGTGGCTTATAGAAAAAACCGAAACAAAACTTGCAGCAGGTATTTATCTTACTGCCTGCGCATTAATTAGCCTAATATCTGTGCTTCAAATCAAAGCCAAAGACAGAAAAGTTGATTGGTGAAATCGTTTCAGTCGAAAAATAGCACTTCAATAGACTTTTCAATGTGCTTAGGGATAGGAGCAGTAATAGTGATTTCTTTATTGCTTGGTAATTTTAAAGATAAAGAATGCGAATGAAGGTGAATTTTATTTGCTACCCCATTAATAAAAGCTTTTTTACCACCGTATTTACCGTCACCAAGAATAGGGCAATTTATATGAGCTAAATGTGCACGTAACTGATGGGTCCTGCCGGTAATTGGTTGTAATTTTAAATAAGCGACATTATGTTCTAACCTTGCCATAATTGAAAAATGCGTAGTGGCATTCTGAGGTGAATTTTCATCAACGACCACTTTTTCTTGACCTGAAACATATTTTTTCACCAATGGATAGTCTATTGTTCCACTATCCTTGCTCGGTATGCCAGAAGTCAATGCCAAGTAAGTTTTTTTTACCCTTCGTCCTTTAAATTCCTCCATAAGGTATCTGGCAACACTAGCATTGCGTGCGAATATTATCACTCCACTCGTATCTCTATCCAGCCTATGGACAATTTTAAATGTTTCTTCCTCTCTTATTTGGTCAAGCAAATCACTAATGCTAATCTTTACTTTTACGCCACCTTGAACGATGACCCCTGCGGGTTTGTTTATAGCTAGTATATATTCGTCTTCATATAATATGTTCTCTCTTAGTAGATTCACTAACTTTTCATTATATTTGCGATCAGAATTAGCGTTCTCAATATAATTCAAGTGCTTCAGCGTTATAGTTTGTCCAGAATTTACTCTATCACTAGACTTTGCTTTGCAATCATCAACTTTGATTAACCCTTTCCTTAAAGATTTTTCAATTACAGATTGCTTTAGATCAGGAAAGATTCTTCTGATGTACCTATCCAGCCTAACGTTATCGTCTTTTACTGATATGGTTTTTATATTCTCCATTACTTTATTTGGATGTATGCTAATATCAACTGTTTGCATGACATAAAATAAAGTATAGCACAAGATATAAACCCTTCGGCTACATGTGCTATTTATTTAGTAGATTAAATATGAAGTTTAAAACTCTGCTGTCAACTTCCTGCAAAACTAGTGAAAACCAAACTTGCTTAAAACCACTTAATTAGTTATAGTCATAAGTTTGAGGTACAGTAAAATGACAGCTTTTGTCCCTTTGATTATTTTTTTAATCTTGTACCTTGGAAGTGGTGCTTATTTTTCTTTTATCGGAACTGATAATCCACTTCATCAGGTTTCACCAGTAATCTGCTTGTTACCAGCGCTATTTTTTGCTGTCTCACGTGGTACAAATAAAATTCAGCATAACATCGATACTGTTATCAAGGGCATGGGTGACAAAAATACCCTTACTATGTGTTTAATTTTTTTATTTTCTGGAGCATTTTCTGCGGTTACTCAATCAATTGGTAGCGCAGACACTGTTGCTAATTTAATTCTTAATTTCCTTCCAGCAAGATTAATGCTGCCTGGAGTATTTTTGGCTTCTGCTTTTATTTCAACTGCAATTGGTACATCTATGGGAGTTGTTGCGCTGATGGTACCTATAGCTGTTAATCTGGCAAAAAGTGGAGCTTTTGGCCTTGAAATAGGAACTGCAACTGTAGTAGGTGGTGCCGTGTTTGGTGACAACCTCTCAATGATATCTGATACCACCATTGCATCTGTTTCTTCACAGGGAGCTTCAGCAAAAGATAAACTTAAAATAAACTCTAAGGTTGCATTTACTGCAGGTATTATAACACTCACCTATCTGGCAGTGATTTCAAGTAGTACAAAAATTATTTCTATATCAAATTTAGATTATTATTCTATAATAAAAATTATTCCTTATATTTCTTTAATAATCATGGGGCTGCTTGAAGTCACCACTTTAGTAACAATAACTGTAAACATAATTATTGCTGGTGTGCTAGGAATAGCTTTTTTTGATTATGCCATCGTTCAATTTCCTCATGACGTGTACGACGGTTTCAAAAAAGTAAACGAAATAGTAATATTTGCTCTATTTATCGGTGGGTTGAGCCATATAATGTACAAACAAGGTCAAAAAGCGTTGCATAAACTCATCGATGAAAGCAATATCACAAAAACTAAAGCTGAATTTTTGATAGCAGGAATTGCGTCTATGTTTACTACCTTAGTTGCCAATAATACCATTGCTATTTTACTAAGTGGTGGCATTGCAAAAAGACTCGCACAGAAACACGATATTGTACCATACCGCAGTGCATACTTATTAGATGTTTTTGCTTGTGCTACACAAGGCATCTTACCTTATGGTTCTCAACTATTGCTGGCAGGTAGCATCGCCTTTGTATCACCTGTTTCTTTATTAACACAGGTATATTACTGCTTTATTCTAGCGGCAGTTACAATAGGCGAAATAATCATCAACAGCAGAAAAGAGAAACATTGTGCGGCTGCAACTTAAAGTTTCTCTTTTTTTACCCATAAGGAACGGAATTACTTGACAAACTCCGCCAGCCCCCTTATCATGGAACTGAAGGTATTCAGTTATCTTCATCTGTGCAGATTAAACAGCAAGAAAACAACGTGGTTGGCGTCTTATTTTTAATTTTTTGCACTATGTGCACCTTATGTCTTCACAATATTTCTAGGTTTTTACCTACACAAGCTGAAACGCGCTTATAAGTCGTTTAAGACAGTATAGTACGCCAATTTGCAGGATTAGAGAGTGACAACTAGCTAACACGGGGTTTCTTTTGCCTTTTTTTCTGCTTAGTAAATTTCTTAAACATTTGAACTAAGGTGAGCTGCACTTAAAAGCAGCTAAATTGCAGTGTTTAAGACTTAAAAAACGCCAATACTGAAAGTAGACAATGACTAGGGCTTCTTTTGCCTTTTTTTTCGTTTGGTAAATTTCTTAAATATTTATGGCTAAACGACAACCGTCATCCCGCTGCTTGTTAGCGGGATCTAGAGATACCGCGAATGAATCGCGGTATGACGGTTCGCGGCGGCATGATGATAAGCTCGTCATCCCGCTACGTGTTAGCGGCTAAGAGATACCGCGGCGGTATGACGGTGTAGATAGTAATTCGTCATCCCGCTACTTGTTAGCGGGATCTCTTGTTAGCGGCTGAGATACCGCGAATGAATCGCGGTATGACGGTTAAGTAGGGTGTCATCCCAGTCTGGAATCTAGTCTTGATTATGCAGCCACTTATTTAAAGTTAAGTTTTCTGGATCCAAGTAGTCAGGGCACTGGGATGACGAGAAAGAGGCTACTTGGATGACAGAAGAAGGAGGCTACTTACATGACATCATTCTTTTTCCTGGATCCAAGTAGTCTGGGCACTGGGATGACATCATAGAGGCGCTGGCCCTGACAACCGTCATCCCGCTGCTTGTTAGCGGGATCTAGAGATACCGCGGCGGTATGACGGTTAAGTAGCCAGTGCTTGACACAGTTGTCTAAGTGAGGAAAGTCACCAGTGGTTATATTATTGCTATATTTCTCACTTACCCAACAAACTTAGATTTTACACTAAACTGTGCTGCCACTAACTTTGCAACCGGTACTCTATAGGGTGAGCATGAAACATAATCCACCCCTGATTCGATGAGAAACTCTATAGATTTTGGATCTGCTCCATGCTCTCCACATATACCTAGTTTTATTTCTTTTCGGGTTTTTTTGCCTCTTTCAATGGCTATCTTGATTAACTCCCCTACCCCTTCGATGTCCAGCACTTCAAATGGATCATTGTCAAATATATTGCTTTCCTTATAAGAATCGAGGAAATTAACTGAATCATCTCTTGAAAGTCCCATGGTTGTTTGCGTTAAATCATTAGTGCCAAAACTAAAAAACTCTGCATGTTTTGCTAACTTATCAGCAATCAGTGCTGCTCTTGGTAGTTCTATCATCGTCCCAATTGAATAAGCCTTGTCTGATGTCATTCCAGCGCGTGACGCTGGAATCTGCGTCTGGATTCCAGCTGAGATGACAGAGGATTCTTTCTTTGCTAGCTCGCATATCAGAATAAATTCTTTCTCATTCATTATAAAAGGGATCATGATCTCAGGCTTGATTTCTACACTTTTTTCCTTTTTTAGCTCATTTGCAGCACTAAGTATTGCCCTAATCTGCATGCTATATATTTCAGGATGAGAAATGGCAAGTCTACAACCTCGATGGCCAAGCATTGGGTTCTTTTCTGACAACTGTGCTATTTTATTTTTTACTGATTCAACTGACTTACTAAGTGATTTGGCGATTTTTTCTATAGTAGACTGATTATTGGGTAAAAATTCATGTAAGGGTGGATCAAGCAACCGTATAGTGACTTCCCTACCCTCCATAATAGAAAATATTTCTTTGAAATCAGACTTTTGCATTTCTTCCAGTTTAATGAGCGCATTTGCCCTTTCATTTTCATCGTCAGCTATTATCAACTTTTGAATGAATTCGATTCTATCACTAGCGAAAAACATATGTTCTGTGCGACATAAGCCTATACCTTCCGCACCGAATCCTTTTGCAATTTTTGCATCTTTTGGAGTATCAGCGTTCGCTCTCACTTTGACCGTTTTGATTTCATCTATCCAGTTGATTATCGTTTTGAATTCTTGCGATAATTCAGGTGAAATTGTAGGAAGAATGCCAAGCATAACCTCCCCTGTTCCTCCGTTGATGGTAATTGGTTCACCTTTATTTACTTTTGTATCCCCCACAGAAAAGAAAGTTCCATCTTTATCGATATAAAGTCCACTTACACTGCAAATGCATGGCTTACCCATTCCACGGGTTACAACAGCAGCATGCGAGGTCATCCCTCCCCGTGCTGTTACTATGCCACTTGCAGCATTCATTCCATTAATATCTTCAGGACTCGTTTCTGACCTTACTAAAATCACTTTTTTACCCTGCTCTGCAGCTTTTTCAGCATCACTTGCACTAAACACTACATATCCAGAAGCAACCCCTGGAGAAGCCGGCAGTCCCTTCCCTATTACTTTTTGGTCACTCTTAACGTCAAGAACTGGATGCAATAAATTGTCAAAAGTTTTTGGATCAATTCTCAATATTCCTTCTTCTTTTGTAATCGTTCCTTCGTTTACCATATCAACTATTATGCGAATAGCAGCTTCAGCCGTGCGCTTGCCAGACCTAGTCTGCAAAATCCATAACTTACCGTCCTGCACAGTAAATTCGATATCCTGCATGTCTTTATAATGCCTTTCAAGTTTTTCACATACCGCGCATAATTCCAGGTAGACACTTGGCAGCAACTTCTCCATGGTGTTTTCTTGCTCTCCGTCAATTGGCATAGGAGTATAAACACCAGAAACCACATCCTCACCCTGAGCATTAACCAAAAACTCACCAAAAAGCTTTTTTTCTCCAGTTGAAGGATTTCGTGTAAATATCACACCAGTTGCAGAATTATCATTTAAATTACCGAAAACCATTGCTTGCACGTTGACCGCTGTTCCAAGGTTTTCAGGAATGTTATGTATTCTTCTATAGGAAACAGCCCTATCATTTTTCCAAGAGGTAAATACTGCATTAACTGAGTTTAACAATTGCTCTTCAACGTTCTGCGGAAAATGTTTTCCTGTTTTTTCATGTACTATCCTTTTGAAATTGTTAACAATTCTCTTTAAAACATCAACATCAAGATCAGCTAAGCTTTTTGCTCCACTCTTTTGCTGCTTATTATCAACAACATCTTGAAATAGGTGATGGTCAAGCTGTAGTACAACATTGGAGTACATCATGATGAAACGGCAGTAGCTATCATAGGCAAAACGTTCTCCACTTTTTTTTGCAAGCCCAATAACTGTTTCATCATTTAAACCAACATTTAAAATAGTATCAAGCATGCCCGGCATTGAACTAACACTACCAGAGCGTATTGAAACTAATAAGGGGTTATTTAAATCCCCTAATTTACAACCGATGTCATTTTCGAGCATCGCCATGTAGTTTTTAACCTCGTTACGTAGGTCGTTAGACAATTCATTATCCTGACAGTAGGCCTGACAAACAGAGGTGGAAATTGTGAAACCAGGTGGAACAGGAATGCCAACATTGCACATTTCTGCTAAATTTGCTCCCTTTCCTCCCAGCAGATTTTTCATTTCTGCATTGCCTTCGCATTTACCCTGGCTAAAGTAATGTATTAACTTTTCCCCCATCATTTTCTCCGGATTTTCACTGATAAACACATTGTACATATAGTTCCAATAAACCTGTGAGGACTTGAAACCTTAGGATAATAAATTTTACAAAATTTGGCAACAACGTTCCTTCTGGCAACATCAGTAAAGTTAACAAAAAAGATGACAAATTATTATCAATAAGAATATATAATATAAAGATATATTTAAAAATTTTTTTATGGCTCTTTCCAAGTTTTTCAACCCTAAGAATAATGGTGTGCTGCAGTAACAAACAAAGTAATGTTTGTTTTATTGAAGATGAAGGAAGGCCCTTCGAAATCGGGTTTCAGGAGCAACCACCCTAAGTGGCTCTATTTAAGAGATAGGGTTAATTTCTCTATGAGCAGCTACAATTTAAAGACCTTGCTTCATCAATGTAATGGAACAAAACCTTTTTAGTAAGTTCAAAACCTTCTAAGGTATCTCCTTCGCATCTTGCTGTAATGCAGTTTTGTGTATTTGATGCTCTAAGGAGCCACCAACCTTTATTATCGTTATCATTTACCTTAACACCGTCAAGATCTGAAAATACAATATTTTGCTGCTCTAGTGTTTTCTTTATTGATTCAATGATTTGAAATTTTTTCTCATCTTTAACTACAATCTTTACTTCATGAGTGATATATAACTTCGGTAAATCCTCAATCACCTGAGATAGGCTTTGGTTTTTCTTAAGCAAAATGTCAACTGCTTTAACAGCAGAATATAGCCCATCATCAAAACCTAGCTCAGAAAAGAAGAAGTGCCCGCTTAACTCACCAGCAAACTTTGCCTCTTCCTCTACCATCTTCTTCTTAACTAGTGAATGTCCAGTAGCGCAGGTAATAACTTGCCCTCCTAACTTACTAACAAAATCATGCACCTTCATACTCATTTTTACGTTGGCAATAACTTTGCTTTCTGGATATTCCTCCAGCACTTCACGTGCAAAAATTATAAATAAATGGTCATTGGAAACAACGTTGCCTTTATTATCAATTAAGCGCACCCTATCGCTATCGCCATCTAGCGCAATGCCAAGATCACATCCATATTCCTTCACAATGTCAATTAATTGAGCGAGATTTTTTTCCTCTATGGGATCTGGATCATGCAGTGGAAATGCCCCATCTATAGAGTTATTGGTTACGATATGCGTATGACCAGGCAAGATCTTTTCAATACACCTTATAATTCCACTTGCTGGACTATTTCCACAATCCCAGGCTATTTTTAATTTCTGTGTAGTATTATTCTTCACTGCACCTTTTAATATGCGAATGTACTCACCATATATATTTATGTTAATTAAGCTTCCAATTCTTGTACTGTTTTTAATTGGACTGCTTATAATTTCCTTTATCTCTTGATCTGAGAAGACTTTTTTATTACTAAAAAATTTAAAGCCATTATATTCGCTGGGGTTATGAGAGGCAGTTATTATGATACCAAGATCCGCCTGCGTGATTTGCGTTGCAGCGTAGAGCATAGGTGACGAGCATAGTCCAACACGTATAACATTTGCTCCAGATAAAGTTAAGCCCCTAATTAATTCTCTTTCTATACCTGGTGAATCTATTCTGCTGTCGTAGCCGACACAAACACTAGCTACGGTTTGGCCAAACTTTCTACCTATCTCGTACCCATCATTAATCTGCAAATCTTTGCCTACTACACCTCTAATATCGTATTTTCTTATAATGCTATTGTCCATACTGCACTGCTTAAGGAGTAACCACTATATAGCATAGTGGACAAGTGCTCAAGTTTATTTACTCAACGATTAGTTGACTTTTAAAAAAATCTGTTAATATTATAGTATACTTTTTAAAGATGCAAAATTATGCCACAGGAAAACGAAAATGTATTTATAGCTGAGAATCAAAGTCTAAATGTAGATGAACAGAAGAAAAATGATATTCTAAGTGTCATTGAATCTTGCAACGATCTTCAGGATTTTATTAAAAGACTGGAGGAAGAAAATTTAATCTGGTACTTTATTGGTCCTTTACGCAAAGATGAGGACATTACAGGACAGATAAATTTAAAGTGGGAAAAGGAGTTCCAAAAATTTGAGCAATCAATAAACACAATGCATAAAGAACTTAAGTCGTCTCTGCCTGGTCAAAATTTCTTAGCGTATTCAACAAAAGATAACGACTTCAAAATTAGATTTGAAAATGAAGAAAAACCAATAGAAATTAGCAATATTTTAAGAGCCAGCAGAGAAGGTAAGGTTTATAACATATCTTTAGAGAAAGATAGTCAAATAACTGCGACCAAAAAAGGCAGCGAAAGGCACTATGATTTTACTGGTTCAAGCTCATGTGAAATGACCATTAACTGGCAGGCTAAAGATTCTGAAGGCAACAGCATAGACTGTAGCATGATCGTAAAATTGGATTCTAGTGGTATACAAAGTGTCATTGGTGAGCCAAAGTTTGGTGATTTAAAGTTCACACCAGAGAAAACAAAAGATAAAATATTAAAATTAGTTGAGCAGAATAAAGAAGTTTTTATCAATGGAAAAACTCTGCATCAAGCTTTTACTGACATGTCCAGGAGTGTAGACGATCAGCAAGTACCAGCAGAGGAAATATTTACAAAAGATCCACATATATCACCACAGTCACCTACACCAAGCAGCAGTGGGTATTCCTCTCCTAGCACACCTTCTTCACGTAGAAGTTCTTTCTCTAGTGTTAGTAAATTTAGTGATGAAGATGAAATATTTGAGGATGATATGTCTAGTGATGAAGAAGAGCATGAACAAGAAGGAGCAAAAGGTGAAGTAGACGAAATTGAGGAATTAGAGAAAGAAAAAGAAACATTTGCTAAATATTTTGCAGCGCAGGCAAAGCAGCTTGAGGATCTAAGATTAGAACGTGACTTCTTGAGAGATGAAGTTAATGAACAACGGCAAGTTATATCTGAAAAAAATCAAGGAATAAAGGAACAAGGTACTTTAATTGAGTCGCTTATGAGTAAAGAGCAATTAAAGAATCAAGAGTTAGTTAAGGAATTAAATCAACTGTACAAAGAAAAAGAAGATTTAGAAATGGCAATTCAGCAATCTGGTATAGGTAAAAAGTCTCTTGCAGATGAGATAGAAGAAGTGGAGAAAAATGAGAAAATAGAGAGTTTGAGAAAAGAAATTAAGCAGAAGGATGAAAAGATACAGCAGATAGTAAGAGAGAGCCAGAAATTAGAAGGAAAGCTTCAAGATTTAAGGGCAAAGTATTCGGAAGTAAAAAACGAAGATAGTGAGTATATTGAAAATTTAACCCGTAAACTAAAACAAGCTGAGATTGAATTTATCGATAATAAAGATAAGCTGACTGAGCAAATAGAAAAATTGGCAGAAGAAAAGGAAAATTTATTTAGACAATTAAGAGCAAAAAGTACAGATTCAACATCGTTCAGAAAGCAACAATCAGAAATAGATAAGCTTAAACAACAGCTTAAGGAAAAGGAAGGGATGTTAACGTGTACACAGGAAGAGCTGGCATCTGTCAAAGAGAGTCTAGAGCAACTGCAGAACATATTACAGCAGGAAAAAGGTCAGGCAACTCAAACTGAAGTTGAATATGAAAGTAGAGGAACAAGCATGCAGCAGCAAGACCAAGGTACACAAGCTGTAAACAACAACTCAAGCAGAATAGCTAGTGGGTTAAGACAAGAAAACAAAAAATTGACTAGAGACAAACTAACTATATCTGAACAATTAAAACAAAAAATAAGAGAGATTGACGAGTTAAAGAAAAATTTAAAGCAATTACAAGAAGAAAATAAACAACTAAAACAAGAAGTTACTAAAAATGCAGGAGTTGATACACCATCTTCAACAGGTCAAAAAGAAGCTAAAGAAGCAGAAGTTATACCGCAAAACATTATGGATTGGCCTGTTCCAATTCCAGACGATAAACCGGAAGAGCAGAAAACTCCATTAGAGCCAATCAAGGTAAATACAGAATTATCAGATCCAAAATCAATCCCCGCTGAGGATCCAGAAAAATCTCCTCCTCTTTCAAAAGGATGAGTTTTGCTTCTATTGTTAACTATAGCTAAGACGTCATACCGCCATGGCGCTAACACGTAGCAGGATGACGAGGTTATCGTCATTCCGCCGCGAACCGTCACACTGCCGCAGTATCTCACATAGATCCCGCTAGGCTTTGTTGCATCGCTAGCTATGATGGATTAAAGATAAAAAAGATGGAGAATATCAGTAGCTTATTATTCTGGTATTTATAACAAGAACGGTCAGTGAATACCTAAATTTGAGTAAAAGAAATTTCACTACCACTCACTAATCCGGCTAAAATTCAAGAATTTCAATGCTTTAGCTATTTTCAATAGAATTAAGTTTATTAATATAAATAATAAATTACTATTCTTAAATTTGATCAGATTGATTGCAAAAAAACAAGATTTTCAATAGGTTGCTTATAATCCTAGCTATAGTTAGCCTTTCATAAGTAGCGATGCAACAAAGCCATCCCGCTAACAAGCAGCGGGATGACAGCAATCCTACGTCATACCGCCGCGAACCGTCATACTGCCGCAGATCGTCATACCGCGATTCATTCGCGGTATCTCTTAGCATAGATCCCGCTAACAAGCAGCGGGATGACGGTTGTCATAGTGTCATGAAAGTAGCTGACACTGGTTTCCATCCAAGAGGGTGTCATCCGAGTAGCTTGACTACTTGGATCCAGAAAACTTAACTTTAAATAAGTGGCTGCATAATAAAGACTAGATTCCAGCGTCACGCGCTGGAATGACACCATTTTCGGTCTCTTAAATTGCTTTAGCTACAAACATTAAGAAATTTACCAGGCAGAAAAAAAAGGCAAAGAACTCCCGTGGTGCGAGTTTTGACTCTATATTACTGTAAGTGGCGCTGTAATAATGTGCTAACGCTTAAAATAAGCGCGATTTGGCTGAATGTAGAAAAAATAAAAAAGACATGCAGCCGCTATAATTTTATGTAATCCGCCAATAAATACCCTGAGTTTTTTACTGAATTTTGTCATTGAGCCTGCAGGTCAAAAACAATGAGTCATAAATACCCTTACTACTACAATAAGGGGCCTGGCGGAGTTTGTCAAGTAAGTTTTTTCGTTTCTATGGGTTAGTTGGTACGCGCTTTGCCTTTTAACAGATGTAAAAGCACAATTATTACGAACAACATTCCACCAATGACTGATATAGCTCCACCCGCAATAAAACAAGCACGTGCCAACATTGATGAAATACTTGGCAGATCTGCAACTTTTCTTAAGGCACCATATCCACCAAGCCATACAAGTCCAGTAATATGGAGAAAATGCCCCACACTGTACGCATAAATCTGTAATCTTACCATGGAACTTTTTACCTCTTTAAAGTTTAATTTAGGTAACAGCCAATAAATGAAATTCATAAAAGCTATAGTGATCCCAACTACAGAACCATGATAATGAGCGGGAATGGTGACATTTCCTTCAATAGTCAGCACTCCAAGCACATCTCCATAAATGAACAATAAAAATGAATGTAATAAATAGTTGCTTTTATCATTAGTAAAAGTCCTGATGTTGCAGCACACTAATATTATCAAAAAGCACGGCAAAACTGCTCCAGCAATTCTCATATGCCAAGTAAAAAACTGTATTAACTTGGCGCTATCAATTGGATAAACAAAATATATAAACGATGCACCCATAGCCAAAATTGTGTTTATAAATAGTGGTAAAATAGTAATTTTATTGCTTGAAGCTAAACTAGCATCGCTTAACATTATTAAATAGACTAAAAACATTCCTTGAGTAAAAGCAAACTGCAATAAATGTCCGCCTCCCCAAAAGAGATATTCGTAAAACAAATTCTTATCTGAGTGATATAGACCTGGAGGCATATTTTGATATGTTAAAACAAAGCAAAGAAATGACGAAACAAGTGTAATAACCAGCCCAACTTGCCCCACAGAGAGAAATGAAACCTCTTTTTTTGATGTGTATGCTAGCATTGCATTTACTAATATACTGGTGGTAAACAAACCAAGACCAAATAAGAATAATTTGTTTTGTAACACGGGAATATAGTTACTTTTGATAACTTCAGTGTTTGGAACGAATGCGGATATAAACATGAGCAGCATCGAAAGGGTTGATAGAACCCATGAAAAGTTAAACCAACTATTGGTATTTTGTAGGTTTATAATAAAGAGCAGAGATATTATAGAGCACATCCACACCAAAATTGACAAGTTCACGTGTATCACCAGCGCATTATCAAAGATATATTGTGCAGAAGGAACGAGAGAGGAGATAAAAGGCAATCGTAAAAAAATAACAATTATTGACAGCAATCCAGAGCAAGCAAGGGCACATACTGCTAAGAATATCCATTTTCTACAGAGTGGAGCATTATTTTGTATGTTGAGCACGGTCATTTTCTCTTTTTATTTTTGATTGATAAAGTATTATAATATAAAGCGCTATAAATTTTTCAAATTAATTGGCATTGATGAATAATATCACAGCAAAGCAGGTCATATCCTTATGGAATGCACAAGTTAGTGGGTTTTTACCGGACAAAAGAGAAATGGAGACTGTATAATATCTTCTTAATCTAATGCTTCAATGTTTCCAACATAGGAAAAGTATCATCTTTATTTTCTATAGAGGAAGACACACTATTTTGATTATCATCAATTGGAGTAGTAGGGTGCATTAAAGCAACTTTCATAACTTCATCAATATTCTTAGCAAAAACTACGTTGATCCCCTCTTTGATGCTTGCCGGAATCTCTTGCATATCTTTCTCATTTTCACTTGGTATAATCACAGTTTTGATTGATCCTCTGAGCGCTGCAAGCAATTTTTCTCTTAAGCCCCCAATAGCTAAAACTCTACCACGCAATGTCACTTCGCCTGTCATAGCAACATTTTTGTTAACTGGTATATTTGTCATAAGAGAAACAATAGACGTACATACCGCGCCGCCAGCAGAAGGGCCATCTTTTGGTACAGCACCCTCAGGTACATGCAAATGTATATCATTATTTTGGAATTTTTCGGGCTTTATACCAAAAAACAAACAATTTGATCGAATATAACTATACGCAGCTTTTATAGATTCTTGCATAACCTCTCCAAGCTTTCCTGTGTATTTTATTTCTCCCTTGCCCGGAATTAGGACTGATTCTATCATCAAAATATCACCACCTGTTTCAGTATAGGCAAGCCCAGTTACTACTCCCACTAAACTCTCATTTTCTGCAATACCAAAGGTATATTTACGTACCCCTAAATAATCTTGTAAATTGTCAACCCCTACGGATATTTTCTTATTTTTATCAGTCAATATTTCTTTAACTGCCTTTCTCATGAGCTTTGCAAGCTCCCTTTCCATACTCCGCACACCACTTTCACGTGTATATAAACGTATCAACTTGTATAACGCCTCATTAGTTATGTCCCATTCCTTCTGATACAAACCATGCTCCTTCTTTAACTTCGGAATAAGGTGGTGTGTAGCAATACTGATTTTTTCATCTTCAGTACACCCGGACAATTGTATAATTTCCATCCTATCACGCAAAGGATGTGGCAAATTTAAGCTGTTTGCCGTAGTTACAAACATTACACTTGAAAGATCAAACTCAACTTCCAAGTAATGATCCGTAAAGTGTTTATTGTGCTCAGTATCTAAAACCTCAAGTAATGCAGATGCAGGATCGCCACGCGAATCAGAACCCATCTTATCTATTTCATCAAGCAGAAAAAGCGGGTTGCATGAATTAGCTTTTTTCATATGTTGAATAATTTTACCAGGCATTGAGCCAATATAAGTTTTCCTATGCCCTCGTATCTCGGACTCATCACGCACACCACCAAGAGCTATGCGAACAAAATCTCTTCCTACTGCTCCTGCCATAGACTTAGCTAAAGAAGTTTTACCAACACCTGGCGGTCCAACCAAGCAAAGTATAGGACCTTTTATCTCTTTTACTCTTTTTAATACTGCTAAAAATTCTATTATCCTATCTTTTACTTTCTCTATGCCATAATGATTTTCATCTAAGATTTTCTTAGCTGCATTTAAGTTAATTTTTGCATCTTTGTACTTTCCCCACGGCAAATCAAGTAACCAATGCAAGTAACTAGATATAACTGTAGCTTCAGGAGAAATGGGATTCATTTTCTTGTATCTCTTCAAATCAGTTATAGCTTTCTCTCTTGCTTCCTGAGAAAGCTTTGTTTCATTTATCTTTTTTTCAAATTCATTGAGTATATTCCCTTCATCACCATTCTCAAATTCGTCTAATTCTTTCTGTATAGCTTTCAATTGCTCGTTAAGGTAGTAAACTTTCTGAGTGCTTTCAACTTGCGATTTAATTGTCTTATATAAACGGTTTTGTGCGTTCAAAATACTTATTTCTCCCTCAATAAAAGCAAAAGCTTTTTTTAAACGCTCTTTTGGGTCATAAGCCTCAAGTATGCTTTGTTTATCCGATACTTTTATATTTAAATGTGAAGCTACCGTGTCTACAAGTTGATCAACTTCTTTGATTTGATCAATGGGGTTAATGGCAACTTCAGGCTGATTTTTCTTGTTTAGCTTACACCAGCTATCGAACGCGTCTATAACAGATCGCCTTAAAGCTTCTAAATCAATATTGTCTTCATCTTCTTTATAATGATTGTCTAACTCTACCCTGGCTTGTAATAAAGTATGAGAGCTAATATATTCTACAACTCTTCCCCTTCTTATCCCCCGGATTATAACTTTTACTGCATTGTCAGGCAATTTTATTAATGGTTGTATAATGTTTGCTAACACACCTACTTCATAAAGATCTTCAGGCTCTGGATTATCAACAGAGCCATCTTTCTGTGCTACAAGAAAAATCTCATTTTGGTGACTACTACTACTTGTTGCATATTCTAGTGCATTAACAGATTTTTCTCTGCCTATGAATAAAGGCACCATTATATTTGGAAAAATTACTACATCTCTTAAAGGTAATACTGGCAATGCAGTAAAACTAGAGCTCACAGCACGTTCAATGTTCATAATATATGCCTCAAATTAATCATTAACCGTTATAACATTGCCATTATTATTATGATTAACCGTTGCTTTTCCTAATTCTACCATTTTCTTAGTGATTACTATAGTGCTACCTTCAAAATCTCCGTTTCCAGCTGTATACATAACGTCAAGCAAAAGTGACTCCAAGATAGCACGTAACATTCTTGCACCTGTTTTATAGCTTATAGCCTTTTTAGCAATAGCTGATATTGCTTCATCTGAAAACTCAAGGTTTACTTTGCTAAACGCAAGCAATGCTTTGTACTGTTTTATTAGTGCATTCCTTGGCTCTGTCAACACATGTATTAAATCTTCATGATCCAACTCATCTAAAACAGCAGTTATTGGAACCCGCCCTACAAATTCGGGTATTAAACCGAATTTGATTAAATCTTCAGGTTGAACATCATGTAAAGCATTCTTTTTCTTTTGCTCTTTAGACTGACTTATATCTGCTCCAAAGCCAACTGACGTTCCCTTTTTTCTCGCTTCAATAATCTTATCGAGGCCTTCAAAAGCTCCTCCACAAATAAATAGTATGTTACTAGTATCCACTTGTATAAACTCTTGTTGTGGGTGTTTTCGCCCTCCTTGTGGCGGAACATAAGCAACTGTACCCTCCATAATCTTAAGCAGAGCTTGCTGGACCCCTTCACCTGAAACGTCACGGGTTATTGAAGTGCTTTCAGATTTTCTTGTAATCTTGTCTATTTCATCTATAAACACTATACCACGCTGTGCTTTTGCAACGTCATAATTTGCAGCTTGTAATAAACGCGACAACACGCTTTCTACATCATCACCCACATAACCTGCCTCAGTTAAAGTTGTCGCATCAGCCATAGCAAATGGCACATCTGAAACTTTAGCAAGTGTTTTGGCTAGCAAAGTCTTACCAGAACCAGTGGGACCAATAAGCATTATATTTGACTTCTCGATTTCAATATCACTTATAGCATGAAATTGTACCATGGATTGACAATGGTTATACATAGCTACAGATAAAACGTGTTGCGCGTGTTCTTGACCTACAACATGCTTGCTGAGAAAATTTTTTATATCCTCAGGTTTCTTTAGTAATAGCTTCATATCAGATATACGATCTGAATTAAAAGATCTATCTTTCTTTTGACTTATTGCTTTATGGGATAATTCTATGCACTCATTACAAATAAACACCTTTAAACCATCCGAGGAGCTAGTAATCAATTTATCTACTTCATCTTGCGCCTTGTTGCAAAAAGAACAGTAGTGTAAATCATTATTGTTATCCATTAACCCACCTTTTGTTTAACTTTAATATTTTCAATTTCAATATCTGTACGCTCAGCTATCACCCTGTCAATTAAGCCAATTTTCCTTGCTTCTTCAGGATCCATGAATTTATCTCTTTCCATCATTCCTTCAATTTTCTTCAGTGAATTTCCAGTATGTTTTTCATAAATTTGATTTAGTTTTTTCTTAACTCGCAAAATTTCATTAGCATGTATTTCTATATCAGTTGCTTGACCATGATAACCACCAGATGGCTGATGTATCATAATTCTTGAATGAGGTAGAGAGTAGCGCTTACCTTTTGTACCAGATGCAAGCAATAAGGAACCCATAGACGCAGCTTGACCTATACATAAAGTTGAAACGTCTGGGTTTATATACTGCATTGTATCGTAGATCGACAAACCAGCAGTTACAACACCACCTGGTGAGTTGATGTACATACAAATGTCTTTATCGGGATTTTCCGATTCTAAAAATAAAAGCTGTGCTACTATTACACTGGCCATGTTGTCCTCAATAGGACCTGTTACGAAAATTATTCTTTCTTTCACTAGTCTTGAATATATGTCATAAGCGCGCTCACCGCGACTAGTTTGTTCAACTACAATTGGTATAAGAGTCATACCTTTTCCTATTAAATATTACCAAACAATTCCTTTAATTCTTTCACAGAAATAATCTGCTCTTCTTTACTAACTTTTTCTATTATATAATCTGTCACTTTATACTCAAGCGCTTGCCCTCTAACTAATTCTTGAAATTGTTTATTTGATTCAAAATGCTTAAGTACTCTGTCAAACGGTACACCCTTACTGACATATTGATTTACAATAACATTCAAAACATCATTTTGAGTTAATGATATTTTATTTTCTGCACTAAATTTCATAAATAACATAGCAAGCTTTACACGTTTTTCAGCTTCTTTACAAGAATCATTTTGAGCACCCAGTTCTCCTTCCATTCTTTGTTGCTCCTGTTTTACTATGTCTGTGGGTAAATCAAAACTATAATTAGCATCCAAATAATCAAATAGCTCCTTTTTAATTAAGAGATTTCTCATTTCGGTGCACTGATCACCAATCATTTTTTTTGCATGACTTATTAGCAAAGAATAATCTTTAAAACCAATACTCCTAGCTATTTCATCATCATTTTCAAAATCTTTGGCAATTTGAATCTCATTAACTCGCACAGAAAAATCAGCTTCCTGTCCTGCAAGGGAAATGGCTTGGTAATTTTCAGGAAATTGCAACTTAAAGTCCTTTGTTTCTCCCTTTTTCATACCAGTTAATTGATCTTCAAAACCATTAATAAATGTGCCAGACCCTAAATTAACGGCAAAATTTTTGCTACTTCCACCCTGAAAGAGCTTATTCCTAATCCGCCCTTCAAAATCAATTATCAATTTATCCCCATCTTTCGCTTGATAAGAAGCATCATCAACAGAGGCGAAATTGGGGAACTTTGTTTTAATAGAATCAATAAATTCTTTTATATCTTCCTCTTCAATCTTTGCTTCAATTTTCTTTAAGTTTATTTTGTCAAGATCTATCATCGGTACTTCAGGCATCGACTCAAAAGATAGCTTGTATACAAAATTGCCCTCCTCATTTTCTTTGCCCAGATCTGGTAATGATATAACATCAACCTTAGGATAAATGTGAGACTTGACTTCAATTTTTTTCATCAAATCACTTGAGCAATAATCAATTGTATTATTTATCACATATTCCAAAGCTTCGTTTTTATAATTTGCAACAACAAGGTCATAGGGCATCTTTCCAGCCCTAAACCCAGGTGATTTTGCATTTTCTGCTATCTCTTGCAACCTGGAATTTACCTTTTGTTTTATATAATCACTACCAACTGTGATTTCATACTCATACTTTAGTTTATCTATACTAAGCTCTTTGTAGGTATATACGCTACTTACTTCGACTGTATTTTGAGGTATATTATTAGACATCATAATTCATTTATTAACATTTTAATTCATATCTTAATAGAGTCATTTTACCAGAATTTAAGTTAAACACAATCCTTAAGAACAGGTTTTTATACAAACAAAAGTGTATTCAGTGATTATAAATTTTCCCTTAAAACCTAAGTTACATGACTTTAAAGTGCGGATAGAGGGACTTGAACCCCCACGAGCAAGCTCACCAGGACCTAAACCTGGCACGTCTACCAATTCCGCCATATCCGCAAGAAATTTTCAGTACCCTATTATAGGTATTCCATTAAAAATATTCAAGGTTTAAAGTCTTACTTAATTTATAGTATTTACACAATCAAAAAAGCTTATTAACATTTCTTAATGAAAGCTCTAAATCCTGAAAATCAATAATGAGATTAATAACAAGCTTCTTACTTGCAATTTTTTTGATTACACAAAGTGGTTGCACAACCCTTATAATAGGTGGTGTGGTGGCTACAGCGACAGCAACAGCAATAACAATGCAGGACAAATCCTTGGGAAATATCATTGATGATACGACTATGGTCATCAGAATTAATAAGGGGCTCTTAAAACATGGGCTATTTTCATCCATAAAAGTTAAAGTAAGTGAAGGAAGAGTATTGCTCATTGGAAGTGTTGACACTCCTGAAAAACAACTTACAGCAGAAAAAATAGCTTGGCAGCAAAAAGAAATTAAAGAAGTGATAAATGAAATAAGAGTAATACCAATTCAAATGTCTTCCATGCTAGACACTACTGTAGATGGCATGATAACAGCGGAAATAAGAACAAGACTTCTAGGGAAAAGAAATATTAAATCAATTAATTATAGCGTTAATACGGTTGATAGAGTTGTTTATTTGATGGGTATAGCCCAAAATAAAGCGGAATTAAAAGCTGTAATATCAATTGCAAGAAAAGTAAAGGGAGTAAAACAAGTTGTAAGTTATGTACGATATAAGTACAGTAAATTACGCCATTAGGCAAAAATCGCCTTCAAATTATAACATTTGTACAGTTGTGACAATAGGTAGAGAACATAAATGAAAGTTGCCTTTCAGATGGATGAAAATATAAATTTTGAAACTGACACTACATTCGTGCTAATAAAGGAAGCACAAAGGAGGAAGCACGAAGTTTTTGTCTATGCTCCTAACAATTTAGCACTAAAGCTAAACCATCCAATTGCTCTTGCTCAGAAAGTCAGCGTTGATGATTTTAGTTTTATCTCTAAAGAGGATGTAGCAATCAACTTGAATGAAATGGACATCATATTTATCAGACAGGATCCACCCTTTGATATGCGCTACATTACAACAACCTATATCTTAGAAAAAACCAGCGCATTGGTAATTAACAATCCAACAGAAATAAGAAATTGTCCTGAAAAATTGATAACTTCATTATTTCCAGAGCTAATTCCGCCGACTTTGATCACTGAAAATATATCGATGATTAGAGATTTCTACCACAACTATCAAGATATTATTCTGAAGCCGTTGTATAGTTATGGAGGAAACGATGTAATAAGAATACGAGATGAAAACAGCATTCAAGTGGTAGTGGATCTCATGATAGCAAAATATGAATGTCCTGTAATTGCGCAATCATTTTGTAAAAACATAGATAAAGATAAAAGAATATTGCTACTTTATGGTCAACCAATTGGAGTAATGAAACGAGTTCCAAAAATCAGTGGAGAGATCAGAACAAACATGCGACTTGGAGCAAGTTTTGAGCCCGCTCAAATGAACGATAGAGACAATGAAATATGTAACAAAATTGGTCCTGAATTAAAGAAAAGGGGGCTAATATTTGTTGGTATTGATATTATAGATGACTTCCTGCTCGAAATTAACACAACTTCACCCACGGGAGTGGTTTATATCAATAAATTATATAATATATCGCTAGAAAAAGACCTTTGGGATGTGTTTGAAGAAAAAGCAAGCAGCCATCAACTAAACCTGTGAACAATTACCTTAACAAACTCAGTAGTCCCATTCTTTATCCCTGTTTTTTTTGTATTATTGGTCATATCACGCAATTTTTGAGAATTATTTAATAGATCAAATAGTACCTCTGTTAGATTTTTTTTTGCTTCACTATTCTGCTCAACTATTACAGCTGCTCCCGAATCTTCAATACATTTTGCGTTATAAAATTGGTGATTATCTTTTGAGTCAGGGTAAGGAATGTATATAGCAGCGCGCCTAGCAAGAGTGATCTCTGCTATTGAAGTTGCTCCTGCTCTGCTAATTACCAAGTGAGCATTGGCCAATCTATTTTCCATATCATCAAAAAATTCACTCAATTCACAATCGATCTTTTCACTTTTGTATAGACTCTTGACCTTGTTTACATTTTTCTTCGTACATTGCTGCGTCACTCTAATTTTCTTTTTCATTTTAATAGGCAAATTACAAATTACGCTGCTTACTACATCATCAAAAAAATTTGCACCTTGGCTACCTGCTATGACTAATATGTTTAGGGCTTTCTCAGTGCTAGAATGGCTCTGTGCTTTTATATCAATAAAATTTCCTGTAAAAATACATTTATTACCTTCTGTATATTTAGTCTCCGGAAAGCTGGTTGCAATTAATTTTGCACTCTTAAAAAAGAATCTATTTACCCTCCCTAAAACTGTGTTTTGTTCATGTAAAATTATAGGTATAGAGAGAACCTTTGCTGCAAGAAGAGTTGGAAAAGAAGCGTAGCTACCAAACCCAATTACTAATCTTGGCTTCAATTTTCTGATTTTATATATTGCTAGCACACAACTATACATTAATAAAAGGAAAAACTTAAATTTGTTGCCGCTTGGTCTACGTAATGGTAAAATATAGCTTTCTATGTCGATATTTTTATTTGTTTTTTTATCAGTGAATAATATGCAATTGTATCCTTGTGTCTTTAGTGCTTTTGCTAAGGCTATGGCCGGAAAGATATGCCCACCTGTGCCACCTGTTGCTAAAATAATATCCATCTGTAAATAATGAATCCTAGATTGTTAACTGTTATTTAATAATTTGCACGTAGAATTTTATTAAGCTTTATAATAGTTGAGTTAAAAATGCCTAAAAGTAATAGTAAAAAAGAACCTAATGAGAAAAATAAACCTCAAGAACAAAGAGAAGGCAGAAGCGGAGGTTTTTTAGAACTGCTAAAAAATATAATAAAAATTCTTTTCAATTCGGTTGTTGACCTACCTGAGCACGAGCAGCATAATAAAATGAAAAGCACTAATCTACAACAAGGTTTGGATACTAAAGGAAAAGGCCCAGAAGATCTTCATCCAAAGGCAAAGCTTAAAGTTAAAGAAGCAGCTAAGGGATTGAAAGAAGAGTTACAGAATTCTGATGCTGGTGGTAATCAATCTATTGAAACTAAAGTGCCTAATCAAACTACTACCCAAGACATTGACAACTCTAAAACGATGGAACGTTAGTTCAACTATTTAACGACTCATCATCTGCAGCAAGCACTGATTCGTGTATCATCTCTGAAATGGTTGGATGAGGAAAAATCGTAGATTTTATGTCGAAGTCTGTTCCTTCTAGTTGCTTTGCAAGAGCAAAATTGCTAATTAACTCCGTTACTTCTGCACCTATCATGTGGCTACCCAGAAGTTCGCCTGTCTTTTTGTCTATAATTGTTTTCACTAACCCTTCAGTTTCACTGAGTGCAATAGACTTACCATTAAAGTTAGAGTGAAATTTTCCTATTTTTACATCATACCCACCTCTTATTGCCTGTTCCTCAGTAAGGCCGATGCTCGCTATTTGTGGATGAGAATAAGTGCAATTTGGTATGCATTCTTTTTTTAACGCATGAGCACTTTTACCAGCAATCTTTTCAACGCAGATCACAGCTTCATGGCTCGCTTTATGTGCTAAACATGGTGGGCCAGCTACATCACCTATTGCATACACATTTGATTCACTAGTTTCATACCATTCATTCATTTCAATAAAACCAGAAGGGCTTAATTTAATTTTTGTATTTTCTAAACCTATATTTTCAATATTTGCTTGAATTCCAACCGCAACAATCACCCTATCAAATTCTTTGCTCTCGCCACTACTTAGTAGCACTTGAGCAGAGTCTTTACTTTTAGTAAGAGCTTTTACGCTACTGTTTGTATATATTTTTATCCCCTGTTTTGTGAATATTTCTTCTGCTAGGCCTGAAATGTCTTTATCTTCCAGCGGCAAAATAGTGCTCTTTATCTCTATGATTGTTACATCAACCCCCAAAGTACTATAAAAACTTGCAAATTCTATTCCAATTGCACCAGACCCTATGATTAGTAGTGATTTTGGTAATCTCTCTGGAGTCATAGCGTGCTGCGCATTCCATATTAAATCTCCATCTGCCTCTATTCCAGGCAGATTCCGTGCTCTCACGCCTGTTGCTAAAATGATATGTTTGGAAACAATTTCTTGTTCTTCCTTATCGCCAGCAACTTTTATAGTACTATTGCCTGCAAGTTTACCAAAGCCTTGATGAACTTTGATGTTATTTTTTTTCATCAAATATGCAACACCGCTTGACAATTTATCAACAACGTTTCTTGAGTATTTCACTATTGATTGTATATCAAAACTCGCTCCCTTTACTTCTATACCAAACTCTTTTGATCTTTTTATTAGCCTATAAACCTCAGATGCTCTAAGTAGTGATTTTGTTGGTATACATCCCCAATTTAAGCATATACCGCCTAAATTTTTTTCTTTTTCTACAATTGCAGTTTTAAACCCAAGCTGTGCCGCCCTAATTGCTGCTATATAACCACCAGGACCGCTACCTATAACCGTAATATCATACTCATTCATCAGTTTTCTTCGTATTCAAAAAGATTATATATAACAGATGGAAACCGTATGATCAATATTCAGGTAGCTGACAACATAGAAACGAAAAAACTTGCTTGACAAACTCTGCCAGCCCCCTTATCATGACAATAAGGGTATTTATGACTCAAAACTTGTTTTTGACCTGCAGGCTCAATGACAAAATTCAGTAAAAAACTTAGGGTATTTTTTGGCGGATTACATAAAATTATAGCGGCTGCATGTCTTTTTTATTTTTTCTACATTCAGCCAAATCGCGCTTATTTTAAGCGTTAGCACATTATTACAGCGCCACTTACAGTAATATAGAGTCAAAACTCGCACCACGGGGCTTCTTTTGCCTTTTTTTTCGTTTGGTAAATTTCTTAATGTTTATAGCTAAAGTAACTTAAGAGACCGAAAATGGTGTCATTCCAGCGCGTGACGCTGGAATCTAGTCTTTATTATGCAGCCACTTATTTAAAGTTAAGTTTTCTGGATCCAAGTAGTCAAGCTACTCGGATGACACCTTGACAATCGTCATCCTGCTACGTGTTAGCGGATGAGATACCGCGAATGAATCGCGGTATGACGTAGGATTGCTGTCATCCCGCTGCTTGTTAGCGGGATCTATGTGAGATACCGCGGCGGTATGACGGTTCGCGGTGGCATGACGATAACCTCGTCATCCTGCTACGTGTTAGCGGATGAGATACCGCGAATGAATCGCGGTATGACGTAGGATTGCTGTCATCCCGCTGCTTGTTAGCGGGATCTATGTGAGATACCGCGGCGGTATGACGGTTCGCGGTGGCATGACGATAACCTCGTCATCCCGCTACGTGTTAGCGGATGAGATACCGCGAATGAATCGCGGTATGACGTAGAAGCTATACTTTTATACTCACCAACTCAGTATCCAATCTGGTGGGCTTTGTTGCATCGCTAGCTATGATGGATTAAAGATAAAAAAGATGGAGAATATCAGTAGCTTATTATTCTGGTATTTATAACAAGAACGGTCAGTGAATACCTAAATTTGAGTAAAAGAAATTTCACTACCACTCACTAATCCGGCTAAAATTCAAGAATTTCAATGCTTTAGCTATTTTCAATAGAATTAAGTTTATTAATATAAATAATAAATTACTATTCTTAAATTTGATCAGATTGATTGCAAAAAAACAAGATTTTCAATAGGTTGCTTATAATCCTAGCTATAGTTAGCCTTTCATAAGTAGCGATGCAACAAAGCCAATCTGGATCCAAGTGGGCTTTGTTGCATAGCACCTTAAGCAGTGATGGTTTACGACAAATTTATGTAATGATTTCAAATTTAGCCATACCAATATCAGTGAATTTGTTGAGCAAATAGCACTTAATTAGTAATTCTTTTTCACGATTTACTTCAGATTTATTCCTAAAGCTAAATCCAAATACTTGCTTCAACCTTGAGAAAAATCCTTCTATGTAAGATCTCTTTCCATAAATTGCTTCCTTTTTCCACTCTTTTACACCATCTTGTCCATATAATTTTATTAACCTAATAGCAGCATTCCTGTCAGACATATAATCTATTTTTGAATGTTCTGCTGCATCCTTTTTTGGTAGAACTTTTGTCTTTATATCGTATTTCTTACACAATTTATAAAGTTTGTGCTTATCGTATGCCCTATCTGCATATAATGCTTTTATTTTGTGCTGAAAATTAACTTCTTCAAGCAAATCGCAAGCTCCATAGTGGTCAGAGTAGACGCCATTACTGTATCTTGCAGCTATAGCTTTTTTACTATTCACACTTAACATAACATGTAACTTTCTTACTTGCTCGTAGCTTCGGTACTTTCTATCTGCACTGTTTTCCTTACTGTGGCCAGGAGTGTTACTGTAAATGCTGATACTTGTGCTATCTATGATAATTTCAATATTTTCCATGTTGCTTTTATCAACCCTGCAATCATTTATCTTAATATTAAGTTTTTTAAACCTTCTTGATGCTTGTGAATAGCTGATAACTGCCAAATTTTTTCCTATTTGTTGCAGATATCCTTTTATAAACCCCACCGTTTGTCTTAACCCAATTCTAAAAAGATTGACAATTATATGCACCAAAATTACGACTTTATCACTGTAAATATAGTTGCCGCCCTGCATTTTTGGACTATTTTCATACCAATTTTCGATAGCTTCATCGATGTAACGAAAAATATTTCCCCTTTTTTCAAGGAATTTGTTATATTCGTTTTGGTTACTGACTTTCATTTTCTGTGGCATATTTTTTCTTCAACAGTTAAATGGTTATTTATAATGAATTTTGTCAGTAGCCACCAGATTTTTTCGGTTGCTATGCAACAAAGCCATCCCAGTGTCAGCTACTTGAATGACACAGTTTTTGCTTAAACCCGTAACGTTCGTACATTTTGCTAAAAGTTCAAATATCAACATCATGCACGTTGAGTGCATTACTATTAATAAAATCACGGCGTGGTTCAACTATATCACCCATTAATATTGAAAATATGGAATCAGCTTCTTCACAATCTCTTATTTCAACCTTCAATAAAGTTCTAGCCTCAGGATTTAACGTAGTATCCCATAGCTGATCAGCATTCATTTCACCAAGACCTTTAAATCTCTGCAGAGTTAAACCTTTTTTACCATAGTCCATTATTATTTTTGCAAGCGTACTTGGAGAAGTGATTTTTATTTCAGTTTCTTGTGACTTTAAAAATGAATCACCATTAAATAAATTACTTATACCATCAAGCAAACTTAATATGTTTTGCATATCTTTGCCTTCAAGCATACTAAGTGCAAATATATATTTGTCTGCCAATCCTTGAAATAATTTAGAGATGTGAATTTCTTTTTCTTCATCCTTTATTTCTACTTCCCAAGTATATTCACTGTACATTAATTTTAAATACTTTAATATCTCATCAGCCGATGATAGAGCATTCTTTTTGCTTAAAATTAGCAATGACTCTAAGAGATTTTGTGGTATTTCTCTATCATAATTTTTGCTAATATTAGAAATGCTAACGCATTTATTCAAAATAAGGCGCAAGTCGTTAAATTCTGTAGCTGTACCACTTAGTGTTAATCTTTTAACTGCTGAGTTTATTATATACTCTTCAAAAGTTTCGTCATCTTTAATATAAGTGTCTTTAGCATTCTTTGTAACTTTATAAAGGGGTGGCTGTGCTATGTATAAGTAGCCTTTTTCAATAACTTCACGCATATGTCTAAAAAAGAAAGTTAGAATCAAAGTTCTTATATGTGAACCATCAACATCTGCATCTGTCATGATGATAATTTTATGATATCTAGCTTTTTCAATATTGAAGTGTTCACTCCCTATTCCAGCACCAATTGCAGTAATTAAAGAGCCTATTTCTGCAGATGAAAAAATACGATCTAAACTTACACGTTCTACGTTTAGAATTTTTCCTCTTAAGGCAAGCACTGCTTGTGTTTTACGATTACGCCCCTGCTTTGCAGTACCACCTGCTGAATTACCCTCTACTATAAATAATTCCGATAACTCAGGGGCTTTTTCCTGGCAATCAGCAAGCTTTCCTGGCAGAGTTGCAATATCAATATTGTTTTTGCTTTTAACTAACTCTCGTGCTTTTCTTGCGGCTTCTCTTCCTTTTGCTGATCTGATTGCTCTTTCTACTATACTTGCTGCCAACTTGGGATCAGTTTCAAGGATTGTGCTCAATTTATCAGAAACTATGCTCTCCACAACTGTACGCGCTTCAGAACTAACTAGTTTATCTTTTGTTTGTGAAGAAAACTTAGGATCAGGCATCTTGAGAGATAAAACACAAGTTAAACCTTCTCTAACGTCCTCTCCAGTTAAATTTACTTTTGCTTTCTTTAAAAACCCTTCATTAGTTGCATAGTTATTGATACATCTAGTTAGTGCAGATCTAAATCCTGCCAAATGCGTACCACCATCTCGTTGCCTTATATTATTCGTGAAGCATAACATATGTTCATAGTAGGAATCATTCCATTCCATCGATATTTCCAAGCTGATGCCAAGATCTTCTGCATCTCCTTTCATACTGGCAATTTTAGTTACATGTGTCTTATTCTTATCTAAGTACCGCACAAAATTCGCTGTACCAAAATTGTCTTTAGATTGATTGCTCTGATTGAAATGAGATTCTGTATATGGTTCATTGCGCAGATCACGTAAAGTAATGTCGATATTTGAATTTAAAAATGCTAATTCTCTTATACGACTTTCAAGCGTTGAGTAACTGAAATTAATGCCATTAAAAGTCTCTGTTGATGGCATGAACGTGACTTTAGTTCCTCTTTTGTTTGTATTTTCGTTGACTACCTTTAAAGGTTCAATAGACTCACCATCTTCAAAGCGCATAAAGTGTTCTTTCTTATTGCGCCAAATAGTTAATTCCAACCAGCTTGATAATGCATTCACAACTGAGATTCCAACACCATGTAATCCCCCAGAAACTTTATAGGTATTACTGTCAAATTTACCACCAGCATGGAGTTGAGTCATTATTACCTCTGCTGCTGATATTCCTTCTTCTTCATGAAGGTCAGTTGGAATGCCACGACCATTATCAGTTACAGATACTGAACCATCTTTATTTATGCTAACTTCAATTTTATCACAATATCCAGCTAAAGATTCATCTATTGCGTTGTCAACAACCTCATATACCATGTGGTGCAAGCCAGATCCATCGTCAGTGTCACCAATGTACATACCTGGACGTTTCCTTACAGCATCAAGACCCCTTAAGATTTTTATTGCATCGGCATTATAACTATTTTCCATTAGATTGCTTCGTTTATGAATGTTAATTAATATTACATCCAGATATACTAGTTAGCAACATTTTTAAACTGATAACCCATGTTAAAAGCACAACTTTACGAATGCTTATTTTTGAAGACAGCAAATAGTGTCATTCCAATGCGTCTTCCCGGTGGAGATTAAATTATAATGCTCATGCAGTTGCGTGCTCGACTAATTAACAGAAAAATCTATAATTCAGTTTACGTATTTTCTTATCTCAGCCAAAATCTTATCAGATTGACTTTCGTCTGAATTTAAATCAGCTGCAAAGTGTGTAACATATTTTCCTCCAGGGCCAATAAGATATATTATCGAAGAATGGTTGATTTCTTCTTCTCCGTCTACTTTGCTTGCATATACTTTATATTTCGCAACTACTTCGTCTATTTTTTCTCTTTCACCAGTTAACATTTGTATTCTATGGTCAAATTGCTGCTGAAATTCTTTAAGTCTTTCCGTGCTATCGCGCTCAGGATCAACTGTGATGAAGAATGTTTGTAGCTTGTTGGTAGTTTTCTCATCTAACTTTGCAAGTGTTTCTGAAATTATCCCAAGGTTTATAGGACAAATTCTTTTACATGAGGAAAATCCAAAGAAAATCATCATGTATTTATCTTTAAAATCACTACTGCGCAGAATCTGTCCGTCCTGATTAATTAAAGAAAAATCTCCGCCTATCTTAACTTCCGCGTTGTGAATCGCTGCCGGGGCAAATATGCCTTTTTTAGTGAAATAATAATAACCTAAAAAAACAACTGCTAATGCTGCTAGCACATTAGATAACAATCTTATAAACCTTACCATTAGAATGCTCTCAGTAAAATCAAATTGTATCTTTATTGGTTAACC
Source organism: Wolbachia endosymbiont (group A) of Rhinocyllus conicus (assembly GCF_947250775.1). NCBI lineage: Bacteria > Pseudomonadati > Pseudomonadota > Alphaproteobacteria > Rickettsiales > Anaplasmataceae > Wolbachia > Wolbachia endosymbiont (group A) of Rhinocyllus conicus. The sequence continues at coordinate 512,505 of NZ_OX366349.1, read as the reverse complement.
TATTCAATATATTTATCCCAAAGTGTATTGTTAATTTTGTCTAACAGTTTCTTATGTTCATCAATTTCTTCACTATTTGGTGAATGTTCTCTGGGAGTTAGATTACGCACTTTATGCTGAACGAATGTAGAGTTACTGTCCTGATTGCATTCATTATCAAACAGAAAGGTTTGTAACCCTCCTGTAAGTTCAACATATACCTTTGCAAGCAATTGAGCATCAACTAGTGCTCCGTGCAATTCTCTATTCTCTAGCGATATATCAAAACGCTTACATAATGCATTCAAAGAAGCAGGTGATCCTACGAATTTTTTCCTCGCAAGAGGTAATGTATCTAGCACTCTATCTGAGGAAATTAACCCAGCATTCAGCTTGCTTAACTCCATGTTAAGGAACTTAACATCGAATTCAGCGTTGTGAATTACCAAAATATCATTAGATATAAAGTCAAGAAATTCAAGTGCAACATCTGAGAATAATGGTTTATCTTCTAAAAATTCTTCACTAATACCGTGAATCTTAAACGAGTGATAAGGTATATCTCTTTCTGGGTTAAGGTACAGATGGAGTACTTTACCTGTTGGAATACGATTAATTAATTCCACACACCCTATTTCAATAATTCGATGACCAGATCCAGTGTCAAGACCTGTCGTTTCAGTGTCAAGTACTATTTCGCGCAGCTTGCTTTCCATGGTTAACTCTAAATGAAACTAATCTTACTTGTCATTTGTCTTATCGTTATTTGTCTTTTTATAGTTAATAGAAACAAGCAACCAGCTTGGGTCTGATGAATTAACATTTTTTTTGAATTGCCATACATCCTCAACTTTATTAATGGTGGATGTGCTACCTGATATGATATCTCCTTCATTGTTCTTAACGAAGTTAATTTGCTCTGAAAGGAAATATACTGCAATAAACACTGTGTTTTTTACTAGCTTTATTTCTAAAATCTTTTGTGAAACGATAGAAACAATTATAGACTCGTGCACCTCTTTACGATGTTTAATCTTCTCTGCAAAATTATCATATAAGTCTTTATCGAGAAGTGGTTTTAACTGAGACAAATTTCCTTGATTGAAATACTTTATTATTAATTCAAAAGCTATGCTTGAACCTTCTATAAAGTGGGAAATAGAAAAATCTTTGTTTTTTTTTAATATTTGTTCATAAGTAACTTTTATTGAATTTTCATCGTTGCTATCAATGTAACCCTCAATGTTTTCTACTACATCTTCTTTACTTCGGCTTACATCCAACACACTAGTTAGCTTTTTTAGATTGAGATTGGCTGACCTTCCTAAAGAATTATACAAACGTGAAAAAATGAACGCCGCTAATAAAGTATATATTACAAGCTCTATCATAGTAACTCAACTCCTTGGCATATAAAGTATCCGAACATTATTAATTATTAATGAAAATATGTTTTTCATATCAACTTATAATCAGGTTTGCTATTCGTTTGTAAATGAATATATTATATAAGAAAGTATTAAATATCTCAACTTAATTAAAGGAGACGTAAGAAATGCCACAACAAAAAATGAGAATTCACGGTCAATATGTTAAAGATCTATCGTTTGAGAATCCGAATTCGCCATTCCTTTCTTCAAATAAAGCTCCCGATATTAATGTAATGGTTAATATCAATTCAGCGAAATTAGAAGGAATGGAAAACAAAGAAGGAGTAAATGAAGAAAAATCTTTCCATGAAATTACTTTACATATAGAAGTCAGAGCAACAATAAAAGATGAAGGTATAAAAGATGGCGTAGCTTTCATTTGTGAGACAAAATATTGTGGCATTTTTTCAATAGAAAATTTTAAAGAGTTGAGTGAGGAAGAGGTAAGACAAGCTTTGTTTATTGGCGGACCTACTTTTCTTTTCCCTTTTGCAAGAGAAATAATTGCAAGAGTTACAAGCAGTGGTGGATTTCCCCCACTAATGCTAGATCCTATAGATTTTGAAACTATGTACGAGCAGCAAGGTCAACAACAAAAAAGTAACGGTAGTAATTCCAATTTTAACTAATACAGTGTAATATAGCTGAAAATAGCTGTGCTACTGAGGTACCAAAGGAGGAAATATCTGAAATGAAGCAGAATATGCATAATAATTTTGAATGTGATCTATATATCCAGTTGTCATCCAAATGTACTTCATCCTTGTCATCCAGGTGCAAATTATTCTTGTCATCCCAGTGTCTGGGCACTGGGATGACATTGGTAGTTATGCTTACTCTACTGCAACACGGGACGATTACCCCGCCAACAATGTTGCAAAAAACGTAAAATTAGAGAAAAGCATTTCTCGAAAACTTCTATGTCCAAAAACAAGAGTGCCATTTATTTATAGTGCCAACAATCAATTAACCATCAGTTTCAATGAATGATATGAACATATTATTTCAAGGAAAGTTCATGGGAAATAAGAGATTAGCTATACGGATTAGCTGTAGCTATGAAACTAACCGGTTGGCAGAAAAGTATTTGTTAGATGCTTATGAAAAAGCCGTGTCAAAGCAAGTAAGCCAAAAAAATTTAAAACATAAAAATGGGATTCAAGGAGGATCAAATGGTAACAGTGAGTTTATATGCAAGAGTTTCTTCGGGGAAACAAGCACAAGAAAATACAATAGCAAGTCAAGTTGCAGCTTTAGAGAAGCAAATTAGTACGGATGGATACAAATTATTAAGTGAGTATAAATTTATTGATAATGGCTACAGTGGATCTAATCTAGTCCGTCCTGATCTAGAAAAGTTACGTGATAAAGTAACAGAAGGTAAAATTGATAGAATTTACATTCATTCACCTGATCGCTTATCTAGAAAATATGCATATCAAATGGTATTACTTGAAGAATTTGAGAAAGCAGGAGCAGAAACGGTTTTCTTAAATTATGAGATTAACGATAATCCAGAATCTCAATTGCTGTTACAAATGCAAGGTATGATAGCAGAATATGAACGAGCGAAAATTATGGAACGAAGTCGTCGCGGAAAGATTTATGCAGCTAATAAAGGTTGTGTAAGCGTAATGGGAGGAGCTCCTTATGGTTATCGTTATATAGATAAATATATGGGAGGAGGACAAGCTTTATTTGAAATAAACGAAGAAGAAGCTAATGTTGTTAGGAAAGTATTTTTGTGGATAGGAAGAGAAAGGACAAGTATTGGGGAAGTGTGTCGTCGGCTAAACACTATGTCTATTATAACACGAACAGGAAAAAAGTACTGGGATAGAAGTGTGATTTGGGGTATGTTAAAAAATCCTGCTTACAAAGGACAAGCGGCTTTTGGTAAAACAAAAGTAGGTATAAAGTTACAACATATCAGACCACAGAAACATTCTTGTGAACAACCGAAAGATAATTACTCTACCTATTCTGTTGAAAAAGCAAATTGGATTTATGTTAAAGTGCCAAATATAGTGGACGAAGATGTATTTGATATAGTTCAAGAACAATTAGCTGAGAATAGAAAAATAGCAAGGACAAGAGAAAGAGGAGCAAAATATTTACTACAAGGTTTAATCGTATGTAAGCGTTGTCGTTATGCATATTACGGAAGTCCTGTAAGAAATAAGCGAGGAGAAAAAATTGATCATTATGCTTATTATCGTTGTATTGGTAGAGATTCTTACCGTTTTGGTGGTAATAAAATTTGTGATAATAAACACATTCGTACAGATGCATTAGAAACAGCCGTTTGGGAAGAGGTTAAGCATTTATTGAAAAATCCAAATAGGGTTTTAGAAGAATACAGGCGTAGACTTTCAGAGCTTAAAAAATCATCATGGGATCAAAAAAGCGATTTACTAGAGAAACAAGAAAATAAATTAAAACGTGGTATTGCTAGACTTATTGATAGTTATGCTCAAGAATATATTAATCAAGAAGAATTTGAACCACGAATTAAAGCAATGAAACAAAGTTTAAAAACAATTGAAGAGGAGAAGAAAAGGATATTCGATCAAAAGAAATTAAAACAGGAATTAACTTTGGTTGTAACCAATTTAGAAGACTTTTCTTCCAATATTACATCAAACCTTGATAACGCAGACTGGCTAACTAAACGTGATATTATTAGAACGTTAGTCAAGAGAATTGAAATTAACCTTGAGGACGTAAATGTGGTATTTCGTGTAAAAGAGCTACCAAACTCTCCTGGAAATAATCGAGAAGAAAAGAAAAATTTGCAACATTGTTGGCGGGGTAAGTGCTCCTTTTTTTGTCATCCCAGTGCGTGACACTGGGATGACAGAAGAAGGTGCTGGGATGACAAAATAAGGAGCGTTAGAATGACAAAAATATATTTATAAGGAGGGTTATCATGTCAACAAGATCTACTTCACCAAGAATACATGTGCAACGTAAATCTAAGCCTGAATCTTTTCCAGTTACTTTAGAAGAGGTTATACCAAATTCCATTACTAATCGAACAAATAAGAAACATTACAAACTCGTTTAATAGTAGTGCTGGAAATACTGACAATAAAATTACACACAACATCTTCAAGTAAGCCTATGGTATCGTAGACTCTGTTGCGTAAAGTATTGTGTTTGATATATTGCCACAACCTCTCAACAGGATTCAGTTCAGGTGAATAAGGAGGCAAGTATATAATGGTAATGTTTTCCTGAAATTTCAAACTTTTTGATCTATGCCAACTTGCACAATCCATTACAAGAAAGGCTTCTTTCGTGCCTAAATCTTTCGACATCTGCTCCAGAAATATATTCATACAATCAGTGTTTACATATGGAGCAAGTAGGCTAATTTCCTTACCACTTCTTGGATTTACCGCACTGTAGATATAGAAATTTTGTCTACCGATTTTTATTTTAACCTGCGTTCTGATCCCTTTTTTGAACCATCCGTGTCCGATTTTTGAATGAGTTCCAAATCGTGATTCATCAAAAAAATACCTCCTTTTCAGGGTGGGAATTGACTATTTTATTGAAGTATTTTTTAAACTCTTCTTGCTTGTTTTTATCTTGTTTATGGTGCATTGGCCTTGGTGTTATGTAAGAAAATTTCATCCTTTGTATCTCACGGTGCACTGTTGATTTACCGATGTTTAGGTCAAATTCCTCTGAGATTTTTATTCGCACTTCCTTAATAGTAATATTTGGATTTTTTTCTACCCATATTTCAATTTGCTTACGTTGATTTTTGTTTAATTTGCTTTTTCTTCGCCGCTGAGACGGGGCAAATAGTTTTTCTACTCTACCAAATTTTAGATGCTTTATCCATTCAGTCAAAGCAGTCCTTGAAATTTTACATATTCTTGCTACAGCGCTTATACTACTTTCTTTTCCTGCTATTACCGCTTGTAACTTTTTTGAAACATATGCATTATTTCTGACCTTTTTTAACATTTCTTTCGCCAAATTTACAACTTTTTCGTCTAATAGTTTTGACCTTAATGCCATTTAAACCTCGCTATTTCACTTACTTTAGTATAGCTTTTTTTCCATTATCTTCTATCTGTTCTTTGTATAGTGGGAATTGGTATTAAATCTTTTTTACGCATTGAGAACGATCAAGATGATAAGTTGATTTCAGATCTAATTTTTATGGCAACTGATTATGCTGAGTGGCATATGGAAAAGTCACTGGTGAAACAAACATGGCAAGTTTCATATGAAGATTATGTACCTCGTAGGATCTATTTAAGCTATGGCCCTGTGAGTAAGATAGTATTGGCTACTGCAATGATGTCTAAAGGTCAAGAGAAGAGAACACTTAAGTATTATTTTAGTGATGTAGGGGGCTACGTTGAGTTTTTCAATTATTTGAATGCAATAAGAGTTGATGTTGTATACGAGGCTGGCTATGACAATGTTCCTGAGCAGATAAAACTAGGTATTATGCGGCATGTTTCTGCTATTTACAAAGATCGTGAATCGGGGGTAAGTAGCCATTTGTCTGAAGTGAAGAAGGTGTATTCTCCATTTCGCGAACCAAAGGTTGTTTTGTAGCTCTTTCTTGTCATCCAAACTGGGCTACCTACGTCATACCGTCACGGTATCTCACATAGATCCCGCTAACAAGTAGCGGAATGACAGCAGTCCTACGTCATACCGTCACGGTATCTCACATAGATCCCGCTAACAAGCAGCGGTATGACGAGATAAATACCGTCATACCGCCGCGGTATCTCAGCCGCTAACAAGTAGCGGAATGACAGCAGTCCTACGTCATACCGTCACGGTATCTCACATAGATCCCGCTAACAAGCAGCGGGATGACGAGTTTGTATCGGGAAACGCTGCTTATGTTTTAGCTATATATCTTTCGAGGATTAATCATGGAAAAAATTCAAGCTATAAACGAGTTGTACAATAGTATTTATGCAGCACTAAAAGCAAACTCTGATTTAAGGAAATATGTTACTAACATTTATGACTACTTACCTAAACAGGTCACCATTCCTTACCTGAGATTGCATGTAGTGAATTATAATAATCTGCACATGCTGTCCAATTTTGCTACAAAGGCAAGATTTTCATGCGACATATATACCCATCATATAGGCAGTATGTTTGCCATTATAAGGCATATTAACTTGATACTTAAGAGTATTAAATATTCTGATAATGAAACTATTTTGGAAAGTAATTGTGCTATGAGTCAGCACGATGAAATTTTACATTCAACAATTAATTTTGATATTTTAATGAAAGGAGGCGATAATGAGCAAATTACAGCTAAAAATTAAAGATCATGACAATAATTTTATTGTGTTAAATAATATACGAAACCTAAGGTTTACTTTGCGTAATAACAGAGAAGAGGTGAAAGATATTTCTTCTTTTGGCTGGAGAAAAGTGCTCGATTGTGCTGGAAGCAGACACATTACGATAAAAATTAATGGAATTTTAGACTCTGTATTAGCTGATGAATTATTACGTAATTCTGCTATATTAAACTCTAATAATGATTATGAAATTAATTTTAACACTAAGGAAAAGATCAGATTACGGTGTTCAGTTGAACTGTATGAGAGATATTATGACCCCGCTGCTTTTGACAGTTTTACTGTAATTTTAGCGAGTGCTGAAGTTGTAAACGCTTTTCATTAATGTTAATTTAATTTTTTCATATACAATAGTAACTGGTGAGAATTTTAACTAAATTAAAAAAAATCATGAACGACGAAAACCTTTTCGAGGAAGACGGTGGTAATATTGAAGAAAATAACAATGACAGAAGAGAGAGAAGTTTAGAAAATGAAAATCAAGAAGAACAATACAAAGAGGAAGATAAGCAATACATAATACAGTATATTCAAGACTATTTAAAAGTTTTTGAGGATATTCTAAATCAGATCGACGAAGGAATTGATAATTTGGATAGTTACGAAAGGACTATGCAAATAAAGCGAAGCATAGACAGGCTCATAGAGACTTTATATAGTCAGGCTGCGTCTGAAGATATTGATGCAGAATTTGAAACCACAAAGCATACTCGCGATAAATCAGAATCTATGAAAAGGGTTAGAGAGAAAAGAAGGAAGCAAGCAATAGAAGAAGTATTAAGTAGCATGTTTGCCCAGCAACAAAAGGAGCTAATGAACGCTAAACACTTAAGTCATGGACATGAAACAGCACATGATGATGAAGCAAAAAAACGAGTGAAGTCTTCAATCAGGGGAGTGTTGTTTTCGGTGATTGCTCATAGGATGGATCCAAGAAGGAGAGCAGGAGAAACTGCTGACGATAACGAAAAGCAAGCTCATATATATGGCAGGGAAGCAGTTGGTGGAGCTTTAGGTGCATTGTTAAAAACATTTTTAACAGCAGTTACTGCCGTTGTGCGCGAAATTGCTAAGCCACTTCAGCATATCGGCAAACAGGAAACATCTTTTGCAAAACAAGTTGAAGAAAGCAGAAACGCAGATTCACAAAAAGGTCGATCTGTGTAGACTTTTCCTTGTAATAATCTTTCGATTCTACTGTCTGTTAATTCATAATTAGGGTTATCTAGCTAACTGAAAAAAGGTTACCCCAGAAGGGATAAAAAGGTATAAAATGGCTTTAGATAAGGTAGAATGATGCCAAAGTGAGGATCTGAGGGAACGTGTTTTGAAAGTAGTAGACGAGAAAAAAATGACTATGGAGAAGATAAGCAAGAGAAAAGATAATTGAAAAATTTGGCAATATGTGCAAAGACAAAGATACTCGCCGGATTTAAATCCAATTGAAAAGTTATGGTTTGCCATCAAGCATGCCATAAGAAAAGCTCTGCAGAACTTTTGGCCCGATATCAATTCGGCTATTGATTTTAGCACTCGGGGAAACCTTACTTGGGTTAGCTATAGTTTGCTTGCTCACAAGCAAACTTTCCTGGATCCAAGTAGTCAAGCTACTCGGATGACATCCTCCCTAGTGAATATTGCTCTTAATTTGTAACTAACCCAAGCCATAAATATTAAGAAATTTACCAAACGAAAAAAAAGGCAAAGAACTCCCGTGGTGCGAGTTTTGACCCTATAATAATTTAAACTGGCGCTGTAATAATGTGCTAACGCTTAAAATAAGCGCGATTTGGCTGAATGTAGAAAAAATTTAAAAGACATGCAGCCGCTATAATTTTATGTAATCCGCCAAAAAATACCCTAAGTTTTTTACTGAATTTTGTCATTAAGCCTGCAGGTCAAAAACAAGTTTTGAGTCATAAATACCCTTATTGTCATAATAAGGGGGCTGGCGGAGTTTGTCAAGGAAGTTTTTTGTTTCCACTGAATGACAGTTGTGGCTTGGGAGGTAGTACAAGAAATCTGTTATTTTAATTGTGTGAAATTTAGTTTTGTGTTTCATAATATTATACAATCAAATTGATAAAAGCTGTATTATCTCCTTGCAGCATTAAGTGTATATTTTTTGCTATTTTTTCCACTAAGGGAGTAACGTTATCAAAATTTGAAAATTTTGATAATACATAATCTGCTAAGCTTTTTTCATCTTCAGGTCTACCCACTCCAAATCTCAAGCGCCAATAATCATTACCAATAAAACTATCTATGGATTTAAGTCCATTATGTCCAGCAGAGCTACCACCTTTCTTTATTTTTATTCTTCCAATTTCCAAATCAGCGTCATCGTGTATGACAACGATATTATCTAGCGATAATTTGTAAAAGTTTCGTATTTTTGCAACAGGGATGCCTGAATTATTCATAAATGAATAAGGCTTTATTAACATGATTTTATTATCATTAATTATGCCAGAGGTTATTAGATAATCGGCTTTTTTAGAAAACGACTGGAAATTCCAATATTTGTAAATTTTATCAACTACGATGAAGCCGATATTATGATGAGTTAACTCATATTGACCACCAGGGTTACCAAGTCCAACTATCAGATGCACTATTACTCTGTTTCTGCTTGAGGTTCTTCAACGTCACTATCGGCAGCAGAAATTGTAACAATAGTAAAATTTTCTTCTTCATGAGCTACAAACTTAACACCTTCTGGTAATTTTACATCATTAATATGTATAGACTGGCCAATCATTTTACCGGATAAATCAACTTCAATAACCTGAGGTATTTTATCAGGAGAGCATTTAACAGCAATAGAACGACACAAAACATTAAGCACTCCACCTAACTTGATCCCTGGAGCTTTACTTTCATTCACAAATGATAGAGGTATGTCTATTTTAATTTCGCTGCCTTTATCAACAAATTGAAAATCAACATGTTGCACAGTATCCTTTACTACATGCAATTGGATATCGCGAACAAGAGCATATTCCTTTTTGCCCGAAATATTCAGCTCTATCAAATGTGCAGAAAGAGAGCCTGATTTATATTGCTTCGTGAATTCCTTTGCAGACAATGTTAAATTTACATTATCATGACCCTTTCCATATATGATTCCAGGGATGTTTCCTTTCTTCCTTAGAGAATGCATCGCTTTTGTTTTTGTTATATCACGTAACTCTGCATTAATTGTTACTATTTCTTGTTGCGTCATCGATTACTCCTATTCAGCTAATCCTTTTAATATAATTTAATAATAATATAACATAAAAATATTTATTTCAAACTTCATTCTTTCATACTAATTGTTTGTGAAAGGATTTATTTAGATGTATATTTAAGCTTATTTAACAAGAACTATGGGCATTGATGATAAAGTAGTTTTTAGGATTTATAAACCAACAAAAACTGCAACACAATCTGGTTTAGGTAATACAAATCTCTGGCACCTAAAAATTGAATCTGGTTCTTACTACATTGAACCTTTAATGGGGTGGGTTGGCTCAAAAGATCCAAAAAAACAGATTGTATTAAAGTTTGATTCTCTTGAAAAAGCAGTATTCTACGCAAAAAAACGCAACGTTAAATACGTAATTGAAATGCCAAAAAATGTTAAGAGGCTGCCAAAATCTTACGCAAGCAATTTCATACTAAAGTAAGGTTTATTGTGGTGTGCTTATCTGTAAAAGATAAAGCTTAGTATAACCAATTTAACTCTGGGTTTTAAGTTGTGCTAACACACTGCGGCCATTTAAAGAGTCAAGATTTTTAACCTGGCTAGCCAGTATTAAAGAGTTATTTTTTAGGTATTTCTTTACAAGGCTTGCAAGTCTTTTTGGATTATTCAAATAGCTCCACTCTGCTTGTAAAACTTTTATATCACTTTGTACTAAACTAATTTCACTTTTTATTTTTATTAGCTCTCTATTTAATGACTGAACATGTAGTTTTATCTTAAATAGTCCTACAATGCTAAGAAAAAACATAACTATTGAGATGATGCAGAAAGTTCTCATGACAACTTCTGTATAGCTCTTAGTTTTGCTGAGCGTGAACGCGGATTTGCACTTACTTCTTCTATACTTGCTTTGATCACTTTTTTATTTAGAAGAGAGAATGTCTTACAATCAGTAGATCTTGGCTCACATAGATCTTTAAAAAAAGTTTTGACTATACGATCTTCCAAAGAATGAAAGGTGACAACAATTAATTTGCCATTCTCATTTAAAATTTCAGATGCAGCTTTAATGCCCCTCTCAAGTTCTCCCAGCTCATCGTTTACCCATATTCTGATTGCCTGAAATGTTCTGGTTGCAGGATCAATTTTGCTTTTTCCACGGAACACCACAGAACGTACAATGTTCGCAAGCTCAAATGTAATTTTGATAGTTTTCTTCTTCCGTGCACTTACTATTGCTCTTGCGATTTTGCGAGAATGATGCTCTCCTCCGTAGTTATATATAGTATTTGCAATTTCTTCTTCACGTAAAGCGTTAACAAACGTTGAAGCGTTTATATAAGAAGAGTTATCCATGCTCATATCGAGTGGACCATCATGTAAAAATGAGAACCCTCTATCTCCGTTATCAAGCTGCATAGATGAAACTCCGATGTCAAAAACCACCCCATCCACTCCGTTTGATTTCATTCCAGCGCGTGACCAGTTATTTTTTCCAGTATCAAGTACTGGGATGACAGGAGATGGCTCAACGCTGCTTAGTATACTTTTAATATTACTAAACTTCTCAATGAATAGTTTTATTCTATCGGGATATCTAACGCTTAAATCATCATAAAACTTAGTTACCGTTTCATCTCTATCAATTGCATATACCTTGCAATCAGCTGACTCCAATATTGCTTTGCTATACCCTCCAGCTCCAAATGTGGCGTCCACGTATATACCACCATCCTGCGGTGATAGTAGTGATAGCATCTCTTTTAACAAAACTGGAGTGTGTGTCATAGTGCTCCATCAAAAGACTCTGTGCATACAAATAAAAATAGCTTCCCACTAAAACATATGGAAATATATAGGCAATAATATAAAAATATTTGAATATAGTCAATGATATAAAAATATTAAGATTTAATAAGATACTATTATTAGTATAATGTTCAAATTTTTCTATTATATAAAAAAAAGTAATGTATATTACTAAATACTAAACAAACTATAGAAAATTATGCAGCAAATAACAAAAGTAATATTTTCAAGTTTGATTTGTAACACTTTATTGTGGTATGACCACATGCTTTTTGGCCACTTAATAAACATAATAGGTGGTGTGTTTTTTCCATCGGATGATCAACTAACCAGCGTATTGAAGGCTTTTGGAGTGTTTGCAGTGGGTTTCTTAATGAGACCAGTCGGCGCTGCTATATTTGGTCACATTGGTGATAAGCATGGCAGAAGAGTTGCCTTATTGCTCTCGATTATATTAATGACTTTATCAACTGTATTAATTGCTTTTGTTCCAGGTTATCAAAGCATTGGAATACTAGCGTCAATGCTGGTAGTTTGTTTAAGATTATTGCAGGGTATATCCCTTGGAGGAGAAGCAGGAAATGCACCATTTTTAATAGAACACGCTCCTAAAAACAAAAAAGGATTTTTTGGCAGCATTGAAGTATTAAGCGCAATTTTTGGTTCAGTATTAAGCCTGATAGCAGTACTCATATGCAAAAAAGTATCTGATTTTGAATCTTGGGGGTGGAGATTACCTTTCATTTTCAGTTTAGCAATGGGATTAATCAGCATATATATGAGATATATACTTGATGAAAGCCCAGAGTATAAAAGACAGAAAAATCCATCTAAACTGCCATTAAAAGAGTTATTGAATAGCTATAAAAAACCTTTTCTGATATCAGTTGGGGTTGATATAGTTGAAAACTCATCTCTTTACATATATCTGGTATTTTTCAATGTGCTTACATCAACAATAAATACTCATTTTAACCATATGGTAGAAATACTGAGTCAAATTGCGCTCGGAGGATTGACAATATTGTTTGCAATACTTTCTGATAAGGTAGGAAGAGAAAAAGTTATGAAATTTGCATTTATAGCTTTTGTAATAGTGAGTTATCCAGTTTTCTCAATGTTATGTAGTGGCAATTACTTACTCACTTTTACGGCACATATTCTTTTTATAATTCCAATAGCTGCATCGCTTGGTCCTGTCAGTGCATTTATGTGTGAATTATTTCCAACAAAGGTTCGGTACAGCGGATTTGGCTTGTCAAGAAATATAGCTGCTGGATTTTTTGGTGGCCTTGCACCATTTATATGCACAACAATTATCAAAGTTACAGGACAAGAGACTTCAGCTAGTTTTTACATGATTTTCTGTGCATTAATTGGGCTAGTTGCTATATCGCAAATTAAGGATTAGCTTTCTTCAAGATCCAAGTATAGTTGCAGTATAGCAGAGTTTAAAAAAATCTAATTATATGGTGGGAAGTGCCAATTTTTAGGTGATAATGTGAATATTTCAGCACCATCTTTAGTTACTCCGAGCGTATGTTCAAATTGAGCAGAAAGTGAAAGATCGCGTGTTGTAACTGTCCAGTCATCGAGTTTACTGAGCAGAGTCTCATGTTTTCCAGCATTAATCATTGGCTCTATTGTAAAAAACATACCTTCCTTCAAGATGAGATTTTCATCTTGATCATAGAAATGCACTACATTTGGTGGAGCATGAAAGACTTTTCCTATACCATGTCCGCAGTAGCTGCGTACGATAGAATATCCAAAATCTCTAATATATTGCTCTATAGCAAGCCCTATTTCATTTAACTTATTGCCGGGTTTAACTTGTTTAATTGCTTCCATCAATGCATGATAAGTAGCGTCACACAAACGTTTTGCTTTTATTGATGGCTTGCCAACCCAAAACATGCGACTTGTATCACCATGCCAACCATTTAAAATCACCGTGACATCAATATTTAAAATATCTCCATCTTTAAGCGTTTTATCATCGGGAACACCATGGCACACAACTGCATTTTTTGAAGTGCAAATCGATTTTGGATACCCCCTATAGTTTAGTGGTGCTGGAATTGCACCTGCATTAATTATAAAATCATGACATAGATCATTTAACTCATTAGTTGTCACCCCTACCTTTACGTACGGTGCAATGAAATCAAGAGTTTCAGCAGCAAGCCTGCCAGCCTTGCGCATAAATTCAAAATCTTCTTGTGAGTGTATAGTTATGTTCATATTTTCCATGTCTTATTGTAATTGGTACGCTTACTTGCAAGTACATAAATGTAATAACTTTACGTATTATGAAAATAAGCCCTATGGATCCTAGTGTCAAGTCATTTGTATGACAAGTGGTAAAACAGAAATCTAGACTGTAACTTTTGATTTAACCCAATGGTACAACTTACTTATTTTACCATCTTGACCGAGCATTCCAGAGTTATTCTTATAAAAAGTGTCAACTATTAGCTTTATAGAACCTATAGCAGCAGAAAATACAGGATTTTTATCATATTCGCCATCAAGACCGCTACAAGACTCAGGGCACCCAATTCGAACTTGCTTATTGAATATATAGCCTGCAATTTCCTTCATGCTTGTGAGTTGACTAGTTCCACCTGTGATCACTACTTTATTAATTGGATCTTTCTGCTCTTGAAATTGCTCTCTTACCATTTCAAGTATTTCTTCAACTCTTGGTCTTATGATGTTAATAAGCTCAGATTTAAATACTTGAGTAGGTTCATCATTTTCACTATTTTGGACTGTAATATATTCGTTCTCATCTATTGAAGTTACGATAGTGCTACCATACAGTATTTTTATATACTCTGCACGTTCTATGCTTGTGCATAGCCCGTAAGCAATATCTCGAGTGATATGAACGCCACCAATTGGAACGCTGCTTGCATACACAAGTTTCCCTCTTTTGAAAATTCCAATTGCAGTGCACCCACCGCCTATATCAACAATAGCAGTCCCGAGCTCTTTTTCATCTTCACTCAGACAGGCAAGACCTGCAGAATATGCAGAAGCAATACAACCTGCCATATTTAATCCACCATTATTGGTAATACAGTTTTCAATATTGGTAAGCGCTGGACGCGAAGCAGTGACAACATTAACATCAGCAGATAGTCTTTTTCCGTACAATCCACCAACTTCTTTTATGTCAGTCATGTCATCTAAGTGATATTTCAGTGGTATATTGTGAATGATAACATTTTCTTCAATATATTTCTCAAACGTCTGAAAAACTACACGTTTTATATCCCGGTCAGAAATTTCATGATTAGCTGCAATGATTTCATTATGTACATTAAAAGATGAGATGCCACATCCAGCAATGTTCACATATATCTGGTCTATAGTTTCCTCTGACACTTGCTCAGCTAAACCTATAGTTGATGAGATGGAGTAATTTGCGTGTTTTACATTAGTTATCGACCCACCGTTTACACCTTCTGCAATCTTATAGCCCGTTCCTGTTACTTTATAGCTGAAGTTGCCATTTATTTTAACGATTAGACAAATAATCTTTGTTGTACCTATGTCTAAAACAGCAAAAACGTTTCTCTTTGGTTTTGCTATTACTGCAGAGTACATTAGTTAACCTTATTACGCAATTTCATTTAAATTGTAGCTTTCTTTAATAATTTATATTTCTATTATAGATATAGCAACATTTTAATATACACTAAATTCTGGACAAAAGGAAAAGCAAAACATAGAATTATAATTTTTATGTCCATATTACCAATTGTAATTGCCCCTGATGAAAGACTAATCACACGTGCCAGTGAAGTAACAGATATAAACGATAAAATTAAAGAATTAGTAAACGACATGTTCGAAGCTGTGTACGATGCAGAAGGTCTTGGCCTTGCTGCAGTGCAAGTTGGAGTGCTGAGGAGAGTTTTTGTTATGGACATTCAGCTCTCTCGAGCTGAAGACGAGCCAGTAGGGTATGAATCGACTGGCAAATTTTACATGATTAACCCTGAAATTACGGAATTATCCGATGAACAAGTAATTCTCAAAGAAGGGTGCCTTTCAATTCCAGAGCAAAGCTATGAAATTAAGCGTCCAAAATATTTGACTGTGAAATATAAGGATTTAAATAATGAGGAACAGACGCTAAAAGCTTGCGGCTGGCTCGCAAGGTGTATTCAGCATGAGCTAGATCACTTAAATGGCATATTATATATTAGACATTTATCTAAATTAAAGTATGATATGGCCATGAAAAAAGCACAAAAGGTTAAAAAGCATTATGAGCAATGAAGACCTAGAATTATTAAAATTTTACCATGAAGTGGGCGTTGATTGCACACTAACAGAGGGTGAAGGGGAAAAAAAGTTGGAGAGCAAAGAGGGTGTGCAACCCTCTGTTATCCAAACCGGGACCCAGAAGAAAGATGCAGATACGCGCTGGGGTGACACTAAAGATGGAAAAGACATGTTTCCAAGTGATTGGATAATTGAAGCAAGGAAACTTGCAAGTAAATGTAGTAGTGTGGATGAACTAAGAAGTGCAGTTGAATCATTTGAAGGTTGTGAGATAAAAAAAACTGCAACTAATACTGTTTTTTCCGATGGTAATCCAAACGCAAAAATTATGCTCGTTGGTGAAGCTCCAGGAGCAAATGAAGACCTTCAAGGCATACCATTTTGTGGTGCAAGTGGAATGTTGCTCGATAAAATGTTAAATGCAATCAATCTTGATCGCACTAAGGTATACATAAGCAATACCGTATTTTGGCGCCCACCTGGCAATAGAAAGCCAACCGACCTAGAGCTTGATATGTGCAGACCATTTGTTGAGAAGCATGTTGCACTGGTTTCACCGCAAATTCTAATTTTGGTCGGGGGAATTGCGTGTTATAGCCTTCTTGACAGCACAAAAACTATATCGAATTTGCGTGGTAGATTTCATACGTACACTAACCAATATTTATCTCACTCAATCACTACAGCTGCTATATTTCACCCAGCTTACCTACTGCGTCAGCCAATGCAAAAACGTTTAGCCTGGGAGGATTTAAAGAAGATTAGGGAGTATCTTAATAATACCAATAACTGTACGAATACTTAACACCACTGGTGTCGAGAAGTAGCCCGCAGAAACGAAAAAACTTACTTGACAAGTTTCGCCAGCCCCCTTATCATGAAACTGAAGCTATTTCATTTAACTTCGCAATCTGTGCAGATTAAAACGACAAGAAAACTTGTATTTGTCGTACTATGCTTAATTTTTTGCACGATGACACTCTCGCATATAAACTCACTACTTTCATTTGTTTCTTTCTCTCTATTTTCTTTTTTTCTCTTTATCAATCTCTCTATCAGTTGCCCGTATACATCCGATAAGCGTTTATCTGCTAACTCATCAGGCTCATATCGACAGGTAACAGTTAATGTTCTTTTTCTCATAGTTTCTCCTGTAAATGTTTTCATAGTTCAGGCACTCCTTTTTTCCATAAATCCATTTATCAGCTATTCTTGCGAAAAAGACGCAACTGTTAACCTTCGTTTTGTTTTACTTTTATGCACAATTTTGGAAACACATAGCGCTATCTTTCATCAATTAAGCTCTCTTCCAAATCATCAAGCTCCTCTTTTCCCTCTAATGATCTTCTTTAGCTGAAGGTAATCTTAAAAATCTTGAAAGGCTTCACTTAAATGGTAACAATATTGGTAATGAAGGTGCAAAAGGGTTAGCTGAAGGTAATTTTACAAATCTTACTTTGCTTCACTTAAATGATAACAAAATTAGTGATGAAGGTGCGAAAGCTTTAGCTAATGGTAAGCTTACAAGTTTTACTTCACTTAACTTGGGAAAAAATAATATTAGTGATGAAGGTGTAAAAGAATTATCTAAGCTTACAAATCTTACTTCACTTAATTTATCGAATAACAATATTGGTGATGAAGGTGTAAAAGAATTATCTAAGCTTACAAATCTTACTTCACTTAATTTATCGTTTTCATGTATTTTCCCATGAAATCGTACGTCTCTTGCGCCTTATCTTTATCAAAACAACTGTCTTCTCTTGATGGAGGAAGTAGATTACTAATAGGAACTGACAATGCCTTTGCTATACGTTTTAACTTTTCAGTTGGAATGCCACATTTTCCTTTTACATACCTTAGCAGCGTATAGTATTCTATACCTGTTTTATTTGCTAAATCTTTTTGGGTATATTTCCGCTTTAATATCCAGCTTCTTATATTTTGTGCTATTTTGTACCTTATGGAGATAGTAGTACGTTTTGCCATGCCGCTAACAGAAATAAACTACACATTATTGCACAGGTTAGCATAAATTTACTATGAAAATGTTGACTTCAAGCTCTTTATTATGAAAGATGTGAGAGCTAGATGACGCTCGCACTTTTGTTAGGCTCTTGCACCAAAAATAAGTGTTTTTAAAGCTCTTTATAGCTCATGAATTCATTTGCTGGGCTTTTTAGAGGGTTTACAGAGGCAGTTGTAAAAGATGATAACTGACATCCAAGATGCGTAGTAGCATTCTAGGGTCATCTATGAAGGTAGTTTTTTACCAACTCTTGAAATTTAGCTAAATTTACCACTTTAATAGACCAAACACAAAAGAGTTGAATATTTCTTCAGAATTGTGTATAATTATTAATGCTTTTTAGGTTAGTTCGTTATGGCTCTTTCGAAGTTTCTCGATCCAAAGAATGATGTCGCCTTTCGCCGTATCTTTGGTACTGAAAAGAATAAAGATATCCTCATTCACTTCCTCAACGATATTCTGGGTTTTGCTGGCAAAAATGCAATACAGGATATAGAGTTTTTAAGTACTATTCAAGACCCTGATATTGCCTCTAAAAAGCAAAGTATTGTTGATGTTCTCTGTAGAGATTCTACAGGTGCTCAATACATTTGCGAGATGGTGCGACCTGAAAGTCTTCGGTCATATTGTTTAAAGGGAGAGGAATTCCTTCAGAAAGAAACTGAAAGAGTTCTAAAACTTATTAAACCAGATGTTTTGCCATCTGAGTCTACGCATCAGTGCGAATCGGGTAACCGGTTGGTGCCGAGCGATGCGGACAATGAACCTCCTCTTGAAAAAGAAGATGCGTAATCGTAAGAGGAGCATAAACTACAAGCATCATGTGGTTGGAGGGCTAGGCTAGTGGTATGGTGAACGTAAGTGAAGCTTCGTAAGTATCGTAAAAATTGAAGAGCTAAAGATGCTGATAAGCTCTGACCAAAAGGTAATGTGGATAAGTTACATTTTTCATCTCTAGATGTACGCAAATAATAACTCCACCGGTATAGAGAAGTCACCTAACCCACTGTTGTATGACAGAAGGAACAGGGTAAGCCTGTATTTCCGCCTATATGGCAAGCAAACCGCAAGGAACGCTGATGAAAATGCAGGTAAAGGAAAATGGAGAAAGCGAATGCCATTTTGTAACGAAATGGATAGAATTTGTAACATTAATTCGCGTGAAAACGAGCAGACTTCCATTTGGTCCCTCGTGACAAGAAACTTTGTCAACCACTTAAGGTAGGAAAGCAGATGATTACAAGTAAAACTGTAAGTGCACCTACCAACAGCTCCGAAGCATGGAACCAGTTGCCATGGAAGAAATGCCAAAAGGTTGTTATGAGGCTACAAAGGCGTATTGTTAAGGCTGTTCAAGAAGGAAGATGGAGTAAGGTAAAATCTTTACAACATCTCTTAACACGCTCTTTTAGTGGAAAAGCTTTAGCCATTAAAAGAGTAACTGAAAACCAAGGAAAAAACACAGCAGGTGTAGATCGTCAACTATGGTCAACTTACAATGCTAAATTTCAAGGAATAAAGCAGTTAAAACAAAGAGGGTATAAACCTTCTCCGCTAAAACGAATTTATATCAGTAAATCTAATGGCAAAAGAAGACCTCTTGGAATACCCACGATAAAAGATAGAGCCATGCAAGCATTATATTTGTTTGCTCTGGAACCGATAGCTGAAACAATCAGTGATCGTCACTCTTATGGCTTTAGATCTAAAAGATCCTGCGCGGATGCTATTGTTGCTTGTCACTTATTACTGGCAAGGCGCAATCGACCACAATGGATACTAGAAGGTGATATCAAAGGGTGCTTTGACAACATTAACCATGAATGGCTTATGAAGCACATTCCTATGGAGAGAAAAATTCTCCATAGTTGGTTAAAGGCTGGTTTCCTAGAATCAAAAACCTTGTACCCCACAACTGCTGGTACCCCGCAAGGAGGTATAATTACCCCGCCAACAATGTTGCAAATTTTTCTTTTCTTCTCGATTATTTCCAGGAGAGTTTGGTAGCTCTTTTACACGAAATACCACATTTACGTCCTCAAGGTTAATTTCAATTCTCTTGACTAACGTTCTAATAATATCACGTTTAGTTAGCCAGTCTGCGTTATCAAGGTTTGATGTAATATTGGAAGAAAAGTCTTCTAAATTGGTTACAACCAAAGTTAATTCCTGTTTTAATTTCTTTTGATCGAATATCCTTTTCTTCTCCTCTTCAATTGTTTTTAAACTTTGTTTCATTGCTTTAATTCGTGGTTCAAATTCTTCTTGATTAATATATTCTTGAGCATAACTATCAATAAGTCTAGCAATACCACGTTTTAATTTATTTTCTTGTTTCTCTAGTAAATCGCTTTTTTGATCCCATGATGATTTTTTAAGCTCTGAAAGTCTACGCCTGTATTCTTCTAAAACCCTATTTGGATTTTTCAATAAATGCTTAACCTCTTCCCAAACGGCTGTTTCTAATGCATCTGTACGAATGTGTTTATTATCACAAATTTTATTACCACCAAAACGGTAAGAATCTCTACCAATACAACGATAATAAGCATAATGATCAATTTTTTCTCCTCGCTTATTTCTTACAGGACTTCCGTAATATGCATAACGACAACGCTTACATACGATTAAACCTTGTAGTAAATATTTTGCTCCTCTTTCTCTTGTCCTTGCTATTTTTCTATTCTCAGCTAATTGTTCTTGAACTATATCAAATACATCTTCGTCCACTATATTTGGCACTTTAACATAAATCCAATTTGCTTTTTCAACAGAATAGGTAGAGTAATTATCTTTCGGTTGTTCACAAGAATGTTTCTGTGGTCTGATATGTTGTAACTTTATACCTACTTTTGTTTTACCAAAAGCCGCTTGTCCTTTGTAAGCAGGATTTTTTAACATACCCCAAATCACACTTCTATCCCAGTACTTTTTTCCTGTTCGTGTTATAATAGACATAGTGTTTAGCCGACGACACACTTCCCCAATACTTGTCCTTTCTCTTCCTATCCACAAAAATACTTTCCTAACAACATTAGCTTCTTCTTCGTTTATTTCAAATAAAGCTTGTCCTCCTCCCATATATTTATCTATATAACGATAACCATAAGGAGCTCCTCCCATTACGCTTACACAACCTTTATTAGCTGCATAAATCTTTCCGCGACGACTTCGTTCCATAATTTTCGCTCGTTCATATTCTGCTATCATACCTTGCATTTGTAACAGCAATTGAGATTCTGGATTATCGTTAATCTCATAATTTAAGAAAACCGTTTCTGCTCCTGCTTTCTCAAATTCTTCAAGTAATACCATTTGATATGCATATTTTCTAGATAAGCGATCAGGTGAATGAATGTAAATTCTATCAATTTTACCTTCTGTTACTTTATCACGTAACTTTTCTAGATCAGGACGGACTAGATTAGATCCACTGTAGCCATTATCAATAAATTTATACTCACTTAATAATTTGTATCCATCCGTACTAATTTGCTTCTCTAAAGCTGCAACTTGACTTGCTATTGTATTTTCTTGTGCTTGTTTCCCCGAAGAAACTCTTGCATATAAACTCACTGTTACCATTTGATCCTCCTTGAATCCCATTTTTATGTTTTAAATTTTTTTGGCTTACTTGCTTTGACACGGCTTTTTCATAAGCATCTAACAAATACTTTTCTGCCAACCGGTTAGTTTCATAGCTACAGCTAATCCGTATAGCTAATCTCTTATTTCCCATGAACTTTCCTTGAAATAATATGTTCATATCATTCATTGAAACTGATGGTTAATTGATTGTTGGCACTATAAATAAATGGCACTCTTGTTTTTGGACATAGAAGTTTTCGAGAAATGCTTTTCTCTAATTTTACGTTTTTTGCAACATTGTTGGCGGGGTAATAGCGCCGTTTGCAGGGATATTTGCAATCAGAGCTACATCATTTGCTGCTGAAAAAGTGAATGAATATATTATTTCTCCTATAGTTGAGTGTTTTTCTTCAAAAGGGAAGGGGTGCGAATCACCTTAAACCAATTAAGTAAGGTTTCTGCTTTCTGTTATTCTAGTGTGCAGCATATAGCTGCACGAACATTTGTTTGCAAAGGCAGTGTGTTAAGTGTTATAGCCGGTTTTGCCTCAAACACAAAGGCAGTGCCTGGACTCTTGCTTCAATGTTAAACAAAATACCATAGAATTCAAAATGCAAAAAAAAATGTTCAACATTGTATCAGAATGGTGCTATATTGGGCCTTAACTTGACGCGTATGCTTTTTTGAACATTCCCTAACCTCAATTTATATTGAAATACCTTTATTGGTATCTTTTTCTTGTTGTGACTCAGCAATACGTTTAGTCCAATCCAGTGGCCTTTTATTTCTGTTACCTAATGCAATTCTATTGCGATCATAACTATCAGTGTGTTCCGTTAAAGTATCTTTTCTTTCTTCTTCTATTACTCCAATTTTCAGTTGTGCTTCATCTTTCTCTAGTAATTTATATAGATTACTATTTTTATCTACAATTGAATTAGTGTCATTGTTTTCTTGTTCTGCCACTGTTTTTATGTCTGTTGAACTGTCTTTTAACAATCCTGCTGCTAATAAATGTTCTTTGGTTTGTTCACTAATTCCTTTTTGATCCACCGGTTTTAGTGGGAACTTCTGAGTTTCTTTATCCAACTTACTGGTAAATTCCGTAAGTAGAGTGTCATCCCTTTGTTCAACATTCATTAGGCTCGCTTTTAACTGTCCAGGATTTACTTGAGATTGTCCATGATTGGCATGAGTTGGAGATGAATAGCCCGAATCGTTTGTTTTTACATCTGTTGAACTGTCTTTTAGCAATCCTGCTGCTAATAAATGTTCTTTGGTTTGTTCACTAATTCCTTTTTGATCCACCGGTTTTAGTGGGAACTTCTGAGTTTCTTTATCCAACTTACTGGTAAATTCCGTAAGTAGAGTGTCATCTCTTTGTTCAACATTCATTAGGCTCGCTTTTAACTGTCCAGGATTTACTTGAGATTGTCCATGATTGGCATGAGTTGGAGATGAATAGCCCGAATCGTTTGTTTTTACATCTGTTGAACTGTCTTTTAGCAACCCATCTTCTTTATCTTGTGACAGTTTATCAGTAGGATCAACTTGCCTTAATCCTCCATTATCTTGCTGTGATCTATCTCTGATTTCTTTAAGAAGATTTTCAGGTGGAGTTTGGTCACTTTGTTCAATGTTCTCTAAGCTCCTCTTTGGCTGCTCAGGATCTACTTGAGGTTGAGCATGAATTTGAGGTGAATAGCCCGAATCGTTTGTTTTTACATCTGTTGAACTGTCTTTTAGCAACCCATCTTCTTTATCTTGTGACAGTTTATCAGTAGGATCAACTTGCCTTAATCCTCTATTATCTTGCTGTGATCTATCTCTGATTTCTTTAAGAAGATTTTCAGGTGGAGTTTGGTCACTTTGTTCAATGTTCTCTAAGCTCCTCTTTGGCTGCTCAGGATCTACTTGAGGTTGAGCATGAATTTGAGGTGAATAGCCCGAGTCACTTTTGCTATTGGGTTTTGGAACAGAAAGTGGCTGTTTACTTTCTTCCCACTCAGCATCACTGGCACCACGGTTATCACTGTCATGTTCATGTATATTTGAATAAGGCAAGTAAGGAACTTTGTCCTTTAATGTTTCTAATATAGAAGACGTTGATTCATTTTTCCTGCCTCCTTCCATTGATGCTCCGCTACCATCAACAACACCAGTGCGCCGTAAGCTGTTTCTCTTGAAATTTCTGATGTCTTGTAATAGATCGCCTTTGCTATTTCCTTCTTGTTGCTGGGTTTTAGGTTGTTGCTGATTATTAGGTGTTTGCTCACTTCTATCTGGTTTTTGGCTTCCAGGTACAGCATGTCCAAATGTAGGATTGTCATACCGTTCATCTTCTTGTCTATTATCTTGATTGTGGCTTACAGACTTGGTGAAAGTAGAACTGTCCGAAGGATCAGAAGTTGCACCTTTTTGCTGATTATTAGATGTTTGCTCATTTCCGCGCAAGCCATCTGGTTTTTGGCTTCCACTCCCTTGCTCATTGAAAACATCTTTTTCAGGTGTAATTCTAAGTGGTGGCAGCGAAGGGGTCTGAGACCCAATTTCTCGATTCATATGAGTAGCTTGGTGTTTTTGAACAGGTTTTTTGACCTCTTGCTCAATATCTCTACTGTTACTTTTTATTGCGATTTCAGATGATTTGTTAAGGACTTGATTGTCTTTTCCGTCATGTTGCACCTCATTCACTTTTCCTTTTTCCCTGAATTTTATTTCATGCAAGAATAAACCACCTATTTTTACATCTTGATTCGCTTCTAACCGTTCTAGAGAAAAATCATCACCTTTAACAAGGTCTACACCGTTAGCATCAATCTTAATTTTGATCTTGCATTCTTCCCCTTTCGCGTACCATTTCAGAGTCATCTCATATGAACCATCGGTTACGACATAATGTCTTATTTTTTTCCCTCCTTCCTCGGCAACAAAACCATGCATTCCGCTCTTTCCATCACTATGCAACGTTGAAAATCCCGAGATTCCATTCTTCTGACAAAAATCACTGTTTAAAAATTCGCTGATTTTGAACTCTTTCTTGTTATCCTCCAGTGTAATACTGGCATGATTACCGTATATTGAAACTTTTTTATCTTCAACATCATCATTAATGTTATTAGCACTAGTAATATACTTATTCAACTCTTCTTTAGCTTTATCTTCAAGCTCTTGTCTAGCTGTCTTGTTGCATTCCTGAAGAATAACTCCACATGCTTTATTTTTGTTTTCATCTTCGTCCCAATTCCAGTCGGCGTGTTCTGTTAAAAACTTTACTATGTTAAAATCAACTCTAACATTATAAATTAGGTCGTCTTCCTTTTTTATTTCATCAAATAAAGGAAAAAATTCTTGAACGCGCTCATTATAAATGTGTTTTTGTTGTATATTGTTAGTATTCATATACCCCTCACTAATAACCCTCTGCCTTTAGTTCTAGCTAATACTAGCTAATATAATTATCACGAGCATTGGTTGAATTTTTATTAAGGAAGGTTGTGTTGTTACTCAGATGGCAACTTTTAGTTGGCGCCTAATTTTAAATATCTGTTGCTCATAGTGAATACTTCTGGATCTTTAGAAGTTAGCTTGAGTATAGCAAGTATGTTGATAAACAACAAAGCAGCAATCGAGATATCAGCGACATCCCATAGCAACCGGACTTTACCTATCGCACCAAGCGGAATGATCATGGTAAAAATTACAATCCAGATTTTAGTGTATTTATTATCCATAGACACATAGCGTATTGTCTGTTTTGAGCAAAAAAACCAAGTAAAAATAGTAGTAAAGGCAAAACAAAACATTATGGCCATAATTAAATAGTCAATATAGGGCCAATTCATAGCTTTTCTAAAAGCAAATATGCACATGTTAGTACTCTCTAAATCGGTGACCCAAGAATCTGTGACAAGCAGTACCATTGTTGTAATAAACACTATAAATGCAACTATAAAAGGCGATATTATTGTAATTAGACTCTGCTCAATAATAAATTTATTATTATTTTTCTTAGGAACAATTGAAGAATGTACGACTCCTTCGAGGCCAAGCCCTATATCTGTTGCAAAAATACCTCGCAAAGTTCCGACTTGAATAATAGTCAACATTTCTAAAATCAAACCTAGAGATAAACCAGAGTTAAAGCTACTAGCTGTCAAAAAATTGCTTGTTATTAATTTTAGAGAAGGAGGGATATTTTCACTAAACTTAAATAATATGATACCGCAAAGTATGAGGTAACTTACCGTCATTATCGGTATCATAGCCGATATAAAAATTTTAATTTTTTTTAAGCTGAGAACTGCAACAACAAAAAATATTATGGCCATTACAATGCCACCAATGACTACAGGCACATCTATCATGTTAAGTGGTATTGATAGAGAATTTACCTGAACAAGGTTACCAGCTGTTATTGAAACCATCATCATAACAACCAGAAACACAATTGTAGCTTTCCTAGAATTAAATGCATCAGCCATGTAGGCTACAGGGCCACCTATAAACCGTCCGTTCTTTTCCTTTCTGGTTTTTATACTTAGATAACAAGTGACATATTTTATCACAGAAGTGATAACAATAATTATTGCCATCCATAAAATAGAGCCCGGTCCTCCGGTTTTTAGAGCAACAGCAGTTCCTGAAATGTTTCCTACTCCTAAATTTCCCCCTAAGATTGTAAACAGGGCGGCTATAGAAGAAAATTTATTTTCCCCTCTTTTAACTCCAATGAGTGAAAGGGCGTACGGCAATCTAAATATCTGTAGCCATTTTAGTTTAACCGATAGGTAAACACCAGCAACTAGCATGAGTAATATTGTTGGCAGTAATAAAACAAACTTTACTGTATCCATCTGTAAAAGTGAGATTTTTATTTAAGTATACAACAAAAATTGAGAATACCTAACCTATTTTCTATGTATGACTTCGTTTCTGTTATCCAAGCAGCTGATACTAGAACCAGTTTTCCGTATCAAAAATTTTTATTTTAACACAATACTAGCTGCTCTCATACTCAGTTTTTAGTCAAAGTCAGTGTCAAACTCCACAGAGTATTTTTCCGCTTCTTTCTACGCTCTGTTCGCAATGATATATAAGGGCAGAATTGCCCTTTACATAATTTTACCCAGAATTTAACGTCAGTTGAGAACTATACAAAGTCTATAGGTTAATGTGGATGCCTTAGAACCCTTGGCAAGAATCAAGTAGCTAGCATCGAAGTAATCGTATTAAAAAAAGAAGATATTGAATATCTTCTTTTCTTGTTGTGATTAAAGATACATTGGATCTTGAGCGTGTATTTCATCTGCCATAGATGATAATTTTAAGCTCTCATCAAGGAGATTATTTGCACTAGCTGCTAATTTCTCACTAAGCGTTGGTGTTTGTGAATGAGATGGGGACCTCACAAACAAATCACACTTGTGTTTGCATAGTGCCTCAGTGACCGAAGTCCATGAATCTCGTTCACATGCTCTGTGGCAATCGTGATGTGGATTGACTCCCTTCCATTCCAATGAAGGCAAGTTTTGTGTAGATTTTACCATAATATACTCCTTAATTAAAAAATTAACATAATTTTAACATATAAGTATTAATATTATACTAATACTTATATAATTACTTTTCAGAGATATAGCTTTATGATACCTTTTGAAAAAACTCATGCCTTTTATTATTTGATCTGTAAATTCTTTATTGAAAAATTCAGGAAAATGCTGTACAATTATTGGCAAATTTTATGGTAGATTCAAGGGTTAATGTAACCTTCGATCCAGAAATTTCACAACACCTTATTGAACTAACTAAAGCCACTAAACAATCTGTTCAAAAATTAGCAGGAATAACATTTTTAAACTATTGCGTAATTATCACTGCCTTACTCGCCCCCTGAGAACTCTATTTTTCATACCACTCATTTATGAGTTTACTGATATCAGAATCTATAAAATCCTTTAGTGGTTGCCTGGTTTTTATCTCAACATTTTTAGGGATGCACCTATCTTTACATATCGCATAATTTATATGGAAGTTAAGGTCAATATACCCTTGATTTGAAAACACATTCATCTTAAAGGGAAATAATACCATATCCTTATATACGTTACTGATAAATATCTCTCTTCCTACTTTATCTCTATGTTCCTTTGGAGTAGGCCAGTAAATATCTATGTTTAATGTGTTACCCTTACAATCAAAAGAAGTGGGAAGACCGAAATCTCCAGGATCTTTATAATATATGTGCCAGCCTGGTTCTACTGTAACCTTTATTGCACCTTTAAGAGTGAGGTTTGCTTCATTTATCTCGCCAATAAGTAAATCAAATTTTGCAATTTCCTCGTCAGCATATAGTTGGGTGCAAGAAAAAAATAAAAACAATATTAAATATATATGTATTTTCATTAAGGCAAATTTCTCCTTTTATAGAGAAAGTGATTTAGATTTTAAGTGTTATATTTAATAGCATTATATAGATTATTTATTAATATAGCATTATTCTAATATATACAACTGTAATATAAATGGGTGAAAAGAATAAGTCATTGTGGAAAACACATATAGCTAAACTGACTTAGATTTACCGACAATTTGAAAAACAAAAATTCGTCATTCCGCTACTTGTTAGCGGAATCTATCCGCGGCGGTATGACGTAGGAAAACCTTTCTTGGGTTAGCTATAGACAACCATAATATAAAAGAGTGAAACGGATGCAAACAGTAGTGCCTTTCTGCACCAAACGTATTACCTTTAACGAATAGTAAAATGTGAGATTTTTTGGAACTACCGTGGAGCAATTGCTCCACGGCTTCACTCTACTTAGAATCCACCCATGCCACCCATTTCTCCTGCGCCCATAGGAGATGAAGCATTTTCTTTGCTTGGTACATCAACTATCATAGATTCAGTAGTAATCAGCACACTCGCAACAGATATCGCTGTTTCAAAAGCAATACGCACCACTTTTGCTGGATCAATCACACCAGCTGTAAATGCATTAGCGTAATTCATAGCCTCAACGTTGTATATAAGCTCTTTATCATTCTGCTTAATCAAATAGTCAATGATAACAGCAGATTCAAGACCAGCATTTTTAACTAACCTTCTAATTGGAGCACTGAGAACTTTCTTGATAATGTTTATGCCTATTTGCTCTTCGTCACTTGCACCTTTTAATTTGTCGAGAACAGATGAAGCATAAAGAAGTGCAACTCCACCACCTGGAACTATGCCTTCTTCAATTGCAGCTCTTGTTGCATGCAGCGCATCTTCAACTCTATCTCTACGTTCTTTAACTTCCACTTCAGTTGCTCCACCAACTTTTAGCACAGCAACACCACCTGATAATTTCGCTAAACGTTCTCTTAGCTTTTCTTTATCATAATCAGAAGTTGAAGTTTCAATTTGAGATTTGATCTGCTCGATTCTAGCTTTCACACTGTCAGAATCGCTATTTTCGCTGACAACTGTGGTATTATCTTTAGTAATTTTAACATTTTTAGCAGTACCAAGATCATCAAGTGTCAGATCTTCCATCTTGATTCCAAGTTCATCTTTTATGACGTACTTAGCACCAGTCAAAGTTGCTATATCTTCGAGCATTTCCTTTCTTCTGTCACCAAAACCTGGAGCTTTTACTGCAGCAACTTTTAAACCACCACGCAATTTATTGATAACTAAAGTGCTTAATGCTTCACCTTCGATATCCTCTGCAATAATAACCAAAGGTTTACCAGATTTAACAACAGCTTCAAGAATAGGAAGTAAAGGTTGAATAATATTTAATTTTTTCTCTGTAATTAATAGATAAGGATTATCAAGCTCCACGATCATTTTTTCATTATTTGTAATAAAATACGGAGAGAGATAACCGCGATCAAATTGCATGCCAGTAGTCAGCTCAACTTCTAACTCTTTTGAACCTTTACTTTCTTCAACAGTGATTACACCCTCTTTTCCAACTTTTTTCACGGAATCAGCGATACTGTTACCTATATCCTTATCACCATTTGCAGAGATTATCGCAACTTGCGCTACTTCATCCATTTTCTCTAGAGAAATTGTACGAGACATTGATGCAATTTCCTTTAATATTACATCTTTTGCCTTCTGTATTCCGTTTTTAATACCAGCACGATCGTTTCCAGCAGCAATTGATTTTGAAGCTTCCATGATCATGCTGCTAGTTAATATTGAGCACGTTGTTGTACCATCACCAACTTTGTCGTTACATTGAGAACAACTTTGGGCAAAGATGCTTGCTATTGCAGCATTTAGTGGTTTTTCAGGCTTGATACCCTTCATCACCTTATAACCATCTTTTGTAATTTCTGGTGCTCCATAGGGCTTATTAATCCCTACTGTTTTTCCCCTAGGTCCCGCAGTTATTGCTACCGTTGAATCCACTATTGCTGCGACTTCACGAAAGGCTTCTTGTAACTGCTCACCTGATACTACTACATTAGTCATTTTTATCACCTCTTGTTAATAAAAAATTTAGAAAACTATAATAAAACCATTTACAATGCGCCATGTTGCGCTTTGTTTCAATTTAGTAAAATAAAGACTGCTATTTAATGACAGCAAGTATATCGGACTCTTTCATCACGATAAGCTTTTCATCATTATGTTCTATTTCTGTACCAGCCCATTGACGATAGAACACTTTATCACCAGCCTTTACAGTTAAAGCTATGCGTTCGCCATTTGAGTTGCGTGAACCTTCACCAGTTGCTACAATTTCACCTTTAGTAGGTTTCTTTTCAGCACTTGATGGAAGCATAATTCCACCCTGCTTTTCCTCGCTAATAGGCTTGATCAGCACGCTATCATCCAATACATTTAAACTTATACTTGACATTTGCTTTTCCTCTCAACAAATTAACCTATAATTTTATATATATACTCGTAAGTTAGATTTCAAGGGCTGGAGCTTGTAAAATATGCACACCATATAAAATATGCACGCCAAAAGCAGTTTCTAAAAGAGCCTAATGTTATATAATAAAATTTAGGTTTATTTATAGAGATTTCATGAGTTATATACCATTCTTAAGTCGTGGTGTGATAGTGCTATATGGGCCTGACACTAGAGATTTTCTGCAGGGCATTATAACCAATGATATTAATAAGCTAGATAGCCAAAAAGCTATTTACTCTTTATTGCTTAGCCCTCAGGGAAAATACCTATATGATTTTTTTCTTATTGAATATGGTAGATATATTTTCTTAGAGTGCGAAAATGTGCACTTACAGCAAATAATCGAGAAACTAGATTTACTTAAAACTTATTTGAGAGTGAAAATTAAAGACATTAGTGCACTATATAAGGTTGGAGTTTTGTTTGATACTAAGTTGGCGGAGTGTAGTAGTAAGTCACAAGTTATTTTTCAAGATCCAAGGCACAAGCTGCTAGGAATGAGGATCATACATAAAGATGAAATAAAAGAACCGGTTGGAGATTTTATTCAGTATGAAAAAGTTAGAATTAAAAACCTTGTCCCAGATGGAGCAAAAGATATGGTACAAAATTCATCGTTCCCATTGCAATATTTAATCGATAAGGCAAACGGTATAAGCTTTAATAAGGGGTGTTATATAGGTCAGGAAGTCGTAAATCGAATGAGCAGACAAGAAATATTCAGAAGAAAACTTTATCCTGTTGAGGGGGATAACGCACTTCCAGATATTGGCACTAAAGTGACAAATGAAAATAATGAGGAAATAGGGGAACTGCGCTCTAGTGTAGACAACATTGGACTTGCATTGCTTAATACTCAAAAAAGTCATGCAAATTTATATGTCGATGGGGTTAAGTGCGTTAAGACGTTGTATAATTAAAGTCTTAAGGTAGCGCATATAGAAACGAAAAACTTATTTTATGGCCTAGCGTCACGCACTAGAATGACATCATTTACGATGTAACATTTATTACTTTTGCAGATACAATTTACATGCTATAATTGAACCTTCATAGTTGGTAAATTGGAGTGCAAAGAAGTACAATTAAAGTAGAAATAAAAAGATTATCACACGGAGAAGACTTGTCTCTTCCATGTTATGCAACTACGCAGAGTGCTGGTATGGATCTTTATGCTGCATTGAATGACTCTGCTGTTTTAAATCCACTTGAGAGATTACTTGTTCCAACTGGAATTGTGATTGCAATACCAAACGGTTTTGAGGGGCAAATCCGCCCACGTTCTGGTCTTGCTGCAAAACATGGAATCACTGTCTTAAATTCTCCGGGCACTATAGACTCTGATTATCGAGGTGAGGTGAAGATTTGCCTAATTAATCTAAGTAATCAGTCGTATGAGATAAAAAGAGGAGATAGAATTGCACAAATCCTTATTTCTCCTGTATCTCAGGTAATTTGGGATGACAGAGAAGAATTCTGCACAGAAGAAACCGGTCGCAATGCAGGGGGCTTTGGCTCAAGTGGCAGGTAATTTGCGAAAAAGCTTGACTATGACAGTTCTTTTATATACAATTTAAGCATATTAATATTTTATTAAATGAGGTCGTTTATGCTAACTTTCAAAAATCATCGAGGTCAGTTCCACAAAACAAACACTGCACTTGTTGCACTTACTTCTTTGTATGTCATAGGCGCAGCAGTAGCACTTTCAGCACCATATTGGGTGTCTTAAACTTCCATGCTAGCTCCACTTGCAGCTTTTGCAGCTACACCACTTGGAATGAGTGTTTTAGCATTTGTTGCTGTTGCACTGATTTGTTTAGCAGTATATGCCATCAGCAAAAATAACGAAATATCTGAGTTGAAAGCTTGGAAGCTCAGTGTTAGTAGTGATTATGCACATCTAGTGCTACAAGTATTAAGCGAAGATAGTAAGTTTATTGAAGAGAATTATAAAGTAGATGACAAACATCGTATAGATTGTGTCAACTCAAAAGGTGAAGTATACCGTATTACCCTTGATGGTCACGTCAAGTACAAAGATAATGATCATCCGATTTTGCTTGGCAGCACTTATCTCTTCCGTGTGTCTTCACTAGACGTGAAAGATGGTGAGGGTAAATATGTTTCAATAAATGATAGAAGTAAGCAATTGGAAACATTAGGTTTAGGCTTAGAGGATCAGTATCCTAAGGAATTAAGCATTACATTTATGCCAAGCACAGTTATGCAAAAACCAGCAGCTGAGCAAGGGAAAACCGGAAGAAATAAATAATTAAGCGAAATAAAAATGGTAGACTAAGTCTACCGTTTTTTTAATGTCAGTTACTTAAATTTATTACGGGAATTGCCTTAACTTTTATATAGTTGTGAGAAGCTGCTAAGGATTTTTATTTAATTTAACTGCATCTTTTGCCTTATCCAATAACCCATTAATAAAACCAATTTCGCTTGGTTTATCAAGTAAATCAGATGCAATGTTAGTATATTCATTAATGACAACTGGAACTGGCGTATCACAATTAGCTAACTCACATATTGCAACACGCAAGATAGATAAGCTTATAAGATTTAACCGTGAAAGGGACCAGCTTGGGTGTAAGTAAGACTCTATTATTTTATCATATTCTTCACTGCTTTTTATAACCTTATATAACAAGTTTTCTAAGAACTGATGTTCAAATTCTTCACATTCAAATATATCTTTCAACTTACTTATGTAGTCCTTAAGTTCACAATTTTCCAATTTAAAAGTGCTTTTGTTGTAACCTACAAAAATATTTGAATAAGCAACTTGTACAGCAAGAAATCTTGCCGTACTTCTTTTTATGCGCCACTTTTTATCTACTGGTTTTTCCTCCATTATTTTAATTTATTGTGTAAATCTATCATATGCAAAACAGTTGAGGCTGCGTGGCCACCAACGTTCTTTTTGTTTTTGTCAGCTCTAACTAGTGCTTTATCTTTGCTGTCAGCGGTAATTATGCCCATACCAAGGGGCATTACATAATGCATAATAACTTCATTTAAACCTTCGATTACCCCTTTACAAACGTATTGATAGTGATCGGTTTCACCGCGAATCACGCACCCAAGAGCTAAATAACCGTCATAATTAGCATTCTTGCTTTTTACTGCAAAGAGAATTGTAGCTGGTATCTCAAATGCACCAGGAACTTCAATTATGTCATAGCTTGCATGACTTTCTTTTAATCTATCGACTGCACCTTCAAGCAAAAGGTTTGCTATTTCAGCATAATAAATTGAATTAACTATTAGTATTTTCGACATTTACTACCACTTTTTTCGTTAAAAACAACTTTATTAATGATTGTTGAATTAAAGTTATAATATTACTAAATATCCAATATATTACCAGGCCGGCAGGAAAAGAAGAAAAAATAAAGACAGAAATGTAAGGTAAAAACTTCATAACATTTACTTGAATATCATCTTTATTGGTTTGATCTTTCTCACTTAGCTTCTGCTGAATTATCATGGTGGCACCGAAAATTATAGGTAAAATGCCTATAGAAATAGGAAAGTTATAATTAAACAACCCAAATAATGTAAAGATGTTCGTTGGGTCAGGAGCTGAAAGATCCTTAATCCATAAAAAAAAAGGAGCATGTCTCATCTCTATAGTAACAAATAATACTTTATATAGAGCAAAAAATACCGGTATTTGTATTAGCATGGGAAAAATGCTCGACATTGGGTTTACATTGTTTCTCTTGAACAACGCAATTGTCTCTTTGTGCTGCTTTAAGCTGTCATTTTTATACAACTCTTTTATACGAGTTAATTCAGGCTGCAGGCTTTTCACCTTGAACATCGAAATATATGATCTATTAGATAAGGGAAGCATCAAAAGTTTGATTACTAAAGTCAGCAATAATATTGCTAAGCCAAAATTTTTTAAAACGAAGTTAAAATATTCAAGCAGTAAAAACACTGGCTTGGTTATAAAATAAAGAACACCAAAATCTACAGCTTTATCAAACAAAGGTATATTGAGAGTATCCTTATAAGAATCCAGTAAATTCAACTTTTTTGCTCCAGCAAAAAAATAATTCACATTAGAAACACTTGCGCCAGGAAGTATGCTCTTATAAGGTTTGACAAAATCTACTTGAAATTTATCAATATCATTAGCGTTAGTATGCTTAATGCTTACATTTATTTTATCAGATTTTTCAGGTATGATGGCTGTAAGCCAGTATTTATCAGCAAAACCAAACCAATTTTTTTCACTCGTGCTTGCTTTTATTAAATGTTTTTTGGAAATATCCTTATATGTCCACTCCTCTAGTTTATTATCAAATGCACCCAGTACTCCTTCATGGGATATCCAATAAGATTCGTTGATATTGTCACGTTTACGGTTAATTCTACCATAAGGAACCAAAACTACATTATCTTTTGTATTGTTTTCAATAATTTGCTCAACTTTAAACATGTAGTTATCGTCAAGGCTAATTTTCATTCTAAATAAAATGCCATTTTCATTATCCCAAAATAAATTGACCTCTTTTTGATTGAGTTTATCTGCTTGCCAGACTGTTTTAGAATCTGGAACTTTAATCTTTTCATTCGGATCGAGCCACCCAAATTCTGCGAAATATACATCTTTTGATTCTGCAGGTGACAGTAACACCACTTGTGGAGAAGAAGAACTCGGTTCTAAGTGGTAGTTAGTTAAGATTAAGTCATCAAACCTTGCACCTTTCAAAGAAATTGATCCTTTAATCATGTTATTGGTTAAACTAACCCTCTGTTCTCGAGTGGAATTAATAATTTCAGAACGATTTTGGTGTATTATAGGAGCAAGGTCGTTAAAAGATTCGATATGTTCAATATTTTCAATCAATGGCTGGTTTTGGTTTGCACTAAAAAAATTATCATAAATAATGCGCCAAGATACCATGATCAACATGGAAAGGATAGCTGCTAAAATTAAACTTTTTGCTTCTGACATGAAATTAAATCAAACATATCTTCTTAAAGTGTATATTAAATATTGTACTAAAACAATAAAATTTACTTATTTTTAATAATAACTTTTAACGCTAATCTTTAAAATTTATTTTAATAGCTTCAAATTTTAACAATATGAACGCGGTGAAAAATCTAGTTATTTGGTTACTAATAATAGCTGCCACTTCAATGCTTATTGATTCACAAAGGGACAAACTAAGCGACAGATTTCTCAGTACTTTTTTACCATATAAAGGGAGAATTCAAAATAGTGGTCAGAATAGTGGAAGTATCGAATTTACGAAATCATACGATGGACACTTTTATATTCAGGCTCAGGTCAATGATCGCAATATAACGTTTTTGCTTGATACCGGAGCAACCGATATTGTTCTATCACAAAAAGACGCATTACATGTTGGTATTAACTTACAAAACGTTCAGGATTTTAAAATATATGAAACTGCGAAAGGTCAAATAAAAGCTGGTGTTGTTCACATCCCTCAGGTTAAAATAGGGAATTTTTTAGTTAATGATGTACAGGCGAGCGTTAACACTCATTCTATGTCTCATTCACTACTTGGAATGAGCTTTTTAAGGTATTTTCATTTCACTATAAGAGATAATAAGTTGATATTATACCGCGACTAAACACTTCTACAATCTACTTATCAAAGCTCTGTAGGTTAATATAGGAGCAGAAATAAATATTGCAGAACAAGTGCCAATCAAAATACCAAAAAAAATGATCAAGCTGAAGTCTCTCACTGCATCTGTGCAGATTAATGTCAAAGGAAGAGCAGCAAGAAGGGTTGTACCCGAGGTTAATATAGTGCGAAATAATGTAGCGTTGATACTTGCATCTACTATCTCACTCATCCGCCCACTTTTACCACTCTTGCAATACTCTCGAATCCGATCGTATATAATTACTGAGTTATTGATTGAATAACCAATGACAGTGAGGAGAGCTGCAACTGATGAAATATTAAACTCAATGCCAGTTAGGCTAATAAAACCAACAGTTAAAATCACGTCATGAATCAGTGCTGTTATTCCACTGAATCCACATTGCCAATTAAATCTAAACCAAACGTAAAAAAATATTCCAACAATCGCGATCAACATGGATAACATTCCTTCAAATATTTGTGTTGAGCTTATTTGTGGGCCAACATAGTCTATTTTAC
Organism: Wolbachia endosymbiont (group A) of Rhinocyllus conicus; assembly: GCF_947250775.1. Taxonomy (NCBI): domain Bacteria; kingdom Pseudomonadati; phylum Pseudomonadota; class Alphaproteobacteria; order Rickettsiales; family Anaplasmataceae; genus Wolbachia; species Wolbachia endosymbiont (group A) of Rhinocyllus conicus. Next base: position 475,733 of record NZ_OX366349.1, on the reverse strand, counting down.
GATAGCTTATTGAGCTCCCCAGCTTTTCTTCTAGTATGCTTTTTATCTTTTTGATTTTATCTTCATCTCCTTCATCTTTAAAACGCATGACTAAATTATCACCCGCTTTTGAACTCTGCACTGTAAAACCATTTTCTTTTAATGCATCGAGAATAGAGTGATTCTCATCTGAAGATTTTATCTCTATCAAAATTCCGCCTGCAAAGTCTATGCCTAAGTTCACTCCACGCAGCACAACAGTGAGCATTGAAAAGATGATAAGAATAATGCTAACGAGTGCAGTCAAATCCCTATATTTACTAAACTTGATATCGAGATTATCTGGAATGAGTCTAAGTGCCATGCTATTTACTTAAAATAATCACTTGGATTTTATATACTTTTCAAAAAATTCACTAGTTTATTCTGTGATTGGACTTCTCTGTCATCCGAGTAGCTGACACTGGTTCACTCTATAATGGTATCACAGCAGTCCTACGTCATACCGCTGCGGTATCTCTAGATCCCGCTAACAAGCAGCGGGATGACGGTTGTCAGGCTAGTACCCCTATGATGTCATCCCAGTGCTTGACACTGGGATGGCTTTGTTGCATCGCTAGCTATGATGGATTAAAGATAAAAAAGATGGAGAATATCAGTAGCTTATTATTCTGGTATTTATAACAAGAACGGTCAGTGAATACCTAAATTTGAGTAAAAGAAATTTCACTACCACTCACTAATCCGGCTAAAATTCAAGAATTTCAATGCTTTAGCTATTTTCAATAGAATTAAGTTTATTAATATAAATAATAAATTACTATTCTTAAATTTGATCAGATTGATTGCAAAAAAACAAGATTTTCAATAGGTTGCTTATAATCCTAGCTATAGTTAGCCTTTCATAAGTAGCGATGCAACAAAGCCCACTGGGATCCAGAAGAAAGAATGGTGTCATGAAAGTAGCTGAGGTTTCCATCCAAAAGGGTGTCGTCCCAGTGCCCAGACTACTTGGATCCAGGAAACTTAACTCTACACTAAGTAAATGTACAATAAGAACTAGATTCCAGACTGGAATGACAGCGGTCCTACGTCATACTGCCGCGGTATCTCTTAGCCGCTAACACATAGCGGAATGACGAAGTTATCGTCATGCCACCGCGAACCGTCATACCGCCACGAACCGTCATACCGCGATTCATTCGCGGTATCTCTTAGCCGCTAACACGTAGCGGGATGACGGTTGTCGTTTAGCTATAAATATTAAGCAAACAAAAAAAAGGCAAAAGAAGCCCTAGTCATTGTCTATTTTCAGTATTTGGCGTTTTTTAAGTCTTAAACACTGCAATTTAGCTGCTTTTAAGTGCAACTAACTTAAGCTATAAATGTTTAAGAAATTCACTAAGCAGAAAAAAAGGCAAAAGAAACCCCGCGTTAGCTAGTTGTCACTCTCTAATCCTGCAAATTGGCGTACTATACTGTCTTAAACGACTTATAAGCGCGTTTCAGCTTGTGTAGGTAAAAACCTAGAAATATTGTGAAGACATAAGGTGCACATAGTGCAAAAAATTAAAAATAAGACGCCAACTACGTTGTTTTCTTGCTGTTTAATCTGCACAGATGAAGATAACTGAATACCTTCAATACCATGATAAGGGCGCTGGCGGAGTTTGTCAAGGAAGTTTTTTCGTTATAGTATAAAGGAGTCCTATTAAAATCTTCTCAATAAAGGCAAAGCAGCAAGGAGCGAACCAAAAGCGATAAGAAAGGATCCAAGCCAGGTTATAGACATTCCAGGTTTATAGTGCACTTTAGCTGCGATTTTGCTCTTACTCTTATCAATCTCTCCAATTACAACATAAATATCAGAAAGCAAATTGTGGTAGATACTGCTTTCAACATTTTTCTGACCTTCCACAAGGTAAAATCTATATTCAGGGGTTATCTCACCCAATATCTTATTATTCAGCAAATTCCTAATGTCCATTGTACCTCTCACTGCATGGAAATTTTTTTCTTTTATTAGCTCAATATTTTGCAAAGTAACTTTAAATTTATTGACTGTTATGCTATCCCCTATTTTTAAGTAATTTTCTTTTTTCTCCTGCCAACCAACTGAATAAGCTATACCAAGCACTAAAATTGCCACTCCAGCATGAGCTGCCATCATTGCATAGTAGGATTTAGAAACTTTTCTTGCTAATAAAATTGATTCACCAAATGCTACCTTAAATAAACAAATTCTTTTACTATATGCTTCTAAAACAAAGATTAATAATGCTATGGAGATAGTAATTGATAGCACAATTATTAGCTCCATGTGAAAGATAAACGGCAAAATAGCTGCAGCACTACAGAATGAAAATCTGTATTCACGAAATATTGGCAATAGACTATTTCCCTGCCAACGGCAGTATTGCCCGATCATGGTGAGCACTAGAATAGCCAGTGCAATAGGATTAAATAAAGAATTGTAATATGGTGCTCCAACTGAAATTAATTCACCGGTTAAATACTCAAGCACTGTAGGGTATAAAGTGCCAACGAACACGATGAAAAAGGCAGTAATAAATAATAAATTGTTCATCAGCATCATCGTAAGGCGTGAAAAGAATCTTCTACCCTCTGTCACTTGAGTAGCAGATTTCTTTTCAGATTCCAATATCGAATACTGGAAAGATGTGTGATTCTTTCTCGTAAACACTACAAATATTACTAAGCTACTGACTGTAATTACACCAAGTAGAGCTAATATATACAGTCCATACCTTGAGTCATCTGCAAACGTGTGCACTGAGGTGAGTATTCCTGAGCGGACTAGAAATGTTCCAGTTACACTCAATATAAAAGTTGTAAGCGTAAGTAAAATAGCGAAATTCCTTAAAGTATTGAAATTTCGTACAACGAGCAACAAATGTGTCAGCGCCACTGCAATTAGCCACGGTATCAAAGAAACGTTTTCCACTGGATCCCAAAACCAAAATCCACCCCACCCAAGTTCGCGATATGCCCACCAGCTACCCAAGCTGATGCCCAAAGTGAGCAGCGACCAAGAAATAAGTACCCAAGGCCTGACAATTTTAGCCCAAACATTTCCTTCAGTATTTGCAATTAATCCAGCTATAGAGAGCGAAAAAGGAACGCTAAATCCAAGGTACCCCAAATATAATATCGGTGGATGAATAGCAAGGCCTATATCTTGCAATATCGGATTAAAACCCAATCCATCTTTTTCAACGCTTGGCATTTTAGTGAAGGGGCTGGATTCAAGTAAAGTGAACAGTAAAAAACAAAAGCAAATCAAGCCTTGGGTGATCAAGGATACTTTCTTCAATTTACTGTCGTTATCAGTAAAAATACCCATCAGAAATAGGTAAAAGGTAAGCACTAATGTCCAAAGCAACATAGACCCTTCTTTATTTCCCCAAACTCCACAAATCTTATAGATCAAAGGTTTTGTTGTGTGTGAGTGGTAATATACGTTTTCGAGTGAGAAATCATTTGTAATGTGGCAGTAGATCAAAATAGCCATTGATGTTGATACACAAAAAAATATGGCAGTGGTAATAAACCGACAAGAACTAAGTGGTAAAAACAAATATGTCAAAGACAATAAGCAGGCTATGAGTAGCAATATATTCCCAAGTTCAGGCATAAAAAATTATAGTTTTTATATAAATAATATTACTGATGACAAGTTAGAAGTTAAAGTGTTAATTGACGCTTGCTATTGATGCTAGCATAATGCCCCCGTAGTTAGCTGTGCTAGTATTAATTAAAAATTAAATATTAAATCTTTATACTTTTATAGATAGCGTTAATATTGAGGTAACATTGTGGGTACAACTAAGATTAGTAAATTTCCATTCAATATAAAAGGTAAAGTGGCAAAACAACATGCCGAACCAATAGTTGAAAAAAATCTCTATACTATTTTAGGATTCAAAAGTAGAGAAGATTTTGAAAATAAGACAAGTAAGCTTGTTAATAAAAAAGTTTGGCAATCATTTGTTGACTGCTTTGCAAAAGAAATAGATTATGCAGCAACTGAAAAAGTTGTAAAAAACATCGTTTGTAACATTGCAAAGAGTGATCAAGGTAATGCTTTTACCAAAACTGAACATCTGATATTAAATGAAAAGCAAGATAATAAAAAGAGAGAAAAAGCGATTAGAAAAACTGTTGGTATTTTGAGAAAAATCAATCCAGAAAAAGCCTTCAATGAACTTTCAGTAATAAAAAAACAAGCTGAAGATTTTTTACAAACCGATTTTTATAAAGCTCAGAGTAAACCACTTCAAGGATTTGCTCCATCTGGTGGACAGCTCTTTGCGGAAGTTCTGAAATATATAGAAACACTAGAAAAATTATCCGAAGTAAAAAGAGAAGGGCTAGTTAAAGATTTCTTGTTAAATCATGTTAGTTCATTGAATAAAAAGTATCCTAAATCACAAGGTAAAAGGGAAGATGCTATAACAATACTATCAAGTAATGAGTTGAAGAATTTTTACAATAAAGGTGTAGAAGAAGGAATATTACAACCAATGGTATCTTACAAAGAATGCAGAAACCTGTATGACAAAATGAACCAAATGAAAAATGAATCCAAAAGTATAATTAAAAGAGAAGGACGGGAAGAAAATTTGAAGAAAATAGATAAGTCGATAGTCAGTGCAATTAATGACATAAAAAAACATAGAGAAGCAATCCTTAACTGTAAAGACTTTCAAAGTTCTTACATAAAAGAGAAAAAAGAACATCCATTTAGAGGCAACGCATGTCAAAAAATGATTGATATATATCAAGAGAGAATTGCTGGATATCAGGAGAAAATTCGTCAAAATTTAAACCAAATAAAAGCGATATTAAAAAGTGCGCCGCAAGAAATGGATGATGTGGAAGAATTAGAGGAAATAATCGATGGTATGCATGAAGCGAAGCAGTGTGATGAAAATTTTGACTCAGCTTTGATTTGTTTATCGAACATACAGAATGAGCTAGATATTCAACTGGAAAATCCTTCAACAGAGCTAAGAGTTTTTCATATTAACGTTAAAACTGAAGTAACTCGGTTATAAGAGCCAAATTTTTGGGACAATTTTAATTCAAGACAGCTCTCGCAACTTTAGTCTGCGTTTTTATTTGGTTGTGTTTTGTTAAAAAAACTTTAGATTTATTTTATAATCGATACTCAAATATAATGACTCAAACTTGGAATTTGTTGCAAACAGGGCAAAAGGAAGGCTATAAAATTGCGTATACTAATGCTCGTATTATCGACCCGGAAACTAAGCTTGATATAAAAGGTTCATTATTGACTGAAGGGGATAAAATTGTTGACTTTGGTGAATCATTATTTTCAACAAGTGGGGTCGATGAAACAATAGACTGTAAAGGGCTTGTTCTAATGCCAGGCCTTATTGACATTCACGTACATTTTCGTGAACCAGGCCAAGAACATAAAGAAACTATATATACAGGCAGCAAATCTGCAGCTGCGGGAGGCGTTACAACTGTAGTTTGTCAGCCGAACACTGTTCCAGCAATTGATAGCGTTGTTTTGGCTAAATATTTGAAATATAGAGCACTTGAAACTTCACATGTAAACGTTGAATTTTACGCTAAAATCACCACTTCGGAAGAAAAGTTGACTGAAATGGCACTTTTAAAGGAAGCAGGTGCGGTTGGGTTCACCGATGATGGCATGCCAGTTATGAACCCCATGATTATGAGACAGGCGCTGCTTTATTCAAGTATGCTGGGTGTCCCTATTGCTCAACATGCAGAAGATTTAAATTTGTCAGCAGGTGGTGCAATCAACGAAGGTAAAATTTCTGAAGAATTGGGAGTAAAGGGAATCTTGAGTGCGTCAGAATCGATTATGGTAAATCGCGATATACTGCTCATGAAAGATATGGAAAATGTGCACTACCATATTCTACATGTCTCTTCAAAAGATTCACTTGATGCTATTAAACGTGCAAAAGACTTGGGATTAAATGTTACGTGCGAAGTAACCCCTCATCACTTCACTTTGACTGAAGATATAGTAAAGCAACATGGAGCAATTGCAAAAATGAACCCGCCACTTCGCACTGAAGAAGATCGTTTAGCTATGGTTGAAGGTTTAAAGACAGGTGTGATTGATTGCATTGCAACCGATCACGCTCCGCATGATCGTAGTTCTAAAGATCTGCCACTTGAAAATGCTGCATTTGGTATTGTTGGTCTTGAAACAATGCTGCCCCTTTCACTTGAACTCTATCACAGTGGGCAAATGGGTCTACTTGATGTGCTCGCAAAATTGACATATAAGCCTGCAGATATAATACACATACCACGTGGTCGTATACAAAAAAACCTTGCTGCAGACTTAATTTTAGTTGACCTCAATCATGAATGGGAAATTAAAACTGACAACTTTGCTAGTAAATCAAAAAATTCCCCTTTCGATGGGCGCAAAGTAAAAGGGCACGTGGTACGTACTGTTGTGTCTGGCAAAACTATATACTCACAGAAAAGTTAGTTATCATACCTTATCTATTCCAATTTGTTATCACCAGAATGGGCTAAGTGCACCTAAATTTAAATTAAGAAATATTAGCCAATTCCACTAGACTTCTTGCATAACCATATAATAAACTTTTATTGGGAATAGAAACGAAAAACTTCCTTGACAAACTCCGCCAGCTCCCTTATCATGAAACTGAAGCTAATTATTTATCTTCGCAATCTCTGCAGTGGATTAATAACAAAAAAACTTAATGTATTTGGCGTAAATCATGCTTAATTTTTTGCACTATGTGCACCTCATGTTTTTATAAAACTTTTAGGTTTCTACCTATACAAGCCGAAACGCGCTTATAAAGCGTTTAAGACAGCAAAAGACGTCAAATAGACAAGGGAGAATTTGAATACTAGCTACCTTAGGGTTTCTTTGCCTTTTTTTCCACTTAGTAAATTTCTTAATGTTTGTAATTTAGGTTAGTCGCATTTAAAAGCGGCTGAATCGCGGTTATTAAGCGTTTAGAATAAAAAAACGCCAATATTTTGAAGTACATATAAATAACTAGTTAACCATGGGGCTTCTTTTGCCTTTTTTTTCATTCGGTAAATTTCTTAATATTTATGGCTAAACGACAATCGTCATCCCGCTGCTTGTTAGCGGGATCTATGTTAAGAGATACCGCGAATGAATCGCGGTATGACGGTTAAGTAGGGTGTCATCCCAGTGCCCAGACATTGGGATCCAGGTTGCTCACAAGCAAACTAGCATAGAAAAACGTTTTCGATGAGATTGCAGAAAGGCTGGATTCCAGTATCTGGGCACTGCCGTCATAAAGGAACCAGTGTCAACTACTCGGATGATACCTTTTTCTACTTAGTTTGGGTTATGCAAGAAGTCTACTGTCTCCGAATAAACGCATCCTCTTATCTTTTCCTAATTTGTAAAGTTATTTTGTCTATCAATCTGATTCCAAAACAGCAAAATTGTTGTATAATGTTACTTTGAAGTTTTATTTTCAATGCACAAGTTTGCAATACTCTTTTCTATACTGTTTGCAATAGTTGCTTACTATTTAAACAGTGAGATTATATTTGAAATAGCAAAGCTGTTTAGTGACATATTTGTTAGTTTGTTGAAATTAATAAGTTTACCTTTAGTTTTTCTATCAATAGTTTCCACAATTTCAGGACTTAAAGACTCAATCGAAATTAAAACCTTAGTTAAGAAAACACTATTTTATACGCTGCTTACAACTATTATAGCTGCGTTTGTTGCATTATTGTTTTACCTGCTAATAGACCCAGTGAAAAAAAATTTCATATGTAACACGATAGGAAGTTTGGATAATAACAATTACAGTTACTTTTCATACTTAAAATCACTCATTCCTTCGAATTTTGTGCAAGTTTTTCTTGAAAATAACGTTATTGGTAGCATATTGATCGCTTTTTTGATGGGTGGAGCTATTGTTTCACTTTCAAAAGAAAAGCAGGACATATTACATCAAATATTCTCTGCACTTTTCGATACGTTACTTAAAATTGCTCAGGGGTTACTAAAGCTTGTTCCACTTGCTGTGTGGTCTTTTATTACATGTTTTTTGCACGAATTAAAAGGTGGTAGCGAGTTCTACAGTCTTTTATGGTATTTTGTTTGCATAATGTCTGCAAATTTTGTGCAGGCATTTCTGATTTTACCGCTACTTATGTGGTATAAAGGCATATCACCAATTCAAACGCTGAAAGGGGTTATGCCGGCACTCACACTTGCGTTTTTTTCTAAATCATCCAGTGCAACATTGCCAACAACTATAGACTGTGTGCAAAATAAGCTAAAGGTGCCAAAGAAATTGTCGTCCTTTATTTTACCAATATGCACAACAATTAATATGAATGCATGTGCTGCATTTATACTAATCACTGTAATGTTTGTTGCAGAGATGAATGGATGCGCATTTTCCTTAAGCGAAATGTTTATATGGATTTTTTTAGCAACTAGTGCAGCAATTGGTAACGCTGGAGTGCCGATGGGGTGCTATTTTATGGCAACCAGTTATCTCATGTCGATGAATGTTCCTCTGCATATTATGGGACTGATTTTGCCTATTTATACAATCATCGATATGTTTGAAACTGCAATAAACGTGTGGTCTGATATTTGTATCACTCAGATAATTAATAAAGAATGTAATAGTGAAACTTAAAAAATGATATTAGACGAAAACAACCTAATAATAAAAGAATTTAAAGAAGCAGAAGCAATTTTGCATGGGCATTTTGTTTTATCTTCTGGATTGCATAGCAATACATATATACAATGCGCTAAAATTTTTGAAAATCCAAGCAGAGCCATGAAAGTTTGCGCATTACTGGCAGATAAAATAAAAAAAGAATTAAATAGCTCCATAGATTTAATATTATCTCCTGCAATTGGCGGAATAGTTGTAGGTTATGAGATTGGCAGGCAGCTTGGAATAAAGACAATGTTTTGCGAGCGCGTTAATGGCAAGTTTGAATTACGCCGTGGATTTAAGATCAAAAAGGGTGAGAAAATATTACTTATCGAGGATGTGATAACCACAGGCAAATCTTCACTTGAAGCAGTGAAATGTGCAGAAGGGGAGGGAGGTAAAGTCATTGCTGAAGCTTCTTTAATAAAGAGGAATAGTGAAACGAAACTGCCTTTTCCTGTCATATCTTTGATTGAACTGAACATCCAAAACTACAGCGAGGAAGAACTTCCAAGTGAATTAAAACAACTACCCATAATAAAACCTGGGAGTAGAGAATATTTAACAAAGTAATCCTATAATATCTTGGAAACACAGCACTTATACACAGCTTTAGTTATTTACTCCAAGTGTATTTTATGTATACTTATTACTAAATTAATTTTGAAATGATAGAAAATGAACGAATTTAAATCGATCCGTAATATAGCAATAATCGCACACGTTGACCACGGTAAAACTACTTTGCTTGATAACATGTTAAAACAAAGTGGCACGTTCCGTGAGAATCAAGAAGTTCAAGAGCGAGTTATGGATAGTGGCGACCAAGAACGTGAGCGCGGAATTACAATACTTGCAAAATGCACATCAATAATGTGGGGTGATGAAAAAATCAATATTATTGATACGCCAGGGCACGCAGACTTTGGTGGAGAAGTAGAAAGGGTATTGTGCATGGCAGATGGTGTGTTGCTGCTGGTTGACGCTGCGGAAGGTCCCATGCCACAAACTAAATTTGTGTTGTCAAAAGCACTAAAAGCAAATTTGAAGCCAATTGTGATAATCAATAAGGTTGACCGACCAGACAGCAGAATTGATGAAGTATTAAATGAAATATATGAGTTATTTTTTAACCTTGATGCAACCAACGAGCAGCTAGATTTTCCAGTGTTGTATGCTTCAGGTAGAAATGGTTGGTGTGCTAAGGAGCTTTCTGATGAAAGAAAAGATTTAAGCCCATTATTTTCAACGGTTATAGATTATATAAAACCTTCTGTTTATGATCAAAATGCCCCTTTTGCTATGTTGGTCACTCTACTTGAGTCTGATAAGTTTCTTGGCAGAATATTGACAGGAAAGGTTTATCAGGGCGTTGCAAAAGTCAATTCAGATCTTAAGGTACTTGATCTGGACGGTAAAGTAATTGAACGAGGGAGATTAACTAAGTTGCTCTCATTTTCTGGCTTGAAACGTATTCCAGTAGAACAAGCTGTGGCGGGAGACATAATTGCAATTGCAGGACTTGAGAAAGCTTCAGTTTCAGACACTATAGCAGCACCAGAGGTTACAACTGCAGTAAGCTCAACTCCAGTTGATCCGCCGACGATGGCGATTACTCTGAGTGTTAATGATTCACCTTTTGCCGGACAAGAGGGAACAAAGCTTACCTCAACTGTTATAAAGGATCGTTTATATGCAGAAGCAGAAACAAATGTTGCAATTACCGTAACTTTGGCATCAAGTGGTGAAGCGTTTGAAGTAGGTGGACGTGGTGAGCTACAGCTTGGAGTGTTAATTGAAAATATGAGGAGAGAAGGTTTTGAGCTTTCAGTATCACGCCCTCGCGTGCTATTTAAGGAAGAAGATGGCAAAAAACTTGAACCTATAGAGGAAGTAGTAATTGATGTAGATGATGAATATAGTGGAATCATCATGGAAAAACTCAGCTTCCGAAAAGGTGAAGTGACTGACATGAGACCTTCTGGTAATGGTAGGACAAGATTAACGTTTTTAGTGCCATCAAGAGGATTAATTGGTTATCAAGGAGAGTTTTTAACTGATTCTCGGGGCACAGGCATAATTAACCGTTTATTTCATAGTTATGCTCCACATAAAGGTCCAATTTCTGGAAGGCGCAATGGAGTTTTAATTTCTACAGATAAGGGTGAGGCTGTGGCGTATGCAATTTTCAATTTGCAAGACAGGGGAATTATGTTTATCAAGCCACAGGATAAGGTATATTGTGGCATGATTGTCGGCCAGCATAGCCGTGACAATGATTTGGAGATAAACGTGCTAAAAGGTAAGCAATTAACAAACGTAAGAGCTTCAGGTAGTGATGAAGCCATAAAACTCACTCCTCCAAAGATAATGACACTGGAGGATATGATAGCGTATATAGATGATGATGAATTGGTGGAAGTAACTCCAAAATCTATACGTTTACGCAAGAAATTCCTTGATCCAAATGAACGTAAGCGTGCAGGAAGGGCAAAGAATAAGGAGTAGAGGTTTCTTTTTGCAGGTAATTTTCGTAGCAGCGTACTATCTCGCTTGTCAAGCGTTTAAAACATAAAAAACGCCAATATTTTAAAGCGGATAATAACCACGGGGCTTCTTTTGCCTTTTTTTTCATTTGGTAAATTTCTTAATGTTTGTAGCTAAAGTAACTTAGGTTCACCGACAACCGTCATCCCACTACGTGTTAGCGGCTAAGAGATACCGCGAATGAATCGCGGTATGACGGTTCGTGGCGGTATGACGGTTCGTGGCGGTATATTCGTCATCCCGCTACGTGTTAGCGGGATCTATGTTAAGAGATACCGCGAATGAATCGCGGTATGACGTGGGACTGCTGTCATTCCAGTGCTCCTTTTTTTGTCATCCCAGTGCGTGACACTGGGATGGCTTTGTTGCATCGCTACTTATGAAAGGCTAACTATAGCTAGGATTATAAGCAACCTATTGAAAATCTTGTTTTTTTGCAATCAACCTGATCAAATTTAAGAATAGTAATTTATTATTTATATTAATAAACTTAATTCTATTGAAAATAGCTAAAGCATTGAAATTCTTGAATTTTAGCCGGATTAGTGAGTGGTAGTGAAATTTCTTTTACTCAAATTTAGGTATTCACTGACCGTTCTTGTTATAAATACCAGAATAATAAGCTACTGATATTCTCCATCTTTTTTATCTTTAATCCATCATAGCTAGCGATGCAACAAAGCCCACTGGGATCTAGAAAAAAAGAACCAGTGTCAGCTACTTTCATGACATCATCATAAAGTAAACCAGTGTCAAGCTACTTGGATGACAGGAGAAGGGGCTACTTGGATGACAAGAAAGAGGCTACTTTCATGATACTGTCATAAAGTGAACCAGTACTTGGCTTGTGTTCTAGGCAAAACCTGCTATAACATTTAACATACTGTTTCCGAAACAAATGTTCCGCACTGGGATCTGCTATGTAAGAGGTCTAATGATCAACGAAGAAATTGTAAGAGAGAACTTAAAAAAAGTCATAGAGCAAAAAAGCGGTAAAGATGTGATCGCTCTTGGCATAATATCCTCAATCATTATTAAAGGCGGGGACATTGGTTTTGCGCTTGAAGTTGCCGGTAACACGCAAGCAAACGAAGAATTAAGAAGAAATTGTGAGCAAGCTGTTAAAGCTATACCGGGGGTGACAAAAGTGATCGTGGTTGCTACTTGTCAAAAACAAACTGGGCAACAAAAAGCTAAATTACATATCGAAGGAGTGAAAAATATAATCGTTGTGGCCTCTGGTAAAGGCGGTGTGGGCAAGTCCACAGTTGCGCTAAATCTTGCTCTCTCATTAGCAAAGTTGAAACATAAAGTTGCGCTGGTTGATGCAGATATATATGGTCCTTCAATTCCTAAAATGCTTAGCACTGAAAAATTAAAGCCAGAAATACAGGGTGGAAAAGCAATACCTATAGAAAGGTATGGACTGCATACTATTTCAATCGGCTATTTTGTTGACAAGGATCGTGCAGCAATATGGCGCGGACCTATGATCACAAAAGCACTTTATAATCTGCTCATGGGAACAAAATGGTCCGATATAGAGTATTTGATAGTTGATACACCACCTGGAACTGGCGATGTGCATTTAAGTCTTATGGAAAATTTTAACTTAACCGGGGCGATAATAGTTTCAACTCCACAGGAGCTCTCTTTAATCGATGCTCGCAAAATTTATGATATGCTTAAAAAGCTCAGTATACCGATTATTGGCATTGTGGAAAACATGAGCTATTTTACTCAAAGCGGCTCAGAAATATACATATTTGGAAAAGACGGCGCAAAAAGAATGTCTGAGGAGCTGGGCATCAAACTATTAGGCAGGATTCCTCTGGATCCACAAATATGTCATGCTTCTGATTGTGGAAATCCTTTAATGCTAAGTGAAGATTTGGCAGAGATTTATGAAGACATTGCTAAAGATGTTATAGCTAAAGTGGCTTAGGTTTACCTACAATTTGAAAAACCGTCATTCCGCTACTAGTTAGCGGAATTTATACCGCGAATGAATCCACAACTGTACGAACATTGTCTACCAGAAGGGTGTCATCCCAGTCTGGGATGGCTTTGTTGCATCGCTACTTATGAAAGGCTAACTATAGCTAGGATTATAAGCAACCTATTGAAAATCTTGTTTTTTTGCAATCAACCTGATCAAATTTAAGAATAGTAATTTATTATTTATATTAATAAACTTAATTCTATTGAAAATAGCTAAAGCATTGAAATTCTTGAATTTTAGCCGGATTAGTGAGTGGTAGTGAAATTTCTTTTACTCAAATTTAGGTATTCACTGACCGTTCTTGTTATAAATACCAGAATAATAAGCTACTGATATTCTCCATCTTTTTTATCTTTAATCCATCATAGCTAGCGATGCAACAAAGCCGTCTGGGATCCAGGAATTTTATTAAGTATAAAAATAGCTGTTTTATGTTAAAATACAACGTTTTGATGATTATGGAAAGGCTGGATTCCAGACTGGAATGACATCATCCTTTTTTCTGAATTCCAGTGTCAGCTACTTCCATGACATCATTATAAAGTAAAATGAGATCCCAGTGGGCTTTGTTGCATCGCTAGCTATGATGGATTAAAGATAAAAAAGATGGAGAATATCAGTAGCTTATTATTCTGGTATTTATAACAAGAACGGTCAGTGAATACCTAAATTTGAGTAAAAGAAATTTCACTACCACTCACTAATCCGGCTAAAATTCAAGAATTTCAATGCTTTAGCTATTTTCAATAGAATTAAGTTTATTAATATAAATAATAAATTGCTATTCTTAAATTTGATCAGATTGATTGCAAAAAAACAAGATTTTCAATAGGTTGCTTATAATCCTAGCTATAGTTAGCCTTTCATAAGTAGCGATGCAACAAAGCCATCCCAGTGTCACGCACTGGGATGACAAGAAAGGGCTACTGGGATGACAAGAAAGGGCTACTGGGATGACAAGAAGAGGGCTACTGGGATGACAGGGGAGTTGCCTTTTTTCTACTTAGTTTGGGTTATGCAAGAAATCTAATATGATTACTTCTATGCTTAGCCATTTTCAAGACAGGTTCTAAGAGACTTAATTTGTATATAGGAAAACCTTAAAGTCTTTTACTCATAGTATACAAAGTTTGTTTAAACTATTTTCAAAATAGATAAAATATAATTTTACAATTAGCGTGAATAAAATGAATTATGATGTAATCATTTCAGGTGGTGGGTTGCTTGGTCTTATTACTGCAATTGGCCTCAGTTGTGACTCTGTGTCTGTAGCTGTGATTGAAAAAAATAGTCTACCACGTGTAGTAGATGACAACCGAGCATTTGCTATTTCTCAAGGCTCGAAAAAAATATTGGAAAAATTAGGGATTTGGCAGTTTATAGAAAGCGAAGCTGAGCCAATACTTGATATATGCATATTAGATGCGGTTACTGTGCATTACAATCATAAAATGGTTGGTGAAGAACCAATGGGTTATGTTATTAACAATGCTACTATATGGAATGCAATCAACAATAATTTTCTGAATAAACTAAATATATACTCTCCACATTCCTATAAAACAATTGCTTGTGATTCAGGATATGTGGAAGTTATTCTTGATAATAACCAGGAATTAATATCATCGCTACTTATCTGCGCTGAAGGCAAAAACTCTAAACTACCAGAGTTATTTTCTATACCGACAGTGAAATTTGATTATAAACAAAGTAGCATAGTATTTAATGTAAAGCATGAACTGCATCACCAAAACTTAGCTGTAGAGCGTTTTTTTCCTGGCGGTCCATTTGCAATTCTACCGATGAAGGGTGGCTATACTTCTTCAATAGTTTGGACAGAAAAATCTGGAATTTCAAAAATGCTAATGGATCTGTCTGAAGAAGAATTTATTATAGAGCTCAAAAAAAGATTTGGTTCTTATTTAGGAGAGATAAAATTAGAGGGTGAAAGAAAACTTTATCCTTTAAGTTTTGTTTTCGCAAAAAAGTTATATAAGGGTAGAGTTTTGCTTATCGGCGATGCAGCACATTCAATTCATCCAGTTGCAGGTCAAGGGCTTAATCTTGGAATTAGAGATGTAGAAAGTGTTATAAAGCACATAGTTGCTGCAAAAGCATCTGGTATTGATGTTGGCAGTAGTTATTTATTAAAGAAAATTTCACGTAACAGATACTTTGATAATTTTACAATGGCGCTTGCAACTGATGGATTAAATAGGATGTTCTCCAACAGAATATTCTGTGCTAAAGCACTAAGAAATCTTGGCTTGATTGCAGTTGAAAATTCAAATTTTCTCAAAAAAAGCTTCATTCGGCATGCTATGGGATTTATATAAACTACTATTTTATAGCTAATGCAAGTCATACCGCCGCGGTATCCACAACTGTACGAACATTGCAATTTGGGCCTACCAGGAGGGTGTCATTTTCCTGTCATCCAAGTAGCTGACACTGGTTCCTTTATGACGGCAGTGCCCAGACACTGGGATGGCTTTGTTGCATCGCTAGCTATGATGGATTAAAGATAAAAAAGATGGAGAATATCAGTAGCTTATTATTCTGGTATTTATAACAAGAACGGTCAGTGAATACCTAAATTTGAGTAAAAGAAATTTCACTACCACTCACTAATCCGGCTAAAATTCAAGAATTTCAATGCTTTAGCTATTTTCAATAGAATTAAGTTTATTAATATAAATAATAAATTACTATTCTTAAATTTGATCAGGTTGATTGCAAAAAAACAAGATTTTCAATAGGTTGCTTATAATCCTAGCTATAGTTAGCCTTTCATAAGTAGCGATGCAACAAAGCCCACTGGGATCCAGCTTCTATGCAACTTAATTAAAAACGTTTGTTTTAGCGTAAGACAACTACCTTTAGCTCATCAGCTCAGTTATAAGCAAAATTTCTGGATTCCAGACTGGAATGACACCATTTGCTGTGCAATTTACCTTCAAAATGAATGTTCGTACAGTTGTGCGCAGTACCTCTAGATCCCGCTAACAAGCAGCGGGATGACGAATTTGTCGTTTATCAAATTGTAGGTAAACCTAAGCCACTTTAGCTATAACAAGCAGCGGGATGACGAATTTGTCGTTTATCAAATCGTCGGTAAGCCTAAAGCTATAGCCATTAAGCACGATAAAGAAAATCATTTATAATCGCTATAGCAACTAGTGTAGACACTTGACGTTCCTTGTGATTTGATAAATAGAGGTTTTTATCTGATTTTACAACAAGAGCTTCTGGATGACATTGAAAGTAAATATTACCGTGCTTATCTTCAATAGCCTCTATTACCCCATCACTGGAAAATGCTGCAACTTTATATCCAAGTAACTCCAATTTTCTTCTATTTTCTGGTGTATTACTTACTGCCCCTGAATGAGCATCTGGAAAATATGTTGAAAACCAGCCATTTTCATTAGGTATTAAGAATTTAGCTACTAATTCCGCTAAACGACTGTTTGGAACGATCTTTATCTGCTGGAGAGGTGCATCCTCTTTATGTGGATTAGATGCTGATTTTAAATGAGATCTTCGCTTCTCTTCATCACTCACAACACTCACTACTTCAATTCCCTTTGCATTCATTATGCCTTCACATATGCCAAGTAAATGAATTGCAGGGTTATCATCCACTATTTTTGCAATTGCTTCAGTAACAAGCTGGCGACAAGGAGTGGGTGCTGAGTGTAAATTATCCGGAATAAATATTCTATTTATTTTGTGCTCTTTAATAAACTTTGCAACTTCAATTTTTATTCGGTCTAATGTCAGCTTCTTTGCCAATGTTTCATCTTGTTTTGCAAGATTAAGTGACTCTGTCTGAATTTTTTTAAGGCTAATTATCTTATTATAATCAATCAGTACAGTCTTAACCCCAAAGTTATTAAACATCTCGTAGATATTTTGAGATAGCCCAAGCTCATGTGCTTCTTCCGTTTTCAACAAACCAACAACTATGTCATTATTTACTGTATTTTCTGCCGTCAAGGCAGTTGACGCTGGTTCTTCTTTTCTGGTTACATGTTGAGATGCCGGTTTTTCACTAACGCCAGCATCAGTAATATTGCTTAATAATAGAACTATAATTAATAAGATCTTAAATACTTTATTGTAATATTTATACACCATAACTTGGTTAGGTAAGGAAGTAGTATTACTACTACTCCCTCCCTTAGAAACGCAGCATGCAGGTTTCCCAGCACTGCGCTTGAGCCCCTTATCTAAGTTCTTCTTTTCTCGAACCGGCTTGTCTTTCATGATTCCTCGGAAAACAGCATCTTTAGTGGTGACACTAACAGTAGAGAACCTTCTCTTGAGAAAGAGCTTGCTAACATTCTTGTTCGTTTCACTCTTTTATCAAAATACTTTTTCCATTTTAAGTCAAGTGGATTTGCATCCGCCCTGATTTTAATGTGACGTCTAATAGGAATATCGCTTAGTTTGAGTAAGCTCATAAACCTTATTTCCTTTGGTTTGTTCTTGCATACAGAAGTAGCAAAGACCCATTGACGATGATTCGTTACTTTGAAGTAGCGATTCTTTATCCAACGTAACCCTTTACGGGGATGTCTTTTCTTTGCCCATTTCCATAAACTATGCCAAATTTCATTGTCGATCTTACTAAACGCTTTTTTAGCACACACATGACGGTAATAGTTTCCCCATCCTCTTAGTAGAGGATTGAGTGATTTAATTACTACAGCTTGTGAACTACCTATATTTGCTTTTATTAATGCACGCGCTTTTTTAAGAAACCTCTTAACACTTTCCTTCGAAGGCGTAATAATTAATTTCTTGCTGTATCTACGTACATTACAACCGAGAAAATCGAACCCTTTTGTAATAAATGTAATCTTTGTCTTTTCTTCTGACAGAGCTAGACCTCTCTCACAAAGGAAGGATGATACTAATGGCTTGACTTCATCTTCCAGTACTTCACATGTGTTTCCTGAGATGATAAAGTCATCTGCGTATCTGATTAAATTTACTCCACTTCTGATTTTTTCTCTTCTTTTGCTACCTAGTTTACCAAAACGACTTTCTAATAATTTTTCAAGACCATCTAAGGTAAAGTTAGCTAGTACTGGAGAGATTACCCCGCCAACAATGTTGCAAATTTTTCTTTTCTTCTCGATTATTTCCAGGAGAGTTTGGTAGCTCTTTTACACGAAATACCACATTTACGTCCTCAAGGTTAATTTCAATTCTCTTGACTAACGTTCTAATAATATCACGTTTAGTTAGCCAGTCTGCGTTATCAAGGTTTGATGTAATATTGGAAGAAAAGTCTTCTAAATTGGTTACAACCAAAGTTAATTCCTGTTTTAATTTCTTTTGATCGAATATCCTTTTCTTCTCCTCTTCAATTGTTTTTAAACTTTGTTTCATTGCTTTAATTCGTGGTTCAAATTCTTCTTGATTAATATATTCTTGAGCATAACTATCAATAAGTCTAGCAATACCACGTTTTAATTTATTTTCTTGTTTCTCTAGTAAATCGCTTTTTTGATCCCATGATGATTTTTTAAGCTCTGAAAGTCTACGCCTGTATTCTTCTAAAACCCTATTTGGATTTTTCAATAAATGCTTAACCTCTTCCCAAACGGCTGTTTCTAATGCATCTGTACGAATGTGTTTATTATCACAAATTTTATTACCACCAAAACGGTAAGAATCTCTACCAATACAACGATAATAAGCATAATGATCAATTTTTTCTCCTCGCTTATTTCTTACAGGACTTCCGTAATATGCATAACGACAACGCTTACATACGATTAAACCTTGTAGTAAATATTTTGCTCCTCTTTCTCTTGTCCTTGCTATTTTTCTATTCTCAGCTAATTGTTCTTGAACTATATCAAATACATCTTCGTCCACTATATTTGGCACTTTAACATAAATCCAATTTGCTTTTTCAACAGAATAGGTAGAGTAATTATCTTTCGGTTGTTCACAAGAATGTTTCTGTGGTCTGATATGTTGTAACTTTATACCTACTTTTGTTTTACCAAAAGCCGCTTGTCCTTTGTAAGCAGGATTTTTTAACATACCCCAAATCACACTTCTATCCCAGTACTTTTTTCCTGTTCGTGTTATAATAGACATAGTGTTTAGCCGACGACACACTTCCCCAATACTTGTCCTTTCTCTTCCTATCCACAAAAATACTTTCCTAACAACATTAGCTTCTTCTTCGTTTATTTCAAATAAAGCTTGTCCTCCTCCCATATATTTATCTATATAACGATAACCATAAGGAGCTCCTCCCATTACGCTTACACAACCTTTATTAGCTGCATAAATCTTTCCGCGACGACTTCGTTCCATAATTTTCGCTCGTTCATATTCTGCTATCATACCTTGCATTTGTAACAGCAATTGAGATTCTGGATTATCGTTAATCTCATAATTTAAGAAAACCGTTTCTGCTCCTGCTTTCTCAAATTCTTCAAGTAATACCATTTGATATGCATATTTTCTAGATAAGCGATCAGGTGAATGAATGTAAATTCTATCAATTTTACCTTCTGTTACTTTATCACGTAACTTTTCTAGATCAGGACGGACTAGATTAGATCCACTGTAGCCATTATCAATAAATTTATACTCACTTAATAATTTGTATCCATCCGTACTAATTTGCTTCTCTAAAGCTGCAACTTGACTTGCTATTGTATTTTCTTGTGCTTGTTTCCCCGAAGAAACTCTTGCATATAAACTCACTGTTACCATTTGATCCTCCTTGAATCCCATTTTTATGTTTTAAATTTTTTTGGCTTACTTGCTTTGACACGGCTTTTTCATAAGCATCTAACAAATACTTTTCTGCCAACCGGTTAGTTTCATAGCTACAGCTAATCCGTATAGCTAATCTCTTATTTCCCATGAACTTTCCTTGAAATAATATGTTCATATCATTCATTGAAACTGATGGTTAATTGATTGTTGGCACTATAAATAAATGGCACTCTTGTTTTTGGACATAGAAGTTTTCGAGAAATGCTTTTCTCTAATTTTACGTTTTTTGCAACATTGTTGGCGGGGTAATCTCTCCAGTACTAGCTAACTTTACCTTAGATGGTCTTGAAAAATTATTAGAAAGTCGTTTTGGTAAACTAGGTAGCAAAAGAAGAGAAAAAATCAGAAGTGGAGTAAATTTAATCAGATACGCAGATGACTTTATCATCTCAGGAAACACATGTGAAGTACTGGAAGATGAAGTCAAGCCATTAGTATCATCCTTCCTTTGTGAGAGAGGTCTAGCTCTGTCAGAAGAAAAGACAAAGATTACATTTATTACAAAAGGGTTCGATTTTCTCGGTTGTAATGTACGTAGATACAGCAAGAAATTAATTATTACGCCTTCGAAGGAAAGTGTTAAGAGGTTTCTTAAAAAAGCGCGTGCATTAATAAAAGCAAATATAGGTAGTTCACAAGCTGTAGTAATTAAATCACTCAATCCTCTACTAAGAGGATGGGGAAACTATTACCGTCATGTGTGTGCTAAAAAAGCGTTTAGTAAGATCGACAATGAAATTTGGCATAGTTTATGGAAATGGGCAAAGAAAAGACATCCCCGTAAAGGGTTACGTTGGATAAAGAATCGCTACTTCAAAGTAACGAATCATCGTCAATGGGTCTTTGCTACTTCTGTATGCAAGAACAAACCAAAGGAAATAAGGTTTATGAGCTTACTCAAACTAAGCGATATTCCTATTAGACGTCACATTAAAATCAGGGCGGATGCAAATCCACTTGACTTAAAATGGAAAAAGTATTTTGATAAAAGAGTGAAACGAACAAGAATGTTAGCAAGCTCTTTCTCAAGAGAAGGTTCTCTACTGTTAGTGTCACCACTAAAGATGCTGTTTTCCGAGGAATCATGAAAGACAAGCCGGTTCGAGAAAAGAAGAACTTAGATAAGGGGCTCAAGCGCAGTGCTGGGAAACCTGCATGCTGCGTTTCTAAGGGAGGGAGTAGTAGTAATACTACTTCCTTACCTAACCAGGTCGCTAAAACTAAAGGATTTGAAAAACATACTGTAATTGCTGTTGAATGATGGAGAGACATACTCCATTATTTTAACACGAAGTAACGAATTCAGTAGAATAAGTTCTTCAAAAACAATTTAAACTTTTACAGTAGGAGTAGTCTCATGAAATATTATAGCGGATTAGATGTCTCACTCAAAGAAACTTTCATTAGTATCGTTGATGAGAAAGGAAAGATTGTTAAAGAAGGAGTTGTTGCAAGCGAAAGCAAGGCAATAGCAGAGTACTTGCTTGAACAAGGCAAAAATTACGAAACTATAGGAGTAGAAAGTGGACAACTTTCAATATCAATGTGCAAAAAATTAAGGAGTTTTGGCTTGCCAGTAGTTTGTGTAGATGCAAGACATATGGCAGCAGCTTTGTCTGCAAGAATCAATAAAAACGATAAGAATGATGCAAGAGGTATAGCTCAAATGATGAGGGCTGGGCTATATAAAGAAGTACTAGTAAAATCGGATGAATCTTGTCAAATTAAAATAGCACTTGGAAGTAGAAGACAGTTAACATGCAGCTACCAGCAGATTGTTGGGACAATAAGAGGGTTATTAAAAATATACGGGATAAAGCTCGGTCAAGGGTCAAAATTTGAAAGCTTGTCTTTAAGAATAGAAAAAGCAATTAAAGATTTGGATGAAATAAGTAAGGCTTCAATTGGAGCGTTAGTTTGTAGTTTAGAGGCAATAGAGAAGTCATTGGAAAAACTTGACAAGATGCTCTTAGAACAAGGCAAAAAAGATGAGGATTGTAAATTATTAACTACTGCTCCAGGTGTTGGTACTATAGTAGCAATGACATATAAAGCAACAGTGGATAACCCAAATAGATTTGAAAGATCTAGTACAGTTGGAGCGTATATGGGGTTAACACCAAGACAATATGCTTCTGGAGAAATTGATCGGCATGGTAGTATATCAAAAATGGGGCCCATGGAATGTCGAAGTATGTTATATGAAGCTGCACAAGTCTTACTTACAGTTAGTAAGAAAAATTTTAAGTTGAAAAGCTGGGGGTTAAAACTTGCAAGGAAAAAAGGGATGAAGAAAGCAATTGTAGCAGTAGCAAGAAAATTGGCTGTAATTATGCACAGGATGTTGGTCAATAAAACAGAATTTTGTTATTACAATTAAGAGGAGCATAAACAATAATTTTACTCGAGGTAGTAATGCCGATGGAAGGGATAAGCAAGAAAAAACCTTGAAGCCTAGACTTCGTTGGGCACATGTTGCCGTCCACTTCCACCTAACAAGTATAGTGCGGCTTGACAAGTTTGTTGTCATATCAGACCGCGGAGAGAACCATGGAAGCACACTGCTCTTGTATGTAAAATTATTAAAGATTATGTAGGAAATATGTTATTTTGGTTTATATAAAAATTATTGTTGACT
Organism: Wolbachia endosymbiont (group A) of Rhinocyllus conicus; assembly: GCF_947250775.1. Lineage (NCBI taxonomy): Bacteria > Pseudomonadati > Pseudomonadota > Alphaproteobacteria > Rickettsiales > Anaplasmataceae > Wolbachia > Wolbachia endosymbiont (group A) of Rhinocyllus conicus. The sequence goes on along the minus strand of NZ_OX366349.1, from coordinate 453,016 downwards.
TATGTGCAATTAGAGAACGTGCTCAATACTATGCTGCTAAAGCTTACTCAAGGCAAGCTGATAAAGGTGACCAGTATCATAACCTTAAGGAAATTATCTTCATTGCTATAGCAGATTGTGTACTGTTTCCTAATAAATCTGAGTACAAATCAAAGCATACTATTCGAGATGAAGACACTAATGAGCATGATCTAAAAGATTTCTATTTTATATTTATTGAGTTGCCAAAATTTCCAAAGAATAAGGAAGATCAGTTGGAAAATATAGTTGAAAAATGGGTTTATTTTTTTCGATATGCAGATGAAACTAGTGAAGAAGAGCTGGAAAAAATAATAGGTAGTGATGTAATAATTAAAAAGGCCTATGAAGAGCTAAATAGATTTAACTGGTCAGAAAAAGAATTTATTGCCTATGAACAGGAAATAAAACGTATTCTTGATGAACAGGCTGTCCTCGCTCAAAAACTTGATGATGCTACTGAAAAAGGCAGAGAAGAAGGCAGAGAAGAAGGCATCCAAATCGGTCATGAAAAAGGCAGAAAAGAAAGGGAAATTGAAGTCGCAAAAAACCTACTTAAAGCAGGGGTTTCTATCGATATAATAGCTCAAACTACTGGTCTTACAGTTAACGAAGTCAAAGACTTAAGCTAATTCTATCTTTGGGTGTCTAGATGAACATCTTTGTACTAGATGAAAACCCAGCAATTGCGGCACAAATGTTATGTGATAAGCATATAGTAAAAATGCCATTAGAAACTGCTCAGTTATTAAGTAATGTTTTTTCAATAGCATTAAAAGTGCCAAATCCTTTAGTCAGCATCACAGACCAGAATATAGAAGTTCCATATAAACTTACTCACAAAAACCACCCTTGTTCTCTATGGGCTAGACACTCAAAAGGAAACTTTAATTGGTTGATAAAGCATGGAAAAGAATTGTGCATAGAGTATAGCTTGCGATACAAAAGAACGCATAAATCCGAAGAAGTTATAGATTGGTGTGATAATAATAAGGATTTGCTAATTTTTCAATCAGCTGATATACAAATTTTTACACAAGCGTTACCTGATCGATATAAATGTAGTAATCCAATAGAAGCCTATAGAGAATATTACCTAAAAGAAAAGATGAGGTTTGCTAAGTGGGAAAAAGGTAGAGAAGCACCAGGTTGGATAATCTGCTACACAATACCACAGCTAATATAGCTCATAAATAAAGAAGCCATCCAAATCGGACATGAAAAAAGCAGGGAAGAGGGCGAAAAACAGGCTAAAATAGCTGTGGCTAAAAATTCGTAACCGTTCACGGAGATAAGGTGGTTTACAAAGTAAGTATAAAAGTGTAAAGAGATAGGAAGCTAAATATGGAGGCTTTGTTGCATCGCTAGCTATGATGGATTAAAGATAAAAAAGATGGAGAATATCAGTAGCTTATTATTCTGGTATTTATAACAAGAACGGTCAGTGAATACCTAAATTTGAGTAAAAGAAATTTCACTACCACTCACTAATCCGGCTAAAATTCAAGAATTTCAATGCTTTAGCTATTTTCAATAGAATTAAGTTTATTAATATAAATAATAAATTACTATTCTTAAATTTGATCAGATTGATTGCAAAAAAACAAGATTTTCAATAGGTTGCTTATAATCCTAGCTATAGTTAGCCTTTCATAAGTAGCGATGCAGCAAAGCCAATATGGAATGGGTAAATGACAACAGTGCTGCAAGAAAAGGTTGTAGCAGAAAACGCTAATCTCAAGGAAGAAATAAAAGCACTGATCAGAGAAAATGATAGCTTGAAAGCAAAAATAGTTGAATTAGAAGACAAATTGGGCTTAAATTCGCAAAATTCATCGCTGCCACCATCACGAGATATATATCGTAAGAAAGCAAAAAAGAAAAGTGATAAAAAACCAGGAGGTCAGCCAGGACATAAGGTGCATAAGCGTGAATTAATGGCTGCAGAAGAGGTAGTGAGATGCACAATTGATACAATTTGTATGTGTGGAGGTAAGATTACTTTAGAAGATGAAATTATTCATCAGAAGGCAGAGTTGCCAGAAATTAAGCCAATTGTAACTGAGTACAGGTTGCAAAGAGGACATTGTAGAGTATGTAATAAAAGAATTACAGCAAATTTACCCGAAGGTGTTGCAAGAGATTTTCTAGGACCCAATGCTAAAACAGTTATAAGCAGCCTTAGCGGCTTTTTTATTAACTCAAAAAGAGAGGTACAGCAAATTTTGGGCAGTATTTTTAATCTAAATATAAGCCTTGGTTTAGTCTCAAATACTGAACGCAGGGTATCGAAGAAGTGTGCATCTGAATATGAGAAAATGAAGGAAGAGTTGCAAGGAAGCGAGTATTTGCATATAGACGAAACAGGGCACAGAAATCAAGGAAAGAGAGGCTGGAGTTGGGTAATAACAAACAAAGCGTTGACACTTCTGAAGGTAAGCGAGTCTCGTGGTAAGAAGGTGTTGAAGAGTTTACTGCCAGAATATGATGGTATAGTTGTGAGCGATAGATACGCTGTATAAAATTACTTCAATCGTGAAAATAGACAGATATGTTGGGCACATCTGGCAAGAGATTTTGAGAGATTTGCCCATAGTAAAAATGTTGAAGTGAGCAAAATTGGCCAAGCACTAAAATCGCTCAGCAATAAGGTGTTTGTAGTAGATAAGGCAAAAAAACAAAATTTGATAGATAATTTGAGATTTTATCGACTGGTGCGAAAAATTCGGAAAAGGGTAAAACATTTTTTACGTAAAATGACGAGGGTTGCAAATAGCACTCAAGCTTCAAGAATGGCCGCTAAGATGTTACGATCTGAGGATATGATGTGGAAGTTTTTAAGAAAACCTGAAGTGATAGAAACAACTAATAACCTTGCAGAACGGCAAATTAGACGGTACGTAATTTATCGTAAAAACAGCTTTTTCACCTGGTCAGAACGTGGAGAAAGATTCGTGGAAAGAATGTTGTCGATATTTTTGACATCACGTCTAAATGGCCAGAACCCCTTTCAAAAGCTACAGAATCTAGTAGCTGTCACTGCTTAGTTCTTTAATTCATTCTCACAATCCGTGAACGGTTACAAAAATTCACTCAAGGCGGGTGTTTCTATTGATGTTATTGCTGAAATAACAGGGTTTTCTGTTGATTATATTGAGAAAATTCAAGAAAAGAAGTTTTAGCCATAACGTTTTTTTTATTAAACCCTCTATTCTAGTAATTTTAATATTGCAATCCATTCTAATGTCTGTACAATGCCTTTTTTATATAAATACTTAATAGGAGGGGTTAATGCCAACACAGAAAGAGCTTCGGGCTACGATGTCCAAAAAATTACAGGAAGCTATTAAACATCCAGATCCAACAGTTGCTGCCGGGAGGAAGTCAGCTATCAAGAGATGGGTGGGAGTCCTTCAAGATAACTTTATGGAGCACATAAAATACTTTAAGGGTGATAAGTTGAAGTTTTTGCACAATGTATTCCAAGATGAAGGTTGCTGGTCAGGTGTAAGGTTGGATAATGCTGCTTTAGGTCAAAGGTTTACTGAAGAGAAAATAGGTGGAATAGATAATCCACTTCGCAAATATGAGATGGCTTGTAGTTACTGTGTAGTGGATAAAATTCATCCATTCTTTCAAAAAAGATTTGAATTTTACAAGAACAGTTTTCCTCCTGGCACACTTGATGGTAGCGGTAATCCTATAACTGATAAATACATACGAAACTCCCTATTAAATAGCATGAAGAGAAAAGGTGATGTGTTCAACTTCTGGATCGATAGAGAATCTGGGGAATTAAAGAAGTATGATGCAGTAGAAGGCTTTGACAGTGCTGTAAAACTTAAGTGGAGTGAAGGAGTAGAGTATTTTTATAATCATTTAAAAGAAGAAGATAAGGAAAAGAAACTTACAGAAGCTATTATTGCTCTGTCCCGCGTTCAATCTGTTGAGAAAGATGCTCCTATTTTAGATTTTTGTGTAAATAAGATAGTCGATAAAGATACTCTTTTACAGAAATTATTGCAGAAAGATAAGGGAGTATATGCTCTTCTTGCTGAATTAATAGAGTCATGTTTTTTTGATACGGTTCATGATTTGGTACAGTGCTGGTGTTATGAGGAAGCTTCAGCACGAGGTGATCATTCAAAGGAAATACTCTCACAGGATGAGTATGACCTCCTTCTTTACTCACTTTCAAATGTAATGTTGAAAAATCCTGAATCAAATGTTCAAGCTAGATCTCTTATTATGAAGATTTGGAAATGTGACTGCTTTATTGAATACAGAAAGATTTCTGTTAATATTTCTAATTGTATAGTTCCTATACAGGACATGCTTGCAGGGTTAATAATTAACTGGAAACGAGAAGACATTTATAAGTCTGATGAGGAAAAAGAAATAGAGAAAAAAGAAATACTAGATATGATGTTATTTGCTAAAAATAGCTTTCCTGAAAGATTTGAGTTCTTTAAGGGAAGGATAATAAAAAGTCTTAGATTATGTGGTAGAGAAGGTAAAAGAGTAAATGTAGATTACGGTCTGTTTGCGGAAGAATTATTCTCTGAGTTAGAGAAAACAATTTTACCACCTGTAGGTGATGGTCCTTGGAATAATTTACGGTCACGATCTAAAGCTCATGGTAGTAAGAAAACAACTTTGCCAGTTGATGATGGTCCACAGTCTGAGCTTGGAACTCCTAGTGTAAGTGGTGTTTCTTCTTATAAGAAAAAAAGCGTCTTTACGCTTAGTGGTAATAAGTAATCCACTTATGAACTCTTGGTGTTTCTGGTCGTAGTAAATAAGGGGTATTTTGTATGAGTAATGGTGATGGATTTATTAGGAGTTTGGTGGATGGAGATCTTGAAGGATTCAGACAAGGATTTGAATCTTTTTTAGGTCAATGTCCATCTTTCTTGTATCATGTGAGTGCAGGTCGTTTCCTTCCTGTATTCTTTTTTAGTATGTTTTCTACTGCACATGATGCTAATATCTTAAATGAAAATGAGAGAGTGTATTTTCGTTTTGATAATCATGGTATTGATACAGGTGGTAGAAATAGAAATACAGGAAATCTAAAAGTCGCTGTTTATCGTGACGGACAGCAAGTTGTCAGATGCTACAGTATTTCTGATCGTCCTAATAGTTATGGGTTGAGGTTCAGTACAAGGGAGAGAAATGCTCTAGTGCGAGAGATTAGACGGCAAAATCCAAATTTAAGGGAAGAAGACTTAAATTTTGAGCAATACAAAGTATGCATGCATGGAAAGGGCAAGAGTCAGGGAGAGGCAATTGCAACAGTATTCGAGGTGATTCGTGAAAAGGATTTTAGAGATAGAGATAAATTTGCCAAGTATTCAGCATCTGAGATTAGTCTTCTTAGACAACTCTTAGGAGATCACGGATTGACAATTCAGGAAATAAAAGGAAGACAACTCAATTACAATCAGCTCAGACAACTTGATAGATCAGTCAAGTTTGCACAGGTAGCACAAGGTCAACAAAGGATTGACAACTTTATGGGAATACTAGCAAATAACCAAAGACAAAATGTAGAACGTAGAATGCACAGGGAAGTTTTGCCATACATCACTGACATCTATGATAATTGCAGACAAGCGCTAGAAAATAATATTGAAAATCGCAGTCAAAAATTTGAGAGTCACGGGTTTTTATTAGGTTTTTTAGCAAATTTTAGTCATCGCTACACAATAGGCATCGATCTTGACTTATCTCCTAGAAACTCACATGTTGCTTTTCTTGTACGTCATCAAGCAGAAAGAGAAAATATTCCTATTGTTATTAATCTTGCTATATTTGACACACCGTCAGATGTTGCATTAAACTGTGCCATAGGCTACGCTGGAAGGTTACACAATTCTTCATTTATACCTATTCATACCACATCAGAGCATACTGTTTGTGTTGGATTAAATTTTAATTTAAATCTAGATCCTTTTAGTGTTGATACAGTAGGGCTTCAACAGGATAGATTTCCTTTAGTACAAAGATTGTTTGAGTATATAGAAGATGAAGAGGTTGGAGAGAATATTAGAGATTTCTTGCTTCAACATCTTCCTGGTGAAATACCAAGAAATGCAGATAATTATAACAGAGTATTTGATTGTATAACTGGTTTTACTTTTGGAAGTAGTGCTTTTGATGTACACCCTTTACAACTAGAAGGTGTAGAGGAAGATGAAGTACATATAATAAAGCACACATTTATACATGGTGACCCCAATTTAAGAAAGCGCGCATTGACTATGGTCTTTCATGCTGAAGGTTCTGATATAGTTATACTCCATATTAGAGCTCACGATGCACAACAACAAGGAGCAATCAATTTAGAAAATCTTAATATTAATGGAAATAATGTTCATGTATGGGAAGTTTCATGCACACTTAATGACCAATTTGAGCTAGATATTGATCAACCAAATGACCTTGGTTTATATCACGATTACCAAAATAATAATGCAAATAATTTTCTTGATGGTGATCTTGTACAAGTACCTAATGCTGAAAATGTACATGGTATTTCAGAAAGGGTTATGAATGATGGCTGGAAAAATGTAGGTCAGCATAGAGGATTATTTCAAGAGATCTCTGGAGCATTGATGCCACTTAGGGATGCAATAAATGTTAATAGTGAGGATAAGTTTCGTTCTATACTACATGGTACATTTTATGCTAGTGACGATCCTGATAAAGTGCTTGCTATGTATAAAATTGGTCAAACATATAGTTTGAAAAGGAGGCAGGAAGAAGAAGGAGAAAGGGTAATGCTCACAAGAATTACAGAACAGAGATTAGACCTTTTATTATTAAGACAATCTACGGAGAATGCTCCAGATACTCACCCGATTGTATATGTATTAGGATTTGCTGATAATGCAGAAGAAGTAGCACAAAAGGAGAATAACGCAAAAGATCGAATAAAAGAACTTATGAACAAGCAAAGGGGATATTTGCCTATTACTCCTGGAAATGAGGTGGTTTTATCTTCTGCTGTATTTAATGCAGGTGCACAGAGAGTAGAAGATCTTATATCTATTCCACAAGAACTATATATACATAGGCTTGACCGCAGTACTAGAGGATTAGTGGGACCTGAAAGTGTTATTGATGAAAATCCACCAGAGGGTCTATTATCAGATCAGACTCGTGAAAATTTCAGGCGCTTTTACACGGAAAGAAAACCAGGACAGAACTCTATTTTTTTGCTTGATATAGATGATAATCTGCACGTTCCATTTAGTTACTTGCAAGGTACTAGAGCACAGGTAATAGAAACATTAAAGTCAAGAATAAGGGGAGGTGATAATTCCATTCCTACAGCACAAGAGATAAGAAGACAAATAAGAGATATTCTTGGAAATCAAGGGATAGAAGTAAATGATCTACTTACACTAGAATTTGCGACGAGAAATGAACATTATGATTACTGGCTTCAACAAATTGATATAGCTCACGCTGGAAGATTGCGATATCAGCTTCGTACTGAAGGTAATCGCACTTTTGAAGTAGCTAATTTGGCAAGGAATGACGGTAACGAGCACATTGTTAGAGTATTAAATCAATTTAGGGAAAATGAAGAACAACAGCGTTTAACTTTAATCATTACTTTAAATAATACTCATTGGGTTACACTAGTGATTGAACGTCAAAATGGGAACTATGTTGGGTACTATGCTGATTCAACTGCTACTGCTGTTCCAGGTGGTATTACTGATATCATTCAAAATAACTTAGGAAATAATATCAGGATTAATAATGTTTCTGTTAGTCAGCAAACAGATGGTTGGAATTGTGGTTTATGGGCATTAGAAAATGCTAGTGATATTAATCGAGTTCTAAACGAAAATCCTGTTGGGCAAGTGCAGAATATCATAAATATAATACGCGATTTTCTTGGAAGAGGCCACCCAAACAGAGATAGAAATTACTTTCAGAACATAAGAGTGGGCATTTCACAATTATTCAGGAATGATCCGGGATTTCAAGATGTGCAATTGCAAGCATACATTCAAAATAGAGAACAAATTGATCCATTACTACGTACTTATCTAGAATTAGGATATCACAGAGTAGGAGGAGGGTATGGATTAGTAGAAGCACCTATATCGCTTGGTGTTAGTGATTCCAGTAATTTTGGTGACCTGCCACAGTCGAGTTTAGAAGGTCCTGAAGCTAGTCGTGTTTCTGACCTTAGCAAAGGTAAAGGCGGTAAGTAGAGGTAATCGGTAGATGAAAGGAGTGTAACAAAAACCTTATGCATCAAGTAAAGATTGTGAGCAAATTTAAAGAAGTTAAGGTGGGTAACCTGTTTTTTTCTACTTGCAGCAATGTTTCAAAAAGTATATGTGTCGAGTTGGGTAAAGTTGAAGGAGGTTCTTAAATGAGCAACTATTAATTTGGTAGTGTATAACATTAATAAATTTAAATGATGCAACCATTTCCAGCAACAAAAATCAGCTAGCGTGAGAAGATTTTTTCTTGGAATCGCGTGGTCTACTATTAATTCCTTCTCTTTTACATCATACCCAAGTGGCAAAGTTCCTCCCATCCATAATCCTTGCTCTTTTGATGTTGCTATTTTGTTTTTTACTCTCTCTACTATCATTTCTCTTTCTAGTTGCGCTGCTCCTGATAACACTGTTTGTACAAACTTTCCCATTGGCGTATTATTATCAAATATCTGCGTTACTGCTATAAAATTTACTCGGTGCCTTCTAAAAAATGACGTTACTTCTATGCTATCTTTTGTTTCCCTTGATAGCCTATCTAGCGTATATACTATTACACAATCTACTTCTCCTGCCTTTACATCTTCAAACAACTCCTTTATCGCTGGTCTTTCTAAGTTCTTTCCTGAATACCCTCCATCATCGTACCTTTTTGCCAATGCTACCCAGCCTTCTTTGCTCTTTATATATTTCTCACATGCTACTCGCTGCGCATCTAAACTGTTAAACTTTTGTTCTAGACCGTCTTCATTTGACTTTCTTGTATATATTCCACATCTTATCCCTTTACACATTTTCCCTTCCCTTTTGATCACGCAAACCAAATAGGAGCGGCCCATTGTAACTCATTCCCATTATTTTTCCGGCTACTGCTGATAATGATGTGAAAAATTCTTCTCTGTAGATTAAACCCTTATCTGTTACCCTTACCGCATGCGTCTCTTCCCCTCTCTCTAGTATTAATTCTGTCCCTTCTACTGGTAATTTATCGCTACTTATTCTCTTTCCCTTTTCTAGCCGATCTGCCAGATACTCTAGTCTTTTTGACCCTTTTCTTGACATTTCTCCATATGCTTCCTCCTGCATTCTATAAGCTAATCTTGGTATCAGATATTTCTTTGAGTATTTAGGCGCTTCTTCCCCATATACCTTCTTCCATATTTTTCTCAGCTCTTCTAATGGTTCTTTCTCTAAACCCTTTACCTTTCTTTCTATTTCTTCTTTTCTTTCCATATCTTTAGCATCTCATAATTTCTCAAATAACTTTTCAATTCCGTCCGTTTCTTTCTTCAATACTTCAGTTACTTCTTTACTGTTTTTCGCATAATCCATCGCTGTCATTCCAAATTTATCTGCTTGCTCTATTTCAGCCCCTGCTTTTACTAGCTCCTCCACTATTTCTTTTTCACCTACCATACATGCAACATGCAGCGGCGTACATTTATTTCCATATTCTCCCGCATTTACGTCTGCTCCTGATTTTATCAATTCTCTCACGGTTTCTAGGCGTTTCTCCGTTACCGCTAGATGCAGTGCTGTATATCCTCTTGCATCTGCTGCATTCACATTCGCTCCTTTTTCGACTAATAACCTCACTGTTTTTGCGTCTACTGCATAATGTAGAACTGTTCTTCCCTTTTCATCTCTTTCATAAATATTTTTAAACGAGTTCTCTAATAGTTCTCTAATAGTGACTCCTCTTTTTTACCGAGCTTTACCATAACTTACCCCACTTTTTCTTTAAACCTAAGCCTTCCTTCTCACCACCTCATCTATCATTTCATTCACTTGGCTGATTATCTTGCTTGCTAAATTTTGACATTCTTTCTTTATTAGCGATTTGTCTCTCTTCCTTATTTCTCCTATCTCTATTATTTTTAGCTCCGGCATGTAGCTTCCATTCAACATGTCTGCTATTTCTCCCACTAGCACCTCTATTCCATAGCACGTCAGTTCTCTACTTTTTGTTACTCCTCCTTTTTCTCTTAAAAATTTACTTGCCTTTTCACTCTCTTTGCTATCACATAGACAATACTTTTCACTTTCCCAGATATAGTACATTGGTGTTGCACCATATTTATTCAGTTGATTAACTTCAGCTCCGGCCTTTACTAGCTCTTTTATTATTTCAACTCCTGCTCCTCCTATTTTGCACGCAGAGTGCAGTGGCGTACATCCAGTGACATATTGAGTGGCATTTACTTCTGCTCCCGATCTTAGCAGCACTTTTATATTTTCTAAGCTTTTCGCAAATACTGCACAGTGTAGTGGTGTATAACCATTTCTATCTCTTGCATTGATCTCTGCTCCTTTATTTATTAATAACCTTACTGTTTTGTAATCAGAGATTTCTACTGCTTGGTGCAATATCGTCTCTCCTTCTTCATTTCTTTTATTAATATCTTTAAATCCGTTACTTGATACTTCTTTAAAAAACTTACTCTTGCTAAAACTCATTTCATACCTCACAAAATTAGCTTTTCTAGCACCAGATAAATTTCTTATATTTACCTGCTGCTATTCAAGTCATGTCCTTTTTAGCATGAGAAAGCAAGTCCTTTTCTTTTTATTTCATATATTTTAACCTATTATTAATATAATATATGAGGATCTAAATATAAGTACTTAACTTATTATAGATATTACTTGACTATTTTTCCAACTTCTGTGCAAATGTCGATGTTCGTGCCATTTCAGTACTCCCGGGTAAAATACCAAAATATGCTTTTCTAATTCATGTATTGAGTCTTTTTGCTCTAAATCGTTTTTATAGTAAACATTGTGTTCTGCTAAAACATAGTTTGTAATCTTCTGATCAGTATAATTTTCTACTTTGTAGTGGTGAGTAACGCTAAACCTTTCTAAAATTGGTTTGTGTTTTAAATTCCAACGTTGCCATGAAAGTTTATCGTTTCCCAATACAAATTTATTTCCTTCTTCTTCTATGCTACCAACCGGAAAGCACGCATTTGTTTCTCCTAAGTTCCAACTGTCCGATAATACTATCTGCGCTTTAGCAAATTTAATCGATGGTAATAAGCTTTGAGTTAGAGGATACAGGGCTTTTAAGTTATACCACTGATGACTTCTTTCATAAATGCCTTGGTAATCCTTTATGTGAGGCTCTGTTTCTCCAAGTACTGCCACATCTAACCGATATACATCATTACTAAATGCTTGCTCATAATGAACACGAAAAGTACTAAACTTAAAACTTGGATTTAAGATTTTTAGCTCAAATGCGTTCTTTCTACCAAATGACAACACTGGTCCATCTTTTTCAACTTTTCTACCTGAATAGTCTGACAATAAGCTGCCGAATAAACTTTCATCTAAAATAAACCTATCAACGTTATAGTGATCATTGAAAATCCTCATTAGCCGCGATCTTGCTGGTAACGATAGTTTTGCAAGTTCTACTACTGCATCCACAAAAAAGTCATTTGGAACATCTTTTATTCCTATCTGTAATTCAAAAAAGTGCTTGCCAGGTGGCTCCTCAATAATTGTAATATCTTCTATATTTGCCCATTTTAGTGCTATTTTTAGTGATGCTGGAGTTCCTCTCAGTCTTTGAAATTTTACTCCTTCTACTACGGCTTTTCTTCTATCTTTTACCCAACGCAGTATCTCTTCTAAACCATATTCTTCTATTATCCACGGCAATGTTTCTTCTTTAAGACTAAACTTAAATCCTCTGATACAGTTTGGATCTACTTTATAATCTATCGCATCTACTAGCGCTCTTTCCTGCCTTGTTGCATTTGGTGGCAGTAACATTAATTCAACTCAATCTTTAAATTTCTCAAATTTGCACATTCATTTCCCAGAACCACAACATCCTCTTTTGGCTCGATTAATTCTACGTTTTCTACACCATCTACAAATAAATTCGCTATTATCCATGATCTTGTAACATTCCATCCCAGCCTTCTACTTGCTTCAAACTTCTTGATGAACTGTTCCTTAATTTCCTCCTTTGATATTACAGAACTTATGCTCATTCTGCTGTCAATATCTATTTCCGTAATATTGCAACCAATTACTGTTACTGTATCTGTTAAAACCCTTATATCATCTCTATTAACTTGCTTTCTTACAATTTCAAGTAGCTCTTCTAACACTATGCCAGTTATGGATAATTCTGTTGATAAGATTGAAATTTGTACTTTCCCTGGTATAGGTGATTCTACTAGTGCATCTTTTACTCTACTATCTGCTGACAGTGCATGATATTTATAATATTCCTTACTTCCTCCTGTTGACCAACCTGCTATCTTTGCTTTAATTCTTTTTCTAAATCGTTCGTCCTCTTCTTCTTTTTCTCTCTCTACTCCATAAAACTCAGCTAAATTATCAAGATCTTCTCCTGTCGCAAATTTTAGTAAATTGCTCTTTACTGATTCATTTATTCTTTGTCTTAGTAACAATTCCCTCCATGCTGCTACTTCTAATACCTTCATCGCTGGGTCACTTTCTACTAACGCTGAAAAGGTTTCATCTCTACACACTAACTCCTCCTTCATTCTGGAAAAGATTTCCTCATAGCTTAGTTTTTCAATAATATTAGATGTCTGCATTTCTAAACAACTACTCCACTAATACCTATGAATTTGCCTTCTGAAAGATACATACCTTCAAGTACAAGAGTCATTTTTCCTTCTTTAGCTTCAGCAATCTTTACTTTTTCTAACTTAAATCTCTTCTCAAATTTCCCCAGTGCTTCTGCTGTTGCTGCATAGATTTCCAAAGTTAAATCTCTATTTATTGGCTTATCCACCAATTCAAATAATCTTGAGCCATAATCTCTCCTCATTATTCTACTGTTTACTGGAGTGGTCAGTATATCAATTATCGATTGCTTTAAGTGCTCTATTCCTTCTAACGCTTTTCCTGTTTTAGCATCCATTCCTCTCATATATTTTTCATGGCTCTGACTTAATACTTGCATGTTTTTCACGTGCTATAGAAATAGCCTTTCTCAACTTCTTTTCAAGAATTTCTTTAGAAGGAAGCTGTGTTAAATACTGTGCAACATGAATATTAGAGCCTTCGAGTTCAAGATATTCTATATCCTCTTGATCCTTATCAGCACATAAAATAATCCCTAACGGTTTTTCTTCACCTGCTTTTCGTTCATTTTTATCTAACCAATTTAAATACCATTCCATCTGTCCTTTATAAGCTGGTTCAAAGCGACCTATTTTTAGTTCTATTGCTATAAGACGTTTTAATCCTCTGTGAAAAAATAGCAGGTCCAAATACCTGTCAGTTGTTTTAGTACTCATCCTTTTTTGACGTGTTACAAAACAAAAATCACTCCCAAACTCTTGTAAAAATTTTGTCAATTCATCCAAGATTGTATTTTCTAGATCAGTCTCACTATAACTTGATGGCAATTCCATGAAGCTAAGGAAGTATGGGTCATGAAAAATGAATTCTGTTGCTAACATATTTTCTTCACGTAAATTTTTTATACTCCTTCTTATAAACTCTTCAGGTTTTTTTGCTAGCGCTGTACGTTCATACAACATAGTATCGATTTTACTACGTAGTGCTCTAACACTCCACCTTTCAATACGACACATTTCTATATAATAATTACGCTTCAGCTCATCAGAAATTGCAATAATTTCTACAAAATGTGACCAACTCAATTGTTGTGACAGTGTCGCGACAATTTCTTGATCAGAAAAGAATTTAGAAAATTGCACCATACGAAATAATGACGCTCTATCAAAACCACGTCCATATTTAATCTGAAGTTCTTTTGCAAGTTGGGAGATGATTTGCTTCCCATAATCTGCACGTTTGTGCTTTAGAATATCTTGATCAATTCTGGAGCCAATTTCCCAGTTTAACAATACTAGAGTAGAATTGAATTGAACAGAAAGATGATTCTTTGCTCTATCTATTAAATTACTAATGTCTCCTAATAGGCTAGTAGTTATATCCATATTCATAACTTTACTTTTGGTAAGTATAGCAGATGGTTTATTTTTATCCTGAAAAAACATTACTACTACCACTTATTACTTTAGAACCACAAGATATTGAATCTCCAACTCTTCCTATACTATAGCCATTTGCAAACACTTTTTTTGATCCTTCAATTAATACTCTACCTTCTGTAAAATTATCTCCTTTTCGGCAAACTGGCTTACCATTTACAAAAACATTGTTACTGCCGCTAATGCAGAAATGTGGTATAGCTTCTCCACAGCAGTCTCCTAACCTCACTATTCCTTTGTTCAATTTAAGTCGATCCTTTCTGCTTTCAGTTTGATTCCACTTTTTGTCATTTCTATCTCTGATTTTCCTACTTTGAAATTTAATTTATCCACTACAGAAATTTCAAGATTCTTGCTCTCTTTGTCATACAATAACTTTGTTCCATCTTGAAATACTAAACTGTTAATCATTTCACTATTCTCTGGAGCAGAATAATTTTGCTGATATATTCCAGCTAGTACTACTCCTAATGATAACTCTCCCAATGGTGACAATATTACTACCTGTTCATTTATGCTTGGTGGTAGCCAGCTTCTTTCCTCTCCTGCTCTAGAAGTTATCCATGGAAGAAAATCTGTTAAAAGTTCTCCTATCTTCACTCTTACTTTTGCTTTCTCATAATCTACTTCTTTTACAACTCCTATTCGTACAATGTTTGCTAACTTTCTTTGCAGCTCTGAAATAGCAAAATTACTCTCTAACATTTTCTTCTATTATAATCGTATGTGGCTTAATCTTATTTTCTGTCCATATCGATTTACCTAAATGAAGCTGATGACTCCAATCAACCATCCACACCAAATATGCATCTAATTCGGGTCTAAATCCGTCAATTTCTGCAGAGATAAATTCTCCTGGTGAAACATTTTTTATATTCCATGTATTTTTGTTTACAACTTTTGCCACCTCGGCAGCTAATGTTCTGACAATAAGAGGAGCATTTTCGATTGTGCTATCAACTACTATTCTAGCTTCAAATCTTGCTTTCAGAGCTAATTCTTCTGTTCCTGGATCTTTTCCTTGCTCTAGACTTGATAATTCTATAAATACTGCCGGTGCTACTAATTCTTTCCTTATTGCTGGATATACTTCGCATGTTTGTATCGCAGAAATTTCTTTCTTCAGCGTGGTACAAATTTTATCATGTAAATCTTTCAAATTCATCCTTTATAGCTCAATTCACGTTCAAAAAATTTTGTAAACACTTTCTCAACCTCATAATTAACAAGATCTCTCATTACTTTTGATGCTTCTGGTTCCAATGGCAATTTAACTTCCTTTATTGGCAATGCTGCTCTTCCTTCACGTTTAAACATACCGCTATTTCCTTTTGGCATAACTGCTGCAAATCCTCCTATAAACTCATGCTTTCCTACTTTCGATCCTCTTCTTGTTTTTTGTATCTTGCCAATTGTCGATGCTCTAATGCCATAGAGATTTGCTCTAATCAACACGTCTAATCTGCTAGTTTTCGCCTTAAAAATTCTTAATCTCTTTCTTATCAAACTTAATTTTATCTGCTTTTCCTCACTGATTTCCTTAGCTGCTTGCGCTTTTAACCATAGTGCCGTTTTGTTTAACGCTTTTATAGCTGCCAGTTTTATTTTCTGCTCTTTTCTTTCAATAGTGGAGATTATTTCATTAATATTGTTACTAATTTTAATATCAAACACTTTCTATTGCTTCAATTTTCCATATTTCACTCGAAGAATCTTTTAACGGTGGTTCAAAAATCTTGTAGAACCTTTTTTCAATCTTGATATAATCGCCTATGCTAAAGGAAGTAACGTCCTGATCACGTATTTCTACAGAAGCAATTTGCTGAGTTAATGCTCCATCTGCACCTAGAGAGTACGTAGTCTCAGGACGTTTTATTAGCACTTTTATTCTACGAATACCCTCCTTATTTCGATTACAATATATGGCTTCCACTCCTAGATGCTTAAAACAATCCTCCAATAATCGCTTAATATTCTCTTGCATATTTCTTTTTGATATACTAACCTTTACATGCTAAGAAAGCGCATACCGGTAGAGTCGTTCTGTGCCTCACCAACTTGTAATTACTCTACCAGTATGTTATGCTATAGCGACTTTTACTAATACGCCAGGTCTATGGCACATTGGCAGAGGATTTGACTGCGTATGTAAATCAGTTCCTCTATCAAACCTCCTTGGTTCTTGTTTTGCATAGAGTGGCTGTCCAAGAGTATTTACTGTCTCATTAAAGTCTGCTGGTGCAAAATATGTTGTAAATGTGCTCGCTGTTCCTAGTGGAAAACAGTGCCCTGTATCTTTGTCAATAAATCTTCTCACGGCTCCTTCAGGATCAGTTGCTTGCCCTCTATATTCCTCAAATGTGATTCCGCAGAACGTAAATCCTGACCTCATACCAAATTCCATTACTAATCGAACAAATAAGAAACATTACAAACTCGTTTAATAGTAGTGCTGGAAATACTGACAATAAAATTACACACAACATCTTCAAGTAAGCCTATGGTATCGTAGACTCTGTTGCGTAAAGTATTGTGTTTGATATATTGCCACAACCTCTCAACAGGATTCAGTTCAGGTGAATAAGGAGGCAAGTATATAATGGTAATGTTTTCCTGAAATTTCAAACTTTTTGATCTATGCCAACTTGCACAATCCATTACAAGAAAGGCTTCTTTCGTGCCTAAATCTTTCGACATCTGCTCCAGAAATATATTCATACAATCAGTGTTTACATATGGAGCAAGTAGGCTAATTTCCTTACCACTTCTTGGATTTACCGCACTGTAGATATAGAAATTTTGTCTACCGATTTTTATTTTAACCTGCGTTCTGATCCCTTTTTTGAACCATCCGTGTCCGATTTTTGAATGAGTTCCAAATCGTGATTCATCAAAAAAATACCTCCTTTTCAGGGTGGGAATTGACTATTTTATTGAAGTATTTTTTAAACTCTTCTTGCTTGTTTTTATCTTGTTTATGGTGCATTGGCCTTGGTGTTATGTAAGAAAATTTCATCCTTTGTATCTCACGGTGCACTGTTGATTTACCGATGTTTAGGTCAAATTCCTCTGAGATTTTTATTCGCACTTCCTTAATAGTAATATTTGGATTTTTTTCTACCCATATTTCAATTTGCTTACGTTGATTTTTGTTTAATTTGCTTTTTCTTCGCCGCTGAGACGGGGCAAATAGTTTTTCTACTCTACCAAATTTTAGATGCTTTATCCATTCAGTCAAAGCAGTCCTTGAAATTTTACATATTCTTGCTACAGCGCTTATACTACTTTCTTTTCCTGCTATTACCGCTTGTAACTTTTTTGAAACATATGCATTATTTCTGACCTTTTTTAACATTTCTTTCGCCAAATTTACAACTTTTTCGTCTAATAGTTTTGACCTTAATGCCATTTAAACCTCGCTATTTCACTTACTTTAGTATAGCTTTTTTTCCATTATCTTCTATCTGTTCTTTGTATAGTGGGAATTGGTATCATATCGTTCCTTAGCGCTGCTCCTTCTTGCCATCTTTCATATGCTTCTTTCACTTTACTATGCGAAGTTAATGCATCAAAAAACTCAGGGCTTACCAAGGCATGAATTCCGGTCATATATTCACCACTTAGATTATCTTCTATATGCCGGAGTACTTCCAGACACTTACGCTTTACATCTGTTGTTGCTGTTCCAAGGGCAAAATTTACTACTTTTGGTGTAATTTCAAATTCGTTGTACAGATTTAATAATTCTGACCCGTCAGCATCTAAAATTATTCCTTTCAGCGCTCCCATTCGTAAATGCTCTAATGTTATTGCGTGTTTGTTTCTCATTAGCTGTAAATGGTCAGTTATTACATCTGCCAGCGCTTTCAGTTCACTTTCTGATCCAAATGCCCTTATTCCCTGTACTTCCTCTGGTAACACTACATCATCATGCGGAATATGTGGAATCGTAAATGTTCTTACCTTTCTTTTTCCTCTTTTTCCTACTGTTGCTGGCGCCCCTGGTACTTGCGTTGGTAATAAACTTAATACTCCGTTGTGTTCTTCTATGGTAATATGTCTAAATCTTACTGACCTACTTGGAAACAAATTTAGATTTTCAACTCGTCCATAATTTATCGGCAATATATTCATCGCATTTGTTAGTGCCGTCATGCTAAATGCTGTATTTGTAAATGGATTTTGCATTTTTTACTTTCCCCCTTTTGTGTTTTTAATAGTTTTTTTAAGCTCCCTTGCGGATGATGATCCCTCGTCCTTCAAGTTGCTTTATTGCTGCAGCTTTCTGCTCTTCAGTGATATTTGCTGGCCACACAATTGCATGATCTGCTAGTATTGCACCACGAGTAATAATTACTGCTTTAGCATTTTCTGTCGCATTTACATCACTTACTACTGCACCTATCGCTGTTTGTGTACCATCTGTGGCAGTTGGATTTATTATCTTAACCATGCTATCTTTATCGAGAGCCACTACTGTACCAAGCTTTAGGTTCTGCCCTTTTGCTACTGTTATCTGATCTCTTGAATATAGACTTGATGTCTCATACTTTAATAAGTCACCCAGATTATTTTGTTCGCTTATACAACTCATAAATTTCTCTCCTTAACTGCTTACCGCCGCTTTTATCAATGCTATATACGGCGGTTATAAAAATACTTTAACTCCTACGACTTTTCGCTACCTGCATCATCAATTCTTCTCCTGAATTCTGTGGTATTGCACTCAGTATCTCTGTCTTCTTTGTTCTCTCTGCAAGTAATTCCATTAAAACTTCCCTAGCTTGCTCAACACTTACACTTTGCTCAATAAATTCTCCTATCTTTTCTGGCATCTTCGATAAATTACATAAACGTATTAATTCAAGAACTTCAGTACGATACTTGGTTAAATTATCAGTTTCTAGGTCATTTGTAGTTTGTTCATTCATAGTAATACTCCTGTTTTTATTAATAGATGAAAGAATTGTCATTCCGTCTGCAAGGCCTATTTCTACTGCTTTCTCCCCAAAATATAGCCCTGCCTCTGTTAATCGAATCTTTTCAATTGAAAGACCTCTGTTCCTTGCTATTAGCTGCAAAAACATTTCATATAGTCGGTCTACTTCTTTTTGTAAGCTTTCCAGACTTTCAGACGTCATTGGCTCATGTGGGTTTAAATCATTCTTTCGACTACCAGCAAAGATTGTGGTGTACTTAATACCTTGCTTTTCATCAAACCTACTTTGATCTATGTGACTTGCTATTACTCCAATACTTCCTACTCCTGAAGTTCTACTCACAAATACCTTTTCAGCGCTAGAGGCTATAGCGTACGCAGCAGAATATGCATCATCATTTGCTATTGCAATAATTCTCTTTTTTGTTCTTGATTCATAAATAAAATCAGCTAGGTCAAATATACCGTTTACCTCTCCTCCGGGGCTATCTATTTCCAGCATAATTGTCTCTATGCTACTATCTGCTAATGCTTGTTTAATTTGTTCTTCTATTTGCTCATATGATGTCATCCCGAGCATTTCATCAAACGCACCTGGTTTTTTAGTCAAGATTCCATGTATTGCTATAATTGCAGTTCTTTCTACGTTACTTTTGATGGAGTGCTTTATGTTTTTAAACGTGGGATGTTTTTGATTGTTTAATGACAATAGCTCAAAACTCCTTGGTTCAAGCATTAATGGTTTTCCTAAGAGCATCATAATCCTTTACAATCAGAGTCAAACATTAAGTTGAGACTATTTGCACGTTTTTGATCTTCTGCTATTTCTTGATCTATTTCTTCAACATCGTAACCCATTTCTGATACTACTTCCGATCGACTCTTAAATCCATTTCTTACTGCCATTTGCTGCGATTGCTGGTCTTTCAGTGGATCCACCCAATCAAATCCCTGTGGTATCCATTTTACTTCTTCTTTCGCTGCTTTTACTACTTTTTCATCTATACTCAGTTCTCCACAAAGCACTGCTAATTCTAGCCATCTATTCCAAATAGGTCTACAAAACTGGAACACTATCACGTTATGCTGTAACATTGCGCACCTTCTGCGAAACTCTATCAACCCTGCCCGAATGGATGAATAATTTAACGCTTGTTAAATCTCCTGTTAGCTGCTCATATGTTATTCCTGTGCCTATTGCTATTGCCCTGAGTTGCTGTCTTATAAACGCTTCATAACTTCCTCCAACATCTGACGGTTCTGAAAATTTTATGTCTTCTCCTGGGTCTAAAAGCTGCATTGTTCCTGGCTCTAAACCTGATAATGCTACTCCTTGCTCATTCGCTTCGCCTTCTCCTAAAATATTTGCCTCAGGATCAAGTCTTGTAATAAACCCTGCAAACATTGCTGCAGTTTTCTTTCTTACCAGCTCTGCATCATCATATTGATCAAGTTCATAAAGCTTTAGCAGTATATTAGAAAGCCATGGCTCTCCTCTAATTTGCCCAGGTCTTAAAGGTTTGTAGATATGTAAAACATCATTTGCCGGTACTCTAACTGATTCTCCAAACGAACCTTCACCTGGGTGCTCTCTAAATAAGTAATATGCTTCTCTTTGACCAAGTCGGTTAAATTCAATGCCACTACGAATAATATTGCCATTTGCAAGTGTTTGATTGCTCTTATTGTCTAAATGTTCAGACTCAAGTACTTGTAATTGCAGAGGTACACATAGACCATCTTCAGGTTTTCGGATCCGCAGACGTACAAAACATTCTCCTCCCTCTATCATACTCCTACATACTAGAGCTTGTAATCCATAAAAATCACTTACTCCACTACTGTCTGCTTCATCTGTCCATCTTAGCCATAATTCTTGCACCTTCCTTCGAAATTCTCCATCTCTTGCTTTTGATTGTGGTTTTATTCCTGTTCCAATAGAGTTACTTACTATTGTATCAATGATATTTGCTGCATATGGATTTTTTCTCACCATATCACGTGATCTACTACGTAAAGTTTCAAGGTTTTGAGACAGCAAATTGTTTATACTTCCTAACTCTGGTTGAAAGTGAAAAAATCTTCTTCCTGAGCCTGCTGCATCCCATGCAGAGCTTTTTATCTTTGGTTTGTTAAATAATTGCTTGAAGGTTTTGAGCAGCATTTATAAAATTCCCTTACTCGTTGAAAAAACAATTTTCCTCTTTGGCCTCATGCCTGCAACTTTTAACCCCGCTTTTATTCGTTGCCTGAGCTCCAATAAATCCTTTATTTGAACTTCCCCGTACCGCACAACATGGTCACCATATGCAATTGAGACAACTCTTTCTCCGCTTTGCAGTTTTTGAATTGCTTTCTCAACTTGAGTTAAATATTTTTCACTGTACATTTTGATTACCAAGCCACTTACTCTGTCTTACTTTTTTAGGCTTTTTGCTTTCCATTTTTCCACTCAAACTATTCCATTTACTCTCTGGCCAACGATCAATTCCAAGCGCAATAGATGCTGCTCTCGCATAAATTCGGCAATCCAGTACTTCATTTCTTTCTCTTACCTTTTGCCACTCTTGTTTGGTGTATCCTTTTACCACTTTGCTGACTAATTGCTCTGAAGTTAGCTGTTTAAAATATTCAGGTGCATACTCCGGAAAATGACAGTATCCAGGTAGAGCTTTTCCCTCTTCTTCTTTTAAAATATTAAGTAATTGAAAAAGCTCTGACTTTAATATCGATACTCCAACTGGCCAGAGCTTTATTCCTCTCTTTAGCTTTTGACCACCAACTGTTATATCTACTCTACTTGGACTGCTAAGTGGTACTAGTGCTTTATTTACACCTTTTACTGCCATTACTCTTCCAGAGCCTTGATGACCTCTTACCCAGTTATATACTTCCTGCGTTGCATACCCAGCATCAACCGCCATCATACTTATCATATATTCAAGACCATTTTCACCAATAAAATGATGATTTAAGAGCTCAGAGAGTTTTCTCCATACTTCTCCACCCCCAGTATCTCCTTCAAATACTTGGTAGTCTATTGACCAACTTTCACGGCTTTTTCCCCAGGCTACAACTTCTACTTCTAAACGATCTTTTTGAACATCAACACCTGCAGTAAGTACCACTTCTCTCTTAGGTACTGTGCCTACGGGAAAAAATTCTCTTCTGTTGAATAATTGCTTCCAGTCTGGTACTTCTCCCTTATCTACCCAGGTTTCTCCAAGCGTTGTGTTGATCCAAACTTTCAGTAATTGTTCACTTTCCTTTGCATGCAGAAAATCCTCTACTGCTTGTTGCCAACTATACCAGCCAACTGGACTATAAAGACTTGAAAGATGAAATCCTTTTTTCTCACCTTTTACTCTATTAGTAGGCCTCCATTCTCCACGCTCAAGCATCTCTGTCTTTTGATGATTTTCTATCTTTTTACCACATTCTATACACATATAGTGTGCTGTATTTGGATTTTTATCTTCCCATTTAATTTGTGGCCATTTTAATATTTGGTAATAATTACAATGTGGACATGGTACAAAAAAGTATCTCTTATCTGTTGCTTCAAATTCTTTCTCAATTCTGCTTATTCCATGAATCGTTGGTGTTGATACTAAAAAAATCTTTCGCCGTGCAAATGTATTGGTACGAGCTATGCTGAGTAAAACTGGATCTCCTTCTCCACCTGAGTCTCCTGGATAGGCATCTATTTCATCAAGAAAGAGATACTTTACTGGCATAGATCTCAGTCCTACACTGCTGTTTGCTCCAGTTATTACTACTATTCCACCTGGAAATTCCTTACTCTGCACAGTATTGCCTGAATCTCTTGATCTTGGGTCTTTTACTTTACTTTTTAAACATGGTGTACTTTCAATCAGTGGCGCAAATCTTCCCTTTGACCAACGCTTTCCCATTTCGACTGTTGGCTGCACAACTAACATTGGACCTGGTGTTTGATCGATGATATAGCCTATCCAATTGTTACCAGCTTCTGTTCCCCCAATCTGCGCTCCTTTCATGAATACTACTTTTTCTGCTGGTGAGGACGGAGAAAGTGAATCCATGATTTCTTTTAAATAAGGAGTTCTTTCCGTTCTCCATTTACCTGGCTCTGATGCTGCAGTTGCTGCTAAAACTCGATACTCATTCGCCCACTCTGATACTTTAAGCTCTGGATCTGGTTTTAAACCTTCAGAAAAAGATGTGGCGTATATCATATTGCTAGCTCTTCACCATCATTAGATGATATTTCCACATCACTTAAATTAGGACTACTTGTTTTCTCACTTTCGAGTTCAATAAACATTTTCTTTTCAAGCGCTTCTTCTATATACTTCTGAATTAAATTACTCATTATTATTGCAGCTATGAGTGCAACTATTCCCACCATTACCGCAGCTATAATGTTAGGGTAAATTCCCACTATCGCTATTGCACATACTGTTATAGAAACACAGATGATATTGATGCATTTCTTTATTTTTTTGTCTGCTATTTTCCTTTCTTCAAAATATTTATTGCTCAATAAATGAAATGTTGGAAAGTTGTCATTTTTTCCAAATAAAACTATATCCTTTTCCTTGTTTAGTAACTTTACCAGTTTTACGTTATTTGTTGTTATTGCGTACTCAAAAACATCTGTAGCATCTGCTCTTTTCTTTAGCAGTAATTTTACTATATTAAAATGCCTATTTATTGCAGCAAGATATACTGCTGATTCTCCTTGATCGTTTAAAACATCTACTTCAACTCCTTCTTTTAAAATCGCCCCTAGAATCTCCCCATATCCTTTTTTTGCTGCTAAGTGAAGTAAATTGTTCTTCTCTACTCCATACCTATTACTTATTAAAGCTTTTACTATTTCAGATTTGTTCTCTTCTTTCGCATAACAAAATGGTGTCTTGCCATTATCATCTTTAATCAAAGGATCTATATCCTCTCGGGTTAGTAATACTTCTACTGTTTTAAGTCTTTCAGCGTAATGTAGTGGTGTTTTATTTTCATAGTCTTGTAAATTAACTCCAGCATTAGGAACATTTATTAAGCATCTTACAATATCTAAACATAAGTCTCTTTCGTCGTAATTACTGCCACTTATAGCTACGTGCAAAGGAGATAATTTCATTGCATTTCTGCCGCTACCAGCTATATTGACATTCGCACCAAGATTTGAAAGTAATTTTACTACTTCTAGCTTCTTGTTGTTTACTGCATAATGCATTGCTGCATGATTTCTCACGTCAAGAACATCTTTATCCGCATTTCCTTCTCTAATTAAAATTTCTACTATCCCTTCATGTCCAGCTCCTGCCGCTAAATGTAACGGTGTATGTAGTAAAGCATTCTGCTCATTAACATTAACTCCTTTGTTGAGTAAAAACCTTACAGCATTTGCTTCATTCAACATCGCAGCTAAATGAAGTAAGCTATCTTTCTCCAATCCATATTTGTGATTGATTAGTGCTTGTAATATCTCTTCTCTTGCACAAGAGAGCGCACTTTTACCATCATCATCAGTGATCAGTGGATTAATATTTTTCCTATTTAGTAAGAGCGCAACCATACTAAGCTCGTTAATTTCTACTGCATAATGTAGCGGTGTCTTTCCATTTAATCCTCTAACATTTACATCCACTCCTTGCTGATTAATGAGACACTTTATTAATTCTAAACTTAAGTTAGCAGACATTATTTAAAACTTAATATTAGATAATTCTTGTAATGAGTTTGTAATCTCTTCGGTTAGCGCCATATGAATCTTTTCAGTGTCACTCAGTGATGCAAGCAGTGCTGAAACTCTATTTGGAATATTAAGCAAATTATTACGGACAACTCTTGCTACGTTAAATGCCTCACTTTTTACTTCTTCTACTGCTACAAGTTCTCCTATCTCAGCCTTAGCTTTTGCCTCAAGCAATTTGCCACGTTCCATCTCATTTTTTATTCGCGTTTTTAGCAACATTGTGGAGAGGTTACTTGTATTTTCGTTTTCTGGATTTTTCCTCCTCAGTGGCTGACTTGGATCTCGTATTGCTGCCACTGCTTCATTTGCTTGTTCTCTATTTACCAAACCATTCTCCAACTCAATTATTCCTTTTTTTACTAAATAACAGACATATTGCTTTGAAACTCCTATCTCTCTTGCCCATTCCGTTTGTGTGATTTTTTCCACTCTTTTCCTCCTCTCTTTTTGCTCCTTTTTACGAATTTTCTTCTTGAATTTCTGCAAAAGTTTTGCCAGTACCAGAAAGAATTGCCTCCCTACCTGTGTATATTTGCCAACGTTTTATGGTGACATCTACAAATTTTGAATCTAGCTCTATTGTTCTGCAAATTCTTCCTGTTCTCTCACATGCAATTAGTGTGCTGCCAGAACCACTAAATGGATCAAGTACTATGTCTCCTGATCTGCTGCTGTTTACTATTGCTTTTTCCATTAGCTCTACTGGCTTCATCGTTGGATGTAGTGTATTGTGTGTTGGCTTATCATAAAACCACAGATCACTTTGATTTCTACCTCCATGCCACTCACGTTTATTGCCGCTTTTCCATCCATAGAGCATTGCTTCGTATTGTCTTTGATAATCTGATCTTCCTAGCGTAAAGTGATTCTTCGCCCAAATGATAAAAGTTGACCATTTTCCTCCCGCTTCCTCAAATGCTTTTTGCAACGTTGAAAACTCTGATGATGATGCACAGATGTAAATTGCACCTTTAGTATATGCTAAAATATGAGTACAAATATCATAGAGAAAAAGCTCATACTTTTCACCTTGATTATCGTTTAGTATCTTTTTATCCTCTCTTTCTTGACTGCTACCATAATCAACGTTATATGGAGGATCACAAACAGTAATGTCTGCCATTTTATCATCTAACAGCGCTTTATATGATTCAACTACAGAGCTATCACCACAATAGATTCGATGATCACCTAAAATCCATAGATCACCTGGTTTTGTTATTTCTACCTTTTTGTCATCAACAACTAAGTCAGAAAGGTCTTCTTTTTCACCATCAAAATCATCGAGAAACCGTTGAACTTTTTCCAATTCAAATCCTGTCATTTTAAGGTCAAACTGCAAATCTTCTAGCTCTTGAATTTCTACCTTTAAAAGATCATCATCCCACTTTGCCCAATTAGCTGATTGATTGGCAAGTAACCGAAAAGCTTTAGTTTGTGGTTCATTTAAATTATCACTTAAAACCACAGGAATACTTTCTATACCAAGTTTTCTTGCTGCTTTAAGTCTTAAATGACCATCAACCACAGTACCATCGCTTTTTGCAACTATTGGTATACGAAAGCCGAATTCCCTGATTGAAGCACACATTCTATTTACTACGTCATCATTTTTACGAGGATTACGCTTATATTCGACGAGGTTTTCAACAGGATAGTAGTGGATTGCTAAATTCATATAATTTAAATCCTTAATAATTAAAAAGTTAATATTCAAAATATGTCTAACACTAGAAAAGGCCTGAGGTCAAACCCACCAAACCCGCCATTATGGCTGAAAGGACCCACTTTTTATGGTATTTTTAATACATTAAAATCTTTACTGAAATTCATAGCGTAGAACATTAATGCTAAAGCATCCGCTTCATTATCATCTCGAGGTGAAAAACCTTTTTCACGTATCGCTTCAATAACTTCACTCTTACTTGCATTGCCTTTGCCTGCTATAAAGCGTTTTATAGTTTTAACATTAACACCTTTGTATGGCACATGATGTTCTTCACACCAAGCAGACAGCACTGCAAGAAAACCACCATAGCAATGAGCTGCATCAGTTCCTAGATGTCTTCTTACTTCCTCAAAATACACTGCAGAAATGTCTCTCAAAGAATTAAGCCAATTACGAAAATTCAAGAAACACATGCCACCACCACTGAAACGACTACCATGAAAACTTTTGCTTCCACTTTCAATTACTCCATCTGTCAGAATTGCCCAGCCAGTTTGCTTGCCGAGGTCTAGTGTTAGGATTGACATTTATTTGAAACTTTTGTGTTTGAAGCGCGTAGAGGTAAACTAACCTCATTGAAACAATGCCCCTTTATTATATATATACCGGATTTCTTACTACTTTTTCCGAGATTTTCTAAAAAAAAGTTAAAATAATTTTTAATCACAAAAAATGAAGAGACTGTAGAAAAAAAGGTTTTCATATTGCCTTTTCTGTTGTTTTCTTGGCATTTTGTAGTGATTTATGTTAGATTACTTGAGTTTATTTAGGCTAAAATATATATAATGTCTATTTACGGGAGAACATGGTGGGGTAAGAAATGGCTTCAATCTTTCAGTGAAGTTGATTACGATAACCACCTTTCACGTGGTAGAACTTATGCTAATACTGGTCGAGCTTTTGGTATTCAAATCAACGGCAATACAATTACAGCCAAAGTTAGTGGTTCAAGACCTCATCCATATAAAGTTAAAATAACACTCAATGAATTAAATTCATCAGCTATCCGTTGTATTATTGAAAATTCGCCCTCTATATTGCCTAAATTAATAAATAGACAATTACCAACACTTTTGTTTGATAAGCTTAACGACTCAGGTATTAAATTATTTCCTTCGAATTGGGAAGAAATGAACGCAAGTTGCAATTGTCCTGATTGGGCTATGCCTTGTAAACATATTGCTGCTGTAATTTATCTTATTGCTGCAGAAATTGATAAAAACCCTTTCGTAATTTTCAATATTCATAATTGTGACTTGTTGTCGCTGATTGATGATTTTGGAAATGGAAAATTAGAAAACATTCAAAGTATTCTAAAAATTAATGATCTATTTAAATCGTCTTCTAAAGTTAAAGTATATGACCAAGTAAACTTAAATGATATTGATCTATCGACTATTCCTAACCTTGCTAGCTGTATCGAAAATATCTTGACGAATAATCCACTCTTTTTTGAAAAAAATTTTCACAGTATTCTGCAAATAGCTTACAAGCATTGGCAAAAATATCCTACGGGAAATTCTTTCTACTCTTCCAAGAAAAAGCTATCGGAAGAAGAATTGTTTACTAGCAAATGGGGAAGTATTGAACACTGGCAAACATTTCAATTATTTATCAATGACCAATACCAAGTTATTCAAGTAAGCAATGGTATAGCTAATTCATTTATGCTCAGCGAAAGTGTTTCGAGGAATATAGCACAATTTTTAAACGATATTCCTATTTCATTGCTTCATAAGCTTAATCCTGAGCTTCGCTTCATGCATATGATTTCACAGTTTGCACGTATGCTCATGGAAAAATCAGCACTAGTACCACAAATACTACAAAATAAAAGAGAAGAATTCATAATTAGGTGGATCCCTGCGTTGTTTAATGAATCAGTCAAAGAAATTCATAGAAAAATATCATCTATGTGTCCACCTCTGCTAATTCAATATCAGAAAACTTCTATAGAGCCTGAAGAACAGGTTAATATTGCAATTTCTTTAATCCTTTTGGAATACATGGCAAATAATTTTCCTGCAGCACTTGATAAGTATAGAGAAAAGAATACCTTTCCTTCATCAATGGACAAGTATAGAGACAAGCACATCTTTGCATTATTTTTTACTGGATCAGCATACAAGTTTAGTGAGTTTAGCAACAGAGAAATACCTCAAGCAATTAATCTCTGGTCATCACGGCTTTATTTAACAGATAAACCATACAAACTTTACTTAATGGTAAAAGATTATTATGAAAGATTTGAGCTTGATATACAGGTATCTTTAGATGATGGAAAATCGATAATAAAGCTGAAAAAAGCATTGTCTAACTGCAGCACAAAACTGAGCATTTTATCTGATATGGGAATGCTGTCCGAATACATACCTGAGCTAGAAAGATCGATTGACGACAGCAGTAGATTACTGTTTAGCTTAGATGATTTTGCACCATTGTTTTTAAATATCTTGCCGGTGTTAAAAGCAATTGGCGTTATAGTTATCTTACCAAAATCACTGGAAAAAATCCTAAAGCCAAAGTTGAGTCTTAATTTATCTGCTAAAGGCAAAATTGAAGAAGATCGGAAAAGTTTCTTAACGCTTGAAAAATTATTGAAGTTTGATTGGAAAATAGCGATAGGTGATAAAGAGATAAGCATTACAGAATTTAAAAAGCTACTGAAAGATTCTCGTGGACTTATAAAGATTATAGACCAATATGTGCTTTTGGATGATAAGGAGGTAGAAGCTCTACTGAAAAAATTTGATAAGTTACCTGAACACTTGAGTCAAGCAGAGCTGATGCAAGCTGCTTTAGGAGGTGAACTAGATGGAGCAAAGGTAGGACTTGATCAGCAGATTAAAAGCCTATTTGAAAAGCTTAACACTTATGTACCTGTTGATGTACCAAGTAACCTAACAGCACAGTTACGTCCATATCAAAAACGTGGATTTAGTTGGCTTGTGCAGAACATAGAGACGGGATTTGGTAGTATAATTGCTGATGACATGGGTCTTGGTAAAACACTACAAGTTATTGCAGCCATTTTATACTGTAAGAATGCAGGATTTTTAGATGAAGATAAAGTCTTGATAGTAGCACCAACAAGCATATTAAGCAATTGGCAACGAGAGATGGAACGTTTTGCACCAGAATTAAAGCTTTTTATCTATCATGGACAAAATCGAGAATTGGCAAATGATTATGATGTAGCTCTCACATCCTATGGTCTTGCGCGTCGTGATAAAAAAGAGCTTAACAGAGTAGGATGGTTTTTGCTCGTGATTGATGAAGCCCAAAATATAAAGAATCCCCACAGTGAACAGAGCAAAGCTATAAAAGCTATTGCAGCAAAAAATAGAATAGCAATGAGTGGTACACCTGTTGAAAATAGGCTACTAGAATATTGGAGTATTTTTGATTTTACTAATAAATATTACCTTGGTACTCCTAAGGAATTTAAAACTCATTTTGCAACACCAATTGAAAAAGCGAGAGACAAAGTTTGTCTAGAGAAGTTCATGAAAGTTACTCATCCCTTTATGCTACGTAGGGTAAAAAGTGATAAAAGCATTATAGAGGATCTACCAGATAAAATTGAAAATAATCGTTATTGTTCTCTAACTCCAGAGCAAACAGCACTTTATCAAGAAGTAGTTAACACAACTATGAAAAAGATAGAAAAGAGTGAAGGAATTGAGCGTAAGGGTCTAATTCTTAAGCTTATCAATGCTTTAAAGCAAGTTTGTAACCATCCATCGCATTTTGGCAAGAAAAAGCGTGCAAGTATTGAACAGTCAGGAAAGATGCAGATGCTAGAAGAGATATTGATAGGAATTAGTGAGCTTGCAGAAAAATCATTGATATTTACTCAATACACTGAAATGGGTGAGATTATAGCTAGGCTACTTGAAGAAAAGTTTGAATCAAAAGTGCCATTTTTGCATGGAAGTTTATCCCGTAAAGCACGAGACAAAATGGTTAATGATTTTGAAAACTCATTTCGATCAAATATTCTCATAGTATCTTTAAAAGCTGGTGGAACAGGGCTTAATTTAACAGCAGCAAACCATGTAATACATTACGATTTATGGTGGAATCCAGCAGTGGAAGCACAAGCAACAGATAGAGCGTACCGTATTGGGCAAGAACGTAATGTTATGGTGTACAGGCTACTTTCAACAGGTACTTTTGAAGAGCGTATTGATGAGATGATTCAAAGTAAGAAAGAGTTAGCAAACTTAACTATAAGTAGCGGCGAGAGTTGGATTACAGAATTTAGCAATAATCAATTGAAAGATTTGATCAATATAAGAAATGCTGTATAAAAAACAAGTTCAGCTATCCACTTCTTATCTTAAAAATGTAAAAAAACAACATTTGGCCTGCTAACACATATCTTATCGCATTCGGACTATTATAAGAAAGGCTATACTTCTATGCTTACTAAATTAGCTACTTAAGTCCTTTCAAGACAGGTTCTTAGTAAATTTTCAACTTCTTCATGTCCTCCATCATTTGCAAGTTCCAATGGTGATCTATTATTGGAATTTTTAATATCAATTCTTGCTCCTTTTTCTATGAGAAATTCTACAGATGGTAAATGGCCTTCCTTGGCAGCATAGTAGACTGATCTGTAGTTTTAGAATTATTAATATTAGAATTATTAATAAATGATTCTTGTTGTTGCTTTTCTATTAGAAGCTTTACAATTCCTAGATATCCTTTATTGGTAGCATAATGCAAAGGAGTCCAATTGTTTTTACCTTTTGTACCAACTTCTACTCCCTTATTAAGAGAAAATTTTACAATATCGATATTTCAAAAATCAGCTGCAATATAAATAGGCTTGTTTTCGTCATTAGTTTTAGCGTTAAAACTTACACCTTTATTATTTACTAAAAATTTTGTTACTTCTAAGCTATCAAACTTAGCTGGATGGTGCACAGCCACCTTGACCAAAAAATCATCCCCCTATCGCGTTCTTATCATTATGCCTTATACGCTGTATTACACCTTCAGATATAGTCATTGCTAACCTCCAACATCCTTGCTAATAAACCCTCACTAAAACTGCCGAAAAGACTTTATAAGTTAATATTCTAAATCTCAATATTTTATGGTGCAGGTTTTTATTTTTAAAACATTATACTTTGTGTAGGGTATAACTACACGCATCAAAGTGAAAGAAAAGCAAAATGATGAAGAAAATGAAAGTTTAAGTTTTCTTCAACGACTCAAGGAGAGAATTTATGCTTTAAAGCCTGTATTAGCAAGAGCCTTAATCACTAAATGAACAATGTCACGCAGAGTTTCATCCTCAATTTTTCTATATTCCCTCACTAGCCTTGATATTTCTTCGCTGCCTACATCGCTATGGAAGGCCTTATCATGTAAGTCTTCAGAGGCTTTGGTAAAAAAATACGACATATCAATCGATAGTACTTCTGCTAATTTATATAACCTATCAACTACAAGCCTAATCTCTCCGCTTTCATATCCTTGTACATGCTGAAATGAAATTTCAAGCTTTTTTCCTAAGTCTCTTTGACTAAAACCACACATTAGCCTTCTTTTCCTTATTCTTTCACCTATTTGTTTATCGATAGGACGTTGTATAGTCATTTTACGTATCAGGTAATATTAACTATGTATTATCACTTTGAGAAAAAGATTTTACCAATATATAAACTGCACTACGTAACCTTTTGCTCTTAATTTCGTTATATCCTTTGACTAACTTTAGTATTTCTTCATCATAAGCTTCATGTGAGTCAGTGTGCATATCAGTAAAAAAGTTAGCAACATCTATCGATAGTGCTTTTGCTAAATCATATAATCTACTGGCCAAAACACAATTTGAACCATTTTCGTACTTTTGTATCTGTCTATACGAAACACCTATTCTCTTTCCCAATTCGGTCTGTGTCAAAGCACGATCTAACCTAAGTTGTTTTATTTTTTTACCTAATTGCACTTTTCACCTCTTATTCAAATTTACAACAAATTTTATGAAAAAGCTAGCAAAGTAACTGCTTTAATAATTTCTGCCTCTTGCTAATTAAATCGTTTGGCCTTACGTATTTTTTCTCAATTTCCCTCATCTCTTTTTCTCGTTCTGCAATGCTATTTCGTATTACTTCAGCCGAGTATCTGCTTTTGCCACTTGCAAACTCTGATCTTAATCTTCTAACCTTGTATTCGAGCTCAGCAAATCTTTCGTGTTGCTCAAGAAGTTCTATCATATGACTAATTTCAGAGTTTAGCTTTTTTTCCTCAACATCTCTTACAATAAAAGAAAGTAGAAGCTTATCTATTTGGTAATCAATATTTGGTTGAGCAGCAAATAGATCAATTATGGCTTTTACGTCAGTAGGATTTGTAACTAGTAAGTTAAAATTACTACATAAAAAACTATAGAACTTTATCGTCTTCTCAAGATAATTTTTCATATCTTGTGATAATTGCAATTCTTTGTGAATTCCTGACAGCAATATTTTCAATTCTTCCAAGTATTTCGTGTCAAAATTACTTACTTCTGTAGGTGAAAGGATCATTAGCAGCTTTTTTACAAGCTCAACATCATTTAACTTTACTGCATTATAAAGAGCTTTTTCTTTATCTTCTTTTAAATCATAAAGCTCTGATGAGTTATCTATGCTGAATAGATATTCAGTATTTCCTTGAGGAGAGTAGATTAAAATGTCCACTTCTCTTAGCGGGTGATCATCATTAAACTTTTCTAGTAACTGCTTATCGGTAGTTTCCTCTATTGCTACAGCAGCTTTACTGATCTTTTTCAGTTCAGAAACATTATCTCTTGAATTTTCAAGTATGTCTTTAGCCTTGTCTAGCAACTGCTCATATAGAATTATTTTTTCTTCATCATCAAGTAGCTGACAATGCTTCTTCAACTTTTCAGTGGAGTAAGACAGGAGATCCATTTCTTTCAACTTTACAATCACAATACCCAACTTTTATTGAAATTGAAATAATTTTTACAAGATGTGTTTTTGTAGTGTAAATGCCCGTAAAATTTGTTATTATAATTTACAGTAAATCAATAAGTCGTATAATGTTAACAATTAAATAATATTTATCACGATATGATTGAATGTTAATAAGATTAAGTGAGGGTTACAATGAAAAAAATAAATGGTAAAAAATTGTCTAGTAAAATGTTAAAAGCAGTAGAGCAAATAGCAAAAGAAGGGTTATTACCTAATTTTATAAAAGCTGCTCCAACAGCAAATAAAAAGATTAGTAAATTACCTGTCTTAACATATCCTGAGGAGCTCAATCCATTTCGATCAGCTTTATGCAGGATAAGACTAAGTGAATATGAAAATATGAAACTAAATGAATTCCTGGAAAAAGCTATTGCAGCTAAAAATATAAACGAGTTAAGTAAAGTTATCGATGAAGCTTTGGACTTAGGAATAAGAATAAATGCTGCCAATGAAGATGGCTTTGGCTTCGCTAACGTTACAATGTTTAAGATGTATCGTGATGAATTCAAAGAAAATAAACAAGAAGATATAATCAGAAAGTTAGCCTTACATGGAGCAGATTTTAATGTACAAGTTGATAAGAAAATAGCTGAAATGTATCAAAAAGTGCAAAAAGAAATTGAGCCACAAATATATAGTAGGCTCAAGAAACTTAGGGAAGTTGGAGAAGACGCTACTATAGAAGGAACTGTTGAAGATGTAGAAATCGATAATAAGACCTTCTATATTGAATTTTCACATAGCTGCATAGTTGATGTTGCCAAAGTTGTAGAAGGTGCAAAAAATTTGGGCTTAAGTAAAGGAGACTTAAACCTTGGCGGTAGTATCATAAAAATAGGTGATGGTGAAGTTGAGGTCAAAACCGGGAAAGACGGTAAAAGAAATTACGTAGATATATCCGATAACAGCGCTTTTACAGTAACACTTTGCACTAGCCTAGGAGAGCTAAATTTAATGGTATATCATGACACAGAAGACTATCATCAAGTACAAGTTGAGGTAGAAGATGAAGAAATGTGGAACGAGTTGCAAGAAATAGGAGAAATCGTAGGAAAGGGTTGTTTATTTGGTGGAATGTCTGTTAAAGAAGCAGTAGAAAAAGGCAGTTTTACTAGATGTGGAAGGTGGGGCGACCAAAATTCTAAAAGTAGTGAGACCTTTTCTTGGGTGAATAAATTAAAAGACAACAAAACGACATCCGTAGGACGTTCTTGATTGGAGACAAGTGGCTATGTTTCACATAGCTACTTGTATATCAGAAATAAATGGTTAACTATTACAAAGTAAAGTGGTTTTTAAAACTTAATCCAATTTACCATAAATAATTTACTTTAATTAGTATTGCTTGTAGAAGTGTTTTATATTATAAAAAACACCTGAACTTTAAAATTTGTACTATTTGTTAGCAATAGCCTTTATCACTAAATGCACAATATCACGCAATGTTTCATCTTTAATTTTTCTATATTCTCTTACTAATCTTGATATTTCTTCGCTGCCTACATCGCTGTGAAAGGCCTTATCATGCAAGTCTTCAGAGGCTTTGGTAAAAAAATATGACATATCAACGTACAAAGCTTCTGCCAAATTATACAATCTATCAACTACAAGCCTTACCTCTCCAGTTTCATATCCTTGTATATGCTGAAATGAAATTCCAAGCTTTTTTCCTAAGTCCCTTTGGCTAAAACCACATATTAGCCTTCTTTTTCTTATTCTTTCAGCTATTTGCTTATCGATAGGATGTTGTATGGTCATTTTACATATCAGGTAATATTAGCTATGTATTATCACTTTGAGAAAAAGATTTTACCAATATATAAACTACACTACGTAACCTTTTGCTCTTAATTTCGTTATATCCTTTGACTAGTTTTAGTATTTCTTCATCGTAACTTTCATGTGAGTCGGCGTGCATATCAGTAAAAAAATCAGCAACATTAATCGATAGGGCTTTTGCTAAGTCATACAGTCTACTGGCTAAAATGCAATTTGAACCATTTTCGTACCTTTGTATCTGTCTATATGAAACACCTATTCTTTTTCCTAATTCAGTTTGTGTCAAGCCACAGTATAACCTAAGTTCCTTTATTTTTTTGCCTAATTCCACTTTTTATTACTAATTTTAGCTGTTCAAGCTTATATTGAATTTTTTAATTTATGAAGTGAAAAAAAGAAGGAAAGTTGGAGAACTTTCCTTCCGGTCTACAGATTACAATAAACCACTATCATAAAAACTAAAGTGGCTCTTCTGTGTTACGATTATATGGTCTATCAATTTCATTCCTACATTTTCGCAGGTTGCAGCTAATGTAAGTGTGTTATCCTCATCCTCTTTTGATGGTTCTATATCTCCACTTGGATGATTATGTGAAATTGCAACAGATGCTGCATCAATCAGTAATCCCTGTTTTATTATTTCCCTCACATACAGAGGTACTCTGTCTATAGTTCCACAGTCTTGAATATACTCATATATTAAATGACCACTTCGATCTAAGTATACCACTCGTAAGCTTTCCTTTCGTGACTGCCCTATTGCTGCTTTAAAGTATTTTAGTAGCTCTTCTCTATTATCAAGAATTGACAATTTTTTTAACTTACCTTTCAGTATTCTATCAAAAATCTCTTTCAGACAAAAGATATTTGCTATTGCTCCATCATTCATTCCTGTAACGTTTTTTAGCTCATGAAAATCAGCATTAATTACCCTTCCTAAACTACTAAAGAGCTCAATTAGCCTTTTTGCCACTTCTCTTCCTTCTGCATATTCAGATAGAGTACGTTCCAGTAGCTCATGGTCAAGTAAAGACCTGCCTCTACTTGATAGAATGCGAGTTTCTAACTTCTCTTTTCTCTCACTATTATTCATAAAAACCTCCAAGATCAACATTATATACAAATTCAGCGCCAGCTTTCTGACGCAGTAGTTCTCGAGGAATAACCCTTTTGAACTCTAAATTTGCAATGTTGTCCTTGTTGCTTGGGCACTGGGATGACAAGAAAGAGGCTACTTGGATGACACCCTGACAATCGTCATCCCGCTGCTTGTTAGCGGGATCTCTTGTTAGCGGCTGAGATACCGCGAATGAATCGCGGTATGACGGTTAAGTATCCCGCTACGTGTTAGCGGCTAAGAGATACCGCGGCGGTATGACGGTTCGTGGCGGTATGACGGTTCGCGGTGGCATCTCGTCATCCCGCTACTTGTTAGCGGGATCTATGCTAAGAGATACCGCGAATGAATCGCGGTATGACGAGGGAGAACAGTTGCTACTTGTTAGCGCCGCGGCGGTATGACGGTTCGTGGCGGTATGACGGTTAAGCAATTCGTCATCCCACTACGTGTTAGCGGGATCTAGAGATACCGCGGCGGTATGACATAGGACTGCTGTCATTCCAGCGCGTGACGCTGGAATCTAGAAAAAAGAAAACGGATCCCAGTGTCTGAGCACTGGGATGACATTGTTTACTATGTGATATCGTGCCATATTACAATGTTCGTGCAGTTGTGTGTCAACTACTTTTGTGGCACCGTTTGTTATTCAATCTTTATGCTAGCTTTACTAAAAATTATAGTATTTTAGGTATAATTGCAATATCTAAATTTAAGGTATAGGGATGAACCCTAGGAAAGTTTTTAATATTCTTTTTATAGTATTATTTATTTCTTTTTCTCATGTTGGGAGTGCTGCCGCTGACACTAATGCTGATACAACTGCTCAAGTAATATGTAATATTATTGGCTACGTTTGGGGAATAGGCGGACCGCTTATGACCGTAGTGATAATAGGTGCAGCTTTGCTTGCGATATTTGGTAGAATGCCATGGCCAGCTCTTTTTGCACTCGGTATATTTTGTGCTGTATTTTTCGGTGCTAAAACTATTGTGACAAAAGTAATGGGTGGTATAGGCAGCACTGGAAATACTTCCTTGATGGACCAATGTGGAACAGGAGACACAAAAAAGAACCAATAGGGTTATTTTTTTCTAAAGCAGACCTGATGCACGGCTTCAACTATATCTTCCACTTGCGGTAATGCTTTTTTTTCTAGGTTCGCAGCGTAAGGTAAGGGGATGTCCTTGCCAGTTACGCGCATAACTGGAGCATCAAGGTAGTCAAATCCTTGTTCCATAACAACGGCTGACAGCTCTGCTCCTATTCCTGCAAATGGCCATCCTTCTTCTACACTAACTAACCTATTAGTCTTCTGAATAGAGTTAATAACAGTTTGAGTGTCAAGTGGTCTTAAGGTTCTGAGGTCAATAACTTCAGCTTCTATACCTTCACTCGAAAGTAAATCTGCTGCGTTTAAAGCATCCATTAATTTCAGTGAGAAAGCAGTGATAGTTACATCCTTTCCTTCCCGTATAACAGCAGCCTTGCCTATCTCAAGTAGATAATCTTTATTTGACAGCTCAGAGTCAGAAACTTCATGCTCATGTCCATAAGCTATCTCGTTTTCTAGAAATATCACTGGATCTGGATCACGAATTGCAGCTTTAAGCAGACCTCTGCAATCGGAGGCAAAGTAAGGTGCTATCACTTTTAATCCCGGTATATGCGAATACCAAGATGCAAAGCATTGAGAGTGTTGTGCAGCAACTCTTGCTGCAGCGCCATTTGGTCCACGAAATACTATGGGGCATCCAAGTTGTCCACCTGACATATAATTTGTTTTTGCTGCAGAATTCACGATTTGGTCGATAGCCTGCATAGAAAAATTAAAAGTCATAAATTCGACAATTGGCTTTAATCCAGCGAATGCTGCTCCAACAGCAAGGCCAGCAAATCCATGTTCGGTAATAGGCGTATCAACCACTCTATTTTCTCCAAACTCTTTCAGTAATCCTTTTGTTACTTTATAGGCACCATCATACTCTGCAACTTCTTCACCGATGATCAACACGTCAGGGTCGTTTTGCATTTCTTCTCTGATCGCTGTGCATAAAGCTTCTCTTACACTTAAGGTTGCCATTTATAAACTTTTATAGACTTTAACTAAAGTAACTATATCAGAATTACTAGGAAGCGTACAAATTAAGTTTTACAAACTGACCTTACCCAGATGATATGAATAAGTATTACTTGGTTGAAAGCAAGAGAAGATAATAACTTCTCAGAGTGGATAGGTGGCAGTTCTTTTGAGGCACTGTCTGCTCTTACATGGAGTGTAGGAAGAAGACCTCGTGACCCAGATTCTGCCACCGGTGAGGCTCAGTCACCTTTTGATAGCCTGAAGATGGCTTTATGTTTCCTGTTTCTTTTTTCCTTTTCCTCTATAAATATATTGTTTTTATATTCAGTTTAAATATTTCACTAATTCTTTTTATCGTCATTGTTTTTTCATCAACTGCTTTGAGAACTCGTTCTCTGAGGTCTTCACTATATGGGCTTGGCATTTTTCATCTCTTTAATATGCCATTATAACCTATTCTATCCTTCAGGTAAACCTTTCTTGGGTTAGCTATAGCAGTGGGAATAGCAGTTGGAGCTTGTTGTCTGGTTGCTGCTGCAATCATATACTATTGTAATAGACCTTCAAATTCACTTGAAAATAGCAAGGTCCAAGGGTTTTCTGGAAACCATGAACAACCTACTCTGTAAAATTCACAAGACCTATTAAAATATTTTTTTACTTTTCATCGTATATTTCTCAACATATTATCTTTAAATACTAAAATAATTAACAATATGGCATTATTAATAGTTGAATCACCTGCGAAAGCAAAGACAATAGGCAAATATTTAAGTAAAGAGTTCAAAGTAGCTGCATCCTTTGGACATGTGAGGGATCTTCCAGCAAAAAACGGTTCTGTCGATCCGGATAATGATTTTGCTATAAAGTATGAAACCATTGAAAAAGCAGAAAAGTATATAAAAGAGTTAGTAAAAGCAGCGAGTAAAGCATCAGATATATATCTTGCAACAGACCCAGACAGAGAAGGGGAAGCAATGGCTTGGCATGTGATAGAGACATTAAAAGAAAAGAAAGCAATCAGTAATGAAAACAACATTTATAGAGTAGTCTTTAATGAGATAACAAAGAGAGCAGTTCAAGAAGCAATAAAGAATCCACGTGAAATTAATATGGACTTAGTGCGCGCACAGCAAACACGCAGAGCTTTGGATTATCTAGTTGGATTTAGCTTGTCACCGCTGCTGTGGACAAAATTGTCGGGAAGCAAATCTGCGGGGCGAGTTCAATCTGTTGCATTAAAGCTTATATGCGAACGAGAAGATGAAATCAGTAAGTTTATAACACAGGAGTATTGGAGCATAAAGGCAGAAATGCAAAATAGCAAAGATGAGGCTTTTTTTGCTATGCTGAGTCACTATGACAATAAGAAGCTAGAAAAATTTGATATTAAAAATGAAGAAGAAGCAAAGAACTTAGTCAGGGAGATTGAATCAAGGCAATATGCTGTAAGCACAGTAGAACGCAAGCAAGTTAAGAGAAATCCGCTTCCTCCATTTATTACCTCTACTCTACAGCAAGATGCAGTGAATAAGCTGTATTTTAATGTGAAAAATGTTATGCGCATAGCGCAAAATTTATATGAAGGTATCGATATTGGTGGTGAAACTGTAGGGTTGATAACTTACATGCGTACAGATGGGTTTCATATTGCAGATGAGGCTATAAACTCAATTCGAGGGTCAATTAAGTCGTTATATGGTGATAAATATTTACCACAGTCTCCTCGTAAATATGTAAAAAAGGTCAAAAATGCTCAAGAAGCACATGAAGCAATTCGTCCAACTGATATCAATAGAACGCCGGGTAGTATTAAGGATTACTTAACGCCAGAGCAATTTAAATTGTACGATTTAATCTGGAAAAGAACCATTGCAAGTCAAATGGAATCGGCGATTCTTGATCAAGTGGTAGTTGAAATTAGTTCTACTG
This sequence comes from Wolbachia endosymbiont (group A) of Rhinocyllus conicus, assembly GCF_947250775.1. Taxonomy (NCBI): domain Bacteria; kingdom Pseudomonadati; phylum Pseudomonadota; class Alphaproteobacteria; order Rickettsiales; family Anaplasmataceae; genus Wolbachia; species Wolbachia endosymbiont (group A) of Rhinocyllus conicus. The sequence goes on along the minus strand of NZ_OX366349.1, from coordinate 412,424 downwards.
ATCAGAAAGTGATTCTGCGAGCAAGTGGATCAAGTATATTCTTTGATGGTTTTTATAAAGTCTATCAAGATAACATGGAAGCCGAAAATGAAGGCCTGCTACCTGCCATGAAGGAAGGGGAAGCGTGTAAGCTGATTTCAGTTGAGCCAAAACAGCATTTCACTCAACCGCCACCTCGTTATAGTGAAGCAAGTATCGTTAAAAAAATGGAGGAAATCGGTATAGGCCGTCCATCAACTTATGCGACAATTATTTCGGTATTGCAGGATCGTGAGTATGTTACACTGGATAATAAAAGATTTATTCCAAGCAGTCGTGGTAAGATCGTTACCATATTTTTAGAAACTTTTTTTCAGCGTTGTGTAGAGTATGATTTCACAGCACAAATGGAAGAAAAGCTTGATTTAATCTCAAATGGACATGCAGATTGGAAAAAAGAATTGAGCCACTTTTGGGTGCCATTTTTTGGTCATGTAAATTCTGTCAAGCAAATGACACATGATGAAGTTTTCAGCGGCATTCACGATTTGGTAGTTAATTGGTTTTGTTCAGAGGAAGGAAAAGAAGAAATAGGTAAGAAATGCCCTGCTTGCTCTGATGGTATATTAAAATTGAACTTTGGGCGAGCAGGAGTGTTCCTTGGATGCTCTAACTATCCTGAATGCAACCATACAAAAGAAATTACAGGTAGTAATGACAATTTAGAATATCCAAAAAGTTTAGGTGTAGATGATATAACAGGCCAAGAGGTAGTAATTAAAAAAGGTCCTTTTGGGCTTTACCTTGAGTTTAATAGTGAGTCCAAAAAGAAAAAAACAGTTTCCATACCAAAGGATCTAAATGTTAATGATATTGATCTGAATACCGCTACTCAGTTACTTTCCTTGCCAAAAGTAATCGGAGAACACCCTGAGACCGGAAAGGAAATAAAAATAGGCCTTGGACGATTTGGTTACTATATTTTTTATGATGGTAGATATTTTTCTCTTAAAAAAAGCTCTAAAGAGGTGCTGAATACAGAATTGAGCGAAGTTGTACAAATTATTGCAAACAGTCCACGCAAAGAGTTAAAGTCTCTCGGGGTTAATGAAAAAGGAAAAGAAATCTTTATCTGCAAAGGCAGGTACGGGTTCTATATAAAATGCGATAGAACAAACGTTGCTTTGGGTAAGAATGCAGATATTGAAAGCATAGATTTGAAGAAGGCTTTAGAGTTGATTAAGGGTAAGAAATAGACTTCTTGCATAACCATATGCTCTTTATTGTCATTCCAGCGCGCGACGCTGGAATCTAGAAAAAAAGAACCTGGATGCCAGTGTCTGGGCACTGGCATTACCCCGCCAACAATGTTGCAAATTTTTCTTTTCTTCTCGATTATTTCCAGGAGAGTTTGGTAGCTCTTTTACACGAAATACCACATTTACGTCCTCAAGGTTAATTTCAATTCTCTTGACTAACGTTCTAATAATATCACGTTTAGTTAGCCAGTCTGCGTTATCAAGGTTTGATGTAATATTGGAAGAAAAGTCTTCTAAATTGGTTACAACCAAAGTTAATTCCTGTTTTAATTTCTTTTGATCGAATATCCTTTTCTTCTCCTCTTCAATTGTTTTTAAACTTTGTTTCATTGCTTTAATTCGTGGTTCAAATTCTTCTTGATTAATATATTCTTGAGCATAACTATCAATAAGTCTAGCAATACCACGTTTTAATTTATTTTCTTGTTTCTCTAGTAAATCGCTTTTTTGATCCCATGATGATTTTTTAAGCTCTGAAAGTCTACGCCTGTATTCTTCTAAAACCCTATTTGGATTTTTCAATAAATGCTTAACCTCTTCCCAAACGGCTGTTTCTAATGCATCTGTACGAATGTGTTTATTATCACAAATTTTATTACCACCAAAACGGTAAGAATCTCTACCAATACAACGATAATAAGCATAATGATCAATTTTTTCTCCTCGCTTATTTCTTACAGGACTTCCGTAATATGCATAACGACAACGCTTACATACGATTAAACCTTGTAGTAAATATTTTGCTCCTCTTTCTCTTGTCCTTGCTATTTTTCTATTCTCAGCTAATTGTTCTTGAACTATATCAAATACATCTTCGTCCACTATATTTGGCACTTTAACATAAATCCAATTTGCTTTTTCAACAGAATAGGTAGAGTAATTATCTTTCGGTTGTTCACAAGAATGTTTCTGTGGTCTGATATGTTGTAACTTTATACCTACTTTTGTTTTACCAAAAGCCGCTTGTCCTTTGTAAGCAGGATTTTTTAACATACCCCAAATCACACTTCTATCCCAGTACTTTTTTCCTGTTCGTGTTATAATAGACATAGTGTTTAGCCGACGACACACTTCCCCAATACTTGTCCTTTCTCTTCCTATCCACAAAAATACTTTCCTAACAACATTAGCTTCTTCTTCGTTTATTTCAAATAAAGCTTGTCCTCCTCCCATATATTTATCTATATAACGATAACCATAAGGAGCTCCTCCCATTACGCTTACACAACCTTTATTAGCTGCATAAATCTTTCCGCGACGACTTCGTTCCATAATTTTCGCTCGTTCATATTCTGCTATCATACCTTGCATTTGTAACAGCAATTGAGATTCTGGATTATCGTTAATCTCATAATTTAAGAAAACCGTTTCTGCTCCTGCTTTCTCAAATTCTTCAAGTAATACCATTTGATATGCATATTTTCTAGATAAGCGATCAGGTGAATGAATGTAAATTCTATCAATTTTACCTTCTGTTACTTTATCACGTAACTTTTCTAGATCAGGACGGACTAGATTAGATCCACTGTAGCCATTATCAATAAATTTATACTCACTTAATAATTTGTATCCATCCGTACTAATTTGCTTCTCTAAAGCTGCAACTTGACTTGCTATTGTATTTTCTTGTGCTTGTTTCCCCGAAGAAACTCTTGCATATAAACTCACTGTTACCATTTGATCCTCCTTGAATCCCATTTTTATGTTTTAAATTTTTTTGGCTTACTTGCTTTGACACGGCTTTTTCATAAGCATCTAACAAATACTTTTCTGCCAACCGGTTAGTTTCATAGCTACAGCTAATCCGTATAGCTAATCTCTTATTTCCCATGAACTTTCCTTGAAATAATATGTTCATATCATTCATTGAAACTGATGGTTAATTGATTGTTGGCACTATAAATAAATGGCACTCTTGTTTTTGGACATAGAAGTTTTCGAGAAATGCTTTTCTCTAATTTTACGTTTTTTGCAACATTGTTGGCGGGGTAATCGTCCCTCCTTGAATTGTACCACGTTTTGTGGATTGAAGCTTTCCATCTTCCATAACACCAGCTCCTAACCATCCTTTTATGATTTTCTTTAATGTTGGTGTGGTATTGAGCTTTTCAAGCAATTTATTATGGTTAATATTGTCAAAGCATCCAGAAATATCAGCATCTAATACATATGCTGTTTTCTGTTTTAGCACATCAAATATGGCTTCAATTGCATCATGACATGATCTACCAGGTCTAAAACCATAAGTGTTTGGCTCAAGTTTTGCCTCCCATTCTGGTTCTAAAGCCATTTTTACAAGTGTTTGTTTTGCTCGACACGATATAGTGGGTATACCAAGTGGGCGATGCTCCGATGGCTTACCAGATTTTGGAATCCAGACACGTCTTGATGGCTTTGCTTTTTCTTTTATATCTAAAAAATATGATAGTTGTAATCTTTCTTTTTGATTAAGGTTAGCTTTTCCATCAATACCTGCAGTCTTCTTCCCCCTATTGTCCTGTGTTACTTTCTTAACAGCGAGTGTTTTTGCACTTGTTGATTTGAGTAATAATCTCTGAAGATTATGCATCTTTTTGATATCATTACATTTAGAAGCTTGGTAAATTCGTTTTTGTAGCTTAAATGAAGATTTCTTTAGCTTGCGCCAAGGAATTCCATTCCATTCATACCTAACTTTTTGCTGGTCCATAACATATTCACTACTATTCACCACTTTACCTTCCAAATTAAAGTGTTTACGTCTGCATATCCCAGATATTACTTTGGGCATTAGCTTCTTAAACAATCCTTCCACATAGTAGCTTGTGGCTGGCTACTTACTTATATTTTAATGAATATAAGAGCTTCTATGTGGTTACTCTGTTCCATGGCTTCGTTTCACGTTAAACTTAGATTCCTACTATTTGCCGGAAGCTTGGAACATCAATAACTAAAGTCTTCAATCTTTAGTTCCCTTTTTGCTTCGTACCATTTTGGTCTATGCGTAGTTCAATCTCTTTTCGCATATTATGCTTTGACGACAATTCAAACATAGGTTTCTCTCGTAATCATATCTAACTCTGTTTGCAGGGATTCACCACGAGATTTAGTGTTACCTGCTTTTATCTCATGCTTGCATCCCAGAGGTTGCCACTCTTTGAAATGTGAGATATACATTATCCCTGATGTCTGGGAAGATGGAATTTAACCACCACAAAACCATGACCTTCCAGGTCGCACTAAAAAAGAAACACCACCTTTCTACTATACTTTCTAACTGCTCTACTTTACTTTTTGAAAATTTGGGCAATTCTATAAAGATAAATTGAAAATCTTTTAAGTAATGGCCGTTAGTTTTTATATCACGTATATTATGAGTAGAAATATAATCAACTTCTTCAGGAAGTAAGTTACAATTTGATATAGCAATAAAGAAGACTTTCTTTAAATCAATGTAGTTGCCAGATTTATCTAATTGTCTTGAGTAGGCTTTAGCGGCATATAATTGAGCGCGTTTTTCGAAGCCCTTGTCTCTAGCGAGCTGCATTTCTGCTATATATCTATTTCCATGAGAATCCTTGCAGAGAACATCAACAATACTTTGTTTATCAGAGGCAACTTCGGGATGGCTTTGTTGCATCGCTACTTATGAAAGGCTAACTATAGCTAGGATTATAAGCAACCTATTGAAAATCTTGTTTTTTTGCAATCAATCTGATCAAATTTAAGAATAGTAATTTATTATTTATATTAATAAACTTAATTCTATTGAAAATAGCTAAAGCATTGAAATTCTTGAATTTTAGCCGGATTAGTGAGTGGTAGTGAAATTTCTTTTACTCAAATTTAGGTATTCACTGACCGCTCTTGTTATAAATACCAGAATAATAAGCTACTGATATTCTCCATCTTTTTTATCTTTAATCCATCATAGCTAGCGATGCAACAAAGCCCTTCGGGATCCATAATAGTGCTAAGAAACTCAACTTCTTGTATTGCATTTATCTCAGTAAACCCTAAAATATCGTTCAAAAAGTGGATCAGGATATTCTTATTTTTTTCCGTTCCAAAGATTTTTTTGAAACACAAATCATTGCGAGGATCGAGAAATTTTGAAAGAGCCATGGCAAAAATGCTTGAAAATATTAATAATTATACACTATTATTAACAATTATTCAACCATATTTTTGAAGATAGCTATAGCTATGCTGCCGCGGTATCTCTTAGCATAGATCCCGCTAACAAGTAGCGGGATGACGAGGATGCCGCCGCGAACCGTCATAGCGCCGCGGCGCTAACTAGTAGCGGAATGACGGTTTTTCAAATTGTCGGTAAATCTAAGTCAGTTTAGCTATAGGCAGCAATTTTCTGTATTTATTTTAAATTGAAGAAAGCTCAAATGAAAGATCATGTTTTGCTAAAAATCACAGAATGCAGTCTGGTTACAAATAAACTATTTTGATAGTTAATGGGGTCTAGTTTTGACGTATGGACTATCCAAAGAAAAGGGTGGTATCATAACCTCAAAAATTTTTATGCTTTCTTCATTCAGAAATTCATACTTACCCTGCATTATTCCTGACGGTGCATTTAAGTATGTTCCACTTGTGTATTTAAATACCTCTCCAGATTTTATCACAGGTTGTTCTCCGATAACACCAACTCCGGCAATTTCATTTATTTTTCCCTTATAATCTATTATTTGCCAATGACGACTTAATAATTGAATAGTTGATTGGCTTTTGTTTTTTATCTTAACGTTATACATCCATATACAGCAATTTTCATAAGGAATGGATTGCTCTTCAATATAAATTGGTAAAACTGTAACTTCAACAAAGTTGGTAGTTAGTGTGTACTCTATCACTATAGAATATTCATGATAAAAAGATAGTATTTTAATTATATACTTTTTTCATAGATTTTTCAAGTATACTTTAATTAGGAAATATCAATTTATAGTATGAACGAACCAGATGCGCTTAGCAAAAAAGTAATAGGAATAATAGGTGGTGGACAATTAGGTAAAATGACTGCTATCGCTGCAACAAAACTTGGACAAAAAACACATGTTTTTGCCAGTGCTAAGGGCGATCCTGCTTGCTCTGTTGCTGATGATTTCACAATAGCAGATTTCTCTGATAAGAAAGCGCTTGAATCTTTTGCACAGAGTGTGGATTTGGTCACTATTGAGTCTGAAAATATTCCATGTAGTGCAATTGATATCGATGTAAATTTTTATCCGGGTAAAAAAGCGTTACACATTGCGCAAAATAGGCTTAGAGAGAAAGATTTCATTAGAAGCTTGAGTATAAAAACTGCTGAATACAAAAGTATACAAAATTATAATGAGCTACTGAAAAGCAGTAGAACTTTTGGCTATCCAACAAGGCTGAAAACAACAGAAATGGGTTACGATGGAAAAGGGCAATATGTGCTTGAGAATGATTCTGAAGTGAAGCAATTTGCTTCCTTTGATTGGAATACAGAGTACATTCTTGAAGCAAGTGTTGATTTACTGAAAGAGGTTTCAATAGTCGTTGCAAGAGATAAAAACGGTAAAGTAGCTTTTTTTCCTATAGCAGAAAATTACCACGTTGATGGAATACTTGATACTTCAACAGTGCCAGCTAAAATAGATAGCAAATTAACTCAAGAGGTACAACGAGCTGCAAAGAAAATAGCAAATGCGCTCGATGTAATAGGAATTCTGGCTATTGAATTTTTTGTTACTAAAGATAACGAATTGTTAGTTAATGAACTAGCTCCAAGACCTCACAATTCTTGCCACTGGAGCTTGGATGCATGTAACGTTAGTCAATTTGAACAGCTGGTTAGGATAATATGCGGGCTACCTATGCAGGAAGTAGTATTACGCTTTCCTTGTATGACGAAAAATATAATAGGTAACGATATATATGATTCTCATAAGTATTTGAGCAACGAAAAAGCTAGTTTAACCATATATGGAAAAAAAGAGGTTAGAGATAAGCGTAAAATGGGACATGTCAATATAGATTTAAGTTAATAGTTTTTCTACGTCATTCCGCCACAACTGTACGAACATTGTGATATGATGAGATGTTACATAGTAAACGGTGTCACTCTAGCACGTATTTGTACGAACATTGTTATTTGAGCACACCAGGAAGGATGTCATTCAAGTAGCCCCTTTGTTGTCATCTGAGTAGCCCCTTTCTCGTCATCCCGCTACGTGTTAGCGGGATCTCATTTCACTTTATGAGGGTGTCATCCAAGTAGCTGACACTGGTTTCCATCCAAAAGGCCAGTATCATGCGCTAGGAACCCTACTATAAGGAAGCATGAGCAGCTTCTTTCTGTCCATTTGTTAAGACTGCTCCATCAACTTTAGTACTAGGCTTTAACAATGCATATGTAGCACCACCAACTACTAGCGCCGCAGTTGCAACCGCTGCTATTAGTGTAGGTTGTTTAACTGTTCCGGTTGCAGAAAGTGCTATCGCTATTATAGCACCTGATAATGCAGTTGCACTACCGGCAAAAAAACCTTTCATAGTTGCTGATGTAGGTTGTTTTTCCTCTTTAGCTAAATCTCTTGGAGTATGTTCAGCACAATTTTTCATATTAACAGAGACTTTACGTGCTTTTGACGGAGTAACTACATAATCTCTTAGAATAAAAAATAAAGGTGGCATTCCATAGTCATCTTTTATATTAACATTCGCACCGTTTTCTATGAGAGAGTTTACCACGTCTACATGGCCAATTATAAGAGCTAAATGTAAAGGAGTCCAACCATCTTTATCTTGTTCATTAATCTTGATTCCATCTTTTTCCAACAGAGCATCTACTACCTCTTTATAACCATTTTCAGCAGCTAAATGTAAAGGTGTCTTTTCATTCTTATCTTTTATATTAACATCTATCCCTTTTGCTACTATTAAAGCCTTTGTCAAGCCCGTATAGCCCCACTGAGCAGTCAAATGTAATAATGTGAATTCATTATCTCCAACTTCAAATTTATAATTTACATAAAAATCACTCTTTTCCCACTGTTTAAATACCTCTTCATTATTTGCCTTTAGCTCTTCTTTTACTTTTTCAATTACGTTACTTTTATCTAATTTATTATCACTATTAACCGTACTGAATATTTCCCGTTTATTATCACTATTAACCGTACTGAATATTTCCCGCCACTGCTGATAATTTGTTGTCATAACTTTTACTTCTAATCTTAAATAATATATTCAATTACTATATAATTATAATAAGAAATCAATATTTATTTTAAATAAGTGAATAATCAAGCTTAAATACGCTCTTATTGTCTCTTAAATCACAATGTCCGTATAGCTGCGACCCGAGAGCTGCTATCTCTCATCCACTGGAGGTATTGCACAGTGCTGTCTACTTGATCGTCGTGGCGGGTTTCTGGAAATATTAAAATTTCATACTCAAAATCGTTGAGCCATACTGCTTGGTGTGGCAGAAAAACCTTACCAGACTCTATTATTGGAACAATTTGGTAGAATCGAGCAAGTTTACCGCTATGTGGCACTATTTCGATAATGGGTAAATCACTGTTCGCTTTTAGCTCTTGCACCAATTGCTGACCACTCGTTTTTGCTTCGATTAAAATTGCATGTGGCTTCCACCTTGCAGCTAGTGACAGGACTTGCTCTTTAAGTTTTGGATACTCAAGCTTTGCGCGATATACATCGAGTAAATAGAATTTATTGCCCACTTTTGTCCAGGTGGTGCAGACGCTAAAGTTGCTAGAATCGCTTATTGAAACCGCAGTGTCCCAACTTTGAGTTACATATGAGAGATTATCAGGAAAATTTCTATAGCGCTTTAGCCACTCTCGTTTAATTATACCACCTGAAAGTGGTAGAGGGTTTTGTTGATATTGAGCAGCAAAAGCATAGCTCCCAAGTTCAACCTTTATCATCTCAACTTCTTCTTTTCCGCCATAGAGGGGATATAGCAACTGACCTTCTTCTCTTGAATATAATATTATTGCAGGTGCAGCGCATGATGCTGTTGTATTATACAACCGCCTGGTTGCAGTTACTTGGACGACAGGAACAGGAAGCGCTGGCTTTTTGATTGAATAAATGATCTCCTTATTTTCAGATATCATTGGCAAACAAATGTGATGCCATATGTTTTTCGGTTTGGAGAGAAGGTGTCCGGTCAAATCTTCCTGATGTAGCCTGTGCATCACAAGAACGATTACTCCTTTTTTTCTGTCGTTAAGCCTGGTTACTAGAGTCTGATCAAACCAGTTTGTGGCACGCTTTCTAAACATTTCGCTCAAAGCTTGAGCAGAACTGAGCGGATCGTCCACGATGATGAAATCTCCACCTTCACCGGTTAATGTTCCTCCAACGGACGTTGCAATTCTGTATCCTCTCTGCACTGTTTGAAATTTGTACTTGGTATTCTGATCTTTGGATAGTTCTACTTCTGGAAATAGCTTTTTATACCAACCAGATTGCATTACGCACCTTGTATCAAGCGAGTGCTTTTCGCTGAGCAGCCGAGAGTAACTTGCAACTATTATTCTCGCGGTTGGCTGATTTCCCAGTATCCATGCGGGCCACGCAACACTAGCGCACATGGACTTCATTGAACGCGGAGGCATATTGAATATTATTCGCCTCACTTCACCAACGCTCGCTGCTTCTAGCCTATCTGCTATGACTTTTATATATTGATAATCATTATATTCACACCCCGGCACTACCGTTTGAAAGCACAGTTCAATGAATTTTAAAAAGTTGATTTTGTTCATGATATAATGTTGAAAGATGTCATCCAAGTAGCTGACACTGGTTTCCATCCAAGACGGCAGTACCTTCTTCTGTCATCCCAGTACCTTCTTCTGTCATCCTAGTACCTTCTTCTGTCATCCCAGTACCTTCTTCTGTCATCCCAGTGCCTTCTTCTGTCATCCCAGTGCCCTCTTCTTGTCATCCCAGTGCCCAGACACTGGGATGGCTTTGTTGCATCGCTACTTATGAAAGGCTAACTATAGCTAGGATTATAAGCAACCTATTGAAAATCTTGTTTTTTTGCAATCAATCTGATCAAATTTAAGAATAGTAATTTATTATTTATATTAATAAACTTAATTCTATTGAAAATAGCTAAAGCATTGAAATTCTTGAATTTTAGCCGGATTAGTGAGTGGTAGTGAAATTTCTTTTACTCAAATTTAGGTATTCACTGACCGTTCTTGTTATAAATACCAGAATAATAAGCTACTGATATTCTCCATCTTTTTTATCTTTAATCCATCATAGCTAGCGATGCAACAAAGCCCACTGGGATCTAGGAAACTTAACTGCAAGTAATGCATTGGGTTTTGTGAATATGGGTTTTGCGTTATAGAATGAAACACTTTTGGTGAATTTGTAAAGAGAACTAGATCCCAGTGTTAGCTACTTGGATGACAGAAGAAGGTGCTGGGATGACAGGGAAGGCACTGCCGTCTTGGATGGAAACCAGTGTCAGCTACTTGGATGCATCCCACCATGTCATTCCAGTGCTTGGCATTGGAATCTAGTCTTTATTATGCAGCCACTTATTTAAAGTTAAGTTTCCTGGATCCCAGTGGGCTTTGTTGCATAGCACCTTAAGCAGTGATGGTTTACGACAAATTTATGTAATGATTTCAAATTTAGCCATACCAATATCAGTGAATTTGTTGAGCAAATAGCACTTAATTAGTAATTCTTTTTCACGATTTACTTCAGATTTATTCCTAAAGCTAAATCCAAATACTTGCTTCAACCTTGAGAAAAATCCTTCTATGTAAGATCTCTTTCCATAAATTGCTTCCTTTTTCCACTCTTTTACACCATCTTGTCCATATAATTTTATTAACCTAATAGCAGCATTCCTGTCAGACATATAATCTATTTTTGAATGTTCTGCTGCATCCTTTTTTGGTAGAACTTTTGTCTTTATATCGTATTTCTTACACAATTTATAAAGTTTGTGCCTATCGTATGCCCTATCTGCATATAATGCTTTTATTTTGTGCTGAAAATTAACTTCTTCAAGCAAATCGCAAGCTCCATAGTGGTCAGAGTAGACGCCATTACTGTATCTTGCAGCTATAGCTTTTTTACTATTCACACTTAACATAACATGTAACTTTCTTACTTGCTCGTAGCTTCGGTACTTTCTATCTGCACTGTTTTCCTTACTGTGGCCAGGAGTGTTACTGTAAATGCTGATACTTGTGCTATCTATGATAATTTCAATATTTTCCATGTTGCTTTTATCAACCCTGCAATCATTTATCTTAATATTAAGTTTTTTAAACCTTCTTGATGCTTGTGAATAGCTGATAACTGCCAAATTTTTTCCTATTTGTTGCAGATATCCTTTTATAAACCCCACCGTTTGTCTTAACCCAATTCTAAAAAGATTGACAATTATATGCACCAAAATTACGACTTTATCACTGTAAATATAGTTGCCGCCCTGCATTTTTGGACTATTTTCATACCAATTTTCGATAGCTTCATCGATGTAACGAAAAATATTTCCCCTTTTTTCAAGGAATTTGTTATATTCGTTTTGGTTACTGACTTTCATTTTCTGTGGCATATTTTTTCTTCAACAGTTAAATGGTTATTTATAATGAATTTTGTCAGTAGCCACCAGATTTTTTCGGTTGCTATGCAACAAAGCCATCCCAGTGTCACGCACTGGGATGACAAAAAAAGGAGCACTGGTTCACCTTATGACGGTGTCATCCAAATACCTTCCCCTGTCATCCAAGTAGCTAACACTGGGATCTCATTTTACTTTATGACGGTGTCGTCCTAATACCTTCCCCTATCATCCAAGTAGCTAACACTGGGATCTCATTTTACTTTATGATGATGTCATGAAAGTAGCTGACATTGGGTGGGCTTTGTTGCATCGCTAGCTATGATGGATTAAAGATAAAAAAGATGGAGAATATCAGTAGCTTATTATTCTGGTATTTATAACAAGAACGGTCAGTGAATACCTAAATTTGAGTAAAAGAAATTTCACTACCACTCACTAATCCGGCTAAAATTCAAGAATTTCAATGCTTTAGCTATTTTCAATAGAATTAAGTTTATTAATATAAATAATAAATTACTATTCTTAAATTTGATCAGATTGATTGCAAAAAAACAAGATTTTCAATAGGTTGCTTATAATCCTAGCTATAGTTAGCCTTTCATAAGTAGCGATGCAACAAAGCCCATTGGGATCCAGAAGACTTAATTTCAACCAAATAATAAAGGCTAGATCCCAGTGTCTAGGCACTGGGATGACACCTGTAGCCCTACGTCATACCGCCGCGGTATCTCTTAGCATAGATCCCGCTAACAAGTAGCGGGATGACGGTTGTCGGTGAACCTAAGTTACTTTAGCTACAAACGTTAAGAAATTTACCAAACGAAAAAAAAGGCAAAAGAAGCCCTAGTCATTGTCTACTTTCAGTATTGGCGTTTTTTAAGTCTTAAACACTGCAATTTAGCTGCTTTTAAATGCAACTCACCTTTGTTTAAATGTTTAAGAAATTTACTAAGCAGAAAAAAAGGCAAAGAAACCCCGTGTTAGCTAGTTGTCACTCTCTAATCCTGCAAATTGGCGTACTATACTGTCTTAAACGACTTATAAGCGCGTTTCAGCTTGTGTAGGTAAAAACCTAGAAATGTTGTGAAGACATAAGGTGCACATAGTGCAAAAAATCAAAAATAAGGCGCCAACTACGTTGTTTTCTTGCTGTTTAATCTGCACAGATGAAGATAACTGAATACCTTCAGTTTCATGATAAAGGGGCTGGCAGAGTTTGTCAAGGAAGTTTTTGTATTTAATCCGTTTCTATGGCTTATATAATAATTATTATTGTAGTATAATTTAGAATAATGCAATAGATACCTAATGTTTTAGCTATTAATTATATGTTGCACAAAAACACATATTACCATACCATTCCAGTAAGTCGAAAATAAGGAGATTGTCATGAGTTTTACTTTATCTGAATTGCCATATGATAAAACAGCTTTAGAGCCTTACATATCTGCAAAAACCTTAGATTTTCATTATGATAAGCACCATAAAGGATATTTAAATAAACTCAACGAGCTGGTTGAAAATACAGATTATCAACATGTGAAAATTGAGGAAATAATAACAAAAGTGCATGGTAATAGCGATAAAGTTCCCATATTTAATAACGCAGCGCAAGTTTGGAACCACACTTTTTATTGGAATTCAATGAAGAAGAATGGTGGTGGTAAACCTAAAGATGATGGTTTTCTGGCAAAAAAAATTCAAGATGATATCGGTGGTTTTGATAAGTTTTGTGGGGAATTTGCCAATCATGGAGTAAGCCAATTTGGTAGTGGATGGGTATGGTTAGTGCTCGAAAAAGGAAAGCTCAAAATCACCAAAACTCCAAATGCAGATTTGCCATTAATTTATGGCCAAGTTCCATTACTCACTATGGATGTCTGGGAGCACGCCTATTATTTAGATTGTCAAAATCGTAGAATTGACTACATAAAAGTTTTCCTTGACCATTTGATTAATTGGGATTTTGCAGAAGAAAATTTAAAAAAGAATACATAAGATGAATACACCTCAGGTAACAAAATTAGATAATGGTCTGCGCATAATAACTGAGCAGGTGCGTGATGTTGATTCCGTAGCTTTAAGCATACGAGTTGGTGTTGGCAGTAGAGCGGAAAGTGCAAATCAAAATGGAATATCCCATTTTCTAGAACACATGGCTTTCAAAGGAACGAAGACAAGAACTGCGTTTGAAATTGCAAAAGCTTTTGACGACATAGGTGGGGTTTTCAACGCCAGCACCGGTAGGGAAAGCACCACCTATTATGCAAAAGTCCTCAAGAAAGACATAAAAACTGGTATTGATATATTAATAGATATATTGATGAATTCAACATTTCCAGAAGATGAATTGGAACGTGAGAAGGGCGTTGTAATACAAGAGATTTTTCAAACTAATGATTCACCAAGTGACATTGTTTTCGATAAATATTTTGAGGCAGCTTATGAAGATCAACCTTTCGGCAGGTCAATCTTAGGCACGCAAGATACTGTAAAATCTTTTACTCGAGAAGATCTAAATAACTACATAAATGAGCATTACTTTGCCGAGAATATGCTATTTGCCGTTGCAGGAAATGTTGAACATGAAGAAGTTGTTGCATTAACCAAAGATTTTCTCTCAAAGATTCATTCTAAAAAGCTGAAAAAAAGCCAAAATGCGACGAGCTACACTGGTGGTGAGTATTTAGAACATCGTAAATTAGATCAGGTGCACTTGCTAATTGGTCTACCTAGCGTTTCTCGTTATGACGATAAATATCACACGTTTCAAGTGCTTGATTCTATATTAGGGAGCGGAATGTCATCACGTCTGTTCCAGGAAGTAAGGGAAAAGCAGGGATTAGCTTACTCTGTTTATTCATTTAATTCCAGCTACACTGATACAGGGATGTTTTCCATTTTTGCTGGTACAGACAGTAGTAACTTAGATAAGCTTTTAAAATCTATAATGACAGAGTTGAAGAAGTTGTCTACAGATGATCTGAAGGAAGAAGAAGTAAATAGAGTGAAAGAGCGGGTAAAATCCCAAATTTTAATGTCACGCGAAAGTGTGAGCTCACGTGCTGAAACATTGGGGCACTACTACGGTAACTATAATAGGTACATCAGTAAAAATGAATTAATAGAAAAAATTAGTGCAGTTACCACTGCTAACGTAAAAAAAGCAGCAGAAGAATTATTATCTCAGCATGAAAAAGCCACTCTAGCTGCAATTGGAGAAATTAAGTCACTGCCAAGTTACGATAAAGTGGTTTCTATGCTTAAAGCTTAGCGCATTCTATTATATTGATTTGGCTGCTTTACAATATAATTTAGCACAGTGATTAAAGAAGTGTAAGTTGAAACAATGTGCCATGAACCGGATATGCAAGAAATTATACGAATCTTCAACCTCCTCTTTCAATAATATTATTATTTCTATTTTGCGTAACTTTTTCCGTATAATTTTTAGGAGGTACTGGTGGTGCAAGTGGTTTTTTGCTTACAGGGTTTGAGTCTATACCTTTCTTTTGCCGATGATAGTTCCGTGCTTCTTGAACGGTCTGAAATATAGACTCTCCACCATTATAGTTTCCTCTCACAGAGTTTGAGTTTATGTCTTTCTTTTGCGGAGGATAGTTCGATGCCTCTTCACGAGTCTGAAATATAGGCTCCCCATCATTATAGTTTCCTCTCACAGAGTTTGAGTTTATGTCTTTCTTTTGCGGAGGATAGTTCCGTGCTTCTTGAGCGGTTTGATGTGTAGGCTCTCCATCATTATAGTTTGAGTTTATATTTTCCTTTTGCGAACCAGCGTTCAATAATTTCGATATCTCTCGCCCTAGCTGATCACCTTTATAATTATTGTTAAGATCTTTGATTTTCTCCTCACCCAATTCCATTATTCGAATTAGAGAGGTATCAATAAAATCCGTTTTTATTTTGTCAATATCTATCAATTTATTACCATAAATCGTAATTTCACTTTTACCTTTTTCACTATTCACATCATAGCCTTGCTCTTTAACTCCTGTTATTACTTCCTTCTTTAGTAATCTATGAATAGTATTTATTATTTTTTGACCACAATCTTGAAAAAAATCTCTGATTGTATCAAATGCCTTTGATAAGGAGATGGTTTCAGTATGTGCGTATTTTTTACCTAGTGGTGGCTCTTCAGCATTCTGGTGTATAGATTCTATTTGCTGAGGGTCAAGCATCATTGCATGACGTTTTGAGCGTGTTGGGTTTGCTTGTGTTTCAGATGACAACATGCCCTTAATATCTTGTTTTTTATTCTCACCATCAGCAACCATACCATCACTTGATTTCCTTTTTTTAGGAAGTAATGGTGGTCGATTTTCATTGTTCCGATATATAGGTTCTTTTGGTACCGTTTCAGACAATGATCTCTGAATATCTTGAAGATTTTGGTATATAGGTTCTTCTTTCTTCAAATTTTCATAAATTGGTTCTTGTACCAAGTTAGCATTGACAAACTCCTGTACCCTTTCTAGATAATTAGCATCTCCTACCATTTTACCATTTCTGTTCATAGGTACTTGTGCACCTTCAAATTTAATGTTTTTTATATCTTGAAGACTAAGTCCATTTTCTTCAAGCCATTCCTCTCTTTTACTCATTGATGCAACAAACTCATTAATCTTCTGAATATTTTTTACATCATCATCAACTAACATTACATTTTTTGGCAACTCACCATGTTTATCCTTGTACTCCACGATTGCCTTACAGATATGCAAATTCTTTCCAACTTTACTTTGTTGCTCTCTCACATCTGACCTTGGCAACTGGGTATCATAATCTGCTGGAAATCCGCCAAATACAGAAATACTGTCTGCTTGTTCTTTAGATAAGCCCAAATGATTTTCTACAACCCTTTTTACAGCATTTGGATATCCTGTATATGATGCAATATTCACTTCTATTCCGTTTGAAAGTGCAGACTGTAATGTAGATTTCAGCCCCTCTTCATTTTTTATTCCGTCTGTATTTTTTAGAAAATTTCCTATATCAGTATCGTTCACTGCATATTCTGCACCAGAATTGAAATCACTTTTTTTGAACCCGGAGTGTTTACCGGAGAAAATATTATGCATGTGTCCATTAGTAATAGTGTTATCAAAATCAAATATTAATAGGGTATTATTTCCTTTAGCCATATCTTCACCTCTAATCCTTACAAATCATACGGGTAGAGACTAACATTAATAGATTAATTATTTATTATAACCTTTCTAATTAATAGTGTGATAAATAAAGTAAATATAACAAGAAGTAAAAATCAACGGCATAAAGAAAAGACTTAAAGAAAGGCCAAATCAAAGTGCAATGGTATTTCACTAATCCAATTATTTTTCTCTTGATCTAGCCTATCATCCAATATTGCCTGCCTTATAGATGCCATTAACTTATTCATGAAGAAAACGTTATGAATGGTAACGAGTGTGTAAGCCAGGAGCTCTTTAGCTTTCAGTAAATGGTGTATATAAGCTCTTGAATGCTTTCTGCAGGTAAAACATAAGCAGTCACTTTCAATTGGGTTATTGTCCAGCTCGAATTGTTGATTTCGCAAATTAATATGCTCTTTGCACTTTGAAGAAATAGAATCTCTATTTTTTACTTTAATAAGCGCACCACCATGCCTTGCTAAACGGGTTGGATGCACGCAATCAAACGTATCAATTCCAAGACTAACTCCGCGAAAGATGTCCACAATTCCACCAATACCAAGCAAATGAGTAGGCCTATCTTTTTTCAGATGGTCCATAGTGAAAGAAACTACATCGTACATCTGCTCTTTACTTTGACCAAGTGATCCACCTATTGCTTGACCAAAAAATGGCAAATCGTTAATAAAATTACAACTTTCTCTACGTAAATCTTGATATACTCCGCCTTGACTAATTCCATACAGTGCCTGCTTGCCATTATTGTTTTTTTCAAATTCATTTAAAGAACGTTCAGCCCATTTGCGGCTCATGAGCATTGATTTTGCTGTGTATTCTTTGCTTATGTGAAATGGAGTACATTCATCTAAGACTAAGACTAAATCTGCACCTAGTTTCTGTTGAATTTGTATAGACTTTTCAGGAGTCAAGCAATAAGTTTTACCATTAATGTAAGAACGAAAAATTGCCCCATCCTCATTAATTTTGATCAGAGTTTTTTGTTTTTTTCTTATTCCTTTTATCTCTTCCGAAACTGATCCGTGCCCTAAGCTAAATATCTGGTATCCACCAGAATCAGTGAGCATTGGTCCACTCCATCCCATCATCTTGTGCAAACCACCAAGCTTTGCTACGGTATCTTCCCCTGGTTGGAGCATTAGGTGATAGGTGTTGGAAAGTATTATCTGAGTACCTGCTTCACTAATTCTCTCGATATCTGCAGCTTTAATTGCAGCTTTTGTTGCACAGAATATAAAAGCTGGTGTTTCTACGCTTCCATTTGGAGTTTTAATTGTTCCAACTTTTGCAGAACCTGATTGCTTGATTATCTTGAATGCAAATTCTTCTTTCATCTATTTGCCTGAAAGTTCTGTTATGATGTTTTCTACTTTCTCAGGAGTAAGATTTTCATAGAAGTCATTATTGATCTGCACAACGGGAGCATTAACGCATGCACCTAGGCATTCAACTTCTTTTAAAGTGAACAAATTATCTTTAGTAGTCTCACCGATATTGATTCCAAGTTTTTTTTTAAAGGTATTTAAAACTTCTTCACTATTGCACAACCAGCAAGGAGTTGTTCTACAAATTTGTATTAGATATTTGCCTACTGGTTTTAAATTATACATGGTGTAAAAATTTGCCACTTCATATACACGAATATGTGGAATATGCAGCATATCAGCAACATAACGCATAGCAGATTCAGAAACCCATCCGCATTGCTCTTGAACCAGGTATAGTAAAGGCATGACAGCACTACCTTCTCTACCTTTGGGATACATCTCTATAAACTTTTCCGCTTTCTTAAGGTTTTCTGATGTAAAACTAAACTGCTCTTTTTTTTCTATCATTCATGAGACTCGTGTAAACTTTACAGATTATACCTGTAGAACCAATGATTGCAATTGTTGGTTTTTTGAGAAATAGCATTTTGCAGTATCATACTACCCACACTGCCCAACTTGTAAATTCTTTTGGCTTGGCCATAGGATGGCTTTGTTGCATAGCACCTTAAGCAGTGATGGTTTACGACAAATTTATGTAATGATTTCAAATTTAGCCATACCAATATCAGTGAATTTGTTGAGCAAATAGCACTTAATTAGTAATTCTTTTTCACGATTTACTTCAGATTTATTCCTAAAGCTAAATCCAAATACTTGCTTCAACCTTGAGAAAAATCCTTCTATGTAAGATCTCTTTCCATAAATTGCTTCCTTTTTCCACTCTTTTACACCATCTTGTCCATATAATTTTATTAACCTAATAGCAGCATTCCTGTCAGACATATAATCTATTTTTGAATGTTCTGCTGCATCCTTTTTTGGTAGAACTTTTGTCTTTATATCGTATTTCTTACACAATTTATAAAGTTTGTGCCTATCGTATGCCCTATCTGCATATAATGCTTTTATTTTGTGCTGAAAATTAACTTCTTCAAGCAAATCGCAAGCTCCATAGTGGTCAGAGTAGACGCCATTACTGTATCTTGCAGCTATAGCTTTTTTACTATTCACACTTAACATAACATGTAACTTTCTTACTTGCTCGTAGCTTCGGTACTTTCTATCTGCACTGTTTTCCTTACTGTGGCCAGGAGTGTTACTGTAAATGCTGATACTTGTGCTATCTATGATAATTTCAATATTTTCCATGTTGCTTTTATCAACCCTGCAATCATTTATCTTAATATTAAGTTTTTTAAACCTTCTTGATGCTTGTGAATAGCTGATAACTGCCAAATTTTTTCCTATTTGTTGCAGATATCCTTTTATAAACCCCACCGTTTGTCTTAACCCAATTCTAAAAAGATTGACAATTATATGCACCAAAATTACGACTTTATCACTGTAAATATAGTTGCCGCCCTGCATTTTTGGACTATTTTCATACCAATTTTCGATAGCTTCATCGATGTAACGAAAAATATTTCCCCTTTTTTCAAGGAATTTGTTATATTCGTTTTGGTTACTGACTTTCATTTTCTGTGGCATATTTTTTCTTCAACAGTTAAATGGTTATTTATAATGAATTTTGTCAGTAGCCACCAGATTTTTTCGGTTGCTATGCAACAAAGCCCCATAGGATCCAGTTAAAAAATCTGATCATGCGCTAACTTCAATTGTTTCATAAGTTTGTTTTAGTAAATCTCAATTATTTTAGCTACAGCTAACTACTTTAAAAAAATGCTTAAGAAATTATAGTATATTATTTATAAATACACTATCCTTGACATTTATTATAAATGTTGTGTATAATAAACTATATTTATTAAAAAGAAACTGGTGAAGAGAAATTTAAAAATTTTCTCACATCACTAGATAAAGAAAATCTTCAAAAGCATGCCACAACTATTTACAGAAATTACGAACAAAGTTACAATGAAAAGTATTTCATGTACAACAAAATTGGTTCTGGTGCAGTAGTAATAGGATCTTGTGCTCTCATTCTGCTATCTCGATATTTCGATCTAAGAGAAAAAGTGCAAAAACCACTTGAATACATGGCACTTGCAGCAATTGTTATCTTTGGAGTTGGATTTCTATACTCACTTTATCAAGAACATGAATATAAAGCCTCCAACAAAAAGGGAGAATATGTATCAGATCACGAAAAACATAAGGAGCTTCCTGAGGTTCAAACAATTATAGATGAGCTAAAGGCAGAAGCCCTATTAGGGAGTAAAAAAGAAATTTAGCCAAAACTTAAGATTCCGCTACTTGTTAGCGGAATCTGCATAAGACATAACGAATAAAAATTTACCTTTAAATATAGATTATAGGGTTTTGAGAACTCCACCTTCCTTTCATCTATAAAACTTCTTAGCCATTTTCGAGCCTATACTTACTTTTTAGTATAAAATAAAGACGTTAATTTTTTAATTTTAGTTAAAATTTTCATTGACATTAACACACAGGAGTAATCATAATAGCATTTTATTAATATTTTAAATAAAATTATGTCTATATTAGGAAGATTGCTCGGGATCAACTCAAATACACCGGAAGTTAAAGAAGCGGTAGGTTTTAACCCAGCAAACGTAGGGTTGATTGAAGGAGATGGAGTCGCTTATGGACTTAGCTATCAAGATAATGGTAATGGGAGCAGTAAAGTAAAATTACTTATTAGTCCATTATATCAATCAAAAACATACGAATGGGGTACAAATGTCAGCGTAGTAAATGAATTCAAAGATCAATTGTCTCTCACATTAATAGAAGATTCAGCTGAAACAGATAAAGTTGGAGTTATCTTTCCTACAGAAGAAATTAACAAAAAAGAAAAATGCATCAAAGGCTTAACATTCAACACTTACGAAATCAAGCATTCAATTAATGTTCCCTTAGTTGAATACATAGGAAAAGTAAAATTATACAAGAACATTAATAGAGATAGTCTTGCAAATGAAGACAATAGTTACTTTCAACCAAAAGCAGTAAAAGTTGGTAATGGTAATGTTATTGTAATTGCTCATAACTTAAAGGATCAAACTTTAGTTTCTTGGTATTTACAATCAGACACAAATGGAAAATTTAAGGTTTTGCGTGAAAAAAACGGTCTTATAGAAAGAAAATTATTCAAATTTGATAATCCAGGGCAATTAGTACTAGATGAAAATACGATACTTTATTCGCAAGTGAGAAAAAATAGTATTGAAAATCAAGAAGTAAGAACAAATATTTTTAAGTTCGATATGGCTAAAGTGGTTAAGGATCTAAAAAGTGGCAAGAAAGATGAATGTTTGCTTAGCAAGAGATGTCAGATAGATAATAAAGCACTATCTCTTTCCAGAGAATATGAAATAAGCTTTTTGCAGTATGTAAAGCGAACTGAAGGCAATGATCTAGTTGCCTTTCTTGCAGAAGACCGGTTGTCTGATAAACAAACGTTACATTTAACAAGTCTTGTTAAGAATGGATCAAAATCGAACTTTACTATTTGCGAATTTGCAGATTCTATAGAGCAATTGTACGTTAAAGACAATGGTCAAGACAGTTTTATTGTAACTGCAATAAGTGAAGAAAACATCGCAATTTTCAATCATCAAAGATTTGAAAAACCTTCTAAGGTAACAATAATACCGGCAAGTAGTATCAAAACTCTCAGTGATTTTGTTGATATCATTAACGGTCGATTGACACCTGATATCATTTCTAGTAGTACCGTGGCTCCTGTAACTATTACAGAAACGGTTGTGACTTCTAAGAAAACGCTGACTGCTGCAATTACTAGCACAACAGAAACCGACACTGTAAAGACTACCAAATTAACAACAGAAGCATCAACTACCGTTGCACCTACTTCTACAATAAGTAAACCTTCAACAGAGTCAACGACTCAAACAAGTACAGTAACAGTGGAGCCCACAACAGAAGCCGTTGCACCTACTTCTACAATGAATAAACCTTCAACGGAGTCAACGACTCAAACAAGTACAGTAACAGTGGAGCCCACAACAGAAGCCGTTACACCTACTTCTACAATGAATAAACCTTCAACGGAGTCAACGACTCAAACAAGTACAGTAACAGTGGAGCCCACAACAGAAGCCGTTACACCTACTTCTACAATGAGTAAACCTTCAACGACTCGAACAAGTACAGTAACAATGGAGCCAACAACAGAAGCCGTTACACCTACTTCTACAATGAATAAACCTTCAACGACTCAAACAAGTACAGTAACAGTGAAGCCAACAACAGTAGCAAAAACAACTACTACTTCACAAGTGACCACGGTTGCTACAACGTCAACTAGTGTGCCAATAATAAACTCAGAGAAAACTATACAAACAGTATTTAGTATACCAAGTACTAGAACAAAAGAGTCAACAACTCCTATATTTACCACGACTTTACTTCCTCAACCTACTTCTTCACCACAGCCTACTCAACTTGCTATAGGGTCTAATAGGGCAGGAATGATAGGAGGATCTTTGATTGGAACAATAGGTATTGCTGGAATTATAGGATTTATAGCATATAAATGTATTAAGAAATATCACGGTTATTATAATGCTGCTCATGTGTTAGAATTAGCTGATTTGGAATCGCATTCAAATAGCAGCAATGAAGAAATTTTTTTCACCCATAGCAGAACAAGCAGTGATAATAACATATCTATACAAACTACGTATCAATCTGAAACAATGCTAGACAGTATATCGGTAGAAAGTAGTAGTAGGTCAAGAAGTAGCTCATCGTCTTCAGGCGGTGGACCAAGCTCTTGACTGACTGAAGCGGAGTCTAAAAGTGAAAAAAGCTTATCTTGGGATAGCGATGATGTGCCGGAATATCACCTTTAGCTATTTGTCTGAATGTTTTTAATATGTAGACTGTTAGGAAATTGTCTTTTGCTTTTGTGATTTTCATGTTAAAGCATAATTCCTGGGTGAAATAAGTAGCTGCTGTTGTGTGATAAACATAGCAGAGGAAAGTCCGGGCTCCAAGGAAAAATAGTGACGGGTAACGCCCGCCGGAGGCAACTCCAGTTATAGGGCTACAGAAAATTACCGCCTAAAATATTTTAGGTAAGGGTGAAAAGGTGTGGTAAGAGCACACCATGGCAATGGCAACATTGGTAGTCGAGTAACCAACACTAGGAGCAAGATTAAATAGAAGTAGATTTTATGTTTTTCTCATATCTACTCGGGTAAATCGCATGAGGTAAATGGTAACATTTACTCCAGATAAATAGCTACATAAACAGAACTCGGCTTATATTTCACCTAGGCGTCACATGATACGTGCGATATAAGCCATGCTATATTTAAGTGTAGGCATTTCATGCGTTGTCCTTCACTTGTTCTGCTTGATAGCCATCACTACTTTCGCCTACATTAACATTAGAATATTCTTCATCATCAATATACTCTTTCAGAACATACCCTCTGCCCCAAACGGTTTCTATGTGGCTTTTTCCATCATTTGCACTTTCAAGTTTCTTACGTAATTTGCACATAAAAACATCAACTATCTTGTTATCTGAAGGTTCATCCAAGCCATTGTAAAGATGATTTAAGAACATTTCTTTTGTTAGTACTGTTCCTTTACGCAGTGCTAGCAATTCTATCATAGAATACTCTTTATTAGTAAGGTGAACCGTTTTACCTTTCACCTCAACAATCCTGTGATCAAAATTGATATTTATATTACCAATCTTTATCACCGATTCAGGATGGCCTTTAGTACGACGCACTATGGCCTTAATTCGAGCTAATAACTCGCTTTTATGAAATGGCTTGGTTAAGTAATCATCTGCACCATACCCAAGCCCTTTAGCTTTGTGATTGACAGCGGATATACATGAAAGTATTAAGACAGGAACTTTGATTTTTGCACTTCTTAGTCTTAACAATATATCATATCCGTCAATATCACCAGGCAAGTGTATATCTAAAATAACTAGGTCATAGTAATCTCCGTTTGAGGAAACCATATTATTGTTATAATCTTGTGCAGAAGTAACAACGTCACAGAAGTGTCCATCAGAAGTTAAGGCATTAACCACAGTCTTTGCACTTACTTGATCATCTTCGATTAATAATATACGCATATTTTACACCCCATAAATAATTTATAATTTTAGTAATATATATAACTAAGGAAAGTAATAAATCAAATTTTTATTAACAAATGATCAAAATTACACTTATTAATTAATAATAAATATATTGTTCCAAAGTTATATAAATAGATCTAAAATATAATAGATATACCATGGTAGTAATAATATTTTTAGTAAATATTGAATTAAAGTTACTATTATTAAAAGAATACTTCGGTTAATAAATATTTAACTATTCTATATGTCTGTGTTATATTTTTAATTTACTTATCCTACTGTTTTAAAGTATAAGTAATACTTTCAGGAATATTGTGTGGCAATATCAATTTTAGGTGCTGGTGCATGGGGTACAGCAATCGCAATTTCACTCAGTAGTAAGAAAGATGTGATTTTGTGGACTCGCAATGAAACTACATTTGAATCAATCAACGGGAAAAGAGAAAGTGACAAGCTACCCGGTTGTCGAATTTCTGATAATGTGTCAGTAAAATTGGCTATTGAAGACACAACTAATGCTTCAGTAACAATCCTCGCTGTTCCCACTCAATCTCTGAGGGAGGTATGTCAGCAATTGCATAATTGTAATCTGAAAAAAGATGTAGCAATAATTTTAGCTTGTAAGGGAATAGAAAAGTCTACATTAAAATTACCTAGTGAAATAGTAAATGAAGTTTTACCTAACAATCCTATTGCTATTTTTTCAGGCCCTAGTTTTGCTGTAGAAGTTGCAAGAAAATTACCCTATTCAATGGTTCTTGCATGCCGAAATAACATATTGGGTTCAAAGCTAGTATCAGAACTACAGCAAGAAAATGTTAAATTACGCCTTAGTAGCGATGTTATAGGGATACAGGTTTGTGCAGCGTTAAAGAACGTTTTTGCTATAGCGTGTGGGATTGTTCTAGGTAGTAAACTTGGGTTTAATGCTCATGCAGCATTGATTACGAAAAGTGTAAGCGAAATTAAGGCTTTATACTCAGCAAAAGTTGGTAACGGTAATGTGGATATAAATACACTACTTGGACCGGCATGTCTGGGTGACCTAATTATGACATGCACATCCTTGAATTCAAGAAACCTATCTTTTGGGTTTAAAATAGGTAATAGTGACAATGGCTTTAATGTTCAGCAGATTTTGTCAGAAGGCAAGTCAGTGATTGAAGGTTTTAGCACTGCTGAGCCCATATTTAATTTAGCAAGAAAGCTAAAGATAAAAATGCCTATATGTGAAGCGGTCTATAGATTATTGTATGAAAGCGCCTCTATAGAGGATACTATTTCTGTTCTTGTAAATTAGTTTTGTACTTTGGTGTATTGTGAAATTTTTATATAAATTGATATCAACATGGTGGCTGTCTGGCACAGTAAAAAAAATGCCAGGTACCGTAGGCAGCTTAGCTTCTTATCCAATTGTTCCTGTGATACTGAGTGACAGAATTTTAGGTGCAGCAATTATTTTTTTTTTATTTTTGATTGGACTATGGTCTATAGGCAATTATATAAAACACTACAAGACTTCATGTGATCCAAAAGAGGTAGTAATTGACGAAGTAGTTGGTCAATTGCTGACAATACTTTTAGTTTCGATATTGTTAAGCCAAGAGATGAATTGCTCTTCATTGTTGTTGTGCTTTTTTTCTTTTAGGTTTTTTGATATAATAAAAACGTGGCCTATAAATTTGATCGATAAAAATACCAAAGGTCCTTTAGGTGTTATGCTAGATGACATTATAGCTGCAATTTTAGCCTGTGTTCTTATAGGAGCCTTTTATTGTTTATTGTTGATGTATGCAGGATAAAAAAATTTATTATTCAAGCTTAATTGTTCAAAATTTAAAGGATTATATACTGTACACAGCAAATTTATCTGAGTGGGAAGTACACGATGAATTTGATAACGTTACATTTACAATAAATGGTACTAGGGAGTCATTATTTAATTTTGTGTTCTGTGGAGATCAATGTACCGAGCTTTCTATACAAAAAACTCTAGATTATCTCAGAACAAGAGATATAGAAGCAACATGGGTAATAAATTCACATATGAAAATAAGAGATATTTTAGAAAAGTGTGAAATAAAACACGTTAGCACACCAAAAAAAGCTTTACTTAATATGAAAAATTACTTTTTACCTGCTGATGTTATTCCAAACTTGAGGTTAAATGCTGTAAATGGTAGCGACCTCTTAGAACAGTTAGATTTACACACTTCTAAAATTTTTTATCATGGCGTTGGAATTGTCAGCACATTTTTTCGCGGATTATCAAATTATGATGATAAAAACTCAAGATTAAGATTTTTTCTTGTAACACTAAATAGTGAAATTATTGGGACATGCGGTCTTTATGTTCAAGACAGTGTAGCTGGTTTTTATAGTGATGGAGTTTTACCAATTTACAGGAATCGTGGAATAGGTACCCAAATGGTTTTAGAAAGAATAAAGATAGCTAAACAGCTTGAATGCAAATATATAGTAGCACATTGTATGAAACCTTCTGTAAACCTTTATAAGAGATTGGGCTTTCAGATGTTAGGCAATCTTTACTTATATAACTCTTCAGCATAATTCTGAGCGGTTACAAATTTTTACATTTGTTTTAAAAGTGCTATGTTTTTTTTGTATGAAGTGGTTTTAATATTGATTCTAATATTATTCTTTCTCTCTTATTCTAAATTAAAAATTAGTAATAAGATTAAGAACTTACAACATCGAAATGTTATCATAAATAATTTAATTGATACTGTGAATGATGGGTTTTATATTTGGGATGCAAAAAAGCGTATAGAAAAGTTCTCTCCCAACTTACTAATTTTGCTTAATACTGTTTTTTACTCATTTAATGAGTTTGTGAATTTTTTTGAGCAATCAGACAGTTTAATTAAAAATTTTGCTGAGGCAAAGGAAATAAATAAATCTTTTACTCTAGATTTAAAGTCAAAGGACAGTGAGGTTTATTGCATATGTTATGGTAGAAGCATAATAGATGATTCTAACAATGTGATTGGTGTGCTGTTATGGATAAGGAATGTCTCAGACTGTAAAATAAAAGCTCACGGACTTGAGCTAGAAAATAGTAAGCTTACACAAGAAGTGGAGAGCTATAAAAATGTTTTCAACTCTTTACCATTTCCAATACTAAAATATAACAAGAATAGAAAGGTAGAATTTTATAATTTGTTTTATGATAAATATGTAGATGGCTCTAAGAAATTTGCTATTACCAGTAGCGCTCATAGCACAAAACCAGGAAGGCATGTCGTAACTTACAAGAACGAACCTAAGGTTTTCAATTTTGTTAAAATTCCAATACAAGGTTCTGGTAGCATAGTAATGTATGGGAAAGATGTTAGTGATGCAGAGAAATTATATACTGAATTAAACAGTTATTTAGCTACACAGAAAAATTTGCTTGAGAGGTTGCCGGTTGCTATAGTAATATATAGTAAGAATCAAAAGCTAAAATTTTATAATAATGCTTTCATAAAAACCTTTCAATTTGACCCAAAATTTTTGGCATCTTACCCAACTTATCATGAAGTTATGCTTTACCTCTTCGAATCTAAAAAGCTTTTAGAAAAAGAGGATTTTCAAACTATTAGTAACCAAAGACATGAGTTATTCAAAAAATTATTTGCATCGTATGATGATACGATGCATTTCACGAATGGAAAAGCGTTCAGGGTATTAACAATACCCTACGCTTCGGAAGGTTTGCTGTTCTCTTACGAAGAATGCAAAAGATGATACTTAAACTCCTTCTTTCTCTACCATGAGCTGTTTTACTTTCGCTATTGCTCTTGCTGGATTAAGTCCTTTAGGACAAGTTTTTGTGCAATTCATTATTGTATGACAACGATACAACTTGAATGGGTCGTTTAAAACATCAAGTCTTTCACCTGTCTTATTATCACGGCTGTCAGCAATCCATCTGTAGGCTTGTAATAGTATTGCTGGTCCTAAAAATTTATCACTATTCCACCAGTAGCTTGGGCAACCAGTCGAACAGCAAGCACATAATATACAGTCGGACAAGCCATCTAATTTTTTTCTATCTTCAGGAGATTGAGAGTATTCTTTATTTGGTAGGGCAGGCTTATCTGCTTGTAACCAAGGTTTAATTGATTTGTATTGCTCATAAAATTGGCTCAAGTCCGAGACTAGGTCCTTTATCACATACATGTGAGGTAATGGATATATTTTTACATCACCTTTTATATCGTGTATAGATCTAGTACATGCAAGAGTATTGGTTCCGTCAATATTCATGGCACAAGATCCACATATGCCTTCTCTACAAGAACGTCTGAAAGTTAAAGTCGAATCTATTTCATCCTTTATTTTTATTAATGCATCAAGTACCATAGGGCCACAACTATCCATATCAATAAAAAATGTGTCTATTCTAGGGTTTTTCTCGTCATCAGCAGACCAACGGTAAATTTGAAATCTTCTGATGTTTTTTGCTCTAGCAGGAATAGGATAAATTTTGCCCTTTTGATTAATTTTAGAATTCTTTGGCAAAGAAAACTGAACCATATCACTTACCTTTTATTGTTTATAGCTAAAACCCTTTGTAGATAACATATTTTATTATCATCTACTATATTTTTATTAAATTCCTTTTAAATCGCGCACATATTGTAGCCAAGCGAAGCTAAAATTTCTCTTTCTAGATTTTTCATTATAATTTCTTCATCTTTTTTTTGGTGATCATGACCAAGTAAATGCAGTAATCCATGCACTAACATGTGTGCAATGTGAGCAAGAATAGGTATACAATACTCATGCGATTCTCTTTTTATTGTGTCTATTGAAATTGCTATGTCTCCTAAATCGCACTCATTAGACAATTGTTCACACGGAAATGATAGTACGTTAGTTGGCTTATCCATTTCTCTAAATTTTAAATTAAGTTGATGTAGCAAGTCATCATCAGCCAGAGCTATTGATATATTTGGTTTATAGTGGTCTATTTTTAATTCTTTTAGAGAAGCATTGATGACACCTAATACAAAATTTTTAGGATTTTCTATAATGCTGCACCATTTCTTGTCAAGAATATTTACTTCTAACATTCACTCATCCTTATTACTTCATTCCATTCAATTTCCGAAACTGGGGCAATTGATAAACGTGGTTGTTTTAATATAGACATATTTTTCAAAAGTGGGTTTTGTTTTATATTATTTAACGTTACTTGGTTATTTAAAGGTTTCAAAAACTTTACATTCACTAATCCGAACTTGGGATCATTAATATGATAATACTCTTTAAATACTTCAACGATTCCAAGTATTGCTTTCTCTTTACCTGTATGATAAAAAAACGCAAGATCGCTTACTTTCATAATTTTCATGTAATTTTGAGCTTGATAATTGCGCACGCCATCCCACTCAACTACCTGCTCCTTTTCCATTTTTTGCCATGAATATTCACTTGGCTCTGACTTGAGTAGCCAAAGTTGCATTATTTTTTTCTTCTTAAATAAGCCGGTATATCATAAACATTGCTGCCCCATTTAGCTCCTTCGCTTACCTGTTCAGTTGGTTTTGTTTCCAGTGTTTTATCTTGCGTACTTTCACTGTGACTATAGGGCCACTTAAATTTCTCTTTCTCTGAGTCTTCGCTCTGACTTATAGGTGAAGTTTCTGACTTATTATTGCGACCATCAATGCCAGTTGCAAGAACAGAAACTCTAACTCTTCCCTCCATCGCTTGATCAAAAGTAGCACCAAATATTATATTTGCATTTTCATCTACTTCTTCACGCACTCTATTGGCTGCAGCATCAACTTCAAACAGAGTCATATCTCCGCCACCAGTAATGTTAATTAATATTCCTTGCGCACCTTTCATTGATACATTGTCAAGCAATGGATTGGATATTGCAGCTTCCGCAGCACTAATTGCTCTATCTTCTCCTTCTGCCTCTCCGGTGCCGATCATCGCTTTGCCCATCTCGCTCATTACTGTTTCTATATCAGCGAAGTCAAGATTAATAAGCCCTGGCATGACCATCAAGTCAGTTACTCCTCTGATGCCAATATGCAGAACATTATCAGCAAGTTTAAATGCATCAGAAAATGTAGTTTTTTCATTTGCAATTCTAAATAAATTCTGATTTGGAATGACAATAAGTGTATCCACGTATTTTTGCAGTTCTTCAAGTCCAAGCTCTGCAATGCGCATGCGGCGCACACCTTCAAAACCGAACGGTTTAGTTACAACTCCAACAGTCAATATCTTTTTTTCTTTTGGCGCTCTATCCTTAACTGCAGCTCTTGCTTCTCTGGCTGCTTTTGCAATTACCGGTGCTGCACCGGTTCCAGTACCACCGCCCATTCCTGCTGTGATGAAAAGCATATGACTATCTTTTATATGCTCCATAATTTCATCGATTGATTCTTCTGCTGCACCTTTGCCAACATCAGGCAAAGCACCAGCACCAAGACCCTTAGTTAAATTAATGCCAAGCTGAATTTTTTTATCACATAACGACTTTTCTAGTGCTTGAGCGTCGGTATTTGCGACAACAAAATTCACTCCTTGCAAATTAGATTGGATCATGTTATTCACAGCATTTCCACCAGCACCACCCACTCCCACAACGGTAATCCTTGGGTGTAATATAGGTAACTCCGGCAGACTAAGATCAATAGACATTTAAATTACTCAAATTTAGCGAATTCACTTGATAGTAAGTTACCGCTTTTTTAATAATATGCAAATACTTTTCACTTCTATAGGCGTAAACAGTAAACGGGATTTACTTATTCTTAATATTTATACTAATAAGTGCTATTTTATAATTACTAGATTTTTGGATGATATTACTTCAAAAAAAAATAGAAAATGTTTACAAAAAGGGACAGAAACCTATCCCTTTTTGTTTTGTTGAAGTTATTATACAGTTTGTCCTTTTCCTTCCCATGCTTCAACCACAACATCTTTTAATTTTGAGGCAACTTGATATGTTCCATAAAGAACAGCAGCTGCAGCAATTGCCATTATGGCACCTGCAACTATCTGACCAGCAACACCTGTTCCGATAAATCCAGGTAATGAAGCAGCTATTGCTTGATTTGTCCCAACAAAGTAGCTGGCAGTCTTAGCAAGAAACCCAGAAGCTTCTGCTGCACTAACAAAGCCTGCTTTCATATGCATTGCTGTAAAGACAACACTTGCAACTGCAAGCAGAAATAATGCTGTTCTTAACTTATTATTCTTAATATGCTGACCAAGCCCACCAGCAGCACCTGTAATTCCCCAGTGTTCATTATCAGGGTCTTTATATCCCTCTAAAATAGCGCGAAAAACACTATCTCCTTGTTTGTAATTATATTTTGTTAATGCCATAACTCTACTCCTTAAATAGAATGTTAAAACTTCATTAAGGGCAGTATATAATGAAACAAATTGTCTGTCAAGTAAACTAATTTTTTAATATATCCTTATTCTGTAATTCAGCGCTTCAGCAATGTGTGCTCTTTTTACTTCTTCACTTTTTGCAAGATCTGCAATGGTTCTTGCAACTTTTAATACGCGTGTGTAGCCTCGATTGGAAATGTAATTTTCTTTCAGTACGTATTTTAGCAATTCTAACCCTGCCTGATCTGGTTCAGTAAATTTATTAAATGCTTCACCGCTTACTTCTGCGTTACAACGAACATTCAATTTACTATAACGCTCAGTTTGAACTTTTCTTGCTGCTATCACTCTTTCTCTTATGATTTTAGTACTTTCTCCCTCCACAGAGATTTCAGGAGAGAGTATGCTAACGTTTGGCATTTCAATGCATATGTCTATTCTATCAAGCAATGGTCCTGATATTTTGTTTTTATAATCTGTGCCACACTTTGGAGCTTTGTTGCACGATCTACTTGCATCGCCCAAGTAACCACATCTGCAGGGGTTCATCGCAGCAATCAGTTGAAAATTTGCAGGGTAGGTTATGTGAGCATTTGCCCTTGCAACGGTAACTTTTCTATCTTCAAGTGGTTGGCGCAGAGAATCAAGCACAAGTCTTGGAAATTCAGGTAGCTCATCAAGGAATAACACGCCATTGTGAGCCATAGTGATTTCTCCAGGTTTTGCATTCTTTCCTCCCCCTATCATTGCTGGCATAGAGCATGAATGATGAGGTTCACGAAAGGGACGAGTTACTTTGAATATTTCATTACCAGTTTTTGTTATGCTGGAAATAATATTAACATCAATCATCTCCTGTTCGGTCAAATCAGGCAGCAACCCTATAAAGCGCTTAGCAAGCATTGATTTTCCAGTACCAGGAGGGCCAACAAGAAGCATATTATGCCCACCTGCTGCTGCAATTTCAGCTGCTCTTTTTGCAACAACTTGGCCTTTGATATCCTTCATATCGGGAACCAATCTTTTTTCTTTGGGTGCATCACTATAATTAAAAATTACTGGCTGAATTAATTGCTCACCCTTAAAGTGTCTGATAATATCAGTTAATTTCTCTATAGCTAGAATTGAAACATTCTTTACCCATGAAGCCTCTACTCCATTTCCCCTTGGGCAAATTACTCCTTTATTTGCCTTTTTTGCATTGATTGCTGTTGGCAGCACTCCTGAAACTGGAATAACTCTGCCATCAAGAGCCAGTTCACCCATGATTATATAAGACTGAACTTTTTCAACTGGTATCACATTCATTACAACAAGTAGTCCAATAGCAATAGCCAAGTCATAATGACTACCTTCTTTCAGCAAATCCGCAGGGGAGAGATTAACTGTAATTCTTTTTGGAGGTAGTAGTAGATTGATTGAATTTAACGCTGCTCTGATGCGCTCCTTGGATTCCGCAACAGTTTTATCCGGCAATCCAACAATATTAAAAGCTGGAATACCATTTGCCATATGAATTTGTGCATTGACATTTACTGTGCTAATTCCCTGAAGCTCAACGGTATTTATATTTGCAATCATAATATATTATATAAAATTGTTAATATAATATATTAAAGAAGTGATGAAGTAAAGGCTACAGCAATTAAAGATGGCTTAACTTAGCAAAAAAGTGCATAGTATCCTATCACTTTGCTGATTATAAAATGTTTATAAGGATAATAACTTTTCTTTTGCTATACTCAAGCGCGGTTTTCTGTGGTGATTGTAATTTTAATTTACCATACTGTGGGCTCAGTTGTAATCTGGATCTATCATATAGAAATTTAAGTAATATAAAAAAATTGTTGAATAACGACGATAAGTTTGTTGCGCTTACGTTTGATGATGGGCCTTTCAACAATAGAGTAAACGATATTATTAATGTTCTGGAAAGCTATGAAGCAAAAGCAACGTTTTTTGTGCTTGGTGAACGTATAAATAAAAAAACATATGAGATAGTAAAGAAAATCCATGAAGCAGGTCATGAGTTAGGCAATCACTCTTGGTCGCATAGGAAGTTGACATCACTTTCAAGTGAGGAACAATTGCAAGAATTGGAAAAGACAAATACAGCAATTAAAAATGCAATAAAACAAGATGTAAAATGGTTTCGCCCGCCATATGGATGTCATGACGATAATCTGATTGAAAATACTAATAAATTGGATATGTATTCGATATTATGGACAGTTGATTCGCTAGATTGGCAAGGTGATAAACCAGAAGCTTTAGTTGAAAGAGTTTTAAGTAATGTACATAATGGGGCAGTTATACTGTTTCATGATCACAATAACAGATCAAACACAATTGAAGCTTTACCTCATATTATTAAAATACTAAAAAAATCGGGTTACAAGTTTGTTACCTTAAGTGAGTGGGAGGAAAGGGTTTGTAATACGGTAAAAGCCAGAAGTGTAACAATAAAAGAGGGGGAAAAAGTGCGTTTTGAAGGAATGTTATGTGGACAAAAAACAAAGTCTTTAACCGCAGAGCATTCATATTAGGTGGTATTCAGCTTACCATTTCCGCTATTTTTAGCTATAGGTTATATAATTTACAAATACGAAACAGACAAAAGTACGAAGCACTATCTAATAG
This sequence comes from Wolbachia endosymbiont (group A) of Rhinocyllus conicus, assembly GCF_947250775.1. Lineage (NCBI taxonomy): Bacteria > Pseudomonadati > Pseudomonadota > Alphaproteobacteria > Rickettsiales > Anaplasmataceae > Wolbachia > Wolbachia endosymbiont (group A) of Rhinocyllus conicus. The sequence continues at coordinate 377,775 of NZ_OX366349.1, read as the reverse complement.
TAATAGAATAAGAGTCGCTACTATTATGCCTCAGCGGGGCAAAATTTTAGATAGGAATAGCACTGAACTTGCGGTAAACAAAATTTCGTATGTTGTTCTGTTTGATGGGCAAAAAACTTCTGGTGAGGAGGTCGATTTGCAAACATTATCAGAAGTCGAGTCTAAAATAGCAAGATCGTCAGAAACAAAAGTAACTGCTCTTTATAAACGTTATTACCCGTTTGGTTCAATATGTTCTCATATAATCGGATATACAAAAAGACAGCAAGGCATAAACGAAGTAGGAATCAGCGGTATTGAATATACATATGATCATATATTGAAAGGCAAGTCAGGAAAATCTGAGCAGGAAATAAATTCTAAAAAACGCGTCATAAAAGAATTATCAAGCATACCACAACAAGACGGACAAGATGTACAGCTAACAATTGATATTAATCTGCAAGAGAAAATCGCAAAGGTATTTAAAGATCACCAAGGCTCCGCAGTGGTAATTGATGTAAGTAACGGAGAAATTTTAGCACTATATAATTCACCTTCTTACGATAATAATCTTTTTGCAAGTAGACTATCAAATGAGACTTGGGAAAGCTTGAATACTCCTTCATTACCACTTGTGAATCGTGCATTGTCGTATCAAATTCCACCTGGTTCAATATTTAAAGTCATAGTTGCGCTTGCGGGTTTAAAAGACGGGATAATAACACCAGAAGAGAAATTCTCGTGTAAGGGCTATATGAAAATAGGTGAGCGGAAATTTCGTTGCCTGAAAAGCAAAGTCCATGGGTATGTATCTTTAAATGAGGCAATGGCATTATCATGCAACACTTACTTTTATAACATAGGAAAAAAAATAAGTGTAGACTCTCTGGTGGAAATGGCCAGAAAATTTGGTATTGGCGGTGGGTCGCTGATTGGAACGTTTAAGGAAGAAGCTCCGGGATTGTTGCCCGATAGAGATTGGCGCGCACGAAAACTATATTCGCAGTGGTATTTAGGTGACACTATCAACTTAGTTATAGGACAAGGGTATTTGCTTACAACACCACTGCAGCTTGCAGTTCTTGCAGCGAGGATTGCAACAGGAAAAGAGGTAATTCCCCACATTGAAATGAGTAATACAGTGCAAAATTTCCCTGACATTGATGTAGATTATGAGCATTTTAGCATAATTCGAAAAGCTATGTTTGACGTGGTGAATTCTAACTATAGAAAAGGGCTAAGCGGCATACAAATTGCCGGCAAAACCGGTACACCAGAGATAAACTCTAAGGGTGAAAGTCATAAGTTATTTATCGCTTATGGTCCTTACCATAACCCGCGCTACGCAATCTCTGTGTTTATAGAACACGGCAAAGCCCCGCGCCAAGATGTTGCTATGGCTAATGAGATATTTCAATACATGCTTGAAAAGTAACTATAAATATTATGGCTATTACTTGTCGTGTATTATCTTAATATAAACATTAATTTAGTCATAAACTATTGACGAATGATGATAATCTAGTTATTATTAAATTATCATTCTACTAGCGGAAGTTACTCTCAAATGTTTGTTCATGTTAGCTATAAATATTAAGAAATTTACCAAATAAAAAAAAAAGGCAAAGAAGCCCCGTGGTTATTATCCGCTTTAAAATATTGGCGTTTTTTATGTTTTAAAAGCTTGACAAGCGAGATTAAGCTGCTTTTAATTGCAACTAACCTACGCTGCAAATGTTTAAGAAATTTACCAAGCAGAAAAAAAGACAAAGAATCCCCGAGTTAGCTAGTCTTTTACTATCTTTGTCGAGTATTGGCATTTTTTGATGTCTTGTAACGCTTTGTAAGCGCGTTCAGCTTATTTAGATAAAAATCTAGATGTAGATGAAGTTTTGTAAAGACGTACAGTATCTATATACTGCAAAAAATTGAACATAAGACGCCGATACATTAAGTAATCCTTACCTTTTAATCTGCAGATTGGCGAAAGCAAATACAATAGCTTCACTGTCATAATAAGGGGGCTGGAGGAGTTTGTCAAGTGGTTTTTTTGTTTCATCCAACGCGCTGCCAAAAGTTTGTTATGCAAGAATGCATAGTATCCTAGCCATTTCTCACAGATTCATTTAAACTTAATCAAGTAGGAGTATTATTAACGCGAAAAGGGTTCAATTAGAGACTTAAGTGATATGGCGCGTGAGGAAGATATAAACCAATTAGTAGAAAATGGATTTGATATTAACTCAAAAGATGCAAGTGGAATCACTCTCTTGCATAAGTTCACAAAAGAAGGCGATTTAGTTGGAGTAAAATCATTGCTAGAGCACGAAGCTGATTTTAATGTCGTAGACAACGAAAATAGAAACCCACTGCATTACGCCATTATGCATGGACACAAGAAAATTGCTAAACTTTTTGTTAATCAACTGACAATCAATTCCAAGGATAAAAATGGATTCACTCCACTGCACCTTGCTGCACTACAAGATGACACGGAATTAATAGATTTTTTGATAACAAAAGGCGCAAAAATTAATGAAAAAGATGCTAAAGAGGGCTATACTCCTCTTCATATAGCTTCACTATACGGTTCTAAAAAAAGCGTCCAAATTTTAATTGATAGCGGAGCAAATCTCGAATGTGAAGATAACAATTTTCGCACTCCTTTGTTTTTAACTATCTATCAATGCACTGCACATTATGACAGCAGAGCAGAAATTATAGAATATCTGATAAAGAAAGGTGCAAATATAGAAGCCAAAGATGCAGAAAATAACACTACGCTTTTCCTAGCAGCGTATAACAACAAAATGCAAATAGTTAAACTTATTGCAAAAAGACAGCAAGCAAGTAACGATGAAATTAAACTTAAAGAGTTTTTTTGCACAAAAAACAACCATGGTTTTGATGCATTAGATTGCGCTATTGAGCATAATAATAGAAAAATGGTAACATTTCTTGTATCAAAAGGAATAGATGCAAATGATCAAGATTTTAATGGCAACGCCAGGCTGCATAAAGCTAGCCATAATGGTAACACTAAAACAGTTAAGCTCTTATTGAAGCTTAAGGTAAACATTAATGCTGTTACTAAATGTAACAGAACTCCCTTGCTACTGGCAGTTAAAAAAGGCCATACAAAAATTGTGAAAATGTTATTGGAAGTTAGAGCCAATATGAACATTTGTGAGCAACAAGGTTTTGCACCTCTACATCTTGCTGTTCAAAAGGATTATTTTGATATAGCTCAGCTGTTAACAGAAAAAGGTGCAGACCTTAACATTAAGTGTAATAACGGTCATACCGCAATAGATATATTCATTAGCAAGGCTCATAGCAAAAAAAACATCGAAGAAAATTACAAAAAATTTTGTAGATTTTTGATGCTTTACCTGAAAGAGCTACATAGTAAACACAAAGCCTGTTGTATACTTTCAACCCTAGCTCTAAGCTTAACAATTATAGGCTTACCATTTATTTTTAAGCCTATTATTAAATATAGAGAAAGAAGTAAAATATATAAAAAAACTAAGGCTATGCTGGTCTACATTTAAGTACAAGATAAAGTGTGCAAAAAAACATATATAGCTATACCGCCACGGCGCTAACGAGTAGCGGAATGACGAGTTACTATACCGCCGCGAACCGTCATACCGTCACGGTATCTCTAGATCCCGCTAACACGTAGCGGGATGACGGTTTTTCAAATCGTCGGTAAATCTAAGTCAGTTTAGCTATAGCCAGTGTAGGTCAAGCTAATATATGACAATTATCTGCTCGATGAAAACGAAATTAAATACATTTTTAATATTTTTATAGAAATCTATTAGTATAGATCTATATGCTGTTCTAATGGCTATTTTTAAATGCTTAATACTCCTCTTCATTATTTCTTGCACACACCTGCCTACTAAGCAACATCTCACTAATATAGGCAACGAAGATCATCATGATATAGGTGAGCACGATTATTCGTTGCAGCAATACAACACCTCTTTGGAGATTAATGAACCGGCAATACCAGAAATTATGCCTTTACCAATAGAGTTTCCCGATCTCACAATCAGTAATCAGCTTATTTCTATTAATGTTAGTGAAGAAGTATCAGTAAAAGATTTGCTGATTGAGATAGGAAAACTTTCTGACGTTAACTTGGATATAGACCCAAAAATATCAGGTAATATTATTTTAAAGCTAAAAGATAAGAATATAAATGAAGTAATTCAGAGTATAGCAAATAGCGCCAAATTGCGTTACTCAACAAGCAATGGTGTAATTAGAATTGAGCAGGACTTGCCATACGCGCAAAATTATTACGCAGACTTCATTAATATTCAACATTCTGCTCAAAGCAGTTTCGTCATTAGTAACAATATTACTAACAGTGATGGAAGTCACACTGATAGGGACTATAACAATGTTATGAAGTCTCAATACAGTAGTGACTTATGGAATTCATTAGAAAAAGGCTTGAATGCAATAATGGATGTTAACGGGGTGGATGATGGCGAATTCCTTTCATCCAACAGAGAAGCTGGTGTTATTATTTTGAATGCTAGAAAAGATATCCATAAAGCTGTTGAAGAATATATTAATAAGGTTAAGAAATTAGCGTCTTCTCAAGTAATGATAGAGGCAAAAATAGTTGAAGTTGTGTTAGATGACAAATATCTTTCTGGTATAAACTTAAATGACTTACGCGATGGAACTAAGTCTATAATAAATCAAGATAACTCCATTATTAACCTAGCAATGAACTTTGGTGCGAGTGATCTAGGAGATTTAGTAAAAAATTTAGACAAATTTGGCGCTTCAACTGTAATTTCAAGCCCTAGAGTACATGCTATAAATAATCAGCAAGCGATGATTTCATTTACCAAAAACCATATTTATTTTACTTCCGATATACAAAAAGATACTAGAAACTCTAATCAGACCTTAATTACCAAGATGAATAGTGTTCCAATAGGTGTTGTGCTAATAATCCACCCAAGCATTAACATTGATACTAGTGAAATGTTCATGGATATACATCCAACTTTATCAAGAATTAACGGCTACATTAAAGATCCAGATATAGAGTACATCGCACAGCAGAGTAATACCAAATTCCATTACTAATCGAACAAATAAGAAACATTACAAACTCGTTTAATAGTAGTGCTGGAAATACTGACAATAAAATTACACACAACATCTTCAAGTAAGCCTATGGTATCGTAGACTCTGTTGCGTAAAGTATTGTGTTTGATATATTGCCACAACCTCTCAACAGGATTCAGTTCAGGTGAATAAGGAGGCAAGTATATAATGGTAATGTTTTCCTGAAATTTCAAACTTTTTGATCTATGCCAACTTGCACAATCCATTACAAGAAAGGCTTCTTTCGTGCCTAAATCTTTCGACATCTGCTCCAGAAATATATTCATACAATCAGTGTTTACATATGGAGCAAGTAGGCTAATTTCCTTACCGCTTCTTGGATTTACCGCACTGTAGATATAGAAATTTTGTCTACCGATTTTTATTTTAACCTGCGTTCTGATCCCTTTTTTGAACCATCCGTGTCCGATTTTTGAATGAGTTCCAAATCGTGATTCATCAAAAAAATACCTCCTTTTCAGGGTGGGAATTGACTATTTTATTGAAGTATTTTTTAAACTCTTCTTGCTTGTTTTTATCTTGTTTATGGTGCATTGGCCTTGGTGTTATGTAAGAAAATTTCATCCTTTGTATCTCACGGTGCACTGTTGATTTACCGATGTTTAGGTCAAATTCCTCTGAGATTTTTATTCGCACTTCCTTAATAGTAATATTTGGATTTTTTTCTACCCATATTTCAATTTGCTTACGTTGATTTTTGTTTAATTTGCTTTTTCTTCGCCGCTGAGACGGGGCAAATAGTTTTTCTACTCTACCAAATTTTAGATGCTTTATCCATTCAGTCAAAGCAGTCCTTGAAATTTTACATATTCTTGCTACAGCGCTTATACTACTTTCTTTTCCTGCTATTACCGCTTGTAACTTTTTTGAAACATATGCATTATTTCTGACCTTTTTTAACATTTCTTTCGCCAAATTTACAACTTTTTCGTCTAATAGTTTTGACCTTAATGCCATTTAAACCTCGCTATTTCACTTACTTTAGTATAGCTTTTTTTCCATTATCTTCTATCTGTTCTTTGTATAGTGGGAATTGGTATAAAATGAAATTAAATAGCGACATTCCAATTGTTGAAATCAGAGAAATGAACTCTATGTTAAAAATTAAGAGCGGTGAAATTATGGTAATCGGCGGGCTTATAGAACATAGGGAAGATAAGCAAAGCTTTAAAGCTACATTACATCAGAAGTCAAAAAGGCTAGCGAATAACATTAGAACAGTAGAAACTGTCATTTTTTTAAAAGCAACAATCGTACCAACATTTGGTTTGTTAGATAGAAAAGATAAGAATTTATATATATATTAAATCACTACTAAAAATTAAATATCAAACCAACTTCAATATTATGAGTGGATATGTCACCTGCAACAGGTATCGGAACGCTAAAGTAACGATAGCCGAGAAAGGTTTTGACTTCTGGGATTATTGAATAGTTAATACCAAGCTTTATTTGATAAGCAAACCAAGGAACATTAAGTGGCATTGAACTTTGGGGTGATCCATTAATTCTTTTTAATCTAAAAACTGTTGGTCCTATACCAAGGCCGATGTATGGAGCAAATTGCGTATCCTGAAAGCTGGGATTATAATATAAGTTTAACAAAAACGCAAATATACTTGCTGATTTATCAAATACCAGAGGAGAATTACTATTTTCAATATTGGCTCTAGAATACATGGCTTCAAAATCAACTCGGCCATTTTCTCCAGCATAGTAACCTAAAGATATGCTGTTAACCCATTGGAAATCAATTTTACCATCAAATTGCTGTATGCTTTTAATTTCATTTGCCACTATATTTTTTATCATAAAACCATAATGACTTTCAACTAAAGTTAGGACTCTCTCCCCTATTGCCTTTATACCCTTTACAAATGTTTCTGAATTATCATGGTATACCTTACCACCGTTAGCACTAACATAAAAATCAAGTTTTTTTGATTTTTCTTTTGTAGTCTCAGCTTGATCTGCAATACGTGACCACATATTTTTCTGATCAGCTACTTGGAGAATAGAAGGTTGTTCAGTAGGACTACTTTCAAGTTCTTGATATTTTAAATCATTTATTAGTATTTTTTTCTCAGTAACCTCTTCAGAATGCATTACATCTTCATTATTGTCCGTTTCTAGTTTTAAGAGTTGTACTTGCTCAATGTGTGTATTACTAATATAAGTAATAAAAAAATAGACACATGGAATGAAAATCAAAAATAAAGTAATAGATATTTTAGTTATCACAAATGAACCCATAATTATCATTTATAGTATAACTACTATATCATATATTTCTTTAATGTACAAAAATTAAGAAAGAATATTTCCAATTAGATAATTATTTTCCACTCCTTTAACATTAACTTTCACAATACTCTTGGCTTGAGCTTTTGATTCAAGCTTTACTAATGCAAAATTTTCTGTTCTACCGACATTATTTTGCTCAACCAGAACACTTTGTTCAGTGCCTATCAAAGATTGATAAAAGCTACTCATCATTTCTCTATTCATTTCTCTTAAATTTTTTACTCGTTCTTTACGCACATTCTCTGGTACTTGTGGCATTCGTGCAGCAGGTGTATTCTTCCGCTCTGAATATGGAAAAGCATGTAGGTAAACTATATTTGTTTTTTTCAGTAAATCAACTGTATCCTGAAACATTTCATCAGTTTCTGTTGGAAATCCAGCAATAATATCAGCGCCAAATGCTATATTAGGCCTCAAGCTCTTCATTTTATGACAAAATTCTATCACTTGTTCTCTGTTGTGACGACGCTTCATTCTCTTTAGTATTAAATTATTACCAGATTGTAGACTCAAATGTAAATGAGGCATAAGTCTTGACTCATTAGCTATTAAATCCATTAATTCGTCGTCAACTTCAGCAACATCGATAGAGGAAAGTCTTAGCCTCTTCAACTCTGGTATATCTTTTAAAACTCTCCTAATCATTGAACCAAGTGATGGCTTAGCAAACAAATCTGTACCAAAGTCAGTAATATCAACACCTGTAAACACTACTTCTTGATATCCATTTTCTACAAAGATCCTAATTTGCTCTATAATACTGTTTATTGGCACAGATTGATTATTCCCTCTTGCCTCAGTAATTGAGCAAAATGTGCAGCTATGATTACAACCATTTTGAATTTCAATAAATGCCCTTGATTTATCTTCAAATCCATTAATTAGAACAGGTTCTGATTTGTTTACTTGGTTATCACTGACTAAGATTTTATCGTCATTTAGTAAGTAATTTTCAGCTTTTAGCTTATCTTGATTACCGAGCACTTTACTTACACCAGGAATGCTACTGTAAACTTCTGGATCCAACTGAACAGCACAACCAACTACGATAATTTCTTTACTTGGGTCGTTTTTATAGATCTTACGTATTTTTTGCTTTACTTGGCGTTCTGCTTCGTTTGTCACTGCACAGCTATGTACCACAACAACATTTTTTCTTTCTGCTTTTTTTAATGCTTCTTTGATTAACTCACTCTCGTAAAAATTTAGACGACAACCAAATGTTATCACTTCATTCATGCTAGTATTTTTTAGACCTTACAATTTAAATTATATCACACATCCAAGCAAAGTCTCTTGCATGACCATTGTTTTGGTAGATAAATGCTATGCAAGCAGCAGACACTGGGATGGCTTTGTTGCATAGCAACGTAAGTTTTTTCCAGAGTAAATAATTTTATGCGACTATTTCAAATTTAGGCATACCAATTACGTTGCAAATATCATTTTATAAACCCGACTGTTTGTCTCAAACCTATTCTGAACAGATGGGTTATTATATGTATCAAAATTACCACTTTGTTGCTGTAAATATTGTTGCCACCCTGCATTTTGGCCCAATTTCATACCAATTTTCTATGGCTTCGTTGATATCATGAAAAATATTTCCTCTTTTTTCTAGAAACTTGTTATATTCGTTTTGGTTACTGACTCTCATTTTTTGTGGCATATTTATCCTTAAATCGTCATTTTATAATGAATTTAGTCAGTAATCACTAGTTTTTCTGAACGCTATGCAACAAAGCCACCCCAGTGTCATGCTACTTGAACGACAAGAAAAAACCCACTGGGATAACAAGATTGAGATAGACTAGAAATTAAACGCTACTCCAGCTTCTGCACCAACAGTGCTGTAAAGAACTTTGAGCTCCCCTTTGTCTTTGCCTGCAGCAGCATCTTTATCAAAATGAGCACCGTAAGAGCCAAAATAGCGAGCTCCAGCGTAAAGTTTGACTTCTGGAGTTACATCATAACTAACACCAGCTTTCACTTGACCAGCAAAACCAAATTTATAGGTTTGACTATCCACGGCTGTCTTTAAAGGAGTGCTAATACGCGCTGCACCAACACCAACACCAATATATGGAGTGATAGGCATATCTTCAATTGCTATATCGTAATAAACGTTAACTAGTCCTGAAATTGCTGTTAAACTGTCTGCAACAGTATCTGGGTTAAATGCTGCACCTGTAACATCATTTTTGTTTAGCTGTGAATAAAGCCCTTCAACATCAACCCTAATGTCGTCCATTTTGTAACCAAATGCGCCACCACCAGCTATAAAAGACGCTTTTAATGGACTGTAATCACTATTGTCTTTCTTATAGGTAATACCTCCAATGTCTGTGAAAAGAGGTGAAATTTCACCGTTGTATTGCAAACGAACGTAGTAGCTAGTTTCTTCATCACTTATTGGACCAACAGGATCTGAAAAAGCAGAGTTTGATAAACTTAGCAACGTTGCTAAAGCGGCTGCTGAAAAAAACTTTTTATAATGCATAATTGTCCTCGTAAAAAAAAATTAAAATTCCACTTTAGCAGTCTAAGTAACAACTAAAGTTAAGTCAAGTGCTAACTTAATAACACAAAATATTCTACATTTTAACTAATTTTTAGGAGAAGACAAAGATTTTATTAATGAATAAATAGAGTTACACGACTTTTGATTTTTTGGTACAGCTAACACAGGTAAGATTTACTATCGAAAGACCTCGTCACCCCGCTGCTTGTTAGCGGGATCTATAGCTAAAGTAGCTTAGGTTTACCTACAATTTGAAAAACAAAAATTCGTCATTCCGCTACGTGCTAGCGGAATCTATCCGTGACGGTATGACGTAGGACTTGCTGTCATTCCGCTACGTGTTAGCGGCTGAGATACCGCGAATGAATCGCGGTATGACGGTTAATTATTCCGCGCGGGATGACAAGAAAGGAGCAGCAGGATGACGCCTCACCATGTCATTCCAGTGCTTGACACTGGAATCTAGTCCTTATTATGCAGCCTACTTGACACGTTCATTAAAGTTAAGTTTCCTGGATCCAAGTAGTCAGGGCACTGGAATGACAGGGGAAGGTACTAGCCTGACAACCGTCATCCCGCTACGTGTTAGCGGGATCTAGAGATACCGTGACGGTATGACGTAGGACTGCTGTCATTCCGCCACGTGTTAGCGGCTGAGATACCGCGAATGAATCGCGGTATGACGGTTCGTGGCAGCAGACGATAACCTCATCATCCCGCTACATGTTAGCGGATGAGATACCGCGAATGAACCGCGGTATGACGTAGGGCTGTGCTAGCTATAGGCGTATTATATAAAGAAGTACTAGCGTTGAAAATATTAAAAAAGAAATACTTACACTAAAAGAAACTTCAGTAGTATAGAAATAAATTCAAAAAGGAAGTTTGAACCCAGGTGGTAAACCCATCATACCTGCAAGATCAGAAGTTGCATTTGCCATATCTTCTTCTGCTTTTTTAACGGCATCATTAAACGCTGCTGTTACTAAATCCTCTACTATATCTTTTTCCTCATTTCTCATAAGTTCTAAGTCTATGTTCACCTTTTTAGCTTTATAGCTACCTATTTTTATGACTTCCACTAATACAGAAACTTTGCCACCACCAGAAATACCTTGAAACTCTTTCCCAACATATTTTTCTTGAGCTTCTGCAAGCTTTTTTTGCATCTCTTGCGCTTGTTTCATTATTTGACTAAAATCCACAACTTACTCCTTATTTTCTATATTAACTACTTTTGCACCTTTAAATGTATCAAGTATATCCTTAACTGCAGGTGCATAATTTAAATTACTCACTTCCCTATTTATATAACCCGTATCAACTGTAATAACCCACTCCTGCTGAGTCACCTGGTTTAAGTAATTTTTTAAATCATTGCAAAAATTACTATCTAACTTAGATACAGCTTTTAATTTTAAATATCCAGGTTTACAATCTATTAATTGTAGATTACTACACAGTTGTTTGTAAAGATAAATTTGGTTACTCCGCCTTAATAGTTGCAAAACTTTGTCAAAATCATAATTTTGTTGCTGTTCATTTCCTATACTATGCGTATTTCCCTGCTGTGCATTCTGCGAAAGAATTTTTTTGACCACTTGTTCCGGAGAAGGCAGATCAGAAAGATAACAGAGGCTAATTAACATCATTTCAGCAGCAACATCGTTGCATGTTGAAGTTTTTATATCTTGAATACCTTTAAGCAACACCTTCCACAATCTCGAAAAAAATATTAAAGACTTCTTTATACTTAAATCTTTTATCCTGTTCTTTTCATACTCTGTAACTGCATTATCAATTTCTTTTGTAATCAAAAAACGGCATACTAACTGAATTGTTTGCAATAGACCTTCAAAAATACTAAGTGGGTTTGCTGTTTTTATCGCCTTGTCAAACACTGATAGAGCTTTCTGTAAATCACCTTCTAATATTGCTCCTAATAGATCGAATATAATATCTTTATCCACTAGGCCAAGTATGTCTATCACATTTTTAGTGGATATTGCACCATCTTTGCTATATAGCACTGCTTGATTCATCAAAAACAAGGCGTTACGCATTGAATTTCCAGAATGTCGTGCAATTAACTCTAATGCCCCCTTTTCAATGGAATAACTCTCTTTTTGTGCAACATCATTTAAACGTTCTACTATTTTAGCTACAGGAATGTTGTGTAAATCAAATCTTTGACAACGTGCAATAATAGTTATTGGTATCTTTTTTATTTCTGTAGTTGCTAAAATGAATTTTACACTAGAGGGTGGCTCTTCTAGGGTTTTAAGTAATGCGTTAAATGCACTGCTGGATAACATGTGTACTTCATCTATAATGTAGACTTTGAATTTAGAGCTTATAGGTGAATAGCAAATATCTCCCAGGATTACTTTAACATCGTCAATGCTAGTGTGACTTGCTGCATCGATTTCAATTACATCTGGATGGCTTGAATTTTTTATTGCTAGACAATTTTCACATGATCCGCAAGGTTCAAAAATTGGCCCCAGGGAACAATTCAAACATAAAGCTATTATCCTTGCAGTGGTGGTTTTACCAACTCCACTACTACCAGAGAGCAGTATAGACTGTGGGATTTTGTTTAAAATAAAAGCATTTTCTAATACACGCACTAATATATCTTGACCTACTAGATCTTTAAAGCTACTAGGACGATGTTTTAATGCTATATTCATAGCCTCGGATAAAACAAATAATGAAATAGGTATGCAACCCAAAAAGGTTCTGATATGGCTGCTTCATTTCTGATCTGACCAAATTACAGAGTTTTTGCCTGCATACCTTATAAAATATTATACTTTTTTTTTTATTTAACAAGGTATATCCTATATTAACCTTAATAATTTATATGTTAGATCTCTTGCAACATTACTTTGGATTAAACAACTGTTACCTAAAATACTCTTCTCTTGTCATCCCAACTTGGATCCAGAGAAAAAAGATGTGGATTTCAGTGTCACACACTGGAATAACAACCTATAGGTACTGGGATAACAAAAGAGGAATATTATGATTTTATATCATTTTCCTCTTTGTCCATTTTCACGAAAAGTTAGAACTTTTCTAAAAGAAAAAAAATTAGGCTGCGATCTAGTGTATGAAAATCCGTGGGAAAAACGGAATGAATTTATGGAGATCAATCCAACTGGGCAAGTACCAGTATTAATAGATAATAACTTTGTAATAGCGGATAGTAATGCCATTTGTGAATATATAGAAGAGACTTACAATAGCGACGTCAAATTACTTGGTTCATCCACTATTATTAAGTCTAAAATACGCGCTCTAATCAATTGGTTCGACAACAAATTTTACAATGAAGTTACTAAGTATATTATGAATGAAAAAGTAATTACTAACCGCAGCCCTGACTCTAGATTTCTTCATGCAGCTCAGCATAACCTGCCTTGCCATATGGAATACATCGAACACTTAATTAACAAGAACGTTTGGCTTGCAACTGATAAGTTCACTTTGGCTGATATTGCTTTAGCATCGCATATTTCCGTAATGGATTATGTAAGTAGTTTTCCATGGGAAAAAAGTAAAATTTTAAAAGAATGGTACTCCATTGTTAAATCAAAGCCTTGTTTTCGTGAGACATTATTAGAGAGAGTTTCCGGTTTAACCCCTCCTAAACATTACGCTGACCTTGATTTTTAACTTATGTTAGCTTTAAAGCTACAGTCATTCCTTCATCAGTTGGAATCAATATAGAGAAATATTTCTTTTCATCTGATAATCTATTATTAAACTCCCTCATAGCATGCCATGATTTTTCTGATACTTCTTTTGGAGGCGATTCTAAAAATACTGTATTAAATAATAGAGTGTTATCTGCAACGATTAGCCCATCTTGTTTAATGTATGACTCTGCCCAATCTAAATACTTAGGATAACTACTTTTGTCAGCATCGATGAATATCATGTCAAATGGTGCCTTTGCTGATAATTCATTAATTTTTTCCAGTGCATCACCTTCTATTAGAGTAATTTTATCACTTAGATTAAAAGCACTAAAATTTTTTTTTGCTATTCTTGAGTGTTGAGGATTATTTTCTATCGTATATATATGACCGTCTTTCAGTAGAGCTTTTGCCATGCAAATCGACGAATAACCGTATAACGTGCCAATCTCAACAATACTTTTGATTTTATGGATTTTTATAAATAAACTTAATAGCTTTCCTTCTTCAGGGCCAATCTGAATATGTTGCTTTTTTTCAAGAATACAATATTCTTCTATTTTTTTATATTCTTTTGCAAATAGATTTCTTATATATGATAATTTTATACTAAAATTATTACGCATTACGTTTTATATTATAAATTAGGGAAGCTTAATTCATACACAGTTTATAAATATAATAATATAGTTTAAAATAATAAAAACATTTATTTTAAGTTATTATTTCATAGTATAAAATTTTAAGTGACAAAAATTATTATATATCGTACTATGGCTAACTAGTATAATAAACAATCGATTATTATACTAGAATTAAAGGGATTGTTTATGCGCATTTCTCTTTTTAAAATATAATTTTTATAATCAATTAGAGGGGGTTATATGTCTTATACTATTGCTAGTGAAGTTGAAACGTTAAACAAAAAATCTAACAAGAATGAAGGGGTTATGTTACTACATAATCCAGCTTATCGTGAAAAGTATAAAGAACGTTTTAATGAAGCTCAGAGAAAAGTTATGGATATGGTTCAGTTTTATGATGGGACAATAGTATTAATAGAGAATAAAATCGCTATGTATTACTACACTTGGCACAGTAAAAAAAGAGAGTTTGAGCGTAAAAAACAACAAACAGTAGTGAAAAACAATGACTCAGCATAGAGTCTTTTATATGGTAAGCTACAGTGGTATTACTTCACTATAGCTTTTCCATATAATTTATCTATCACATCAGTAAGATATTTCAGCTCTTTATACCCTTCATGTTTAACTTTATTATGCTCTATATATGACTTACCATCATCGTTAAGCTTGATGAAAAATATTGGAGTGGCTGTGATACCAAGTTTATTGATTGCCAGTGATTTATCATTTACGATTTTATCCATAATTTTCTTATCATTAATGCATTGGTTAAATGCATCTTGCTTTAAGTTGCTTAGTGCAGCAATTCTTTGTAGTAAAGTCAAATCACTTAAATTGTAGTAATTCCACGAATCTATTGAGTTAAAAACAGCTTTGTTAAAATTAAAGTAGTCTTCTTGTTTTTCGTAGCAATGACTTAGCATTGCAGCCTTTAGCCCTCTGTAATCCAAAGGAAAATGACGAAATATATATAACATCTTACCTGTGTCTATATATTTCTCTTTAATTTTAGGAAAAACATTCTTATGAAAAAGAGAGCAGTGATAGCAAGTTAATGAAGCATATTCTATCATTAGAATTGGTGCTTTTGGATCTCCTAATAATTTATCATCAGGTAATAGTGATAGTAACTCCTTTGATGTTATTTCATTAGTTTCTTTTTGAATATGTTGGTTACTGGATTTAACAACTGCATAAGAATTAACACTCATAAGAATTAGTAAAAACAATAGTCTGAAAATCATTACAATACAAACACTTAACTTACTAAAAAAATTACATATTTATATTAATAATGTCAAGATAACTTTTGTTTAGCAAGGCTTTCAGCCCTATCTTTAAATGCAGCAATTATTTTACTCTGTGTATATTTATATACTGAGTTTAATAAAGTGGAAAATGAGTTGGACTTAAACTTAAACTCTATATAAAACTTTACCATAGTTTTATTTTCATCTATGGGAATGAATTGCCATTCATTGTATAGATGTTTAAATATTCCATTTGATGATACAGCTTTTATCCAACCTTCATTTGTTCCACTTGGAGAAAGAAAGGTTACTTCTGATGTGTACTTTCCTTTAATTCCATGAAAAACTGCGAGAAGATCCACAACCATTTGGTTGTCAATTTTTTCTTTTATATAAACGGCTTTGCACCAAGGAACAAAATCAGGATACCTTTCAACATCAATTACAATTTGGAATACTTCATTAGGCGAACATAGGAAGGTACCTTGTTCTCTGCATTGATGAAGCATAAATTTAGTACCAATCAAAAAAGGATCCGTATCTACCGTCAGCCTTAGTAGATTCCTGAGACCTGAAGTTAAGGTGGGCATCGCATATTAGTTTCAACGAAACCAGCAGAGGCAATTCCCTTCTCTAGAAATTATCGCTCGGGAAATTTAACTTAACTCATAACGCATAGCACAGACCCTTACTTGAATTATAGATGATTTACACAGGGCATGTCTATAGGTATATTAAAGTCAGCGATTATTATTTAATCTTTATTAAATTTTGCATTTTAAGTATTATAGTTTATCTTATGAACATTACTAAAGTTTTAATCATTATTGTTTTTATTGCAATTTCTTCAAGAGCTTACACTAGTTGTACAGATCACAAAATTTTTGTGCATACTATGAAGCAACAAGTGGATGGTATATCTACAAAAGGAAATAGAAAAAACCTAGGGCATGTACACGAAAAGCTTCAGGAGGTCATTCAGAATAATGTTAACCTCAAAGGAATATCGCAATTCGTTATAGGAAAACATTGGGCTTTAGTTAAACAAAAAGAAAAAGAAGATTTTTTAAGAGAGTATGAAGTGTATCTTACGCGTTTGTGCGTTAAAATTTTATATAAATACATGCATGATAGTGAAATGATCATAATGAGTACAAAAGCAGTTGACGATGAAACTTGCTTAATTGGTACAAGATTTTCTTACGGTGATGAAGAATTTACAAATATTGATTTTAAAGTTACTAAAAATAACAGTTCTTTCTTGATAAGTGATGTTGTAATGAGTGGAATAAGTATTGCTATTAATCAACGTTCTCAATTTAGTGAAAAAATCGACACGCATGGCATAGCAAGCGTTATAGCTGAATTAAAATGCAATAACAATCCATGATATATATGCCTCATTGGCCTAAACCGCTTGGTAGTAGACCAAAGGATTTTTCTCTTGATCGCATAAAAAGCTTTCTAAATAAATTGGACAATCCTGAGAAAAAAATGCCTCCCGTAATTCATATAGCTGGGACTAACGGGAAAGGCTCAACACTAGCATTTATAAGATATATAATGCAAGCAGCAGGGTATAAGGTCCATGCATACACTTCTCCACATTTGGTGAATTTTAATGAAAGAATAGTTATTGCAGGCAGTTATATCGACGATAATGAATTATATAGCTTATTAGAAGAATGCCGTGCCGTGATTGCAGAACAACCTATCACTCTGTTTGAAGCTGCAACTATTGCAGCTTTTTTAGCTTTTTCTCGTCATAAAGCCGATATTACTTTAGTTGAAGTAGGTATGGGCGGAAGACTTGATGCAACAAATGTTATAGATAGTCCGATTTTAACAATAATTACTTCCATTGCACTTGATCATACAGAATATCTTGGCCCTACTGTAGAAATTATAGCAGGTGAAAAGGCTGGAATAATGAAACCTAATGTTCCTTGCGTAATAGCACCACAAGAAAAATCTATAATGAACACGCTAGAACACCACGCAATAAATAAGAAATCTCCTCTATATAGAGGAGGTCTTGAATGGAATTGCAAAAAAAAGAACAACAAAATGGTTTTCCAATCAGCTATTCAATCAATAGAATTTCCTTTGCCATCTCTGAAGGGTGAACACCAAATAATCAATGCAGGAAACGCCATTGCAGCATGTAGTATTTTAAGTGGAAAATATGGATTTGATATTGGAGAAGAGGATATCACTTCAGGTTTACAGCGTACCTACTGGCCTGCACGACTAGAGCTAATAAAAGAGGGTAATTTAATTTCCCTACTACCGAAAGATTGGCAATTATTTTTAGATGGTGCGCACAATAATGACGGTGCTAGAGTGCTATCTCAGTGGGTAAAAGATAATTTTGCTGAAGGTATCTATATAATTTTTGGTGTTACTCGTAACAGAAATGTGGCAGAGTTCTTAGAGCACTTAAAGCCATATATCAAGCTACTATGTGCGGTTTGTGTTAAGTCTGAACCTAAAGCAACAAATACAAATTTGATTAGGGAAAAAGCCAATAACATAGGAATAAAAGCAGTTGAATGTGAATCAATTGGCGATGCAATATCAAATCACATATTAAAAGCCTCTATCCAAAGCGTCAAAACCATACTAATCTGTGGCTCGTTATTTCTAGCTAGAGATTTGAGTATGGAGAATAACTAACTTTAATGATATGTGAGCATTAACTGACCGATGGGAAAATAACTTTGATTGCTCATAGTACTGCTTGGTTGTTCATTATTAACTTCTATAAGCTGATCATCACCTTTAAATTGCTCCTCAATTGAATTTATAGTTGTCTTTTTGAGAATATAATTACTTGCAGCATTTAAAACAGGTGAAGTAACAATTAAAAGCGTGAATGGTAATGAAAGTAATAAGCCGGATAACATCATAGAGTTAGTTATACCAAAGCCGTTGGCAACTAAATCTAATCCCACACCGAAAAACATTAAAGATGTACAGATTATGTTGCTCAAAATAAATGAATTTTTTAGCCACTTTAATTTAGTCCTATCACTCTTTGAAAAATTTTCGCATTCTTGGTCAAAGTTAAACAACAATAAAATATTAGTCTGATTATTAAACTCTTTTCCATTTCTAGTATAAATGCTCTTAATAGCTGAACTAAAAATAAATCTTGCTAATAAGGGAGCAAGAAAACCTACTGCTATTGGTACATTACAAGAAATACCATTAATTATTAAAAATGCAATTGATGTGAAGAATACTAAAAGACTTCCTAAGAGATTTGAATAAGAAGAATATTTTGAATAAGCAGTTACATTATTGTTAATTGACTGCTGCTTATTATAGAGTTTATTTCTGCGCTTATCATCTAAGTATTTTTGCAATTCTTCATAACTGCGACTCCACAACTTACCGCGTAATTCTTTTATTAAATTATTTCTTTTATTGAGACCTTTCTCCAACGGCTCTATTATAAATTCTTCAAAAAATGGCTTATTTAATGCAATAACCTTAAATTTCTCCTCCGCTTCTTTATTGTTTGGGTTTTTATCTGGGTGATATTTTAACGATAATTTACGATATTGTTCACTAAACTTTTTATTAATATTCTCAATGCCAGAATTTACCACATCCTTCTTCTGAATACCAAACATTAAAAACAACCGCTTAAAAGCGTGATACTCATTTTCATTCAAAATCTTTCTAGCCATATTACACCTACAAATTAACTAACTATTAATGTTCTATAATATACATATTTCCAAACTATGTCAATTATTTCATAAATATCTCTGGTAAAAATTATTTCTGTTATGACTAGCATGATAAGTGTATGAAGCGACTAAAATTGTCATTACAGCGCTTAGTGTACGACAGTGCTCCAACATTTAGGGTTGCAGTTTACTTGTAAGCAAGCAAACTGAGTTGGTGAGTATAAAAGTATAGCTTCTACGTCATAACGCCGCGGTATCTCTAGATCCCGCTAACAAGTAGCGGGATGACGAGATGCCACCGCGAACCGTCATACCGCGATTCATTCGCGGTATCTCTTAGCCGCTAACAAGCAGCGGAATGACGAATTTGTCGTCATGCTGCCGCGAACCGTCATACCGCCGCGGTATCTCAGCCGCTAACAAGTAGCGGGATGACGGTTGTCGTTTAGCTATAAATATTTAAGAAATTTACCAAACGAAAAAAAAGGCAAAAGAAGCCCTAGTCATTGTCTATTTTCAGTATTGGCGTTTTTTAAGTCTTAAACACTGCAATTTAGCTGCTTTTAAGTGCAACTAACCTTAGCTAAAATGTTTAAGAAATTTACTAAGCAGAAAAAAAGGCAAAGAAATCCCGTGGTAATTAGTGTTCACTCCCTAATCCTGCAAATTGGCGTACTATACTGTCTTAAACGACTTATAAGCGCGTTTCAGCTTATATAGGCAAAAACCTAGAAATGTTGTGAAGACATAGGATGCACATAGTGCAAAAAATTAAAAATAAGACGCCAACTACGTTGTTTTTTTGCTGTTTAATCTGCACAGATGAAGATAACTGAATACCTTCACTATCATGATAAGGGAGGTGGCGGAGTTTGTCAAGGAAGTTTTTTCGTTTCTATGTTGTCAGCTACTTGGATTTGTCACCTGTTAATTACAACGTTCGTACAGATGTATGCTTGACATAGGATCCAGAAAATTTAGTTATATATAGGAAAATCTGATTTGACTACACCAACTCACGTTCAGCAAAAAAGAAAGCTATCTCCTTACGAGCATTTTCTAGACTATCCGAGCCGTGAACTCTATTTTCACTAATGTCATCAGCAAAATCACCCCTGATTGTACCTTTATCTGCCTGCTTTGGATCGGTGGCTCCCATGATTTGTCTGTATTTACTTACTGCATTTTCACCAACTAAAACTTGAACTATCACAGGACCAGAAGTCATAAACTCTACCAATTCCCCAAAAAAAGACCTATCTTTATGAATTTCATAAAACAGCTCTGCTTGTTTTTTTGTCAGTAACATCATTTTTTGTGCTATAATTTTGAGCCCAGAGCTTTCAATGTATGAATTTATCTTGCCTGTAATATTATTTTTTACTGCATCAGGTTTTAATATCGAAAGTGTCTTCTCAATTGTCATATTATTTCCTTATATAAGATTGTATATTTATAGATTTATTTTATTGTAAATTTTGATTTGATAAAAGCAGTTTTTTATTTATAGTTAAGGATAAACCATCAAGGAGGTATTGTATGGGTAAATGTTGTAAAAATAACACTACCAAACAAGCTGAATCTACTGCTAAAAAATTGGTCAATAACTTGAAATCGTCAATTTTTTGTGGAACAAAAGGGTTTTTAACTTTTAATTTGGCTTTTTTAAGTTATTTAGAATATAGCATATATAAATGCACTTCATCTGCTCATGTACAACAAAAGGAAAATATTGAAAGATGTAACAACATACAGGCTTCCAAGCTTGCACTTGCTGAGGATACAGATGGTAGTTTTGCTACACAAGAAATGGAGCAAAAGCACAAAGAAGAAAAAAACTCTAACCAGCAACACAAGCTTCTAAGAGAAGGTGCTATTTTTGCGATGAAAAAGAACACTATTCCGTTTCTTGAAATGGCTATCATAGCGCCATTTGTTTGTTTTGCGCTGCCAGCTATGGTAGGTAGTATAAGTCTCATGCAGTGTGCATCTGTATGCGCTGTGTTGATGATTGCTACATGTTTTGTTGTAAGAACTTGGCATGTGCGTGAGAAGTTAATGGAAAAAATCACTAACCATATTAGAAAAGAAATAGACGCGGAATTTAAGAAAGATACTATAAAATTTCCTATCTTTGATCAAAATAGAAAACACACCGAGTATAATTCGCCTAACTCAGGGCGACTACTGGATGAAACAAGTAGCACCTCTCTTTTCGTTAAAGTTTTACTTTTTCCCCTCAAGGTTCTTCTGAATGTCCTGCAAAGTTGTATAATGCTATCTTTAGCTGCTGTTGAACTTCTTGAAACGGTACCAAGTCTTTTTGTCGATACATTTTTCGATTGGAACTTCACATCCACCAAGAGTAACCTGAAGAGATCAGGCCACTTATTGTATGCCAGTGTAAGAAATTTAGTGCCTATAACTAAATTTGATGAGTGTGTAGCTAATTTTATAGGCACCCCAGAAGTAACTTGTTGTAGTAGTGCGTAGGTGAAAAAGGCAGTTATCTTATTTAATCTTGGCGGGCCTGATTCACTAAATGCGGTCCGTCCTTTTTTATTCAACCTTTTTTATGACAGGAGAATAATCAATCTACCGAATCCCTTTCGGTTTCTTTTAGCAAAGTTTATATCTGCGAAACGAGAAAATACTGCACGAAAAATATACGAAGAAATTGGAGGTAAATCGCCAATTCTGGAGAATACAAAAATGCAAGCTAATGCTTTAGAGCTAAAATTAAATGAAGATAGAAACCATGTACACAAGGTATTCATCTGCATGCGCTATTGGCATCCATTTGCTGACGAAGTTGTTAAAAGTGTAAAACAGTTTGATCCTGATGAAGTAATTTTGCTGCCACTATACCCTCAATATTCAACTACCACAACTTTGTCATCCATCGAAAATTGGCAAAAAAATGCTAAAAAGCATGGCCTAAAATGCAACACAAAAATAATTCATCATTATTATGACAATGAAAACTTTATTGAGGCTCATACTAACTTGATAGCCAAGTACTACAAATTAGCCAGCAGGATTGGTAAGCCAAGAGTCCTATTTTCAGCTCATAGCTTGCCCCTTAGCGTTATTAAAAAAGGCGACCCTTACGCTTCACAGGTAGAAAGAAGCGTAGAGTTAATAGTAGAAAAGTTAGCTATCAATAACTTAGATTGGTCAATATGTTATCAGAGTAAGATTGGTCCTGTAAAATGGCTAGAGCCAAGCACTGAAAGTGAGCTATCACGTACAAAAGCTGATGGTGTACCTGTAGTTTTATCACCTATATCTTTTGTTTCTGAGCATTCAGAAACTCTAGTTGAACTTGATATAGAATATAAAGCAATTATCAAGGATGGATATTATTTTCGCGTACCAACTCTCAGTATTGATTCCTTGTTTATAAAATGCTTAGCCGATTTATGCATAAATCACCCTTAAAGTCCTGATTTATAGGGCTTTTCTTCAAGGCTTTTATGTGATAGAATAAAAGGGAGTTATTATTTTGTTAACTATTTCATGCCAAACAAGCTAAAAAAGAAATCTAACATACTCGCACAAAAGGTGCATGATATTTATGATCATGATTTCAGGAAGGTAATCTGCATCACAACAGGTTTAACAGCCCTATTGTGTAAGATTTCACTGCAATTTTGCTGCGAGTTCATTGACAATAATAGATCCAATATCTTTCTTATACGGAATGTTGCTCGACTAGTAAAGTTTCCGACATCTATTCTATATATTGCCCATTCTGCATTTACTCTACAGGATCTAATTAAGGATTACAGAAACCCTGAGAGTAAAAAAGAGCTGGCAAAAATTGTGGGTAAATCGGCTAATCTTGCAAGCAGCATCATAGAAGCATTGATGATGTTGAAAGTCATCCATTTTTTTACTAGGGGTAATGCAGACGTAATAAGTCACATTCACTTAACATCAACGATCTTATTTCTGTTTATTTCGGAACCTATAAGTTACTATTACTCATGGAGAAAATACCTAGATAATAAGGATCCTGAAAAGTCTGCTGAGTATAAGAAGGACCTTATTATCAGCACATTAACTTTGTCATTAGGTTTGTTAAACTTCATATTAAAAAGAATGGAGACTGCAACCATACCAATAAACTTAGGTAATGGTATAATCTATAACTTCAATTTAAGCGTAACAGTCAGCATAATATATAGCGCAGTATTTCTGGCAGTTCAGCTTGACAAATTGTTTCAACAACCTGTCAATGATGATCCTTCCACTGAACTTGATAATGCTGGCCATAACCATATTCAGCCCGGTAATGATGATAATGATCTGCCCGATGGCAACGCTGTGGGAATGTAAGGGTTAGAGGTGAAAAGATTTTATTTCTACTGCCAACGCTAGTACTGCTAATTTGCCAACAATACTCCAAAGTGACAGAATTTTACCTTCCACAACCTGGCTAACATCATGAAACTCACAGTCAGTGGCATTCAAGCTAGAATATACATCTTTCCTGCTATTACATCGGTATAAGTAACATGTTGGAGTATCTCCTATATAGTATATCAGCGGTTCTGCAGAACTGCTTTTAAATATGTCAATGGTTGGTACACCTTCTTGTATAATAACGCTATTGATTGCTATTCCTTCTTTTATCTTTTTCATTTTATGACGCTTTTTTTTATTGAGATTTAATATTTCCTCTCCACTTGTTGCTGTTATAATGCCCATCCCATATGTGCCATTGCTTGCTTTGATAAAAACGTAAGGTTGTGTTTTTATTTCATATTCCTCATATTTTTTTTGCACTAGAGATAATATTTGGTCAACTTTAGTCGCTACTGCTCCTAGTGATGAATCATCATTAAAGTCAACTCCATTACAGCTTTCTGTAAGCACAGAAATAAGCCATGGGTCCATTTTAAATTCGCTACAAAATTCGGACGCTAATTCTTGATAGATTTCAAAATACTTAAATTTCTGTCTGCTATGCCAACCGTATAGTGGGCTTGGTACTATATCTTGCTTTACGTCTTTTAGCGTGTCTGGAATGTGGCTCGTCATATCACGATTCAGTATAATAACATCAGGCACAAATCCTGAAGTTGTCTTTAGCAGAGAGTTTTCTTTCACGATAGTTTCATATGGTTCTATTAAATTATATGCTTCGTTGTGAAAGAGGCCAATTCTAGTTTCAAAACCTGCGAGCTGCAGTACTTTCTCTATAACAAATACGTTTTCTATATACATTTTATTTCGTGTGTAATTCTCCGGTATTATAAGAGTCTTTTTATATTGTTTTGTTTCAAAATAACTTTTTATTAGTTTTGCTGCTGTTGCTCTTGATGTCTCACTTAGATTGTTGAACCCTGCAGGAAATAAATTAGCGTCCACTGGGGCAATTTTGTAGCTGGAGTTTCTAAGATCTATAGAGCTATAAAATGGCAATGTAAGGCCGTTAAATTTTGCCTCAAACCAATTATTTATACTTTTTTCCAAATCTGGGTGAATTATGTTTTGCATCTACACTTTAAATGTTATAAGGAAGGTATTATATTATAAGCTATAATTAAACATATTTAGCAAATTTGACTAAAGATCAAAGTATAATGAGATTCTTATTTAAAGTAATAGAAAAATGATTCAACACGATAACAATAAAATGTATGGAACTACTATACTGTCAATTAGAAAAGATAAAAGCGTAGTAGTAATAGGTGATGGACAGGTTTCACTGGGCCACACTGTTATAAAATCCGGAGCAAAAAAAGTTAGGCGTCTTTCTGGTGATTCTGTAATTGCCGGTTTTGCTGGAGCAACAGCCGATGCATTTACTCTCTTTGAAAGACTAGAATCTAAACTTGACAAGCACCCAGGGCAATTAATGAGAGCATGTGTTGAACTTGCAAAAGACTGGAGAATGGATAAATATCTAAGAAAATTAGAGGCTATGATGATTGTTGCAGATAAATCTATTTCATTAGTAATTACGGGAACAGGTGATGTTCTTGAACCTGAAGATGGAATCGCAGCTATTGGCTCTGGGGGAAATTTTGCTCTATCTGCAGCAAGAGCTTTAATTGACATTAAAGGAATATCAATAGAAGAGATTGCAAAAAAGGCTATGAAGATAGCTGGCGATATATGTGTTTATACAAATCATAATGTAGTTATTGAAAAGATAGAGGAGTGATATGTCTTCCAAGCAAAAAACTTTGTGCACTAATTTTTCCAATCAGCCTATAACCCTTTCAGAAGGGCGGCCTTGTAGTAGTGACACCTATGATGAAAAAAATGACCTCTATAAAGATACTAAGAGTGGTTTTGATTCAAATGACAGCGATATTCAAGTTAATGACAGTACTCAAGTTTTGTTAGATGACCTGCCACCACAGAAGATAGTTAAAGAATTAGATAGATTCATAATCGGACAGGATGATGCAAAGCGTGCTGTTGCTATTGCGCTCAGAAATCGTTGGCGTCGCAATCAGGTTCCATTTCCATTGCGTGATGAAATCATACCTAAGAATATATTGATGATCGGTCATACAGGGGTTGGTAAAACTGAAATAGCTCGCCGCTTAGCAAAACTTGCCGGTGCACCGTTCATAAAAATTGAGGCAACGAAGTTTACTGAAATAGGATACGTTGGACGTGACGTTGATTCGATAATACGCGATTTAGTTGATGCAGCAATAGTTTTAGTTAAAGAGAAAGCCCGTAAAGCCTTAGCTAACAAGGCTTTAATTTTAGCTGAGAAAACAATAGTAAACTCTATGGTAGGCGAAAATGCAACCGAAGAGAGTAAAAAAATTTTTAGAGAAAGGTTGAGGAATAAAGAGTTTGAGGACGGAGAAGTTTCTATTAACGTCAGAGAGAGCAAGAGTATGTTACCTACTTTCGATATACCAGGCATGCCAGGTGGGCAAGTTGGTGTGATGAATGTAACAGAAATAGTGGGCAAGATGTTTAACGGGAGCAAAAAAACAAAAACTATTACGGTGAAGGTAAAAGAAGCGCGTGAAATATTAATTAATGAAGAAAGTGAAAGGCTAATCGATGAAGATAAGATAATCAAAGAAGCCATTGATCTTGTTAGTAATGACGGTATAGTATTTTTGGATGAAATAGACAAAATTGCAGCGCGTACAGAAGTAAAAGGTGAAGTAAACAGAGAAGGAGTGCAACGCGATCTGTTACCACTACTTGAAGGAACAACTGTTACAACTAAGTATGGCCATGTAAAAACAGACTATATATTATTTATTGCATCTGGTGCTTTTCATCAGTCTAAACCATCTGACCTCTTACCGGAATTACAGGGCAGATTACCGATCAGGGTAGAACTTAAGGCACTTACTCAAGAGGATTTAATAAGAATATTAAAGGAACCAGAATCTAGTTTGTTAAAGCAGTACATAGCTTTAATGAAAACAGAAAATGTGACGCTTGAGTTCACTGATGATGGTATAAAAACCATAGCTGAAATAGCGTTTACAGTTAATAGGCAAGTGGAAAATATAGGCGCAAGAAGGCTTCACACTATCATGGAGAAGCTTTTAGATGAAATAAGTTTCATTGCTTCTGAGAAAAATAGCGAAAAATTCATTATAGACAGCAAGTATGTAAAAGATAAACTTGAGTCAATTTCGAAGCAGCTTGATTTATCTAAGTTTATACTTTAGGAAAAACAAAAAGCCTACTTTAAGTAGTATAGAGAGTGTTCAGAAGGTCAGCCAGTAAGCCTAAAATTTCAGCTATATTCTTTAGGCTGTTTTTCAACAGTAGAATGGTGTGCTGCGACCTCTTGCTTAATATCTAAGCTTAAGTCAATTATTGAGATATTTTCTTCATCATAATCTATGTCTTTTATTAACATATCGTCAGTAATAGTCAAAAGGTCAGGCGGAGAAAGAATAGTTCTTTTATTACCAGCTCTCATTCCCACAACTCCAAGCTCTATAGCAAGTGGTATTTTTTTATCGCCAACCCTAAATTGCACTGTTTGATCTTTGACTATATATTCCCCATTATGCTCCTTTACACTATATTTAACTGATATCTCATCACCGCACCTTACTTGTTTTCCAGTCTTGTTAATTAAGTCATTAAAAACCATCAGATTATTCACTGAGTCGGGATATTTATCCTTTACTTCGATCAGTTTGACGTAATAAGAATTAAAATTCATTTTGTTATCATTGGCAATAGTAACTACACGCTCTCCGCCTTCTTTCATACCTATCACCCCTAAACCCACTTCTTTTAGGTCATCTTGACCTATTTTCAAAGTAACATCAGAAACTTTGCTAGGGAGTGTTGCTGAGTTATTATTAGAAATTTTATATATTTGCAATAGGACTTCCATGCCACAGAAAGCCTTGCTGCCACTGCCTTCAGTAATTTCATAAAAATTTATCGAATCTTCTTCCTTTTGCTGCGTCATTTCTTCTAAATATTCTGTTAGCCCATGCTTTTCAATATAGCGGTCGAGTGCTGATTCAAGTATTGGCTTCACTAGATAATGTGCTATTGTCTGTATCAAACCACCATGCGTGGCACTTATCTCATAAAGCTTGTCCTTCTTTCCCGGTTTACCTTTGTTTATATAGACAATAGTAAACATAAAAGCAGAGGTTAAAGTGAGAATCATTACTATGGAAATAAGCATTTGTAATATAATTTTTCTAACCATCTTTCTTTACTTGATTCAATAAATCATATAAATAATTAGTATCCCCTGAAAGCGCACTCAAATTATCCAAGCCTTGTTTAAAGAGGGCGTCTATATAGTCCTCTACTTCACTTTTACCAAGTACAGACATTAGATTATTTGTTTTATCTTGTTCGTAATCTTCAATATCATCCTTAGCTTGAAAGATAAGCCCTAGGTTTATCCCGTAGTTATATAACGCTTTACGTTGCTTATCTGTAGCATTCCCTATTATAGCACCTATTTCACATGAAGCTGCAAATAGTTTTGCGGTTTTCATCAAATGAATTTCTTTTATTTTGTTAAAATCTGCACCAATATCTAAAATCTGTCCTCCTACCATTCCCCTAATTCCTATTGCCTGAGAAAGAACTTTCATGATTTCACAGCATTTCTCATTTAACGAAGATAATACCTCAAAAGCCAGAGTAAGTAGTGCATCTCCGGCAAGCACTGCTGTTGCTTCATCAAACTTTTTATGGCAGCTTAGCTGGCTTCTGCGAGTATCACTGTTGTCCATGCACGGTAAATCATCGTGAATTAGAGAGTAAGCATGAACAAATTCAATTGCTGCAGCAACTGATATTACTTTTTTAGCTTCCGCGTTAAACACTCGCGATGAAGCTACGACTAAAAAGGAGCGTATATGTTTTGCAGGAGCAAGGAGCATATAACGCATAGCTGATATAAGCTTATTCTCGCTATTTTCTGGTAAAAGTTTATCTACTTCTACAATAAGCAAATTTTTTGTTGTTTCGTCTAGCATTTTTGAATTGTTAATTGTTTAGCACGTAACGCTAGCCAGCTAGGGCAGTAGAAAACTTTGCTGTAGTTTACCAGTTATAAAAGATATTGCAAACATAAAAATTTTTTATAACATCAAAGAATAGGTTATTTTTTTGGTAAGAAATGTGAATAGCGAACTAGCAAAGAGCACTAGAGAAGACATAGAAGAGAAAGTGAAAAAGATTATACTAGAGCACATTAGTAAGGATGTAGAGAAATTCAACAGCTCTTCAAAGCTTTCGGAGCATGGTGCAGACAGTTTAGATGCAGTTGAAATCATCATGGCAGCAGAAGAAGAGTTCGGAATAGAAATTCCAGATGAAGACGCACAAAAAATGGAAACTATGGAGCAAATAGTTGAGTACATTAATAGTAAAAAAGGCTAATAGTTAGTGTTAAATGAGCAGAAGAGTAGTAGTCACTGGTGTTGGTTTAATCACTCCACTAGCGGCAGATGTTGACAACACTTGGTCAAGGCTGATAAAAGGCGAGTCTGGCATAAAAGCAATCAATACAGATAGATTTGACTCTTCTGATCTTGCTTGCAAGGTTGCAGGGCAGGTGCCTGTGCAATCCGATAACATTGAGAATTACTTTAATCCTGTAGGTTATATTTTTGAAAAAGATCTAAAAAGAACGGATCGTTTTATTCATTACGGCATTGCAGCAGCGATTCAAGCTGTGGAAGATTCATCTTTAGAAGATTCAAAAGTAGATAGAGAACGTGTTGGCGTAACTATTGGCTCTGGTATAGGTGGTCTTCCGTCAATTCAGGAAAATGTTATTACCATGCAGGAAAAAGGGCCCAGACGTGTCAGTCCATTTTTTGTCCCTGCAAGTCTAATAAATTTGATATCTGGCCATATTTCTATTAAATACGAATTTACAGGTCCAAACGATTCAGCAGTAACCGCATGTGCAACAGGTGCGCATGCAATCATAAATTCAGCAAGAACTATAAAACTTGGTGAAGCGGATATTATGATTGCAGGTGGAGCAGAAAGTGCACTGTGTAGAGTTGGAATTGCAGGTTTTGCGTCTATGAAAGCATTATCAACTAAATTCAATGATAAACCGGAAGAAGCTTCAAGGCCATGGGATGCAGAACGCGATGGTTTTGTTATGGGTGAAGGAGCAGGTATATTGGTGCTGGAGGAATACGAACATGCAAAAAAAAGGGGGGCAAAAATACATGCAGAACTGGTTGGGTACGGACTCACAGGAGATGCGCACCACATTACAGCACCACATCCAGAAGGAAGAGGCGCATTTAAGGCAATGCAGCTTGCCTTAAAAAGTGCGCAAATTAATCCAAATCAAGTAGGATATATCAATGCACATGGAACTTCAACGCCACTTGGAGATAAAATTGAAGTAATAGCAATGAAACAGTTATTTGGTGACTACGTTTATAAAATACCTGTTTCTTCAACTAAATCTTCTATAGGACATTTACTTGGTGCTGCAGGGAGCGTTGAAGCAATATTCAGTATTCTTGCGTTAAATAATGGAATTATTCCGCCAACCTTAAATTTACATAAACCTTCAGAAGGATGTGATTTAAATTTTGTACCGTTTAAAGCTCAGGAGCATAAAATTCAATATGCACTTTCTAATTCGTTTGGTTTTGGTGGCACTAATGCATCTCTCATCTTTGGACAAGTGTAATCAATTTTGCTGCTGAATAGCTAAAATGTACGAACATTATGATCTGTGATAGCTATATTATCTGTAATTTGCCTTTTACTGTCGATTTACTATACTTATTTGGTAAGATCTAGCTTAATTAAATGCACAAAATATTAGTAAGTAGTAACCATAAACCTCTGGTCGGAAAAATCAAGATTAATGGCTCAAAAAATGCTGTTTTACCAATAATGGCAGCAAGTCTATTGAGTAGCTTCTCGGTAATTTTGCATAATGTACCTGATTTAATTGATGTGCATCTAATGTCTAAGCTGCTTGAGAGTCTTGGAGCGAAAGTGAATTTTACACGCAATAAAGATTATAAAGCAAATCATACTTTGGAAATTGATTGCAGTAATATCAACAATCACGTAATGTCACACGAAACTGCAAGTAAGCTGCGAGCATCTCTTTTAATGCTAGGTCCAATTCTCAGTAGATTTGGTAAAATCACAACAGTCTTTCCTGGTGGATGCAATATCGGAAAGCGTCCCGTTGATATGCATATCAAAGCATTAGAAGAAATGGGAGCTAAAATTGAAGTTGAAGGCTGTAATATAATTGCAACAGTGAAAGGAAAGCTACAAGGAAAAGAAGTTATACTTGAGAAAATAAGCGTTGGTGCAACAGAAAATGTAATAATGGCAGCAACACTTGCAGAAGGAGTGACAATAATAAACAATGCTGCAACGGAGCCGGAAGTTCTTGATTTAATAGAGTTCCTAAAGAAAATGGGTGCTAATATTGAGATTAGTGATACAAGGATCACAATAACAGGAGTTGAAGAATTAAATGGATGTGTTCATAAAATAATACCAGATCGCATAGAAGCAGGCACCTATGCACTAGCTGCTATAATAACCGGTGGTAAGTTAGAGTTAGAAGGAATAAGTCTATCTGATATAAGATGTATTGTGAATGAATTGAAGGCTATAGGGGCTAATGTTGAACTATATAATGAGGGGGTTATGATTTCCAGAAAAAATTGCTCTATTAGGTCTGCTAACATTGCAACAGATCCATACCCCAACTTTCCCAGTGATATGCAACCACAACTGATGTCTGCAATGTGCATCGCTGATGGGATATCAGTAATTGAAGAGAACATCTTTGAAAACAGATTTGCACATGCAGATGAATTGAGAAAGTTAGGCGCTAATATCAGCATCGAGAAAAGCAAAGCTACTATAAGTGGAATAAAAAGCTTATCTGGAGCTAATCTGTGTGCCACTGACTTAAGGTCAACAGCAGCTTTGGTACTTGCTTCTTTGGTAGCTGGTGGAGAAACTACAATAAATAATTCGCATCATTTATGGAGAGGATATGAAGCAATGCACGAAAAACTCAATTCATGTGGAGCTGATATCTCTATTTCATCTTGAGGATATGCTATGAATGAAATAACCAAACGAATCACAGTAAAAGAGATAGATGAAATTCTATATGAGGAATATAAGGTGTTAGATCATGGATTTATTCGAGTAATAGATTATATGGGTTCTGATAGCGCAATAGTTCAAGCTGCTCGTGTTTCTTATGGCAAGGGAACAAAACAGATAAGTCAGGATGAAGCACTTATAAAGTATTTAATGAGACATCATCATACAACTCCATTTGAAATGTGTGAAATTAAGTTTCACGTGAAACTTCCAATTTTTGTTGCAAGGCAATGGATAAGGCATAGAACTGCAAATGTGAATGAATATTCGGCAAGATATTCAATACTTGACAATGAATTTTATATACCAAAACCAGAACAGATTGCAAAACAATCTGATAATAATAAACAAGGTAGCGGTGAAGCTTTTGATCCGGATACCTCAAAGGAAATAATAGATTCTCTAACAAACGACTCTAATTTAGTACATTCTCATTATGAAAAATTTATTGAGCAGGGGCTTGCAAGAGAAATTGCCCGAACTAACCTAACGCTTAATTACTACACGCAATTTTATTGGAAAATAGATCTGCATAACCTCCTTCATTTTTTGAAGCTTAGAGCTGATAAGCATGCCCAATATGAAATCAGAGTTTATGCAGAAGTTATGCTGGATATAATAAAAAAATGGGTCCCATTGGCCTACAATGCCTTTGTTGAATATTGCCTAGAATCAGCTTGTATTTCAAGAGCTGGTTTAGAAACAATTCGCAAATTAATTAAAGGGGAAAACGTTACTAGAGAAGAAAGTAATATTGGTAAAAGAGAATGGGACGAGCTGATGTCTATACTTGATAAACAATCTTAAAGATAAAGGCATACGTATCAATCTCCTCTGTCAGTTAACTCTCGTTCACCAAATTGAATCTTGCTTTTTACATCACATTAACTCATCACTTTTATAGAACATCTCATTAAAATCATCCAAAGTTCCAAAATCTTTATTTTGAACAAATAGATGACCATCTGTTATGTATGCCTTAGGCAGGGTAAATGGTTTATCATAATGCTGCGATGCTGGCCTAACAATTTCATTATATAAAACCATTACTTGCTCGTAGTTATATCCATCACCAGCATGATATTTACCACGTACGGTATCATAAAAATTCTTTATATCATCATATGTCACTTGCAGCTCCACCTCATACTTTCCTACTTCAAGAGGACTTCCTGTCCTTATTTTAAAGGGATGTTGTGCATTTGCAATACTGTTAGAATCTTCTGCTTCACTATCAGAATTTTTATCCATATTTTCTATCACACTTGCCATAACAGTTTCTTGTTCGTCTTCTATTGGTTTTGCTTGTTTTTCAATTTTATTATTGCTACTGTCAGTTTCCACAGTGACTTTTCTTGTTTCCATATCTTTTTGAGCTTTCTCATTACTTTGCTTGCGTATTTCATCTCCATGCAATTTCTCCTGCAGAGCTTTTTCCATGTCAGCATAACCGTCACGATTGCTTTGCAAAGCTGGTTGATCTTCAACATAACTGCTGCTATCATCTGCTTGCATTTGATCTATATAGTTAGATTCTTCTTCCTGTATAGTATTTTTTGTAACTCCCTTAAGGTAATCAAGCATATCTTTTCCAGTCTTTTCCCAACTTGCAGCATCTGCATATTTTCTATCATTATTGATTACATCCTTTAATATTCTTCTATCATCTATCCATTGTTCAGCATGCTCAAATAGCGTCCATCCTTCATTACCACGAATATCAACATCAGCTCCATTCTTTATCAGGTACTTTACTTTGTCCAATTGTCCATGCCTTACTGCATGAATAAGTGGTGTCCAGCCTTCACTATCTCGAATATCAATATTTGCATTATTCTTTATTAAATCAACTATGTTTTTTTTTAATTTTTCATTTGTATAATTTTGCAACTTTACCCAACCATATAGATAATAAAAACCCGTTTGTCATAGGAACAGAATTCTATATCAAACAGCTACTGCAACAATTTCCGTTTAAGCTATGTGAACAAGCACTTTAAGTTTGTGTGGACGCACAATATTCATTTCAATTACTGCTATGTAAATTTTTAAACATTCAAATTAATTGCCTCTTTAAGCCTTGCATTAGCAATTACTATAATTTTACGCATTAGAGCTGTTATAGCTACCATCTTCTTCTTACCACTTTCAACAAGCTTGGAATAAAAGGTGCCAAGTGCAGATTTGGACCTTGCAGCAGACATGGCAGATGTAAAGAGCTTTGAACGAACATTACTTCTACCTCCTATAATCCTTCGGTAACCAACAGTTTTACCACTTTCCCTAGGATGAGGTGCAACTCCGGCAAGACTTGCTACTTCTTTTCTACTTAAGTAACCAAGCTCTGGCATTAAACACAGAAAATCTTGTGATAACTTTTTACCTATTCCAGAAACTGTTTTAAGGATTTTTTGACGTTGTTGTAGTTCATGGCTTCCATCAATAATTTTTTGTATAGTATCATTGAGTTCGTTTATTTGACTATCGAAAAATTCAATGGTCTTCTGACAACTTTTCTTTATATGATCATTTTCAGGAGCTTCCAGTCTACACTTTTCCTGAGCTCTCATTTGCGTAATGTCATCACGACGTTGACAAAGTGCAACCAGGGTTGATTGTTCTTTTGATGTAGGTACAAATAGAGAGAGAGTTCTATGGCGTTCAAATCCATATTGAGCAAGAGCCCTCGCATCTGATTTATCAGACTTTGCTACAGTTCCGTGAGACAAGATAAAGCTTTTTACTTTACGAGTATTAGCTCGATGTACTGCAATATTCTTGTCAATAAGAAAATGTGACAAACCAAGCTCATATTTTCCTGTGTTTTCCAAAGTTACTAAAGAATTAGGTAGAATATCTGAAAACTTTTGAAATAATTGTTGCCAACCATCAGAATCATTGTCAAATTTGACAGCGTTCTTCTGTTTGTGAATTGCAACGACATTTTTAAATTTTCCGATGTCAATGCCAATAAAATTTTGATAAGATGTAACCATAATAAACCTCGATAGTTTTAGTTAATTTAAGATTGTAAACGGGTGCATATATATGTCCCAAGCAACTATTCAAACGTATCGAGAGATGGGCTAGTGTACCTTGATTTAAACGGTTGTAGTACCAATATTCTTCCGGTCGCACACGCCCATGATAGTCCTATTCCTATAGTGAGTAGGGCTATCTTTCCCTCTTATCCTCTTTTATATCACATTTTCAACTTACAATATTCTAAACTTAAAATTTTATCTAAATCCAAATTTTCAGCTTCAGTTTTGTCGATACTTGATCCTTGAGAATTGAATTTATGATCTGAATGATGCTCAAAGTAATCTGCAATTCCTTCCATTAATACTGTAGGTAGGTGCTTACCTCCTGTAGCCAAGTAAGTTAAACCATGTGCAAATTCATGCTGAAGGTTATGAACGCCACCTTGCTGATAGACATACATTTCAGCAAAAACATCAGCTTCCCCTTTGTAGTAACATTTACCACCCTCATCTCCAAGGTAAGAACCGAAACGCTCGCTTCCGCCAAGGTGAGTGTAATCATCCTTGTCATCAAACATATAAATTTTAAATGTTTGTTCTGAGTTGCTGTGTTCTAACTTGAATGTATCTTTAAAACTAGTAGCTGTTTCTTTTATCTCACTTTCAATTGTTGCAATTTTACTTGCTCTTAAATTATGAGAATAAACTTCTACTTTAATATTTAAATCTTTAACTTCTACAACATGTGGCGAATTAAACCCTTTGCCGTTATTGTTAAAGTATTCTTCTTTAGTTATATTTTTATTTATTTGTTGATTGATTGTCATAATTCTAACCTCTAATTTATTAACTCTTCAAATATAAGGTGATCTCTACTAAAAAAGTGTGAATTTTCATATTGGTATAATCTATATCTTAGTGAAGAAATATAAGTAATTAATTTAATATGAACAATATAAGATATAGCTATAACTAAAGCAATTTAGATTTACCGATAATTTGGTAAGCTATGAACTCGTCATTCCGCTACGTGTTAGCGGAATCTATGCTGAGATACCGCGAATGAATCGCGGTATGACGTAGGAAAACCTGACCTGCACTAGCTATAGGCTCTATAGCTTGACCACAAAAAAAATCTAGGTTCTAACGTTACATTAGGATAGGGTAAGAATTTAAAAGCAAATTGACTTTCATTCCACCAAAGCACTATACTAAAACCACGATGGGTAATTAGCTCAGTTGGTAGAGCACTTGCTTGACGTGCAAGCGGTCGCTGGTTCGAACCCAGTGTTACCCACGTTTTTGTTCATGAAAAGATTTTATATGACAGCAGTGCATAACGGCAAACACTCAGCAGCACAGTCCAAGCGCTTAATCTATTCCATAATAATAGTTGCGATAACAATGTTTATGGAAATAGTAGGTGGAATAATTTCACATTCGCTTGCTCTACTATCAGATGCAGGGCATATGCTCACTGACCTCTTTGCCTTAGTTTTAAGCTGGTTAGCACACAAATTTTCAGCTAAGAAATCTGATTTGCAAAGATCATACGGGTATCATCGGTTGCAGATAATTGCAGCATTTGTTAATGGTTTAACTTTATTCTTCATTGCAGTAATCATTATAATTGAGTCAATAAAAAGATTTATTTTTCCGGTAAATGTTGAGTGGAAAGTAATGTTAGTAATTGCTACACTTGGCCTGATCTCTAATATTATAGTCTTTTTTATATTACATAGTAAATGCGAGAGCAATATAAACATAAAAAGTGCTGTACTACACGTTATAGGAGATATTTTAGGTTCTGTAGCTGCTATACTTGCATCCATAATTATCATGTTTACTGGATGGCAAATGGTGGATCCGATTTTATCGGTATTTGTCAGTGTAATCATTTTGAATAGTGGCTACAAAATTCTAAAGAATTCTTGCCACATACTTCTTGAAGGCACACCTGAAGGGATATCTACTGAGGAAATAAAAAGTAAGATCACATCAGAATTACCTGAAGTGATAGATGTGCACCACATACATGCATGGTCACTGTCTGATAATTATTTTATAATTACCATGCATGCCAAAGTAAAGCAAGATGCACAACACACTGATATTTTGTATGAGATAAAAAAAATACTACTAAATAGGTTCGAGATAGCACACTCTACAGTCGAGATCGAATACGATGAGTGTGCGGATAATAAGATACTTAAACATTGACGTTTTAAATTACTATGCTATCACTAGAGTGTAATGATGTTGAAGATAAGCTATGATAGGTATTTCTCAATTACAATTTCCTTCAAAGGAATCTAGCAGGCTAAAGTTTGTTAGTTACTTTGCAACTTTTGTTTCTTTAAGCATTATCACTAACCCTGTTAATGTTCTTTTTTCTCTTGGTACTATATTCTTCAGGTCTGAAATTAAAACTCTTTATATCTACAAAGAAATAAAAGCGGCAAAACAGCAAAAAATGAGCAAAAGGGAATATTGGGAAATATTTTTTAAGAACAATGCAATCAAGGTAGCAGCCTTCCTCTTGTTTTCTGCTTTCATAACATATCTCACTTTCACCTCCACTTTCTTACTAATTTCGTTGCTGGGAACTATACCACTTACAATGCTATTAATTTTATTGCAGAGTGAACTAAGGCCAAAAGATTTTAACCCATTTACACTGCTTAAAGCTTCCATGAATTTCTTTCGGGAAGGCATGAAAGAGAACTTACGTGGGCTAGTCAATAGCT
The DNA here is from genome assembly GCF_947250775.1 of Wolbachia endosymbiont (group A) of Rhinocyllus conicus. Lineage (NCBI taxonomy): Bacteria > Pseudomonadati > Pseudomonadota > Alphaproteobacteria > Rickettsiales > Anaplasmataceae > Wolbachia > Wolbachia endosymbiont (group A) of Rhinocyllus conicus. The sequence continues at coordinate 340,169 of NZ_OX366349.1, read as the reverse complement.
TTGATATTAAGCTCGAACATTTACTGCCCCATCAATTAAATGATGATATCATTGAAAATGTTGATAAATTAAAAGATAAGTATGGCGAACAAGTACCTGAAGACGTAATCAAAAATGATGAATATATTCAATTCATTGGATATATAAACAATTCATATGAGCTTAGTGGTGAAGATAAAGGAAGAGTAATTGCATTTTTAAATGACTTTTGCAAAGATGATCAAAAGCATAGTTCCGGCTTTACAGGTGGACAGATTTTACTTCTAGTTCTGAGAGCCTGCAATGATGGAAAGAGAGAAGCTGTAAAAGATAAAAAAGACGCATTAATTACAAATTTGCTTGATAGTCAAACTTTCTCTAGAAAAGAGCGAATTCCTAACACTTGTTTTACCGGTATTGTCTACAGAATGTTAAGCACGCTAGAGGGAATTCATCCTGACCCAGAAATTAGATTTACTATTCCACAGCAAATATCAATTTCAGAGGCAGAAAATGAAGCACGTAAGTTTATGTTAGACAGGTTAAAGAATAAGAAAAATAACAAAGAAATCTTTAACGCTTGGTATAAGGCTCAAGATAACCCTGGTGATAATGAAAATCAAAAAATAGTTGATGATTTCATCTCAGAAGTAAGTATTCCTTTAATGAGAAAATTATTGAGTTTTTTTTCTCAATATAGTGAACAAATTGTGCTGACGTTGATGAAAAATATTAGCTCTATAGGGTTAAATAAATTACAACGTTTTGAGCTGGTTCAGCACATGAGGAATAAACTGCAGGAGCATGGTTTAGGTGACCAAGAAAGTTTACTCGAAAACATCGGAGAAAAAGTCTTTCTAGAGCTTTTAAACCAAAATTTACTCAAGACAGATTTTTTCCTCAAGGGTTCGTCTTTGGATGAAGCTAAGAAAATAGCTGACACAATAATAGTGGAAGAAGTGAAGGAATTTAAATTAAAAGCTGAGGGGACTATTGAGGGTCAAGTGGTTAGGATGTTAGATGGATTAAGGTTTCTACCACAAGAAAAAAAACTCTATAGAGTATATTCAGAACTCAGTCGAAATAACGAAAATGATAAGGAAAAAATAAAGAAAATTTTGCAAGAAAGGTTAGAAGTAACAAAAGCAGCAATGGATGAAATGTTAAAAGAAGGAGCTTCACATAAGCTAGAGTTAGAAATTGAAAGTGTATATGAAGGAAATAAAGATCACGTTACTCAACTTTATGAAAAAATAAAGGAAGCGAAGCAAGGATTTATTGAAGACGGACTTTTAACACCTCAAGAAGTAGAGAATATAACAAAAGCAAAAATCATAGACTTAAACGAAAAGGACAAAATCATACCGTCAAGCAATTTGTCTCGTAGTTTAAGTGTCAATAATTTGGCAGCACATTATCTATAAAATTTATACTCTTTACCTTGTAAAAGATTCGCAATATTTCTATGGTGTTTTAGGAAAACTAGTGTTCCTATAACTAGTAATGTTAAAAACAAATTCCTCTGAAAAAAAAAGGACCATGCTACAGCCACTATAGTAGCCGTCAAGGAAGCAAGGGAAGAATATCGAAAGGTAAAAAACACTGCTAGCCAAACAAATATAAACACTAATGCCACAGGTATGTTAAACGCTATCAACACTCCCAGAGTTGTTGCAACTCCTTTACCTCCTTTAAATTTTAGCCAAATAGGAAACATGTGCCCTAAAACTGCTAAAATTGCAGATACATATATATAAAAATCGTTATTATCACAAAATTGTTGTGCTATATAAACGGCGATGAATCCTTTCAAGGAATCCAGAAATAATGCCAGAGCAGCAAGACATTTATTTCCTGTTCTTGCAACGTTTGTAGCGCCAATGTTTCCTGATCCTATTTTCCTTAAATCTATACCTTGAGCTTTTGTAATAATTAAACTAAACGGTATTGAACCGAGTACGTAGGATAGTATAAGGACTATAACTAACACAGGTAAAATTTACTGATTAATAATCGCAAAACTTCGTCATCCCGCTGCTTGTTAGCGGGATCTATGCTGAGATACCGCGAATAAATCGCGGTATGACGTAGGGAAGTCTTACTTATTATAGCTATACCTCTCCGCATATGTCGAAGATTCAATTAATTTTGTTATTCCTCAGCCTTTTTAGGTAGCACTGAACTTCATCGTTAATCTGATTACTAAACAGTATAAGCGCTGTCATGTTGATGAGAGCTAAACAAGAGAACAAAGTTCCACCGATATTGGCAATAGCCATTATATCTTTAGAAAGAGCAGAAAAAAACGCTACAATTATTACTGCTATGCGATATATCACTATACTTTTTGCACCGAATAAATATAGCCACCCCATTTCACAACAATATACAAACGAAATTACTGAAGAAAATGCAAACAAAGGTGCAGCTATGGTTAAAAGTATAGGAAACCATGAAGAAACAGTTTCAAATGCCTTTTGAGTGATTAATATCCCTTCACCAACACTAGTCTGGTATGCACCTGTTATTACTATCGTTATTCCAGTTAAACAGCAAGTGAGCATTGTATCAAAACACGGTTCTATCATAGCAACAAGCCCAGTTCTTACTGGTTCTTCATCTTTAGTTGTTGCATGAGTAATTGCAGCAGAGCCGACACCAGCTTCGCTGGCAAAAATTGCTCTTTGAATTCCAGCAACAAATGCTCCTACCATCCCTCCGCCAACAGCATTAAAATCTATCATGCTGGAAAATAATATCTTAAATGTGTGACCAAGATTGTGGATATTAAATCCAATAATAATAAGGCAGCTACATATATATATGAGTGACATAATAGGCACTAGTGCAGAAGATACTCTAGCTATCCTTTTAATTCCGCCAATAATCACTAGAGCAAGCAGCGCAGAGATTATGGAAGAAAGAAACCAAGAGTGACCATCTACCCAACTTGAATAGCCAGATAATATTGAAACCATTTGGTTGGTTTGAAACGCTACACTTCCACCAAGACCTGATAATACAAAGAATACTGCATATATTGCAGCTAAAACAATACCAAGTTTTTTAAATCCAAATTCCTCCAGACCATTCCTTATATACTGAAAGGGACCACTAAACAATTGCTCCTGATCTTCTGTTCTATGTCTAAATGCTAAAGTCACTTCGGCAAATTTTGCTGACATACCAAAAAAACCTGTAATCATCATCCAAGGCACCGCTCCTGGCCCTCCCATTGAAACTGCAATTGCGACTCCAGCAACAGTTCCAAGGCCTACTGTGCTTGAAAGTGCAGTCATAAATGCCTGAAAATGCGTAATATGACCATCATGGTGATTCGTATCATATTTTCCACATAAAATAGCAAACGCATGCTTAAACATTCTTATGTTGAGAAATCCAAAACGTAATGTTAGAAACACATAACCAAAAGCTAGTAGAAAGATTATAAATGGCACGTAAAGGATTTTGAAAAACAGCACTTCATTCATGAAGTTATTTATTCCATTCAACACAGCACCATAACTTTCATAAAAACCTGAAGCAGCGTACACATCATTAAACAATAGGCAAAATAACACCATACAAAGTAATCTATAAATCATGTTAATACCCTTTAGAATTGTAATAAGAATCTATTGTATTCAAAACTTCCCTTCTTAGTAGATATATTGCAACAGCATTTGGAATCATAAGGCACATGAACAAACTGTCGCCTAGGTAAGATATAAATTCTATATTTTTTGACATACAACTGATATACACTGAAACCACTATAAGAATTTGGAACGGTATCAGTATTTTTTTATTACCAAATAAATACAGCAGAGCAACTTCACAGTAGTAACAATAAGCTATTATTGTAGAAAATGCAAAGGAAAACATCATTAGCGGAAAAACTAACTTGCTGAACAAGGGCAAAACTGTTGAAAATACCGAACTAATTAGTGTAATATCACCCACGTTATCAGTGCTATGCATACCAGTAATAATTATCACGATACCAGTCAAAAATGAGATTAATATTGTGTCTATAAGTGGTGCAATCATTGCAACGCATCCAACTTTAATTGGATCTTCTTCTTTTACAGCTGAATGTGCTATAGCTGCTGTTCCGGTACCTGCTTCGTTAGCAAACACTGATCTTCTCACTCCTGCTATTAATCCGCTCAATACTCCGCCTCCTATAGCTGATTTATTGAAGATGTCTTGGAATATTATGGATAGAGCATTCAGCAAATTACTTCTGTTTACATAAATTAAATATATACACATACCCATATATAGCACTATCATAATTGGTGCTAAGCTCGTTGAAACGAAAGCAATGCGCTTTATTCCTCCCAATATTACAATAAAGACAAGCAGGGATATAATAATAGATGCGTTGTATTCGAAGAGGTTATTTGACAATGCTGCTATCTGATTCGCTTGAAATGGTATACCGCCCAAAATCATTGCAATAAGTAGCATAATCGCATAAGTAAAGGCAAGAAATCTACCAGTTTTTGCAAATCCAATTTTTGCAAGCCCGTACTTCATGTAATAAAAAGCCCCGCCAGTTGCATTTTCAGAGCGATAGGTGAATGCAAGCACCACCTCGGCAAACTTTATCGACATACCAAGTATTCCGGTAATTACCATCCAAAAAACTGCACTTGGGCCCCCTATTGTGATAGCTATTGCAACTCCTGATATTGTTCCAAGACCAACTGTTCCTGAAATTACTGTTGCAAACGCTTGAATATGAGTGATTATGCCATTGTTATTGTTATTACACTTTAGATTGAATAGCGTCTGTATTCCATGCTTGAACAATCTAAAGTTAGTGAATTTGAATTGGATGGTACAAAAAACCCCAGTTGCAATTACCCAAATAATTATAAATGGAATGTTAAATATCTTTATGTACAGAAATGAATTTAACAGTTCACTTATTTTTACAATCATGCTGCTCACTACTTTTTATTACAACTTATAGCTAACGAGCTTTATACGAGTAATATATATAAAGCCCAGTGCTTACTGGAATAGTAAGTACATACACTACACCTAAAATTGGTAGCGTCATCCAGGGCTTACTGATGAAAAATATAATAAGTACTCCAAAAAATGACACAAATATATAGGATAGGCTTTTGGGAACATAAATATATTTTGCAGAGAAAGTTGGAATGTGACTTATCGAAAAAAATGAAATGGCCAGAAAGTAACAAGCTACGTTTCTTGTGTTAAAAAATCGCTCTATGAGAAGTAAGTATTCACTCTCATGAGATTGAAAGGTAATAATTATTGGTAACAAAGAAAGTAAAGCACACACTGGAGCTGGAACACCAGAAAAGAAAAATTTTCCCCAGTGTGATTGTTCTGAGTGTAGCGAAACATTAAATCTTGCAAGTCTCATTGATATGCAGATTACGTATATCATTACTAAAATCCAACCTATGACTTTGATTTCGTTTAGCTTCCAAAAATACAGAAGAAATGCAGGCGCTGCACCAAAATTTAGAAAATCTGCAAAAGAATCAAGCTGGGCTCCAAAATCGCTAGTTGATTTTAGAATTCTAGCTATTCTGCCATCCATTCCATCTACTATTGCTGCAATGATGATAAAAATTACTGAGAATTCCCATTGTTCATTAAATGTAAATTTAAGTGAAGTGAGACCAGAACATAAACCCAATAAAGTTATAAAGTTTGGGAATAATTTAGTAATAGGTAAGAATCTACTGTTACTTCCATCGTTATTCATATAACGTCAAAAGTAAGCTTCTCTTGAACGTTTTCCTTATTTAAGTTTGCTATAATTGTTTCACCACCAATAACAGTTTGCCCTTCTGAAACTCTGACTTCTATATCAGCAGGAACATAAATATTCACTCTACTACCAAATCTTATAATTCCAAACCTTTCACCTGCTTTCACATTCTGGGATACTCCTAAATTACAAACGATACGACGTGCAATTAATCCAGCTATTTGCTCCACAATAATTTCTTTTCCCTTTTCGTATTCAATCACAATAACCTGCTTTTCATTTTCATTACTAGACCTATTGCTCATTGCGGATACAAACTTGCCTTTTTTATAATTCATTTCCTTTATCGTACCAGATATTGGTATACGGTTCACATGGACGTTCAAAACACTTAAAAATATGCTAACAAGCGTGAACTTCTTCTCTTCTCCATTTTCTGCCGATAAAGGATAATTAACTTCTTCAATTTTTGAAATCACACCATCAGCAGGACTTAATATAAGATCCTTATTGTTTGGCACAGCTCTTGTTGGATCGCGAAAGAAATAAGTACACAATAATGTCGGAAACAAGCACGTAACACCAAACCCCCAAGATATAGAGAATGCTATACACGTTACTATAAAGGCAACGACTATAAATAAATAACCTTCCCTGTTTATATTAGGTAAACTAAAACACATAATCTTATTCACAATAACCTATTGTTAACAATTTATCATTTATAATTTCTCATGAAAAGCTTTTTTTAACTGCTTCAGCAAAGTCCTCTTGATACAAGGTAACATTACAGATTAGCACACACCGTCATACTGTAACAACCCATCCAACACAAACTAAGTTTAGATCAGAACACTGATTCTTCTAAAAGTTGCTCACTATCCTCGTCTATTATAATAGAATTATCATGATTTCTGAGTAAATCTCTGATTTTCATTTCTATTTCATTTGCGACTTCTTTGTTTGTTTTTAGGTAAGTTTTTACATTCTCTCTTCCTTGTCCAAGACGTGTATTGTTATATGAATAGTAAGCACCTGCTTTTTCAAGCACACCAAGCTTTGCTCCCATATCTATTATTTCTCCGAGTTTTGATATACCTTCATTGTACATTATATCAAATTTCGCTTCTCTAAATGGAGGAGCAACTTTATTTTTTACAACTTTAACTCTTGTTTCATTGCCTGTAATATTTTCTTTGTCTTTTATTACACCAACTTTTCTTATGTCAAGCCTTACAGAAGTATAGAATTTTAATGCATTTCCACCCGTGGTAGTTTCAGGATTTCCATACACTACTCCTATTTTCATACGAATTTGATTAATAAATATCAATATACAGTTCGCTTTTGAAACGGCAGAGGTTAGCTTTCGTAGCCCGTGACTTAGAAGCCTTGCTTGCAGCCCCATATGTTGATCACCCATATCACCTTCAATTTCAGCTCTTGGAGTTAACGCTGCAACAGAGTCAATAACTATCACATCAACCGCACCAGAACACACTAAGTACTCAACAATGTGTAATGCTTGTTCCCCAGTGTCTGGTTGCGAAATTACTAAATCATCAGTGCTTACCCCAAGTTTACGAGCATATAAGACATCCAATGCATGTTCTGCATCGATAAATGCGCATGATCCTCCTTTTTTTTGTGCTTCAGCAATCACGTGCAAGGCAAGAGTGGTTTTACCAGAACTCTCGGGACCAAATATTTCAATTATACGTCCTTTTGGCAGACCTCCAACACCTAGAGCCGAATCAAGCGCAATTGATCCTGTGGATATTGTGTCTATTTTCTCTACAGGGTTTTGCTTCAACTTCATTATTGCACCTTTACCAAATGCTTTTTCAATCTGGCTTATTGCGTTATCTAATGCTTTTTGCTTATCATTATTTCTTTCTTCTGAGTTGTTTGCCATGGATCATTTATTAACTTGTATAACTTCCATGATAATCAAACGTGAACAACCTGCCAAGGGTTTTTTAATAACGAAGAACGTTATCGTAGAAAAATTAGCTACCTAAATTATATTAAGATAGAAAGTTAGATAGACTCTGCAGTGCGATACAAAATAACGATAGAATACAATGGTAGTAGTTTCTCTGGCTGGCAGAAGCAGCAACATTCTGCTAATTCAATCCAGGAAGCCATAGAAAATGCTATATTTAATTTTAGTGGTGAGAAAGTTACTTTGTACTGCGGTGGCAGGACTGATGCAGGGGTTCATGCTTTAGGACAAATTGCTCATTTTGATATGGAAAAGGAATTTGAGCTTTATAGAATAAGAAACGCAATAAATTATCATTTAAAATCAATTCCCATAGTTGTACTGAATGCAGAAGTTGTAGATGATGCGTTTCACGCACGGTTTTCAGCAAAAAAAAGATATTACGAATACAGAATAGTTAATCGCTATGCTCCTGCCGCTCTGGAGACAGGTTATGTATGGCAAGTGTTTAACCCACTTGATGTAAATATTATGCGTGAAGCTGCTAAACATCTACTTGGAAAACATGACTTTTCAAGTTTTCGTTCAAAAGATTGTCAAGCCGCAAATCCGATGAGAACAATTGATGATATCGATATAATACAAAATGGGAATCATATACACATCAAAATATCTGCTATTTCCTTTTTACATAACCAAGTGAGGATCATTGTGGGTACTTTAGTTGAATTTGGAAAAAATAGAACTAATCCACAAGAAATGCTAAATATATTAAACCAATGCAAAAGAAATGCAGCTGGAGTTACTGCACCACCTTTTGGCTTATATTTGGTAAAGATAGATTACTAATTTAATAAAAAGTAACGTTCTTAGTGAAATAAGTGTCATACCGCCACGGTATCTCCAGATCCTGCTAACAAGAAGCGGGATGACAAGTTTAAGTTCTCATTGGCATCACTACATATAATACACTTGAATCGTCTTCATCAGTGATAATTGTAGCACTATTACCATCGGCTAAGCTAAACTTACATTTATTTTTTATGCAGGATAGAACATCAAGTAAATAACGCGAGTTAAACCCTATTTCTATAGGGGCTTCATTGTAGTCCACTTCTATGGATTCAGTTGCATCATTGCACTCTTGAGAGTTTGAATGCAGAGTCAGCAGCTTTTCTTGTAGTGAGAATTTAATGGATTTTACTTTATCAGATACAACAACGGAAACTCGATCTATAACATCTGAAAGTTTTTTACTTTCAATAATCATATGCTTATCTTGAGATGCTGGAATAACTGCTTTATAATTTGGAAAAGTCCCATCTATTAATTTTGATATTAGAATATATTCACCGCATGTAAACTTGATTTTTCTGTCTGAGAGTTTTACATTAATTTCATTACAGTCGTCCAATATTTTTAACAGCTCCATAACAGTTTTACGTGGAATGATCACACCAAATTCGCCATTGATGTTCCCAGGCTTTGGTCTCTTTATACATGATAAACGGTGACCATCAGTTGCAACGCAGTACAGAAACTGCTCGTCTGTATGTAGATATATTCCATTTAAATTATACCTTGTATCATCTAGTGATACAGCAAATTTTGTTTTAGTTAATAAGTCTATCAGGTCCGTATTTAGTAGAATAAAATCATGTTTATAATTGTCTTCTTCAAGAGCAGGAAAGCTGCTTGAAACTACATTCGGTAAAGAAAAGTTTGCATTTCCGCAAGACATCAATAATTTTCTTTGGTTGTTTACTTCAAAATTGACATCCAAATCAGCGGGTAACTTCTTCACTATGTCATGTAAAGTATGCGCTGAAATTTTTACTTCTCCTTCTGTTAATACGGTTGCAGCAAGTGAGGCAAACATTGAAATGTCAAGATCAGTTGCCATTAATTTTATGCTGCCGTGTTGTGCTTTGATATTTATACATGCCAAAACATCTATTGCATTACGCCTTTCAACCACTCCACTTACTCTGGATAATGTATTTAAAAGACTTGTACGGCTCACGCTAAAACGCATCTGCTCGCACACAGAATTTTGCTTTTTGATTTCTGTATCTACACCTGCAACCTCTGACATTGCTAACTCTCAAAAATATATTTTAAATGATATCCACATCCTATATAAAGTAAAGTGCTATTTATATTTCCATTGAAAGAGTAGTCCAGTTTATACTATAGCTGGGTATTTTGTTACAATGATTTACTTTGTATGACATAAATCATGCATTTTTTGATACGCTTTTTGAAAACCAAGTAGGGAATAAGTATCATCAATGGTCACTGTTTTTGTTTTTCCATTAACTACCATTGATAATCCCTGCTTCATTTTTAGAATGAGATCTTGATCTATTTTTGTATGCTCTGCCCACGCAAAACTTCCCTGTATTATAGGCAGTGTATATTTAATTTTTTTGTCGATATTGAGAGCTACAGGCTCCTTATCATACTGAAAACCAGAGGTAACGCTTACCTCATCTGCTTTTTTATCAACATAACTGACCATTACATACGGCTTGCGATTGGTTGTATAATGCTCGCTTTTTGTCTTAGGGTAAGATACAATGTAACACACTTTCTCTCCATCTTCTGATGCAGTATATACAAGCCAGTCTTTGTATTTTTCCTTCAATTGCACATCACTAACCGATGCAAAAGCGCCTATTGAAAAAAATATTAGAAATATAAAAAAACTACGCATGCAAACCAAATTTCAAACTTTCTGATTGTATATATTGTTTTACCTTAGCCATCGCCTGCTCAGCCAACTGTCTTATTCTTTCTCTTGAAACACAATATTTTTTACTAAGTTCATCTAGAGTTTGAGTGTTTTCAGACAAATATCTACTGATAAAAATGTCTCTTGCCCTTTCATTGAGGCTCGCTAGTGCATTGTTTAAAATTGTTTCTTTTAATTCTTTTTCTTCATGATTCTGATAGGTTACTTCTTGACTGACCAAGTTACATGGGATCATATCTTGCAACTCCCTTTTAGAGTCATCACCTATTTTTATGCAATCGTTTAGCGACTGATCCTTACAAGCCAAACGGTAATTCATCTGCAGAACATCTCCTTCGGATACAGAAAGCTCATTAGATATTGCTTTTATTTCTTCATTGCTTAAAGTCTCTCTGTTTGTATACTGTAAAATTCTTTTTTTTATTTTACGTAAACTAAAAAATAATCTTCTTTGTGCTTGCGTTGTGCCTATTTTCACGAACGACCAAGATTTCAATATAAAGTCTTTTATTGAAGCTTCAATCCACCACACTGCATAAGTTGAAAAACGAAACCCTAAATCAGGATTAAACTTTTTTACTGCATGCATTAAACCCATATTCCCTTCCATGACCAGGTCCATCAACAATAGTCCATAATTTTTGAATTTCATTGCAATTTTCACTACCAAATTCAAATGGCTGGTAATCAATTTATGAGCAGAAGAAATATCCTTATATTGGTTCCAATTTTTTGCTAATCGTACCTCTTCCTCTTGAGACAGCATAGGAAATTTTTGCACTCTAGCAATATATTGCATGAGATTGGTTCTGCTATCAACACATAAGCTTGCCATTGGGGTCAACATAACAACTTAAATTAAAACTTTATATATATAATGTATTGATTTTCAAGCAAAAATTCAAGCTTTGATTTGAAAAAAGTACAAACCTTCTATCTAATTGGGATCTTAAAGACGATAAGCCCCAACACAGCTACCTGGGTAACACTATATATGACATCCTGCCAGCGTGTAATGATGAACATTATAGTTTAAATACGTAGTAAGTGGTGTTATTCCAGTGCCTTGACACTGGAATGGCTTTGTTGCATCGCTACTTATGAAAGGCTAACTATAGCTAGGATTATAAGCAACCTATTGAAAATCTTGTTTTTTTGCAATCAATCTGATCAAATTTAAGAATAGTAATTTATTATTTATATTAATAAACTTAATTCTGTTGAAAATAGCTAAAGCATTGAAATTCTTGAATTTTAGCCGGATTAGTGAGTGGTAGTGAAATTTCTTTTACTCAAATTTAGGTATTCACTGACCGTTCTTGTTATAAATACCAGAATAATAAGCTACTGATATTCTCCATCTTTTTTATCTTTAATCCATCATAGCTAGCGATGCAACAAAGCCCACTGGAATCCACATTTCTTTTTCTAGATCCCGGTGGGCTTTGTTGCATAGCAACGTAAGTTTTTTCCAGAGTAAATAATTTTATGCGACTATTTCAAATTTAGGCATACCAATTGCAGTAAATTTGTTCATTAAGTAGAATTTAATAAGCAGTTCCTTCTCTCTATTTGTCTCAGATTTATTCTTAAAACTAAACCCAAATATTCGCTTCAACCTTGAGAAAAATCCTTCAATATACGATCTTTTTCCGTAATTTACTTCTTCTTTCCATCTTTTTATACCATTCTCACCATGTAATTTCATTAACTGAATAGCGGCATTTCTATCAAGCATATAATCCAATTTTGGATGCTCTGCTGAGTTGTTTTTCGGAGGAATTTTCGTTTTTATGCCATATTGATTACACAGCTTATAGAGCTTTTATAGCATATTTAACATCAAATTTCCCCAATGCTCCATAGTGATCAGAGTAAACGCCATTACTGTATTTTGTAGCTATGACTTGTTTGCTCAACATTATGTTGTTTGCTCAACATTATGTGCAATTTTCTTACTTGTTTATAGCCGCGGTACTCTCTATCTTTGCTATTCTCTTTGCTGTGTGTTGTTGTATATACTAATTCCTGTACTGTCTATAGCAATTTCGATATCTTCCATGTTATTTTTATCAACTCTGCAATCATTGATCTTAATATCAAGTTTCTTTTGATGCTTGTGAATAGCTGCAAATTTTTTCCTATTTGTTCAATGTATCCCTCTAAAAATCCCACTCAAACCTATTCTGAATAGATGGGTTATTATATGTATCAAAATTACCACTTTGTTGCTGTAAATATTGTTGCCACCCTACATTTTTGGCCCAATTTCATACCAATTTTCTATGGCTTCGTTGATATAATGAAAAATATTTCCCCTTTTTTCTAGAAATTTGTTATATTCTCTATGGTTACTGACTCTCATTTTTTGTGGCATATTTTTTCTTCAACGGTTAAATGGCTATTTATAATGAATTTTGTCAGTAACTGCCAGTTCTTTTCACTTGAGCGATGCAACAAAGCCATCCCAGTGTCTGGGCACTGGGATGACAGCAGTCCTACGTCATACCGCGATTCATTCCTACGTCATACCGCGATTCATTCGCGGTACCTCTTAACATAGATCCCGCTAACAAGTAGCGGGATGACACCTCTCTTGGGCTCTTTTAGCTACAAACGTTAAGAAATTTACCAAACGAAAAAAAAGGCAAAAGAAGCCCTAGTCATTGTCTATTTTCAGTATTTGGCGTTTTTTAAGTCTTAAACACTGCAATTTAGCTGCTTTTAAGTGCAGCTCACCTTAGTTCAAATGTTTAAGAAATTTACTAAGCAGAAAAAAAGGCAAAAGAAATCCCGTGTTAGCTAGTTGTCACTCTCTAATCCTGCAAATTGGCGTACTATACTGTCTTAAACGACTTATAAGCGCGTTTCAGCTTGTGTAGGTAAAAACCTAGAAATATTGTGAAGACATAAGGTGCACATAGTGCAAAAAATTAAAAATAAGACGCCAACTACGTTGTTTTTTTGCTGTTTAATCTGCACAGATGAAGATAACTGAATACCTTCAGTTTCATGATAAGGGGGCTGACGGAGTTTGTCAAGTAAGTTTTGCATTGTGAAAACAATTATCACAAAAATCCTATATCACCGGTCATGAATACGTTATTTGCCCATTCGATTAATAACTTACCTCCTGGTAAATCTACTGAAGTCTGTTGGGCAGTCAGATATCCACGTAGTGTGGATGCAACAAGTGCTGCACAGGCTGCACTACCGCATGATGCAGTAATGCCTGTACCTCTTTCCCAAACTCTTAAAGCTATTTCTCCAGACTTTTCAACTTGTGCAATACTAATATTAATTTTCTGAGGAAATAGTACGTGATTTTCTAGCTTTGGTCCTAAATTTCGCAATGGTATTTCACTTATGTTATCAACAAAAAAAACTATATGAGGGTTACCAATATTTACTGCAACAGGATCTTTTAGCATTTCAAGCTCTATAGGTAAGTGAAGAGTGTCACACTCAGTAGACAAGGGAATTTCATGCCATTTTAGCAAAGGTTTACCCATGTTAACCTTTATGGATTTATCACCAACTTTAAAACACTCTAAAATGCGTTTGTTTACCAGCTCAATAGTGATATACTCAGTACCTTTTTCTGACATTATCAAATATCCAACACAGCGTGCTGCGTTTCCGCACATTTCAGCTCGACTACCATCAGCATTATAGATATGTATAAAGCAGTCTGCAGCATTAGACATTGTTATAATTATCACTTGATCACAACTGCTTTGATCAGCAATTTGTCTATAGTTCCAGTCTAAATTGTTTGTTGAACGTGAGTCTATGATAACGAAGTTGTTACCAGTGCCGTGCATTTTGATAAAATTTTCAGGACCTTGGCCACTCATCATAAAAAAATATTTCTTCTATTGGTCTCCTTTTTTTCTTACTTGTTTCAGCGCCCTCTTCTTCGTAACCAACCGCTATCACTGACATTACATTAAAATCATCGGATATGTTGAATCTTTCTACTATTTTATCTCTATCAAATCCACCCATTTGATGAGCCATTAAGTTCATAGCTGCAGCCTGTAGCATAAGTGCATAATTTGCTGCACCAGTATCGTGATTAGCCCAAAAATTTTCACCTTTGTCAGATTTACGGAAATTCTTAGCGCTTAGAGATATGATTAACACTTGTGCATCTTTTGCCCATTTTTGATTAGATTCATCAAGACAATTTAGCAGCTTTTCCCATGCGCTTTGATTGTTCTGTTTGTTGCATATCACATATCTCCAAGGTTCATCACCAAAACATGAGGGAGTCAGCCTTACAGCTTCCATTAAAATATCCATGTCTTCCTGAGATATTGCTCTTGTAGTATCGTATGAACGTCCGCTGTGTCTTGCTTTCATCAACGATAATAGATCTTGTTTACTTATCATTTTTAATTTAATAGTGCATAAATAATTCATTGTAGCACAATATAAGCAAAATTTAAATTGCAAAACCTCTTATATATATTACATTTTATAAGTTATTTTTATTGGGAAGGTATGTTTATAACACAATCTAGCAGCAGATCAACACTGGCTGAAATATTGTCTTGCGTTTTACTTTTATTCTTGATGGCTCAAATAAGCGTACCATTGCAGCCTGTGCCTATCACATTGCAAACTTTAGGAGTAATGCTTATTGGGCTTAAATTTAACCGCAGAACAGCATTCTATTCTGTGCTTACATATCTATCACTTGGTGCAGCAGGATTTCCTGTTTTTGCGAATTTTTCTGGTGGTTATCACATTTTTCTCGGACCAACAGGTGGATATTTAATTGGCTGTTTAGCTGCTGTTATGGTAATGAGCAAAGTAAATGAATTACTGAACTCTAAATATAAATCATTTGTGTGTAATTCTTTAAGTTGTCTGGCTGGTACAGTTGTAATCTTTATTTGTGGTGTTAGTTGGCTTGCTGTTTACTTGGGTCTGGGAGAAGCAATAATGGTGGGTGTTTTACCATTTATCCTTCCTGGTTTGGTAAAAATTTTTCTACTCGTAGCGGCTTTGCAGTATTTGAAAAAGTGATAAAGTTTCGTCCTCATCATTTCATGTGCACTCTTGCATTTCAGGGATATGGGTATTCTCAGGGTTTTGTAGAAAATTATAAAAAGATAGCAAGCAAAGTAATGAGTGATCCTAACACTCAAATCAAAGTAGTTGGCAATCTTGATAGTATTTGTAGTGCTTGCCCAAACCAGATTAAACAAGGTAAATGCACCACACAAGCTAAAGTTTTAGAGCTAGATAGAAGGCATATGGAAATTTTAGGAATTAAAATTGGCGAGACTTTAACTTGGAATGAGGCGGTAAAAAAGATTAGAGAGAAAATGTCTTTAAAGAAATTTGATTACGCATGTGAGGGGTGCAACTGGCAGCCATATGGAATATGTAAAAATGCCCTTTTAAATTGTCATTCCTATAAAGGTAGTTGACAAAATGTTAAGATAAATTGAAGCATTTTTGTGGAAATAGACTTCTTGCACTACCTCCCAAGCCACAACTGTCATTCAGTAGAAAAAAAACTTACTTGACAAACTCCGCCAGCCCCTTATTGTAGTATTAAGGGTATTTATGACTCAAAACTTGTTTTTGACCTGCAGGCTCAATGACAAAATTCAGTAAAAAACTTAGGGTATTTTTTGGCGGATTACATAAAATTATAGCGGCTGCATGTCTTTTTTATTTTTTCTACATTCAGCCAAACCGCGCTTAAACTAAGCGTCAGCACATTATTACAGCGCCACTTACAGTAATATAGAGTCAAAACTCGCACCACGGGGCTTCTTTTGCCTTTTTTTTATTTGGTAAATTTCTTAATGTTTGTAGCTAAAAGAGCCCAAGAGAGGTGTCATCCCGCTGCTTGTTAGCGGGATCTATGTTAAGAGATACCGCGAATGAATCGCGGTATGACGTAGGAATGAATCGCGGTATGACGTAGGACTGCTGTCATCCCAGTGCTCCTTTTTTTGTCATCCCAGTGCTTGACACTGGAATCTAGCGAACTTTGCTCGCAAACGAACTTAATGGATAAATACCAAACTTTACACTAAAACATAATACTATAGCGGAATTACATGCAAAATGGATCCCAGTGTCTGGGCACTGGGATGACAGGAGATACCGTCTTGTTAGTCAACAAAAAAATTATAAAAATTTCCCAAGTTGCATCATAAAATCAAAAAATACTTCCAATTGTGTAACAGTACACAGATTATAGTTAGTGGATATGTTGATAAGTAAATTAGTTTTATACGCACAAAACAGATGAAGTTTACTTATCAACATATCCACTAACCAACAACATTCAATAAATTTGTGTAAGATACCACTTTACATAAGATAGATAGGAAGCATTTTTGATTTTAAAGTACTAAACCTTCAGTCAACCTCCTAGCCCTGTAGTTTTTGATATGGTTAGGATCAAAAGCACTTTTGGATGTCAGAATACCGAAAATGATATGGAGTAGCTTACGCATTGCAGCACCAACGATGGCCATATTATGCTTACCCTTTTCCTTTAATCTTTGGCAAAAGCTCATAATGATAGGATTGTGATTCTTAGCTACTATGGCAGGAAAGAAAAGTGCCTTACGTAATGTTTGTGAACCGGATTTACTTAATCTGGGTTTGGCATATACAGAGGAACCTGACGTCATATTTCGTGGTATAACTCCTGTATATGCTGCCAATTGCCTGGCATCTCTAAAAACCTCTATATCAGAAACTTCAGCTAAAATAGCTATTGCTGATTCTTCTCCTATGCCTGGAATAGTCAATAGAAGTTGAAAATTTTCCAACAATTCTTTGTGTTGATTTAATAGTTCACGTACGGAGTTTTTTATTGTTTCTATTTTTTGAGCTATATTCATTGCAAGGTCTTCCCAAGCATTTGCAACTTCTTTAGGCAGTCTCTCTTTTTTTTCTAAGTGGTTATTTACTAATGTTAACTCATCTTTTAACGCAACTGAGCAACGATAAAGATGTTTTAATTTTTTCATTTCAGGAGAAGGTGGTGTCCAACTAGAAGGTTCCTGTCTTTGGCAATAATCAGCAATAACTTCTGCATCGGTCTGATCATTCTTTTGTCGTATCAGCTTACTCCTTGCATAAGATTTTATGCAATAAGGATTTACAACACTTACAAAATGTCCAGCATTGTGTAGAAATTCAGCCAGTGCTTCGCTATAACAACCAGTAGATTCCATGCAGGTTTTTACTTTTTCTACATTATGTTTGTGTAGAAAATTCAGTAGACTTTGAAACCATCGTTCTTAAAGCTTCTTTTTCTAGTTTCACGCTTTCCTTTTTTGCTTATAAATGAGAGAAAAACATCAAAGCGATCTTTTGATATATCTATGCCCAAAAAGTTGTTGATCATATATAACCCCATACGTTACCATTAAAAATGAAAAGTAAGGCTAGTCTTGTGAATACAGAATTAGAACCATTCAGGTCTTTCTACGATACCGTCCAGCCTATACTTTTGAGAAGGGAATTCTTATCTCCTCTACAGATTTTATATCTAAGAAGAAGCACAGAGTTCCTCCCTTCTCCACCTAATGCTTAAGCTTAAAACATTAGATGCTTTTGACAAGATACAAGAAGAAGGCTACTTAGATGGCAGGGAGGAGCTACTTGAATGACGGTTCTTATCGTCGGTAAACTTAGAGCTATAATAACTATTTGCCTTTTTTCTACTTAAGTTTGGGTTATGCAAGAAGTCTAATAGAGCGAAATATGGAAGACAAAAGATAAGTGCATTCTACGCAGCATCGCTAATTAATAATATCTTTATTATTGTATGAGATAGGTAATTTAGCATTTATGAATTTGTAATGTGTTACGCATAGCTCAAAGAAATAAGGTTTACTGGTTACACGCTGCAGCCAATGCCACAACACTAGGATCTATGTTTGTCTGCATGTTAATTTGCGTTGTGATTTTATGGAGGTCTTCTGTTACATATGCTAGTGAAAATTTGGAGATACAGAAGGCTTTTGATAGTGTTGTCAAGCATATAAAAGCTGATAAAAAGTATAAAGATCTTGATGTTATTGAGAGAAAAAGTGACAAATTTAATATCAAAATTGCGCAGAATTCTGGCAAGAGTTTTGACATATACTCTACTTTAAAAAAAGCAAAAGATTCCTTTGAGTCAGGAGATAATGAAACAGCTATTTCTCTCCTTAATCAGATCATCACAAAGTTTCCTTATCATAAAAATGCTTTAATTGGATTGGGAAATATTTATTACGCTAATAAAGAATACAAAAAAGCTGTAGAGATTTACACAAGACTGTTAAAAGAATACCCTAGTAACCCTTACATATTAAAAAACTTTCTGACGATAATCTCACAATATGATCCTGATCTGGCGTTGAGTGAAATGTTGAAATTGTATGATATACATAAAAATTATGCTCCTTTATTAGCAAATTTAGGTCTGATTTATATGAAAAAGGAGGATTATGTAAAAGGTAAAGAGTATATGACAACTGCTATTTCCCTTGATGAAAACAATATTTTTTATACCTATAATTTAGCTGTTATTCTAGATAAACTTTCAGATTTTAAAAATGCTACAATATTCTACTTAAAGTTGTTGAACATGGCTACAACTTCGAAAGATGTGAGTGAAAAAATACCTTTATACAAAGTGACAGCAAGACTAAAATTTATAAAACTCCACAGCACGCACCCAAAGATTTCATAAAAGCTTATAGCTTACCTAAATCTAATTTATCGCTATTTTTGTTTACAATAATAATATTGAGCTATAGAATTACATCTAAAGGGGCAATTAGCTCAGCTGGTAGAGCATCTCGTTTACACCGAGGAGGTCGGCAGTTCAAGTCTGTCATTGCCCATTTGCTTAACTGAATGTTAATATTATTAATTACTTCAATCAAAATATAGAAAATGCAGGATAATATAGTACCAATCTCAATAGTAAAAGAGCTGGAAGATTCTTATCTTTCCTACGCAATGAGCGTTATCATAAGCCGGGCTATACCTGACGTGCGAGATGGATTTAAACCTGTTCATAGGCGCATATTATATGCAATGTCAAGGGCTGGATACGATGCTGGTAAGCCATATAAAAAGGCGGCTCGTATAGTAGGGGATGTAATGGGGAAATATCACCCACATGGTGATGCAGCTATTTACGATTCCTTGGTTAGAATGGCCCAAGATTTCTCTCTTCTTTTACCACTTGTTGATGGACAAGGTAACTTTGGTTCGATAGACGGAGATCCACCCGCTTCGATGCGATATACAGAAGCAAGGCTTCACAAAGTGTCGCACTTCTTACTAAATGATATTGACGAAGATACAGTTGATTTTAGGCCAAACTATGATGGAAATGAAACAGAGCCTGTTGTACTGCCTGCAGAATTTCCGAATCTATTGGTAAATGGTGCAAGCGGTGTTGCAGTTGGTATGGCAACCAATATTCCTTCTCACAACCTTGGAGAAATAATAGATGCTTGTATGTTATATATAGATAATCCTGAAGTTACTTTGGATGAGTTACTTGAAGTGATGCCAGGGCCGGATTTCCCAACTGGGGGAACGATTCTTGGAAGGTCTGGAATAAGATCAGCATTTGCAACGGGTCGTGGATCAATTGTTGTGCAAGGCAAGACTCACATGGAAGACCTGCCACAAGATAGGCAAGCAATAGTGATTGATGAAATACCTTACCAGGTAAATAAAGTAAAATTAATTGAGAAAATAGGTGAGCTTGTAAAAGAAAAAAGAATTGATGGCATAACAGAAATTAGGGATGAGTCCGATAAGTCTGGTATTAGAGTAGTAATTGACCTCAGAAGAAATGCTGAAGCAAGTTTTATACTTAATCAAATATTGGGACTAACTCCACTAAGAAGTAGTTTTAGTGTTAACACTTTAGTCCTCAACAACAACAGGCCTGCTTTGATGTCATTAAAAGAAATCATAGCTGCTTTTGTTGATTTTAGAAAAGAAGTATTAATCAGGAGAACAGAATTTCGTCTAAGAAAAACGAGGGAAAAAGCTCATATATATATAGGGCTCTACATTGCGGTCTTGAGCATAGATGAAGTGATAAAAATCATCCGTGGTGCAAAAGATCCTGCGGAAGCAAGTAGAGAACTTTTAAATAAAGAATGGAAAACTTCAGCTGAGATAAACACAATTATTGGATTAATCTCAGACAGCACAAGCTTTTTGAAAGACGGAGTGTATAGATTAACTGAGCTGCAAACGAAAGCTATTCTTGACATGAAATTGCAACGCTTAACAGGCCTTGAAAAAGACAAATTAGAAGCTGAGCTAAGTTCAATGATCAACCTGATAAAAGAATATATCGCTTTTCTTGGCTCAGGAGAGAAGTTGATGAAAGAAATAAAAAACAATCTACAAGAAATAAAGAACAGATTTGCTGTGCCGCGAAAAACTTCAATAGAGGAATCAGATACGGACATTGAAGCTGAAGATCTAATTCCACAAGAGGATATGGTGATAACCGTAACTATGAATGGTTATATCAAGCGTGTGAAGCTTTCTCATTATAGAACTCAGCGTCGTGGTGGAAAAGGAAAGCTAGGACAAGGATTAAAAGAAGAGGATGTAACCACAAAATTATTTGTTGGGAATACCCACACTAGCCTTTTATTCTTTTCTAATATTGGCCGAGTTTATAGATTAAAAGTTTATAAGTTACCTCTTGCAGAGCCAACTGCACGTGGAAGAGCACTTGTTAATATATTCCCGCTTAGCGATGGTGAAACTATAACTAATATAATGCCATTACCAAGTGAAAATGACGAAAATCAAAACATAGTTTTTGCTACTGCTCATGGGAACATAAGGCGCAACTCTTTAGCGGATTTTCACTATATTCCAAGCAATGGAAAAATAGCAATCAAACTCGATGAAGGAGATAAGTTAATATCAGTTAAAGTATGCAATGAAATTGATCATGTTTTTCTTTCAACAAGATTCGGCAAAAGTATCAGATTTGTTGTAAGTGATGTGCGTCAATTTAAAAGTCGCAATTCAGATGGCGTAAGAGGTATCAAACTTGCAAAGAATGACAGCGTGATATCCATGACCATATTAAATGGGATAGGTGTAGCAACAGAAACAAAAGAACTTTACTTAAAAGTTCCACTTGCAAAAAGACTGGGGACTGCAATTAATAACTCCATTGATTCTAAATTGGAAAAGACTTTGAATGATTTAGGAATAGATAACGAATTGTTCTTAAAACTTGCAGTGAATGAGGAGTTTATATTAACTATTACCGAAAATGGCTTTGGTAAAAGAACTTCTGCGTATGAGTATAGAATAACTAACAGGGGTGGTGTTGGTATCACCAATATTCTTACTACCAACAGAAACGGTAATGTTGTTGCTAGTTTTCCAGTTGAGCAGGGTGATAATATCATGCTTATTACAGATAAAGGAAAGTTAATTCGTATTTCAGTAAATGATATCAGAATTGCAGGACGTAGCACTCAAGGAGTCACTCTGTTTAAAACAGAGAGTAGAGAAAAGGTGGTGTCAGTAGCGAAAATTGAAGATCCTGATTCCACTGAAGATAGTATTTCTGAAGTTGAAAACTCTATCTCTTCTCAACTGTAGTACAGGTTAAACAAAAAGCGCAAGTTTTTGTTGATTAATACGCAGTATTTAATTTAAAATATATACTTATGGCTAAGTAGAGATCAATGGACAAAAATTTAACTAAAAATAAAAAACCACTGGCAAACAAAGAGGATAAAAAAACACCTCATGTTAAAGATCTTACTAAAAATAAGAGTAGGAGAGATTTTATAACATTAACTACATGCGCTATGGCAGGTATAGGAGCTGCAAGTGGACTTTGGCCACTGGTTAAGTCTATGAATCCTTCTGCTGAAGTTTTAGCAACTTCCACAGTGGAGGTGAATTTGTCTGGAATTCAGGAAGGACACGGAGTAAAAGTAAAGTGGCAAGGTAAACCAGTATTCATTCGTAGACGCACAAAGCAAGAAATTGAGGCTGCAAGAGCTGTGAATGTGAAGAGCTTGAGGGATCCTCAATTAGATGAGCAGAGAGTATACGAAGGAAAAGATGAATGGTTAATCATGATCGGAATATGTACACATCTTGGGTGTGTGCCGATTGATCACGCTACAAAAGATGGTAACGGTTGGTTCTGCCCTTGCCACGGTTCATATTATGACACATCAGGCCGAGTAATTGGGGGACCTGCACCAAAAAATATGGTTGTACCTGATTATTTTTTTCCCAGTGAGAATGTTGTGGTAATTGGCAAGAAGGCTTAACGGAACTCGTTAAAAAAAACTCACAGGATCAACATCTATTATCACTGCAATACTCGAATTCAAGTTACAATTTTTAATCCAACATTTCAGCTTCTTTTGTATAGATAGACTGTGCTTATTGTGTATTTTTAGCAACACCCTATACCGATACTTATTATTTAAGAAATTTATTGCTGCTGGTGATGGACCAAGAATTTCAAATTCCTTTTTGTCTGCACTTACATTTTTTTCCTGAATACAAGTAGTTGAGCTACTTGTATGACAGAGAAGAGATTTTACTATTTCATTCGCTGCTTTTTGTGTCGCAATCTGATTCTTACCACAAATTATAAGCGCTATTAATCTGCTAAATGGTGGCATTTTGGCTTCGCGTCTTGACTTAAGTTCAATTTCATAAAATGAGTCCCTTTTTTGATGTAGCAATGCTTTTATTATTGAACTTTCAGGATTATTGGTTTGCACTATTACCATTCCTTTTTCATTGAACCTTCCTGACCTGCCTGCAACTTGGTGCAACAATTGATACGTCTTTTCTGCTGCTCTTAAATCAGAATTTTCGAGACTCAAATCTGCATTCATTACTCCAACCAAAGTTAATTTAGGAAAATTGTGCCCCTTAGCAATTATTTGTGTGCCGATTATAATGTTCACCTCTTCTTTCAGTACCAAGTCAATTACGTTACTAACCGACTTCTGATCGCTGCTTATCATCGCAGTTTTTGCGTTTGGTATTAATTTCACCATTTCTTCAAGTAACCTTTCAATTCCTACGCCATAAAGGGAAAATGACTGTTCACTCTGGCAATCAGAGCATTTTTCTGGGAGTTTTAATTGATAAGAGCAATGATGGCACAAAAGAGCATTTTTTTTCTTGTGATATGTAAGCCAAACAGCACAATTTAAGCAGGAAATTTTATATCCACACTTTTTACAAACTGCCAGTTGTGCATACCCTCGGCGGTTTAAAAAGAGCATAACCTGCTGTTTTTTCTCTATGGTTTGTTTGATGCTTTCAAAAAGCTCAGAGGAGATCCATTGCTTGTTGTTCCTCATATCTACTACTTTAATGAGTGGCAATTCTGCACCACCGAATCGCTTGGTTAGCTTTACATGATTGTAATTCCCGCTTTTAACATGATGAATCGTTTCAAGCAGTGGAGTTGCTGATGATAAAATAATCGGAATATTTTCAAATTTGGCTAAGATTATCGCCATATCTCGAGCATTATATATAATTCCCTGTTCTTGTTTAAAAGATGAGTCGTGCTCTTCATCAATGATAATCAATTTTAGGTTTTTATAAGGCAAAAAAAGCGCTGACCGTGCACCAATAATTATCTGCGCATTTCCACTTGCTATATTGAGCCAATTATTCCGGCGAGTTTTTGGAGTGAGCCCTGAGTGCCATTCAACTAAGTTTTTTGATATCTGACCGCGAACACGATTTACCAATTGTGAAGTTAAAACAATTTCAGGCAAGAGGATTAAAATTTGTGCACTGTTTACAGTTTCTACCAATTTTGCAATTGCGGATAAGTAAACTTCCGTTTTTCCAGATCCTGTCTCACCGTCAAGCAAAGTCACTGAATACTCATTTAAACTGCTTATTATTTTATCGCTAGCTATCTGCTGTTCAGGGTTTAATTGGCAACTTATTTCACTTATTTCCTGCTTCTGCTTAGCACAAACCAATTTATCTATTTGGTTTACTTTTAACACTCCTCCCATTATCACTTTGGCAAGCATACCAATAGGCATTACATTGTATTGTGCAACCCACTCTGCAAATGTGATCAATTTTGGTCTAATATTTGGTAAATCGATTTTTTGCTCAATAAATTTTAATGCTCGACCACTCTTGTCACTATATTTCCAAACTATTCCGATCAAGCGTTTTTTGCCAAATGGCACCACTACGTAATCTCCAACTGAAACTTCAGTATTTTCTTCAACTGCATATGAAAATAACTGATCAATTGGAAGTGGTAGTAATACGTCAACTGTTCTTGCCATAGTGATTGAGTTTAGCATTGTTTTAAGGATTTGTTTGCTTGATTTTTGTGGGTTAAACTGGTATAGCATTATACTAAATTAATTTGATTGGGGGAGTGAGTATGATTCCAAAAACACGTAAAGAGGCATTCAAAGTATTAGGATTGTCAGAGAGTGCAAGCACAGAAGAGATTAAGAAGGCATATCACGAGCTTGCATTGAAATGGCATCCCGACAAATGGTCAGATAAAAGCCAAGAAGAGCAAAAGACAGCAACAGAAAAGTTTAAAGAAATATCAGTAGCATATAAAATATCAATAGGCGAGATGGCTGAAGAATTCATTAGCCAACAGCCTAATGATGATTGGATTAACAACTTGGCTGAATATTTTGAAAACTGGGCAAAAGAACTTCTTAGAAAACGCTACGGCTCACATCTAAGTGAAGAAGAGGTTGATTTATTTAAGGCTCTTAATGATAAAGATCTAGCCAAGACAAAAATTTTGTTAGAAAAAGTCAAAAATATCAATTCACAAACCAGAACTTTTGGTTCATGGACTGGGGAGTCAATATTGCACTACATTGTAAAAAATTCCTGCAGCAATTTTGAATCAGGTTGGATAGAGCTACTTGAAGAAGTTTTATCAAAGTATAGCGCTAACAATTCAATATCAGCTCATAATAGCAGTGTCGAGCTATGCTCACAACTTAACGCAATAGATGTTAATATTTTGATGGAAGGTATTGGCACCCCTTTACATATTGCATGTGATCTAGGTAATCTTGATGTCATAAGTATGCTTCTAAAGCATGGAGCAGATCCTAATACATGTAGTGTATCTAAATATACACCGCTGTATTATGCTCTAGAAGAAAGCAAAAATGATGTTGTTAAGGTACTGTTTGAACACGGTGCTGAAATTGGTGTAGATGTAGAAGAAAAGTTAATTATCGGCAATATTACAAAATATAGTCAGAGTACAGTAGAAATGCTTTTACCGTATGCATCTAATAGGCAAAAAAGTAAGATGTTACAATGTATTGCTTACAGTGATAGTGTGGAAACTGATCATGATATTGAAATTGCAAAATTACTATTGAAGGCAGACGCTGACCCTAAATTTTGTGGTCAAGAAGAAAAGGGGGGGTCAAACGCCAGTGCATCATGTTGGGCCGACTTTAAAAAGAAAAGTAAGCTTGTAAAATTATTTAATGAACACAAAGAAAAAGCAACTAACAATAACTTACATACAGTGGAAAAGCAAAGTGCTCAGCCACCTATAACAGATAATAAGAATCATCATTCTCGACAAAAACAAGCTTCAGGAATTTCCCCAAGAGTTATAGGCTTAGCATTATTATTTGGTGCTGTAGGAGCCACACTAGCTGCAATAGGAATTATACCTGAGATTATTGCTATCGGAGTAATTGCAACTGCTGTATTATTAGGAATTGCAGGTGCAGCATTAGGTGGTATAGTAGGGTATCTTACAGACATAACAGTAAACAAATGTCATAAGCGAAGCTGTTATGAAAGTTGCGTAACTAACAACTAATGTCATTCAAATAGCTCATCTAGGCATGTTTTTTTCTGGATTCTATAGTATTTTCTAAAACGAATGATAAACGTCTAAAATGGTATTACCAACTAAAAGGTGTAAGTCTGTACATTGATGCATTAGAGGTCTGAGGCGACTTTTGATGGTGTGCCAACAATGCTCTATCGGATTTAGATCTTACTATTACCCACAAATATAAATGTTTGTTGCATAGCTCTTAATGGCATAACTTTTGCTTGAAATAACTGTTTATATGGTGCAATTTACAGCTTTTAGTTGCTAAAATTATAACTCTTAGTTTAATAATTTTAATCCAATAAGCTTTCAGGTTAATAAAATTAAATTATTTGAGTAAATACAATACTATGTTTTTATTTGTGGGTAATAGTAAGTCTTTTACCCCATCGTTTTTTGCGATGAATTCAGCATATTTTTCCAACAGTTTTGCATCTAATTTATCGGTTTTTGCAAAGTGATTGCAGGCTTTTGCAAATGCATATGCCCGATTTGGGTGAGCTCTATGAACAGCTATGTTATACAACTTTATTACAAGTTTCTCATAACCTCCTGTTTACACATAACTTAACAAATACGTTAGCTTGTCTACCTATTTTGCCATTCTGCTGAACGGATACATCCGAGTAGCACATCCTTTACTTTGTGGGTATACTTTTTTTGACATGTGGTTATATCTTTTTTAATATAAAGGATATATACTTATGCATTATATATTTTTTTGTATGAGGAGTTATATGAAAATGAAGAGATTATGCGTTTTGGCTGTGTTGCTTACTTCATCTCTAGCAGGTGCAGCTAATAATAGTGCAAGTAAGTCAGAAGATCAGTACTATGCAGGTTTAAACTTTGGTGCTGGATGGGGTGGTGGCTTTGTAATGAAACCTAGCGTTGTTTTTGGTTATCATCATGACAAAAACTCTAAGTTTGAACTTGAGGTTCTTGCTAACATGAGTGATATTGCTAATAAGGATACAAGGAAAATAGGGGCTAGCTTATTGGCAAATTATCGTTATTACCCTGACCTTGATATTGATCCCGTTAAACTATATGTCAGTGGAGGTTTAGGAGGATACTTACAAGTAATACCTTTTGGCTTTGGTAAAGCAAGTGGATCTTCAGAAGGGGATGGAGCTGCTGCAGAGGAGGCATCTGTAGTAGACAAAATACTGGGTTCTATTTCCTATAAACTGAAGGTCGGTGTTGATTATGAAATTGCTCCACAGATAGTTGGTGCAGTTGGTATTGCTGCAGGCGGGCAACTAAGTGGTATAAAAGCATTACAAATACCAGATGCAACTCTGGAGGTAGGAATACGTTATAATTTTTAATGCTGCTAAATTGTAACTTAGTTCATAAAGGTAGAGACAATGTTGAGGATGAAATAAACAGCATTGAAAAAATCTGGAAATATATGAGATACTTTTCGAATATGGTTTTGAATGCTAACTATAGATTAAAAAAATAACAAGAAAAAGGGTAAACTCCAGTATTTGTAACCGTTCACGGATTGTGAGAATGAATAAGGAAGTAGGTCCAAAGTGTGATGGTATGGATTTAGTATAAATAATTCAGGATGCTTGTGTCCACTGGTTACATATAAATTCATAAGGTTTTGAGAGTTTTGAGTCTTTTTGCGTAATATAACAAAGTTGTAAAGGTGTAACCATAATTCCTCCTTCGATGGCAATTTCTTATATATCATACCATCACACTTTGGACCTAAGCACTCCGTTCAACAAGCTAGAACTGCTATATTTGAATACATAGAAATTTTTACAAAAAACAGCGTAGGCATTCTACTATTAATTATTGCATTCCTGAACATTGTGATTCATCATTCTTTTTGTAAAAAATTTTCTTAACTTTCTCTCCACTTTTTCTGGGTAAGGTCACAGAATTTTTTACTGGAAATCTTAATTTTGTCTTAGCAATAAATCAACTTAAGGTCATAATATCTTGACATTTATTTAATGTTGCTATATAATAGCTATGTACATTTTGTGTACTATAGCAATAAAATCACCCTGTAATAGGTGTATTGGACCCGAGGGCAGTACTCGGCGCCTCCACCATATTTTTAATTTATATGGGGGCGAATAAGGATCGACATGCATAGTAAAGATGGTAGTTTTGCTCGGTTAGACACCACCGCTAAGAGTTCATAATTTAAATGCAAACGATAATTTTGCTGCTGAAGACAATGATGCAATAGCTGCTTAATTTAAGCACTATAACTTCATTGCTATAAGCACGGTTCAGGGAACGCCGGGTAACAGAAGTTCCCCAAAAATTTACGTATGTGGAAGTTATATGGAGCAAACAGATTACAAAAAATTGCTTAATTCTGCCAAGTTTCAAGTTATCAAAAAGACTTTAGATGTTATATCAGGTAATGGTTTTATCCCTCATTTAGAAATATTATTTTTCACATATTTTAATGGTGTGACCATGCCAGATCGTTTGAAAAAGTCATACCCCACTCAAATGCTTATTATATTACAGCATCAATTCTATGATTTAAAAGTTTCTGAGGATAAATTTAGCGTCAGTTTGAGTTTTCAAGGAAAACAAGAGCGAATTACTATACCGTTTTTTGCTATTAGTGAGTTTCGTGATAAAATTTCAGGAGATATTTTAATATTTGACAAAATCAGTATCGATTCTGATAAAGAATACAAAAGTGAAAAATGTACTGAAAAATTATCAAACGGTAGTATTATATCCATAGATCAACTGCGTGATGAGTAATTGCTCATCTTTGTAAACAAAAAATATTAATAGAAAAAAGTGGTCTAACTTAAGTAATAGAATAGAGGAATACTATCGTAGACAAATATGCTAAATCTTTAATTGTTTATTAACGCAGGTGGCAGAATTTTTCTTACATATCATCAACTTTCTTTATTGAAAAATTCAGAAAAATGTTGTATAATTGTTAGTAGACTTTGGTAAAACATATGGCAGATTCAGGAATTAGTATAACTTTTGACCCAAAAACTTCGCAGCATCTTGTTGGACTAGCTAGAGCCACTAAGCAGTCTGTTCAAAAATTAACAGAAAAGCTAGTCAAGGAAGCAATCGAACTTGAAGCGGAAGATATTGCATTTTCCAAAATTATTAGGGAGTTAAATGCTGATGATGCAGAAGAAGTAGAGGATAGTGAAGACATCTGGAAATAAGCGATACACCATTAAATATCTAAAGCATGTTC
Organism: Wolbachia endosymbiont (group A) of Rhinocyllus conicus; assembly: GCF_947250775.1. Lineage (NCBI taxonomy): Bacteria > Pseudomonadati > Pseudomonadota > Alphaproteobacteria > Rickettsiales > Anaplasmataceae > Wolbachia > Wolbachia endosymbiont (group A) of Rhinocyllus conicus. The sequence continues at coordinate 310,629 of NZ_OX366349.1, read as the reverse complement.
TTAAAAGAAATTTGCCTTTCTTGCCGAAAGATGTAAAGCCAAGTATTAAAGACGCAATAAAAAAGTATCTTGAGATTGATCCTATTGGTAACGGTGTGTTGCTACGCAAGAGATTAAAGGGACATAGAAGAATAAAAGTTGCTGATGATTACCGTATTGTCTATCGTGTAAATACTGCAAAACGTATAGTAATTATTGTTTCAATAGGACACAGGGACAATATTTACAAGCAGGCAATATTGGACCTACTGAAACATTAAATATATTTTATACAGCCCTCCTTCCTCCTACCTTAGGTGCAGCTCAAAAAATGAAGTTTTTTTTGGTTCAGCAAAAACAACATTTTGAGTTTGAAAAGGCTAAATACTTGTCTTTATTATAACTTTCGTGTAATAGATATGCATGCATCCAATTATATATCTACTCAACACGTTACTTGATCTTTATAGCTTCATTCTAATATGTTGGATTGTCCTAGATTTATTGATTAGGCTTAATATAGTGAACGTGTATAATGATACTGTCAATCGCATAATGCGCACCTTGAATCAGCTGACTTACCCACCATTGAAAATTATCAGAAGGTATATACCACCATTCAACGGATTAGATTTATCTATAATGATATTGCTAATAACAATTCACTTTGTAAAATATACAGTAGCTTACTACTTTAGGTAGATGTTAAAAAAATATCTAAAATCAGCAATATATCTATCCCTTTTAATATATGTATATATATCAGTTTTTAGCTACAACTATAAAGATCCTTCCTTAAACACGGCTACAAATAAGGAAGTGACAAATTTAGGTGGAATAGTAGGTTCATATTTAGCTGATATATTGGTTCAATTTCTTGGATTAACTAGTGTTACAATAGCTACAACCATAGTTTACTTGTTGATCTTCAGGCCAGCAAAAATACTGCTGAAAATTCTCTATTTAATATTAATCAATTTAGGGGTATGTGCTATATTACCACAACTTTCGCTAGGCATCACAGCAAGGTACAGACACAGTGGAATAATAGGGAATGCACTCGTTAATAACTGCCCATTTTATGTATTTGTGATAGTAACATCAATAGGTCTTGTAGGATCGGTTGGTTGGAAGAGAACAATTCACTTTCTATTCTTCTTATGTAAAAAAATAGCTTGCTTATTTGTAAATGTTCCATTCTTCAGATCACATAAAACTGCTGAATATTCAGTTGCACCATTAGTAGTAGAAGAAAAACATAGAACTAAAATCACTACTAAACAACAACCAAAAGAAAGACAGAAAAAAGCTACCGAAGAAATTTTTAAACCTTCCAGTGAGTTCGAGTTTCCAAGCATTCATTTACTTTCTAAAGCAGAGGAGTCTTTGCAGAGAAAGCAGCTGAATGAAATGGAGAGCAATAAAAATTTATCTCTGCTGGAACAAGTCCTGAGTGATTTTGGCGTGCAAGGAAAAATTATCAGTGTATGCTATGGGCCGGTTGTGACTTTATACAAACTTGAACCACAAGCTGGTACGAAATCTGCAAGAGTAATTGGCCTTGCAGATGACATTGCACGTTCGATGAGTGCACTCTCTGCACGTATTTCAATAATTCGTGGGCAAAATGCTATGGGAATAGAGTTGCCGAACAAGGAACGAGAAATTGTAATGCTGCGTGATTTGCTTGAATCACCAGAATACCAGAATGCAAACTTAAATCTCCCAATTGCCCTTGGCAAAGAAATAAGTGGAAAACCAGTTATTGCAGATCTGACTAAAATGCCCCACTTGCTCGTTGCTGGAACCACAGGGTCGGGTAAATCAGTTGCGATTAACACTATGATTCTTTCGCTCGTTTATCGATTAAGTCCTGATGAATGTAAGATGATAATGATCGACCCAAAAATGCTTGAGCTTTCAATATATGATGCAATACCGCACCTAATGGCGCCAGTAGTAACAGAGCCAAAAAAGGCTGTTATCGCTCTTAAGTGGATAGTGAAAGAAATGGAAAATCGCTATCGCATGATGTCGTATTTAAATGTACGCAATGTAATAAACTATAACCAAAAAATCACAGAAGCAATGAATAGTGGAATAGAATTGGAGCGCGTTGTGCAGATTGGCTTTAACTCAACAACAGGCAAACCTTTGTTTGAAAAAATACCAATCAAGATGGAGACATTTCCGTATATTGTAGTGATCGTGGATGAAATGGCAGATTTGATGCTTGTTGCCGGCAAAGAGATAGAGTGCTCTATTCAACGTTTAGCTCAGATGGCTCGTGCTGCAGGAATACACATCATAATGGCAACACAACGCCCATCTGTGGATGTGATCACAGGTGTGATAAAGGCGAACTTTCCAACGAGAATCAGTTTTGCTGTTACTTCTAAGATAGATAGCCGTACAATACTTGGCGAACAAGGAGCTGAACAATTGCTCGGTATGGGTGATATGCTCTATATGGCCTCTGGTGGTAAGATCATTCGAGTTCACGGCCCATTTGTAAGTGATAATGAGGTGCAAGATATAGTTGATCATCTAAAAATGCAAGGTGAGCCAAATTATATGGAGGAAATCACCAAAGAAGATGAAAATTCTTCTGTGGAATCAGAAGGTGAAACAGAGGATGAAGAAAACGACCTCTACAATCAAGCAGTGGCCATCATTCAAAGAGATCAAAAAGTTTCAACCAGTTACATTCAGCGACAACTTAGAATAGGCTATAACAGAGCTGCAAATATTGTTGAAAGAATGGAAAAAGAAGGAATTGTCAGCTCTCCAAATTACTCAGGAAAGAGAGAGATATTGGTTGAATAGCAACCTTGTAATACATTAACTTAAGTTTTTGCACTTTCAAAAAGCAAGTCAAACAAAATTATTAAAAGGTCAATACATAATGACAGTTGATTTAATACTAATTTAAGTACTAAGAACGTACAATAGTAATATATTAATTAATTAGGGGGTAAAAATGTCAAATATTTTGAGTAATGCTTGGTATAGTTTGTCTGGCAATGACATAACAGACATAACAAAATTGCAGGAACAAGTAGAAGAACTAGAGAAGCTATTAGGAAACTTCAAAGGTTTGCCAGAACAAGTAACAGAACTGTCAGATAAATTCGGTGGTTTATCAGAAAGATTTACAGAGTTGTCAGGTAAATTTGACGGTTTGTCAACAGATCTATCAGATAAATTCAATGGTTTGCAAGAAAAGTTTACAGGCTTGCAAGAAAACTTCACAGGTTTAGAAGAAAAAGTGGAAACACTCACAGAAGCAGTAGCAGATCAAGAAAAAACACTACTAATTTGTGCCATAGTCAGTGCTGTTGCCGCAATAGCGATAACTTCTTTTGTTGCATTCTGTATCTATCAGGGAGTTAAGTGTGAAAGGGAGAAAGAAAAGAACTTGTCTAAAGATACACCAGACGCAAAACTTAATAATGTAGATGCTATCGATGGCAATGAAAAGAAGCATATGCAAATGCCAGACTAAGTTGCATAACACTCTTCTTGAGAAGGTGTTACGCAACTTGTAGCACCTTACTCTTCTCTTAGCCTATGTAGGTTTTTTGATAGTAAACATATCACTTTTTAGAAAAATATTTGTATTGTAAAGTTAGTAAAGATTCTGGTTTACTTAAAGTTCGTTAATTGCTATCTTTTAAAACACGATATTTACTATAGCACCATATGCTTAGGGTTTTTTCTAAAGTTTTATTTATATTAATGTTTTTGGTTTCTAGCTTTTTTACTGTGCATAGTGCTGAAGCTAAATCTAAGCTCAGTAAGAGATACATACCTCCTGGTAACCCTGGTGGTGCAAACTTTCATACAGATGAGGATTTTGCTGAGTCATATAAACTGTATGAGAAGCGTAGGGAGCTCCTCAAGAAAAAAAAGTCACAAGATCGAGCTATAAATAAAGAAGATCTAATCAAAAAATTAAAAGAGAAAAAAATTGCTAGTCTTGATAATGAGCCAAATGACATGGAAGCGTGCATAGTCGACGATGAAGAGAGCGCTATGATAAATCAGCATGGTATTAATATCGCACGTTTAAAGGGTGCTGTATTTATAGATCAAGAGCCAGTTTCCCAGTATGAAAGCGAGCAGCATGAAAGTGAACAACAAGAAGGGAAGAAAGTTACTTCAACACGAGAAAAAAAAGTTTCTCCTATAAATGTCACTATAAAAGAAAATCCATCAAGAAAAACGTGCTCACATGATTCTATTGCTAATTTGGATAACGTAGATGCTTATAGTTTGAATGGTTCAAGTTCATTTGGCAGCGTAGCTGACACAGTAAAATAGTATCACAATATTGGCCATTAATAATATGCTAGATAAAGACCTGATATTGAATGACGATGCATATGAATTATCGCCGATTTCCAGGCACAAAACTCATGTTGTAGAAGTTGGAAAAGTAAAGATAGGTGGAAATAATCCTATAGTCGTACAATCTATGGCGCTTGGTGTGCATATAGATTCTGATGATATAAAAAGTAGCGCAAAACATTATGCAAAAGAAATAACAGAACTAGCGCGCGCAGGTTCAGAGTTAGTACGGATTGCTTTGAATTCAGAGGAAGTAGCAAGGGCAATACCTTATATAGTAGAAGAGATAAATAAAGAAGGTTTTGACGGTAAAATATTGGTAGGCTGCGGTCAATATGAGCTAGATAAATTAGTTCAAGATTATCCAGACAACATCAAAATGCTGGGTAAAATTAGAATCAATCCAGGCAATATAGGCTTTGGCGACAAACGTGATGAGAAATTTGAAAGGGTGATAGAGTATGCAATAATGCACGATCTTCCTGTTAGAATTGGGGTAAATTGGGGTAGTCTTGATAAATACCTTTTACAAAAACTGATGGATGAAAACTCTTCGCTTAGTAATGCAAGGCCTTCTGATGTTATACTGCGCAAAGCACTTGTAATGTCTGCTCTTGATAGTGCAAAAAAAGCTGAAGAAATTGGTCTAAATTCAAACAAAATAATCATTTCATGTAAAGTTAGCAAAGTACAAGATTTAATTTTAGTTTATATGGCACTTGCAAAATCTTCCAATTATGCGCTGCATTTGGGTTTAACTGAGGCTGGTATGGGCAATAAAGGTGTGGTAAATACCGCAGCAGGGCTTACTTATTTATTGCAAAATGGCATTGGAGATACAATACGGGCTTCTTTGACTCAACGTCCTGGTGAATTGCGTACTAATGAAGTGGTGGTGTGTCAGGAAATATTGCAATCTATAGGCTTGCGACACTTTAACCCTCAGGTTAATTCATGTCCTGGTTGTGGGCGCACGAGTAGCGATCGTTTTCGTATATTAACTGAAGAAGTGAATGGCTATATAAAAACTCATATGCCGATGTGGAAGAAAAAAAATCCAGGTGTAGAGCATATGAACATTGCTGTTATGGGATGCATAGTAAATGGTCCTGGAGAAAGCAAACACGCAAATTTGGGAATCAGCTTGCCTGGATATGGAGAAAAACCTGTTTCAGCAGTCTACAAAGACGGCAAGTATTTCAAAACTTTACAAGGTGATAATGTCTCTGAAGAATTTAAGGCAATTATTGATAATTATGTGAAGGAGCATTACACGTAACCTTTCACGGTTAATTAATAGATAAATCGCAAATAAAAAAGAAAATTAAACCTTGTTTTTCTTTTTTCGCTATTAATATATTTATAACACAATTGAGTTTAAATAGTTGGTATGAAAAGCTTTTTACGAAATTTCTTGCACTATCTTCTGTCATCCCAGTGCCCTGACTACTTGGATCCATATCTTTTTTTCTCTGGTCACGCGCTACCCAGGACGTGGTGTAATAGTTGTACAAGAATCCTACTAACTTTACTATTAATTCTATTTCCACTTTTAGCATCATCTATAAGCATTGAGGACATCGAAGAAAATTGCGATTACGAATATTACCCTAAATTAGATTCTTCTTCTGCTGATGAGTTACACGTTATAAAGCGAAATTATTATAGATACGGTAAGGAATTAAAAATACTAGCAGATGAGAGGATAAAGGAGATCACTTTAGGCACTAGTGATGTAACCAGACTGCATTCTGTGATTTTTAGCAAAACACGATCTTTCATTTGAGCTTTCTTCAATTTAAAGTAAATACAGAAAACTGCTGCCTATAGCTGAACTGACCTTACCCAGAAAAAGTGGAGAGAAAGTTTGGAATGTTTTTTACAAAGAGAATAAACTATTTGCCATATTTTGAAAAAACGTTTTATTTTACTCCAAAAACGTCTTAACTTTCTCTCTACTTTTTCTGGGTAAGGTCACACTTGACTACTTGGATCTAGTATGATTTAATTAACCAAGAAGTAGACATGAAAAAATTATGTAGTGAACCAGTTTGCATGACGCTAAGAAGGAAAATATGGATAGAAAAACGAGAATAGAATCAGACAGCTTAGGGGAAGTAAAAGTACCAAGTGAACATTACTGGGGAGCGCAGACTCAACGTTCTTTAGAAAATTTTAAGATTGGCACAGAAAAAATGCCAGAGCCTCTGATTAAAGCATTAGCAATAGTAAAACTTGCAGCAGCACGTGTTAACATGAAGCAGGGTAGCATAGATAATAAGGTAGGGGACGCAATCTGCGCAGCCGCAAGGGAAGTAATAGATGGCAAATTTAATAATGAATTTCCGCTTGTTGTTTGGCAAACCGGATCCGGAACGCAGACTAATATGAATATGAATGAAGTGATCAGCAATCGCGCAATAGAGATTTTAGGTGGTAATTTGGGTAGTAAATCTCCGATACATCCAAACGACCATGTGAATTATGGTCAGTCATCAAATGACACCTTTCCAACAGCAATGCATATAGCAGCAGCAGAGCAAATAAACTGCTTGCTTATTCCAAATCTTGAAAAATTGCATAAGGTGCTGGATAATAAGGTTCAGGAATTTAAAAATATAATAAAAGTAGGACGTACTCACTTACAAGATGCAACGCCCCTAACACTGGGACAGGAGTTTTCTGGCTATGCAGCCCAGATTAAAAAGGGGATAGAGAGAGTAAAATTAACTTTAAGTGGTATATACGAGCTTGCACAAGGTGGCACTGCGGTTGGCACAGGACTCAATACTAAAAAGGGTTTTGCTGAAGGTTTTTCAAGCAAAGTTGCAGGAATTACTAATCTTCCATTTACTTCAGCAGGCAATAAATTTGAAGCGCTAGCAGCAAACGATGCTTTAGTTGAGCTCAGTGGAACACTCAATACAGTAGCAGTCAGTTTAATGAAAATTGCAAATGATATAAGGTTGCTTGGTTCTGGTCCAAGATGTGGAATTGGGGAAATAATGTTACCGGAAAATGAGCCTGGTTCTTCAATTATGCCAGGTAAAGTGAATCCAACTCAGTGTGAAGCAGTAACTATGGTGTGCACTCAAGTTATGGGAAATCATGTTGCTGTGACCATTAGTGGTTCAAACGGTCATTTTGAATTGAATGTGTTTAAGCCAGTGATAATTTACAATGTTTTGCAGTCTATAAGACTTTTAGCTGATGCAAGTTTAAATTTTACAGAAAAATGTGTAGTTGGTATTAAGGCAAATGAAGAGAGGATAAAAGATTTACTGAATCAGTCGTTAATGTTGGTCACTATATTAAATACGCATATAGGGTATGACAATGCAGCAAAAATAGCGAAGCTTGCTTATAAAGAAAATATCACTCTAAAAGAAGCAGCAGCAAAACTTCAACTGCTCACTGAGGAGGAGTTTGAAAGGATAGTGAAACCAGAAGAAATGGTGAATTATTTGTAACCGTTGGGAGTGTTAAATAAACCATACGCGTCAAGTTAAGAGGTATCCGTTCAGCCAATGGAGTCAACTTAAGAGCCTCCATTAGCAAACTCTCCTAAAAACATGATGGCGTTTGGGCTTATCTACCTTATTGTGGCTGCCCTGGTCGAATTTTAACTTTAGCACGCATGCTTAAAAAGGGCTTGAAAGTTTTTTGGTGCAATAAGTACTTGATAGAGTTTCTGCCTCATTACACCAAATAAAACTGAAAAATTTAAACGATACTCAGTAATTTGATCTGGGTTCCAAGGCCCTTGTGCATCACACATATGAAGCGATAATATATTACACATAACTAAGTTCGCCCAAAATTCTTGTAATACAGCCTCTAGGTGTATGGTCCCATAATTCCTCCTTTGATGGTATTGTTTTCTCATATTTTATCATACCATCACACTCTGGGACTGTACACCAGGAATTATCCTATTGAATTCTATGATATTATTTTTGTAACATTGTCTAAAGTGCCCAGTGTCAAGCACTGGAATGACACCATTTCCGTGAATATTGCTCTTAATTTGTAACTAACCTAAGCCATAAATATTAAGAAATTTACCAAACGAAAAAAAAGGCAAAAGAAACCCTGGTCATTGTCTATTTTCAGTATTGGCGTTTTTTTAGTCTTAAACACTGCAATTTAGCTGCTTTTAATTGCAACTCACCTTAGTTTAAATGTTTAAGAAATTTACTAAGCAGAAAAAAAGGCAAAAGAAATCCCGTGTTAGCTAGTTGTCACTCTCTAATCCTGCAAATTGGCGTACTATACTGTCTTAAACGACTTATAAGCGCGTTTCAGCTTGTGTAGGTAAAAACCTAGAAATACTGTGAAGACATAAGGTGCACATAGTGCAAAAAATTAAAAATAAGACGCCAACTACGTTGTTTTCTTGCTGTTTAATCTGCACAGATGAAGATAACTGAATACCTTCAGTTTCATGATAAGGGGGCTGGCGGAGTTTGTAAAGTAATTTTTTACATTTAATTTATAGCTCCCTGCATGATACCACGTATTATCTATACCAAGGTGTTCTTCTTGTAGATATTATACCAACAATCCACTATTTTTTTTATGTCTTGTGGTTTAGTTTCTGGACCTATACTGATTCTAATTGAACACTCTGCTTGCTCTTTTGTTGCCCCCATTGCAAGCAAAACATGGGAAGGCTCAACTTTTCCAGAAGAACATGCAGAACCATTACTAACTGCAATATGATTCAAGTCAAAATGCATGAGCTGCACATCACTCTTTACTTCTGGCATATAAATAAAACTTGTGTTTGGCAGCCTCTTAGAGTTTTTACCGAAGATTCTTATATCACTGGCAAGATTTAATAATTCACACTCTAATTGATCACGTAGCTCCTTTACTTCATCCATTTTTGATAGAAGGTCTGGAATATTTTGCAGTGCAGCAGAAAGGCCTGCAATCGCAACAATATTTTCCGTACCACCACGAAATCCCTTCTCTTGTCCACCACCTATTATAATAGGTTCTATCGCAAGTTCTTTATTGAATATTAAAACTCCACTGCCTGCTACACCGCCAAATTTATGGGCGGATAAAGTGAGTAAATCCACTCCTAAATCTTCCATATTAACTTTAATTTTTCCAACACTTTGAGCAGTGTCAGTGTGGCAAATTGCTCCAAATTTGTGTGCTATTTCAGCTATTTCCTTAACAGGCTGAATAACTCCGGTTTCGTTATTTGCCATCATAACTGAAACTATTGCTTTGTTTCCTTTAAGTTCGCTTAGAATTTTTTCTAGCTCTAAAAAGTCAACAATGCCCTCCTGATTAACGGGTATTATATATGGATTACATGCAGAATTAAGAATTGAAGGATGCTCTATAGCTGAAATTACATGCAGATAGCCTGCTATTCCTCTCATAACAAGGTTATTCGCTTCAGTCGCACCAGACGTAAAAACTATTTCTTTATCACTTGGAACACCAAGAGCATCACGTATGTTATCTCTTGCATCCTGAAGAATCTTCCTCGCTTCTTGTCCTCTTTTATGTAGTGATGATGGATTGAGCGTTTGTTTTAACAAGACCTCAAATATACTTTTTTTTACATTCTCACTAATTGGAGCAGTTGCATTGTAATCAGCATATACGTAACCACTATTTTCTAAAGAGAATGGACTCATCTGTCACTTAAATAAGTTTACCATCAACTATAGCCATAACTATGTACGTTAGCTTTAACACGATAAAAAATTTATTGCAAAAACAGCGAAATTAATACATAATTAATAATTCATGTCATCAATACCTGTCAAGCAGGTTTTTATTAGGAGTTACCGTGGTAGAAGTTTTTTTGAATAATGCAACAAGAAAGATAGAAGGTGAATACCACCAAAGCAAAGATGCCAACGCGCCGGTTGTGCTGGTTTTACATCATCACCCTCAATATGGTGGTAATATGGGTAGTAAAATTGTACATGGTATATATACGTCTTTTATCGATAACAATTTTTCTGCATTGAAAATTAACTTTCGTGGTGTGGGAAAATCTACCGGAACTTTTGATAAGGGTATAGGAGAATTAACTGACGCTGCGGTAGCTATTGATTGGCTTCAGGAACATAATCCTAGCAACGTTCCAATTTGGATCGCTGGTTTTTCTTTTGGAGCATGGGTGGCTATGCAGCTAACAATGCGTCGCCCTGAGATAGTGGGTTTTATTGCTCTTTCTCTTCCGGTAACTAAGTACGATTTTTCTTTTCTTTCTCCCTGTCCAGTTTCTGGGCTTATAATACAAAGCAGTAACGATACAATCTCAGAAGAAAGCGATGTAACAGAATTAGCAAAAAGGTTAATAAATTCAGTAAAAAGTGATCACATGAAATACCATATAATAGACGATACTAATCACTTTCTAAGGGATAAAGAAGAGGAAGTGACTCAAATCGTAGATGGTTATATAAAACTGCGCTTAAACAGTGCAGCTATTTCTTCTCAAAAGGTCAAAAAAGAGGTAAGGGTAAAAGAATATGCCTAACCTTTACAAACAAGAGAAATGAGTGTAGTAATATAAATGAAAAGGTTTTGTTATGTTTAAAAAGCTATTATTTTTTGTTTTAGCTGTGTTTATGTTATCGGGGTGTTCCCTAAGTAAACAGCGTAAGTTAAAAAGTCCGTGTATAAAAAGCAATGAAAGCGTTTCATGCGAGTTGTACTCTGTTAATGATCATTGGTTAGATAAGTATAAGGCATAGGTAGTTTTAAATTGTGCTATTTTTCCTATTCACAACTTCACTAATGATCGATCTCTCAATTGGAAAATGCAGTCTGCCTTTTCTGCAAGGAGATGATTGTGCGTTACTATAAGCATAGAGCTGTTATTTTCCTTTACGTATGAATGTAGCAGTAAAAACACGTTAAAAGAATTTGTTGGATCTAAATTTCCTGTTGGCTCATCTGCAAGTAAAAGCTTTGGAGAATTTACAATGCTTCTTGCAATTGCAACTCTCTGCCTTTCCCCACCCGAAACTTCAGATACCATGCTACTTGCTTTGTTTTCCAGACCAAATTTTTCCAACATTGCTTGCGAATTTTTTTTTGCTTCAGCTTTGCTTTTTCCTGCAATAAGTTGAGGAAGCATAATATTTTCCAACACCGATAACTCTTGTAACAAATAGTGAAATTGATAAACAAAACTAAGAAAATTTCTTCTTACATGGGTTTTATGCTTATTATTGGCTTGTGTGCAATTTATTCCATCTATCGTAACTATACCTGAAGTTGGCTTGTCCAACAAGCCTGCGATTTGCAATATAGTTGTTTTTCCTGCACCTGAATTGCCAATCAGCGCTACTACTTGCCCTCTTGTGACACTTAGGTTGATGTCTTTTACAACAGCAGAATTGTCCTTGAAGCTTTTATCTACAGAAGTTAGTTCTAGAGCTACATTATCACCCATGTTTAAAAGACCCAGAAGGCATCTAAATTTTGGTAATAATTAAACCGAAAAACTGTTACCACAACCACATTGAGACTTAGCAAGGGTATTCTTTATTTGAAAACCAGAACCACTGAGATCCTCAGTATAATCTATAACTGAGTTATTTAAAAATTTTGCTGAACAATTATCAACCATTAATACAGGATTGCCATTTTCATCATTAATTACTATATCTTTACCTTTTTCGCTAAAACTGGAGTGGCTTCTATAGTCCTCGCTTTCTTCATAGTCATCATCTTCGTCTTCGTCATCAAACTCATCATCGTAATCATCATCTTCATCATCCAAAGATAGATTTTTATTCATTTGATCCATAAGAAAATTGTATTTGAAGCCAGAACATCCACCGCCTGAAACTGCAACCCGCAAAACGGAACTCTTATCCCCTTCCTGCTCTGCAAGAAAGTGGATTTTTTTTAGTGCATTATCAGTTAAGTTGATGTTGTAATTTGTTGACATAGTAACCACCGTTTATTATTGATAATTTATTATAGTAGAAATTTTACATGTCAAACAATAATTTTCTATTAAGTTATGCATGCTTTCCAAGCAAAACAAAAGGGAGATACTTCAAAGAGCCAGAAGATGAGAATCGCAGCTGCTTTCAGCGTGATAGGGATCGCATTGTTCACTCTAATGCGTTTAGGAAATTGGGGTACAAAACACAAGTTTTTATCAATTACGAGCACGATTACTATCGCACTCGGCTGACTCATAGCCTTGAAGTTGCACAAATTGCAAGATCCATCGCACGCAGGCTCAGCTTAGATGAGGACATCACTGAATGCATAGCGCTTGCACATGACCTTGGTCATCCCCCATTTGGTCACACAGGTGAGGATGCTCTAGTTCAAGTTGATAGTGAGAAGTATGAGTTTGATCATAATGTTCAAGCTATAAGGATTTTAACTTATCTTGAACAAAAACATGCTGATTTTGATGGTATGAATCTAAGTTGGGAGGTGATTGAAGGGGTTGCAAAACATAATGGTCCCTTGCTTGGTCAAAACGTGGAGTCTTCTACAAATAATCAGCTGTTATTAGAATATAATGAAAAATATGATCTAAAACTTGAGGAATTTTCAAGCATTGAAGCGCAAGTTGCTTCAATTGCCGATGATATTGCTTACAGTGTTCACGATCTTGATGATGCACTCAGAGCAAATTTAGTAACCATTGAAGATTTGCTGAATGTCCCTTTAATTGGAAAAATGTTTAAAGACGTAAGGAGCGGATATTCAGAATTGCCTCAGAGCAAACTCATACATGAATCACTGAGTGGAACTATAGGAACTATGATAAGTGATGTTGTTTCTCAGACTGAAAGAAATATTGAAGATCATAAAATAAAAAGTGTAGAAGACGTAAGAAGTCTAAATAAAATGCTAGTCACATTTTCACCAGAAGTTGCGAATGCTACAAAAGAAATGAAAAGATTCAACATGGAGAAAATATACAGAAGCTATAAACTGAGTAGAACGATGAACAAAGCGAAACGCATAATACAGGAACTTTTTCAATGTTTTTATGAAAATCCAAGATTACTTCCTACAGAGTGGAGCAAACTTGCTTGTGAATCCCAGCGTTCAATAGTAATATGCGACTATATCTCGGGAATGACAGATAGATTTGCTATACATGAGCACAGGAGAATATTCGACACTTCATATGAAATGACTTCTTTCTAATGACTGATGATCATTTCATGTCAATTGCATTAAGGCTTGCAGAAAAAAATCTTGGGAATGTTGCGTCAAATCCTACTGTCGGGTGTGTTATTGTAAAAGATGGTATAATCATTGGTGAGGGATATACAGGAGTAGGTGGGCGCCCACATGCAGAAGTGGTTGCTTTGCAAAGTGCAGAAGGTTTAACCCATGGTGCAACTATGTATATCACGCTCGAGCCATGTTGCCACTTTGGAGTTACAGGACCATGTACTGCGGAAATCATAAGAGCTGGAATAAAAAGGGTAGTAATTGCAACTATTGACCCAGATAGCAGAGTTTCAGGTGGAGGCATTAAAGCTCTGAAAGAAGCAGGAATTGAAGTTGAGCAAGGTATTATGCAAAAAGAGGCAGAAGAACTGAATGTCGGTTTTTTCACCACTAAAGAATTTCATAGACCATTTATAGCTTGCAAAATTGCAACAACTCTTGACGGAAAAATTGCAACATTTACAGGCGATAGCAAATGGATAACAAGTGAAGATACGAGAAATTGGGTGCATGAGCTTAGAGCAAAATATGATGCAATTATGATTGGCAGCAATACTCTTATTAACGATAATCCACTCTTAACTTGCAGATTACCAGAACTCGGAAGTAGATCGCCAATAAGGCTAATTATAGATAGCCAGGAAAAATTGCAGGAAGAGCATAATATTGCAAAGACTGCAGATAAAGTAATAACTTGGGTGATTACAAACAGAGAAATAGAGAGAAAAATAAAAAACATTAATTATTTGATAGTCAATTCAAATCACAAACCTCCTGTTATTCCAGATGTCACCCCAACACACTCTCCTGTCATTCTAACGCCTTCTCCTGTCATCCCAGTGCCCAGACACTGGGATCCAGAAAACTTCAAGCAATTGCATAATGAAAACTGGATTCCAGCGTCACGCGCTGGAATGACATCGGAGCCTGACATTATCGATAAAGTCTGCCTAAAAGACATGGCATCAAAACTTGTTTCAGAAATTGGCATAACAAGGTTATTAGTTGAAGGTGGAGGAGTGTTAATCACAGAGCTACTGAAGCATAGTTTAATCGACAGGCTGATAATCTGCCGTAGTGGTAAAATTTTAGGTAATGATGCCATCCCCTTTATAGGGAATTTAGGAATTCAATCTATTAACAAGTGCTATCAGTTCAAAAAAACAGAGATAATAGAGTTTAGTGAGGATGTAGCTGAGGTGTGGGATAGATTGCCTTAACCTTTACATATTCAAATGAAAGGAAAAAGAAAGAGGTAGAAAATCTACCTCTGGTTATGCTAATTTATTTAATTAGTTTGAAATATTAAGCGCAGTCTTAAATTGCTGTTTAACAGCATCATTACTAAGTACATCAAGTAATGTTTTTGTTTCTACAACGTTATCTTTATCACCTTCAGGTCCTTTATCACCAACTGGTCCTTTATCACCTTGAGGTCCTTTATCGCCAACTGGTCCTTTATCACCTTGAGGTCCTTTTTCACCAATCGCATTCATTTGCTGATATGAAGCATAAGCTGCTGCGGAAAAATATACAGCTGCAATAGATAGAACTGCAATTCCAGCAGGGCTAGCAACAAGTGCTGAAGATGCAGGGCCAGCAATTACTTTAGTAGCAATTAATATTGCTGCTATTGCTCCCGCTAAAGATGCAAATGCAGCTGTACCTTCAATACTCATTTTTGCTATATGTGCAGTGTTTTCCCACTTCAATATAGTTTGATCCTTACTCATAACAGTTCCCTTAAAATAAGCCTAATAAGAGGATTAAGTATGTGTTAATAATGCATGTTTGTCAAGCCATCCTTTACATTATCATTTAAAGTATATATTTCAAGCTACTTCCTAAACTGTTATCAGTTGTATATAATTAAACGTATGATACACGGCTGGCTGAATCTTAATAAACTAATAGGAATTAGCTCTGCACAGGCTGTAGCCCGAGTCAAAGGGATTTTTGGGATAAAAAAAGCTGGTCATCTGGGAACACTTGATCCTTTAGCTTCAGGTGTGTTGCCAATTGCTCTTGGCGAGGCAACAAAAACTATACCGTATTTATCTTGTGACTTAAAGGCATACGATTTTACAATAAAATGGGGCGAACAAAGAACAACGGATGATTTGGGTGGTGATATCATTAGAACTAGCGATATAAAACCCGAATATAATCAAATAAATTGTGCAATTAAAAATTTTATTGGTGAGATCAAGCAGACTCCTCCTCAATTTTCAGCAATAAAAATTAAAGGAGCAAGGGCGTATAAATTGGCAAGAAGTGGGCAAAAGGTAAATATAAAACCCCGACAAGTCAAAATACATGAGCTGAAATTGATATCTGTGGACACCATAAATAATAGTGCAAATTTTTCTATGATGTGCGGTAGTGGTGTATATGTGAGATCAATTGCTCGGGATCTTGGCATTGCATTAAATTGTTTTGGACACATTACGAAATTAAGAAGAACTATGGTAGGTGACTTTAGAGAAAACGAATCAGTGACAATTGAACAGCTCGCTGAAAGAAACACAATAACTTACTCTCCGATAACAAAAGGTGATACTGGAGTAATAGAAGGTACAGGGAGTAATGCAAAAAGTTTCATCATTCCCATTGAATCGGCTTTAAAATCGATGTTCAAAATTGAAATTTCCCCAGAAGATGCGGGGAAAATCAGAAAAGGTCAGGAAGTTGTATTAAATAACTTGCGTAATTTAAAGAATTATGATATTTGTTGTACGATAGTGGGTAGTGTACCTATTGCAATCTGCAGTTTTATTTATGGTTGTGTGAAACCTATTCGTGTTTTTAATATTTAAAATGAGGTTTAGATGTCGATAACATCCGAAAAGAAAAAGAGTTTGATAAATATATATGCGATTAAAGAGGATGATACAGGTTCATCTTTTGTACAATGTGCAATTTTGACCGAGAGGATCAGTAACTTAACTGAGCATTTTAAAGTGCACAAGCATGACCATCACTCTAAGCGTGGTTTACTTATATTGATAGGTAGAAGACGCAAGCACTTAAATTATATAAAGCGTAAATTTGGTAATGAAGCCTACCAGGAATTAATAGAGAAGTTAGGCATTAGAAAATAATCGAGGAATTTAGTATGTTTAAAATTATAAAAAAATCTATAGAGTGGGGTGGTCGTGCCTTATCTTTAGAAACAGGAAAAATAGCACGCCAAGCTCATGGTTCAGTAGTTGTAAATTACGGTGATACTTCTGTTTTAGTAACTGTTGTACGTAAAAAGAAGGAAGAAAGCGTTGATTTCCTACCTTTAAATGTGCAGTTTATCGCAAAAAGCTATGCCATGGGTAAGATCCCTGGTGGTTTTTTTAAAAGGGAAGGCAAGCCATCTGATAGAGAAACTTTAATCTCAAGAGTAATAGATAGGAGTGTAAGGCCACTCTTTCCAGAAGGATTTCATGATGAAATTAGTGTGGTGTGTAATCTATTAACTTATGATACAGTCAATCCTCCTGAAGTGCCAGCATTGATTGGTGCTGTTGCAGCTCTTGCGGTTTCTGGTGTTCCTTTTCACTTTACTATAGCTGGAGTGATAGTTGGTTGTGATGAAAATAATAACTATATACTCAACCCTTCTGTTCAAGAGATGAAAGCAAGCAGCTTGGATCTGTTTTTGTCTGGTGATGAAAATTCGATTTTAATGGTTGAGTCAGAAGTGAAAGAGCTCTCTGAAGAAAATGTTTTTAATGCAATAAAATTTGGCCATGAACACCTTAAACCTGTCATTAAGCTCATAAAAGAGTTTGCTGATACAGTTGGCAATAAGCCTGAAAGCTTTGCTCCTGTTGATACATCAGATATAACACAAGAGCTCGAAAAATACGGTAAAGATTTTGAAAAAGCATATTCGCAAACAGTAAAACAAGAGCGAGTTCAAGCTCTAGAAGCGGTCAGAGAGAATATATTGAATACTCTTAAAGAGACTGGAAAAGATGAAAAGTTAATTACGTATGCAGTAAAAAACTTTGAAAGATCTTTAGTACGTGAAATAATTAGGAAGAAAGGTGTAAGGATAGACGGTCGTAAGCATGATGAGATACGTCAGATAGAAGTTGAAGTTGATATTCTGTCCAGAACTCACGGTTCTGCGCTGTTTACAAGAGGCAACACTCAGGCATTGGTTGTTACTGCTCTTGGTACTACTCAAGATGAGCAAATTGTGGATGATATTGAAGGGGATAGACGTGAGCATTTCATGTTGCATTATAACTTTCCCTCATTTGCTGTTGGAGAAACTTCTGCTGCACGTGCACCAGGAAGAAGAGAAGTCGGTCATGGCAAACTTGCTTGGAAAGCAATTCATCCTGTTTTACCCGATAAATCTGAATTTCCTTATACAATAAGAGTAGTATCCGAAATTTTGGAGTCTGATGGTTCTTCTTCTATGGCAACAGTTTGTGGGACTTCTCTTGCTTTAATGGATACGGGTGTGCCAATAAAGGCCCCTGTTGCTGGAGTTGCTATGGGCCTTATTAAAGATAAAGACGAGTATGTGATACTTTCCGATATATTGGGTGATGAAGATTATCTTGGTGATATGGACTTTAAAGTAGCAGGAACTAGTGAAGGGGTTACGGCACTACAAATGGATATGAAAATTTCTGGTATAAGCTTTGAAATTGTTGAAAAATCTTTAGAACAGGCAAAAGCTGGAAGATTACATATTTTAGAAAAAATGAATGCAGTGATTTCAGAACACAGTGATGACGTCAAAGACCATGCACCAAGGATGTTATCATTTTACATAGATAAAGACAAAATTTCTGCAGCTATTGGTGCTAAAGGAAAAAATATACGCAGTGTGTGTGAAAGAAGTAATGCAAAAATTGAAATAGGAGATGATGGTAAAGTTTCTGTTTTTGCCACGAGTGGCACTGAAGCTGAAATTGCAAAGAGTATGATGATTGATTCAATAACAGAACTAGAACAAGGTTCTATAGTTGATGTCAAAGTTGTAAAAATAGAGAAGTCTATTGTAGAGCTTGAATTTCTTAATGGCAGAAAAGGAAAAATGCACATAAGTGAAGTAGCTAATGAACACATAGATTCTATAGAGAGCATACTTAAACAAGATGATACTTTCAAAGCACTAGTAATTGACTTCGAAAAAGGTGGATGTCCAAAGTTGTCAAGACGTCGAGTTGATCAAGAGACGGGAGAGTTTTTTGAAGGTGAGCTTTACAACGAGAAAAGGAAAGATGGTCCAAATGACAGGGATAATTATTACAATAATTCATTTAATAGAAAACCTGGAGGAAGTTACCATAAGAAGCCTTCTCGTCCTCGTTCTGGTTTCAGCAACAGAAATAAGCCGAAATTTGGTAATAATGATTCATCATCAGGCTTTTATTAAAAGTAAACTTCTTGCGTTACCTCTTGTCATCCAAGTAGCTTGACTACTTGGACCAGAGACTTTTTCAAATTGGTAGATAATAGAAATAATTTGTGTTAACTAGCTAAAGATCTTAGGTTTGCCAACATTCCGCTACGTGTTAGCGGCTGAGATACCGCGAATGAATCGCGGTATGACGTAGGGCTGCACTAGCTATATAGGATTACCACGATGGATTTTTAAGATCATTTACGGCCTTCTTAATATCTTCAGCCTTGAATATCGCCGATCCCGCAACTAAAATATCAGCACCTGCTTTTATTATATCAGTTGCGTTAGAAAAGTTAATTCCACCATCTACTGAAATTTGTGTTTTAAGATTACGCTCCTGTATCATTTTTTTTATAGTAGATATCTTGTTCAACTGTGAATGAATAAATTCCTGCCCTCCAAAGCCAGGGTTGACTGTCATAATCAGCACAATATCTAGCTCATGTATTATGTATTCAAGCACACTTGGGGAAGTTGAAGGAACAATTGAGACTCCAGCTTGAATCGTTTTTTTTGCGTCGTTTACATTTTTGTATGACTTTATCTTTCTTATCAACCTCTCAAGGTGTATCTCTGCTTCTGCATGTACAGTGATAATATCAGCACCAGCATTTATAAAGCTTTCAATGTGGTTACCAGGAGATTTGACCATTAAATGCACATCAAAAGGAAGATTGCTATATTTACGTATTGCAGAGACAACGCTAGGACCAATTGTAATATTTGGAACGAAATTCCCATCCATAACGTCTATGTGTATGTAATCTACACCTAAATCGCTAATTTTTCTTACTTCTTCTCCTAATTTTGCAAAGTCTGCTGAAAGTATAGAAGGTGCAATTTTAATACTCATGAGCTGTTTTTTACTAAAAAATAACTTATTTTTAAGACTCTGTCACCCTAATACTATTTGCATCATCTGAGTAGCTATAGGAACTGGATACCGATATCGGCGATGGTTTATGCCTATTTAACTAGATCTTAAATTAGATAAAAAAAGGTAGTCTTGATAAAACTTATTTACAACAAGTTTTTTTACATTTGGATTTTCTGTTTGTTCTTTTTTGTACCCTAATTTATAGCTTATTGAATCCTTATATGAACTGATCGTTTTGTATGCTTTGTTCATCTCTCTAGGAAAGATGCCATTAGCAATTACGACGCATAACCCTGTAGCTGTTGCAAAAGCTAGAGTGGTAAATGCTAGATTTTGTAAAAAATTCCTTCCACTAATTTTTTTTTCCTGTATATTAGCAGAGTGCGATTTGTTTGACGCTTCTTCTAGATGTTCATGCCATATATGATTGCAGTTCGTACACTTTACCTTTCTTCCAAATGCACCAATTTGCTCAGAAGATACTAAGTAAGTTTTAGTACAACTATTACATTGTATTTTCATAGCACTTACATATAAGGTGGTAACAAGCTCAAATGATACAGAGCTATAAATTTAATATTAATATATATAACAAATGGAAGGTTTGCAACTAAAAAAAACACAAAGTGAGATAGAAAATATTTGGAAAAATAGAGAAAAATTTAATGACTGTAACCTAAAGGAAACAGCAAGAATAGCAATTAAAGAGGTAATTGAGCTCCTTGATAGTGGCAAAATTAGAGTAGCAGAAAAGCTATCAAGTGGAGAATGGGTAGTACATAAGTGGATAAAGCAGGCAATATTATTACATTTTCTCACTGAAGAAAACAAAATAATAGACAATACCAATTGCTGGTTTGACAAGATCGGTAACAAATTTAGTGAATGGAATGAGGAGAAATTTCGCCAGTTAAAAATTAGAGCAGTTCCTGGGTGTTTTGTCCGCCGATCTGCTTATATAGGTACAAATGTTGTTCTAATGCCAAGTTTTATCAACGTTGGTGCATATGTTGATTCAGGAACAATGATAGATACCTGGTCAACGATTGGTAGCTGTGCGCAAATAGGAAAAAACTGCCATATTTCCGGTGGAGTGGGAATAGGTGGAGTCCTTGAGCCTATTCAAGCTTCACCTGTCATTATAGAAGATAATTGCTTTATTGGAGCACGTAGCGAGGTAGCCGAGGGTGTGGTAGTGAGAGAAGGATCAGTCCTTGGCATGGGTGTGTTTATTGGAGCATCAACAAAGATTATTGATAGAGAAACTAGCGAGGTATTTTATGGCGAAGTGCCACCTTATTCTGTAGTGGTACCAGGGTCTATTCCATCTAAAAATAACATTTCAACCTATTGTGCAGTTATAGTAAAAAAAGTGGATGAAAAGACGAGATCGAAAACCTCTATAAATGAAATATTGAGGGATTAAACTATCTCACTGCTTGTCGTCACTTTTTTTATCATTATTACTAACCACAGTAATGGCATACGCACATAACTCTGAGAAAGAGACTCCATTTTCTTGAGATAGTTTATATAATTTTTGTAGACTTTCTTTTACTTTATTAGGGATATTCCCTCCACGTTCTTTTACAAGCCAGGAATCTTGATGATGAATTGGATGAGCATCACTTTTTGGATTTCCTATATATATTGCAAAAGGTGAACTTTGTCCTTTGAAGTCACATTGTACAGTAAATTTTTTTATAGATTCAGCCATCTAAAGACCTCTACTTTTCTTTTTGGTCGATTTTATAGCAGGTGGAAGAGGTGGTTTCTTTATAAAATCTTGTCTATTGACAACACTTTCTTTACCTTCCAAAGCTCGGCGAACATCAGCTCTGCTTAATTGCGACTCTTTTGCTACCTTCATTCCATGCTTTGCCATAATATTAGCATATGCTAGTACTTTTTTTACCAATTCTAGATCACCATCTAGCATTTGAACTAGCACTTGAAACACTTCCGCTAAAGTTAGTCCATCAGCATTTATAACCTTGTTTTCTATAAAATTGACAGCTTCTTCAAATTTGTATTCAATACTATCATCTTGAGGTATAAGGGCAACATAATCGGTGTTTTTGTCGTCCATAACTGAAGCACTATTACTCACAAACTTAAGTTTATACTATATATATAAATACTCTACTATTTTACATTATGGCACGCTATAGTTAAACATTTATTAATAACATGCTCACTTATATACACGAATTAATTGACAAAAGTCAAGGATCAATATCCATCAGTGATTTCATGAATGCCGTTTTGTACCATGAAAAATACGGCTATTATACGAGTAGATTACCACTTGGTAAGGATGGTGATTTTACTACTGCACCTGAGATCAGCCAATTATTTGGTGAAGTAATTGCAGTTTGGATAATGCATACATGGGAAAAATTAGGAAAGCCATCAAAATTTTCTCTAGTTGAACTTGGGCCAGGCAAAGGAACACTCATTCACGATATAATAAGAGTCACTAAAAAATACAGCAGCTTTTTTAATTCAATGTTGATCCACTTAGTTGAAATAAGCCCTACTTTACGGAAGATACAAAAGGAAAAATTAAAAGGCTTAGGTGTTAATTGGCACAAAGATATTGACAACCTACCAGAACAACCAACCATTTTTTTAGCAAATGAGTTCTTTGACGCTCTTCCGATAGATCAGTTTGTATATCGTGATGAGGGGTGGTATGAAAATATGGTGACAAAACAAGATGATGGCAGTCTCTTGGTGTCATGCCAGTGCGTGACACTGGCATCCAGAAAAAAAGAATCATGGATTCCAGTGTCAGCTACTTGCATGACAGGGGGTTTCGATGGTGCAGTGGTGGAAATATGTTCAACTGGGGTTGAAATATTAAAAAAACTTGAGAAGAAGATACATAATAATAAAGGAGCTGCTTTGATTATAGATTACGGTTATGTATACCCCGCATATAAGAGCACTTTGCAATCGATAAAACAACATAAGTATGCTAATTTTCTTGAGAATGTTGGTAATAGTGATATTACTGCACTTGTGAACTTTCAAGCATTAAAAGATTCATTAAAACACGTAGATTGCGAGATTTTAACTCAAAGAGAATTTTTATATCTTTTTGGCATAAAAGAAAGAACCCAGGCTTTAATGAAAAGCGCAAGTGATGAACAAAAGAATAGGATCTTTAGTGAATTCTTAAGGTTGACTGAAAATATGGGCACTCTTTTTAAAGCAATGCTATTGATAGCATTGCTAAAATAATTTATGTTGTTGGGAATGTTGTAACAAAATTAGGTATATTGGTACATACCTAAGTGGGGTAAAAGGAGGCTGACATAGCGGGTTTTATACTATTCTAGAAGTAATATGCGGAAAAGGGGGGATTCGAACCCCCGACATATTTTCATATGTGCACGCTTTCCAAGCGTGTGCTTTAGACCACTCAGCCACCTTTCCATGCATATTCATAATATTGAAAATTGTGCTGCTAAACAATATAAAAACCTGGTATATAGGGTTCACCACGAAAATTTACAGTATTGTTAAACTTGCTTCTGCAAGTTGGAAATGTTTTATCGCAACCTGCGAGTATTGAATATTTATCTCCAGCAAAAATTTGGTATGAAGGCGAAGTAAACAATGTAACTACTTTATTTTTATATTCTTTTACTATACCTTCAAATGCTGTTGAGCCAAAGAATTTCACTACTCCGTGCTTATAATATTCATCACTCTCAGTTAAATTCGTGTCTTCAAATCTTCTTTCGTCTATTACTTTAGTGATTGTACTTATTTTACTAAATTTTTTAGTATCGGCTTTGCATTTATCATCGCAAAATTGTGCTCTGCATGCAGGAGAGTATAATTCTGCTATGCTTCTCTCAAGCTTTGCTGAGAGCCCTCTAATTTCAACAATAAATCTTCCACTACTTAATGTCACTTTACCAAAAGTTCCTGAATGTAGATTCATTGTTCCCTGGGTCAAGTCTTTA
Source organism: Wolbachia endosymbiont (group A) of Rhinocyllus conicus (assembly GCF_947250775.1). NCBI lineage: Bacteria > Pseudomonadati > Pseudomonadota > Alphaproteobacteria > Rickettsiales > Anaplasmataceae > Wolbachia > Wolbachia endosymbiont (group A) of Rhinocyllus conicus. Next base: position 286,832 of record NZ_OX366349.1, on the reverse strand, counting down.
TAATTCACAAGAAATATTTCAATATTTGCAAAGTCGTACTTTCCTGATAAAACATCTTCTTCTTTAATATCACCACTATTTAATATCCCTTCAATTTCTAGATTATCAGTTTTTAAATCGCTGTTTAATATTATACTACTTGCTGTAAATCCACTTGAAGATTTATAGAGTATATTATTAATATTTAAATCTTCATCATAGTCAGTGAATCCCATTACTTCTCCACCTGCGAGCTTTAATTTCCAGCACGTAGCGGTGGTAAGTAATTCTCCAGCTAAATGATTTTTTAGTGTGGTTTGCATAGGGGCCTCCTGTTTAATTGATTGAATTTGAAAGTAGCTATACGGCTAGTAGATAAGCCAGTGTGTTCTTTTCCCGTCATCTGAGTAGCTATAGAGTGTCATTCCAGTAACCATAGGGTGTCATTCCAGTAACCATAGGGTGTCATTCCAGTAACCATAGGGTGTCATTCCAGTAACCATAGGGTGTCATCCCAGTAACCATAGGGTGTCATCCCAGTGCGTGACACTGGGATGGCTTTGTTGCATAGCAACCGAAAAAATCTGGTGGCTACTGACAAAATTCATTATAAATAACCATTTAACTGTTGAAGAAAAAATATGCCACAGAAAATGAAAGTCAGTAACCAAAACGAATATAACAAATTCCTTGAAAAAAGGGGAAATATTTTTCGTTACATCGATGAAGCTATCGAAAATTGGTATGAAAATAGTCCAAAAATGCAGGGCGGCAACTATATTTACAGTGATAAAGTCGTAATTTTGGTGCATATAATTGTCAATCTTTTTAGAATTGGGTTAAGACAAACGGTGGGGTTTATAAAAGGATATCTGCAACAAATAGGAAAAAATTTGGCAGTTATCAGCTATTCACAAGCATCAAGAAGGTTTAAAAAACTTAATATTAAGATAAATGATTGCAGGGTTGATAAAAGCAACATGGAAAATATTGAAATTATCATAGATAGCACAAGTATCAGCATTTACAGTAACACTCCTGGCCACAGTAAGGAAAACAGTGCAGATAGAAAGTACCGAAGCTACGAGCAAGTAAGAAAGTTACATGTTATGTTAAGTGTGAATAGTAAAAAAGCTATAGCTGCAAGATACAGTAATGGCGTCTACTCTGACCACTATGGAGCTTGCGATTTGCTTGAAGAAGTTAATTTTCAGCACAAAATAAAAGCATTATATGCAGATAGGGCATACGATAGGCACAAACTTTATAAATTGTGTAAGAAATACGATATAAAGACAAAAGTTCTACCAAAAAAGGATGCAGCAGAACATTCAAAAATAGATTATATGTCTGACAGGAATGCTGCTATTAGGTTAATAAAATTATATGGACAAGATGGTGTAAAAGAGTGGAAAAAGGAAGCAATTTATGGAAAGAGATCTTACATAGAAGGATTTTTCTCAAGGTTGAAGCAAGTATTTGGATTTAGCTTTAGGAATAAATCTGAAGTAAATCGTGAAAAAGAATTACTAATTAAGTGCTATTTGCTCAACAAATTCACTGATATTGGTATGGCTAAATTTGAAATCATTACATAAATTTGTCGTAAACCATCACTGCTTAAGGTGCTATGCAACAAAGCCCACTGGGATCTAATTTTACCTGACTATGTTATCATATAAATCTACCCAATTTGGATTTTCTTTTTCGATCAAATCAGTCTTCCATTTTCTTTTCCAACTTTTTAACAGTCTTTCTCTATTAAGAGCTGAATTTATATCTTGAAATTCTTCAAAATGAACTAATTTATGTACATTGTATTTTGATGTAAAGCCAGAAATAACTTTACTCTTATGTTCCCAGATTCGTTTAATCAGATTTGATGTTATACCTGTATATAAAGTTCGATTATTCTTGCTTGCAAGTATGTAAACGTAATAATTTTGCATATAACTTAGATCCCAGTGGGCTTTGTTGCATCGCTACTTATGAAAGGCTAACTATAGCTAGGATTATAAGCAACCTATTGAAAATCTTGTTTTTTTGCAATCAATCTGATCAAATTTAAGAATAGTAATTTATTATTTATATTAATAAACTTAATTCTATTGAAAATAGCTAAAGCATTGAAATTCTTGAATTTTAGCCGGATTAGTGAGTGGTAGTGAAATTTCTTTTACTCAAATTTAGGTATTCACTGACCGTTCTTGTTATAAATACCAGAATAATAAGCTACTGATATTCTCCATCTTTTTTATCTTTAATCCATCATAGCTAGCGATGCAACAAAGCCATCCCAGTGTCACGCACTGGGATGACAGGAGAGAGGACACTATATGTTTATTTGATTGACAAATAAACACTAACAAATAAGATACACACCACATTAAATTGTGGTGTGTACTAGCTGGTTAGAAAGAAAACTTCACACCAGTAAGAAGGAGAATTCCTTGGTTAGAAGGTGCCTCTTCTGTGGTACTACCTGCTTTTGTAATCTTATGATTTGCGTTTTGTTTCTCGTTAGTCATAAAATAATGGAGAGCTGCGTAAGGAACAAATTTGCTCTTACTGCATGCAGGAGATAGATCATATTGAACGCCAAGTGCGCCATCGTGAAGCATATCTCCATCATTCATTCTGCTACCAAAGTACGTCAAACTTGTGTAGATATTCTCATATTGATAGCCAGCTCCTACAGTCCAATACATGGTGTCCATACTATCTTCACCAAATTGAGCTTTCAGCCCTTCCATTCTTTTGTTAGCATCAGGAAGCAGTTCATATTTTTCAATTTTATTATTAGCATCTTTTGTCAGTATTTCAATACCTTTTGGTTGACCAGATTTGCCCAGATATGCAAAAGAGGCAGCAAATTTTATGCCTTGATCCTCATTAATCTTATAATCAGCGCTTACACCCAAATTAACACCCATAAGGTCATTGTACTCTACAAATTCCTTATAAAGATGCTTATCTTTACTTGGTTTTTTCGCTTGACCATACTCACCAACTGCAGAAGTTTTAACTTTCACCTTATATTTATCAAAGTCATATTCATATGATGCACCAGCACTTATTATGTGCTCATAGTCTGGACCGACATGTTTTATCTCTTCCTTATGTTTTATTTTATCATTATCTGTACTATCCTTGAAAGGAACTGTTTCTTTTACAGTAAACAAGCTACTATCATAACGAGGTGAGTAGCTGATACCAAATCTTGCGCCCATATAATTTGGTGAGTAGTAAGCAACTCTAAATGGCAGTGTAGTCATAACATCTTTGTTGTATTTCCCTGCCATGCGGAAAGAGAATTTTTCACTTTCACTCGAAAAACTTTCAGTGTAAAGACGTGGTGTTACATAAAATGGAAAGCTCGCAGCGCTTCCTTCTAAGTTCACTTTTCTGAACCAGTCACTATCTGCAGCTCCGTCAACAGTTGCAATTCTTGTTGCATCAAGTCTCATCAGAGCCTCAGGACCAAATTGATAACCAAGCTTTAGATCACCATGTTTTGAATTTAAAAATACATGTGCACTCCTGCTCCTTGCAGCGTAAACACCCTGTGAAGCCCCTTTGCCTTCTGTAACTGGGACGTGAAATTGCACGTCAGCACCATAAAGAAGACCTAAATCTTCATTTTTATTTTCTGCTCTGAGGTGTAATATCGCATCAGCAGTCATACCCATATCGTTGCTGTAATCACCAATATTTCCTATTCCACTAGGGAATACGGGATTTGCTCCTTGTATCTTATCCTGAGGGGCAGTATAATACTCTATAGATCTGTTTAGCATAACGTTGTAACGTTTATACTCTTCACCACTTGGCCCTGCTTTGCCATAGCTTTGAGCATCAACAACACCACCAAAAGTTATTCTTAAGCCATCTTTTCCTTGGTTGGTGTCGATAATATCAACTCCACCAACTGAAACAACAGGACTTGCCTTACCTTTTTCCTCTGTATTTTTGTTAACAACTTTTACATCCTTCTTTACATCTTTAGCTTTAATTTTAGCATTCTTAGTTTTAGAAGCCTTAGTTTTTGAAACTTTACCTTTTTCTATATTAGAATTCTTAGCATTTAGAGCTTTCGCTTTTGAATCCTCTATAAGCTTTGCTTTTTTCTCATTTGCTAGCCTGATCTCCTCTTTTTTCTTCTGCTCGGCTGCTAATCTTAGCTCCTCTTTTTTCTTAAGCTCTTCAGCTTTTTTTCTTGGATCAGCATTACATATTCTGTCCATCTTTTCTTTCAGTTTTTTATTTGATGTTTTCATAACTTCTGTTTTTCCAGAAGTTTTTGTGCTCTCTTGCTTTTTTATTTCCTTCATACTCTCATCAGGAAAGTCAGCTGCAAAACTGCTGAAAGAACATAAAGTTAATAAAGAAACTAGAGCAGTTCTAGTATAAATAGATTTTTTCATGAAGTGCCCCCAAAAAATTTCGAAATCATTGTCTTAAATGTAAATATATAAAAATGTTGAAAATTCAACTTAAAGCAATCTTATAGCGAAAACAAAAGTAAAGTGCAACACCTTAAAAACAACTTTTTTAATATGCCTAACGTTTATATTAACCAAAATTTAGCACAAAGGTTAATATTTTTTGCCTGCTGGTGCATTATAACTCTACTATTTATTCTATGGAAGTAAAATTTTTTTATTCTAGCAATAGAAAGATTATAGAAAATACTATTGACAATAATATCAATCTACATTATAGTTAAATAAATTGTTTAGCTGATAGTAGATTGAGGTAGTTATGGATTTTAGTTTTTTACGCAATTGGTTTAGCACCACAGGTACTAGTGCAAGTAGTATAGATTCACAATTAGGTGATGTTGAACAATCAAGCTCCATCTTAGCAGATAACGGCAAATATAAGGTGGATGATGAGTTTGAGATCATTGAAGATTATGAGTTTATAAATCCTGCTGACCCAAATGAACCACATTCTTTACCTTCTTCTCACAAGATAGATGAAAGTATTGTAGAAATTGCAGGGTTTAATAAAGAGAAATTATTAGAAATGAGTAATTTCTCTAAAATAAGCTATGGTGATGACGACAATAAGTTAAGTGAAAAAAGATGCAACACCTTAGCTGAAGAAGTATACAAAACTGGATTTGAAGTTACTACGGAAGGTTATGAAATTATTCCATTACCTGAAAAAATGTATAAAACCAGAGCTGAACTTATTAGCGAAGGTTATGAAATTATTCCATTTGGTAATAGTTTTGAGGAAGATGCTGGTCACGTTTTCATAAAAGGTAAAGAAATAACAATAGCTTACCATGGTACTCGTCTGAACCATGGTTTAAACGATGTAATTACTGATCTAAATGCATCTTTTACTACTTCAGAACTTTTACCTGACGGTGGAAGAATTCATCGTGGTTTTTATAACTCATTTACGGATTCATGGCCTAATCTTTATGGCATTTTGAAATCTCATGCTGAAAAACAAGGATCAGAAATCAAAGATTTTAAAATCAATCTCACAGGTCACAGCATGGGAGGGGCGATTGCTAAGATAGCTGCTTTATGTCTTAATAAAACAGAAAGAGCTGAAGATATTCATGTTGCAACTTTTGGTGATCCAAGAGTTTTTGACCTTACTGCTAGTAAATTTTATAATGACGTTCTTCAAGAAAAAACCATTAGAGTAACTCAACATAGACAAGATCCAGTTCCAGCAGTATCACCTGGTCTTTTTGGTTATGCTCATGTAGGTGCACAATTAAGAATATCAGCACCGGAAGGATATTCTTTTCATAAAATAGATGGTTATCATGAAGCTGTTAAAGTAATGGATGAAAGTGATTTCAAGTCAAATAATAACGTATCTCTCTTTTACTATCCCGTTAGGGCATTAAGTCAAATTAACTCTGCAGTTTTAGGTAATGCTCAATATTACGCTGCCAATGCAGTAAATTATATTTTTGGTGGGTCAAATTTTTTCGAAGAAGTAAAAAATAAAAATTCTTCTCAGATTGAACAAGCAGAAGTTGTGCAAAGCAAGATAGCATATGAGAATTACTTGTCTACTGCAAGGAGTTTATAACTATTACTATGGAGCAATTATTAGATTGCTCCATAACATCTATTCATTTAAATTCAATATAAAAATTTCCACCACAACCATTCCTCTTTAAATTTTTTTAGATGTTCTTTTTTTTCGCACTCTAAAAGCAGCTCTTCCACGCTTTTGTTGTAGCTTTCAGTAGTGATCCTTCCCTGATGATGCATGAACCTTAAGTAAATCAAATAAGTATTAACCACATCTGTTTCACAATAATCTCGAATCTCTTGTATCTTGCCGCTATCGTATAAGCCCATAACTTGTGACCCATCAACTCCAATCTTGCCAGGAAGGTTAAATGCTGCACAAACTTCGTTCATTTTTACTCTTGCAGAGGCTCCAAAATCAGAGAGGGTTTCAAGTAAGTCACAATGCCAATCACTACTATATCTCTGATTGTAACTATTCCACTTATCACCAGCTTTATGAAAGTATTCTGCTTGAATGCCATGGATCATAGCACGATACTTCAGTACTGGTATATCAAAAGTGCGTCCGTTGAACGAAACTAATCTTGGCTTTTTCTCTGATATGTAGTTAAAAAATCCTTTCACTAGCTCCTTTTCACTGGAATTTAGTGTGCCTCCAGATCTTATTTCTTGCAGTGTGAACACCTCATAACCGCTCTGGTGGCTTATATTGCAAAGTAAAAAACTGATAACTACAATTTGGTGGAAGGGCTGACGCAGAAAAGAGTTTTGCCCGTTTGTTATTTCCAGGTGGTATTTTGTTAATGCATCCCTTTTCTCTTCTACACTACTATCATCACTAATATTGAGTAAATTTTTGTAGGAATTTACATCTGGTATAGTTTCAATATCAAATACTAACAAAGAATTAAGCATTGCCTATATACTCCTCAGGACGGTCGATCCAAGGTCGCACTTTTACGAACAAAAAGAGGTGAACCTTGCACTCAAATAATTTTTCTAGTTCAGCACGTGCTTCGATATTAATTTTTTTAATATTACTGCCATCTTTCCCTAGCACTATTTTTTTATGACTATCTTTCAACACGAATATGATCTGCTTGATGACTAAACTCTTATCTTTTTTTTCCTCAAATTGTTCAGTTATAACAGCTGTAGAGTATGGCAATTCTTCACGCAAGTTCAAGAATAATTTTTCTCTCGTAATTTCTGCTGATAAAAAATTTGTCGAGGAATCGGTTATTTGATCTTCTTCATAAAACCAAGGGCTCACCGGTGCAACTTCAGACAAGTAATTCATCAAATCAGAAAGTCCATCATTCTTTAATGCTGATATCGTAAAAACTTTTTCAAATTTATAAAGCAAATTCAGATGCTCATGCGCCATCTTGAGTTCTGGCCTTTTTACCAAATCAGTTTTATTGATAACCAAAATGCATCTGCCTTTTGTGCGCTGCAGCCGCGTAAATATAGTCTTAATTCTTTCTATATTTTTCAAATAATTGCTTACATCAACAAGTAACAAAGTGATGTCATCACCCTTGATTGCTGACCATGCAGATTTGACTAAAGCTTTTTCAAGTTTTGTTTCTGCTGAGAAAATTCCTGGGGAGTCAGTAAAGACAATTTGTGTGTTGTTGCATGTTGCAATACCCCTTATTTGCGTCCTTGTTGTTTGCACTTTGGGTGTAACAATTGCAATTTTCTTGCCTATGATGCTGTTAATTAATGTAGACTTCCCAGCATTTGGTAAGCCAGCTATGGTTACAAATAAGCACTTTTGTTCTTTCACAAAGGAAATTATAAAGAAAACTGGATGCCAGTGTCAAGCACTGGAATGACAAGTTCTCGGCAACCCCTACGTCATACCGTCACGGTATCTCTAGATCCCGCTAACACGTAGCGGAATGACAGCAATCCTACGTCATACCGCCGCGAACCGTCATACCGCCGTGGTATCTCTTAGCATAGATCCCGCTAACACGTAGCGGGATGACGATTGTCAGGGTGTCATCCCAGCGCCCCTATGATGTCATCCCAGTGCCCCTATGATGTCATCCCAGTGCCCAGACACTGGGATCTAGTTTTCCATAAATGGTGCATTTTAACATAACTTTTATACTTGATAAAATTCCTGGATTCCAGTGGGCTTTGTTGCATCGCTACTTATGAAAGGCTAACTATAGCTAGGATTATAAGCAACCTATTGAAAATCTTGTTTTTTTGCAATCAATCTGATCAAATTTAAGAATAGTAATTTATTATTTATATTAATAAACTTAATTCTATTGAAAATAGCTAAAGCATTGAAATTCTTGAATTTTAGCCGGATTAGTGAGTGGTAGTGAAATTTCTTTTACTCAAATTTAGGTATTCACTGACCGTTCTTGTTATAAATACCAGAATAATAAGCTACTGATATTCTCCATCTTTTTTATCTTTAATCCATCATAGCTAGCGATGCAACAAAGCCATTCCAGTGCCAAGCACTGGAATGACAAGAAGAGGGTACTTGGATGACAAAGGAGGACGTTATTCCAGTGTCAGCTACTTGAATGACACCCTTCTTGGTGGAGATTGCTCTTAAATCACAATTCTCGTACAGTTGTGATTAAGCTAATGCATTGTCAATTCTTTTAGAATTGTCCTCGGCATTTAGCCCAACATTAGTTACTACTTTTTCAGTAATAACTTCAGCAAATTCAGGAGAAGGTTCTTTTGTTTCTGTGAGAAATGCTGCCTTCACAATACCTCTTACAGCAAGACATGTAAAGATTGTACAAATTACTGCTGGTATAAAGCACCAAGGGGAATACATAACACCCAAGGCAGTAAAACCTGCTGCAAAACAGCAAAAGACCAGAGTTTCTATTGCTCGATTACGCAGGTAGTGCTTCTCAACACCACTATATTGTGCTAGTAGCACTTTAACTTTACTGTTTCCGAAAGATGCAGAAGTTAGCTCTATTAGGCCACCCGTATCACGGTCATAAACCTTTCCTTTAGGATCTGCACCATATTTTAAAAGCAGTTCTACAAGATCAACGTCACCTCCTCTGCAAGCACTACCTAATATAACGTTAGGGTCTGCACGATATTGCAGTAATAACTCTATAATTTCGTTGTACCCCTTTAGAAATGCTGAGTATAGTGCAGAATTACTGTTGGCAAGAGGGTCAGCACCGTACTTTAATAGCAACTCTACAACCTTGCTATTCCTGCGATAACACGCCCAGTATAATGTAGAATCACCGTTATCGTTTTTTATGTTCGGATCAGCACCATGTTTCAGAAGTAGTTCCGTAATTTTACTATCCGCATTACGGGGTAACCCAAACATAATATGGGCAAATAATGCAGTGTCACCATTTTTTCTTTGTATATTAGGGTTAACACCATGTTTCAGGAGTAATTCTACAACTTCATCATAACAGCCACTACAAGCCTGATGTAACGCAGTGTCACCGTATTCGTCTTGTACGTTACAATTAGCACCATTTTCCAAGAGTAGCTTTATAATTTTAATGTTCCCCCCCCCTTTAAGCACAGAAAGCATCAGTGCTGGATAGGCATATATATTATCATTAATATAATCACCAAATTTTCCATCTTTACTGCTCTTGAACTTGGAAAAAAGTTTTTTCAGAAATGCTGTATTTCCCTCTGAGATAGCCTCATATAGATAAAACTTTAAATCTTCAGGAGAATTAATTTCATCTAAATTTTCATCAGTCAGTTTTGTAACTTCTTCCGTATCTTTTCCAGTGAAAAGGTTATATGCAACACCTAATTCTTTAAATTTCTCCTCGTTTTGTTTTTGCACATCCTTACTCTCACCTGAATGTTTATCAGGATGATATTCAAGAGCTAATTTTCTATATGCTTTTCTAATTTCGTATTCACTTGGATTATCACTTGGACTAAAGCCTAATATTTTTAAAGCTTCCTTTCTATTAACAATAAACCTCCCACTGGAATATCTTAAGCTAAGTATAACCCAAAATTTCAAAAAGCAAAGCTTTTTATGTTAAACTGCATCCACTGCGCAATCCCATAACTGTACAAACATTGTAATTTATCTCCATCTAGGAAAGGGTGTCATTCCAGCGCCCCTATGATGTCATCCCAGTGCCCAGACACTGGGATCTAGTTTTCCATAAATGGTGCATTTTAACATAACTTTTATACTTGATAAAATTCCTGGATTCCAGCATCAAGTGCTGGAATGACACCTCTCTTTGAGCTATAAACATTAAGAAATTTACCAAATGAAAAAAAAGGCAAAAGAAGCCCCGAGTAGCGAGTTTTGACTCTATATTGCTGTAAGTGGCGCTGTAATAATGTGCTGACGCTTAGTTTAAGCGCGGTTTGGCTGAATGTAGAAAAAATTTAAAAGACATGCAGCCGCTATAATTTTATGTAATCCGCCAATAAATACCCTAAGTTTTTTACTGAATTTTGTCATTGAGCCTGCAGGTCAAAAACAAGTTTTGAGTCATAAATACCCTTATTGTCATAATAAGGGCGCTGGCGAAATGTGTCAAGGGATTTTTGACGAAATGATTTTGAAAGTAAAGAGCGGGAGAAGGGGTTCGAACCCTCGACCTCAACCTTGGCAAGGTTGCGCTCTACCAACTGAGCTACTCCCGCAATTAAATTAACCTAAATTTACTTAATTATAGGCATATACAGCGATTTGTAAACCCCGTGTGGCTTTGTTGCATCGCTAGCTATGATGGATTAAAGATAAAAAAGATGGAGAATATCAGTAGCTTATTATTCTGGTATTTATAACAAGAACGGTCAGTGAATACCTAAATTTGAGTAAAAGAAATTTCACTACCACTCACTAATCCGGCTAAAATTCAAGAATTTCAATGCTTTAGCTATTTTCAATAGAATTAAGTTTATTAATATAAATAATAAATTACTATTCTTAAATTTGATCAGATTGATTGCAAAAAAACAAGATTTTCAATAGGTTGCTTATAATCCTAGCTATAGTTAGCCTTTCATAAGTAGCGATGCAACAAAGCCACCCCGTGTACACGAAAAATGTGAGAGCCCATAAATTTGCGTGGTTCCTTCTATGATCTTTTCGTATACTTAAGGCTCATTTTTGATTATCATAGGTTTTCAATTGTGCCAAAAAATGTATTAATTTTATGGGAATATTTTTATATAAAGACGACTTGCCAGCTAGTTCAATACCAGATGATATAAGGTCTATAGCTGTTGATACCGAGGCAATGGGGCTACTTCATAGCAGAGATAGATTATGCCTTGTGCAGCTCTCTTTTAATGATGGCAACGTTCACTTAGTTCAACTCAAGAACGATTACACAGCGCCAAATTTGAGAAAAATATTAGAGGATAAAAATATAACTAAAATATTTCACTTCGCGCGATTTGATCTGAGCATAATACATTATTACTTGAAAACTTGGGCACTTCCGTGCTATTGCACAAAAATAGCTTCACGGTTAGTTCGCACTTACACAGATAATCATAGCTTAAAAGAATTGTGCTTAGAACTACTTGATACCAAATTAAATAAGCAACAGCAATCTTCTGATTGGGGAAATGAAAATTTGACAGACAAACAAAAAAATTATGCTGCATCTGATGTTTTGTATCTCCATAAGATAAAGGAAAAGCTAGATTTAATGTTGGAACGTGAAAATAGAAAAGAATTGGCCCAAAAGTGCTTTGAATTTCTTCCTACTCGCATTGAGTTAGACTTAATGGGTTGGGAAAACGTGGATATCTTTAATCATCAGATATAACCATTTGTGAGAAGTTTTTTGTTTGTGCAAGACACTTTAGGGCAATTTTTCAGAAGAATTTAGTTGATTAACTGTTGATTGATGCGCTATATTTTACAAGCAATCGTTCTAAGTTTAGGTATCTTATGAGTGATGACATTATATCAGTAAATGATCAAAATTTCAAATCTGAAGTCACTGACTATAAAGGGTTTGTTCTGATAGACTTTTGGGCAGAATGGTGTGGGCCATGTAAAAGTCTAATGCCGCGTATTGAACAGTTGGCTAAAGACAGAAAAGGCAAGATTAAGATCTGCAAGTTCGACATAGATGAAGGGACTGAAGTGCCAAGTAAGTATGGAGTGCAATCTATACCCACTTTAATCATATTTCAAGATGGTAAGGAAATTGCACGCAAAATTGGTGCAACAAATGATTTGCTAAGTTGGGTTGATAGTGAAATAAGCTAATAGACAAATTTGCTTTTGTGTGTATTATAAATATTGATAAAAGGGATTGTAGCTCAGTCGGTTAGAGCAGTTCGCTCATAACGAATTGGTCGTAGGTTCGAGTCCTACCAGTCCCACCATTGTGTTGATCTTAGCATGATCGTAACAATGAGAAAACTATAGTATATGAATTATATGTTGATATAATAGAGGAAATAATGGAATTTACTAAATCTTTGAATAATAAGTTAGATGAGTTGCACTTACTAAATCATCCATTCTACCAATCATGGAATACAGGAAGCTTAAGCTTGCAAGCTTTACAAACCTATGCTAAAGAATATTATCACCACGTTGCTGCGTTTCCTCGTTATATCAGTGGTATACATTTTTTGTGCCCAGATCTAAAAATGCGACAGGTTTTGCTTGGTAATTTGATAGAAGAAGAACAAGGTGATGAAAATCACCCAGAGTTATGGAAACGTTTTGCTGAAGGGCTTGGTGTAACACGGTCTGATCTCCATAAGGATGCACAGATTAAAGAGGCACAGGAGTTAGTTGATGGTTACTTTGATATTGTACGATCAGACTTTGCTTCCGGTTTGGGTGCACTTTATGCTTATGAACGTCAAACTCCAGAGGTTTCTAAGTCTAAAATTGAAGGTTTAAAAAGACACTATTCAATAAGTGATGAGCGTTCTCTTCAATTTTTTACGGTTCATATGCATGCTGATGAATGGCATTCTGAGGAATGTGCAAATCTTATTGCAGACTTAAGCGAAGAAGAGCAAGAGAAAGCTATGCAAGGCGCTAAAAAAGGAGCAAAACTCTTGTGGGGTTTTCTTGACGGGATGATGAACGCTAGTGTGTGTCATTAATTGTAAGTAGATTAAACTCAGTGATATTAAAATGCAATGTAATCTTCTTATATCTGACCTGCGGCTTTGGGTTCATTTAGGATGTAGTGCAGAAGAGAAGTTTCATTCTCAATTAGTTAGTGTTAATATTGATTTTACCTTTAAATCCCCCCCTTTAGGACTTACAACTGACCGGCTTGAGGATACTATATGCTACTTGGAGGTAGTTCAGAGTATTCAATCTCTCGTTCAAAGCAAGCAATTCAATTTAATCGAGCACTTAACCCATGATATATACAGAGCCATTAATAATCTTTTGGTGCAAAAAAAACATATTATTTCTTCCATAAGAGTGACTACTCACAAAGTTGCACCACCCGTTCCCGTTGTGCATGGAGGTGTTCTCTTTACTTATTGTAATACATTACAAGAACAGGAAGATAACTAATGATCTATATTTCTATTGGCTCAAATATAGGAAATCGCTTTTCCCATTTACAAAGGGCTGCTCAGTTACTAAAGGAACGCTATTTTAAAGATTTAAAGTCTTCGATCATTCTGGAAACTAAGGCCATTTTACCAAACGGTGCTCCACCTGAGTGGGATAAGCCATTTCTCAACATGATTGTCTATGGAAGTTGTTCTTCTTCTCCCGAAGAGCTATTAAAAGGTCTAAAACAAATTGAGTGTGATATTGGCCGCCTGCAGGTCTATGAAAAGTGGGCACCTCGCGTTATTGATTTGGATATTTTGTTATGGGATGATCTAACGCTCGATACACCCTACCTTAGAATTCCTCACCCAGAATTGATAAACAGACCATTTTTGCTTCACTTGATGGCAATGCTGAGCCCTATGGATAATACTCCAATAATCAACAAGACGTTCGGTACTGTTGCTTATGATATCCCTAACATTCAAGATTGTTTTTTAAAGAGTTTTACGCTTTCACCAGAGCTTGTAGGTATTGTCAATATTACTCCTGATTCATTTTCAGATGGTGGTCTTTATTATGATTCAGATCAAGCAACCAAGCAGGCACTGCGGCTGTTATCAGATGGTGCAAGCATAGTTGAACTTGGTGCTCAATCAACAAGACCTGGATCTTTAATGCAGATCCCAGAGGAAGAGTATGCACGTCTAAAGCCAGTACTTGATAATCTCAATCAGTATATGAAAGTTGGTGATATTAAAGTCAGCATTGATAGCTTCTGGCCAGACGTTATTTTAAATGTTTTGGAACACTACAACATTGCCTGGGTAAACGATCAGAAGGAAGCTCTAGATAATAATACCTTAAAAGCAATTGCTAGCAGTGGATGTAGCATCGTTATTATGCATTCACTTTCAATACCACCACATAGAGACAACATTATTCCAGACGACACTGACCCAATTGATATCATAAATAATTGGGCAGAGAAGAGCATTAGCAGGTTACTTACCCTAGGTTTTGATCAAAGCTCGATAATTATTGATCCTGGTATTGGTTTTGGAAAATCTCTATATCAGAATATCTGGCTTTTACGCAATATAGAAGCATTGCAAAGTTTTGGCTGCAAAGTTCTGGTTGGTCATTCTAGAAAGTCATTTATTTCTTCTTTTTCTACAGAACCTGTCTTTAACCGAGATTTAGAAACAATTGCTTTATCATCTGCATTGCACAACAAGGTTGATTTCCTTCGAGTGCATAATGTGCGTGATCACATGCGATTTTTTGTAGCTCAAGCTGCTTTACAGGAATGAAGATTATCGGAATTATGGCTGTTGATCCCAAGGGGGTAATTGGAATAAATAATGGATTGCCCTGGCATTATCCAAGTGAGTTAGATCATTTTCGTCAGGTGACTGACAAACAAGTTATTGTTATGGGAAGAAAAACATTTGAAACAATACCACAAAACATATTAAAGCCTATTGTTTTTTCTCGTAACAAATTAAGTCCTTGTTTTAATAAAGGCATAGAATGCACTATTGTTTCTTCTATGCAAGAGTTCTTGTCAATCCAAGGTAATTGGAGTTACCCTCAAATCTTCATGATTGGTGGAGCACAAATAGCGCACCTTTTTTTGGAGTATGATCTAATTTCAGAGTTTATCATAACAGAAATTCACAGACTTTATAAAGGTGATGTATATTTCAACTTAACACTTCTTGATGGATGGTATAAAACTATTCTTACCAAAACAAAAGACTATACTATATGCAAGCTAACACGTTAATATGCATATTGAAGCAATTTATACCCACCGCATTGAATGTGGAGAAGTATTAGAGCAAGTTCTTGATCGCTATGTTTCAGAGTTGCTAAGAGAGGAAGTTGTTCTTGCTATCACATCAAAAATCATTTCCGTTTGTCAAAAACAAGTAGTTTGCAAAACTGCTTGTTCTAAAGAAGAGCTAATCAAAAGAGAAGCTGATGCAATTGTTGATATGGCTCACAGTATCTGTTTAACGATTAAAGATAATATCTTAATTCCATCTGCTGGTATTGATGAATCAAATGGTAATGAGGTGTATATTCTATATCCAAAAGATGTTCAGAAAACAGCTCTATCAATATGGAACTATCTCAAGACAAAACACTGCATAAAACATCTTGGTATTTTGATTACAGATAGTAATGTAACACCTATGCGCCTTGGGGTTACGGGCGTTGCTCTTGGTTGGTGTGGATTTGAACCACTTTATTCCTATATAGGCAAGCCAGATCTTTATAATCAATCACTGCAAGTAACACAAGTCAATCTTCTTGATGCACTGGCAACATCTGCTGTTTTAGTTATGGGAGAAGGGGCAGAGCAAACACCAATGGCAATAATTAGTGGTGCACCAAAGGTTCACTTTCTTACTCGTCCGCCAACTACAAAAGAAGAAAAAAGTGTTAAGATATCTATGAAAAAAGATCTTTACTCTCCTCTCCTCATGGGAGCCCGCTGGTTAAAGAGTTAAAGAGAAACTTAAAAATCTGCTATTAGACTTCTTGCATAACCATATAACGAACTTTTATTGGGAATAGAAACGAAAAAACTTACTTGACACCCTTCGCCAGCCCCTTTATCATGAAACTGAAGGTATTCAGTTATCTTCATCTGTGCAGATTAAACAGCAAGAAAACAACGTAGTTGGCGTCTTATTTTTAATTTTTTGCACTATGTGCACCTTATGTCTTCACAACATTTCTAGGTTTTTACCTATATAAGCTGAAACGCGCTTATAAGTCGTTTAAGACAGTATAGTACGCCAATTTGCAGGATTAGGGAGTGAACACTAATTACCACGGGGTTTCTTTTGCCTTTTTTTCTGCTTAGTAAATTTCTTAAACATTTAAACAAAGGTGAGTTGCATTTAAAAGCAGCTAAATTGCAGTGTTTAAGACTTAAAAAACGCCAATACTGAAAGTAGACAATGACTAGGGCTTCTTTTGCCTTTTTTTTGTTTGGTAAATTTCTTAATATTTATAGTTAAACGACAACCGTCATACCGCTACGTGTTAGCGGAATCTATGCCGAGATACCGCGAATGAATCGCGGTATGACGGTTCGTGGCGGCATGACGATAAGCTCGTCATCCCGCTACGTGTTAGCGGGATCTATGCTAAGAGATACCGCGAATGAATCGCGGTATGACGGTTCACGGTGGTATGACGATAAGCCTCGTCATTACCCCGCCAACAATGTTGCAAATTTTTCTTTTCTTCTCGATTATTTCCAGGAGAGTTTGGTAGCTCTTTTACACGAAATACCACATTTACGTCCTCAAGGTTAATTTCAATTCTCTTGACTAACGTTCTAATAATATCACGTTTAGTTAGCCAGTCTGCGTTATCAAGGTTTGATGTAATATTGGAAGAAAAGTCTTCTAAATTGGTTACAACCAAAGTTAATTCCTGTTTTAATTTCTTTTGATCGAATATCCTTTTCTTCTCCTCTTCAATTGTTTTTAAACTTTGTTTCATTGCTTTAATTCGTGGTTCAAATTCTTCTTGATTAATATATTCTTGAGCATAACTATCAATAAGTCTAGCAATACCACGTTTTAATTTATTTTCTTGTTTCTCTAGTAAATCGCTTTTTTGATCCCATGATGATTTTTTAAGCTCTGAAAGTCTACGCCTGTATTCTTCTAAAACCCTATTTGGATTTTTCAATAAATGCTTAACCTCTTCCCAAACGGCTGTTTCTAATGCATCTGTACGAATGTGTTTATTATCACAAATTTTATTACCACCAAAACGGTAAGAATCTCTACCAATACAACGATAATAAGCATAATGATCAATTTTTTCTCCTCGCTTATTTCTTACAGGACTTCCGTAATATGCATAACGACAACGCTTACATACGATTAAACCTTGTAGTAAATATTTTGCTCCTCTTTCTCTTGTCCTTGCTATTTTTCTATTCTCAGCTAATTGTTCTTGAACTATATCAAATACATCTTCGTCCACTATATTTGGCACTTTAACATAAATCCAATTTGCTTTTTCAACAGAATAGGTAGAGTAATTATCTTTCGGTTGTTCACAAGAATGTTTCTGTGGTCTGATATGTTGTAACTTTATACCTACTTTTGTTTTACCAAAAGCCGCTTGTCCTTTGTAAGCAGGATTTTTTAACATACCCCAAATCACACTTCTATCCCAGTACTTTTTTCCTGTTCGTGTTATAATAGACATAGTGTTTAGCCGACGACACACTTCCCCAATACTTGTCCTTTCTCTTCCTATCCACAAAAATACTTTCCTAACAACATTAGCTTCTTCTTCGTTTATTTCAAATAAAGCTTGTCCTCCTCCCATATATTTATCTATATAACGATAACCATAAGGAGCTCCTCCCATTACGCTTACACAACCTTTATTAGCTGCATAAATCTTTCCGCGACGACTTCGTTCCATAATTTTCGCTCGTTCATATTCTGCTATCATACCTTGCATTTGTAACAGCAATTGAGATTCTGGATTATCGTTAATCTCATAATTTAAGAAAACCGTTTCTGCTCCTGCTTTCTCAAATTCTTCAAGTAATACCATTTGATATGCATATTTTCTAGATAAGCGATCAGGTGAATGAATGTAAATTCTATCAATTTTACCTTCTGTTACTTTATCACGTAACTTTTCTAGATCAGGACGGACTAGATTAGATCCACTGTAGCCATTATCAATAAATTTATACTCACTTAATAATTTGTATCCATCCGTACTAATTTGCTTCTCTAAAGCTGCAACTTGACTTGCTATTGTATTTTCTTGTGCTTGTTTCCCCGAAGAAACTCTTGCATATAAACTCACTGTTACCATTTGATCCTCCTTGAATCCCATTTTTATGTTTTAAATTTTTTTGGCTTACTTGCTTTGACACGGCTTTTTCATAAGCATCTAACAAATACTTTTCTGCCAACCGGTTAGTTTCATAGCTACAGCTAATCCGTATAGCTAATCTCTTATTTCCCATGAACTTTCCTTGAAATAATATGTTCATATCATTCATTGAAACTGATGGTTAATTGATTGTTGGCACTATAAATAAATGGCACTCTTGTTTTTGGACATAGAAGTTTTCGAGAAATGCTTTTCTCTAATTTTACGTTTTTTGCAACATTGTTGGCGGGGTAATCGTCCCTCCTTGAATTGTACCACGTTTTGTGGATTGAAGCTTTCCATCTTCCATAACACCAGCTCCTAACCATCCTTTTATGATTTTCTTTAATGTTGGTGTGGTATTGAGCTTTTCAAGCAATTTATTATGGTTAATATTGTCAAAGCATCCAGAAATATCAGCATCTAATACATATGCTGTTTTCTGTTTTAGCACATCAAATATGGCTTCAATTGCATCATGACATGATCTACCAGGTCTAAAACCATAAGTGTTTGGCTCAAGTTTTGCCTCCCATTCTGGTTCTAAAGCCATTTTTACAAGTGTTTGTTTTGCTCGACACGATATAGTGGGTATACCAAGTGGGCGATGCTCCGATGGCTTACCAGATTTTGGAATCCAGACACGTCTTGATGGCTTTGCTTTTTCTTTTATATCTAAAAAATATGATAGTTGTAATCTTTCTTTTTGATTAAGGTTAGCTTTTCCATCAATACCTGCAGTCTTCTTCCCCCTATTGTCCTGTGTTACTTTCTTAACAGCGAGTGTTTTTGCACTTGTTGATTTGAGTAATAATCTCTGAAGATTATGCATCTTTTTGATATCATTACATTTAGAAGCTTGGTAAATTCGTTTTTGTAGCTTAAATGAAGATTTCTTTAGCTTGCGCCAAGGAATTCCATTCCATTCATATCTAACTTTTTGCTGGTCCATAACATATTCACTACTATTCACCACTTTACCTTCCAAATTAAAGTGTTTACGTCTGCATATCCCAGATATTACTTTGGGCATTAGCTTCTTAAACAATCCTTCCACATAGTAGCTTGTGGCTGGCTACTTACTTATATTTTAATGAATATAAGAGCTTCTATGTGGTTACTCTGTTCCATGGCTTCGTTTCACGTTAAACTTAGATTCCTACTATTTGCCGGAAGCTTGGAACATCAATAACTAAAGTCTTCAATCTTTAGTTCCCTTTTTGCTTCGTACCATTTTGGTCTATGCGTAGTTCAATCTCTTTTCGCATATTATGCTTTGACGACAATTCAAACATAGGTTTCTCTCGTAATCATATCTAACTCTGTTTGCAGGGATTCACCACGAGATTTAGTGTTACCTGCTTTTATCTCATGCTTGCATCCCAGAGGTTGCCACTCTTTGAAATGTGAGATATACATTATCCCTGATGTCTGGGAAGATGGAATTTAACCACCACAAAACCATGACCTTCCAGGTCGCACTGAAGAAAAATTACCATCTCCACAATCCGATCTAGCACATTACACATTAAAAGATCCATATATTTTTGATTTTTTAAGTATAGGTAAGGATGCTCACGAAAGAGAAGTAGAAAAGGGACTTGTAGGGCATATGGAAAAATTTCTGTTAGAACTCGGTGAGGGATTTGCATTTGTTGGTAGACAATTTCATTTAGATGTTGGTAATAAAGACTTTTATATTGATTTATTATTCTATCATTTAAAGTTACGTTGCTTCATAGTAATTGAACTAAAAGATAAAGATTTTAAACCAGAGTATGCAGGTAAAATGAATTTTTATCTTTCCGCAGTTGACGATTTACTGAAGCACTCGACAGATCAACCCTCTATAGGGTTAATCTTATGTAAATCTAAAGACGATGTACTTGCTAAATATACACTCAAAGACATAAATAAACCAATAGGATTAGCGGAATATCGAATAACTGAAAATCTACCAGAAAACATCAAAACAGCTTTGCCAACAATAGAAGAGTTAGAAGCTGAATTATCGAAAGTTTCAGATAAGGAAAAGTAATGCTACTAAAATCATTCAAGCAATTATTCCGCAAACCACCAAAGTCTAAAGGTTCAGCATGGAGGTTCAGGAAGGAGATTATTGCACTTTCAACCAGAGTCAGGAAGTATAAATAGCTTACTCTCTCAGAGCCTTGAGCACTTACGTAGCCGCTCTCGAGATATGGTAAGAAAGAACTCCTATGCGGCAAACATAATCGATACGATAGTGAGTAATTGCGTTGGAACAGGGATAAAACCGCAATCAAAAGCTAAAGATGGAGAGTTTAGGAAAAAAATCCAAGAATTATGGCTGAGATGGACAGATGAAGCAGACAGTAGCGGAGTGAGTGATTTTTATGGATTACAAGCTTTGGTTTGTAGGAGCATGATAGAGGGAGGGGAATGTTTTGTAAGACTCCGAACAAGAAAACGAGAAGATGGTCTTTGTGTGCCGTTGCAACTGCAAGTACTGGAATCAGAGCATTTAGACAATAAGAGCAATCAAACCCTTGCCAACGGTAATGTAATTAGAAACGGGATTGAGTTCAATAGGCTTGGGCAGAGGGAAGCGTATTACCTTTTTCGAGAACATCCAGGTGAAGGCTCGTTTGGTGAATCGGTGAGAGTGCCAGCAAATGATGTTTTACATATCTACAGGCCACTAAGACCTGGGCAGATTCGAGGAGTACCGTGGTTGTCCAGTGTACTGTTAAAGCTCTACGAACTTGATCAATATGACGATGCGGAATTAGTGAGAAAAAAGACTGCAGCGATGTTTGCGGGATTTATTACCAGACTTGATCCTGAAGCGAACATCATGGGAGAAGGAGAAAGTAATGAACAAGGGGTAGCATTATCGGGTTTAGAACCTGGAACGATGCAACTTTTAGACCCAGGGGAAGATATCAAATTTTCAGAACCATCAGATGTTGGAGGAAGTTATGAAGCATTCATGAAACAGCAGCTCAGAGCAATAGCAGTAGGCATGGGAATAACTTACGAGCAGCTAACAGGAGATCTAAGTGGTGTCAATTATTCATCAATCCGAGCTGGGTTAATAGAGTTTCGTCGGAGGTGCGGAATGTTACAGCATAACGTGGTAGTATATCAGCTTTGCCGACCAGTATGGAATAGGTGGCTAGAATTAGCACTACTCTCTGGAGAACTGGACATAGGTGAAAATTGGGCAAAAGAAACAGCAAAAGAGGTAAAATGGATACCGCAAGGGTGTGCTTACGTAGATCCACTAAAAGACCAGCAAGCACAGCAAATGGCAGTAAGAAATGGATTTAAGAGCAGGTCAGAAGTGGTATCAGAACTTGGTTATGATGTAGAGGAAATAGACCAAGAAATTGCCGAAGATCAAAGACGTGCTAGTTCCTTGGGATTAAGTTTTGATTCTGACGTTACTACCAATCAAGAGATAATATGAAAAACCAAGCGATATGGCTGAATAAGCCGATGATGGTAGAGCCAAGAAGTTTTGAGTTACTGTCATTACAAGCAGGAAAGCAGCCGATTTTTAAAAACATAAAACATGCAGTAAGAAATAGTGAAAGGGGAATAAAAGTAATACCAATACATGGAATCTTGACGAAAAAGTCAGAGGTTTTTGACGATATTTTAGGAATGACATCATATGAGAAGATACGTGAAGAGATAGAAGAAGCTTTAATAGATAAAGAAGTAGAAACAATAATTTTGGACATAGACAGCCCCGGAGGAGAAGTAAACGGTTTATTCGACCTTTCTGACTTTATTTACGAAGCAAGGGCATTAAAAAAGATCATAGCAATAGCAAATGATGATGCGTATTCTGCGGCGTATGCAATAGCGTCAAGTGCCGAAAAAGTATTGGTAACGAGAACTTCAGGAGTGGGAAGTATAGGAGTAATAGCAAGTCATATAGATCAAAGTGGGTTCGATGAAAAACAAGGGATAAAATATACCACAGTATTTGCAGGAAGTCGAAAAAACGATTTAAACCCGCATGAGCCAATAACATCAGAAAGTCTGGAAAGCTTACAAGAGGAAGTAGACCGCCTATATGAAATGTTTTTGCAGCTTATAGCAAGAAACAGAAATTTGTCCACGGAAAGAATCAAATCAACGGAAGCAGGGCTATATTTTGGTGAGAAAGCAATAGAGATTGGACTTGCGGATGGAATCACAACGTTTTCTGAATTTATAGATAATTATAGGAGAAATATGACTAAAACTGAGATAAAAGAACAAGCAATAGATATTGATGATCTAATTGAGCAAGGAAGATGTTTAGGGTACGAGAGCTGCCGCACGGAAGTATTAGAGGTGATAAGATTATGTAATTTATCAAAGATGCCAGAGAAAATAGGAGAATTTATTGAGCAAGGTGTAAATGCAAAACAAGCCCAAGAAATATTAATGTCGATACTGGCGGAGAGAACGAAGAAGACAGAGATTTTGAGTACAATACCGCAAAGTACACCGGAAGATTTGATGATGCAGGTAGCGAAAAGTCGAGCAAAATCGGGCATTTGATGGTGGTCTACTCTTAACCGCGGTATATAATGCTAACATACGCCGCGGTAAAATAAAGTTGATCATCTTATAACCGCGGTATATAATGCTAACATACGCCGCGGTAAATTGTATGAGTGAACCAATAATTGGTAGAGAAAAAGAAATAGTCATCCTAGAAAATAAGCTTCTTTCCCAATCAGCCGAGTTTATCGCAGTGTATGGTCGACGTCGTGTAGGAAAAACATATTTAATAAAACAATTTTTCAACAAACGTGATGTAATCCTATTTGAGCAGACAGGTCTCAACAAAGGTGCTTTGAAGGAGCAGCTTGAGATCTTTGCAGAATCATTATCTAGATCTTTTTACAATGGTGTAAGAATGGCTTTGCCTAAAAACTGGATGGATGCATTGCATCAATTAACTCTTTCGATTGATATTCATAGAAATGAGCAGGTTGTTTTATTTTTTGATGAGTTGCCATGGCTTGCTGCAAGAAAATCTGGATTTTTAGTAGCACTGGAACACTACTGGAATGTATATTGGACATATCGAAAAAGGCTTATATTGATCGTGTGTGGTTCAGCAGCATCATGGATGTTAGAAAATTTAATCTATAATAAAGGAGGATTACATAACCGTATTACTGCAAGAATACCTTTGCAGCCTTTTAACTTAAGTGAAACTAAAGAGTATCTAAGGTATTCAGGAGTCAATCTTAATCACCAGCAGATATTACAGATCTATATGGCTATGGGAGGGATACCACACTACCTTAAGGAAGTAAGTCAAGGATTATCAGCAGCACAAAATATTAATGCGATCTGTTTTCAGAAGGAAGGTTTGTTATTTGATGAATTTGATATGTTGTTCCACTCGTTGTATGAAGAACCAGAAATATATATAAATATTATTCGTGCGATTGCAAGAAAGCCAAAAGGGATCAGCAGGAAAGAACTTATAAAAGCAACTAAAATCACTGAAGGTGGGTACTTAACTACTAAACTAAGGAGCTTAGAAGCAGCAGGATTTATTGGAGGTTTTTTACCACTGAATAAGGCAAAGAGAGGAGTATATTACAGGGTAATGGACGAATATGTGTTATTTTATCTAACGTGGATTGAACCATTCAGAGAAGTAATGAAAAAGGCAATAACAAGTGATGTTCATTATTGGGAGTTAGCAATAAAAAAACCAGCTTGGCTAACATGGACAGGACAAGCATTTGAAGCAGTGTGTTTTAAACATGCCAATACGATTAAAAGAAAACTAGAGATGGAACATATACTAACTGTATGTGGTGAGTGGCAATATCACCCAGAGAAAGACAGCGAAGAAAGTGGTGCTCAGATAGACTTGGTGTTTGATCGAGAGGATGGATGTACGACACTTTGTGAAATAAAATACAGTGATAAGCCTTATACGATAACAAAAGAATATATAGAACAGTTAAGAAAAAAAGAGGCAATTTATAAAGAGAAAACTAGGTCAAAGAAACAAATATTTTGGGTACTTATTGCTGCAAACGGAGCGACTGAAAACCAGCACTTGAAAGATATAATCAACAAAGTGATTACGTTAGAAGATTTATTTTAACTTAACATCAAAATTTTAGAAAAACTTAAGCAGTTTTTTTAAGTAACAAATATAGGAGAAAAAACATGACAAGTATAACTGAAACAAACAATTTAGGTGATCTTCTGAAATATGAAGTATATAGAGATTATACAAGAGAGGAAATAACCGTAGCCAAAGGACAAAACCTCAAACTTGGAACAGTTGTTGGCTATGATAAAGATAACATGATTAAGATAATAAATCCGACAGCCACGGATGGGACGCAAACAGCAATAGGTGTAATAACAAGTGATATAAACGCAACGGAAACCACCAAAGCAGTAATCATTACTCGTATAGCAATGCTAGCAGATCATGCAGTGGTGTGGCCAGCAAATATAACAGAAGAGCAAAAAGCTGCAGCAATAAAACAACTTGAAGCACGAGGCGTTATCATCCGCAAGGGAGTTTAACGAGCTACCAGACTCAGCAACTTACATAGAAACAACTTAAAACACACAGCATTAAAGGGAAAGGGGGAAAGAATGCAAAATCCATTTACAAATCCAGCATTTAGTATGACGGAATTAACTAAAGCAATAAACATATTGCCGATAAATTATGGTCGTGCGGAAAGCTTAAATTTATTTCCAAGTAGATCGGTAAGATTTCGACATATTACGATAGAAGAGCAAAACGGGGTATTGAGTTTATTACCAACGCAAGTTCCGGGAGCACCAGCAACAGTAGGGAAAAGAGGAAAAAGGAAAATAAGGACGTTTACGATTCCACATATTCCACATGATGACGTAGTATTGCCTGAAGAAGTACAAGGAATAAGGGCATTTGGGTCAGAGAGTGAACTAAAAGCACTTGCAGATGTAATAACCGATCATTTGCAATTGATGAGAAACAAACACGCAATAACGTTAGAACATTTGCGAATGGGGGCGCTCAAAGGAATAATTTTAGACGCAGATGGGTCAGAGTTATTAAATCTGTATAACGAATTTGAAATTACACCGAAAGTAGTAAATTTTGCACTGGGAACAGCAACCACCGATGTAAAGCGTAAGTGTCTGGAAGTATTGAGGCATGTTGAGGACAACTTAAGTGGTGAATATATGACGGGGATTCATGCGCTGGTAAGCCCAGAGTTTTTTGACGCTTTAACTTCTCATGCCAAAGTAAAAGAAGCATACGAGAGATGGCAAGAAGGAGCAGCGCTAAGGAACGATATGAGATCAGGATTTACGTTCTGTGGAATAACATTTGAGGAGTACAGAGGACAAGCAACTGACCCTGAAGGAAATGTGAGAAGGTTTATAGAAAAAGATACGGGGCACATACTGTAATTGCTGTTGAATGATGGAGAGACATACTCCATTATTTTAACACGAAGTAACGAATTCAGTAGAATAAGTTCTTCAAAAACAATTTAAACTTTTACAGTAGGAGTAGTCTCATGAAATATTATAGCGGATTAGATGTCTCACTCAAAGAAACTTTCATTAGTATCGTTGATGAGAAAGGAAAGATTGTTAAAGAAGGAGTTGTTGCAAGCGAAAGCAAGGCAATAGCAGAGTACTTGCTTGAACAAGGCAAAAATTACGAAACTATAGGAGTAGAAAGTGGACAACTTTCAATATCAATGTGCAAAAAATTAAGGAGTTTTGGCTTGCCAGTAGTTTGTGTAGATGCAAGACATATGGCAGCAGCTTTGTCTGCAAGAATCAATAAAAACGATAAGAATGATGCAAGAGGTATAGCTCAAATGATGAGGGCTGGGCTATATAAAGAAGTACTAGTAAAATCGGATGAATCTTGTCAAATTAAAATAGCACTTGGAAGTAGAAGACAGTTAACATGCAGCTACCAGCAGATTGTTGGGACAATAAGAGGGTTATTAAAAATATACGGGATAAAGCTCGGTCAAGGGTCAAAATTTGAAAGCTTGTCTTTAAGAATAGAAAAAGCAATTAAAGATTTGGATGAAATAAGTAAGGCTTCAATTGGAGCGTTAGTTTGTAGTTTAGAGGCAATAGAGAAGTCATTGGAAAAACTTGACAAGATGCTCTTAGAACAAGGCAAAAAAGATGAGGATTGTAAATTATTAACTACTGCTCCAGGTGTTGGTACTATAGTAGCAATGACATATAAAGCAACAGTGGATAACCCAAATAGATTTGAAAGATCTAGTACAGTTGGAGCGTATATGGGGTTAACACCAAGACAATATGCTTCTGGAGAAATTGATCGGCATGGTAGTATATCAAAAATGGGGCCCATGGAATGTCGAAGTATGTTATATGAAGCTGCACAAGTCTTACTTACAGTTAGTAAGAAAAATTTTAAGTTGAAAAGCTGGGGGTTAAAACTTGCAAGGAAAAAAGGGATGAAGAAAGCAATTGTAGCAGTAGCAAGAAAATTGGCTGTAATTATGCACAGGATGTTGGTCAATAAAACAGAATTTTGTTATTACAATTAAGAGGAGCATAAACAATAATTTTACTCGAGGTAGTAATGCCGATGGAAGGGATAAGCAAGAAAAAACCTTGAAGCCTAGACTTCGTTGGGCACATGTTGCCGTCCACTTCCACCTAACAAGTATAGTGCGGCTTGACAAGTTTGTTGTCATATCAGACCGCGGAGAGAACCATGGAAGCACACTGCTCTTGTATGTAAAATTATTAAAGATTATGTAGGAAATATGTTATTTTGGTTTATATAAAAATTATTGTTGACTTATGTGCAATTAGAGAACTGTTTTCCACTTGGTACAGCCAACACATTTACTACTTACTTTGCACCAGCAGACTTTAATGAAACAGTGAATACCCTTGGGCAGCCATTATATGCAAAACAAGAGCCAAGAAGGTTTGATAGAGGGACCGATTTACATACTCAGTCAAATCCTTTACCAATGTGCCATCGCCCAGGAATATTAATCAAAGTCGTTGCAGCATAACAATACTGGTAGAGCAACTACAAAAGTGGTGAGGCATGAAAGTGCTCTACCAGTATGCCCCTTCTTAGCGTGCATGTAGAGATTAGTGCATAAAGGTAAAGTATGCAAGAAAAAATAAAAAGATTATTGAAAGATTGTTTTGCACATTTAGGAGAGCAAGCGTTGTATGAGTCAAGGGATAAGTCGTACATGGTGCAGATATTAAAGCAACAGCCAGATAAATTATATGGAATTGGTGAAGGACAATTTGTAGGAGAAATTTTGACTTTAGAAGTAAGTGTGTTTGATGTATTAAAGCCAATGGTGGGAGATACTTTTTCCATAGGTAGTTGTAGATACAGAGTACACTCACCGCCACTCAGAGATAACTCTGGAATGATCTGGAAAATTCAAGCGTCAGGGGTGTAAATGCGTGTTGAAATTGGAATAAGCGGCAGCATTGAGAAAATAATTCAAAGTATTGAAGCTAGCCAAGCTAAGATAACACGAGCAACAGTAAGAGCATTAAACAAAACGGCATTGTGGACAAAAGAGCAAGCTACGAAAGAACTAAGTAAAGATGTGCAAATAAAACGGCAATTAATCAGAAAAAGATTATGGATAACCAGAGCAACAAGAAATTATCAGAGGGCTCTAGTAAAGATAGGGTTATACGGAGTAAAATCTTCAAAGCTTGGCAATATGAAACAAATGGCAAAAGGAGCAAAAGCAGGAAAACATATGTTTGAAGGAGCATTTATTGCTAAGATGCCAACCGGACATAGAGGTATTTTTAGACGAAGAGGAAGGACAGCCTTGCCGATTCATGAAGTTACTGTACCGATCGGAGAAAATGTACAAAAGATAGTAAAAGAAATGGCTAGTTATAAAACAGGAAAAGTGTTTGAGGAATATTTTGAGCATGAGTTGAATGTTCTTTTAAAGAAGCAATGAAAGAATTTTGGAAAGGTTTACATGAGGCAATTTGTAAAACGCTAAAAGAAGAAATCCCAGCAATACAAACGTGCGAAGTGTATAGAGCAGAGCGTCGGGAAATAATAGCCCCAGCAGTATTTGTAGAGCTTGCAAGTTTAGAACCAGGAAAAGACCCTGGGACTGAGGAATTAGCGTTGAGGGCTAGATTTGAGGCAAGAGTAGTAGTTGATGGAACAGTCGAGGATTCCTCGATAGTTGTGAGAGAATTAGCAACAGAAGTTGCAAGAGTAGTGAATAAAAATACTTGGGACGTGGAAAATGTTTCAGCAGGTGAATTTTTATCAGCGGAAGTAGACAATTTTAAACCAGAGTTGGATGCATATTTAGTGTGGCTGGTAGAATGGGTTCACGAGCTACATACAGGTCAATCAATGTGGTTAGAAACTGGCGCATATTATTAGTGTGGGGGAAAATGTTAGACCATAATTTTGCGATTGCAGAGCTAAATAGAAGGCTAGCGAACATTATTCGTATAGGTCTAGTTAAAGAAGTAGACTATGAAAAAGCAAGAGTGCGGGTAAAGGTAGGAGAATTTTTAACCGATTGGTTACCGTGGATAACAACAAGAGCGGGAGAAGATAGAAGTTGGTTTTCCCCAGATATTGATGAGCAGGTGATGGTATTATCGCCATATGGAGAGTTGTCATTAGGGGTGGTGTTACCGGCAATTTATCAGCAGAAGTATTTTCCCTCGGAATGCCGAAAAGACGCGCATATTTTAGAATTTAAGGATGGAACGAAATTATCGTACGATAAGGAGAATCATCATCTTGAGATTGAAGTAGTAGATAAAATAACGCTAAAAGTTGGAAAATCGAGTATAGAGATGACAAAAGAAGGAATAAAACTTAAGGGAAGGAGAGTTGATCTCAATTGACATGAGAAGAGCTATAGTTTGTATAGGAGATCATTGCATGGGGATACCGGTTCATGTTTGTATGAGTGGAAGTAACGACGTTTTTGTAAACGGTAGATCTGTTTGTCGAAAAGGAGATATCTTAACTCTAGGTGAGAAACTAACGCAGGGGTCAAACAGCGTATTTGTTAATGATATTGGTATTGCACGAGTTGGTGATTTAGCCTCATGTGGTTTTAAGGTAGTAAGTGGAAGTAGCAGCGTTTTTTCTGGATAAAGATATGAAGGGAATGAGTGCTGAAACAGGTAAGGAATTAGAAGATTTGGACCATCTGAAACAGTCAATAGTTGATATTTTGACCACACCAATTGGTAGTAGAATCATGAGAAGAGATTACGGTTCAAGATTATTTGAATTAGTAGATAAGCCAGTAAATCGTGATTTTACATTAGAAATTTACGCAGCAACAGCAGAAGCACTACAAAAGTGGGAAAAGAGATTTAAGTTAGAAAAAGTAAAAATAACAGAAGTGAAAGAAGGAAAAGTAACGCTTGACCTAGAAGGATTGTACTTACCAATGGGGGAAAAGATTCGCTTTGATGGAGTTGTGGTATAAAGATGGAGCAGCCTAACATTATTGAGCCACTGAACTTCGAAGAAATCTTTTCACGTATGAAGGAGGAGTTGATACGTCGAGACTCAAGTTTTACAGCATTAGTAGAAAGTGACCCAGCAATAAAGATTTTAGAGGTAGCAGCATGGCGAGAACTTTTGCTCAGAGAAAGAATAAACGAAGCAGCAAGGGGCAACTTACTTAAGTTTGCAAGGGGAGAAGAACTTGATGATTTAGCTGAATTTTACGGAGTGGAAAGGGAGAACGGGGAAAAGGATGAACGATTTAGAAAAAGAATCAAGGCAAGAATAGTTGGCTCAAGCACAGGAGGAAATTATCGGTATTATGCATTATCAGCAGATACGAGAGTAAAAGATGCATTAGTAGAATCACCTGTACCAGGAAAAGTACAAGTTTCAATCTTATCAACAGAATTATCCACACTGCCAGAAGAATTACTAGAAATTGTCAGAAATCAGCTAAACAGGGAGGATGTGAGGATTTTAACAGATACAATAGAAGTGGTAAGTTGCAATATTATAGAAATAGATATCCACAGTAAAATTAGCATTAAAAGACCAGATATTATTGAAACGGTGAAGAAGCAATTTATCGAAAAATTTGAAACAACGAAAAGATTAGGATGGAAAGTAACGAAATCATGGATTATAGCCAACCTGTTTGTGGATGGGGTAGAAAACGTAGAATTAATCGAGCCAAGAGAGGATGTTGTGGTACTGGGGAATGAGTGTGCTGCCTTAAGAAGTTTAAATGTTGAGTTGAATTAATGCTATTACCACCAAACGCAACAAAGCAAGAAAAAGCGCTGATTGATGCAATCGATTACAAAGTAGACCCAAGCTGTGTAAAAGGATTTAAATTTAGCCTAGGGGAAAAAATATTGCCGTGGTTGGTTGAAGAATATGGATTGGGGGAAATTCTACGCTGGGTAAAAGACAAAAGAAAGGCGATAAAAGAAGGAATAAAATTTCAGCGTTTAAGAGGAACACC
Organism: Wolbachia endosymbiont (group A) of Rhinocyllus conicus; assembly: GCF_947250775.1. Taxonomy (NCBI): domain Bacteria; kingdom Pseudomonadati; phylum Pseudomonadota; class Alphaproteobacteria; order Rickettsiales; family Anaplasmataceae; genus Wolbachia; species Wolbachia endosymbiont (group A) of Rhinocyllus conicus. The sequence continues at coordinate 255,906 of NZ_OX366349.1, read as the reverse complement.
AGCGTCACTAAAAATAGCATTAAAATGGGCAAATATAGAAGATATTACAATTATTGAAGAGCCACCCGGAGAACACTTTTTTGAATTACAGATAGGGATAAAAGATGTTCCGAAAGACTTCTTTGTTGATGCAGTAGTAGAACTAGCAAAACTATCATTACCTGCAAGATCACGGCTAATGAGGATTTTTAACGATTATTATAATGCGCAGAGATTTATATTGGATGAGAGTTTATTTGGAGATCTTCTTTCTGACTATTCGGGGGTAAAAATAGAAAAAGATGGACCAGTGTTATCATTTGGTCGGAAGAACACATTTGAGCTAAAAATCTTAAATCCAACTTTTAAGTTTGGTACTTTTCGGATTCATTATGAGCAGGCATTAAGTAATGATCTGTATAGGCTAGATGTAGCAATACTTGGAGAAACCGAGCCTCACACAAAGAATTATAACGGTATTTATGAAAGAAGTCATCAGTGGAATAATTTAAAAACGTTATATCCGCTACCACAGAGCTTATTACCTGAGATTAAGTTTGCGAAAGCGCAGATAGTATTATCGGACAGTTGGAGTTTAGGAGAAATAAACGCATGTTTTCCAGTAAGTAGTATAGAAGAGAGGGGAAAAAGGTTTTTACTAGGAAGTGATAAGCTATCTGAACAAGTGTGGAATTTAAAATACAAGCCAATTTTAGAAAGATTTTTTGCCGTTCACCACTATCAAGTAAAGAATTTCTCTACCCCCAAAATAATAAGATTTAGCGTAGCAGAACACTACATTCATTTTGAAAACGAATTGGATTCAAAGCAAAAAAATGCAACATACGAGCTAGAAAACTACATTTTAGTATTTTACGGAGGCGTTTTAACTTGGCACGAACATCGACATTTGAACAGGTCCTGGGAAGAAAAACAACCTATATGCTTAATGAATTAAATACATATATTTATATCTTCATACACTACATTAACATTCGGTAAAAATGTGTGTTTTTTGAAAAAAAGAAGTTGCTTTTCCATGCCAAAACAGCCCTAAGTGAAAAAGTAGCTAGTAAACAAACAAGATTTGCTAAGCGCTAAAGTGAGCCAAATTGGAGGCACTTTAAATTGCATTAATAGCTGAGGAACATTATGGTAAAATTTAGTAAGAAAGAAAGAGAAGAGTTTAATAAGTCGTGGAAAGAAGTATTAGATAACTCAATAGAAAATATTAATAAAAAAGACACAAAAGGGAGGACGATGTTGCATTATGCGGTGGGAATGCCAGATCCAAAAAAAGTGAAATTATTAATCAAAAAGGGAGCAGATGTAAATGTGGCGGATGCAGGACAATATAGACCATTGCACTTAGCAGTAATGGGACAACGTCTAGAAAATACAAAGGAGCTGATAAAGGCAGGAGCAGATATAAACGCAGTGGAACGAAGTAGCAAATTTGCTCCGTTGCACCTTGCCTGCATGGTAAGTGAAATAAAAATAGTAGAAGAGCTAGTAAAAGCCGGAGCAAATATAGAGCAAAAGGATAAATCTGGCAAAACGGCAATGGATTATGCGAGAAATAATAAAGAGATAAAAGAAGTGTTAGAGAACGTAAAAATCGCAAATAAGCAGAGAGAGTTCATAGAAAAATAAGGGTCGTATCAGCAGCAGGTGTGATAGTGGCAAAAGAAGAGCTTGTGAAAATTTAGAAGGGCTGTGGCTAAGAAAGAGGTGATTATGGAAAAAGGGAAATTTTATCATTAGAGGGAAAAAAGAAGCTTGATGATTTGGGAGAGTGCTCAATTGATGAAAGATAGCGCTATGTGTTTCCAAAATTGTGCATAAAAGTAAAACAAAACGAAGGTTAACAGTTGCGTCTTTTTCGCAAGAGTAATGGATTTATGGAAAAAAGGAGTGCCCGAACTATAAAAATATTTACAGGAGAAACAATGAGAAAAAAGGTATTAACTGTAACTTGTCGATATGAGCCTGATGAGTTAGCAGATAAACGCTTATCGGATGTATACGGGCAACTGATAGAGAGATTGATAAAGAGAAAAAAAGAAAATAGAGAGAAAGAAACAAATGAAAGTAGTGAGTTTATATGCGAGAGTGTCATCGTGCAAAAAATTAAGCATAGTACGACAAATACAAGTTTTCTTGTCGTTTTAATCTGCACAGATTGCGAAGTTAAATGAAATAGCTTCAGTTTCATGATAAGGGGGCTGGCGGAGTTTGTCAAGGAAGTTTTTCGTTTCTATTCCCAATAAAAGTTTGTTATATGGTTATGCAAGAAGTCTATTGTTGGTTAATGTTTTATGGCTTTACGGAAAGTTTATAGCTATACAACTTATCTTAAAAGCAATATAGTGTTCACTATGCAATGAATCAAAGATAGTAAGTAAAGTCTATGAAATTTCAAATCACTACACATTTTCAACCCGCTGGAGATCAACCGCAGGCAATCGATAGTTTAATTGCGGGGCTAAATAGCAATAAAAGAGACCAAGTTTTACTTGGGGTTACTGGTTCTGGGAAAACTTTCACTATGGCAAATGTTATAGCAAGGACAAACAGACCTGCGCTGATCATGGCACACAATAAAACCTTAGCAGCACAACTTTATGAGGAAATGAAAGGATTATTTCCCAATAATGCTGTTGGATATTTCATTTCTTATTATGATTACTATCAGCCCGAAGCTTATTTGCCGCAAACTGATACTTATATCGAAAAAGACTCTGCAATCAACGACAGAATTGACATGCTGCGTTATTCTGCCGTCTGCTCCCTCTTGGAGCGCAGGGACACGATCGTAGTTGCCAGTGTTTCTTGCATATACGGTCTTGGTTCGCCTGAAAGCTACCGCAGCATGACTATATCTTTAAGTGTTGGAGATAAAATTCATGTTAATGATTTCTTGAGTAACTTAGCTGATCTCCAATACAAGCGCTCTGATACCAGGTTTGAGAGAGGATATTTCAGAGTGCGTGGCGATATTATCGATATATTTCCTGCCTATTATGAAAATAAAGCTTGGCGTTTATCGCTGCTTGGTGATGAAATAGAAGAAATTTCTGAAATTGATGCTATAACGAGTAATATTACCAAAAGCCTAAATACAATCACCATTTTTCCAAACAGCTATCACATTACATCACGTGAGACTCTGTTGCAGACAGTTGAGCTAATCAAAAAAGAGCTGCATGAATGCTTGGATTATTACTACTTGCAAAACAAGATTGTTGAAGCAAAGCGCCTCGAGCAACGCACTAATTTTGATATTGAAATGATGAGAACAACAGGAATATGTAAAGGTATTGAAAATTATTCGCGTTATCTCTATGGAATGGAAGCTGGGGATCCACCGCCTACTTTGTTTGAATATTTACCCAAAGATGTAATTTTGTTTGTTGATGAAAGTCATGTCACCGTTCCTCAGATTGGTGCGATGTACAGTGGTAATGAGGCACGTAAAAAGAAATTGATTGACTATGGCTTCAGGCTCCCTTCCGCTTTTGATAATCGTCCATTAAAATTTGAAGAATGGGAGAAAGTTAGGCCGCAGACTATTTACATTTCAGCTACTTCTGGAAAGTATGAGTTGGCAAAGACCAATAATGTATTTATAGAGCAAGTTATCCGTCCAACAGGGCTTACAGACCCAATCTGCATTGTGAAACCAATAGAGAGTCAAATTGATGATGTAATTCATGAGGCACAAGTGACAATAGGAAAGGGATTTTGTGTTTTAATCACTACACTGACAAAAAAAATGGCTGAAAATTTAGCTGAATATATGAGTGAATTAAATATGAGAGTGAGTTATTTGCATTCTGATATTGGTGCGCTGGAGAGAATAGAAATTATATGTAAATTAAGATCTAAAGAAATTGACGTTTTAGTAGGTGTTAACTTGCTTAGGGAAGGTCTTGATATTCCAGAGTGTGGTTTGGTTGCAATTTTAGATGCTGATAAAGAAGGATTTTTGCGATCAGAAACATCGCTCATTCAAACGATCGGTCGTGCTGCACGTAATGCTGAAGGTAGAGTAATTTTATATGCAGATAAAATCACTGGTTCTTTAGATCGTGCATTAAGAGAGACTGAAAGAAGAAGAAAAAAACAAGAAGAACATAATATATTGCACAATATTGTCCCGAAGACTATAATAAAACCTATATCAAACACCTTACAGGAGAGGGCAATAGCAGAACCAAAAGTAAATACTAATAAGGATGACTTGAGAAAGCAAATGATAGAGCATGCTGAAAATTTAGAGTTTGAAGAAGCAGCAAGAATAAAAAAATTATTGCAAGGTTAAGTAATATATGATGCTATGGGCATAGCATGAAAGTGTAAACAACTAAACTTCCACTATTCTTCTTTTTATTTTAACTCATCTTTTTGAGACTTTTGACAATTTCTTAGAACTGAAGAAGGAAAGGTGTATTTTTTTATTGACTTACCTATGTATTACGGTAATCACTAAAGAATTAGTGAGTAATGGTTATAGAATATGAATGGTGGGGTACCAAGCAAGGGATTAATTACCCCGCCAACAATGTTGCAAATTTTTCTTTTCTTCTCGATTATTTCCAGGAGAGTTTGGTAGCTCTTTTACACGAAATACCACATTTACGTCCTCAAGGTTAATTTCAATTCTCTTGACTAACGTTCTAATAATATCACGTTTAGTTAGCCAGTCTGCGTTATCAAGGTTTGATGTAATATTGGAAGAAAAGTCTTCTAAATTGGTTACAACCAAAGTTAATTCCTGTTTTAATTTCTTTTGATCGAATATCCTTTTCTTCTCCTCTTCAATTGTTTTTAAACTTTGTTTCATTGCTTTAATTCGTGGTTCAAATTCTTCTTGATTAATATATTCTTGAGCATAACTATCAATAAGTCTAGCAATACCACGTTTTAATTTATTTTCTTGTTTCTCTAGTAAATCGCTTTTTTGATCCCATGATGATTTTTTAAGCTCTGAAAGTCTACGCCTGTATTCTTCTAAAACCCTATTTGGATTTTTCAATAAATGCTTAACCTCTTCCCAAACGGCTGTTTCTAATGCATCTGTACGAATGTGTTTATTATCACAAATTTTATTACCACCAAAACGGTAAGAATCTCTACCAATACAACGATAATAAGCATAATGATCAATTTTTTCTCCTCGCTTATTTCTTACAGGACTTCCGTAATATGCATAACGACAACGCTTACATACGATTAAACCTTGTAGTAAATATTTTGCTCCTCTTTCTCTTGTCCTTGCTATTTTTCTATTCTCAGCTAATTGTTCTTGAACTATATCAAATACATCTTCGTCCACTATATTTGGCACTTTAACATAAATCCAATTTGCTTTTTCAACAGAATAGGTAGAGTAATTATCTTTCGGTTGTTCACAAGAATGTTTCTGTGGTCTGATATGTTGTAACTTTATACCTACTTTTGTTTTACCAAAAGCCGCTTGTCCTTTGTAAGCAGGATTTTTTAACATACCCCAAATCACACTTCTATCCCAGTACTTTTTTCCTGTTCGTGTTATAATAGACATAGTGTTTAGCCGACGACACACTTCCCCAATACTTGTCCTTTCTCTTCCTATCCACAAAAATACTTTCCTAACAACATTAGCTTCTTCTTCGTTTATTTCAAATAAAGCTTGTCCTCCTCCCATATATTTATCTATATAACGATAACCATAAGGAGCTCCTCCCATTACGCTTACACAACCTTTATTAGCTGCATAAATCTTTCCGCGACGACTTCGTTCCATAATTTTCGCTCGTTCATATTCTGCTATCATACCTTGCATTTGTAACAGCAATTGAGATTCTGGATTATCGTTAATCTCATAATTTAAGAAAACCGTTTCTGCTCCTGCTTTCTCAAATTCTTCAAGTAATACCATTTGATATGCATATTTTCTAGATAAGCGATCAGGTGAATGAATGTAAATTCTATCAATTTTACCTTCTGTTACTTTATCACGTAACTTTTCTAGATCAGGACGGACTAGATTAGATCCACTGTAGCCATTATCAATAAATTTATACTCACTTAATAATTTGTATCCATCCGTACTAATTTGCTTCTCTAAAGCTGCAACTTGACTTGCTATTGTATTTTCTTGTGCTTGTTTCCCCGAAGAAACTCTTGCATATAAACTCACTGTTACCATTTGATCCTCCTTGAATCCCATTTTTATGTTTTAAATTTTTTTGGCTTACTTGCTTTGACACGGCTTTTTCATAAGCATCTAACAAATACTTTTCTGCCAACCGGTTAGTTTCATAGCTACAGCTAATCCGTATAGCTAATCTCTTATTTCCCATGAACTTTCCTTGAAATAATATGTTCATATCATTCATTGAAACTGATGGTTAATTGATTGTTGGCACTATAAATAAATGGCACTCTTGTTTTTGGACATAGAAGTTTTCGAGAAATGCTTTTCTCTAATTTTACGTTTTTTGCAACATTGTTGGCGGGGTAATGACACCTCTCTTGGGCTCTTTTAGCTACAAACGTTAAGAAATTTACCAAACGGAAAAAAAGGCAAAAGAAGCCCTAGTCATTGTCTATTTTCAGTATTGGCGTTTTTTAAGTCTTAAACACTGCAATTTAGCTGCTTTTAAATGCAACTCACCTTAGTTTAAATGTTTAAGAAATTTACTAAGCAGAAAAAAAGGCAAAAGAAACCCCGTGTTAGCTAGTTGTCACTCTCTAATCCTGCAAATTGGCGTACTATACTGTCTTAAACGACTTATAAGCGCGTTTCAGCTTGTGTAGGTAAAAACCCAGAAATGTTGTGAAGACATAAGGTGCACATAGTGCGAAAAATTAAAAATAAGACGCCAAGTACGTTGTTTTTTTTGCTGTTTAATCTGCACAGATGAAGATAACTGAATACCTTCAGTACCATGATAAGGGGGCTGGCGGAGTTTGTCAAGTAAGTTTTTCGTTTCTATGTTGTCAGCTACTTGCATGACACCTCTGGGCACTGCCGTCATAAAGGAACCAGTGTTAGCTACTTGGATGACAACCATTGTATTTGAGGCAAAATTGACTATCACTTCTTTTTATAGAGTTTGCTCCAAATTCTATTGTTAGTTAATACAAAAAACACTGTTAAAATTATAAAATACGCCACTACTTTTAATCCAAGTTTATGCCGGCGCTCTAATTCTGGCTCTGCTGCCCATTGTAAAAAATTTATCACATCATACGCCATATTTTCAACTGTGGCTTGTCTTGCACCATCATATTCCACCATTCCTTCAGAAAGTGGTGGCGCCATAGCTAACCTGCCTGTTGAAAAGTAAGGGTTGAAGTATAAATCATTTTCATCGTGCTCGCCGTTTTGATAGCCTGTTAACAGTGAATAGACATAATTTGCACCATCATGCCTTGCTTTAATAATTAACGATAAGTCTGGTGGAACTGCACCATTATTGCTTGCTGCAGCTGCTTCTTTTGTATCAAAAGGTGCAATAAAATAATCCGAAGGTACTCCAGGTCTATCGAACATTTCACCCAAATCATTCGGACCATCTTTAACTTGATAAGAAGCTGCAATCTGTTTTATATCTTCTTCAGAAAAACCAACATCTTGCAAATTACGAAATGCTATCCTATTCATTGAATGACAAGCAGCACAGACTTCTTTATACACTTTATAGCCTCGTTGAATTGACTCTCTATCGAAAGATCCGGTAATTCCATCAAATTTCCAGTCCATTTTTTTATTTGGTGATGGCTTGAATTCTTCTGCATACACAAAATTAGCAAAAAACAATATGCAAAGTATAGCTAACATACTTCTCATCAGCATTACTTCATCTCCGGCACAGAATCACTTAAGGTTTTTGGTGGTTCTTTTGGCTTTTCATATTTACTAAGCAGTGGTAAAATTATTACAAAATATGCAAAATAATAAAGAGTGGATAGCCTACTCATAGTGATGTAAGGCTCTTTCACCTCTTGTCCTCCAAGCCAGGCAAGAAGTGCAAAATTTATTGCGAAAACCCAAAAAAATTTTTTGAACACTGGGCGATAAGCACCACTTTTAACTTTTGATTTATCAAGCCAAGGTAACAAAAACCAAACTAAAATAGACGCAAACATGGTAAGCACACCAGTAAGTTTATCTGGAATTGAACGTAGCATTGCATAAAAAGGTAAAAAGTACCACTCTGGCACTATATGTACCGGAGTGACCATAGAATCAGCTTCTATATAATTGTCTGGATGTCCAAGATAATTAGGAGCATAGAAAACAAATGCAAACAAAACTACAAAAAACAGACCAAAAGTTATGCAATCCTTGACTATATAATAAGGATAGAGAGGAATGGTATCCTTATCTGATTTTACCTCCACTCCACTTGGGTTACCAGAGCCAAACCTATGCAGAGCTATCACATGAAGCATAGCTAAAGCAATAATAACAAAAGGCAGAAGATAATGCAGAGCGAAAAAACGGTTAAGTGTTGGGTTATCCACTGAAAAACCACCCCATAACCATATAACTATTTTATTTCCAACTAAAGGTATAGCAGAAAATAAATTGGTTATAACTGTTGCACCCCAGAAACTCATTTGTCCCCAAGGCAATACATATCCCATAAAGGCAGTTGCCATCATTGCAAAAAATATAAATATACCAACAAACCACACCACCTCTCGTGGCCTCTTGTAAGATCCGTAATATAATCCACGCATTATATGAACATAGACTACCATAAAGAAGAGCGATGCTCCAACAGCGTGAGTGTAGCGTATTAACCACCCATAATTCACATCTCGCATTATGCGCTCTACACTATTAAACGCATAATCAACATGCGGAGTGTAGTGCATAGCAAGAAATATACCTGTTATTATTTGTAAAATTAGCGCTATACCAGCCAAAGAGCCAAAGTTCCAAGCATAATTTAAGTTTTTTGGCACTTGGTAAGAAGCAGTGTGTTTCAAAAAAGAAAATATAGGCAATCTATATTCTATCCACCCTAATATGCCTTTTTCTTCTTCTATCGTTGTTTTTTTTTTCTGCATAACTTAAAGCTTTCTCTACCTTTAACTCGTTTTATTGTAGCAACTTATCCTTTACACACAAATAAAAAGTTTAAAGCGATATTAATTACTACCTCTTCAGCAACCTATCACGTGCCGCATTTAATTTCTGTGCAAAATACTCTGAGCCTCCTTTATCTGGATGAACTAATTTCATTAAATTTTGATATGCTTTATTAATTTCATTTTGACTTGCCTCAGGATTCAGCCCCAGTATCTTTAATGCCTCATCTTTGGACATGTTATCACCAGTGTAATTTTCAGTATAACTTCTACTGCTATTAAATTCGTTCAAAAACTTACTCAATATAGAGTTCATCATGAAACTTATGTTATTTTTTTTTGTCAGGAAAAGAAAAAATACAACAATGCTAGGCAAAACAAATGTAACTACTATGAATACTAAAAAAAGAAAAAAGATGAATGACATGTATATTTTTTTATCATTTTATGATTAAATAGTAACAATTATAATTGTCATGGTAAATAACATGTTCATCCAGATTGAAGAAACACCAAATCCAAACACACTGAAATTTCTCCCTGGATTTGCAATTCTAAACGAAGGAGAAACGGCTGATTTTTCAAATGCAGATGAAATAAAAAACTCCAAGTTAGCAGCAAATCTTTTTCAAATAGAACATGTGGTAAGAGTGTTTTTTGGTCATGATTTTATTTCAGTAACAAAATTGGGTGGAATTAATTGGGATACATTAAAAGTAGAAATTTTAACTACAATCATGGATCACTTTACTTCAGGTGGAAAAGCACTAGATAAAGAAGGAGTAAATGATAATAATATACCGGATGAAGAATTTTTTGATAAAAATGATATAGAAATTGTAAATAGAATAAAAGAATTGATGGAAAGTTATATCAAACCTGCAGTTGCTCAAGATGGTGGCGATATCAAATTTCGTGGCTATAAAGACGGGATAGTTTATGTTGAGTTACAAGGAGCTTGCTCTGGATGCCCAAGTGCTGCAATTACTTTAAAGCAAGGAGTGCAGAATATGCTGAGCTACCACATACCAGAGGTTGCAGGTATAGAGACCACACTATGACTAATCAAACGGTTAGAGGAACAAAAGATCTCCTGTTTGATGAATGGTACAAGTTTAAACACATAGAGCAAACAACAAGCAGAATCTCAAGTCTATATGGCTTTTTGCCTGCTCAAACTCCGATATTTGAATATACGGAAGTTTTCACAAAGACTTTAGGTGATAGCTCAGACATCATCACTAAAGAGATGTACACCTTTAATGATAAAGGGGGAAAGAGCATAACTTTACGTCCTGAGTTCACTGCAGCGGTTGTTAGGCTATTAATTGAAAAAAAACTGCAAACGCCGATAAAATTATTTTCAACAGGGCCTGCATTTCGTTACGAAAGACCGCAAAAGGGAAGACAGAGGCAATTTCATCAGATAAATTTTGAGGTTTTTGGTGTAGAAGATTCAAAAGCCGATGTTGAATTGATATCACTCGCTCAGCACTTACTAACTGAATTTAGCATCAATAAAAATGTAAAGCTGGAAATCAACTCTTTAGGTGATAGTGAAACAATAACTAAGTATAGAGAAGCTTTGATCTTATACTTTACAAAGTATCAAAACGATCTATCAGAAGATAGCAAAAATAGGTTGATCAAAAATCCACTCAGAATACTGGATTCTAAGGATGAGAAAGATAGATTAATAATTTCTGATGCGCCTAAAATCAGTGATCACTATACAAAAGAATCTTCATATTTCTTTGACCAGGTGTTAAATGGACTGCAAGCTCTTGGCATACCTTACACTGTAAATAGCAAATTAGTTCGAGGTCTAGACTATTATTGTCACACAGTATTTGAATTTGTCACAGAAGATTTAGGTGCACAAGGGGCAGTTTTTGCCGGTGGAAGATACGATAATTTAGTATCTTCAGTAGGTGGAAAACACACTCCAGCGATAGGATTTGCAGGAGGTATTGAACGCATAATGGAGTTAATCAATTATTCTCCGAAAGAAGAGCGACCTATTTACCTAATTCCGATCGGCAGAGAGGCTGATGAACATGCTCTAACACTTGCGAATGAATTGCGCAGAAATGGTTTATATGTAGTCTACGAATATAGCGGAGCACTTAAAAACCGAATGAAAAAAGCAAATCAAGCAAATGCTAAAGCTGCTTTAATCTTTGGCGATGAAGAATTGAGTAGTAAAACTTTAAAGATTAAAAACATGGATACAGGTGAAGAAAAAATAATGGCTCGCGATAACACAATAGAAAACATCAATTAGGAGCAATGCAAATGTTTTTCTTAGTCAGCTATAGAAGAAAATTCGTCTGCACAAGAATTTTTCATAGCATTCAATGTATCATAATCTGTAAAATCTAATTTTACTGGTGTGATAGTAATAAATCCTTCTTTTATTTTATTTACACTACCACTGCCTGAGTGCTCTCGAGACCAATTTAAGCTAAAAAAGCCATTCGAATTTTCAGTAAAAGTTAAATCCCCATCAATGTTATATTCACCTTGTTCAGCAAATTCTACTCCTTTTACTTTTTCCGTAGCAGGAAAATTTACACTCATCACTATGTTTTTAGGCCAACCAACCTTAACTAGCTTGGCAATAACCTTTGGTGCAAAAACCTTTGTATTGTGCCAGTCTATTTTATCATGATAAACTTGGCTCAGCGCAATAGAAGGTATAGACCTTGCAGCACCTTCCATTACAGCACCAATTGTTCCTGAATAACAAATATCGTCCCCGACATTTGATCCAATATTTACTCCGGACAATATTAAGTCTGGTTTTTTATTCATAACTTTATTTAGCGCAATAATGACACAATCTGCAGGAGTACCAGACACACTAAATTCCCTTTCACTATGTTGGTTTATTCCAATAGATTGTTTCACTGGATAATCAAGAGATCTTGCAGCCCCGCTTCTATCAGTATCTGGTGCCACTATCCATATTTCTGACGCAAAATTCCGTGCAATCTCTTTGAGTAATTTTATTCCTTCACTTCCAAAGCCATCATCGTTTGTTATCAATATTATCATATATAATACTCAGCTATACAGTTCCAAATTATGTAAATCACTGGCTGTAAATAAACTCATGAGGCTTTAAGTTTCTTTGCATAACTATGAACTGTAACAAAGAACCTGCTGTAAATCAATAGATTTCTTGCACAGGCCATAACTGTCATTACAATAGAAACGAAAAAACCTACTTGACAAACTCCGCCAGCCCCCTTATCATGGTACTGAAGGTATTCAGTTATCTTCATCTGTGCAGATTAAACAGCAAGAAAACAACGTAGTTGGCGTCTTATTTTTAATTTTTTGCACTATGTGCACCTTATGTCTTCACAATATTTCTAGGTTTTTACCTATATAAGCTGAAACGCGCTTATAAGTCGTTTAAGACAGTATAGTACGCCAATTTGCAGGATTAGAGAGTGAACACTAATTACCACGGGGTTTCTTTTGCCTTTTTTTCTGCTTAGTAAATTTCTTAAACATTTATGACTAAAGGTTAGTTGCATTAAAAAGCAGCTGAGTCGCGGTTATTAAACGTTTAAAACATAAAAAAACGCCAATACTGAAAATAGACAATGACTAGGGCTTCTTTTGCCTTTTTTTTGTTTGGTAAATTTCTTAAATATTTATGGCTAAACGACAACCGCCATCCCGCTACGTGTTAGCGGGATCTCTTGTTAGCGGCTGAGATACCGCGAATGAATCGCGGTATGACGGTCTGCGGCGATATGACGGTTCGCGGTGGCATGACGATAACTTCGTCATCCCGCTACGTGTTAGCGGGATCTCTTGTTAGCGGCTGAGATACCGCGAATGAATCGCGGTATGACGTAGGACTGCTGTCATCCCAGTGCCCAGACACTGGGATCCAGCCTTTTCATAATCATCAAAACGTTGTATTTTAACATAAAACGGCTACTTTTATGCTTATCAACTTAATAAAATTCCTGGATCCCAGTGGGCTTTGTTGCATCGCTAGCTATGATGGATTAAAGATAAAAAAGATGGAGAATATCAGTAGCTTATTATTCTGGTATTTATAACAAGAACGGTCAGTGAATACCTAAATTTGAGTAAAAGAAATTTCACTACCACTCACTAATCCGGCTAAAATTCAAGAATTTCAATGCTTTAGCTATTTTCAATAGAATTAAGTTTACTAATATAAATAATAAATTACTATTCTTAAATTTGATCAGATTGATTGCAAAAAAACAAGATTTTCAATAGGTTGCTTATAATCCTAGCTATAGTTAGCCTTTCATAAGTAGCGATGCAACAAAGCCATCCCAGTGTCAAGCACTGGGATGACAGGGGAAGGAGGCTACTCGGATGACACCTTGACAATCGTCATCCCGCTACGTGTTAGCGGGATCTATGCTAAGAGATACCGCGAATGAATCGCGGTATGACGGTCTGCGGCGATATGACGGTTCGCGGTGGCATGACGATAACTTCGTCATCCCGCTGCTTGTTAGCGGGATCTCTTGTTAGCGGCTGAGATACCGCGAATGAATCGCGGTATGACATGTTGCTTGGATCAGCTATAGTATTTCTTAAAATTAATAATAAATTTCTTGGCTAGCAAGAAGCTGTAAATTTTTTTGCGAGACCTAAGCCGCTTTTGATATAGCTAAAGGTTTACTGACAATCGTCTCATTCCACTACCTGCTGACTTACTTTCTGCTTAGCATATCCATCAAATCAGATTCTTTGAGTTTACTATGGTCAACTTTACTGAACTTATTTACCACAGAGCTCATTTGATTATACTGCTTAATCAGAAGATTAACTTCAGTTACACTTGTTCCGGACCCCTTAGAAATTCTAAGTCTTCTTTTGCCATTTAAAATATCTGGATTTTGCCTTTCTTTTTCAGTCATTGAGTTTATGATAGCTATATATTTTTTCACTTTATTGTCATCTGGCACACCGCTGCTTAGCTTTTTTGTGAATGAACTAGGAATGAATTTCATTATGTTGCTAATACCATCCATTTTACTCAGAGTTTTTAACATTCCCACTAGGTCGTTTAGATCGAATTTACCTTTTTTTACTTTCTTTTGCAGTTTATCGATTTCTTCCTGACCAACAATCTCAGCAGCTTTTTCAACCAATGATACAACATCACCCATGCTAAGTATCCTTTTTGCAATTCTATCGGGATAAAAATCATCGAGGTCACTTAATTTTTCACCACAAGCAATAAATTTAATTGGACAATCGGTGATCATTTTCATAGAAAGAGCAGCACCACCACGTGCATCACCATCAACACGGGTAAGAATAATGCCGGTTACACCTATTGCCTCATTGAATGATTTGGCAATGTTGACCGCATCCTGGCCTATCATTGCGTCGGCTACTAAAATAACTTCTGCAGGTGAAGCTATTTCCTTTACGGCTTTCAACTCATTCATCATATTATTGTCAATATGAAGCCTGCCTGCGGTATCTAGTATTAATACATCACAATTATCGTTCTTTGCTGTTGCCAGCGCCCTTTTTGTAATTGCAATAGGCCCCTCATTTATTACTGTAGATAAAGTTTGTACGTCTATTTGTTTACCCAGCACCTCAAGTTGTTTCTGGGCAGCCGGCCTATAAATGTCTAAAGAGGCAAGCATCACTTTTTTCTTTTGCTTTTTTAGCTTTAAAGCAAGCTTTCCTGAGGTAGTTGTTTTACCTGCACCTTGTAAGCCCACCATCATAATCACAGTAGGGGGTTTAACTGCTAGATTTAAGTCACTTTTCTCTGATCCGAGAACTGCAACTAAATTATCCTGCACAATTTTAATTATCATTTGTGCTGGAGAAACACTTTTTATGACTTTTTCCCCAATCACTTTATCTTTAATGTCGTTGATGAATTTTTTTACAACTTCAAGTGAAACGTCAGCTTCAATTAAGGCTATGCGTATTTCACGCATGGCAAGATTAAAATCATCTTCAGAAATGATCGACTTTCCTCTTAGTTTACTAAATACAGAATTTAAACTTTCAGTTAACGATTTAAACATAATAGCGTTAGTAGAATACTCATTAAAAAGAGAGAAGAAGCTGAAACAAAACTCACTGAGTTATAACCCAGCACTTCTTTAAGTTTAGTAATATTATTAAAGTATAAACCAGCAAGTGAATTAGTCAAGTTTTGCACTATGCTGGCAAACATTTCTCTAGTTTTAGAGACTAACTGATTGAACAGCAAGACAATATAGGGTATGAAAGCTCTAAAAGTCCAATCAACATCCATTTTAAAATTTATTCTCGGGTAAAATAACTTGCGTAAAGGAATAAACAATAAAGTGGTACATAGTAACAAATTAAATTGCGACAAAACATTTTTTGTGTTGTACACAAAATCGAAAATCGAAGGTTTATTGTAAATAGGTAAGTAAGGATTGCCAGCGATTACGCATATAAATGCTAAAATAATCATAGTCATTTTGCTCCCCCTCTCTGCTAAAGGTTTTGACTTACTTTTTGCAATAAATAAGTAATAAAGAAACTTTAGCCCCACGCTTAAATGAAGCAGCAAATTTAGAACCTTATATAAATTTTTATACCCTTTTAAGGCAACAGTGTTCATTTCAATTTCAGCTGTGATATATGATTTACTGATAAATCCAGCGGTTCCAGGAAATGCAGCCATTGTAAGTATTGCGATTATAGCACACATGCCTTCCACTGACATCAGTTTACCTACTCCATTAAAACTAATTGTTTTTGTTCGTGAAATAATCGAATTGCTGACCACAAACAATAATGATTGATAAACAAGAGAGAAGATTATATGCAGTATCAAAATTGGTATTGCCTTTTCCGAAGGGCTGAGTAAACCTCCTGCAATAATCAGCAAGCCCATTTGTCCTACAATATTATAGCATAAAAATCTACGAATATTTTGCTCAAGAGAAGCAAATATAATGCTGTAAATTGCAGTGATGGCGCCTACAAGCGCTAATATTTCAGTACAATCTTGCCATAGGTTATAAGTGTGTAAAAGCATCACTAAAAAAGAGACTTTAGTGGTAAATAAAGAGAGATATGTAGTGCCATGTAGCGATGCAGCAGGATATGCATCAACAACCCAAAACGAAAAAGGGAAACAAGCGCAATTTATCAATAAACCCAAAATTATCAGGTTAGTGCTTTGAAGTGCCAATCCTGCTATTAATATCACTCCAACGAAAAAGTGTACACAAGCGTACCTTATTGCAGGTCCACTATCTCTACAGCCAGCTGCGATAGTAAAAAATGCACTGACGGTCATTAATTCACAGAATATTATAACCAATATCATATGTTCAGATAAAACTGCATAAAGTGAACTAATAGTGTAAGCAGCAAAAGATAGCATCTCTGAAAAAGTCAAATTTTGTGCTGGTAGAACAGCTAAAAATGCAACTGATAAAAAAGATATTAGTATGATACGAAAAGATAAATCAAAATCTAGAATTGGGAGAGACCAATTTACTGCAATGCTCAAATTTTCAGGTAATTTTAGGACTATAACTATTAATATAGTCAGTAGGAGTAACAGTGACGATTTACAAAGTTGCACAATAATTTAAACCAATATGGTTTATGCTATCTCAATATATGAATAAAATCAATTTGCATATTAACCACTAATTAAACTAATTATCATATAATTATATCAGAGTTTAGAGGGTTATAGAGAAACCGGTCAGATTAGGTTTTTAATCTAATCTGACCGATAGCTTTAATAGTGAGGTAAGCTTTAATATAGCATTCTTAATTCACAATGCTACACTCGTGCATAATTTATTTTTAATTTGTGCACGAGCGTTAGTAAATTATTTACTTTTTGAAATAAAATTTGGCATCACTTTAATATTGAGACTTAGTAAACCTCAGTAGGGCTGCCAGTTGGACCCATAAGAATTACTTGTTCACCTTCTTTAAAACATTTACATAAATTAGTGGAACCGCCAGTTTCAAGCACAATAGTGGAAATAATTCCTTTTTTTTTGTCTACTTCAGTGCCGGTTACGGCTATACCTTCCATAGCAAGGTTTGTATTATTGGCTTTTCTGCTATTGGTTTCAAAATTTTGCAACCTAAAGAATTGTCCAGGTTTAAAATTCTTTGCCGCAAGTGGTGCTTTGATCACTATTTCCACAACTTTGTCTGTTAAATATTGAACTTTTATAACCTTTGCAGTGAATTGCTCTTTGATTTTATTGAAAAATTCTTTGTTAGCCAGATCTTCAACGCTTGACCACGCATTTTTTTTCTGGATCTCAGTGTCAGCTACTTGGATGACATCTTTTTTGGTGAAAGTTACTCTTACATTACAACATTCATACAATTGTGCATATGACTCCGAGATTCTAGCTGGAGTGACAGAAACGAAGCTATTAACTCTATTCAAAAGCTGGGAAATAATAGGGTAGCCGTTCTTAGCACTTGCCATAGCTTTCACGACGCTGCCGCTATACGAAGGATGAAGATCACCAAAAAAGCTAATTGTTTTATTGCCTTGCTTATATACTAATATTCTGTCTTTATTCTGCATCTTAGGAGAAAATATTGGATCTATTTCTTTTCCTGATGAATTCAAATGAGTAAAATACCCATTGCTTAATTTAAAATGCTTTTTATCTTCTGTTGCAATAACCGTATTTGGCTCAGTACCTGCTGCTATAAAAATAGAACGTGCTTTCATGCATTTGATTTCGCCGGATTTTGTGTCTATTAGTTTTATTGATTCAGCATGATTATATTTATCCGTCACAACTTCAACTGGCTCTAAGTTTTCAATAAAGTAAATCCCTTCTGACAGTGCATTTTGCACCTCTTCGCTATTTAATCGATAACTTGGCGAATCTTTTAGCTCTTTTCTATATACAACTTTCACTCCCCCAAGACTCTGCATTAACTCTAATATTTTTATTTCTCTACTCTCTTTTTTCGCTAACTTTTGCTTTTCTCGGATCAATTGTGCGTGCGATATAAACTCATTCGCAATTTCGCGCTCTTCCTCTGTCCAATCCTTTTCAACACAGTCCTTTCCATACTTATCAACTAATATCTCATAACGAAGAAGAAATTTTTCTGCTTGAATTGGATAATACGCTAAAGCTTCAGTGGCAGTGTCAATCGCAGTAAGCCCCGCACCTATGACAACTATCGGCATACGAACTTGCAGATTTGCTATAGAATCAAATTTAAGAGCGCCAGTCAGTTGTAACGACATAAGAAAGTCAGATGCCATACGCACTCCACGAGCTAGTATATTCTTTATTTTGATCATTCGTTGCTTGCCAGAGCCAAGCGCCAAGGCGATGTGATCAAAACCTAGATTGAAGCTATCTTTCACGGTAATTGTGCCACCAAAACGAATGCCGCCATAAATTGCAAAATTTTCACGTCTTTCTAGTAATAACCTGATAATTTTTAAGTAATTTTTATCCCACCGAGAAGTAATGCCATATTCTGCCACCCCACCAAACCCACCTGCCGTGCGTTCACTCAATTTTTCGTGTTTGAAATCTTTAATTAGCTGGAAATTATCGATCAAAGGCTCAATTTTTAATCCATCAATAGCGATAACGTTATGCCCATCATTCAACAAATGATGAGCTAAATTAAAACCAGCAGGACCAAGGCCTGCAACTAGAACGTTTTTTCCGGTGTTTTCTCTTGGCAATGAACGCTGAAAATTTAAAGGATTCCAACGGCTGAGCAGAGAATATATTTCAAATCCGTACGGTAAATTAAGCACATCATCCAAAATCCTTGTTTCAATCATTGGCACATTCACGGGTTCTTGTTTCTGATATATGCACGAGTTCATGCAGTCATTGCATATTCTGTGCCCAGTAGCCGCACATAATGGGTTATCTATCATCACAATTGCAAGGCTTGCTATGCTGTAGCCTTCGCTTTTCACCAGATTCATTTCTGATATTTTCTGTTCTAGTGGACAGCCATGCAGCTCAACTTTTAGTGGGGACTGTTTAAAAGTATTGTCGTTATTAATTAGCCCCTTTGAGCAGCTGTCCTTATTTTGCTTATGACAGAATATGCAGTAGTGAGCGTTATCTAATGCTTTGTTCAAACTCACCTTTTTGCTTGTTAGATCAAAACCATATCGTCTTTTTACTTCATTTGAATACAGCACTTCAACTTTGTCCACTTCTTTTTTAGAAAATGGTATGAGATTTTCATGGTCAATTTTCCTATGGATACTAAAGAGTATACTCCGTTTATTTTTTACTCTCCACACTGCATATTGTGCCGCAAGTTCTATTTCTTCTTTGTGATTTTCTTTATCTTCAAACCAATGCATCACCTGCTCGGCAAAATTTTTTTCTGTTGTTGGCAAAGTGAGAAAATGACTTAGTTTGTTAGTAATATCTATATTCGCCACATTAATGTATTTCTTCAATGCGTAGCGTTGGACAAATAACCTTTTGCATTTATATATCACAGCAAAGTCATTATGTTTTTTCTTTAGCTCTTCTATTTCTTTTTCAATGTTGAAAAGTTTTGCAATGAACTCGTCAAATAAATATGAGAGGTCTACTATTAACTGGCTATTACCAATCTGATTTTCCCTTGCTTCAATTAATGAACAAAACAAGCTTTCATCACATGATTTAATATAATTCAAAAATGTCTCATCCAATTTTATTAATCCACTGCGAGTATATAAATTTGAAAATGAGATATTAAGCTGCATTATACAGTATGCACACTGTCTTTTGTATATTACGTATTTTGTAGCATAGCTAAAATCGTTGCTTCTGCAACCTTTTCTTCACCAACACACGCAATACACTCAAATTTACATGCACTTAAACGTGCGTTTTTAACATTAGCTTGCAGAATCAGTGTGTCCCCTGGAGTGACTGGCTTTCTGAATTTTGCATTTTCAATAGACATAAAGTAAATAGCTTTGTTTTCTATTGTACCTTGGCTTTCTTTACCAAGAACACATATAGCAGATGCTTGAGCTAGCGATTCAATTATCAAGACTCCTGGCATTATTGGATGACCAGGGAAATGACCAATAAAAAATGGCTCATTAAAAGTCACATTTTTGATTGCTTTTATACTTTTACCAGGATCACACTCTATAACCCTATCTACTAAGAGAAACGGATAAGAATGTGGTAGTATTTTTATAATATCACTGATATTAAATTGCATAAGCCTACTCAATGCCTTTTAAAGCAAATTCAGGTATTTCCTTGTTTATATTGTTTAATACCATATCCGATAAATCAACTTCATCCATAGAGTATAAAACTTGGTTCTTTTTTGAAATAAATAGTACCAAATCTATGTTGTTTTTTTCTGCCGTTTTTTTAGCAACTTCTTTTATCTTGTTAAAAACACTCTCTACTGCATCTCTATAACTTTCTTCTAAATACAACATTTTTTCAGCGTAAGCATCTCTAGCATTTACAGTATGCTTATTAAACTGTTCTGTCTTTTCCTTTTTTGCTTCTTCTGACAAAAGTTCAAATTCTTCTTTTGATGGCTTAAGTTTTTCTAACTCACTTTCAAATTCTTGTTGTAATCTAGAATTCTGCTCCTTTATTTGTTGTTGTATGTTTCGCAGAGCAAGAGATTCATTGATAACTTTATCACTATCAATAATGGCAGCCTTTGTGTTCTGAGGTTGATATCCTGCAAACTTATACCCCACAAATAAGGAAATAATTAAGGCAATAACTGATATAAATAACTGTATATATTTCATTCAAATCCCCGCTTCAATAGAAAATTTAACATTTGGTGATGGTATTATATCATAAGATTCCTTTACTAAAGGAAACCCAAAATCTAATCTAAGTCTACCAAAAGGAGAAGGCATTGAAAAGCCAAAACCTGGTGACACTCTTATAAGCTTACTATCATTATATGGATCTTTATATTTCTCATTTTTATCATCTAAGCCAAAAAGTGTTGCATAGTCAACAAATAATGAGCCTTTGATACCAGCATAGTCATATAGTTTTGGTAGTGGGAAATCTACTTGCTGTGTTAAATTAAAATAAGTTTTGCCTCCCAATGAGCTTTTATTTTTGTCTTCTGCTCTTGGTCCAATGCCGGAAAGGTCAAACCCTCTAATCTCATTACCCCCTTTAAAAAAGTGCTGGCCAATGTTTAGATCTTCATCGGTATAAGAAAAAATATGACCTGCTGCCATCTTAAAGCGTAGTATTATGCTATCGTCAATTTTACTTAATATAGGATGCGTGTAAAAAGACAAGAACTCAGATTTTAGGAAGTTTACATTCCCTCCCAATCCTGAAATATCCTGACTTATACGCAATAAATATCCTTCTTTTGGAGCATAAAGATTATCCAGTTTATTATATGCCAATGTGTATCCTACTGATGAAATCTGATGTTCACCTTCTTGCCCCTTTATTATATCAGAGATGTCATTGTCTTTTCCATCCTTATTATCCATATGTATACGGTTATACTTGTAAGAGTAGCGAATGGAATTAGTTAAGTTTTCTATAACTTTGTATGATAATTTTGTTGAAAATCCCATGTCACAACTGTCGAAGCTAGTGTGTGGTTTATCTTGTTTTTCATAAAATACGCCCACACCTAGTGATGTATCAGAATCGTTAAAATTATTTTCAACAACCTCTACATTAGTAGAAAGTGAATATTGATTTTTCTCAAGAGCAAAAGAGAGCTCTTTACCACTACCAAATAAATTACGATCTGTGAAATCAGTTTTTACAAATGCTCCACCAGGAAAGGACATACCTCCTGCTAAAGATAATGAAGCAGTTCTTTTTTCTTTAACATTTAAGTCAAGATTTACTGCATTGTCATTAACTGCGTAACTATTTACTTTTACTGTTTCAAAAAAATCACTACTCATTAGTTTTTTACGTGATTTTTGAATCTCAGATATATTGTACGCATCACCTTCTGCTACACTTAGCTTACTTCTGATCACTTTATCTAAAGTGCGATCGTTACCATCAATTGTAATTTGATTTATATAAATCTTTTTACCCGGCAGCACTCTGTAGGTCACATCTACAACATTGTCACGTTGTGCATACTCTGGATTAACTTTTGCAAATATATATCCTTTCTCATTTAAATACTTGTTTATTTTTTCTACTGTATTATTAATTTTAACTCTATTAAATATCTTATCGTTTTCCTCTGTTATAAAGTCCAATATTTCTTCTTTTAGGCTTAAATCCTGAATTTCAGTTTCAATATTAACCTCATTATTTCCAAACAAATATTGCTGTCCTTCGTCAATCAAAAAAGTCAATTCTATCTTATTGTTATTATCAATCTCAACAATCGGTTGAATATTATTTTGAATATATCCCTTAGACGAATAAAAACGATCGAGCAATTCTGTGTTAATCAATAAATATTGTGGTGAATAACGAGTTCCGCCCTTAAACATGGCTCTAAATAACTTACTAAATATGTCATTACTATGCACTTTAATAGCTTGCTCTAGCTCGTTTTCAGAAAAGTTTTTGTTACCTATAAATCTTATATCCTTAATTTTAGAGGTTTTACCTTCTTTTATTTTAAAAATTAGATTGACCCTATTACTATCAAGCTTATTCAGCTCATATGCAACGTTAACACCAACCTTACCGTTATTTCTATAAGTAGTGATTAAATTCATTAAATCGTTTTGCAATTTTGTTTCAGTGAAAATAGTTAGCGATTTTGATTGAATTACATTATTTAGCAGCTCTTTGCTGTTAAATAATTTATTACCCTTTAATATTATCTTGTTAATTAGTGGATTTTCTTGAATTTTTACTACTAAACTTTTTTTATCATCGATATAAGCGTTAACACTAGCAAACAACTTTGTTTTATATAAACCTTTTATAATCGAATCTATATCATCGTCGTCTACATAGCTACCAGGTTCTAACTTTATATAAAACCCTATTGTTTGATTGCTTACTCGCTCATTGCCAATGCATTTGATATCTTTTATCTGTACTTTTTCCTTATTTTCTAAAGCAACAAGTAGAGCGGGAAAGGAGATAAAAATTACTATTAGTATGTAAAATAGCTTTTTCATATTTATTTTAAAAAAGACTCCTAATATCATTCGAAATTGCAATTGCCATCAGCAAGAACAAAATGAAAGCACCAAAGGTAGCCTCATATTTTTGATATTTCAAACTTAAATCTCTACGTATAACTGCTTCTATAATATAACGAAATAAATGCCCACCATCCAGTAGCGAAATTGGTAGCAAGTTAATCGCAGCTAAATTAGCTGAAATAATTGCCATGAGATACACAACCATAATAAATCCTTTTTTGGCTGATTGCCCTGAATATTTTGCAATTTTTATTGGTCCACCTATTTCACTTGCACTTCTCTTACCAACGATAATTTGAAAGATAGCTTTGATCGTTAAGCACATAGTGTGGTAAGTTTCACTTACTGATAAGCTCACAGCCC
This sequence comes from Wolbachia endosymbiont (group A) of Rhinocyllus conicus, assembly GCF_947250775.1. Lineage (NCBI taxonomy): Bacteria > Pseudomonadati > Pseudomonadota > Alphaproteobacteria > Rickettsiales > Anaplasmataceae > Wolbachia > Wolbachia endosymbiont (group A) of Rhinocyllus conicus. The sequence goes on along the minus strand of NZ_OX366349.1, from coordinate 232,334 downwards.
CAAGAAAAGATGACTGCTTTAATGTATTGACTGAAATAATCCCTATAGTTTCTCTTTCTATTATGTTGCCAAAAACATCTCTACTCTCAATTGTCAATGGAGTCAGGCTAGTTCTACGCTCCTCATTATTTCTGCTATATTTAATTTCCATTCTCGTCTTGGGGTTCGACATTATCACACGTGAAATATCTTCAAAGTATTTTATTTTATGTTCATTGATTTGTGTAATAGTGTCACCTGGTAATAGGCCAGCTTGTTTGGCTGCACTTCCTTCAATTACATCCCTAATCACCGGTGGAGTGCGGTAATAACCTGCCGTGCTAAAAAATATTGTAAAAGCTATAACAGCAAGTATCATATTTGCAAAAGGTCCTGCAAAAACCACTGCTGCTTTTTTATACCGCGGTTTTGTATGAAATGAATACAACTTTTCTTCTTCAGTTAATTCTTTTTGATCAGCTGGGACACTCGCTGCATTAGTATCCCCTAACATTTTAACATAACCACCCAATGGAACAGCGCTTAGTTTCCATCTAGTTCCAGACTTATCGTTAAAACCAAAAATTTCAGGACCAAAACCTATAGAAAAAGATTCAACTTTAACTTTGCATGCTTTGGCAACAACATAATGCCCATATTCATGCACAAACACTATAACAGAAATGATTAAGGCAAATGACAAAAAACAATATATTCCATCGCTAAATTGATGAATAAGATTAGAAATTAATTCCACCTGTATATTTAGATCTTAACCAAATCTTAAGTATATTAAAATACGCCTCGCTTGACAAGTATTTAGTTTAACTTTTAAATTAAAAAAAAGTTTAATTGTAATGACAGATACCTCACTACTCAGAAGAAAATTGATGTATAGAAGCTGGCATAGGGGTTGCAAAGAAACCGATATACTTTTAGGGCATTTCGCATTGAAATATCTTGATAAATTTTCCTTGAGCGAACTAATCGAATACGAAAAAATAGTTGATCTTGATGATTACGAATTATATTGTTACATAACTCGTAAGACAAACCTCCCTCCTGGCTTAAATAGTCAGATAGTCAATTTAATTGCTTGCTTTATTGAAGCTAATCCTTTATGCACTCAAGATTAGTGATAATCTTATTTACCTTATCTAGTACCTCAATATATTCTATTCTTTTCTCGTTTCTATACTTTTCGCGCTCTTGATTTGCTTCATCCAACCGCTTTGTTAATTCTAAAATTTTATCCTCAAGAATTAGCGCTGCAAGTAAGAAATTTAATGCATCCGAACCCTTACCTCCAGTTTTTTGAGATACAGAACCAACTAGCTTGTCAAAACTATTAGCAAGACGTAATAAATGGCTCTTTTTCCCACTTTCGCAAGATATTTTGTATGTGTTATTACGTATAACTATTTCTACTACTTGCATATGGTGCTAAAAATTTCTATCGTACAGTATAAACTCAAACCCCTACTTTCATCTTATTTATGGTATAAATTTTTATTCATTTATCAAATCAGATAATTTTTTACTGCTACGAAAATATGTTTTAAAGTATTGATTCTTTGTAAACTTCTGTAACATTAAATGGCTTGTTTCTTTCAAGTGATAACTTCTAACTGAAAAAGAACCAAATCCCCTAATTTCAACTCTATTATGATGCTTCAATGTGCTTGAAAGTATCCCAAAAAATCTATCAACTATAGCTGCTATAACAATCTTATCTAAAAAAGGATGTCTTTTTGCTACCCTCGCTATTATATCAGACTTTGTTGCCATTTATATGAAGCCAAAATAAGTAAACCTTATCACTTAGCAGATAATACTATGTTATATTCTTCAACACCCAATACTTCAACTTCTATTTTTTCTGATATAGAGAACTTTTTATTTTCCGGTAAATGCTCTTGATCTATTAGAAGGGTTACATCGTTCTCAACTTCAACGACTAGTCCATTATCTTCTCTCTTACCTACAACAACCTGTATTTTATCGCCTACCTTAACTTTCTTTATCAGTTCTTCAAGAGGATCATACTCTATTTGTTTTATTCCAAGATAAATTCTTGCCCGATTCACGTTAGCCCTTATTACTTTTGCTTCTATTTTATCACCTACATTATACTTCTTTATCTCATCTGAGCTATTTTTAGACCAACTTAAATCTTTCACATATATTGTCCCTTCTACGTTCTCATCTATTTCAGAATCATTGAAAGCGACAGATACATATGAGCCGGTATTATTCTTCACTTCACCAGAAACAATAGAACCAGGAGGATATTTCTTGATAAATACTTGCCAAGGGTTGTCTACACACCTTTTCATGCTTAAACTCATCCTACTCTTAGCAATGTCAATACTGAGAATTTTTACATATACTTCTTGTCCCCTTGTTACGAGACTACTAACTGGTAAACTACTCTTAACCCAAGTTATTTCTGACGAGTGCACTAAACCTTCAATTCCAGGTCTAAGCTCAACAAACAATCCATAATCTTCTATGCTTGTTACATAACCCTTATGCACACTATCAACTGGATATTTTGACTCTGCATCTTGCCAAGGGCTATCTTCTAGCTGCTTCACACCCAAGGAAATTTTAGCATTTTCCTTATCTATTTTTATAATTTTAACTTTTATAGTCTGGCCACAAGCAAAAACTGCAGATGGATGACTCACTCTACTCCAAGAGATATCTGTAATATGTAGCAATCCATCTATAACTCCCACTACATCTGATTCATGAATACCGACAAATACACCGTAATGAGTGATGCTTTTTATTTTTCCTTCTATTATATCGCCTTCATTTAAAGATTCTAAAAATTTAATTTTTTCACCAGCGTGCAATTTTTCTAACACCAGCTTTCTTGATACTACAATATTACCTTGCTTCTTATCCATTTTAAGCACGATGAACTTTTGTTCAGTTTCAATAAGGTGCTTCGCGTCTTTTACTTGCTTCAAATCCACATGACTCAGCGGTAAAAAAGCGCTTATTCCGTCACCAAGATCAACAATAAAACCACATTTAATTGAGCGTTTAATAACTCCGCTTACTTCAGCTCTTGTAACTGTATCTTCTTCCAACTTATTCCATTTCTCGTCTCTAATTGCTTTTTCACGGCTAAGAACAACATTACCATGATAATCTTCAATTCTTTCCACATAAACTCTAATTTTCGAGCCAATAATGATCTCATCATTACAACCGAGTTCCTTGATCAGAATTCTCCCGTCAGACTTTAAACCAATATCAACCACAACGTCGTTAGGGTTTATTCTTGTAATTACACCTTCTACCACATCTCCTTCTTTAATTTTGTTAACAAAAGAATCTTCAAACAAGGCATTATCTTGATCCTCAAATTGGCCTTGACATATCTCTTCTATAAACTTGTTTGATGATAGCTTTCTGATAGTAACCGGTAGATTTACAACTGGATCATTATTATTCATGCAATGTGACCTTTAATTTAAACTTTATTAGAACTCATATATTATATAATATTAATAATTATTGACAAGTAATTTTTCGTTAATTCATTTCGAGAATTGTTTAAGCTATATAAAATATAGTGAGAAAATTATATATGTATCAAGAATATGCTATTTAAGAATAGCAAGTGGATTAGATCGTTCTCCAGAAGGTCCAGGTTAAAACCGGATGTTGATGAAATATTGGAAAAATATTCTATTCAAAACAGCAAGGAATCTATAGAGAAGATTGTAAATTCACGAAAAAGAATATGGGTAGAAATAGGCTTTGGCAACGGTGAAAATATGCTTTACCAGGTGCTCAATGAACCTGATCTATTATTTATAGGATGTGAGCCCTACTTAAAGGGGGTTTCTCGCTTGCTAACAAACATAGAAATACAAAACATAAAAAACATTTTAATATGGACAGAAGATGCAAGAGAATTGATTGCAAATTTTCCTGACAACAGTGTTGAAAGATTCTTTATCCTCTTTCCAGATCCATGGCCAAAAAGAAGTCACAATAAAAGACGATTAATTAATACGGAATTTTTAAATTTATTAGCAAAAAAAATACTTATAACAGGGGAAATATTCATTGCAACCGATCATCAGGACTATGCAGAGTGGATAGCATCACATATAAAGCAGTGTAACTCTTTAATCTATAGGGAAGACGATTTCACAAGTTATACTCTTACAAAATACCACAAAAGAGCGCTCAAAGATCAGCGTAAAGTAAGGTTCTTTAAAGTAAGTGTTATTAATAATTTGCAGACTATGGATCAATAGAGTTTTTGCATATCTCTTTTACGTTAACTATAGATTAAAAATAATAAAAAAAGAGGGAGAAATAGAGTAAATTCCTTTAACTATTTCTCCTTATGAAGGAATAGACTTCTTGCATAACCCAAACTAATACCAATTCTCATTGTTGACCAGTCAAATAGGAGACATTGGTATGACTACTTGGATCCAGCCTTTCCATCCAAGACGGCAGTGCCCTGACTACTTGAATCCAGAAAAAAGAATGGTGTCATGAAAGTAGCTGACACTGGCTTCCATCCAAGAGGGTGTCATCCAAGTAGCCCTTTGTTGTCATCCGAGTAGCCCCTTTCTCGTCATGCCGCCGCGAACCGTCATACCGTCACGGTATCTCTTAGCCGCTAACACGTAGCGGGATCTATACCGCCGCGGCGCTAACAAGTAGCGGAATACTTAACCGTCATACCTTAACATAGATCCCGCTAACACGTAGCGGGATGACGAGGCTTATCGTCATACCACCGTGAACCGTCATACCGCGATTCATTCGCGGTATCTCTTAGCATAGATCCCGCTAACACGTAGCGGGATGACGAGCTTATCGTCATGCCGCCACGAACCGTCATATCGCCGCAGACCGTCATACCGCGATTCATTCGCGGTATCTCTTAGCATAGATCCCGCTAACACGTAGCGGGATGACGAGGCTTATCGTCATACCACCGTGAACCGTCATACCGCGATTCATTCGCGGTATCTCTTAGCATAGATCCCGCTAACACGTAGCGGGATCTATACCGCCGCGGCGCTAACAAGTAGCGGAATACTTACCGTCATACCTTAACATAGATCCCGCTAACACGTAGCGGGATTACCCCGCCAACAATGTTGCAAATTTTTCTTTTCTTCTCGATTATTTCCAGGAGAGTTTGGTAGCTCTTTTACACGAAATACCACATTTACGTCCTCAAGGTTAATTTCAATTCTCTTGACTAACGTTCTAATAATATCACGTTTAGTTAGCCAGTCTGCGTTATCAAGGTTTGATGTAATATTGGAAGAAAAGTCTTCTAAATTGGTTACAACCAAAGTTAATTCCTGTTTTAATTTCTTTTGATCGAATATCCTTTTCTTCTCCTCTTCAATTGTTTTTAAACTTTGTTTCATTGCTTTAATTCGTGGTTCAAATTCTTCTTGATTAATATATTCTTGAGCATAACTATCAATAAGTCTAGCAATACCACGTTTTAATTTATTTTCTTGTTTCTCTAGTAAATCGCTTTTTTGATCCCATGATGATTTTTTAAGCTCTGAAAGTCTACGCCTGTATTCTTCTAAAACCCTATTTGGATTTTTCAATAAATGCTTAACCTCTTCCCAAACGGCTGTTTCTAATGCATCTGTACGAATGTGTTTATTATCACAAATTTTATTACCACCAAAACGGTAAGAATCTCTACCAATACAACGATAATAAGCATAATGATCAATTTTTTCTCCTCGCTTATTTCTTACAGGACTTCCGTAATATGCATAACGACAACGCTTACATACGATTAAACCTTGTAGTAAATATTTTGCTCCTCTTTCTCTTGTCCTTGCTATTTTTCTATTCTCAGCTAATTGTTCTTGAACTATATCAAATACATCTTCGTCCACTATATTTGGCACTTTAACATAAATCCAATTTGCTTTTTCAACAGAATAGGTAGAGTAATTATCTTTCGGTTGTTCACAAGAATGTTTCTGTGGTCTGATATGTTGTAACTTTATACCTACTTTTGTTTTACCAAAAGCCGCTTGTCCTTTGTAAGCAGGATTTTTTAACATACCCCAAATCACACTTCTATCCCAGTACTTTTTTCCTGTTCGTGTTATAATAGACATAGTGTTTAGCCGACGACACACTTCCCCAATACTTGTCCTTTCTCTTCCTATCCACAAAAATACTTTCCTAACAACATTAGCTTCTTCTTCGTTTATTTCAAATAAAGCTTGTCCTCCTCCCATATATTTATCTATATAACGATAACCATAAGGAGCTCCTCCCATTACGCTTACACAACCTTTATTAGCTGCATAAATCTTTCCGCGACGACTTCGTTCCATAATTTTCGCTCGTTCATATTCTGCTATCATACCTTGCATTTGTAACAGCAATTGAGATTCTGGATTATCGTTAATCTCATAATTTAAGAAAACCGTTTCTGCTCCTGCTTTCTCAAATTCTTCAAGTAATACCATTTGATATGCATATTTTCTAGATAAGCGATCAGGTGAATGAATGTAAATTCTATCAATTTTACCTTCTGTTACTTTATCACGTAACTTTTCTAGATCAGGACGGACTAGATTAGATCCACTGTAGCCATTATCAATAAATTTATACTCACTTAATAATTTGTATCCATCCGTACTAATTTGCTTCTCTAAAGCTGCAACTTGACTTGCTATTGTATTTTCTTGTGCTTGTTTCCCCGAAGAAACTCTTGCATATAAACTCACTGTTACCATTTGATCCTCCTTGAATCCCATTTTTATGTTTTAAATTTTTTTGGCTTACTTGCTTTGACACGGCTTTTTCATAAGCATCTAACAAATACTTTTCTGCCAACCGGTTAGTTTCATAGCTACAGCTAATCCGTATAGCTAATCTCTTATTTCCCATGAACTTTCCTTGAAATAATATGTTCATATCATTCATTGAAACTGATGGTTAATTGATTGTTGGCACTATAAATAAATGGCACTCTTGTTTTTGGACATAGAAGTTTTCGAGAAATGCTTTTCTCTAATTTTACGTTTTTTGCAACATTGTTGGCGGGGTAATCTCACCGTTGCTAGCTTGTGTTGCATTACACGGATTAGAGCAACATGTCAAAAAAGCATTAACAAACGAACTCTTTCAATGCATGAAAAGAAAATATGGTAGGATATCGCATAGAAACGCGCAAAAGTCTATTAGTGTAATTTTCTACTGTGATGATTTTGTCATCATACATGAAAACGAAGAGATTATTCTTAAAGCAAAAATTTTAGTTGAAGAATGGTTAGAAACCATTGGACTAAAATTAAAGCCCTCTAAAACAAGAGTTTCTCATACATTAAGAACCATTGACGAAACAAAACCAGGATTTGATTTTCTTGGATTTTCAATAAGACAATATCCAATAAAAGAAAGTAAGAAAGGTTACAAGTTATTAATCGAACCAAGTCGTAATTCTATAAAACAGCATACACTAGCTATTAAACATAAACTCAGAGAAATGCGTGGAGCACCACAAGAACGGGTGATAAAGGATCTCAATCCAATAAACAGAGGATGGAGTCAATATTACTCCTCGGTAGTTTCATGTAAAATCTTTAGCTCATTGGATAATATTATGCATAGAAAACTCTGGAAGTGGGCAGTTTTTAGGCACCCAAACAAAGGGAGATGCTGGATAAAAAGAAAGTACTTTAAGAAGTATAATAACGAAAACTGGCGCTTTATGACAAGTAACAAGGTACGTCTTACTATACACAGCGATCATGTTATTAAATGACATATCAAAGTGCAAAAAACCAGATCCCCATATGATGGTGATTGGGTATATTGGGGTAAACGTCTGAGAAAAATACCAGATAAGCCACTAGGAGTAATAAAATTATTGAGGTTGCAACAAAGTAAATGCGATAATTGTAGACTATGGTTTAAAAGTGATGATACAATAGAAATACATCACAAAGACCGGAATAGACGAAACAATATGATCACAAACTTATCTTTGTTACATGGACATTGTCACGATGAATTACACAGGAGGTGTGCATGAAAAGCACCAAATTAGAGAGAAGCCGTATGAGGCGCAAAGTCTCACGTACGGTTTTGCAGTCGAGTGAGGAAGGGCGACCTTCTTCACTTAGACAACAAGTTAGTAATAGCTTTCCCTTGACGTTTATGTAGACCAAGCTCTATCTGCATCACCATAATGTTACGTGACCAGCCATGTTCAATAGCTTCTTTTATGTAGAATAGCCTCGCTTCTTTGTCCTGAACTAAGTCCATTAGAAATACATTATGTCCCCACGGCAATTGGGCAACAAGTTGTTGCACAAATTCAATATCTTGATACTCCACTGCAAATTGACGCATATATTTCAAGTTTCTCGTGCTAAAACCTTTCATTTCCGGGAATTCAGCCTTTAAGTCTCTACTTAACTGCTCAATTACTTTAGATCCCCAACTCTGACTCTTTTGTTTTTCTAGAATCCGCGTTCCAATATAATGATAAAGCAGTAGCAGTTCCTTATTTACTGTTCTTGCTGCCTTATAACGGCTTGTTGCAATACGATCTTTCAACTGCTCTAAAAATTCTGTATATTCTTTTCCTATAATTTTTGTCATAGTGTTCCTTTCAACGATTTTTATCATTATATGATCCCTTTATTCGTTGCAATAACAATCTTTCTCTTCGGCTTCACACCTGCAACTTTTAACTCTGCTTTGATTCGTTGCCTGAGCTCCAATAAATCCTTTATTTGAACTTCCCCGTACCGAACTACATGGTCACCATATGCAATTGAGACAACCCTTTCCCCGCTTTGCAGCTTCTTTATCGCTTCTTCAACTTGGGCTAAATATTCACTGCTGTACATTCTTCTCACCCAGCCATCTACTCTTTCTTACCTTTTTAGGCTTTTTAGTTTTTTCACCTACTAAACTCTCCCATTTACTCTCTGGCCATCTGTCTACTCCCAGTGCTATCGATGCTGCTCTTGCATAAACTCTGCAATCTAGTACTTCATTTCGATCTCTTATCTTTTGCCATTCTTGCTTGGTATACCCTTTTACTACTTTGGTAATTAGTTGCTCTGCGGTTAGCTGCTTAAAATATTCAGGTGGATACTCTGGAAAATGACAATACCCCGGCCCGTTTTTTAAAACATTAAGTAGCTGAAAAAGCTCTGACTTTAATATCGATACCCCAACTGGCCACAGCTTCATTCCTTTCTTTAGCTTTTGTCCGCTAACTGTTACATCTACTCTACTTGGGCTGCTAAGTGGCACTAGCGCTTTGTTTGCTCCTTTCACTGCCATTACTCTCCCAGATCCTTGATGACTCCTTACCCAGTTGTATACCTCTTGTGTTGCATACCCAGCATCAACCGCCATCATACTTATCATGTATTCAAGCCCATTTTCACCGATAAAATGATGATTTAATAACTCCGAAAGTTTTCCCCATACTTCTTCTCCTCCCGGATCTCCTTCAAATACTTGGTAGTCTATTGACCAACTTTCTCGATTTCTTCCCCATGCTACAATTTCTGCCTCTAAACGATCTTTTTGTACATCAACCCCTGCCGTTAACACTACTTTGCCACACTTGCATTGCCTTTACCGGTGATAAAACGTTTTATCGTCTTGACAGGTACACCTTGATAAGGTATATGATGCTTTTCACACCAAGTAGCTAAAACGGCAAAGAAACCACCATAACAATGCGCAGCATCAGTTCCAAGGTGTCTTCTTACTTCTTCAAAATACACTACAGAAATGTCTTTCAAGGAATTAAGCCAATTACTAAAACTTAAAAAGCACATGCCACCTCCGCTGAAACGGCTACCATGAAAACTCTCACTTCCGCTTTGAATTACTCCATCTGTAAGAATAGCCCAACCTGTTTGTTTGCCGAGGTCGAGTGTTAAAATAGACATCCTAAATTACAAAGACCCCATCTTGATAACGCAAAAAATGACTAAATTCTCTGAACTGTAGAACACGTTCATCACTTGCTTCTTCTGATCTAGATAAGTAAAATGCCCTATTATGCCACATATCTATATTTGTATCGTGTTTACACAGCAAAACAGCGCAATTTACTGTCCTTGCTATATTGGCACAACAAAGCTGCATTACGGTGAGTACAGATATTTTCATCTCCTCCAAATAAATCTGAAGCTGCATCCAATATCACAAGTTTTGGTTGAAAAGATTTTATGTCTTCAAGCAAATCGTGAAAATAAGGGACCTGTATAGCTGTCATTGAAAACTATAAGTGAATTATTTTCACCTACTCGAGATAATAAACGAATATTGTTGACAAGATCAGGATTCAGTTGGTATAACTCATTTATTGCACATTGCTTGCGTATAAGATCTTTTTTTTCGTCCTCACAAAATAAAGCATATGTCTTAACTTGTTTAACATCTATACTGAGCCAAGGTTTTCCGGTAGCAACTGCTGTCATTAATTGCTGAACGAGAAGGGACTTACCAACTTCATAATCACCACTGAGATATCCCTACAGAGAGCCAATTTTGTACTGTGAATTCTTTTTCAGGAGGTGAACCAACCCACTTTTACTCTTGAACAATCTATTGCATTTATCATAAAATTACCAAAACATTGACTACGAGCAGCACTAAATATCGTTTGGTTCCTTCAAAATACACTAGCAATTTATAGTTTTTTGCTGACCAACAACGGAAATCCAAGAATCATCCTACAAGGTAATCTGTTTCATTGCCCCTATACTAATGTATTACCGTGTTTCTCATGGTTTTTTATGATGAATTTGAAAAAAAGTTAAAATAATTTTAAATTGCAAAGTTGATTGTCGGCTACATAGCTGTGTTTTTACAATTTTTTCAAATTTTTCTTTACAAAGCATAAAAACCGTGATAAACTTGCAAGCAAGTTTGTTTTGTAACAGTAAGATTACTAAAGATGCCTTTTATTTGCGTTTTAAAGGGGTCTACACGCATTAATTTAAAAAAGAAGGATTTCTTTCCTACCTAAATTACAAATAGTGTTATAAGGACCTCCTAAAGCGTTTTAAAGGGTAGGGACATTTTGTCACCCTCCTTATGGTAGAAGTAACATGAGTTGGCTATTGCAAAAACATCAAGTGAGTTTTATAAATAAGACCTTCATACAAATTTTTTCTTTACAATGAATAAAAATGACGCTAAACTTACTCGTAAGTTTATTTGCACCAATGGAATCATTAGAAACACTTTTTATTTGTCTTTTAAAGGGTGTTACAAGCGTTAAAGCTATCCCAGAGTTACAAAATCGTTTTAAAACGCAATTATGGACCTTTTGGTTTTCACCTCCTTTATCGGATAACTTTATATTTTTATTATAGGTTGTAGTAAGAGGGAAACGAACAGAGATATTGTATACAACTTTTTCTATGTATCAATTGACTGGCTCTGCGTCTAAAAATTTGTCACTTAAAGCAGAAGGTATTATATATGCAGTACATGGCTAAGGAAGTATATGAACAACAAATCACTAGATTATAATGAAATTTTGTTCTATGAAACAGATGACGGAAAGGTATGTATTGAAGTTAGATTTGAAAATGAAAATCTATGGCTTACTCAGAAACATATGGCAGAGTTATTTGACTGTTCAATTGATAATATTTCATTGCACCTAAAGAACATTTATCTATGTAAAGAACTAGACAAAAATTCAACTACCGAGGAATCCTCGATAGTTCAAAAAGAGGGAGAAAGAGAGGTAAAACGTGATGTAGTTTTCTACAATTTAGAGGCTGTGATATCAGTTGGTTATCGTGTTAATTCAGAGCGTGGTACTGCTTTTCGTACATGGGCAACTGATAAACTAAAGAAGTATATTTTCAAAGGTTTTGTGATTGATAGCAATAGATTTAAAAATGGCTCTAAATTTGACACTCGATTTTTTGATGAGTTACTTGAAGAAATTAGAGAAATTCGTGCAAGTGAGCGTATGGCTTATCAGAAAATCACAGACATTTATGCAACTTCAGTAGACTATGCAAGTTGTTCATCTGAAACGAAAAATTTCTTTGCTGTAGTACAGAATAAATTGCATTTTGCTATTACTGGAAATACAGCAGCAGAAATTATTGCAAATAGAGTGGATGGAAGTAAACCTAATATGGGCTTAACAAATTGGCGTAAGGCACCTAAGGGAAAAATCTTTCCTTCCGACACGCAAGTAGCAAAAAACTATTTAGATAAAAATGAAATTGCTCAGCTAAACAGAATAGTAAATATGTATATAGATTATGCAGAGTTTCAAGCTGCCAGAGGTAAAATAATGTATATGAAGGATTGGAAAGAGAAACTTGATGCATTTTTAAAATTTAATGAGCAAGATATATTGCAGAGTTATGGCAAAGTCTCTCATGAAGTAGCAATTACCTTAGCTACAAAAGAATATGAGATATTTAGAAAAACACAGGACAAGTCATACAAGTCAGACTTTGATAAATTGATAGAAGAAAAGAAAAGTCTTGATCAAAAAAGTGTAAAAGCTTAGGGCTAAATCTCATAAAAGTAAAGAAATCAGGAAGAGGTAAAAATATAGAATCGCTTTATATTGTTTCTTCTGAGCGTTTATCTTTTGCCAGATAGCTTGAAAGAGGTGTATATGAGCTGAAAAATATCAAGTGAGTTTTCTAAATAAGACCTTCATACAAATTTTTTCTTTACAATGAATAAAAATGACGTCAAACTTACATGTAAGTTCATTTGTACCAATAGAATCATTAGGAATACCTTTTATTTGCCTTTTAAAGGGTGTTACAAGCGTTAGTTAGGTCAGGGTGGTATACTCCTATCCTCAGATCATAGAATCGTTTTAAAACGCAATTACGGGCATTTTTCTTTTCCTTTCATTCTTTTCCCCTTTTTAGCTTTAATGACACTAGCAGTATGTGTTTTATATACTTATATTTTCTATTCTAATATTTATTTATATTACTTTATATATCTACGTATGTATTATTTACATATATTATATAATATATAGGTTTTCGGAAATTGGAAAGCAGCTAGTCTGGCAGGTTTGAGTGTTACCAAATTGACTAAATTTTTTTAAAATGGAAACGTAACATTGTTTATATTTAGTAGCTGGAAGTTGCCGAATTTCAATAGGTTAGCTGCAATACACTCTCATTTCCAAAACTTGGTAAATTCTCCGGAAACGTTGGAAATTGGGTAGGTCCGGAAATCATTTTTGCTGTACTTTCTAGAGACAAAAAAGCTCACAATTTTCAAAAGTTTAGGAGTTAGCTATTTCAAACTTTCCTGCACCTAAATTAAAATCACCTTTACCCTTAGCAAATGGTCCAGTTGGAATGTCAAGCCACTTATCCTCTTTTGAACCTGTAGACATCACTTTAACTAACTGCTTTACCTGTAAAAGTTCCTGTACCATACGCTCTAGTCTATCCCTTCCCATGCTGTGAAAAACTTCAGGTAGTCTATGCCGTTGCTTATATACTCCTGTGCTTCCTGTGTGAGTAAATGGGTGTACTGCAACAGCAGATCGTGTAATTGCATCAGTAAGACATATTTTAAGGTCTTTTTCACTAGCATTTTTAACTGTTAGTTGTATTGTTATATCTTCTAGTAGCCCTGTTTCCTGATTTCTTAGGTAAGTTCTTACAGTGCGATCAGCTAAACCATTGGCCTTCACAACTGCCCCATGAAACAAAGCATTCTGTCTTGGTGTTTCTCCTACTGCTTTAAAGATTTCTAGCCTAGCTGTATTTTCTATTGGCCAAAAAGCGTATGAGCATCTAACACCATTAACAAGAGCAGAGGTACCTCTAATTGCATCGCGTGCTTGTTCAGCAGTTAATATTGGTTTTTCTCCTTTTGGCTTTCTCATGTGATGAGCAGTAATTATCGAAGCTCCAGTACTACATGCTAAATCAGATAATAAGCACATTAGATAATCCCCTACAGCAGGATCAGCATTTATATCTGCATGGATAAATGAAGCAAGTGGATCAAATACTATCAATTTCAGATCTTTAATTTCCTCGAGCTGTTTCATTACGGATTCGAATTCAGGAGAAACTTCGACGATTTTACCACGAACATTTCTGAGTATTGTAAGTGATCCTCTAACGTTTGGCAGTGGTACAATAAATAATTTATCTTTATGTTTCAACCTTTCACACTTAGGGTCGAGTCGTTCTAAGCGGCGGTGTATCTCACCCGCATCATCTTCTGCTGAAAAAATCACTACTGATCCATGTTCAACAACAAGTGAACCAAAACCACATACTTGATCTGTATCACTTGCAACCTTAAGCGCTAGGTCAAGAAGAAGCATACCTTTGCCGGTATCTCCCATTGCTGCTATTATTGAAGTAACACCTAAAGGAAATAGACCTTCAACAAGAAACTTTTGCTCTGGTACCGGACCTACAAAGCGCTCTGCACTCCAATCTAAAATGTTAAGTGGCTGTTTTGTGGATCTTTCTAAACTTTTCATATTTGAAGTATCAGTAGCTGGAGTATCAATAGTAAGTAACAGAGTTGAAGCTAAAAACTCTTTGACATCTATACCTTTCTCTACACAATCAGCAGCATCCCATTTCTCAGGTTTACCTTGCGGAATCTCAAGAACAGCAAGTGATGCAACTCCGATCTCTAAAAGCTTTTTTTCAACATTTTTAGCATATTTTTTACCTGCTTCATCATTATCTGGCCAAATGATAATATGCTTACCTTTAAGTGGTGACCAGTCTGTTTTATCAATTGGTGCGTTTGCTCCAGACATTGTTGTTGTAGCTGCAATCCCTTGTTCTATCAGCACTTCAGCACATTTTTCTCCTTCAACCAGAATAACTTTATCAGACTTCAAAATGCCTGGAATATTGTATAGAGGCCTTATTTCTGGTGAAGCATAATTCAACGTTTTAACATCAAATGGACGATATTCTTTTCCTTCAGGTGGATCATATCGGTAAACTATAACAATAACTTGGTTGTTTTCATCGTAATAATTCCAGCTACAAGTCAGGTACTGTTCTAGATCTTTGATACTCTTTTTTTCTCTAGTGTGTTGTTTGCCAAGCCATTCACTTATAGAAGCCATTACTTCAGGAAACTCTGTCCTGGCGTTTTTTCTATGCACAGCCGCCCAAAGATCGATAATGTCACCACCGTCCCCGGTTGCGAAATCATTCCATAACCCGGCTTTACTGCCACTTAGCTCTACTCTTAAACTTTTTCCTTTATTACCCCAGATATCACCTACTTGAAACTCATTTCTGCAAAAAGTGCCATTAGGTAGTAAGTACGGAAGACACGATCTTATCTGCAACAATAGTTCTGCTTTTAATTCTTCACTGCTTAAACCGAAATTCATAGTTCAAAACCTTTAAATGCTCCCTATATGCTCTATACCGTAATTGCTGCTTGTTGTGCGCCATCACCATTATTTAAATTGCTATCGCCATTATTCTCAGAAAAAAAGCACAGAATATCAGTAGGTTAAAAATCGCATCGCAATTATTTAATTTTGCTCCGCAATTACAATCAGTCTCCGAAAACGATCACTCTTGAAGAAGTTAATTATTCAAGAAAAATTATGAAATCGCAGAACTCTTACTCGGGAATTAATCCTATAGTTGTTAAGTACGTAAAGTATTATGCAAAATGTCTTAAACGCCTTAAATGTTTTGCCGATGAAAGTATTGAAGATATTGAACAAGAACTTTTTTTACTTGTTTGGCCAACAATTATTCAATATGACGAGAGTAAAAGTTGTTTTGTCGCTTTTGTTAAACAACTCGTTAAGTGCCGTGCCATTAACTTAGTGTATAGGCAATCATGCGAAAAGCGTGGTGGCAAACAAGGTATATTATACATAGATCATACTATTTTAGATAACATTGCTGATGAAAGGTGCCGTTTTGAAGATGAAATAGCAGACCGTAGTGATCTTGATTACATTGTCTCAACACTACCTCAAGAATGGCAAGTTCTATGCAGACAGCTAGAAATCTTCAGTGTTCCAGAAGTAGCTGAAATACGTGGAATAGCAAGGACAACAGTCTATGACATTCTCAGAAGAATAAGACGACATACAAAAAAAGTTTTCTAGAACCTCCGACAACAGAGAACCATTCCGGTATATAAAACATAGGGGGAGATTATGACTCTAAAAATAATAAGTAACGAAGAAAGAGTAAAAACAGTAACAGGTGTAAAAATGGTAATCTTTGGACCTTATGGAATCGGCAAAACTAGTCTACTTAAAACTCTCGATGAGTCGACAACACTCTGTCTTGATTTTGAAGCAGGGCTTTTAGCCGTGCAAGACTGGAAAGGAGATTCAATCAGCGTTCGTACTTGGAATGAGGCAAGAGATATAGCTTGTCTTATTGGTGGGCCAAATCCTGCACTGAAGTCTGATCAAGCATATAGTCAAAGGCACTATGAGCATGTATCTGGCAAGTACAAAGATCTTTCTTCGGAGTTTTTTAAATATCATTGCATTTTTATCGATAGTATCACTGTTGCATCACGTTTATGCTTTTTATGGGCAAGGATGCAACCTGAAGCTTTTTCTGATAGATCGGGAAGAGAAGATAAAAGAGCTGCTTACGGCACACTTGCTCAGGAGATGATGGCTTGGCTCAATCAGTTTCAACATATTCGGGATAAAGACATCATCATAGTTGGCACTTTAGGTCAGTATCTTGATGATTGCAATCGTCCAACCTGGCTGCCTCAATGTGAAGGGGCTAAAACTGCCAGTGAAATTCCTGGAATTGTTGATGAAGTAATCAGCATGGTTGGAATCAAGAAAGATGATGGCACAGAGGTACGTTCATTTGTCTGTCAGACGATTAATTCCTGGGGATACCCTGCTAAAGATCGAAGTGGATTGTATATTAAATCAAAGCCGCAAGGCTATAATGAGCAAGGAGTGATACTGTTAACTGGATTGATTGGTAGAAATCGTAGGGATCTTAGTACACTCCTAGCTAGAAAAAATGTAGTACGAACGGTAGGGGGATCTAAAAGATCGAATCACAATCCTGTACAGCATTTGCATTATTATTTGATTATATTTATAGGTACAAAAATGGCTAGAACAGTTTTTATGGGTATTGATGTTTCAAAAGAAACACTTGATATCTCAATCAACAATAAACATCAGCGTATAGAAAATGTAGAGACAGCTATATCTGAGTTTATAAAGTCAAAAATAGTTAACGTATTTGTTAGGTTATGTGTAAACAGGTGGTTATGAAAAACTTGTCATAAAGTTGTTAAGGGAACATAACATAGCTGTTCACAGAGCTCACCCAAATCGGGTATATGCATTTGCAAAAGCCTGCAACCACTTTGCAAAAACAGATAAATTAGATGCAAAATTACTAGAAAAATATGCTGAATTTATCACAAAAAATGACGAGGTAATAGAATACATAGTTTCACAAAAGCAAGAAGAACTAAAAGAGCTAAGAGCAGTTGAGCGCAATCTAAACGATACGCAAATAAGTGTCGTTTGCATAAGGTTACAGGAAAAGCCAGGGAATATATAGAAAAACAGATAGAATTTGCAAAAAAACAATTAGAGCAAATTAGGCAAGACATAGAAGATATAATAAACCTGATTTGAAGGAAAAAAGCAAACTGCTAACTAGCTATAAAGGTGTTGGACGGAAAACCGCAAGTATCCTACTCATAGAGGTATCTGAACTTGGTAGGTTAGATAATAAGGAAATAGCTTGTCTAGTTGGAGTTGCACCAAAAACTAGTGAAAGCGGAAGGAAAGTGAGCAAGGCCCAAGTCATAGGTGGCAGATTTTATGCCCGAAAAGCATTATACATGTCTGCTGTGGTTGCAATGCGTCATAATAAAAAAATGAAAGTATTTTACCAGCGTTTAGTTGACTCTGGCAAAGCCGCTAAAGTCGCTTTAGTTGCTGTAATGAGAAAAATCATCATTTGTTTAAATGCTATGATAAAAAACAATAATTTTTATCTTGATGTTTAAGACGGTAGATGCCTTGTAAGGATCATCGTCCTTAATGATAGAAAAAACTGCTTCTTTTAGTTCGTCATAATCCATAAAACCCCATGTCTTTACTACAAAACTTATGCTAATTACTGTGCCTCATCTTTCCCTATTAAGAAAATCTCTGAATAACATCAACGCCTAATTTGAAAAAGCTCGGACACCACGTAGAGAACGCCCTCCCTAATGGAAGACAAAACCCCTGAAACACCTTCTCACGCAACATAGCTACCTCTTGAAATGAATAGAAAAAACCGCTTTCCTATCCATGCTAGCAACTACATTTTGAGCATGATATTCCATCATTAAAACTTGTCAACCATCATTTAGAAATTTTTTTGAAATAATTTTTGATGAAAGTTTTTAATGGATTATTGTTAATTTAGCAATATATGTTACTAATAACTTAAATAATATAACCATTTCCAGCAAGCGTGAGAACAATTTTGTTGGGAATGTGTTGGTCAAGAGTTAAGATCTTGGATGTTTTGGAGCATCTTTAGTGAATAAGCATTTCCTCCATTTTCAAGTTTCCGGATCGAGGTTTAGAGAGTTTTTTACTATTTGTATTGCTCTGCCTCTGTTGCTCTGATAGCTGCTCTTTGATGATGGTAATTTTATATCATTACACTCTGAATATAATAACTTTGCACAATGTTATACCAAAGAGTATAATAAAACTTATATCAAATACTTTACAAGAAAAAGTGGTGGTAGAGGCAAAAGTGAACATTAATAAGAAGGAAAGCGCATGCTAGAGCTTGAAAAAGCAGCAAGAATAAAAAATATTATTGAAAGGTTAAATGGCGTATGATATAATATACATAGTGTAAAAATATAAATAATTTTATTGACATCTTTACGTTAACACTTCTTAAATGTTTAGTACTGTAGAATTAAATTATTAAGTTTTATGAAGGGAGTAAAAATGATGGAAAGCTTTTCAGGTAACAATAAAGACAGTAATTTTATTGAGGGGACAAAAATAATGGAAAATTTTTCAGATAATAACGAAAACGGTAGCTCAATCTTCCAAGGAAAAATCAGGGAGCAAGATTTCTCTGCGGAGCAGAAGTTAAATGAACTGAAAGCAGCCATAGAGAAGCTTGACAGACAAGATTTGCTCAGAAGGCTCGAGTGTGAGCGTCAGGCTTCTAGTTGTATCGATGAAATATCATCTCAAGCAGAGCTACATATCGAAGATGGTGACGGGGGCTACTTCGATTGTGAAAAATCACTGGGAGATTCCTGGAGTTTCTTTGAACCTCTCTTCAACCTCTTTGAAGTAGATGTAGATGATCCGAAAATCTACCAAATGCTCAAGGAGAAGAAGGAAAAAAACCTGATTGCTGCGATAATTAAGTTTTTGCGTGATAAGCTTAAGGAGTTAATCAAGAAGATCTTCAAAAGTAATTTAGATTTGAGTTGGGACAAGAGGTTGGACAAAGAGATAAAAGAATTGCAGGAGAAATTGGGCAGTGGTGAGTTATCAGAAGAGGAGCTTGCAAGGGTGCTCGAACGTCTACAAGCCTTGACGGATCTAAAATTGAAACTTCAGATGTTCCTGGTTGGATGGGCTATCACAGCTTTTGCTGAGATTTTTGGAGTCGAACTAGCAGCTATAGTAGAGGCATCTACAGAAAAAGAAGATAAAAAAGCAGAAAAAACATCATTAAAGGAAGAAGCAAATAAAGAAGTTCGTGAAAACGTAGAAATGAAGGTAGATAAAAGAGAAAAACCTAAAGTGCCAGTTTCCCTTTTTGAAGTTTCACCAGGATTTGTAAGGCCAATTCCTCTGAGCAAACCAGAACTTGATCTTTTACCAAAACCTATAATGCCTCCTATATTTAAAGAGGTTAATGAGAATCGCGAGGTAAAAGAAACAAAAGTGAAAGTGGAAGAAGAGAAAAAAGCGAAGCCTGAGGAACCGAAGAAAGAGGTGTGTCCACCGAAAGCTCCGGAGAAGGAGGAGACAAAACAAGATCAGCGAAAAAGAGGTGGAAAATTTAAACTTGGTGATAAGCAATCAAGAAAAATCAATCGGGATAGCTTTCCTGCACACAATTATCCAATTGGTGATTGGCAAGAGCAAGCTTCATTAGGCACTAGTGGTAAGTCTAATGCTAGTGCTGCAAGTGATGTTCAACCACCAAAAGGATTAACTGATGATATAAAAGTTGAGAAATGTGTGGAAGGTCAGTCAGTAGGGAAGGCACCATCGAAGGGATAGCTAGTACTTAGATGACAAAAAAGGGTGTCATTAAAGTAGCTGACACTGGAATGGCTTTGTTGCATAGCACCTTAAGCAGTGATGGTTTACGACAAATTTATGTAATGATTTCAAATTTAGCCATACCAATATCAGTGAATTTGTTGAGCAAATAGCACTTAATTAGTAATTCTTTTTCACGATTTACTTCAGATTTATTCCTAAAGCTAAATCCAAATACTTGCTTCAACCTTGAGAAAAATCCTTCTATGTAAGATCTCTTTCCATAAATTGCTTCCTTTTTCCACTCTTTTACACCATCTTGTCCATATAATTTTATTAACCTAATAGCAGCATTCCTGTCAGACATATAATCTATTTTTGAATGTTCTGCTGCATCCTTTTTTGGTAGAACTTTTGTCTTTATATCGTATTTCTTACACAATTTATAAAGTTTGTGCCTATCGTATGCCCTATCTGCATATAATGCTTTTATTTTGTGCTGAAAATTAACTTCTTCAAGCAAATCGCAAGCTCCATAGTGGTCAGAGTAGACGCCATTACTGTATCTTGCAGCTATAGCTTTTTTACTATTCACACTTAACATAACATGTAACTTTCTTACTTGCTCGTAGCTTCGGTACTTTCTATCTGCACTGTTTTCCTTACTGTGGCCAGGAGTGTTACTGTAAATGCTGATACTTGTGCTATCTATGATAATTTCAATATTTTCCATGTTGCTTTTATCAACCCTGCAATCATTTATCTTAATATTAAGTTTTTTAAACCTTCTTGATGCTTGTGAATAGCTGATAACTGCCAAATTTTTTCCTATTTGTTGCAGATATCCTTTTATAAACCCCACCGTTTGTCTTAACCCAATTCTAAAAAGATTGACAATTATATGCACCAAAATTACGACTTTATCACTGTAAATATAGTTGCCGCCCTGCATTTTTGGACTATTTTCATACCAATTTTCGATAGCTTCATCGATGTAACGAAAAATATTTCCCCTTTTTTCAAGGAATTTGTTATATTCGTTTTGGTTACTGACTTTCATTTTCTGTGGCATATTTTTTCTTCAACAGTTAAATGGTTATTTATAATGAATTTTGTCAGTAGCCACCAGATTTTTTCGGTTGCTATGCAACAAAGCCATTCCAGTGTCAAGCACTGGAATGACAAGAAGAGGGTACTTGGATAAGAGGCATTGCCCTTCTGGTAGGCCCAAATCACAATGTTCGTACAGTTATGCGTTATGCGCTGGAATGACAACGTAAGGTAAATTTTTCAACATCCCAAAATTACAGAATTTAGTCTGTTTAATTAAGTGTGAACTGTTACACGAAAATTTTGTAAACAGATTAATATGCCCTGTTTTTGCTATTCATCTAAAAATGGAGCCATAGAGTACGTTGATGAGCATAAGCAAATTTTAATGCAAAAATTACTATCAGAAAATAGATTATGCAAGAGGTCTAATTGTTCTGCCGCAATTTTGCTCTATCAAACTTGCCACATTTAATATTCCAGCTTCGTCATAATAATTTCCAATCACTTGCAAGGCAAGTGGTAAACCCTCATTGGAAAGCCCAACAGGAACAGAAATAGCAGGCAATCCTGCAAGGCTTGCTGGCACGGTAAACACATCATTGATGCACATAATTAGCGGATCTGGCTTTTCATTTAAGCCAAAAGCTTCTGTTGGAGCAGATGGCACAAGTATGTAATCTATTTTTTCAAACGCTTTTATAAAATCATTTCTGATTAATGCTCTAATGCACTGCGCTTTTTCGTAATATTCATTATAATGACCTGAAGAAAGCGCATAAGCGCCAATTAAAATTCTTCTTTTCACCTCTTTACCAAAACCTTCTGCTCTTGTTAGTGAATACATTTCTTCAAGGGTATCAGCATCAACCCTTAATCCATAACGCACACCATCGTAACGAGCAAGATTGGATGAAGTTTCAGCAGAACAGATTAAATAATAGACCGGTATTGCATATTTAGTATGTGGCAGAGTAATGTCAACAACTTCAGCGCCATTTTCTTTTAAATAGGAAGCAACTCTTTCCCAATTATGAACTATTTCCTCTGAAATTCCATCCATCCTATATTCTTTTGGTATACCAATACACTTACCCTTGACATCACCATTTATAAAGCTAGAAAATTTAGGCACTGGCTTTTCGCTCGATATTGAATCTTTTTTATCATAGCCACAAATTGCTTCCAGCATTAATGCTGAATCAGAGACAGAACGAGTAATGACTCCTGCTTGATCCAGAGAACTCGCAAATGCAATCATACCAAAACGCGAGCATCTTCCATAAGTTGGCTTTATTCCAACTACTCCACAATAAGCTGCTGGTTGGCGTACAGATCCACCGGTGTCGCTTCCTAACGCTCCAGCGCATAAAAATCCAGCAACCGATGCTGCAGATCCACCAGATGATCCACCAGGAACAACTTTTTCCCCATCACTTTTTCTAATCCACACATTTTCAACAGGGCCAAAATAGCTGTTTGTGTTCGCAGAACCCATAGCAAATTCATCCATATTAAGCTTACCGAGCATGGCTGCTCCACTTTTTAAAAGCAAGTCAGACACCGTAGATTCGTAAGTCGGAACGAAATTTTCCAGCATTTTTGAGCATGCTGTTGTTTTTATTCCTTTTGTACAGAATAGATCTTTGATGCCAACTGGTATACCCATGAGCGGCGAGATTAAATCATCCTTTTGCCTAGAGAAATGTTCATCTGCAGCTTTAGCAGCTTTCATTGCTATCTCTGGGGTTTTTGTTATAAATGCATTTAATTTCTCATTTTCAACCGCACTGATGTGCGCCTCCACGAGTTCAACAGCGGAAAAACTCCTTTTTTTGAGCCCGTCATGCATTTGTGTAATACTTAACTTTTTTAGTTCATTCATCAATATTTAATTTTTAGCAAGACGTTAATTATAACATGGCACGATAAAAAATCCATACATTTATAGTTACAGCTAGAAATATAGCTAAGAACCTGTACATAATTGATGCTCAGAGTGTAAAGAACGCAGATACTGCTGAAGAAAAAGGCTATGACGCTGGTAAAAAAATCTCAGGGCCATATCGCAGTTGATACTCAAGACATGCAATTTATGTAGCAACTGCAGGAACAACTAGTGCTGTGAGAATGGTCAACAATGCAAAAGAAAACCTTTCTGGAGTTAAAAATATACTGGTTGATGCGGGCTATACAGGAGAGAATTTTGCAACTCAAATAAAAGATATTATTGGTGCAACTGTTGAAGTAATAAAGCGAAGTGAATTTGAACAGGCTCTTACAAAGTATACAAAAAACGTTTACAATCAACGTTCAACGTGATAAATTAAAGACGGTTTATTCCTCGGTAGCTCAGTGGTAGAGCAGTTGGCTGTTAACCAATTGGTCGCTGGTTCGAATCCGGCCCGGGGAGCTCTTCTCTGTGAAATTCTAGTGTTAATCTTATATGGGCATTAAATCAGTTGTTTTATGTATACTAGATGGCTGGGGAAATGGAGTAGAAAGCAGTAAATATAATGCTATTAGCAACGCAAATCCACCCTGTTGGCAATATATTAGCTCTAATTATCCAAAATGCAGTTTGTCCGCCTGTGGAACTGATGTTGGGTTACCTGGTGGTCAAATAGGTAATTCAGAAGTTGGCCATATGAATATTGGCAGTGGTAGAGTAGTAATGCAAAGCCTTCAGCGCATTAATCAAGAGATTGGAACAATAGAAAACAATGTAAATCTACAAAGTTTTATTAGTAATCTAAAAAGTAAGAACGGAGTATGCCATATAATGGGATTAGTGTCAGATGGCGGTGTTCATTCGCATCAAAAGCATATTTCGACTTTAGCAAATAAAATATCACAGCATGGAATCAAAGTGGTGATACATGCATTTTTAGATGGCAGAGACACATTACCAAATTCAGGAAAAAAATGCATTCAAGAATTTATAAAGAGTATAAAGGGAAATGACATAAGAATTGCTACTGTTTCTGGGCGTTACTATGCTATGGACCGTGATAACAGGTGGGAGAGAACAATTGAAGCTTATGAGGCTATCGCATTTGCAAAGGCACCTCGTCATGATAATGCAGTATCGTTGATTGATGAAAATTATCAAAATAACATAACTGATGAGTTTGTCAGGCCCGCAGTAATAGGTGACTATCAAGGTATAAAACCAGAAGATGGAGTGCTGTTGGCTAACTTTCGTGCTGATCGAATGATACAATTAGCAAGTATTTTACTAAACCAATCAGGTGTCATTCCAGCGCGTGACGCTGGAATCTATGGTCAAACTACTCGTACGACAGAAGGTCGTAAACGAAAACCATTTTCTTCAATTCTAAGTATGATGAAGTATAAAGAAGATCTCAAAATTCCTTATATTTTTCCTCCTATATCTTTTGCTAACACTTTAGGACAAACAATAGAAGACAATAAATTGCAACAATTACGCATCGCCGAAACCGAAAAATACGCTCATGTGACTTTCTTTTTCAATTGTGGAAAAGAAGAACCTTTCTCTGGTGAAGAAAGAATACTCATTCCCTCACCAAAAGTTCAAACTTATGATTTGCAGCCCGAAATGTCAGCCTTCAAGCTCACAGAAAAGCTTGTAGAAAAAATTCACTCCCAAGAATTCGCACTGATAGTTGTAAATTACGCTAATCCTGATATGGTAGGGCATACAGGTAATATAAAAGCAGCCGAGAAAGCTGTGCTAGCTGTAGATGATTGTCTTGCGAAAGTGCTGAGTGCTGTTAAAAAGTCAAGCAACACTGCATTAATTGTTACTGCAGACCATGGTAATGTGGAATGTATGTTCGATGAAGAAAATAATACACCTCATACAGCGCACACTCTAAATAAAGTGCCATTTATTGTGTCTTGCGATAATCTAAAACTAAGAGACGGAAGGTTATCTGATATTGCCCCTACTATTTTACAGCTACTTGGAATTAAGAAACCGGATGAAATGACAGGCAGTTCGTTGATTTCTTGCATTACCCTCTGTCATTCCAGCTAGGCAGCGTCATGCGCTGGCAAATAGATGTGTTTTAACTTAACCCAACTTTTAAATTTTTCGCTGTTAGTACTAATGATTCATTAAAGAAGCTGTCTATATCACCAATATTACCTATACTTTTTGTACTGATAGATTGGTCAATCCTTTTGACTAAATTAGATAAAACTTTATTAGGGCCAATTTCAACAAATTTGTTAATGCCACGGCTTGCCATATACAAAACCATTTCTCTCCATTTCACTCTGCTTATGACTTGTTTAGCAAGTAAAGCTTTTATAACTTTGGGATCACTCTCCTCTTTAGCTGTAACATTTGATATCAAAGGAACTATAGGACGGGTTATTTTAATACCCTCCAAAAATTCCAAAACTTTTTCATCAGCAGGTTTCATAAGAGATGAGTGAAAAGGTCCACTAACCTGTAACTTAACTAATCTCTTGATGTTCAAGTTCTTGAGCAAATCGGGTAATATTTCAAGACCCTCTCTAGTACCACTTATAACCACTTGTCCGCCACCGTTATCGTTTGCAATTTCACAAATTCCGTCAATTTGAACTGATTTCAATATATCTTCCACTTCATTTATCTCTGCTCCAAGCAACGCAACCATTCCCCCTTCACATTTCAAAGAAGCTTCATGCATTGCTTCGCTGCGAACTTTCAGCAGCTTGATTGCAGACTCAAGAGTCAATGCCCCTGCAGCACATAGCGCTGTATATTCACCGACTGAATGCCCACAAACATATTTAACATTATGACCAGAAAAAAGAGATTCACCAAACACATGCTCGATAACACGTAGCGTCGCGATTGACACTGCCATTATAGCTGGCTGAGCGTTTTCTGTAATGGTTAATTCTTCAATAGGACCGTTGAAGATTAAATGAGACAGCTTTCTACCCAATATGCTATCCACTTCATTAAATACTTGTCTTGCAACGGAAAACTCACTATATAAGCTCTTTCCCATTCCTACAAACTGAGAGCCCTGACCAGGGAAAGCAAAAATCATGATAACTATTATTTATTCCTTATTAAGTATAACATTTTATTTATTTTTTGTCAATATTTTAGAATAATGATTGACTTAGTGAATTAAGTTCACTAGAATATTAACTGACTAAAAGTTTATAAGCAACAATGGCAGAAATTGATTATCATAAGGTTACTATAGTCATGACAGATGGTCAAGAGTTTGAAACTCGTTCCACTTATGGAAAGGAAGGTGATAAGATAAAACTTGATAGGGATCCTCTCACTCACCCTGCATGGACTGGAAGTTTGACAAGCGGGTCAGCAAGTAAAACTAGCAAATTAGCTAAGTTTAACGATAAATATGGGGATATTTTCTAGTTTTTCGCTTCTTTTTCAGAGTGAAGCATGCATAAATACAAAAATATAGGCTATATCGCTTCTGAGTCACCAAAATCGCAGGAAGTATCTAAACTATTAAAGAAACTTAATTTTATCAATATAACAGAAGAAAATAAGTCCGAAATCGATCTATTGATAGTTGTTGGCGGTGATGGCTTTATGCTACGCACCTTGCATAATTACGTTATAGAAAACAAAAACACACACGTATACGGAGTAAACACTGGCAATGTTGGGTTTTTGATGAATAAATGCTTTAGCCGCAGTGAAGATTTAATTGATCATATAGAGCACGCAACTTCAACTCAGTTAACTTTACTAAAAATGGAAGCAACAGACACAAGTGGCAAGAAATACCACTATATAGCGGTAAACGAAGTATATGTTTTTAGGAAAGCAAACCAAATAGTAGAGATGAATATTACTATTAATGATAAACTAAAAGTAGAAAAATTTAGAGGGGATGGAGTAATATTATCTACTCCCACAGGCAGCACTGCATATAACTTCTCTGCCGGCGGTCCAATTTTACCACTCAATTCAAACTTACTTGCACTGACCTCCATAAATAGCTATTACCCAAGGCATTGGAATGGAGCACTAATCTCAAATGATACGATCGTACAAATTGACATTAACGACACAAAAAATCGTCCAGCGCTTGTAGTATCAGATTACAAAGAGTTTCATAATATATCACAGATAAAAATACAAAAAGACCATGAGAACACAATAACTTTGCTCTTTGACAAAGACGACTCACTCAATGAAAGAATCTTTGATAGGCAATTTCTATACTAATAATTATCCGTAAACTGGTATTTACTACATCTTAATAACTATAGCGTAATCAACACAACATAGTAATTAATTTTGGAGTAAATATGCCAGGAACACAAGATCAAGATACAGTAAAACCACTTTCTTATACACCAATAGGTAAAGATGACGGGACGAAGCCAGGAATTCCACCAATACCAGCACTTAGGACAAGTACTCCCAAACAAGCATCGCTTGAAGGAGCAGAAAATTTTACCTCAGATACACTATCACCAACAGCAAGTTTAGGTTTAGGAGGATCATCTGATAATGGATCAGAAGAACATGCCTATGCAGAGTTGAATTTACCTCTTTCAGAAGAATCAGTCCACGGTGGATCAGGAGAACCTATTTATGCAGTTATAAATCCGAGTAATAAAACTCCCAAAGAGAGTTGGGGTAGTGGAATAAGCTATGGAATGAAAAGATCAGTTTCACAAGGAACGGAATTTAGTGACCCTTGGGATTCTGATAAAACTCTCGAAAACCTAAAAGAAGAGTTCAGTACAGAATATAGTACAGGTGAAATGAATTCAAAAACTTCCTTAATCAATTCACAAAAGAAAGCAAACAGATCCTGGCCAAGAGCAAAGTATGCCATGCAGCAGAAGGGCTTTATAATTTTTACTGCCACTGCTATTATACTCAGCACATCTGCAGCTTTAGTATATTTACAAGATAAAGCAAAATTTATTGCATTTTTTACAAACAGCCCAAAATATATCACTATACCAGTTATCGCACTTGCTGCGTTGCTTGCAATTAGTCCAATACTTTTTGCAATAAGGCAATTTAGAGATACTGCAGAGCATAAAACTCAAGAAAAAAATGCGGATGGAATTTTAGATGAGGTGTTAAAGCATCAGCCAGAAAATAAAGCTATAAAATCTGTAAGATTAGAGTATAACAACAACACTCATTCAAATTTTATATTTAATGCTTGGGAAGCTAAAAACGACTTCATTAACATTGATGAAAAAGTAATTAGTAGAACTAATAAAATAGAATCAGTAATTAACAATAGGCCACTATTTACTGCATTACTGACCGGTGTAGTTGCTGCAAATATAGCACTTCCTTTATTGCTGTATGCGGAAGGCGGTGTTAATAATATACAAAAATTTTACCAAAACCCTTTGACTAATAACATAGGGTTATCATTGCTTATAGGCTCAGGTGTACTTGCATTATTAGTTGTATGTTTTGGCGTGCATTATTATAACAAAACAAATTGCACTAACCTTATATCAACTATGTTTTTTTTTAATTTTTCATTTGTATAATTTTGCAACTTTACCCAACCATATAGATAATAAAAACCCGTTTGTCATAGGAACAGAATTCTATATCAAACAGCTACTGCAACAATTTCCGTTTAAGCTATGTGAACAAGCACTTTAAGTTTGTGTGGACGCACAATATTCATTTCAATTACTGCTATGTAAATTTTTAAACATTCAAATTAATTGCCTCTTTAAGCCTTGCATTAGCAATTACTATAATTTTACGCATTAGAGCTGTTATAGCTACCATCTTCTTCTTACCACTTTCAACAAGCTTGGAATAAAAGGTGCCAAGTGCAGATTTGGACCTTGCAGCAGACATGGCAGATGTAAAGAGCTTTGAACGAACATTACTTCTACCTCCTATAATCCTTCGGTAACCAACAGTTTTACCACTTTCCCTAGGATGAGGTGCAACTCCGGCAAGACTTGCTACTTCTTTTCTACTTAAGTAACCAAGCTCTGGCATTAAACACAGAAAATCTTGTGATAACTTTTTACCTATTCCAGAAACTGTTTTAAGGATTTTTTGACGTTGTTGTAGTTCATGGCTTCCATCAATAATTTTTTGTATAGTATCATTGAGTTCGTTTATTTGACTATCGAAAAATTCAATGGTCTTCTGACAACTTTTCTTTATATGATCATTTTCAGGAGCTTCCAGTCTACACTTTTCCTGAGCTCTCATTTGCGTAATGTCATCACGACGTTGACAAAGTGCAACCAGGGTTGATTGTTCTTTTGATGTAGGTACAAATAGAGAGAGAGTTCTATGGCGTTCAAATCCATATTGAGCAAGAGCCCTCGCATCTGATTTATCAGACTTTGCTACAGTTCCGTGAGACAAGATAAAGCTTTTTACTTTACGAGTATTAGCTCGATGTACTGCAATATTCTTGTCAATAAGAAAATGTGACAAACCAAGCTCATATTTTCCTGTGTTTTCCAAAGTTACTAAAGAATTAGGTAGAATATCTGAAAACTTTTGAAATAATTGTTGCCAACCATCAGAATCATTGTCAAATTTGACAGCGTTCTTCTGTTTGTGAATTGCAACGACATTTTTAAATTTTCCGATGTCAATGCCAATAAAATTTTGATAAGATGTAACCATAATAAACCTCGATAGTTTTAGTTAATTTAAGATTGTAAACGGGTGCATATATATGTCCCAAGCAACTATTCAAACGTATCGAGAGATGGGCTAGTGTACCTTGATTTAAACGGTTGTAGTACCAATATTCTTCCGGTCGCACACGCCCATGATAGTCCTATTCCTATAGTGAGTAGGGCTATCTTTCCCTCTTATCCTCTTTTATATCACATTTTCAACTTACAATATTCTTGCACCGTCTAAATGAAGATTTACATTGTGAGCTTTTAAAAAGTGATATAACTCGACTTGTTTTTCAAAAGGATAAATTTTACCATTAAACCCATTTATACTATTTTCTATAGAAACAAGACTCACCTGAGCAAAAATTTTATACCTCGGCTTAGAATTAATAGCATATTCTACTTCATCAACATCTAAGATTCCGCTATTATTTCTAATACAATTAAATACGATATTATTTACTTTTGCATTGCCTGCGCTATCGAAAAAATTAACGTGATAATTATAATGAGTTATTAGTTCATCACCAGGACTTGTTTGACTGGCAATGGCTAATCTATTTGCAAGCATACCGCTGGTTGCAAATAATGCTTCTTCTACTTTGAATAATTGTTTGCAATATTCTGATAAGTCATTACAGCTTTTGTCTTCACCATAAGCAAAATCTCCAACAGTTGCATTACTTATTGCATGTATAACGTTGGAGCTCTGCAGAGTTGTAGTGTCACTTCTCAGATCAATAATTTTTTCCATCTTATTTTTTGCCATTCAAACAACCAATTTGAGCATTCCAAAGTTCCTTGTAAAGACCTTGCTTAGAAACTAATTCAGCGTGTTTACCATCTTGGACAATTTTTCCTTTGTTAAATACTAGAATTCGGTCCATGTGTAAAAGTGTAGAAATACGGTGTGCTATAGTAATCGTAGTTTTATTTTTCATCAATTTGAATAAACTCATTTGAATTGTTTTTTCTGTTATAGAATCTAACTGACTAGTTGGTTCATCGAGAAATAATATTGGAGCGTTTTTTAAAAATGCCCTGGCTATTATTATTCTTTGTCTTTCTCCTCCAGATAGCTTGATGCCTTTTTCTCCGACTGTAGTTCCATATTGATCTGGTAGAGTCATAATGAAATCGTGAATACCAGCCAGCTTTGCAGCTCTCATTATTTCTTCGATAGTAGATTGAAGTCTACCATATATGATGTTTGCTAAAATAGTATCATGAAATAACAATGGGTCTTGAGGTATTACAGATATTTGTTGCCTCAAAGAACTCTGTGTAACTTCTGATACTATTTGATTATCAATCTGTATATTACCTTTTTTAACATCAAATAGCCTTAGGATTAAGTTTATAAAAGTAGATTTACCACCTCCAGAACAACCAACTAGACCTACTTTTTCGCAAGGATTAATGGTAACTGAGAAATCTTGAAATAATGACTCCTGACCTTCATAAGAAAAAGAAACATTATTAAACGTTATTTTTCCACTTAATAAATTTAATTCTTTAGCATTTTTCTTATCTTGAATTTCTGGTACGGTAGTTAAGATTGGCAATGCATCTGAAACTTTGCCGAAATGAGTAGAAAATTGCGTAAGATTCCTAGTTAGATGGTTAAGAAACTCTATAATCGATATATTAATTCCAAGTACAAGAGCTATATCTCCTATTGCGATCTTGTTCAATTGATAGTCATAAATTAAAAAGTACAAGTTTACTGCTTGGAGTATATCAAATGAATAGCCATATATAAACCAAAGACAAAAGTATGCCCATTGTAATTTTCTCTCTGCAATAGTTCTTTTCTTGCATATTTGAAAAAATTTGTGTCTCTCATGTGCTTGCTGAGAAAATAGCCTTACTGATATAACATTTAAAATACTATCTGCTATACTAGCTATTACTTGTGAATTTTGTTTAGAGTAATTATCAGCTAGTTCAGTAAGTACACGAAAGCTGAAAATCGATACTAAAATAAAAATGCTTACCCAAGTGAATGTAGCGATTGCAAATTTTATGTTTACTAATGATAAGGTATAAATAGCTAAGACTAATGCTATGCTGTAACCGAAAAAACAATCTATAAGCAATCTTATTAACTCTATCACACTATCCATTAAGCTACTGACCTTATGTACTAAGCTTCCAGATAAATTGTTCTGATAATAGGAATGGTCTTGTTGGAGTAGTCTACAAAAAGATATATCAGCTATCTTTTGACGCATTAAGGTAAACATTCGAATGTCAACAAAATAGCCATAGAATCTAAAAGCAGTAGTGATAAGTAATGCCATACCAAGATAAGCGCTTACAGGTAATAAAAGATTCTCAATTACATTACCTTCCTGATATTTTACAGCTGTATCTAGAATATTTTTTACTAAATACTTTCTAAAAGACAAATCAACAGCTACCACCAGGGCAACTAAAGACATTATAAGTACATTAAGTTTGAATTTAGATACTATATTCAAGATGAACATCAATACACATTTGAAGCTATCAACTCTACTTCTGTTCATTTATAATGCTAGCTCCACTACGTTGACTTTTTTATTGAGAAATACAAGTAGTGAAAACCATAAATTTTTGTATATTTTTCCTGAGATGTCTCCAGCATCATGTAGTGCTGATGCTCGATTCAGAATAAGTAGCTTATATAAATCTCGCTTAGCCTCAGTAGTGTCGATCTCAGAAATATTTGTAGTTGTGTCTGTAATAAAGGCTAACCAGCTCTTGATAAGTTCTTCCATGTTTTTTGCTTTTACACTTTCCTGGTAGCCAAACAATGACAAGCATTCTCTCAGTACAGATTCTGTTAACTCACCACAATTGAGTATACCAAAAACTGAAGGCTGAGGTTTTGGCACATAGGGAAGATCTTGATCTTTTACAATCCACCTTGTTACATAAGCAAATCTATCTTTAGCATCTGTATTCTTATCACTACCATGCCATAACCGTGAATCAAAAACTATCCCATCTCCTGCTGAAATAGGTAGTGACTTAATTTTGTAATTTTCCCGATTGTTTGAGTACTGATCAAAAAAATATGGGTACCAAAAATCAACTAAAGGCTGTATTTCCCATTTATGACTGTTTTCTATAATTTGCAGTGCACCTGAAGTTTCACTTACATTATTCAAAGCTAACCAAACAGAAAAGTGGTAAGGATCATTGAAACTATAGGAGATGTCTTGGTGGAAGGGAACTGCATCTATTAAATCAGCAGTTTTACATATAACATTTGATTTTTTCTGCAGTATCTGACACTGAAGTGACTTTTCAAGGTAATTTTTAATAATTTCATCTAATGCTTGAGAGATAATTCTAGTTACTTGAGATGACGTGCCCCATCTGCCGGTACAGTTTAAGTAGTCAGAAGTTGAAACACTTAGTTCTTGGGATAGCTCTGATATCTTATTTGTTATATCACTTAAAGACTGAGTTATTAGCTTTAAAGGAACCAGATTTTTGATAATAAAAAAACCATTTTTTTGTAGTATTTCCATATGATTAATACCTGACATCAATGACTGATAAGTAATCTGTTAAAGGCACAACAGCAAAAATTTTGAATCCTTTTACTTGTTTTAATATTTTTTCCCAATCGCTTAATGTTCTTAGTTTACCTCCTGTTTCAACCATTACATTAATATCTACAGAGCCTCCAGTTGGAGAGCGGTAATCTAAAATAGTTTCTATCAATAAAATACGAGATATTCCTTTGACCAATTTTAAATAAGACAATACTTTATCATCATCATAGTGCTGTAGAAAGCGGCAAAAGACACCTAATTCATAATTTGTAACTGATAGTTCTTCCTGAGTTATAAGTTTGACTTTTAAATTTTCTACTAACTGTCTTGGTACTTTATGTTCGTTATATAGGCCTATAGAACCTTTATTGTGTATATCAGAATAAGCAAGAAATAAAGAGTGTACACCAAATAGCAATATATTCTTAGCATCATCTATATTAATTCTAGAATTAAACTCTTTAGTATCAAACCTAGAATATCCTAGCAATGCTTGGTAAAACGCTATTTTCTTATTTTCTGATGCTTCTCTTTCCTTAAAAGATTCAAATGAAGAGATTGACTTCTGTTTTAGTATATCGGCAATATTTAACCAATTCTTTTCAGCGGCAACTCTTGCCCACATCGTTGCTGCTTTTGGCAAAAATGGTATTCCCTTAAAACACTTACCTTTTGATGATAGTTGCCATAAGTCCTTGTCCTTATCGTAATCAATAAACCCTATTTCCCACAACGCCCTTAACAGCCTTTCTAGATTTGGTACGATAATGTTTAACTTTTTAGATAAAACTGGCGTAGTTGCAGGTAAAATATTTAACAAATCAAGTTCAATAGCAACGCTTGTTAGGTAAGTTTTCCAAAAGGCTGAAAGTTCTGCAGAAATCCTATGCACTTGAGATTCTTTACCTAAATCAAAAATACTAAACTTTACATTTCCG
This sequence comes from Wolbachia endosymbiont (group A) of Rhinocyllus conicus, assembly GCF_947250775.1. NCBI lineage: Bacteria > Pseudomonadati > Pseudomonadota > Alphaproteobacteria > Rickettsiales > Anaplasmataceae > Wolbachia > Wolbachia endosymbiont (group A) of Rhinocyllus conicus. The sequence continues at coordinate 197,928 of NZ_OX366349.1, read as the reverse complement.
GTAATATCGATTTGTCCTAACACACCTTCAAAAGTTTCAACTTTTGCCATCCCATTATAAAATGCTTCTACCATTTTAAATCTCTGCTGGTAAACAGGATCACCATTAATATCTATATGAAACCAACCATGTTGATCTTCTGCAATAGAATACCCTTTATGAAAAACATTAAGTTTTTTATACCATTTATTATGTACTAACTTTCCATGATGATTAATATGTGTAGCTTTACTATCCTTATAGACTACAGCGATACCATCCTTAAAATCTCCAACATAATCATATTCCTCCTGATAAATTCTGTTGCCATTTAAATTAATATGAAAACATTTATCATGTCTTCTAACTACACAAGCATCTTCCTGATAATTTCCAATCCATTGATAAGACTGTTTGTATACTCTACATCCAGATGGATCAATATGGTAACACCCTGTATCATCTTCTACGGCTGCTCTATTAAAGTAGAATCCAAAAGTTTTCAGAAATCTATTATGATAAACTGCTTCTCCTCTTACATTGATATGATAAGCACCTGTCTGATCATAAACCGGTGCAAGACCGGGCTCATGAAATTTACCAACCTTTATAAACCTATTTTCATATAAAGGATTTCCTAGCAACTCGTGAAAGCTCTCACACGGTGAAATTTTAATAGATTTAAAATTATCTTTGATTAATTGATCAAAGGTTTTCTCATGTTGCATGTTTTGCATAATTTGTAATTTAAATAATTCTTTTGTAAGCTTAGGTACTCACTACTCTGCCATATTTCCTCGAGTTTAACCTCATTAACATTACCAAAATTTCCTAATGTCTTACGGAGTTCATCTGGAGCACAGCAAGGACTAAACTTTCCTTCATTGTTTATCCATGCTTCTTTACCTAAAAATGGGCATTGACCACCTGGAGCCAAATCCTTAATACCTTCTTGAGAAAGGATTGTGAAATTTTCCAATTTTATCTTTTTACCATTTGGCAATAGAATATTATCTCTAAGTTCGTATAACCTTCTCACCTCCGTGTTCCATCTACTAATTGCTAACTCATCTCTTCTCATAGATAGATCCTTAATTTCCTCAAAATGTGCCCAAAGATGATGTCCTTTAACTCTATCTATGCCGTTTTTTATGGCCATCTTAACTATGTCATAGAGTTCATGTAAATTACTTTCCAAAAATGTTAATTGTAAAGTAACGGTACACCTTTCACCTGTATCGCTAAAGTATTTATCTCTAACTTCAAGGAAAGTTTTTAAATTTTCTGTCACTACTTCCCATTTTGAACCTTTCATGATTCTTTCATGAGTTTCTTTAGTTGCCCCATTCCAGGAAATCTTAACATCAGATAAAATTGGTACCAATAGTTCAGCCCATTTTCTAGCTCCTTTAATAGGAAAAGAACCATTGGTTGTGAGGTTAAGCTTAAGGCCGAACTCATGGCACAAATTGATTATTTCATCAAAGCTTTTATACATTAAAGGCTCACCCATAGTAGAAGGAATGATTTCCCTTAAAGGTGTGCCAGCTGCTTCCTTAATTACTTTTCTGATAGTTTCTATCGACAGTATCTTAGGTTTTATTCCTTTAGCTTTCTTTTCTTCTTTAACTTTGCTGTATGGTGAAAAACATTCGCACATTATACAAGCAAAATTGCAGTAATCTGGATTAGTATCAAAAGTAATTCTCCAAGGACCGGGTTTAACAGCTACTGATTTGCCTTTCTTTTCAATAGCATTACGGTAAATCTTGTTAAGTTTTTCAGTATGCTCACTTATAGAAGGTATATTTCCATTTTCAGTATAAGGATAGCCTTTTTGGGTAAGTTTATTGTATAACTCCTGATTTGTAGATAGGACTTGCATTTTTTCTGACAAACTACTTGCATCTCTGTGCTTAAATAATAGTCCATCTCTTACATATTCTGCCATGCCACCATAATCGGCTGTTATAACTGGTATTCTAAGTTGCTGTGCTTCATGTATTACTAACGGTGAATTTTCACCCCAAATTGAAGGAATGACTATTGCATCGACTTTATTAAATACGTCAGTAACTATATTCTTATTATCATAACTTCCCATCCATTCTATTCTTTCTTTAACAACAGGTGAAAACTGATCGGCAATCGCTTTTAAAGCTTTAGTTTCTTCTCTTGCTGCTCCCCAAATTCTAAGTTTTGCTTTAGATGATAAGTGAGAAAAAGCTTTCAATAATAGATTAACACCTTTTTCGGGAGTATGAGTACCAATATAACCGAAAATAAACTCTTTTTCTTGTGCTCTATTTCTATTCTTAAGACGATTGAGATCAAAACCATAATCAAGATAAGAAATTTTGTTTATCGGAACATAAAAATCCTGAGTAAATTTATCCATCAAGAATTTCGATGGGGAAATAAAGTAATCTATATAGTCTATTATTTTCCTTGTGTGCTTCATTCTAGTTGCAACCCATTGTTCCCAATAATTTATGTCTAAATTCAGGAATTCTTTATCTCCTGTAAAATATCCTTTGTAACATTGGGTTGCACATTTTTGATCCTTTTGTCCATCACAAAGCCGTAACAAATCTTCAGAATTGCGTTGAATAAACCTTCCTCTTGGACACATTAACCAAAAGTCATGTAGCGTAAAAATTGTAGGTATATTGTCTTTAAAAGCAATTTCTGGTAAAGTAATTGATAGATGATTAAGATGACCAAAATGTATAAGATCTGGCTGAAAGTTATCTATTACTCTTTTAAATTGTATATCTACTTCTTCATTGATAAATTTGTAACGATATTTAGCTGTGGGTATATTAATTAAATGCAGTAAGATTCGAGAGTCACTACTATCTAGGACTGTAGTGTAATAAAAATCAGGTAAAAAGCTATTTTCATACCTAGTAAATACTTGTACCTCATTGTTATTTGCTAGTTCATGAGCAAGAGTTTGGCTATAAACCTCTGAACCAGCACTATAATAAGGAGGGTAACCATGAATAACTTTTAATATTTTCATATATTACCATATCTATATTGTTAGGATATTCTTGTGTATTGTTTTGTAGACTTTTTATAAATTTACTTAATCCTACTTCTAATGAATGTTTTGGAGACCAACCAAGTAGCTCTTTAGCTCTAGTAAAATCACCATGAAACTTAGTTACATCAAAATTTCTTGGAGGATAAAAATCAATTCTAGAATCACTTTTCGTGACTTTTAATATTGTTTTTGCTAAGTTTTCTAAAGTACATGGGCTATTAGTAGTAAGATGAATAGCAGGAAGAGAAGATTTTTCGCTTTGTAAATATTTAACAGTTAAGCATATACCCTCTATAACATCATCCAAATAGGTAAAATCAAAAACACATTCTTTACCTTCTATTTTAATTGGATCACCTCTTAATGCATTAATACAGAGTGCAGGAATTACTCTACTGTTATGATCTAGTAAACCACCGTATACATTTGAAAAGCGTAATATTGCTACATTAAAATCTTTTGAACTTGTTATTTGTTCCTCAATAAATGCTTTACCTTTTGCATAATTATTTATTGGATCGATACTAGCAGATTCTGTAACTGGCAGTTCCTTCTGCTCTCCATAGACTTCCCTACTACTTGCATATATAAACCATGGTTTATTTGGAAGTGACTTACATAACCCTAAAAACCGCATTGTACCATCAACATTAATTTTTTGACACAGTGTAGGATAAAGTTCACCATGTATAACTCTAGAAATTGCAGCCAGATGAATGATTCCTGTACACTGAGCAAGTAGTGGTACTATATCTTCTGAAAAAAAACTGAGTGGATTGTTGTGAAACCTAATATCACAGCTTATTACTTCATGGCCCTGGTTTTCTAACTTTTTCACCAAGGTTGACCCTATCAAACCTGCAGCACCTGTTATTAATATCCCCATGTATACCCTCTCACTACAACTAGGAAAATTTGTCGTACCAATTATCTTACAAGTAAGAATCAAAAGGTATTATAAAACCAGTATAAAATAAATGTCAACTTAAATTAGTAATAAAAAAATGTAGTTATGAAAGAAAAGTTGGCTGCCTTCTTTCTTGAAAATAGTGTTCGGCTTTAATCAAATCCTCCTTATTATTTACTCCCATTGCTTCTCTTTCATCAGAAACTACATAACCTACACTCAAGTTATTGTTTGCTGCAATGGGCACTATATCATTAAGACAATATTCATTGGTCGAATTATTAAATTTTATTTCTTTTACTAAGGTAAAGAGATCTTTAGCATATGAAGCTATTATTCCAGAGTTTGCAAGAAGCATTTTATCTCCATTTTTTAGGATTTTTTGAACATTGCCGTAATTATCAATTACTAATCTTCCATATTGTTCATCTTGACTATTGAATCCAAGAAGAACTAAATTATTATACTTTAAACAATCAGTCATTTTCATAACTGTATCACTAGATATAAAGGGAGTGTCTCCATACTGTATTAAAACTATGTCTTGATCAGATAACTCCTCCAGATTTTCTAGAGCAATTTTAACTGCAGTGCCAGTACCTGTAATATTTTCTTGAATTATTAGTTTTATATTGTATTGATCGATTATACTTTTTAGGGTATCAAACTTTTCTAAATCTTTTAGAAGGGAGTTGTTAACAACAATTGATAAGCTTTTTAGACTCAGCAATTTTGCATTAGAAATTACATGTTCTAAAAGAGTAAGATTTCCCACTTGGTGCAACGCTTTTGAATATTCAGAATTCATTCTACTGCTCTTTCCTGCTGCTAATATTATCAAAATGTTACTCATACATAACTCAGGAATTGATTAGGTAGTAAGTTAATTCATAATTAGTAAGATGTAAATCCCACTGTAATTTTTGTATATTTTCTAGATCTTGGCACCCTCATTAGAGTTTCATTTAAGAGAGCTATAACTTTAAACTCTTTACTCTATTTTCTACGCTGACATCTTGTAAACTCTGATCTGGACTTTTTAATATTTCTAATAATCTACTTGCAAGGTTTGAGTGTTTATTGATTACTGCAACCTGGACTAATGACTTGTCTTGATCATTACGAGCATTTGTTACAGCTACGCGCTCATCAGGTTTTATTGCTTTCAGCTTACTGATAATTTCAACATTACCATTTTTTGCATTCTCAAACAGCTCTTCTACTAATTTCAATAGGTTAGTAATATTTTGGTCTCGAGAAAGATCAAGTGGTGCTTTACCTTCTTTATTCTTGATGTTATAAATTGCACCATGTTTCAACAAAGATTTTACAGCTTCGAAAAAGCTATTTTCAGTAGCAACATGCAACGATGTAGTGCCTTTAACTATTGTTTTAGCATTAATAAAATCACTCAATTTATTGTGGCTTACACGTTGTAACAAAGCTTCAATAATTTCTTTATGACCTTTGGAAGCAGCAGTGTGTAATGGTGTATTACCTTTGTTAGTAACTTTAGTAGCGTCAGCTCCATTTGCTAGCAAGATATTTACAACTTTTATGTGCCCATTATTAACAGCATAATGTAATGGCGTTCTTCCATCCACGTTTTTCGAATCAATGATTGCTCCATCTCTAATGGAACTCTCAATTCCTAAATAATTATTATCTTCTATAGCCTTAAATAACTTCTCAGTCAATTTTAGTAATTTTATAACTTCTGGGTTTCCTCTTCTTTCCGCAAAGTGTAATGGTAAAACATATCTACCTCCTTCAGCTCTAGCATTAAAGTATGCTCCGCTCATAAGTAGAGACCTAACTATACCTAAATTACCAATTTGTGCCCCTAAGTGTAAAGGCGTAGCATTTTTATCCATTTTTGCATTAACATCCGCTCCATTTATAATAAGAGTTTTAACTACCTTAGAATGACCATATTGAGCTGCAAGATGTAGGGCTGTGCCTTTATTTTGATTTTCTTTTACATTTACATCAGCACCATGTTTCAATAGAACGGTTGCTATCTGATCATAACCTTTTTCTGCTGCAAAATGTAAAGGAGTCCAATTTGTGTGATCTAAAGCATTAATATCTGCTTCCTTTTCTAAGAGCAATTCAACCACCTCTAAATGATCATGGTCTACTGCAAAGTGTAGAGGTGTAGTACTTTTAACTGTTTTAGCATTAATGTCTGCTCCTTTATCAAGCAAAGATTTAGCAACTTCTAAACTACCATCATATGCTGCACAATGTAGAGGAGTCCAACTTCTGTTATCTAGAGCATTAATATCTGCTCCATTTTCAATCAAGAAATTCATTATTTCCAAGTGATTATGTTCTGCTGCCAAATGTAGAGCTCTTCTACCATCATCCATCTTTGCATTTATATTTGCTCCTTTTGCAATTAAGCTCTCTACTATTTTTAAAGAAAAACCATTATATGCTGCATTATGTAAAGGAGTCCAATTCTGATCATCCACGGTGTTAATGTTTGCTCCATTTTTAATTAAAAAATCACTCACCTCGAAATGACTTTGCTGAATTGCTAGATGCAAAGGTGTAAAACCTTCGTTTTTTTTAGCATTAACATTGGCTTTTTTCTCTATTAGTAGCTTCACTACTTCTAAGTGACCATTCTGAGATCCTATATGTAAAGCTGTGGAATTATCGTGGTCCTTAGTATTAACATCAATTCCCCTTACGAGAAGAAGAGACTTAACTACTCCAAAGTGATTACGTTCTGCTGCTAAATGTAGAGGTGTAAGATTCTCATAATCCTTAGCATTAACATTAGATTTTGCTTTTAGTAAAATGTCTACTAACTCTAAAAAGCCATTTTGAGACGCTAAATGTAGAGGTGTAATCTTATCATCTGTTTTTGCATTAACGTTTGCTCCCGCTTCAAGCAGAACTTTAACTATATCTAACCTACCAGTTTGTGTTCCCAGATGTAAGGGTGTAATGTTTGCATCAACTTTATGATTACCTATGCCTGAAGATCCAGCGTTAATATTAGACCCTTGTGAAATAAGAGCTTTAACTACTTCGAGGTTACCATTTTGTACTGCAGAATGCAAAGGTCTTGCTCGATCATTATTTACAGCATTAACATCTAATCCCTTTTCAATAAAAACATTTACTATATCTAGATGACCATTCTCTGCTGCTAGGTGTAAAGGTGTATTAAGTTTATCTGTTTTAGTACTAAGATCTGCTCCATTTGCAATCAAGGTGTTGACTATATCTAAATATCCTTGCTGGGATGCAAAACTTAAAGGTGTAAAGCCTAGAATGGTCTTATGGTTTACATCTGCTCCATGAGCAATAAGAAAGTTAACCATCTCTAAGCGATTTTTTGCAATTGAAAAATACAGTGGCGTAAAGGCATCGTACTTAATCTCTGAGTTAATATCTAAACCCTCTCCTAATTAAAGTGTTGACTAAATCCAACTGACCATTTCCTGCTGCTAAATGTAGTGGTGTAAGACTAAGATGTTTCTGAATTTCATAATTTTCATTTAAAAACTCTACAAAAAATTGCAGCTGATCCAGATTATTAGATATTCTATTAGTAAACATAAAGGCCTCGCATGAAGAATTTGTGTAAAATATAGTATCTACAAGTTTTTAAGCAAGATAAATCTTCTTCTTAAAAAAGATACTGTAATCCAACCTGTATGCTTATAACTTTTTTATTTGATCATGGATAGATTAGGTGTCTCATCTGCAATAGAGACACCTTCCTTAAGTAGTTACATCAATTTTCTCTGTTTTTGCCCCTTTTTTTTCTGATGAAGATGTCTTCATTCTTCTCAGTAGCCAATATTCTTTTTAAAGAATAATCGTTACGTGCACCAAGGAACTTAGAAAGAACAATAGGAAATCCACTTAAAAAGCATTAATAATTATACATAATTCTAATGATCTTCATGAAAGGGCTTAGAATAGAATTTAATAGACAATCTGATTTTAATTGATATTAAACTGATCAGACTGAGAGTTGAAAATATGGCAATAATTCTTTTAGACACAAAAACTATAAATCGTATAGCAGCGGGAGAGGTAATAGAAAGGCCAGCGAGTGTAGTAAAGGAATTAGTAGAAAATGCAATAGATGCTGGAAGTTCAGAGATAGAGATCAAAATAGAAAGTGGTGGACGTAACCTTATAACTGTGACAGATGATGGAAATGGAATAGAAAAGGACGAGTTAGAACTAGCATTTATGAGGCATGCCACTTCAAAATTAAGCGATAGTGAGTTAATAGAAATCAAGCACCTTGGGTTTAGGGGAGAAGCTTTACCTTCAATTGCAGCAGTAAGCAGAATGAAATTATCGTCTAAGGCAAGTGGAGCAAAGGAAGCATGGTCTATAAGGTATGAGGGAGGAGAAAAAATAAGAGAGATTACCCCTTATATATTTATCGTCTATTACTTGTTCTAGTTGATAATCAACGCAATCCAATCCAGAGGCAAACATCACATTCAGTAGTGGCTTGATCCACCCTATTTTGCCAAATTTCCTTGAGTTAGCATACTTTATACTTCTATCTGTTCCACCAGTGCCTATTGATAGCAGTATAATCTCATCATTTGGAAATAACCTCTTACCACTTGCATATGCACAAGCCGCTGGATTATTTGCGAACACTCCACCATCTATCAATACTCTCTCTGTTTGGCTAATTTTCAGACGTTTTGGTGTGAAGTACGTTGGAGCAGCTGTTGTAGCTCTGAGTGCATCTTTCAACTTAATGTTTTTTTCTTTCCAACTTTTGAAGAAAAATTCACAACTATTGTGAATGTCATAACTGGTGAGTAGTAGATTACTCGCAACATCGGCCATAGTACTTTCACCAAAGTATTTGTTGAGAATAAATTCCATATTTCTATATGAGTACTGAGAACCACTCAGCCAAGAAGCAATTGATTTTCTCCAAAATGATGATTGAAAGATATATGCTCCATACTCTTGGTAAAGTTCAACCAAATCATTGGCAGAGTATTGAAGTTTATTGCTTTTACAAAGTCCAGCAACAATAATCCCACCGGTTGAGGTTCCTGCCATTAAATCAAAAATCTGGGAAATTGGCTTTTTTGTCCTAGATTCAATTTCTGCTAGAATAATGGCAGGTATTATCCCTCTAATGCCACCTCCATCTACAGATAAAATGTACTTTGTCACTGTAAAATTTATTTGTGTTTGTGAATAGCTTCAAGTTCGTTGACTTCTTCAGTGAGATTTTTCACTCTCTCTTCAAGTCGATAGACTATTTCGATTAGTTCTTGGTTTTTTTCTACAAATTTATCATGGATATGTACACGTAGGTCGAGTTTTGCCAACCACCAGATTAACCCTACAGTCTGTACAACTATTGTTATTATTACCGCTATTGGGATTTTTTGCTTTTTCATGTGAAAATATTAACTTGTTATGGATAGTTTTGGAAATTTATATGCAGATTATAGAAAACTTACAGCTTTAGTGATTACTTTTTGTTGATTCGTATTGATCTTCTGCTTTAGCAAGTAGCTTTATGATTTCCTTGTAAGGTTTATCTTTATTGTGCCTTGACCTTAATACAGCTACATCTCTTGGATTTTTTCCATCTGTGTCTCTAATGGTAGGGTCTGAACCTTTGTCTAATAAAAATCTAATTATCTCCAATTTGCCTTCATATGTAGCTGCATGTAAAGGTGTCCATCTTTCATATTTCGTAGCATTTATATCAACTCCTTTTTCTACTAGGAATTTTACAACCTCTGCACATCCCTCTTCTGCAGCATAATGTAGTGCTGTTAATTTAGGGATCTGCACATTAATATCTAATAGATTTTCTACTAAGAATTTTACAGTCTCTAAGTTACAATTTTGAGAAGCAATGCGTAACATCGTTTTATAATTATCTGCAGCTCTTGCCTTCATGTAGGAATAGGTAGCAATAATACATACTATTACTGTTATAAGCCACCAAAAATGCAGCTTGTTTTTTGTATCTTGACCCAATTTATCCATATTCAACATCTTTTTAATATTAAATAGATCATTTACTCATTTTTTATTAACATTACTTACTCAAAGATGCTGACAACATAGTAAGGTAACCTGAGCTATTTAAAGTATGCTCCGCTCTGTTAACTATCCATTCACCATCTACCGCTTGATTAAAAGCTATAAGATTAAGTTTAGCTTCTGCAAATAACTCTGGATTACCAGGTATAGTGATATCCAATACTGCATTATTTCGCTTTAGTTGTTTTAACTTAGCATTTGCTGCACTTAGTGCTGATTCTGCATTTGAGTACATTTCTAACATAATATAACTTGGCTCGCCGCTACCAACTGTTTCTTTAATAGTTTCACCCTTTTCATAGCTATGCCATTTTGCCACTACTGAATTATACTTATCACGTACGGTAAAATGCACTTTCCAGTTAATTGTATCTTGAGGTCTAATAGTCGTTGTTCCTAAAGCTTTTCCTGTGGCTGATTTTGCCATATTCTTTGAAATAAACAATATATACCCACCAGCTAATTTTGCCATTGCTTCACGCTCTGTTGCGATCTTTGTTAACAGACTTATATCACTTTCATCTGCCTGATTAATATGGGGTATCAATACATTCTTAAATTCCTCAGCGACTTTGTATCCATATCCATGTTTTTGGGCTATTTCTTTTACTAAGTTTTCTATGGTAATTTTGCGCCATTCTTTTGATACTTTTGCCTTCAAAGATATTCTTAAATTTGTTGCATGAGCTTTGATTAGTAGAGTCTTAGGTGGACCCTGTATAGTCACTTCGTTGACTGTATATATACCCATTGGAAAGATTCCAATTTCCTTATAACCTAGTGCTATGTTCAATTCATTCGGAATATCTATGCCTTCATCCCTGTAATCAACACACACTTCAACTACATCATCTATTATTCCTGATTCATCTGTAAGGTGCAATGATATAACTCTATCTTTAATTGATTCACATTTATCTATTATAAAATCTGGCTGCATTTATTCCCAGACCTTTAATTTTGACTTTTGTACTATTTTCTTAATGGTAGGAAGCTTTATCTTTAATCCTGCGGGCAAAAAGCTTCCATATTCTGCCAAACCCAAGTTCTCTGCTAGTACTAATTCCACTACTCCATCAGTAAATCCGTAATGTTTCCAGCAAATCAGATCTAACATCTCATTTTCTTTACTCACATAGTATATAGTCATCTATAGCTTTTTAAACTCAAACTAAATTCAACTTTTCTTGGTAGTCCATTAGGTAAAAAATACATCTGCTTTTCTTCTAACCTAGTAATTACGAATTGTCCTAAAATATTACCTAAACTATCTACTAAAATATGTGGTTTTTCAGTTTCTTTCACACTCTTTAATTGATTTAGCACGTTGAGATTATGCAGATAAATCATTCCTTCTAAATCTATATTTTCTACACCTTGACCGATATTTTGTAATAGTGGCATATTTTCAATACACTCAATCGTGCTCCAACGATTTTCTCTGCTATACTTTAAACTTGTGGAAGCAAACTTATACGGACCAAGAGATAGCATCAATAAAATGTCTCTACCGTATCAAATAAAACATCACGTGACTTTTCTCTTATCCTTTTTATTACTTCATCTGCAAGACTACGAACATCTTGGTTAGGTTCTGCTTTAATGCTGATAGTGTAATTATTAGTGATGTTCTGAGTTTTATTTTGTTCTTTATTTTCAAACTTACTCCTTGCAAATATCTTATCGCTCTCTGTCTCCTCAATAAGGCTTTTGACTCTGAAGCTATTTTTATTTCTCTTTGAAAATTCTTTAATTATACTGTTACCTAGCACAGGATTTCCACTGTTGAGAATATTACTTTTTAGGGGAGTGTGCACTGCTTTTACTTCAGTTTTTCTTTTTTCAAACTCTTTCAGTGGGCTATTTCCCAATACTTTTCCAAATATACTTTCACCTATCCATGAAAAAGCTTCTTCTATGGGTTTTATTATCGATTTCCAAAAGCTAGAGAAAAAGTCTTTTACCTTTTGCCAGTTAGTTATAACAAGTGCTGCGCCAGTGACAAGTCCAGTAATTAAAAGTCCTATAGGGTTACTCATTATAGCGAGTGTTACTGCTCTTAGTCCTGTTACTACTGCAGGAAAAACTGTAGCTGATAAAAATGAAAATACTCCAAGTAGGTTTGCTTTCAGACTAAAAATCGTACTTCCTAGCAATGTAAATCCGTATCCTAGTCCCACTGCTACAACTTTTAAACTTATCAAGGCTGCTACAGTACCCATGATTGCTTTGGTTAAAGTTGGATATTTTTCTGCAAATAACGCTATGCTTCTAGTTTTTTCTTGTAAAAATTCAGCTATAGATTTTAAAGTAGGCAGCATCACTGAACCCAGGTTCATACCAACTTCAGCTATTGCGTTGCGAAGAAGTCGTAATTTACTGGCTGTGGTGTCTACACGGTTTTGAAATTCTTTCTGCAACGAGCTCTTGTACTCTTCTGTGTCAGCTAGTAACCTTATAGCATTTTCGTATTTGTTAAAACTTCCAGCTAATAATGCAATATCATCTTGATATTCCTGACCGAAAAGTTTCATAAGGATTGTAGAACGTTCCTGGTTATCCATTTTCTTTAGAGCTTGAAAAAAGTAGAGTAATGCTTCTTCGCCGTTTTCGCTTATTCTTTGTACTATTTCTTCTGCAGTTATGCCCATTTGCTCTAATGCTGCTTTAAAATCCCCTCCTTGTTCTTCAGCAGTCTGAAGTTTACTAAGTAGAGCATTTATAGCAGTTGCAGCTTTTGCTGGTTGTTTACCTAAACTAACGAAGGCATTTACTAAACTACTTGTTTCCTTGATGTCAAGACCAAATTGTTTTGCAGTACCACCAACTATTGCTAGAGCTTCAACCATATCTTTTGCTTTGGCAGCAGTGTTATCTGATAAGTGATTGATTACATTACCAACGTATTCCATTTTACTAACATCAATTCCATAAACGTTAGAGAGTTTAGCTATAGAATCACCTGCTTGCTCTGCAGACATATCAAATGCTGTAGACATTTTTGCCACTGTTTCTGTAAACATAAAAAGATCTTCTTTCTTGATACCAAGTTGACTACCACTTGCAGCTATTTGTGCCAGTTCTGCGGCTGATAATGGTATAGTACGTGACATCTCTTTTAACTTCTTTGCAAATTTAGTTGCTTCATCCGTTCCTTTTTTAAAATCTACCACTTTTGTAACATCAGCCATAGCACTTTCAAAGTCAATTGCAACTTTGATTGGTGCTGCAAGCGAAAGACCTAGTCCAACAGTTTCTATAATTTGTGACTTAAAATGTGCTTTACTTGCTAAAAAACTTTGGTGACTACGTATTGCAGACCCAAGCTTACCATACTTGCCTTTCAGCGCTTCAATGGACGAGCCAAGTTTATATTGGTCACTTACTAATGACTTAATATTTCTTCCACTTTTTCTTACTTCTTCATTAAATGAATGTAAAGCATCTCTCTTTTTTAAGTATGCTTCTTTTGCTTTTGTTGCGGAGGTTTTGGCCTTGTCAAACTCTGCTTTTAAAGTTTTGCTTGGTTTCTCCACCGCTTTCATTTGTTTAGCTAAAGATTTTACTTGATCTTCAAAGCCCTTCCACGACCTCCTGCTGGTCAAAACATCATGACCTAACTGTTTAAACTTTGATACTGACTTTAAAGATGAATCAAGCTTTCTTATATTCTCACCAAGATTAGAGAGTTGACTACTACTTCCTTTTATTACAGTATTAAAACTGCCATCAAGTACCGCACCTATTTTTATCGATAATACTGACATTTGAACTTCCTAGCTAATTTGCTCCATAAAATAAACTCACTAATCTCCATATCAAGAATGTGCTCAACTCCACCACCTATGATAGAGCCAAGCACTAGTATTTCTAATCTCAAGTTTTTTGGATAATCGGTGAAAAAAAATCCTTTAATACCTCTTGAATTTTCACATAATCAGCAATATCTAACTCTTCAATTGCTTCTTTTGCAACTGATGTCAAATTGGCAGTCAAAGTTACTTCCTTACTTAGATCACTACCATTAAGTCTCTCAATAGCTAGATACCGTCTTGTGAGTCAATAAAAAAATTATTCAAACTGTACCGTAATCAAAAAATACTTCCAACCCACATCCTGTATAGCGTTATACACTAACCAACAACATTTAATAAATTTGTGTAAGGTACTATTCCACATAAGATGCGATAAGAGCATTTTTTGATTTTAAACTTCAGATACCATTTTGTTAATCAGCAAGAAAATTCAAGATTAACATTTAACTTCCTTTGTTGCTTTACACCATAGAATAAACTCATCCATCTCCATATTGAGTATTTGCTCAATTCCACCACCCGTGACAGAGCTGAGTGCAAGTACTTTCGATCTCAAGTTTTTTGTATAATCGGTGAAAAAAAATCCTTTAGCACTTCTTGTACTTTAGCATAGTCTGCAATATCCAACTCTTCTACAGTTTCCTTCGTAACCGATGTTAAATTTGCAGTTAGGGTGATTTCCTTACTCAAGTCACTACCATTTAAGCGTTCAATTGCCAAATAATCCCTAACTTTTGGACGCCTAATAGTTAGCTCTGCAACAGAAACCCCATCAACTGTTATTGGATTATTGAGTATTATTGTTTGCATAAGTTTACACTCCTAAAAAATAAAATTCTAAAGTCTTTTGTAATTAATATAGATTGGAAGCATTTTTTAATTTTAAAGTACTAAACCTTTATTCAACCTTCTAGCTCTGTAGTTCTTGATATGATCTGGGTCAAAAGCCTTTCTTGAACTTAAAACACCAAAGACTATATGAAGTAACTTACGCATTGCAGCACCAACTATAGACATAGCATGCTTGCCTTTTTCTTTTAATTTTTCGCAAAAAGTCATAACAATAGGATTGTGATTCTTAGCTACTATAGCAGGAAAATACATTGCCTTACGTAATGTTTGTAAACCGGTTTTACTTAATCTGGGCTTGGCATGTACAGATGAGCCTGATGTTATATTTCGTGGTATAGTTCCAGCGTATGCTGCCAATTGCCTGGCATTTATAAAGGCTTTTATATCAGGAATTTCAGCTAAAATAGCTATTGCTGATTCTTCTCCTATTCCTGGAATAGTTAATAGGAGTTGAAAGTCCTCCAACAAATCTTTGTGTTGTTTTAATAGTTCACGTATGGAGTTTTTTATTGTTTCTATTGATTGTTCTATGTGCATTGCAAGGCTTTCCCAAGCATTTACAACTTCTTCAGATAGTCTCTCTTTTTTTTCTAAATGATTATTTACTAATGTTAACTCATTTTTTAACGCATCTGAGCAACGATAAAGATGTTTTAATTTTTTCTTTTTAGGAGATGGTGGCATCCAACGGGAAGGTTCCTGTTTTTGACAATAATCTGCAATAATCTCTGCATCAATCTGATCATTTTTTTGTCGTGTAAGCTTACTTTTTGCATAAAATCTTATGCAAGCTGGGTTTACAACACTAACAAAATGTCCAGCATTGTATAGAAATTCAGCTAAAGCCTCGCTATAACAACCCGTGAATTCCATGCAAGCTTTTACTTCTTCTACATTATGTTTTTGTAGAAAGTTCAGCAAACCTTGAAACCCTGTATCATCGTTTTTAAACTTCCGTTTTCTAGTTTCACGTTTTCCTTTTTTACTTATAAATGAGAGAGAAACATCAAAGTGTTCTTTTGAAACATCTATACCTAAAAAGTTGTTGATCATATGTAACTCCATATACTACTATTAAAAATGAAAAGTAAGGCTTACCTTGTGAATACAGAATTAGAACCATTTAGGTCTTTCTATGATACCGTCCAGCCTGTACTTTTGAGAAGGGAACTCTTGTCTTGCTAACAGATTTTATATCTAAGATAATCTTCAAAGTTATTCCCTTCTCCACCTAATGCTTAAGCTTAAAACACCAGATGCTTTTTTCAAGATACAAGATAATCTCTAACTTTTGGACGTCTAACGGTAAGTTCTGAGACAGAAATTCCATCAACTGTTATTGGGTTATTAAGTGTTATAGCTTGCATACTTCTCCTGAAAAAGTTAATTAAATAAAAGTCTATATCGGCTTTTATATAACTAATTTTTTTTACTATAGTTTTTGTGTTTGATTAACGATCCTTCATACTAAATTTCTCAATATAAAGATGATAGTAGGGTTTATTTTTCCTCAACTTGAATTAATTCTTGAACTTCATCGACAGAAAGACCTGTACACTTGACAATAGTGCTAATATCAACATTATTAGTCAACATCGCTTTTGCAACTTCAATCTTTCCTTCAATCTTTCCTTCTTTTTTGGCATCATCGAGTTTTTGAGCAAGGACAGCCTGTTCATCACGAATACGCTTGACCTCTTGTTCGTAGGCTATAAATTCTTTTTCTGACCAGTTGAACCTATTTAGCTCTTCATACGCTTTTTTGATTATTACATCACTTCCTATTATCCTTTCCAACTCTTCTTCACCTGTTTCGTCAGCGTACTTAAAAAAATACACCCACTTCTCAACTATATTTGAAAGCTGATCTTCTTTAGTTTTGGAAAATTTAGGCAATTCAATAAATACAAAATAAAAATCTTTTAGATCATGTTCATTAGTATCTTCATCGCGAATAGTATGCTTCGATTTGTACTCGTACTTATCAGGAAACAGTATACAATCTGCTATAGCAATAAAGATAATTTCCTTAAGGTCATGGTATTGATCACCTTTATCTGCTTGTCTTGAATAGGCTTTAGCAGCGTAATATTGGGCACATACTGTAATTGCTGTTGAATGATGGAGAGACATACTCCATTATTTTAACACGAAGTAACGAATTCAGTAGAATAAGTTCTTCAAAAACAATTTAAACTTTTACAGTAGGAGTAGTCTCATGAAATATTATAGCGGATTAGATGTCTCACTCAAAGAAACTTTCATTAGTATCGTTGATGAGAAAGGAAAGATTGTTAAAGAAGGAGTTGTTGCAAGCGAAAGCAAGGCAATAGCAGAGTACTTGCTTGAACAAGGCAAAAATTACGAAACTATAGGAGTAGAAAGTGGACAACTTTCAATATCAATGTGCAAAAAATTAAGGAGTTTTGGCTTGCCAGTAGTTTGTGTAGATGCAAGACATATGGCAGCAGCTTTGTCTGCAAGAATCAATAAAAACGATAAGAATGATGCAAGAGGTATAGCTCAAATGATGAGGGCTGGGCTATATAAAGAAGTACTAGTAAAATCGGATGAATCTTGTCAAATTAAAATAGCACTTGGAAGTAGAAGACAGTTAACATGCAGCTACCAGCAGATTGTTGGGACAATAAGAGGGTTATTAAAAATATACGGGATAAAGCTCGGTCAAGGGTCAAAATTTGAAAGCTTGTCTTTAAGAATAGAAAAAGCAATTAAAGATTTGGATGAAATAAGTAAGGCTTCAATTGGAGCGTTAGTTTGTAGTTTAGAGGCAATAGAGAAGTCATTGGAAAAACTTGACAAGATGCTCTTAGAACAAGGCAAAAAAGATGAGGATTGTAAATTATTAACTACTGCTCCAGGTGTTGGTACTATAGTAGCAATGACATATAAAGCAACAGTGGATAACCCAAATAGATTTGAAAGATCTAGTACAGTTGGAGCGTATATGGGGTTAACACCAAGACAATATGCTTCTGGAGAAATTGATCGGCATGGTAGTATATCAAAAATGGGGCCCATGGAATGTCGAAGTATGTTATATGAAGCTGCACAAGTCTTACTTACAGTTAGTAAGAAAAATTTTAAGTTGAAAAGCTGGGGGTTAAAACTTGCAAGGAAAAAAGGGATGAAGAAAGCAATTGTAGCAGTAGCAAGAAAATTGGCTGTAATTATGCACAGGATGTTGGTCAATAAAACAGAATTTTGTTATTACAATTAAGAGGAGCATAAACAATAATTTTACTCGAGGTAGTAATGCCGATGGAAGGGATAAGCAAGAAAAAACCTTGAAGCCTAGACTTCGTTGGGCACATGTTGCCGTCCACTTCCACCTAACAAGTATAGTGCGGCTTGACAAGTTTGTTGTCATATCAGACCGCGGAGAGAACCATGGAAGCACACTGCTCTTGTATGTAAAATTATTAAAGATTATGTAGGAAATATGTTATTTTGGTTTATATAAAAATTATTGTTGACTTATGTGCAATTAGAGAACGTTTTTCGAAGCCTTTATCACGAGCGAGCTGCATTTCCGCAATATACCTATTTCCGAGAGAATCCTTACAGAGGACATCAACGATGCTTTGTTTATCAGAAGCAATCTCAGGATTCATAATGGTGCTTAGGAACTCAACATCCTGAATAGCATTGACTCCAGTAAAGCCTAAGATATCATTCAAAAAATGGATAAGGATATTCTTATTTTTTTCAGTACCGAAGATTTTCTTAAATGTTAAATCTAATTTTGGATCGAGAAACTTAGAAAGAGCCATGAGAAAGTAAGATAAAAAGCATTAATAATTATACACAATTGTGAAGAAATATTCAACTAAAATGCAAACATTTTGTATATCTTTATTTGGTAGTATTAACTTGTATAATATTTATGGCAAATATCTCGATAAGGTATCAAATAGCACAAAAAGTAAGAAGCTGGAGGTTAAAAAGAAAATATACTCTGAAAGATTTAGTAGGCAAAACAGGCATAAACTATCATACGCTGCGAAGATATGAACTAGGGGTATCGTCATACCGCCGCGGTATCTCTTAGCCGCTAACACGTAGCGGGATACTTAACCGTCATACCGCGATTCATTCGCGGTATCTCTTAACATAGATCCCGCTAACAAGCAGCGGGATGACACCTCTCTTGGGCTCTTTTAACTACAAACATTAAGAAATTTACCAAACGAAAAAAAAGGCAAAAGAGGCCCTGGTCATTGTCTATTTTCTGTATTGGCGTTTTTTTAAGTCTTAAACACTGCAATTTAGCTGCTTTTAAGTGCAGCTCACCTTAGTTCAAATGTTTAAGAAATTTACTAAGCAGAAAAAAAGGCAAAAGAAACCCCGTGTTATACCAAATTCCATTACTAATCGAACAAATAAGAAACATTACAAACTCGTTTAATAGTAGTGCTGGAAATACTGACAATAAAATTACACACAACATCTTCAAGTAAGCCTATGGTATCGTAGACTCTGTTGCGTAAAGTATTGTGTTTGATATATTGCCACAACCTCTCAACAGGATTCAGTTCAGGTGAATAAGGAGGCAAGTATATAATGGTAATGTTTTCCTGAAATTTCAAACTTTTTGATCTATGCCAACTTGCACAATCCATTACAAGAAAGGCTTCTTTCGTGCCTAAATCTTTCGACATCTGCTCCAGAAATATATTCATACAATCAGTGTTTACATATGGAGCAAGTAGGCTAATTTCCTTACCACTTCTTGGATTTACCGCACTGTAGATATAGAAATTTTGTCTACCGATTTTTATTTTAACCTGCGTTCTGATCCCTTTTTTGAACCATCCGTGTCCGATTTTTGAATGAGTTCCAAATCGTGATTCATCAAAAAAATACCTCCTTTTCAGGGTGGGAATTGACTATTTTATTGAAGTATTTTTTAAACTCTTCTTGCTTGTTTTTATCTTGTTTATGGTGCATTGGCCTTGGTGTTATGTAAGAAAATTTCATCCTTTGTATCTCACGGTGCACTGTTGATTTACCGATGTTTAGGTCAAATTCCTCTGAGATTTTTATTCGCACTTCCTTAATAGTAATATTTGGATTTTTTTCTACCCATATTTCAATTTGCTTACGTTGATTTTTGTTTAATTTGCTTTTTCTTCGCCGCTGAGACGGGGCAAATAGTTTTTCTACTCTACCAAATTTTAGATGCTTTATCCATTCAGTCAAAGCAGTCCTTGAAATTTTACATATTCTTGCTACAGCGCTTATACTACTTTCTTTTCCTGCTATTACCGCTTGTAACTTTTTTGAAACATATGCATTATTTCTGACCTTTTTTAACATTTCTTTCGCCAAATTTACAACTTTTTCGTCTAATAGTTTTGACCTTAATGCCATTTAAACCTCGCTATTTCACTTACTTTAGTATAGCTTTTTTTCCATTATCTTCTATCTGTTCTTTGTATAGTGGGAATTGGTATTACCTCCTAAAATCATAAAAAACTACGTATATTTGTGAGAATGCGTTGTGTAAAAATAGGGCTGTAAAAATAAAAATGGAAAATTTTACAACAAATCTAGGTAAATTAGTTCATATATAAATTTTGTAAAAATAGGCTAATATAGCTGGTTTTAGCGTACAGTGAAATTATTATATTAAAAAGTTCGTATGTATCATTTGGTAGAGGAAAGAAACTACAAAACAATTCAAGTAGCAAACTCTTCGATGGAAGTAGAGAATGGGAACCGTAGCCGTCGTTCTATCAATCAACCTTATTTAAAACCACTTTTGTTCCAGATCCGAGGTTGGTTTGTAAACATAATGAGTCGATTATCTTTTCAAAGCGTTTCCAACAAGCAGACTCTATTATCAGCGCCTTTAGTAAATAAAGAATTTGTAAAAGGAATTGACGATAAAACTAAAGTGGTGCCAGACATTAGAAGCATTTCAGCACAATCTGATATAAATGGAAGAATACTATTAGCTGATATGTTGCTGGCCAAGAGAGGTAAAAGACAAATGTATACTTCTTCAGCAGATAAACAGATTTCTTTACAAGAGGCACAAGGCTATTCATTAAATATCGTAGATAAGTTTGAAGCAGAACTAAAACAAGCAGCTTTTCGTTGTGGTATATCGGTACAACAATTAAAAATTAATTTTCAAGAAGTACAATTAAGTGTACTTAAGAAAGTCATAGCGGGAAACTATCATGAAATCTCAGGTATGCTGTACTCATATGCAGAAAAAGCTTGTCCAGCATTAGAGCAAAAGGAGAAATTCTCAATGTCTTTTAAAGGTAAAATCGAGCAAATGTTGCAGAAAGAAATGATGCCTTTACTGGACAAAGCAAATGTTGATCCTTCATCAGTAAGTACTAATAAAGCTGTAGCTCTATCTGGTCCTAGAACCAATTTAAATAACGTATCAATTACAACTAATTCTACTGAATTGATCAGATAGAGCCTGAGTGACGGAAGGAGCAGGTGTTTGCATTTTTTGTGGCTACTTGCTCCTACTGTTTCTCTAACTAATGTTGATTGATCAGAAAGTCTGTTTGATTTCGTCAAGGGAAAGTCCGGTGATTTCAGCTATAACATCTATAGAGACAACGGCCTTAAGTGAATTTTTTGCCACTGCTATTTTAGCTTTTTCTTCGCCGATTAGGATGCCTTTTTCATGTCCGATTTGGATGGCTTCTCTATTTATGAGCTGTATTAGCTGTGGTATTACGTAGCAGATTATCCAACCTGGTGCTCCTCTGCCATTTTCCCACTTAGCAAATCTCATCTTTTCCTTGAGATAATATCTCCTATAAGCTTCCACAGAACTGCTGCATTTATACTGATCCGGCAGTGCTTGTATAAAAGCTTGCATATCAGTTGATCGAAAAATGAGTAAATCCTTATTACTATCACACCAATTTATTACTTCCTCTGATTTATGCTTTCTTTTGTATCGCCAAGTGTACTCTTTACATAATTCTCTTCCGTACTCTATCAACCAACAAAAATTCCCTTTCGATTGCCTAGCCCACAAAGAACAAGGATGATTGTTGTGAGTCAGTTTATATGGGACTTCTATATTCTGATTTATGATACTGACAAAAGGATTTGGCACTTTCAATGCTGTTGAAAAAACATTACTCAATAATTGAGCAGTTTCTAATGGCATTTTTACTATATGCTTATCACATAACATTTGAGCCGCAATTGCTGGGTTTTCATCTAGTATAAAGATGTTCATCTATACACCCAAAGATAGAATTAGCTTAAGTCTTTGACTTCGTTAACTGTAAGACCAGTAGTTTGAGCTATAATATCAATAGAAACCCCTGCTTTAAGTAGATTCTTTGCAACTGCTATTTTAGCTTGCTTTTCACCCTCTTTTCTGCCTTTTTCATGACCGATTTGGATGCCTTCTTGTCTACCTTCTTGTTTAGCATCATCGAGTTTTTGAGCGAGGACAGCCTGTTCATCAAGAATACGCTTGATCTCTTGTTCATAGGCAATAAATTCTTTTTCAGACCAGTTGAATCTATTTAGCTCTTCATAGGCCTTTTTAATTATTACATCACTACCTATTATTTTTTCCAGCTCTTCTTCACTAGTCTCATCTGCATATTGTTGTCTAAGTGAAGAAGGTCGCCCTTCCTCACTCGACTGCAAAACCGTACGTGAGACTTTGCGCCTCATACGGCTTCTCTCTAATTTGGTGCTTTTCATGCACACCTCCTGTGTAATTCATCGTGACAATGTCCATGTAACAAAGATAAGTTTGTGATCATATTGTTTCGTCTATTCCGGTCTTTGTGATGTATTTCTATTGTATCATCACTTTTAAACCATAGTCTACAATTATCGCATTTACTTTGTTGCAACCTCAATAATTTTATTACTCCTAGTGGCTTATCTGGTATTTTTCTCAGACGTTTACCCCAATATACCCAATCACCATCATATGGGGATCTGGTTTTTTGCACTTTGATATGTCGTTTAATAACATGATCGCTGTGTATAGTAAGACGTACCTTGTTACTTGTCATAAAGCGCCAGTTTTCGTTATTATACTTCTTAAAGTACTTTCTTTTTATCCAGCATCTCCCTTTGTTTGGGTGCCTAAAAACTGCCCACTTCCAGAGTTTTCTATGCATAATATTATCCAATGAGCTAAAGATTTTACATGAAACTACCGAGGAGTAATATTGACTCCATCCTCTGTTTATTGGATTGAGATCCTTTATCACCCGTTCTTGTGGTGCTCCACGCATTTCTCTGAGTTTATGTTTAATAGCTAGTGTATGCTGTTTTATAGAATTACGACTTGGTTTGATTAATAACTTGTAACCTTTCTTACTTTCTTTTATTGGATATTGTCTTATTGAAAATCCAAGAAAATCAAATCCTGGTTTTGTTTCGTCAATGGTTCTTAATGTATGAGAAACTCTTGTTTTAGAGGGCTTTAATTTTAGTCCAATGGTTTCTAACCATTCTTCAACTAAAATTTTTGCTTTAAGAATAATCTCTTCGTTTTCATGTATGATGACAAAATCATCACAGTAGAAAATTACACTAATAGACTTTTGCGCGTTTCTATGCGATATCCTACCATATTTTCTTTTCATGCATTGAAAGAGTTCGTTTGTTAATGCTTTTTTGACATGTTGCTCTAATCCGTGTAATGCAACACAAGCTAGCAACGGTGAGATTACCCCGCCAACAATGTTGCAAATTTTTCTTTTCTTCTCGATTATTTCCAGGAGAGTTTGGTAGCTCTTTTACACGAAATACCACATTTACGTCCTCAAGGTTAATTTCAATTCTCTTGACTAACGTTCTAATAATATCACGTTTAGTTAGCCAGTCTGCGTTATCAAGGTTTGATGTAATATTGGAAGAAAAGTCTTCTAAATTGGTTACAACCAAAGTTAATTCCTGTTTTAATTTCTTTTGATCGAATATCCTTTTCTTCTCCTCTTCAATTGTTTTTAAACTTTGTTTCATTGCTTTAATTCGTGGTTCAAATTCTTCTTGATTAATATATTCTTGAGCATAACTATCAATAAGTCTAGCAATACCACGTTTTAATTTATTTTCTTGTTTCTCTAGTAAATCGCTTTTTTGATCCCATGATGATTTTTTAAGCTCTGAAAGTCTACGCCTGTATTCTTCTAAAACCCTATTTGGATTTTTCAATAAATGCTTAACCTCTTCCCAAACGGCTGTTTCTAATGCATCTGTACGAATGTGTTTATTATCACAAATTTTATTACCACCAAAACGGTAAGAATCTCTACCAATACAACGATAATAAGCATAATGATCAATTTTTTCTCCTCGCTTATTTCTTACAGGACTTCCGTAATATGCATAACGACAACGCTTACATACGATTAAACCTTGTAGTAAATATTTTGCTCCTCTTTCTCTTGTCCTTGCTATTTTTCTATTCTCAGCTAATTGTTCTTGAACTATATCAAATACATCTTCGTCCACTATATTTGGCACTTTAACATAAATCCAATTTGCTTTTTCAACAGAATAGGTAGAGTAATTATCTTTCGGTTGTTCACAAGAATGTTTCTGTGGTCTGATATGTTGTAACTTTATACCTACTTTTGTTTTACCAAAAGCCGCTTGTCCTTTGTAAGCAGGATTTTTTAACATACCCCAAATCACACTTCTATCCCAGTACTTTTTTCCTGTTCGTGTTATAATAGACATAGTGTTTAGCCGACGACACACTTCCCCAATACTTGTCCTTTCTCTTCCTATCCACAAAAATACTTTCCTAACAACATTAGCTTCTTCTTCGTTTATTTCAAATAAAGCTTGTCCTCCTCCCATATATTTATCTATATAACGATAACCATAAGGAGCTCCTCCCATTACGCTTACACAACCTTTATTAGCTGCATAAATCTTTCCGCGACGACTTCGTTCCATAATTTTCGCTCGTTCATATTCTGCTATCATACCTTGCATTTGTAACAGCAATTGAGATTCTGGATTATCGTTAATCTCATAATTTAAGAAAACCGTTTCTGCTCCTGCTTTCTCAAATTCTTCAAGTAATACCATTTGATATGCATATTTTCTAGATAAGCGATCAGGTGAATGAATGTAAATTCTATCAATTTTACCTTCTGTTACTTTATCACGTAACTTTTCTAGATCAGGACGGACTAGATTAGATCCACTGTAGCCATTATCAATAAATTTATACTCACTTAATAATTTGTATCCATCCGTACTAATTTGCTTCTCTAAAGCTGCAACTTGACTTGCTATTGTATTTTCTTGTGCTTGTTTCCCCGAAGAAACTCTTGCATATAAACTCACTGTTACCATTTGATCCTCCTTGAATCCCATTTTTATGTTTTAAATTTTTTTGGCTTACTTGCTTTGACACGGCTTTTTCATAAGCATCTAACAAATACTTTTCTGCCAACCGGTTAGTTTCATAGCTACAGCTAATCCGTATAGCTAATCTCTTATTTCCCATGAACTTTCCTTGAAATAATATGTTCATATCATTCATTGAAACTGATGGTTAATTGATTGTTGGCACTATAAATAAATGGCACTCTTGTTTTTGGACATAGAAGTTTTCGAGAAATGCTTTTCTCTAATTTTACGTTTTTTGCAACATTGTTGGCGGGGTAGTAACTCGTCATCCCGCTACTTATTAGCGGGATCTATGCTAAAAGATACCGCGAATGAATCGCGGTATGACGGTTCGCGGTGGTATAGTAACTCGTCATCCCGCTACGTGTTAGCGGGTGAGATACCGCGGCGGTATGACGGTTCGCGGCGGTATGACGATAACCTCGTCATCCTGCTACGTGTTAGCGGATGAGATACCGCGATTCATTCGCGGTATGACGGTCTGCGGCAGTATGACGGTTCGCGGTGGCATCTCGTCATCCCGCTACTTGTTAGCGGGATCTAGAGATACCGTGAATAAATCACGGTATGACGTGTTAGCTATACCTTTTTTCTACTTAGCTTGGGTTATACAAGAAGTCTAATGAAGTGAAAATAAATTTATTTACCAAAATAGAGTTGCCTTGGTCTACAGATCTTAGTTTCTTTATCATTTATCATTTCATACCACTGAGTAACCCAACCAGTGGTTCTTGCAAGTGCAAAAATAGGCGTGAACATATTTGAGGGAATATCGATAGCATTCATTATTATACCTGAGTAAAAATCAACATTTGGATATAACTTACGCACGATAAAATATTCATCCTTTAAAGCTATTTCTTCAAGTTTTTTTGCAATTTTGAGCAATTCATTATTTTGTTCTAGTTTACTTAGAACCTCATGACAAGCGTCTTTCAATATCCGCGCGCGCGGATCATAATTTTTATAAACACGATGTCCAAATCCCATCAATTTAAATGGATCTTTATCATCTTTAGCTTTTTCGATGAATTTATCTATATCTTCACTTTGCTCTATCTCTTTTAGCATATTTATAACTGCTTCATTAGCTCCACCATGTGCTGGTCCCCAAAGTGTAGCAACTCCTGCAGAGAGGCTTGCAAACAGATTAGAGCCAGCCGATCCCACCAATCTGACAGCCGCCGTAGAAGCATTCTGTTCATGATCAGCATGGAGAGTAAATATTTTATCCAGAGCTTTTGCAAAAAGGGCGCTTTTATCATTATCAACAGCATCGCCAAATATCATCTTTAAGAAATTTTCACTGTAACTTAATTCATTGTTAGCATTTATGAATTCCTGATTGTTGATATGCCTATAAATCATTGCAACAATTGCAGGAACTTGTGCTATTGCAGAAATTCCAAAATCTAAATCTTCACCATTGACATTGTTGCCATGTGTTTCATGGTAAGATGCTGACAAATTTGCAAAACATGCAACTAAAATCGACATAGGGTGAGCAGTTTTTGGAAATGCTTTGATTACATTTGTAACTTGCTCTGATACTTTGGATGATTCTTGTATTTTGAGAAGAAATTTTTTGTGTTGCTCTGAACTGGGTAGTTCACCATAGAGTAATAAATAAATCACAGCAGTAAAACTATTATTCTCTGCCAAATCAGCTATATCATGTCCCCTATATTTAAGAACTCCTTCATCTCCATCAATAAATGTAATCGAAGAAGAACATGAAGCTGTGGAAACAAACCCCGGATCATAAGTGAATAATCCTGTCGTCTTATATAAATCCTTGATATTTAACACGTCAGGACCTATTGTTCCACTTAATATGGGTAGCTCAATTTTTAATCCATTACTTAGTTCTAATAGCACTTTTTTATCCATCACTTAAGCTACTTAAATTTTATACAGAATATACAAACTGAAGAGTATATATTAATACAGTTAACTTTACATTAACCGTATTAAGCGGTCATCAATGCTTTTACTTTTGCATTTAAGCGACTTATTTTACGCGCAGCAGTATTCCTATGAATAACACCTTTATTCACACACTTGTGTAAATTAGATTCAGCATTCCGAAATGCCAGAACAACATTTTCTTTGTCGCCAGACTTGATTATATCAACCAATTTTCTAATAGCGGTGCGAGTTTTACTTTTCCGCATCTTATTTATTAAAGTGCGCTTTGCTATTACCTTTATCATTTTTTTAGCACTCTTATGATTTGCCATATATTAATACCTAAAATACTGTACTTTTTTTTTAATTATAAAGTTTTTTTGTTAATTTGCAATATCAGTTTTTTCTATGGTTAATCTACTGCTTCTCTCTTCAATAATTTTTTCTAAACTTTGCAAGAATTCATTTTTGTTTAACCCAGGATATATTGGGGGCAATATTTCTATTACTGCCTTTCCGGGATTCTTTCTCAGAGAAAGTATGCTTTTTGGCCAAAACAAACCAGTGTTTAAAGCAACCGGTAACACAGGAACAGATAATACGCTATATAAAGCAGCAATACCTGGTTGATATTTTATATTTTGGTTTATAGTCGTTCTTGTACCTTCAGGAAATATTATTATGCTTCTATTTTCTTTTATACGCATTTTTGCTAGTTTAATTATATGGCGTATAGAACTGATACCATCTGAACGGTTAATAAAAATCATTTTCAGCGCTATAAGATGTAAACCAATGAATGGAATCCATTTCAATTCACGTTTTAAAATAAAAACCGCTTTTCTAAATAGTAGTATAAAAATAAATGTTTCAAATGGAGATTGGTGTTTAGATGCAATGATAAAAGGTTGCTTAGGAATGTTTTCCATTCCCCTCACTTCATATTTAATGCCACATAATAAACGCAGCATGAATAATACAACTCTCACCGAACAGACGAGGAAAATGGTTATTACATACTCAGGAAAGAAAATTACAGGGAGAGCAATTAAAGTATAGAATACTTCCCATAATATAAGGAAGAAATTAAACAATAAACTTGAAATCACAAACTCACATAAACTTATTTGAATTTAACTTTACTACAAATTAAAAGCAATAAGTTTAATTATTGATCATCTGAGTAATAGGATGCGAATCAGCTAATTTGTCCTTTAACTTTTCGTTAGCAATATGAGTATATATTTGTGTTGTAGAAAGGTTAGTATGGCCAAGAACTTTCTGTATCAACACAATATTTGCTCCGCTATCCAGTAGATGGGTAGCAAAAGAATGCCTAATCACGTGTGGAGAGATCTTATTTTCATCAATATTGCATTTTCTTGCTAACTCCTTCATTAATTGACCGACCCTCTGCCTTGTAATTGGTTTATTAGGTTTATCACCTGGGAATAGCCAATCGGATTCCTTTTCGTTAGGGATCAGATTGTCACGAACTGATAAATAATTTCTAAGGCTCTGCAATGCTTGTTCATTAAAAAGAATTTGCCTCTCTCTACCACTTTTTCCTTTTATTATTATATAGCATTCTTTGTTATTACTGTTTATTAAATGTGACACTTCACATAACTTCATATCAATTAGTTCAGAAACACGCATTCCAGAAGAGTAAAGGATATCTAAAATCGCACATAGCCTTTTACTGCTTATCTCTTTATTCGATTCGCTTGCTGATTTTCTCACTGCGTCCATTAGCAAAAATATTTCTTCGACACTTAAATACTTAGGCAAAGGACGAGAAACTTTTGGATTCTTTAATTCAGCATCATTAGCCGGTGCTGGATTAAAATCTATTATTCCGTCATTAAATAGACACTTATAGAAATTTTTCATAGCGGATATTTTTCTTGATATAGAGCTACTTTTATATTTTTTTTGTGTACATAGATATTTCACATAATCTTTAATATTGGTTTTGTTTACGCCAACCAAGGTAGTGCCGCTTTCTAATAAAAATTCTTCAAACTGGTGTAAATCCGAACGATAACTTTCCAGAGTATTTTGTGTAGCGGACCTCTCTGAAGCCAAAGCATCTATGTAATATGTTATGTAAAGATTTTCTTTTTTATTTTGCGACTGTTTATTTTTCATTATCAGCTCCTATATTTATTTCTTTGGCTATAATTTGATTGGAAGTGTTTCCTATGTGTCTTATGAGAAAATATGAGACAAATAAGGCATTTATCAATAGAGTGAACATCACAAACCTTTGCTTTAACCTTTTTTTTAAATTTAATCTTACTCTTATCATAGTTAAATTATAACGTCAAATCTATAAAAAACACCTTATAAAGTGAGCTCTACTATAAATATAGAATACTTCTTAGCTGTATCTATCTATATTTATTATAACATAACATTTATTATAATTCTAACATGGACAGATAGAGATTTCAATTACGTTAGTGTTATGGGTGTTAATAAATTTTTAATATATACCTTTACAAAAGAAGAAATCAAATGGCATCTTTTTTAAATAAAGTGCTAATAAAAGGAACGGTCACATTTGACCCTATAGATTCATTATCTATCTTCTCTATAATTTTATCAATGCTATAGAAAGAACGTTCTATTCTTGCTAAAATATAATTAATCACTTTTAAATCAATTTTTAACTGTTTATCTGAAAATCGTTTTATTAGCATGATTCTTAATAATTCTTCGCTTGCAGGCAAAATTTTTACGCTGATAGTTGATAATATTCGAGAACTTAAATCTCTTAGTTTGAAGTTAAGTTTTTTTGGTGAAATTGAAGAAGTGATTAGCAGCTTCTTATCATTTTCTTTCATGTAATTGTAACAATGTAATAACATTTCTTCATCTTTAATGTTTTGTACGTCTTCTAAAATAAAAGCATCGCTATACCTAATCTCGCTTACAAAGTTATTCACATTGATAAAAATTGCATCGTTTATTGACTGCCAAATATGAGCAAGATGAGTTTTACCAGAGCTTTTAGGTCCAAAAAGAATGAGAGATTTCCAAGATAAATCCTCAATTACTGAATTATATATGTGCTTATTTTCATCTAAGATGATGTAATTTTGCCGACTATAATCAGCTTGATTGTTGTTAAATAAATTTAATTGCACATTAAACCTCTTACGTAACCTCTTTCTGGTAGTAATTTTTGCGCAGAAATTTACTTACGCTCCTCAAATATCTCAGGTATTCTGGGCTCATTTCTCCTCTTACCATAAATTGATTATGCAAAAGGTCTGTTAGCCGTTTTTATAAAGCTCACTTTTAAAATATTTATTGATTGCATATTCTACTGATACATTGAACATTGCTATTATTGGAATAAAAAGTAATATACCTGTAAATCCAAAATATGAAGCGCATATAGTAATTCCCAGAATAATTACAGTTGGATGTATATGAACTTTTTTTCCTATTAATAAAGGAACTAATATGTTTGAATCTATTAATTGTCCAACACCAAATAATAGCAAAACGGCAGCACTTTCAAACCATTCACTAAATTGAGTAATAGCGCTCAAAAACCCAATAATGGTATATAATAATGGTCCTACGTAAGGTATGAACGTTAATATTCCTGATAAAATTCCAATAACAATAGAGTGTTTCAATCCGATTATGCTCAGGCTCACAGAGTAAAAGACCATCATGACAATACATACATTTACCTGCCCCTTTAGATAATTAGATATGATGAAATCCACTTTGGAAAAATAATTTGCAACTTTTTCTCTATAAGAAACAGGAATTAATTTATTAGCTTTTTCTATAATTAAAGGCCAATCACGTAATATATAGAAAAACACTACAGGAGTAATCACCATTAATGATACCGTGTGAATCAAGCTAAAGCTTGAACTTAACACTTGGATTATAAAGTTACTAGCAATATCAAGAGCATTTATGAAATAAGATACATAGTCGCTGTAATTTTCTGCTAGATTTTTAGATAAGTGATCAAATAAGCTATCCTCGATTTTTATATTAAGAAATTCTAATACAGAGGGGATTACTTTAAGTTTTAATGAAGGCACTTTACTCACTAAGAAATTTAATATTGAAGTAATTTGAACATATATAATAGGTAAAACAAATGTTATAACTAGTATAAAAGCTATTAATAAAACAAGTATTATAAAAATTACAGAACATGAACGCGGTATTCTATACTTTTCAAACTTGACTACTAGCGGATTAAACAAATATGCAATAACAATAGACATTAAACATGGAAAAATCATAGGACGCATCAGGAATAACATCCCTATTATAAAAAGGAGTATAAAACAAATAGTTATATGACGTTTTTGCATGCGTTTAGCATAGTCAATTTACTGAAAAATATACAGTTTATTGTAAATACTATCTATTCATTGTTTTATCAATTTTATTAAGTATTAGGTCAATCAAATTTTCACCCAATTCTTGACTAGATAAAACTCCGTTATGTGGATCATCTTCATACCTTTTCGAATTAACAATCTTGATCAATTTTCCACGTAGCAATACATCATTTTCTATTGCGTGCGCCAATTGTGCAGGTTGTGGTATTAAGTAATCTCTTTTGCTATTAATAACTATTATTGGCATATTCAATTTTCCCTCATCTCGCAACTTTCGTATATCGTTCACTAAATCAAAATCTAGATCTAAAGCCTTTAGCAATTTTTTAAAAATGGATGAGGGCAACATACTTAAAATTTTTGCTTGAGGGATCGGAAAATGCCCTATTGCTGTATGAAAAGAGCTGAAAGTGCTAGTAAAAATAACACTTCCAAGTTTAACGTTTTTGTCTGCAAAGTGCTTCAAAACTGCCGATGCAACTGCTCCTCCAAAGGAATGGCCAAAAAGTATAATGTTTTCAGGCCTCACACCCTTGTCCATTAATTCATTGATTTCTTCTATCGAGGGCTTAAGCAAACTTTGATCTCTATTTATAAAGGGAATAATAATAAGCATTACGGATAAAAAAATGCAAGTTAGAGCAGCTAAGCTTGCTAAACCAACTACTCCAGCTGTTATGGGGCTTATAAGTAGTAATATTGCAATGGGCGCTGATACAGATGCCACGAGGAACAAAAAGCTAACTGCAGCATAAGTTATGTAGTTTTGGAATATAGCCGGATATTTATGTGTATGAGCAATAGCTTTTAGCCTATTTCTGCCACATAAATGCTGTAAGCATTGTTGAGCATTTTTATGATTATCCCCTATTCCATGAAAGAATATAAGGTGTATCTCATTTTCTTTATTACACTTAGTAATGTGCATTCTAGCATCGTATTATATCTTATAAGATAATACACTCTTTTTTTAAAACTGTAAATAACTTGTTACTATACACTTACGCTGAAAATGATAAATATGCACACTAACAGACTTAAGAAATACAAAATAGCAGCATTAATAGTTGCAGCAGGAGTAGGCAGTAGATGCAGTAACACAATTCCTAAGCAGTATACAAAACTTGCAGGTAAATCTGTTTTATTTCATGCAATTAAAAGATTTCTGGCTAACCAATATATAGATTACATAAGAATAGCAATTAATAGAGACCATGAAAGTTTTTATAGGGAAGCAATGGATCTCTTATCCAACCATTATTTAAGTGAAAAATCAGCAGTACACTCCTTCCAGCGCGTGACGCTGGAATCTAGAAAAAAAGAAAGTATGGATCCAAGTAGTCAAGCTACTTGGATGACAGGAGGTGTAGATACTAAATTACTAAGTCCAATATATGGAGGAGAAAACAGGCAAAATTCAGTTAAACTAGGGCTTGAAAGCTTACAAAAAATTAACCCAGATTTTGTAGTTATACACGATGCTTGTAGGCCTTTTGTGTCAGATGTTCTGATAGATAACTTGGCTCAGTCCATGATTAATGATCAATATACAGGAGTAGTACCAGCAATAGAAGTCGAAGACACTATGTCATTGGTGGGTAATAATTTCGTTGAATCTACGATTTCAAGAGGAAAACTCAGAGCCATACAAACTCCTCAAATTTTTAATTTCAAAGAATTATTATCGTGCCATCAATCAGACAAAGAATTTACTGACGATTCATCACTAATGGTAGAGCACAAAAAACATGTTGCGATTATTAAAGGTGAGAAAAGCAATTTTAAGTTAACCACAAAAGAGGATATCAATATGGCAAAGCTTCTCTTTGAAGAGCCAAAATTTCGTGTCGGAACTGGTTATGATATACATAAGTTCATTAAAGTTCAAAATGGTGCTGAGAGCTTTATAAAAATTTGCGGTGTGAAAATTGAACACAACATGGCAATAGAAGCGCACTCTGATGGTGATGTTGCAATACATGCAATCGTTGATGCAATACTCGGAGCACTGGGATGTGGCGACATAGGAGAGCACTTTCCTCCTAGTTCCTCTGAATGGAAAGATTGCAATTCATCTCACTTTCTTGACTTTGCTGCTAAAAAAGCAAAGGAAAAAGGGTACAGCGTGTCTAATTTAGATATTACTATAGTTTGTGAGGAGCCTAAAATATCGCCTTACAAAGTAGAAATGAAGAAATTCATATCAAAAGCATTAGAGATTGATGATGAATTCGTAAATGTCAAAGCAACCACTGCAGAAAAATTAGGTTCTCTTGGAAGAAATGAAGGAATAGCAGCATATGCTTCTGTGTTATTGCATACAAACTTTTATTGGAAATAGAAACGAAAAAACTTACTTGACACCCTTCGCCAGCCCCCTTATCATGAAACTGAAGGTATTCAGTTATCTTCATCTGTGCAGATTAAACAGCAAGAAAACAACGTAGTTGGCGTCTTATTTTTAATTTTTTGCACTATGTGCACCTTATGTCTTCACAACATTTCTGGGTTTTTACCTATATAAGCTGAAACGCGCTTATAAGTCGTTTAAGACAGTATAGTACGCCAATTTGCAGGATTAGAGAGTGACAACTAGCTAACACGGGATTTCTTTTGCCTTTTTTTCTGCTTAGTAAATTTCTTAAACATTTAAACTAAGGTGAGTTGCATTTAAAAGCAGCTAAATTGCAGTGTTTAAGACTTAAAAAACGCCAATACTGAAAATAGACAATGACTAGGGCTTCTTTTGCCTTTTTTTTCATTTGGTAAATTTCTTAAATATTTATAGCTTATACTAAAATAATACCTTTTTTCTGTTTAGGTTATGCAAGAACCCATGCTTGACACTTGGATTTAGTGCAGCTACCCTAAATTGGAATTGCTATTCTTGGCTGAAAGGAACACATTTTTAGAATAATGAAAACAATCAGCACTTTAATTCAAGAAGGATCGGAGTTATTATCGTCACATAAAGTTGAATCACCACATTTAGATTGTGAAATCATCATGCAGCACGTACTTGGAGTGGAAAGATCATTCATAATTATGAACCATGCTGAT
The DNA here is from genome assembly GCF_947250775.1 of Wolbachia endosymbiont (group A) of Rhinocyllus conicus. Lineage (NCBI taxonomy): Bacteria > Pseudomonadati > Pseudomonadota > Alphaproteobacteria > Rickettsiales > Anaplasmataceae > Wolbachia > Wolbachia endosymbiont (group A) of Rhinocyllus conicus. The sequence goes on along the minus strand of NZ_OX366349.1, from coordinate 163,500 downwards.
CAAGTGCCGATGGAGAAAGAACTTTTATTTTGGAAATTAACAAAAAAAAGAGCGGAAAGATATCCAATATCGCAAATAATAGGTAATCGTGAATTCTGGAGTAAAAATTTTATAGTTAACCAGCATGTTTTGGATCCAAGACCAGATAGTGAAACATTAATCTCAACAGTGTTAAAATATTACCCAAATAAAAAGCAGAGACTAAAAATTGCAGATTTTGGTACAGGCACAGGTTGTTTATTGATATCCGTACTTAGTGAGTATGAATATGCCGTTGGTATCGGTTTTGAAAAAAGCTTGGAAGCATACAAAGTTGCCTATCAGAACACAAAGAAACATAATCTTCTCAGCAGAGCCAAAATATTTCCAAGCTCATGGACAGAGTGCAGAGGTTCATTCGATCTTATAATCAGTAATCCTCCATATATTAAAAGAAGCAAATTGAAAGACCTGCAAGCCGAAGTGCAAAAGGAACCAAGAATTGCTCTTGATGGTGGAATTGATGGTTTAAACTGTTACTTGAGTATTTTTCCAATATTGAAAAAGTGCCTTAAAAAAAATGGGTTTGCAATATTGGAGATAGGTGAAGATCAAAATGATATTGACAAAATAATACCCTCATACAAATTAGCTTTTCAGGAATATGTACATGATTTGGCAGGAATGAAGAGGTGCATTGTTGTGCAAAAAACATAGCTAATGTTTTCTTGTATTATCTCCTTCATCCCATATTATCCTATGTCATTCCAGTACCCTCTACCTCGTCATCCCAGTACCCTCTACCTCGTCATCCCAGTACCCTCTACCTCGTCATCCCAGTACCCTCTACCTCGTCATCCCAATACCCTCTACCTCGTCATCCCAGTGCGTGACACTGGGATGGCTTTGTTGCATAGCACCTTAAGCAGTGATGGTTTACGACAAATTTATGTAATGATTTCAAATTTAGCCATACCAATATCAGTGAATTTGTTGAGCAAATAGCACTTAATTAGTAATTCTTTTTCACGATTTACTTCAGATTTATTCCTAAAGCTAAATCCAAATACTTGCTTCAACCTTGAGAAAAATCCTTCTATGTAAGATCTCTTTCCATAAATTGCTTCCTTTTTCCGCTCTTTTACACCATCTTGTCCATATAATTTTATTAACCTAATAGCAGCATTCCTGTCAGACATATAATCTATTTTTGAATGTTCTGCTGCATCCTTTTTTGGTAGAACTTTTGTCTTTATATCGTATTTCTTACACAATTTATAAAGTTTGTGCCTATCGTATGCCCTATCTGCATATAATGCTTTTATTTTGTGCTGAAAATTAACTTCTTCAAGCAAATCGCAAGCTCCATAGTGGTCAGAGTAGACGCCATTACTGTATCTTGCAGCTATAGCTTTTTTACTATTCACACTTAACATAACATGTAACTTTCTTACTTGCTCGTAGCTTCGGTACTTTCTATCTGCACTGTTTTCCTTACTGTGGCCAGGAGTGTTACTGTAAATGCTGATACTTGTGCTATCTATGATAATTTCAATATTTTCCATGTTGCTTTTATCAACCCTGCAATCATTTATCTTAATATTAAGTTTTTTAAACCTTCTTGATGCTTGTGAATAGCTGATAACTGCCAAATTTTTTCCTATTTGTTGCAGATATCCTTTTATAAACCCCACCGTTTGTCTTAACCCAATTCTAAAAAGATTGACAATTATATGCACCAAAATTACGACTTTATCACTGTAAATATAGTTGCCGCCCTGCATTTTTGGACTATTTTCATACCAATTTTCGATAGCTTCATCGATGTAACGAAAAATATTTCCCCTTTTTTCAAGGAATTTGTTATATTCGTTTTGGTTACTGACTTTCATTTTCTGTGGCATATTTTTTCTTCAACAGTTAAATGGTTATTTATAATGAATTTTGTCAGTAGCCACCAGATTTTTTCGGTTGCTATGCAACAAAGCCCACTGGGATCTATATTTAACTAGATCCTATGGTCAAGCCATAGGATGACAGGAACGGTTTTATGCATTTTTTAAAAGGGCAACATGTTTAAGCTTTGCTGGCAAAGTGGAAAGTAAGGCCAGCCTCTATGCCGTGTGTATGAAAAAAGCCATTCTGTATGGTAGTAGATACTTGATTATCACCTGTTTGTTCAACCATTTTACCTTTTGGCTTACCTGCGCCATTATTAAAATTGGGATCCCACTTGGCTTTGTTGCATCGCTACTTATGAAAGGCTAACTATAGCTAGGATTATAAGCAACCTATTGAAAATCTTGTTTTTTTGCAATCAATCTGATCAAATTTAAGAATAGTAATTTATTATTTATATTAATAAACTTAATTCTATTGAAAATAGCTAAAGCATTGAAATTCTTGAATTTTAGCCGGATTAGTGAGTGGTAGTGAAATTTCTTTTACTCAAATTTAGGTATTCACTGACCGTTCTTGTTATAAATACCAGAATAATAAGCTACTGATATTCTCCATCTTTTTTATCTTTAATCCATCATAGCTAGCGATGCAACAAAGCCATCCCACTTTGAGGTTTCTAGTTTGAACTCACTGCTACCAATAGCACCAAAACCTCTATATCCAATATGCATATTTACATCTTCGTTTATGCGATAATCAAGGCCAGCTTTTAATTGACCTGCAGGTCTTATTGACGGTTTTTCAAACATTTTCATTCTTGTTGCACCGATTCCAATACCAACGTAAGGAGAAAAAGAGAAACGGTCACTTTTCCAATGATGATAAACATTTGCCATTAAAGACGCGTTTTCTATCTGGTCATGATTGACTATTGCTCCATAACTCTCTTTTGGGTCATTTTTATCCTTTGTGTAGGATATTGTCATCTGGCCACTTGTTAAATCAATATTATCCACTTTTACGGAAGAATACATTCCTTCTAATTCAACTCTGTAGCTGTTATTACCCAATTCTCCTGTGTAACCAAATGCTACATTTGCAGCAAAAGGCGGGTTATAATCTCCTTTATACTTACTTAGTAATTGACCTTCTGTATTCTGAGCATCCCTGTCATTTACAGATACCTTATTGGCAGATGTAGCAGCAGTATCTCCAATTTTTGCTTTCAACTCACCCATGTAATTTAAATATTGACCGTAATACCCACTGCCAAAGTAAAACCCTTCTGTTTCACTTGCAAAAGATTGTTGTGACAACAGCAAAGCAAGTGCTGTAACCGCTAATGTTTTTTTACTAATCATTACTACTCCCCTAGTTAAAATAGCTAATCTAATACTAATTAATTAAAAATGGCTTAATATGAAAAACCTAATTATTTGCATAACTTGCACTTTTCTGAGCTAAAAATAGGCAAAGTTAACCTTTATTTTTGATCATTTTTTAATTTATCGTCAATATCCTCATCTTCAAATTCATCCTCCTCTTCTTCGTCATCAAACCCATCATCGCTCCTCTCGTCATCAAACCCGTCATCATCATCTTCAAACTTATCGTCAATATCTTCATCATCAATATCTTCGTCTGCAAATTCATCTGATTCATCATACACTGCATCCTCTGTTTTAGTTTCAGCAGGATAATCAACTGAATTAGGCCCCTCAAGAGCATTATTCCCCTCGTTATTAACCTTATCTTTGCTCGCAGCAGCAGAAAGAACTTTGTTTGGGTCATATGGTTCTTGTGTAGGCACACGAGTTTGCTTGAGCAGTCTTTTTGTGAAGGTGCTATCACTATAGTACAAAATTTTCTTTGATTTAATTGGGTAAGTTGACTCTATTAAAATTATCTGATCGTCGCGTGGCAACATAATAACTTCTTGAGGCAATAGCAATGCCCTCTGTGTTTCAGAGATATGCAACGACCTTGAAGCAGGATTTAAATCTAAAAATTTAGGCTTATTCAACGATTCTTGTTGTACAGTTTTGTTTCCTATAAGTTGCGATATTAAATTAGCTGTTTCAATATTATTGGCTGCAAAAGTTATTCTGTAAGTCGAGTTTGACAAAAAGGAGTTCATTCCTGCTTCTTCGTATATTCCTTTGAGCTGCTCAGTATCTTGAACAATTAAGAATAACCTAACTCGATAACCACGAAAATATGCAATACCTGTTTGAAATTGCTCCATTTTTCCAAGTGTAGGAAACTCATCCATTAAAAACAATACGCCATAAGGCTCGTCATCCGATGGCAATTTTCTACATAAAAACTCAGTTGCCTGTTGGTAAAAAACCTGCATTAAAGGCCTGAGCCTAGTCAAGTTGTCAGGAGTTAAACCAACATAAACTGTAGTTTTCTTCTTTTTAAAATCTAAAATATTAAAATCACTTGACGCAGTTGCAGTATCAATCAATGGGTTTGCCCACAATTCAAGCGATGAGTTCATAGTTGATACAACACCCGACCTTTCTTTATCAGCTTTTTGTAAAAAAGCTGCAATATTCATATATGCTACAGGGTGTAGTATTTTACCCATTGTATCAAGAGCAACAGCAAGATTATAAACTACGTCATCACTACGCATCGTACGCACAACTTCACCAAAAGATTTAACTTTCTCTGGTGCAGCAAGTAAGTATAATACCACTCCAACAAATAAGCTTCTTGCTTCATTTTGCCAAAAGTCTTGTTCAGGCATGATGAGGTTAGCTATTTTTTGCACATCGTCAACCATCTGCCCAGGTTTTTTACTAATCCATTGTAATGGATTGTAACAGTGACTTATTCCATCTGGCTGCGCTGGATTCCATACGTATACTTTTTGTCCTTGTTGTTCTCGCCAACCACTTGTTATTTCATAGTTTTCTAATTTTATGTCGTGTACAATTACCGAGTCAGTCCAAAATAATAAATTAGGAATTACAAAGCCAACACCCTTACCAGAACCTGTAGGTGCAAATAACAATGCATGCTGAAACCCATCAGCAATAAAGTATCCTCTTTTATCTTTACCAAGCAATAATCCCTTTTTGCTTCTTAATCCTGCTTTTCGTATGTCTTTCTCTGATGCCCACTGCGAGTCTCCATGAAGTGATTCTTTCTTTTTAAATGGTCGCCACTCAATTATCCTTTCTCTTAAATTCCATAAGATAATCATTAAAACAACAATAGGCATTGTAGAAGATAGAATTAATTTAAATTTGAGCTCAAGGCTATATAACTCTGGGTGGTGCCAACAATATTGTATATGATCAAAAATCGTTGGCCAAAGAGCTTGAGGGAAAGGCGTCAAACTAGGATTAATTGCCTTAAAATCCACAGCATCCGGACCGTCAACTAATAGAAAGAACAATATACCAGATAGATAGAAGCAAAACTCAAGTACGCTAAAAGCTACTACACCTCCTATGAGAATATTACGTAGGTGATTTCCATTACTCATAAACTACTCTTTTTTAACTTATGTATAAATTTAAGCATTTTCGCTTGCAGATCTAGTAAATAATATCTCAGAAATGCTTCTTTTGCCCCCACCGGTTCTTTTTAGCTGAATAACAATATCAATCACATTTCTAATGTATGGTATAATTTGGTCTGGAGGAATGCCAAGATTTGCCTGCATAACCATCAATTTTATTTGCTCAAGGGCCATTGTTGGACTATCCGCATGAAGGGTTGATATTGATCCAGGGTGACCAGTATTTATCGCCCTAAGAAAACTAAAAGCTTCCGCTCCACGGAGCTCACCAACTATTATTCTGTCTGGCCTTAAACGTAAGCACGCCTCTATCAAATCTTGAGTGGTTACTTTTGCTCTGCCCTGCCCTCCTTTGGAGGCAATCAGATGCACTCTATTTGGATGATCGTTCAAAACGATTTCCCTTGCATCCTCAACAGTAATAATTCTTTCCTCAGTTGGAATAGCACGCAAAGTAGCATTAGTAAAAGTAGTCTTACCAGTGGAAGTTCCACCGCTAATTATAATATTTTTCTTACTTATTACAGCGTATTCTAAAAACTCTTTTATTTTTTTTTGCCTTAACAGTAAATCCAAATGACGGTCAACTGGATTATCAGCTGCTTCTGTAACAGTTTCAGAAAAAGCCCCCATTTTTTCGTAATCATCGAGTGCTAATTGCATGCTAGAAGGCTTACGAATCGACATGACTACTTTATCAGGTTCACATGCTGGTGGAAATACTATCTGTATACGATAACCATTTGGTAATGTTGCCGAAAGTAAAGGTGCTTCTTCGCTAAGTTTTTGTTCTGTAGCTTGAGCAATCAGTCTGCCAAGAGATTTCAAATGGTTAAGATCGAATACTTCTAATTTTTCACACCTTATTTCACCGCGATTTTCAATCCATACTTCCTTTGGCTTATTTATTGATATTTCATTTACGCCTTCTTCTTGAAATATGCCTTGTAATGGCTCCAAATATGTATCAAGTGCAGCATAATTCATTTCATTGATTTAATATTGCCTGTGGAGGAAATACTATATCTTGGTTAACAAATACTTTCAACGCGGTGCCTTGATCAACATAAATAGTTGGTTTTTTATCTGTGTATCTGCCTACTATATCCCGCATATCTTTAGAAAAATCCTCGATTGATTTCCCGATTGCTTTATCATAAACAGACTTGCTTCTTTTCTGAGTTTGCCTCAACAGTTGACGTACATCGTCTAAAGTTATACCGATATTGTCACTAGTAATTGCATCAACTCCACTAGCTCCAGAACTTTTTATCACACTTACTATTTCTTCCTTTATTATTCTCAGTAAATCCTGATCACTTTTAGCATTCCGAATTTTTTCAATAGCCCTAAGACCCAATTTCCATTTTTCGTCTCCTACCCTCCCAACTTCAGTTTTTATAGCATCCTCCAATCTCTCAACAATAGCCCCTTTGAGAGAAGAGATATCTATTTCAGTTGCAGTGATGGATCTCACCGCATCCATAGCAGTTAGCGTATCAATAAGATTAGAGGCCTTTTGCCCTATAACAGCCGAACCAATTGAAACACCAGCAAGTGCCACTGAAGAGAATAATGCACTTACTATTTTATTATCAACTATTCCAGCTATTCCTGCTCTGCCAAGTTCATCCGTACCAAGTGATGAGATAGCAATATCTATTCCATGAGGAAGAATGACCCTACTCCAGTTTATATTTACACGAGCTCTTGCAACATTCGAGTCAAATGAATAACTACCTATCAATCTTGAGCCTTTAGGTATTAAAACTGTATCACCAGTTTCTGCATAAACATCTCTACTCACCATAGCACGCAGCATTCCTTGCAGATCAGAGTTTATTGCAGTTTCAAGAACAGCATCAATAATTTTACCTTGAGTAACCATTAAACCAAGCTTTCCTACTCTGGTAGCTTTGCTCGATTGTGCTGAAGTGTCAGATAAAATAGCATCAGCAGCCTTATTCTCTCCACCATCACTTGAAATTGTTAACATTTGTGCACTACGTCTGTCTCTAGGATAACCGCTACCCCCTATTGTAGGAAACGAGGTAGGTAAATTGCCCATAACATTACTAGAAGGAAAATTTTGCTTTGGCAAAATAGGTATATTTGACACAGGAGTTTCTTTTGGTTTCTCTTCTTCTTTTCTAATTTGTTTTATTTCTGGTATGATTGGTAGTGTAGGAAGAGGAGGTAAGGGTGGTAAGGGATCAGTTATTATTCTTTCAGGAACCATTACATTATCTGGAACTTGTTCCAACTTTCCCTTCAATTCTTGAACATTTTGCTTTGTTTCCTCTTTTTTAATAACTTCTGAACCCTCTTTATGAGAAGGACTAAAATAGAGATAATACACTCCACCAACCAGAAGCACTAAAATAATGACCATCAATGCCCTATGACCTTGATTAGAGCCAACTGTTACTACCTTGTTCTCTATTTCTGATTCATCTTCTGAATTGTTACGCCTTTCTTTATTCATATTGCATATACCACAGCTAAAGTGACCTATTTATAATTTCAACTTCACCATCTTCATAACGCATAAATAGCTTTTTATGTACTCCTTTTATTATAACATAATCATCAAATAACAGCCTTTTACAAGGTTTATCCTCCTCTTCTACAAAAATCTGAGGTATTTTATTATTATTTCTAAATTTTAAATAGGTTAAATAACCATCATCAAATAGCTCAATCGGAACTATATCCGCATTACCACCTTCATCAATATATGTATAATTGTACTTCGTATCATTTTCTTGTATTATTTTTTCTGGCTTGTCTGTAGTATATTGCATTTGAGTAGGTAAAGAAACCTCATCTAAATCAACATCAAATTCACCTTCTTCTTGAGGATAATAAAAACGTACTACGTAAGATATATCCTTTTCAGCAGAATAATCGTGACCCACTTTCTTAGCATCAGTATCTGGGTATTTATCGTAGTTTGGCCTTGAGATTAAATCAAAAATGTAATTTCTTTTTTTAGTTGTTGTAATAATCATGTTAGTGCGACTACTAACTTCAAATGGCATGATAAGCAATTTATTGTCATAAGGATTAATTTTCCAACTTGATGCATCACCAACAGCGATATTTTTAACTTTTTCTCCTTCCGCAAATTCAATATAAGAATAGTAACCCTGACTAAAAACCACCGTAAATACTTCATTAGGGCTATACACAAAAGTCTTTATTCTACTATCTACAGAAATAGGCTCATTATAATTAATGGATGCGTTTAAATTGCCACTTACAAGTAAAGCTAAAACTAATAATATCCTATACATATTCATCATCTACTCTATATGAAATAACTTGAAATCCTAATGGGTTAATATATCTTTGCTGATCATCCATTTCAAGCGATGCATATCTATATGACATAATAACTATCTTATTTTTTCTTGTGGAACTTCCATCTTTCCGTATAAATTCCACAAAAAACCTCACCTGAAGAGCATCGTTACCCAATTTTTGAATTGAGCGAATTTTAAATTCACTTTTGGTATCTGAGTACAAATTAAAAAGATCATCCATATTCTGTGATCCTACATAATTTCTAAATTCATTATACACATTAGGTGAGGAAAACAACCTCACCTTTGTATAATAGTTATAGTTATAATGATATGGATCAAAAACCTCCCTTGCTTTTATATACTCTGAAATAAAATAATCGTTTAGCGCTTCATTTGCAGAATATTGTTTTACTGTGACAGGATCAACCAATTGCACTATTCCTGATTTCTTGTCAATTTCTATAACAAATGGCTCAATAGTGCTACTTGTGCTAATTTTAAATATGACTAATATGCTGATAGAGATCGTTGCTAATAATATTAATGCAAATAAAAGTAGAATATTCCTTTGAGCAATAACTGTGCTGTAGCGGTTTGAATTCCAATCTATATCCTTATCTAAGGATTCAGTATTTTTTTCTCGCTTAAAAAATCTTAGCATTTTAGTATTCCTAAAAATCTTAACTTATGTTAATAAACATAGCAAATTAACAAAGTAGTTACAACAAAAAAGCTAAAAAACTCTTAATCTATGGCCTAGCTTACCAAACTTTGTCTCCATATATGAATCGTTATATTTATTACGTTCCACAATAAGTGGCAGACACTTTGTAACTCCTATACCACTACTTTCCAATTCTGACAATTTCCTATCATTGTTTGTAAGTAATTGGATTTTGTTAATGTTCAATTTATTAAGCATTTTAGCTGCAACAGCAAAACTCCTTTCATCATCTTCAAAACCTAATATTCTGTTTGCATCAACAGTATCAAGATTATGTCCTCTTTGCACACTGTACGCTCTTAACTTATTAGTTAAACCAATGCCTCTTCCATCTTGCATCAAATACAATATAATACCACTTCCAGAGTCAGCTATCATTTGAATTGCTTGATGTAACTGACTTCTGCAATCGCATGATAAGCTATCTAACAAGTCACCCGTATAGCACGAAGAATGAATTCTTACTAATGGTTCGCCATCTTTATCTGGATTGCCAATGATAATTGCATGATGTTCTCTTCCACCACTTTCTGTTCTATAAGATATGATATTTACTTCTTGAGTCTGTTTTAAAAATAATGATGTTTTGCACACTTCATATACATCCTGATTTTCTTGAAAATTATTTATGAATGACGTGTCCAGTGCAATAACGTCATTTTTCTCGCACCAATTTCGCATTTCATGGTTATTCTCAAAAGTCATATCAGCCACTAACGCGTATGGCAATAATTCTGAGAACTTAAGCAAGGCAATAGCACATTCATCTATTGTCTTTGAGCATTGCAACTCTCTTATGCAATCTTCCTTTGAACAGTTTATTAAATGGAGCAGTTCATCAAAATTATTCACCAACAGACGTTTGCTGTTATGTTCTTTATTCTGAGATATGTATTTTACCTTACTTGAAGTTAAAGTAACATATACATTACTTGATATAAGCTTGTATTGATTAAATAAATCTCTTTCTAAAGCCTCAGCAGCAGCGAACAATAGGTAATTACTTTTATCATATATTACAATTGGCCGGCCGCGCCTGATTTCGCTGATAGCTCTTTCTACCTTATTGCTACTCTGATTTCCTATAAACATTTTTACCCATATTAAGCAGCTATGAAAAAACTGGTGCGGCCGAGAAGACTTGAACTTCCAAGGCCTTATGAGCCACAGCGACCTCAACGCTGCGTGTCTACCAATTCCACCACGGCCGCACTATATTCTAGTTTTTATATAATTATTTTAAATTATTTAATCATTTTAGAATTTTTCATCTAGAGTGTCAATCTGATACTAGAATAATTTAGAAATTACTTGTATAATTTGATTATGAATTTTGTGATTATAAATTTTAATCATTTAAGACAACCTTACTACTAATTTTTAACTTAGGTTTTTATACAAATGAATGTAGCTAATATCTTTATTTTTTTAGCTCTATCTCTTATAACCAGCTTTCATTCTGTCCATGCACAAATATTATACACATGGTCTCAAGTTATCCCAGAAAATAAATTAAGCATACGTGCAATTACAGACAATGACATGTGTCCCATTGTTTATGTCGATGGCGAGGAAATAGAAATGCTGAATCGCAGCTCAATTAACAATGGTGATCATAACGAAACAGTTTGTGAACTGACAGTACAAACAAGTGCCAAAAACATTAGTATTGAGGATCTACGAGTTCCTATATTACCAGAAAAGGTTAATAAAATTGCTTTTATTGGTGACACGGGTTGTAGAATAAATATGTTATTTCAGCAGGAATGTAATTCGGTAGATAGCTGGCCTTTAAAAAAAAATTTAGATTCAATCGCCCTTCATAAACCAGATTTAATTATCCATGTTGGTGATTATCATTATAGACAAACAAAATGTAGAAATACAAAAAAGTGTGGCGATATTTATGGATATAATAAAAAAGCTTGGTACGCTGATTGGTTTGAGCCTGCAAAGGATATTTCATTACAATTCCCTTTCCTTTTTGTTCGTGGAAACCATGAGAGTTGTGATAGAGCTTATGAAGGATGGCTCAGATATCTAGATTCATACCCTTTTTCGCCTGAAAAATGTGAAAATCTTGTTTCTAGTTGGTCCTTAGATGCTGGATCGATGAAATTTTTTATCTTCGACTCTTCATCCGGTGAGGATATTTTTACAACCCAAAGCACAATTGATGCTTTTGAAAGGCAATTTGATAAATTGATACAAGATAAGCCCACGTGGTTTTTAACTCATAAACCGCTTTGGAGATCTCCAAAAAAAGAATTTTTGACATTAAAAAGCCATGGTAATCTTACACAAATTGAAGCTTTTGGAGATAAATTTCCAAGCAATGTCACTACCATAGTTTCTGGCCACATTCATATAGCCCAGATTTTATTAATGGATAATGTTCCAGACCAGATTATAGTTGGAAACGGTGGTGCATTATTACACGCTCAAGATCAAGAGCCTGTTTATCAAAATGTAGAATTTGACTATTCAAATGGTAGAAACTACTTAGCACACGAGGTTAGAAACTTTTTCGGTTTTGGCTTTGCAATACTAAACTTAGATGATCACAAATTTACCTTCTATAATCAACACAATAAGGAAATGTATTCTGCGAAGCTAACAGAAGATTTTAAACTTAAACGGATTAAAACTATAGTCGATTCATTTTAGGACTTGTTATTAGCTATTTTAACAACGCTACTTAAACATTTTTTTTAATCGATTGATTTCATCAGCAAATTTTGAGTCGGTCTTTATAAAATTTTCTACTTGTTTTACTGCATGTATAACGGTAGCATGGTCTCTGCCACCAAAGTTTCTCCCAATATCTGGTAGGCTTTTTTGCGTAAATTTTTTGGCAAAATACATAGCTATTTGTCTTGGCCTTGCAAGACTGCGAAGTCTTCTATTGGATTGCATATCTGCAACCTTTATATTGAAAAATTCAGCTACTTTCTTTTGTATTTCTTCTATTGTGATTGACCTATGATTTGACCTAAGAAGATCGATTAGGGTTTCACTAGCTGATTCTACCGTCATACTTCTTCCAATTAATGAGGTATGGGTAACCTTATTTAATGCTCCTTCTAATTCTCTTATATTAGATTTTATGTTCCTTGCTAAAAACTCTAGGACATCTTTCGGAACATACATATTCATCTGCTCCACTTTTGCCTGCAATATACCAAGCCTTAATTCAAAAGTTGTTTCATTAATATCTGCCACCAACCCCCAACCGAGTCGTGATCTTATTCTTTCTTCCACTCCATCAAGATCACTAGGAGACCTATCAGCTGATATAACCAATTGCTTATTTTGGTCTATCAATGCATTGAAAGTGTGAAAAAATTCTTCTTGTGTACTATCTTTACCACTGATAAATTGCACATCATCTACCATCAATACATCTACTGATCTAAATTGCTCTTTAAATAACATAATATCTTTGCTTCGCAGCGCTGTAATATATTGGTACATGAATTTCTCTGCTGATAAATATACTACTTTTCTTTTTTCTGATGGGGAATTGACTATGTGCCAAGCTATAGCATGCATTAGATGTGTTTTACCAAGTCCCACTCCACCATATAGAAACAAAGGATTGCTGCCTAATATTGGATCTATAGATTCTGCCACACGCTTTGCCGCCGTAAATGCTAATTCATTTGGCTTTCCCACTACAAAATTATCAAAGGTGAACCTTGGATCCAGCGGCGAACCAAGATTATGATTACTTTCCTCTCTGTTTTTTAGTATAACATTAAAATTTGAATTCCTTTCCTCAATTACTTGAATATCAATAGAACGTATGCTTTTATCTTCGCTTTGCCATAATGATAATATTTTTTTCATGTAATGAACTGTAATCCACTCTTTTATAAACCTTGTTGACACGGATAAAAGAACTTCCCCATTTCTGCTACTGACAAATTTTAGCGAACTCAGCCAGCTGTTATATGTTGCTTCTCCATAAAGATTATAAAGACAATTTTGGATTTTTTCCCAAGTAACATTGTGATCCGTTACTGTAATAATCTGATCAAAAAACATAGTAGAAACCCTAGGGCTAGTTAAGTTCATATACCATACCAAGAAAAAAGCAACAATTAGAAAAATATAAGATAATCAATAGCTTACTGCAAAATGAAAAGCTAATACTACTTAATACATACTAAAAATTATGGTGATTTTTTGATGAGTTGTAAAGGGTATAAAAACACTAAAATTGATCATTTTTATTTCAAAAAAATGAAAAATTTGTAAATGTCGCTTGTATCGAGGATTAGAAGCATGCTATTAAAAATAGTAATACATTATGTATAAATAAGATGTTAAATTTACTGGCAAATAAGTAAAGTATTCATATAAATATAGCTAACCTAATATAGATTTACTGAAGCAAATTTATGATTATATTAAGTAATTTGAGTTGTCATGCTGTATTCGGTATTGAACTAGAGTTTTACATTGAAGGAATAGAAAAAGAATATTTATTTCTGAATAGCATCAAAAATAAAATAGCATTTCTTGAATTTTCTTGCGAGAAGGAGAATTCTACACATCAATATGAGATAAAAAGTGGTTGTTATACGAACTCCGACAATTTAATTAAGCATTTTGAGTTAGCAAAACAATTACTTACTGAAGTAGTACAAAAACTTGGTGGGAACGTTTCTTTTAAAGCAAAGCCTTATTTGGATAGAGCAGGCAGTGCATTAAATGTGCATGTTAATCTCGTGAATTCAAATAACGATAACTTATTTTATATCAATGAGCAAAAGTATAGTGATTATTTGATTCATAGTATTGGCGGATTATGTGCAATGATGAAAAAACATATGTTGTTTTTTGCTCCAAATGATGATTCATATTTAAGATTTCAGTACCCGGATATTCACACTCCAACTACGATTAGTTGGGGAGTAAATAACAGAACTGCTGCGATAAGAATTCCCTATTTTGGCAACGATTCCAAAAGATGCCGCCTAGAGCACCGTGTTCCTGGAGCAGACTGTAACCTTGAAAAAGTACTCACAGCAATAATTGAAGGTATAGTTTTTGGTATAGAGAACAAAATTGCTCCGCCAAATAGGGTCTACGGCATTGCATCTGATTCTCAATATAAGATGGAGAGCTTAATACAACAACTACATGTTAAACCCTAACCCGTTAAACCCCTTTGCTGGCCGTTCTAGCACTTCCCTCACATCATTATTTACCCCATGCTGTAATAGCCACTCTGCAGGAGATAGTTTTCTCTCAGGTTTAGATTCTATACTAATATTTGCACTTGGTCTTTCAGGAAGTGGATTACCAAGCGCATCCATGTGTTTAGGTAAAGGTTCCATAACAATATTTGTAGCACTAGAAACGGAATGACTATCTTTAGTATCAGCGCTTTTAGAAAGTGAATTACCTTTGAAATCCATATGTTCAGGTAGTCCATTTTTCATTTCTTCTTGTGCTCTTTTATTTTTTAATTCTTCTGCTAGCTCAGTTTCAGTTCTTTTTGGTTCTTTTACGGTATCTTTTTCTTCACCTTCATCAACACTGCTATACCCTTCATCTTCTGAAACTTTATCTCCTGAAACACCAGTAATTTCAGCAGGCTGTTCTTTTTTAGTTCTTATTTTATGAATCAGCAAAAGTAATAAGTAAGTAACTGCAGCAGCAGAAACGATAATGGCTATCTTTGCGGCAATGTGGATTGCTGTTAAAAATATTAAAGCTGATAAAGCTCCAGCTAATCCAGACACAATAACTTTTCTCTTGCCTTTTGTTACATTTAAAATTGCCACCATAATAACCTCTCAAATACTGTTCTAGAATTATTATACAGAAATTTTCTTATACTTGCAATTTTGCGAAAATTTTAATTATTTGCGTAAAGTTTTAAAGCTATACAAGGATTAATTAATATGCAACGTATCTCGACTATAATATTGTACAAACACACATATTTAGTTAACATTCAACATGCAGAGCTTACTCATAGAGCGAAACAGGGCGGTGGTATTATTACTTATAGTAATTTTTATCTTCGGTTCATACGTTTATGTAAAAATGCCAAGGGAAAGTAACCCTGATATACAGATTCCTATAATCAGCGTGTTTGTTGGACTTCCTGGGATTTCTGCTCAAGATAGTGAAAAGCTATTAGTGCTGCCTATAGAAAATGAACTAAGATCCATCGAAGGTGTAAGAGAATTGAGAGCTTTTGCAACTAATGATGGTGCTCACATGATACTCGAATTTGGAACAGAGTATGATAATAAAGAAGTGCTCGATAATGTCCGTTCAAAGCTTTCAAACATAAAATCGAAGTTACCTGTTGAAGCGGAATCTCCGATAATCAATGAAATAAACTTGAGCTTATTTCCGATACTCAATGTCGGCTTAATTGGTAATTTGCCAGAAAGAGCCTTAACTGAAATAGCACGCAAGCTAAAGAAAGAAATAGAATCTCTGCCAAATGTTCTCAAAGTTGAAGTGGCAGGTATGCGTAAAGAAACAGTGGAAGTTATAATTGAGCCCACAGTTCTAACAAAATATAACATTCAATCAAACGAAATATTCCAAGCTATATCAAGCAATAATAGACTAGTGGGAGCTGGGTCACTGGAAAATGATACCGGTAAATATTCGATTAAAATATCAGGGTTATTAAAAGATATAGAAGATATTATGAATATTCCTATTAGATCTCAAGGCGATGCAGTTTTGAGAATCAAAGATATAGCAAAAGTATACCCTAGGTTTGAGGATCACCAAGGGTTTGCTCGCATTAATGGATTACCTAGTGTCGTGCTAGAAATTTCAAAACGTAACGGAAAAAACATAATAGACACAGTAAATCAAGTAAAATACTTAATGGATAAGGCAAAAGATCAATTACCTGAAAATTTAAAAGTGGTGTACTTAAATGACCAGTCAAAAAACGTCCGCGATGTGCTTGATGACTTGGAAAACGGCATAATATTCGCTGTGTTGTTAATATTGATCATAATGATGCTTTCTATGGGAACAAGGATTGCTATTCTTGTGGCACTCTCGATACCCGGTTCCTTTCTCATTGGGATAATAGCTCTTTACTTTATGGGCATAACCTTAAATATCGTTGTGCTCTTCAGTTTAATCATGGCTGTTGGCATGCTGGTTGATGATGCAATTGTGATCAGCGAATATGCCGATAGAAAGATGATCTGCGGAATGGACAAAGTAGAAGCCTTTCACACTTCAGTTCGTGATATGTTTTATCCGGTTCTATCATCGACGTTAACTAAATTAGCAGTGTTTTTTCCTCTATTATTCTGGCCTGATACTGTTGGTAAATTCATGCAGTACATACCAATTACAATAATTCTAACTTTGACTGGATCGCTCATTATGGCTTTGGTTTTTATACCAACACTTGGTGCAATATTTGGTAAGCCTTCAATAACTTCAAAAAAAGAAATAAAAAAAATGAGTGCTATAGAAAGTGGTGAGATAAAAAATGCTGGGCCTATAATAAGAGCTTACATACGCATGCTAGAGAAGGTTTTAGATCATCCTAAAAAATTCATATGTGCTACTGTATTCGTCCTGTTTTCATTTAGTGTGCTGTACTTTACCTTTGGTCCTGGAGTGAAGTTTTTTCCGAAAGTGGATTCAGATAATATTTTAATCAGTGTTAAAGCAAAAGAAAGCTTATCAGCCAAAGAACGAGATCTGATACTCAAAGAAGTGGAAGAACGCATTTTGAGCGTTGAAAAAGAAATTCATGTTTCTTATGCTAGATCAGGAGCATTTTCAGACAACGTTATCGCCAGAATTCAACTAGAACTTATGGATTGGCGCTTCAGGCGCAAAGCTAAGCACATATTAAACGATATAAGGAGCAGTGTGCAAGACATGAAAGGAATAATAATTAATGTTCAAGAGGAAAAGTCAGGACCGTCGGCTGACAAGCCAATACAAATTAACCTCAGCGGAAGTGCATCCAATCTGAATTTAGCAGCAGAGAAAATTCTAAAAATTGTGGACCAACCTTCATCCGGGTTTATAAATATTCAAGATAGCAGATCAGCACCTGAAATAGAGTGGAATATGAGTGTTAATAAGAGTAAGGCTACAAGTTCTGGAGTAAGTGTTGCAACCATTGGCGATTTTATAAAGATGGTTACAAATGGAGTGTTGATTGGAAAATATAGACCAAATAACACGGATGAAGAAATCGATATTGTACTCCGTTTCCCCAGAAGGGACCGCAACATGAAGACTATAGATAATCTTTTTATCAATACAGTTAATGGCCCGCATCCTATGAGCAACATAGTAAAATATGCTCCCGAAAAAAAGGTAAACAAACTAAATAGGATTGATGGATTACGTACAGTGACAATTTCCGCTGATGTGGATACTGGCTATCTTGTTAATGAAAGAGTAAAGTTTATTCAGAATTCTATTGCCCAGGATTGGGACAAGGGAGTAAAAATTGATTTTAAAGGCGACAAAGAAGATCAACAAAAATCAGGAACATTTTTGTTAAAGGCTTTTATATTAGCAATTACACTAATGATATTGGTATTAGTGACACAGTTTAATAATGTATACCATACATTTATCGTAATGACAGCAGTGTTTTTATCCACAACATGTGTGTTTTTTGTTTTCTTTCTTATCCAACAAGTTTTCGTAGTTGTTATGTGTGGAGTGGGGATAATTGCTTTGGCAGGAATTATAGTGAATAATAACATACTATTGCTTGATGCCTTTCATCACCAAATTAAGGTACACAAAAATGACATCAAGCGATGTGTAATAAACGCTGCAATTTCTCGCATTAGGCCAATATTGCTTACCGTTGCAACCACAGTTCTTGGTTTAATACCGATGATTACCAGGTTAAATATCAATTTTTTTACGCTACAAATCACATATGATGCTCCATCAAGCCAGTGGTGGGTTGACATTTCAACAACCATAGCAAGTGGAATATTGGCTGCAACGGTCTTAACTTTATTCTTTACTCCGGCGTTGCTTGTCATACAAAGACATGAAAAAACTTGACTTAAATTAGCAATCATTTAACATTTAGGATGGCGTTCTTTGCCCGTTGAAGCTATAATTATAACTAATTACATTGGATTTATTTATTATGATTGCTAATCGTAAAAGCAGTGTTAAGCAGAAAAGTAACAAGAATAACATAGTTGGAAGCCTT
This sequence comes from Wolbachia endosymbiont (group A) of Rhinocyllus conicus, assembly GCF_947250775.1. Taxonomy (NCBI): domain Bacteria; kingdom Pseudomonadati; phylum Pseudomonadota; class Alphaproteobacteria; order Rickettsiales; family Anaplasmataceae; genus Wolbachia; species Wolbachia endosymbiont (group A) of Rhinocyllus conicus. The sequence continues at coordinate 144,850 of NZ_OX366349.1, read as the reverse complement.
GATGTAATAAAAACAGCAGGAGAACTTTCACTTCAAAAAGGTTTAGATTTTAATGTTGTAATAAAGGCACTAGAAAGTGCTATAGAAGCAGTGGCTTATCAAAAATGTGGTAGCAAAAGTAAAATTGTAGTTAATATAGATAGAAATACAGGCAAAGTTACTTCATACAGAAAACTAAAAGTTATTGATGACGAATCAAATGAAGAAGAGAACACTGAGTATGAATCAATTACGCTGACACAAGCTAAATTAATAAAAGGAGATGCAAAAGTTGGAGATACTGTTAGTGAATTGCTCTCTCTTAACACTGATCTTGCTTCAGCAAGGATTGCCCAGCAAAAGATTGCTCAAATAATTAAAGATGAAGAGTCAAAAAAGCAATATGAGGAATTTAAAGATAAGGTGGGAGAAATAAGGTATGGTATTGTTAAACAAGTAGAATATTCAGATCTTATTATAGACATAAATGGCACTAGGGCATATCTTCCATTGCGAAATTTGACCGGTGGTGAATCATTTCGTGAAGGCGATAAGGTTAAAACTTACATACAGACCGTTAAGCGCTCTGATGATGGACGTCAAATTATTCTTTCTAGGACTCATGAAGGCTTTTTAGAGGCATTATTAAATCAAGAAATACCAGAAATTGCTGACGGGTTAGTAACAATTAAAGGTATAGCTAGAGACGCCGGCTCAAGGTCTAAGGTTGCTGTTTTCTCTCCTGACAAGAACATTGATCCAGTAGGTGCTTGTGTTGGAGTTAAGGGAGATAGAATAAAAACTATTATACACGAATTAAATGGTGAAAAAATTGACGTTATAAATTACTCCTCAGACTTGGGTCAATTTGTTATTAAAGCCATTACTCCTGCAGAAGTATCGAAGGTTATTATTGATGAAAATGAAAATTGCATAGAGTTAATAGTTGCTGAAGATCAATTGAGTTTAGCTATAGGAAAAAAGGGCCAGAATGTAAGATTAGCTTCAGAGCTTGTTGGATGGAAAATTGAGATATTAAGCACTCAGCAAGAATCAGAAAGGCGAAGTAAAGAACTTAGTCAATGTTCAGCTTTATTTGCTGAAGCTTTAAACTTAGAAGAGATTATGGGTCAGCTATTGGTAACAGAAGGTTTTTCAAGCGTAGAAGATATATCCAACGCTTCAATTAAAGAGCTTTCTTCAATAGAGGGCTTTAATGAGGATATTGCAAACGAACTTCATAACAGAGCAAACAAGCACCTGAAAGCAGAAAATGATAGAAAAATAGAAGAGCTAAAAAGTCTAGGTATGGAAGATGATGTAATCAATTTAACTTTATCAATAGACAATAAAATTGCTCTTAGTAAACATGATATTAAGACTTTAGAGGACATAGCAGATTTATCAAGTTATGAGTTTTGCAGCATACTCTCTTCCTCAGCTGATAGTAAAGAAAATCTAAAAGATACAGTAGACTCAATAATCATAGAAGCACGTAAAAAGCTTGGGTTAATATAATAAAATAATATGAATAATGAAGATATCAGTAATAAAAAATTAACGCTCCAAGGCTTAAGCAAGCTTAAATTAGACCTCAATTTAAACTCTTCAGCTAGCCCAAGTACTGGAGCTACAATAGTAAAAAAAAGAAGAAAAAAATCTCATGATGCAGAAGAACATAATTTATTTGACGAGAGTAAATTAGGTTCTTTAACAGAGAAAGAACAAATTTTCCGCATTAATGCTGTGCAGAATGCTGCTTTGCTGAAAGAAAGAAATCAGAGAGAAGAAAAAGAGAAAACAGCAAAAGAAGACAGCAATAAAGAGATTGACGAGAAAAATGAAGCGGACACTTTATCTAAAGAAATAAATAAGAAAGTTTTAAGTAATACTCACTTAGTTGAACTAAGAGAAGATAATATTGACTATGAGAGCGACGATAAAAAGTCTTCTAAAGTCAACAAAGATATATATTCTAAGCATTCTAAACTGGTAATTGCACAGGCAATAGATGAAAAAACTGAACAACCCCCTGTATTTAAGCAAAGATTTGGTATAAGAAGTAGAAAGTCAAAGTTTACTAAGGGTAAAAATATATCAAGAGAAGTTATTATACCAGACAAAATAACTATCAGGGAGTTATCTGTTCGTATGGCAGAAGATAGCAAGAGTGTGCTAAAAATGTTCAAAGAAGAAGTCGGTGAGAGTTATAGAGTAGATGATCTGGTGGATCCAGATATAGCATCTGAAATAGTGGAAAAATTTAATCATACGGCTAAACGAGTGAGCGATACCAACAGAGAAAAGGATTTATTTTTTATAGAAGGCAGAGAAAGCCTGCTTAAAAAACTTAAACCACCAATCGTCACTTTTATGGGCCACGTGGATCATGGTAAAACCTCATTGCTCGATGCATTTCGTGAATCTAATGTTGCAGAAAGAGAGTCAGGTGGCATAACTCAACACATAGGTGCTTATCAAATAACGACAAAAGATAAGCAAAAAATTACTTTCATTGATACACCAGGACATGAAGCGTTCACTGCGATGCGTGCATGTGGTGCCAATATTACTAATATAGTTGTAATAGTAGTTGCAGCTGACGATGGAATCATGAAACAAACAGTTGAAGCAATAAATCATGCAAAAGCAGCAAATGTTTCTATTATAGTTGCTATTAATAAAATTGATAAATCTGAACCTGGTGATGTAGAAAAAATAATTAATAGTTTGCCTCAATATGATCTCATCCCTGAAGAGCTTGGTGGTGATATTATGATTGTGCCAGTATCAGCAAAAAAGAAAACTAATTTAGATAAACTAGAAGAGGCGATTTTGTTAATCGCTGAATTAATGAAGCTAGAAGCAATAGAAGATTGTCGAGCACTTGGATGGGTAATAGAATCCAAAATAGATAAAGCGAAAGGAATATCAGCTACATTGATAGTTGAGGAAGGAACGTTAAAGGTTGGTGATATATTGGTAGTTGGTACAACATACAGCAAAGTACGTAGTATGGTTAATCACCTTGGTCAAAGAGAAAAAGCAGCACTACCCTCCGCTCCAATTGAAATTACTGGTCTAAATGGTGTGCCAAATGCTGGAGATAAATTTGTTGTTGTAAATTCTGAAAAGCAGGCGCGTGAAATTGTTGAATGCAGGCTAGAGTTGATCAAGAAAAAGAAAGAAGATTTAGACGACAATAATTTAGATATATTCAGTCGTAATAACAGTGAAACAGAAGAACTATCTGTAGTTTTAAAGTGCGATGTAACTGGTTCTATTGAAGCAATATCAAGTTCAATTGATAAACTCGGTAAAGACCAAGTGAAATTAAATATCCTACACAAAGCAGTAGGAGGGATAACAGATTCAGATGTGCTGCTTGCAGAAGCATCAAGTGCAGTAATTTTAGCTTTTAATGTAAAAGTGGACTCAAAAATAAGGGACTTGGCAAAACAAAAAGGTGTAGAAATACATACTTATAACATAATATACGAGCTCATTGACGACATGAGAATGTATTTAACTAAAATGTTAAAGCCTGTTACACGAGAGGTTCGTGTTGGTTCTGCATCTGTGAGGCAAATATTTAACGTATCTAAAGCTGGTAATATCATTGGATGTTACGTAAGTGATGGAGTCATAAGAAAAGATTCTTTAATTAAGGTAGTGCGTGGTGGCAAATTGGTGCATGAAGGAAAGTTAAAAGCACTACGTAGATTTAAAGATGATGTTAAAGAAGTAGGTGTAAACTTTGAATGCGGAGTATCACTAGAGGGTAATATCGATATTAAAGTTGGAGATATTTTGGAAGCTTATCAATTAGTGCAAGAAGAAAGGGTGTTATAGTAGATGGATATGAAAAAGGAAATTAGAAACCTAAAAATAGCATCGGTATTGCATAGAGCAATATCAAGAGTCCTAATGGAAGGTAAGGTGTTCAATAAAAATGTAGCGGTATCTGACGTAAAATTAAGTAAAGATTTGAAAAAAGCAGATGTATATATTGTGTTATCTTCATTGAATATCCAAGTAGCTGACTACTCAGATTCAGAAAAAAGTACATGGATTTCAGCATCACGCACTGGAGATCCTTCTGAGGATAATTGTGATATTAACACTGTTGTTAATGAAATGAACCAATCTGCATGGTCAATACGTAAATCTATATTGTGTTATGTTGATTTGCGATTTATACCTGAGTTAGTTTTCAAGCCTGATTTAGCGTTCGATAATTTTGTTAATGTAAGCAAAATATTACATAATCACACTTAATTAATGTATTTCAACCGTTACTTTTCATTAATGAGACTGCACAGTTTAACAGGTTTGTGGCTTGTGCTATTTCCCAGTTTGAGCGGTATTCTTTTAGCCTCAACTTCTCTATCGTATCAGGCTCTTTTTCTCCTTGTTTTATTTACTATAGGTGCATTTTTAATGAGACCTGCAGGGTGCATAATCAATGACATTTTCGATAGGGAAATAGATGCGCACGTTGAACGAACAAAATATAGGCCACTTGCAAGTGGTGCATTAAACATAAAGCAGGCTTTGGTTTTACTCTCACTGCTACTATCTATCGCCTTGGTAATTTTATTGTTAACTAATAAAACCACACTCATACTTGGAATAATCTCAATGTGTATGATAGCTACTTACCCTTTATTAAAGCGGTATGTTTGGTGGCCACAATTGTTCTTAGGGTTTACCTTCAATATGGGATCGCTCATGGGCTCAGCAGCAATAATAAACCAGATCAGTATAGAATCCTTGCTGTTTTATATAGGATGCGTCTTTTGGACACTTAGCTATGACACCATATACGCTCATCAAGATAAAAAAGATGATGAAAAACTCGGAATGAAATCTACCGCATTATATTTTGGTGATACAACAAAATCTTGGTTGAAAAGATTTTATTTAATATCTCTTATGACGTGGCTATATGCTGGTATCTTATCATCATTAAATAACATCTTTTATATTGCTCTACTTGCTGTAGGGTTCATATTTCACCGCCAATACAAAAATTTCAATCCTGACGATCCCAGTCAATGCATGTCCATATTTAAAAATAATTCCTACGTAGGGTTGCTTCTCTTTTTTGGCATCCTTTTAGATAGAATTATCACCTAGGTCCCAAGAGTTTTGGCTCTAATGAAATCAATAGACTTCTTATCCAGGTAGCTCACAGAAACGAAAAAACTTCCTTGACAAGCTCCGCCAGCCCCCTTATCATGAGACTGAAGGTATTCAGTTATCTTCATCTGTGCAGATTAAACAGCAAAAAAACAACGTGGTTGGCGTCTTATTTTTAATTTTTTGCACTATGTGCACCTTATGTCTTCACAACATTTCTGGGTTTTTACCTACACAAGCTGAAACGCGCTTATAAGTCGTTTAAGACAGTATAGAACGCCGATTTGCAGGATTAGAGAGTGACAACTAGCTAACACGGGATTTCTTTTGCCTTTTTTTCTGCTTAGTAAATTTCTTAAACATTTAAACTAAGGTGAGTTGCGTTTAAAAGCAGCTAAATTGCAGTGTTTAAGACTTAAAAAACGCCAATACTGAAAATAGACAATGACCAGGGCTTCTTTTGCCTTTTTTTTATTTGGTAAATTTCTTAATGTTTGTAACTAAACGACAACCGTCATCCCGCTACGTGTTAGCGGGATCTATGCTAAGAGATACCGCGAATGAATCGCGGTATGACGGTTAAGTAGGGTGTCATTCCAGTCTGGAATGGCTTTGTTGCATCGCTAGCTATGATGGATTAAAGATAAAAAAGATGGAGAATATCAGTAGCTTATTATTCTGGTATTTATAACAAGAACGGTCAGTGAATACCTAAATTTGAGTAAAAGAAATTTCACTACCACTCACTAATCCGGCTAAAATTCAAGAATTTCAATGCTTTAGCTATTTTCAATAGAATTAAGTTTATTAATATAAATAATAAATTACTATTCTTAAATTTGATCAGATTGATTGCAAAAAAACAAGATTTTCAATAGGTTGCTTATAATCCTAGCTATAGTTAGCCTTTCATAAGTAGCGATGCAACAAAGCCGTCTGGAATCTAGTCTTTATTATGCAGCCACTTATTTAAAGTTAAGTTTTCTGGATCCAAGTAGTCAAGCTACTCGGATGACACCTTGACGATTTGAAGAATCGTCATCCCGCTACGTGTTAGCGGGATCTATGCTAAGAGATACCGCGAATGAATCGCGGTATGACGTAGGATTGCTGTCATCCCGCTGCTTGTTAGCGGGATCTATGTGAGATACCGCGGCAGTGTGACGGTTCGCGGTGGCATGACGATAACTTCGTCATCCCGCTGCTTGTTAGCGGCTAAGAGATACCGCGGCGGTATGACGGTCTGCGGCGATATGACGGTTCGCGGTGGCATGACGATAACTTCGTCATCCCGCTACTTGTTAGCGGGATCTATGCTAAGAGATACCGCGGCGGTATGACGGTCTGCGGCGATATGACGGTTCGCGGTGGCATGACGATAACTTCGTCATCCCACTGCTTGTTAGCGGCTAAGAGATACCGCGGCGGTATGACGTAGGGAAACCTTTCTTGGTTAGCTACAGCAGCTTGCAAACCATTCAGAAAAGGGAAGACAAAACTATAAAAAACCATAGGCGCCAGATGGTTTTTAGCTAAAGTCAAGTGTCTGGAATTTTAAACATAGAATCCCCCATATGAACAAGATTCAGAAAAAATGCAACGTACATTGGGCAGAGATTAAGTAATGTATACACGCTGAAGAAGATACGCCACATTTTTAACTGAAATTTAGATGAAAAGTCTGCAGACGGAGATAGATTTTGAGCTCTCTAAATATCTCTAATTGTCATTATAATAAGGCTTTGAATATGCAGAAGTAATTTTTTTAGTTAAAATAAAAAAGTTTTCTGCTATAGCACTACTAAGCAGCAGAAGACCTTGCATGACCTCCAAAAAATGCTTTTACTCTTTCAAGATAAGTAGGTAGTACTGGAGGAATTTCTATACCATCTATAACAGCGCTTATTGCTTCTTTTACATCATCGCTTGTAATTAACTCTTTTAATTTATGCTTTATAGGGCCTCTTCCAACATCTTGCCCATACCTATTGTAATAATCCACATATAATTCATTAAAGACAGATTGTTTTGCTTCTTCTATCAGTTTACTGATGTTGCTTTTTATTTGAGGATCCATATCACCATCAGAATAAAAATTATCAAAATTGTCCTTTAAAACTGTAATTTTTTTATTGTTACAGCTTCTCAGGAATTTTTCTGTAATGCTTGGCATTCTCTCATACACTTGAGCGTTTACCTCAACTGTAAAGTTATTTTTAGCTTCAAGACAACTGAGTGAATAAATAATACGATTGAACATTCCTAGATTGCACTTACCATTTCCCTCTTTGAAACGTATCAGTAACATGCACTTTAGAAAATCTATATCTGACTTTTGATCCTTAGCTGCAGTCAAAACTAAATTTGCAGCTTGCGTGAGAGTAAGGCTAGTTCTTGATTCTTGCCAAGCCGCTCTGTTAGAGTTATTAAAGTTAAGATAAAGTTTTAATTGCTCTTTTTGATCCCTTGTCAACTCATCTGAACCATTTATGTAATCCTCAAATTCTTTATCCAGTACATTTGGTTGAGCTCCAAATTTCTGTTTTAACTCTTGAGCGCATTGGAGAATACTATGTTCAAAACTACTCGTGTGAACACTTTGACTACTAGTGCCCACGTCACTTACATTAAACAAAAAGCTTAGCTGCTTTACATTCAAACCCAAAGGTGAGAAGAGCTTTATCAATGGATACTTTATTAACTCGAGGAGTGCTACTGGAATTAGCAGTGCATAATTTAACAATAATAAACCAAAATTAAATATAAGAAACCCACGTAGAGCTGATACCTTTGATGCAACGTACAAAAACGGAAGCTGTAGGTAATATATCAAGTGTATATTGAAGAATAAGATTTTGTCCTTTAATTTTATTGTTGGATCTTTATAAACCTCAAATAACTTGCTATTACTATCAATGTTGTCGTTTTTAAAGGAATTATAGTTGTTTATGATTTTTTCTTGCAAAGGAAGGAGCACTTTATTCAGACAAATAAATGCAGCGATAACAATAAAACCTGTAGCCAAAAATGCTAGTGCAGGGCTAGAGGTGCTTGTAGATAAATAGGTATAAAAATTACTAATTAAGTCCTTACAAGGGCGAACTAGAATCGGGTCAAGGATATAGTTGACGAGAAGACTTAAATAGTAATAAGTAAAAAATAAGAATAAAATAGAACCACATAAGAGTAAAATAAAACCACAAACAACCAAAAATGCTTTTAACCCTGGATTCATAACCCCCTCTTAATAATCTGTTAACATAATCTATTTTAGAAATAAATTGAGAAAAATGCAAGTTTTTATAAAGATCGATTGAAATTTCTGAGCTTCAGTTATATCGTTAGTCTATTTAGATAAAAATTATTGTGTCAAATAAAATAGGTTTTTGGGCTATTTTTGCCTTAGTGATTAGTAGTCAAATTGGCTCTGGAATTTTTATGCTTCCAATTAGCCTTGCTCCATATGGCGCTTATAGCCTTATAAGCTGGGTGATATCAGGGCTTGGTGCTATATCTCTTGCTTTGGTTTTTGCCTTACTCTGCGCAAAATTTCCAGAAACGGGTGGTCCTCACGTTTATGTAAAGCATGCTTTTGGCCCTGCTGCAGCTTTCTTTGTTGGTTGGACGTATTGGGTGATCTCATGGGTTAGCACGACAGCAGTAATCGTTGCAAGTATTGGCTATCTTACTTCGCTTTTTCATGGAGATATTCAAAATATACGCTTATTTTTAGAAATACTATTATTTACGATCATTACACTAATAAATTTAAGAGGTGTCACTGCTGCTGGATGTGTTGAGCTTTTATTGATGACTGTCAAAATTACCGCACTGCTTGCTATACCAGTAACAGCGTTGTTTTTCTTTGATAGGAATAATTTTATCATAAGTGAGGAAATATCAACCCTCACGATGTCTCAAGTCCTTGCTCGCTCTACACTACTCACTCTATGGTGTTTTATTGGACTTGAATCAGCAACAGCACCTGCAGGATCAGTCAACGATCCAGCCAAGACTATACCAAGAGCCATAGTGCTTGGCACAATCTCTGTTGCAGTTATATATTTCATTAATAGCCTTGCAATCATGGGATTGATAAACGGCAATGATCTAGTTAATTCAAAAGCGCCGTATGTTGACGCAATAAAAATTATGTTTCCTGGTAATTGGCATTTGATCATTTCTATTGTTGCTTTTATTGTTTGTGTTGGCAGTTTAAATGCTTGGGTACTAGCTAGTGGACAAGTGGCCCTTGGCCTTGCAGAAGATAAACTGATGCCACAGTTCTTTGCTAAAAGAAACAAGCACGGTTCTCCTTTCTGGGGCATAACAATCAGCTCCGTTGGCACTTCAGTTCTACTAATTCTCACTTCAAGCAACAATTTTGCTAAACAGATCACATCAATTATCGACTTTTCTGTAGTTTCATTTTTATTTGTTTACCTTGCATGCAGTCTTGCTTTTCTCAAGGTTATTATAAAGGAGAAAAACTATTACAAATTTTTAATTGGCAGTATAGCAACAACCTTTTGCTGCTGGGTAATATTTGAAACTTCTGTGAATACCTTGCTGATCGCAAGCTTATTCACCGCAAGTGGCATACCCATTTATTTATTTTGGTACTGCAGAGCTCCTGCACAATAAAATAGAGTTTAACGACTTTTCTTATTGTCCACTTGTTCAACATTACCCTTCTTAAGTTTACTATCTACTTTTGCTTGTTCATCATCTACACTAGTCTCATCTTTTATCTTACTGGAGTGACCTGCTTGCGATTTTTCATATGCTTCCATGTTGTCATATATAGGGTTACTGATGATTTCTATTTTTTCAGGTGTGAAAATCCTTGCTAAAAATCTCCCTATTATTGGTATTGATCTTAAGAAATCTCTTAGCTTTGAAGATTCTTGTCTTTTATTTAGGAACTGTTGGTCTATTTTAAGGTTTCTTACACCATATTTTTTATCATCAAAATTTATTGCAGGCTTTCTTTTTTTCGAAAGAACATTTTGAGCCTTTAATCCATTGGTTCTTTCAGGCTCTTGAGGTGTAGACATTGCAGGTTTAACCTTAGTTTCATTGTATTCTTTATTCATCTTTCACTTTATTATGTAATATTACTAATATTGCATAATAATAGCTAAATTACAATTAATTGCAAGGTAAAAATATTAAAACAATTGTAAATTTTGTCAGTAAAAATATAATAGAACTTTAAAGTTAGAGGTTCATCTATATGGGATACAAAATTGCTGTTATTGGAGCAACCGGAAGAGTAGGGCGTGAGGTATTAAGCACGCTTGCTGAGTTTCAAGATGAGGCAATAGATTCTGTTATTGCACTTGCGTCGAAAAAATCAGAAGGGAAGAAGGTGAGTTTCGGTAATGAAGAATTAACTGTCTTGTGCCTTGAGAATTATGACTTCGTTGGAACTAATGTAGCCATTTTCTGTGCTGGATCTCATGTTTCTGAGAAACACGTACCGACTGCAATTGAGGCTGGGTGCATCGTGATAGATAACAGTTCCCATTTTAGAATGAAAGAAGGTGTGCCACTCATTATTCCGGAGATTAATAAAGAAAAAATTATGGAATATAAAAACCACAACATAATATCCAACCCAAACTGTACTACAATACAGATGCTGCTAGTACTACATCTATTACACCAGAAAGCAAAAATAAAGAGAATCGTTGCTTCAACTTATCAATCAACTTCTGGCGCAGGCAAAGCAGCAATGGATGAACTCTATGACCAGACAAAAAAAATCTTCATGAATGAGACTAAAAAGCCCGAGATCTTCCCCAAGCAAATAGCGTTTAATTGCATTCCCCATGTAGGGAAATTCATGGAGAATGGTTCTACAGAAGAGGAATGGAAAATGCAAGAGGAGACAAAAAAAATTTTAGAGGAAGATATAAAAGTTACTGCAACTTGTGTAAGAGTACCCGTCTTTATCGGTCACGCTATGGCAGTAAATGTAGAATTTGATCAACATATCACTGAAGAACAAGCTCGTGAAGTGCTAAGTGAAGCCGAAGATAGTGGAGTTTTAGTGTACAACAGGCGTGAAGACGGTGAATACATCACTCAAATTGATGTTGTACAGGAGAATGCTGTATATGTATCGCGTATTAGAAGAGACAATACTGTTGAACACGGATTAAATATGTGGATAGTGGCTGATAACCTGCGCAAAGGCGCAGCATTAAATATAGTGCAGATTCTTGAGATTTTGATAAGAGAGTATTAAGTGCATATAGAGTGCACGTACGTTGTAATTCGAAGGAAATTTGTATACCACATGGCAGCGTGTGACGCTAGGCCCTAAAAATTCCTTGACAAACTCCGCCAGCCCTCTTATCATGGTACTGAAGGTATTCAGTTATCTTCATCTGTGCAGATTAAACAGCAAGAAAACAACGTAGTTGGCGTCTTATTTTTAATTTTTCGCACTATGTGCACCTTATGTCTTCACAATATTTCTAGGTTTTTACCTACACAAGCTGAAACGCGCTTATAAGTCGTTTAAGACAGTATAGTACGCCAATTTGCAGGATTAGAGAGTGACAACTAGCTAACGCGGGGTTTCTTTTGCCTTTTTTTCTGCTTAGTAAATTTCTTAAACATTTTAGCTAAGGTTAGTTGCACTTAAAAGCAGCTAAATTGCAGTGTTTAAGACTTAAAAAACGCCAAATACTGAAAATAGATAATGACCAGGGCTTCTTTTGCCTTTTTTTTATTTGGTAAATTTCTTAATGTTTGTAGCTAAAGTAACTTAGGTTCATCGACAATCGTCATCCCGCTACGTGTTAGCGGGATCTATGCTAAGAGATACCGCGAATGAATCGCGGTATGACGGTTCGTGACGGTATGACGGTTCGCGGTGGCATCTCGTCATCCCGCTACGTGTTAGCGGTATGACGGTTGTCAGTAAACCTGAATTACTTTAGCTATGCAATGAGATTTCCTAAAAAACACTTTATAGCTCTTGAGTATAAAAAAAAATTCCTTTAATAATAAGGCATGCTAATCAGGAATTTAATCAAACAAGCGACTAAAGTAGGAAGCAGTGAAAATGCAATACGATATATTGAGTATCTCTATCAATTTGAGAAGTTTAGAAACACATTAAACCTCACTTTATCACTAATAAAGCAAAATAAGCTTTCGTTTGAAATATACCAAGAGGGATTAGTGGATATGGAAGAAGGGGTGTGTAAGACAATCAGGTCTTCCGGTGTAAATAGGTATGTTATTGTGCTGAGAAGGTCAAATCCATACATTATAGTGCATGAACTTTCACATATGGTTGAAAATGAGCTTAACTTGAGCCTAGAGCAGGAATTTCTCCATAAGGTTTACCAGGATATTGAGCAGAATTTAAGGCAAGCAAATGTTCTTGTGCAGAAAATTATTAGCCAAGTTATATTTAAGGAGATACAAGCTTATCAAACTGCAAAGTCACGCGCATCTGAATTGTTTGCACGCTATTTTGAGCTATTTGCTTGGGCACAAGAGGTTTATCCTAAGGATAAAGAATACTTAATTCGCACTCAAGATTTAAACAAAGTGTTCCTTGCTACTGATCAATGGAAAAAGAGCTGCCTGGATCCACAAATGATGGATAGAATAGATAAGGAAATCAAGGAATACAGCAATAAAACCGCCACTAAAGACGTAACCAAAGTGCAAAGCAGTTGGACTAATAAATTTTCTCCTGGGGGCAAAAAAATTAGCTCCATATTTGGAGATGATGATTAGCTTATAGTGCAGGTTTTCCTACGTCATACCGCAATTCATTCCACGACTGTACGAACGTCTAGTTTAGTGATAAAATGTATATAATTATTGATGTCATTCAAGCATTTACATTTGTTACGTCAGCACTCACATTTGTCATCTCAGTCTCCTCTTCCTGTCATCTCAGTCTCCTCTTCCTGTCATCCCAGTGCGTGACACTGGGATCTAAATTTTATGAAAAACTATTATATTTATATACTTGCAAGTAGACACAATAAGGCTCTATATATAGGTGTTACGTCGAATTTAATTAAACGAATTTGGGAGCATAAGAACAAGGTTATTCCCGGTTTTACGTCGAAATATAATGTACAAAAATTAGTTTATTTTGAAGAATTTCAAGACGTAGATTCGGCTCTTAATAGAGAAAAACTTCTAAAAAGTTGGAGAAGGGAATGGAAAATCAATTTAGTTGCAAGAAAAAACCCAAATTGGTATGATTTATATTACGAAATTACTAAGTGAGATCCCAGTGGGCTTTGTTGCATAGCAACCGAAAAAATCTGGTGGCTACTGACAAAATTCATTATAAATAACCATTTAACTGTTGAAGAAAAAATATGCCACAGAAAATGAAAGTCAGTAACCAAAACGAATATAACAAATTCCTTGAAAAAAGGGGAAATATTTTTCGTTACATCGATGAAGCTATCGAAAATTGGTATGAAAATAGTCCAAAAATGCAGGGCGGCAACTATATTTACAGTGATAAAGTCGTAATTTTGGTGCATATAATTGTCAATCTTTTTAGAATTGGGTTAAGACAAACGGTGGGGTTTATAAAAGGATATCTGCAACAAATAGGAAAAAATTTGGCAGTTATCAGCTATTCACAAGCATCAAGAAGGTTTAAAAAACTTAATATTAAGATAAATGATTGCAGGGTTGATAAAAGCAACATGGAAAATATTGAAATTATCATAGATAGCACAAGTATCAGCATTTACAGTAACACTCCTGGCCACAGTAAGGAAAACAGTGCAGATAGAAAGTACCGAAGCTACGAGCAAGTAAGAAAGTTACATGTTATGTTAAGTGTGAATAGTAAAAAAGCTATAGCTGCAAGATACAGTAATGGCGTCTACTCTGACCACTATGGAGCTTGCGATTTGCTTGAAGAAGTTAATTTTCAGCACAAAATAAAAGCATTATATGCAGATAGGGCATACGATAGGCACAAACTTTATAAATTGTGTAAGAAATACGATATAAAGACAAAAGTTCTACCAAAAAAGGATGCAGCAGAACATTCAAAAATAGATTATATGTCTGACAGGAATGCTGCTATTAGGTTAATAAAATTATATGGACAAGATGGTGTAAAAGAGTGGAAAAAGGAAGCAATTTATGGAAAGAGATCTTACATAGAAGGATTTTTCTCAAGGTTGAAGCAAGTATTTGGATTTAGCTTTAGGAATAAATCTGAAGTAAATCGTGAAAAAGAATTACTAATTAAGTGCTATTTGCTCAACAAATTCACTGATATTGGTATGGCTAAATTTGAAATCATTACATAAATTTGTCGTAAACCATCACTGCTTAAGGTGCTATGCAACAAAGCCATCCCAGTGTCACGCACTGGGATGACGAGAGAGGAGACCTGGAATAACAAGAAAGTGCTCCATCTCAATAGCGCAATGTTCATACGATCGTAGATTCATTCGCGGTATCTCATCAGCTAACAAGCAGCGGAATGACGGTTGTCGGTAAATCTTTTAGCTATAGAAGTTAACTTTGCAGTTAACTTCTACAGCGTTTCAAGGTATAGTTTTTATAATAAAGTGCTCGAATATACATGAAAACCATTTTAGCTGTTGAAACAAGCTGCGATGAAACTGCAGTAGCGATTGTAAATAGTGACAAGCAAGTCCTTGCTCACGAAATTCTCTCCCAAGCAGAACACAAAAAACGCGGTGGGGTGATCCCTGAAATAGCGTCACGTGCTCATATGGAGCATTTAAGTGGTCTAATAAAAAGCGCCGTGGAAAAATCTAACCTTAACTTTTGTGATCTCAATGCAATTGCAGCAACATCAGGACCAGGACTCATAGGTGGATTAATAGTTGGTACAATGATGGCTAAAGCAATTGCACATGTAGCACAAAAACCGTTCATTGCAGTGAATCACTTAGAAGCGCATGCATTAGTTATTAGGTTACTGCATGAGGTGAAATTTCCGTTTTTAGTTCTATTAATATCAGGTGGTCACTGTCAATTTTTAATTGCACAGGATGTAGGTAAATATATTAAACTCGGGGAGACACTTGATGACTCGTTAGGAGAAGCATTTGATAAAGTTGCTAAGATGCTGGGTTTAAGCTATCCCGGAGGGCCATTAATTGAAAAGTTAGCTAAAAAAGGCAATGGTGCAAGATTTAAACTGCCAAGGGCGATGATAAAACGTTCTGGATGTAACTTTTCGTTTTCTGGAATCAAGACAGCAGTAAAAAACTTAGTGCAGAAACTCGAAATGAGCGAGCAAGATGTGTGTGATGTGTGTGCTTCGTTTCAAGAGTGTATTAGTGACATACTGCTGGACAGGGTTAGTAATGCGATTATTATGGCCGAATCTTTAAATATCAAAATCAATGACTTTGTGATTACCGGCGGAGTTGCAGCAAATAATTTTTTGAGAGAAAAACTGAAAGAACACATAAACTTAAACATATTTTTCCCCCCTAATAATCTATGTACAGACAATGCAGTAATGGTTGGATGGGCAGGAATTGAAAGGTTACAGAAGAATTATATAGATCCACTTAATTTTGCACCAAGACCTAAGTGGGAGTTAGAAAGTTATTAAAAACTCTCAATTCTGAATTATAGCTAAAGTGACTTAGGTTTACCGACGATTTGAAAAACCGTCATTCCGCTACGTGTTAGCGGAATCTACGCCGCGAATGAATCTATAGCTGTACGAACATTGTGATTTGAGAACAATTTCCACAAGGGATGACAGCTACCCTGACAACCGTCATCCCGCTACGTGTTAGCGGGATCTCTTGTTAGCGCCGTGGCGGTATGACGTAGGATTGCTGTCATTCCGCTGCTTGTTAGCGGATGAGATACCGCGAATAAATCGCGGTATGACGGTTTGCGGCTGCATGACGATGGTTTATACCTCGTCATTCCGCTACTCGTTAGCGGAATCTATGCCGAGATACCGCGAATGAATCGCGGTATGACGTAGGGAAAACCTTAGCTATAGGCAATGAAGGAAATATTAACTATACTTCTTTTTACCATTGTTTATATTTCCTATTTACATATATTAATATTTTATTCACTTAAAGTAAGCTAACTGCCGTTATTAATATTTTTGTAATAAAAATTGTATATGGTGCATGTAATTAAATTAAGAGGAAGATTGTGGAAATTACGCCATCAATAAAAAAAGAATTGAAGCAAAGTACTCTATATATTTGCCTAGAAAAATGCAAAAGTGCATTTTGGTTTATCTTTTGGTTTAGTGCGGGAATCAATTTATTAATGTTATTTCTACCACTTTATACCTCTCAAGTGCTTGATCGGGTGATATCAAGCGAAAGTGTATCAACACTAACTATGCTGACAATTATCACTTTATCTGCATTTGCATGTTCTGCAATGCTTGAAACTTGTCGATATTTAGCCATGGCAAAAATAGGTGATTGGATCGATAAAACTGCAACACCAGATCTGATAGTAAGGTCAATCAGGCTAACGTCAGTGCAGAGCTCAACTTCAAGTGGTGAAGCAATACGAGATCTCGGGGTAATAAAAAATTTCATTACAGGAAATGGTATATTCTCACTGTTTGATACTCCATGGTCGTTAATTTACCTTGTTGTGATTTTCATGATACACACCTCCACGGGGTTTATAGCTATTGCTGGAATCATTATATTAGTCTCTATGGCAATATGGAATGAACTTGCCACTAAACGAATATTACAAGAAACCAACGAAGAAACTATACGGAATATCAATGCTATAGATGTTGCAACAAGAAATGCAGAAGTAGTTGAAGCTATGGGCATGTCAGAATTCATAGTCTCTGATTGGTGTAAACGAAATGATCAGAATCGAGCAATGCAAATTAAAGCACAAAATCGCTCTAATGTAATTACTGGAATCACTAAGTTTTTGCGCTCAACTCTGCAAATATCAGTAATTGGAACAGGTGCATTACTTGCAATTACAGCTCATAAAACTGCTGGTAGCATCATCGCTGCTTCAATTTTAATGGGTAGAGTATTAGCACCATTTGACGCTGCGGTTCATACTTGGAAGTTTTTAAATCAGGCTAGAATGTCATATGGAAGGCTACAAAGACTTATATTAACATCGCCAAAAAGAGAGCAAACGATGGCTCTACCAGAACCTGAAGGAAAATTGGAATTTGATAGAGTATTTTTTACTCCTTATGGAAGCAATAAGCCAACAGTAAAAGGAATATCATTTATTATAGAACCAGGGGACGTAGTAGGTGTGATTGGTGCAAGTGCTTCTGGTAAATCCACTATCGCAAAATTAACTGTTGGTGTATGGAAGCCAATATCTGGTGTAGTCAGACTAGATGGCGCTGATGTATATACTTGGAATCGAGAAAATTTTGGTAATTATGTTGGCTACTTACCTCAAGATATTGAGTTATTTAACACTAGTGTCAAAGCTAATATTGCTCGCATGAGACCAGATCCAAATCCTGAAGAAATAATCAAAGCAGCAAAAATTGCAGGAATACATGAACTAATACTAAGCTTACCAAATGGATATGATACAACAATAGGAGGTCCTGGAGGAGTAACGCTCTCTGGCGGCCAAAAACAGCTTCTTGGACTTGCCAGAGCTTTTTATGGTCACACAAAACTTTTAGTACTTGATGAACCAAACGCTAACTTAGATAGCAATGGAGAGGCATGCTTAATTAATGCAATTGGCATTGCAAGAAAGCAAAATACTACTACTGTTATCATCACTCACAAGCTACCGTTATTGTCCGTAGTTGATAAGGTGATCCTCATGTCAGATGGTGTCATTTACGCTATGGGACCAAAAGATGAGATTTTGAGCAAATTAGTTGCTCCATCATCAAATACCAAAGAAGATGAGCGCTCTTCAGCAAATGGTTAGTTTACTTACACTAAATTCTGTATCTGAAATAACAACTGTTCCAGTATTACTAGAAATGTTTACCATTAGAAATAATATTACAAGAATAGTAAATAGATTAATAACTCCTATTAATTAAAGTTAATCGGCAGATAGTGTATATTTCTAATTAATGAGTTTTCTTAATTTATTAATTAAATAGCTTAATATTAGTAGTGATTTTATAAAAAAATTATAATATAAATAATGTTGCTGCGAAAATTTATAACAATATTTCCCTCTAACGTTTAATGAATTTCAATAAATTGCCTTTTTAATTCTAGATAAGTATATGCTTTGTTAATATGTTTAGTTCAAAATCCAAAAGTAAGTTTATGCTTTCTATTGGAGAAGAAGGCATAATGTTACTATATTTTAAAAATAATACTTTAAATAAAAGGTATTTTGTTAAGGGCAAAAACGATAAAGCAGTTTCCGATTTAATTTCATGTCTTTCATCAGACAAAAAAGCACCTTTATACCTGGTGCTTAATCATGCAGATCAAAATTACTCGCTACAGTTTATTACAAGGGCAAACAAGATTAGTGCCTATCTATCAGCAAAAACAAAGATGGAGCATTTTTCTCGTAATAATGACATAAGTTCAGTTTTTTTGGTTGAGAAGCCAAACAAATTCAATCAAAACTGGTGCTATCTTCTTGTTTCATCAAAAGCAAAGCATTTAGTAGAATATTGGTTGAATGTGTTTATTGAGATAGGCTCCAACTTTAAGGGAATATTAATGTTTCCTATAGAAATAAGTAATATAACAAAAAAGATTCTACATAAAGATCCTAATAATTGGAAAATTATAGTTGCTGCAACTAAAACGGGAGGCTATAGACAAGTGGTTCTTAAAGAGAATAAAATGATATTTACGCGTTTAGTACCATTTACTAATGATAATTTACCAGGAATTATTGCTGGTGGAATATATCAGGAAGTGCAAGATACTATTCGATCCTTAACTAAGTTTGGGTTTGAAAAAAATAACCCTATCGACCTTTGCATCATAGTGTCAGAAGATATTAAAGCTAGTTTATCAGTCATAAATTTTTCAGAGAACAGTGTGAACATATTAACTCCATATGAGTTAGGCAAACTATTAGGAGCAGAACTAGCTATAAGTGAAAAAGATAACTTTTGCGATACCATAATTTTGTTTCACAGCTTTAAGAATAAATTAGCAGCTATTTTTAATACAAAGGAAACTAAAGAATTTTATCTATTCAATTATCTTTATTTAAACTCTCCTCAAATTTTTCTATACTTCGCTTTGGTTTTAGTTGTAATTAACGCCCTTTGTTTGCTAAATTTGTATTCAAACTTCAGTGTCGCTGATAATTTATCCGCAAAGCAGAGCACCTTAAATAACCAATTAACAAAACTTAGCCAAAGCTATAATGTAAAAAAAATAGATGAAATTTATGATTTTATTAATATCAATAATATTTTATCAAAAATAGAATACTCTCCTCTTACACAAGTTAAGTATGTAGAAAAGTTAAAAGTACCAGGTATAGAGCTTCGATCATTTGAATGGAATTATAATGAGGCAAAAAGTTATATTACCACAACTTTAAGGTTTAATTTTCGATCCGGTAAAAATATTTCCTATCAATACGAGAAACTACGAAAAAATTTAAACGATAATTTTCGTACCTATGACATTAATATTTCTAACTTACCTGCTGCTAAAGGGCAAAATCTATCTATTGATGTTGAAATAGGAGAGGCAATGTAGATTAATGACTATCTCTCAATTAAAAAGAAAAGCTACAATTCAGTTTATATCGTGTTTGTTATTATCTGTTGGATTAATAGGGTTATTAACATATGTTGTTATCTATAACGAAAAGGTTTATAATAAAAACCAAATTGCGATTGATAAAATACGTTCTATTAATTTACAGATTACTGGAATTCAAAAAAAGGAAGTTGTTCTAAATAAAAACCTAGATTTATGGAAAAAAATTTCTTCTTCAAATTTACACAGTAGCAGATACATTGCAAATTTAAATTTCGAGCTTAGCAGGTTATATAAAAAGTACTATATATTAGAACCTGAAATATCAATTTCTATACCCGAAGAAGTTGAGCTCCACAACAAAAGTGAACGCACAAAAGTAATAAAAAGTGAAGTGGTCCTAAATTTAAGTTCAATCAGCGATAAGCATATTTTTTTATTTCTACAGTCTATTCCAAATCTGCCCGGTTATGTTATGATCAAATCTCTTATTTTAAACAAGCAGAGAAATATTGATGCTGCAACTATGAATCAAATTTTGAATGGTAATATGATAGAGATAGTGAGAGTTAATATAGTCTTTGATTGGTATACTATATTAAGTAGATAAGGTGATGAACATAAAGCTGTTTTTTATTTTTACGCTACTCATTTCCAATGTTAATGCATATTGCAGTTGTGAAGATATCATAGAAAGCATAGAAATTGTAAGGAGTATTCTTGCCGACAATATATTGGCAATGAAGATTTTATTGAGCATAAAATATTAGGATTAAATAGTGGAAATTTATGCGTATATATAGAAAAACAAGGTGATGATGAAATGGTTTGTCATCATTCTCAGTATGGAATGATGATAGAAAAAAGATATTTTGAAAGTATTCTTAAAGTTGGCAATCAAGAAATCGATGATTTTATTGATATAGCAAATTTGCGTGCAAAAGAGTGTTTCTTTATTAACAATCAAAAACTAAGCTATACAGATCGGGACGATATAATAAGAGAAGCAGTGGAAAGTGACTTTGACGTTTTGTCACAATATAGTAACGTAAAAAGCATTTTTTTTGATGAAGAGCCAGTTAATAGAATGGTCAATGAAATGGAAAAGTTCAATTTACGGTCTTCAAGAGCTGCAAAAGAGGAGGTATCAGATAATTTCAACTGTAAGGTAGTGAGTTTAGACTCAATTTTATATCTTTCTTCCGATACATGGAAAATATGGGTAAATGGAAAGCTGTTTATAAATACTAAGGACTTAAAGGTGCACTCAGTCACTGAAAATTGTGTGACTTTTGTATGGGCCGTAGATCAAAAAGCAATAAAAAAGCATGCGAATGATTCTCAAAATGTATATCTTGGACATGGGAGTGTTATGTTTACGCTTTATCCAAAACAAAAATTTGACTTGGATAGCTTATCTATTAAATAATTTAGTATATAGCCAAAGTGGCTTAGGTTTACCGACAATTTGAAAAACCGTCATCCCGCTGCTCGTTAGCGGGATCTCAACATAGATACCGCGGGTGGGTAGCTATATATGCGCTTGTAGCTCAGTTGGATAGAGCGTTGCCCTCCGGAGGCAAAGGCCGTGGGTTCGAATCCCTCCAAGCGCACTTTTAATTAAATTTGACAATAGTACTTTCACATAAGATAATAAAGGGATTTATTTAGAGCATAATTATGTCTGGTGGTACCATAAACAAAGTCATATTAGTTGGTAATTTAGGAAAAGATCCTGAAATTAGGACTACACAAAATGGAAAAGAGATGGCAAGTTTTTCAATAGCCACGTCTGAAAGTTGGACTGACAAACTTTCCGGTATGCGCTCTGAAAAGACAGAATGGCATAATATTGTAATTTTTAGTGAAGGATTAGTAAAAATCGTCAAAGATTTTGCACGCAAAGGCAGTAAAGTTTATGTTGAAGGTTCTTTGAGAACTAGAAAATGGACTGACCAAAACGGTAGTGAAAGATACACAACAGAGGTGGTTCTATATAATTTTAATAGCGCTCTTACTCTCTTGGATTCGCGACCAAATTCCGATTACAAGCCAAGTGAATACAAGCAAAATGAAACAGAACAAAAAAATAAGCACGAAAGTTTTGACAACGATATAAAAGATGAACTAATCGACGATGAAATACCATTTTAACAATTTAAATTGAAATTTACATTTTTATGGACTGCTTGTGTTACTCCTTTTAATTGCAATGGGGATGACATAGATTACCGCAGTTTGCAGCGTTTACTTACAATACAAGCTGAAGCTGAAAATGGCGTAGTGTTACTGGGTAGCACAGGTGAAGGCCTATCGCTTACTGATTCTGAAAAGCGTACATTAGTTGAATTTGTATGTAAGCTAAAATTAAATACGAAAATTATAATTGGTGTACCAGGAGTGAATCTATATCAAACTCTTGAATGGCTTGATTTTTGCAAGGGTATGCCTATTCACGGCTATCTAATGACAACTCCCATTTATGCAAAGCCTGGAATCATGGGGCAAACTTTATGGTTTGAAAAGCTGCTTGAAAAAGCACATGTACCGGCTATGCTTTACAATATTCCATCAAGAGCGGGAATAAATCTTCATCCTGAAACTGTACATAACTTATCTGACCATGAAAAACTTTGGGCTATCAAAGATTCAAGTGGCACCGTTGATACTTTAGCTCAGTATAAGAAAGTTGCTCCAAATATTGAGGTCTTTTGCGGAGATGATAATATGATATCCGATATGGCCGCTTATGGCGTAGCTGGTCTGGTTTCCGTTGCTTCCAATGTTTGGCCACATGTAGCACATGAATATGTTAAGCAATGCCTACTGTCATTCCAGCACGTAACTAGAAAAAAAACAACTCCTCAAATGACAGGAAATGACATGAAAAGTTCAACAGATATCTGGCAACAAGCTTGCAAAGCTCTATTTATTGCCAGCAACCCAATACCCACTAAAGCACTTTTGCATGATATTGGTCTTATAGAACATCAAACTGTCCGCCTACCACTCAGCACAGAAGACTTGCCTTCTGTTGAAAAATTGAGGCAAGCCAATAAAATGATTCTTGGATGGAAAGAACTGACTAATTAGTAGGACAAGGATTACAACCTTTATCAGCACCATCAGCTTTCACACCATCAAACGAGCTACCTGGCTGCTTACTTCCTTCTGGAAAAAAGCACTCAATTACTTTATCAGTCAATAATGTTAAAGGAATACAAGCAACTGCACCTGCTATAAAGGTTAAAGCACCTATAGCTGCAGGTGATGTGAAACCAAGAGCAACTAAACCTGCTCCAATTCCAAAAAAAACACCAATATTAGTAATAATATTTACATAATTCTTAACTTTACACTCAGTGCTATTATTATATTCTCTCAAAACTCGTTTATGTTCTTCGGACATGTCCGTTTCAGTGGTTATTTGGAAACCACAACAAGCCTTGTTTATAATGGATACTAACAGTATAGCAGAACCAATAATTCCACCTGCAATAAGAGGTGGTAAGCTAATAGCACTTAGAGCCAAACCTGCAAGAGCCCCTATAACAGCCGAGATGCCTACTGCTACTCCTAGGATTGCTATCCCTCCTAATATCACCGCTACTGGGTTTAATTTAAAATTTTTTTTTACCAGGTCCCTTTCTGCTTGCATTACCTGTTTTAGTTGTGTCCTTGTATAGCCCATAATATTTACTCCCACTTAAAATTAATAATTATAATACTAACATTTTTAGCTCATATAGTCAATATACTTCTTATGTAATTCTTTGAGAAGTTTGTAATTGACTTTCAACGTACTTCAGTCTATACAATTTTAATATCTTAAGCTATAAGACATGCCAGATCTATAGCTAAAGTGGATTAGGTTTACCGATAATTTGAAAAACAAAAATTCGTCATTCCACTACTTGTTAGCGGAATCTATGCCGAGATACCGCGAATGAATCGCGGTATGACGTGTTGCTTGGGTCAGCTATAGGACCTGTACCAGCACCATGACCTTACCCAGAAAAAATGGAGAGAAAGAAAGGAGTTTTTTTGTGGTAATCCAATCAATCCGTAACCGTTCACAGATTTCCACTTAATTCTTCAATCTCACTAATAGAAAGGCCTGTAAACTTGACAATAGTGTTGACATCAACATTATTAGCCAGCATTGCTTTTGCGACTTCAATTTTTCCTTTCTCTATACCTTTTTGTATACCTTTCTCTTCAGCAAGATCAAGTCTGTATTCAAGAATGGCTTCTTCTTTCCGTAGATCCATTATTCTTTCTTCGTAAGCTACTAAATCTTTTTCGTTCCAACGAAACTTGTCTAATTCATCATATGCTAGCTTTATTATTGGCGCTTTTTCTGCTATCTCTTTTAAGTCCTCTTCTGTTGTTTCTTCTGCGTATTGTTGTCTAAGTGAAGAAGGTCGCCCTTCCTCACTCGACTGCAAAACCGTACGTGAGACTTTGCGCCTCATACGGCTTCTCTCTAATTTGGTGCTTTTCATGCACACCTCCTGTGTAATTCATCGTGACAATGTCCATGTAACAAAGATAAGTTTGTGATCATATTGTTTCGTCTATTCCGGTCTTTGTGATGTATTTCTATTGTATCATCACTTTTAAACCATAGTCTACAATTATCGCATTTACTTTGTTGCAACCTCAATAATTTTATTACTCCTAGTGGCTTATCTGGTATTTTTCTCAGACGTTTACCCCAATATACCCAATCACCATCATATGGGGATCTGGTTTTTTGCACTTTGATATGTCGTTTAATAACATGATCGCTGTGTATAGTAAGACGTACCTTGTTACTTGTCATAAAGCGCCAGTTTTCGTTATTATACTTCTTAAAGTACTTTCTTTTTATCCAGCATCTCCCTTTGTTTGGGTGCCTAAAAACTGCCCACTTCCAGAGTTTTCTATGCATAATATTATCCAATGAGCTAAAGATTTTACATGAAACTACCGAGGAGTAATATTGACTCCATCCTCTGTTTATTGGATTGAGATCCTTTATCACCCGTTCTTGTGGTGCTCCACGCATTTCTCTGAGTTTATGTTTAATAGCTAGTGTATGCTGTTTTATAGAATTACGACTTGGTTTGATTAATAACTTGTAACCTTTCTTACTTTCTTTTATTGGATATTGTCTTATTGAAAATCCAAGAAAATCAAATCCTGGTTTTGTTTCGTCAATGGTTCTTAATGTATGAGAAACTCTTGTTTTAGAGGGCTTTAATTTTAGTCCAATGGTTTCTAACCATTCTTCAACTAAAATTTTTGCTTTAAGAATAATCTCTTCGTTTTCATGTATGATGACAAAATCATCACAGTAGAAAATTACACTAATAGACTTTTGCGCGTTTCTATGCGATATCCTACCATATTTTCTTTTCATGCATTGAAAGAGTTCGTTTGTTAATGCTTTTTTGACATGTTGCTCTAATCCGTGTAATGCAACACAAGCTAGCAACGGTGAGATTACCCCGCCAACAATGTTGCAAATTTTTCTTTTCTTCTCGATTATTTCCAGGAGAGTTTGGTAGCTCTTTTACACGAAATACCACATTTACGTCCTCAAGGTTAATTTCAATTCTCTTGACTAACGTTCTAATAATATCACGTTTAGTTAGCCAGTCTGCGTTATCAAGGTTTGATGTAATATTGGAAGAAAAGTCTTCTAAATTGGTTACAACCAAAGTTAATTCCTGTTTTAATTTCTTTTGATCGAATATCCTTTTCTTCTCCTCTTCAATTGTTTTTAAACTTTGTTTCATTGCTTTAATTCGTGGTTCAAATTCTTCTTGATTAATATATTCTTGAGCATAACTATCAATAAGTCTAGCAATACCACGTTTTAATTTATTTTCTTGTTTCTCTAGTAAATCGCTTTTTTGATCCCATGATGATTTTTTAAGCTCTGAAAGTCTACGCCTGTATTCTTCTAAAACCCTATTTGGATTTTTCAATAAATGCTTAACCTCTTCCCAAACGGCTGTTTCTAATGCATCTGTACGAATGTGTTTATTATCACAAATTTTATTACCACCAAAACGGTAAGAATCTCTACCAATACAACGATAATAAGCATAATGATCAATTTTTTCTCCTCGCTTATTTCTTACAGGACTTCCGTAATATGCATAACGACAACGCTTACATACGATTAAACCTTGTAGTAAATATTTTGCTCCTCTTTCTCTTGTCCTTGCTATTTTTCTATTCTCAGCTAATTGTTCTTGAACTATATCAAATACATCTTCGTCCACTATATTTGGCACTTTAACATAAATCCAATTTGCTTTTTCAACAGAATAGGTAGAGTAATTATCTTTCGGTTGTTCACAAGAATGTTTCTGTGGTCTGATATGTTGTAACTTTATACCTACTTTTGTTTTACCAAAAGCCGCTTGTCCTTTGTAAGCAGGATTTTTTAACATACCCCAAATCACACTTCTATCCCAGTACTTTTTTCCTGTTCGTGTTATAATAGACATAGTGTTTAGCCGACGACACACTTCCCCAATACTTGTCCTTTCTCTTCCTATCCACAAAAATACTTTCCTAACAACATTAGCTTCTTCTTCGTTTATTTCAAATAAAGCTTGTCCTCCTCCCATATATTTATCTATATAACGATAACCATAAGGAGCTCCTCCCATTACGCTTACACAACCTTTATTAGCTGCATAAATCTTTCCGCGACGACTTCGTTCCATAATTTTCGCTCGTTCATATTCTGCTATCATACCTTGCATTTGTAACAGCAATTGAGATTCTGGATTATCGTTAATCTCATAATTTAAGAAAACCGTTTCTGCTCCTGCTTTCTCAAATTCTTCAAGTAATACCATTTGATATGCATATTTTCTAGATAAGCGATCAGGTGAATGAATGTAAATTCTATCAATTTTACCTTCTGTTACTTTATCACGTAACTTTTCTAGATCAGGACGGACTAGATTAGATCCACTGTAGCCATTATCAATAAATTTATACTCACTTAATAATTTGTATCCATCCGTACTAATTTGCTTCTCTAAAGCTGCAACTTGACTTGCTATTGTATTTTCTTGTGCTTGTTTCCCCGAAGAAACTCTTGCATATAAACTCACTGTTACCATTTGATCCTCCTTGAATCCCATTTTTATGTTTTAAATTTTTTTGGCTTACTTGCTTTGACACGGCTTTTTCATAAGCATCTAACAAATACTTTTCTGCCAAC
Organism: Wolbachia endosymbiont (group A) of Rhinocyllus conicus; assembly: GCF_947250775.1. Taxonomy (NCBI): domain Bacteria; kingdom Pseudomonadati; phylum Pseudomonadota; class Alphaproteobacteria; order Rickettsiales; family Anaplasmataceae; genus Wolbachia; species Wolbachia endosymbiont (group A) of Rhinocyllus conicus. Next base: position 117,814 of record NZ_OX366349.1, on the reverse strand, counting down.
CGGTTAGTTTCATAGCTACAGCTAATCCGTATAGCTAATCTCTTATTTCCCATGAACTTTCCTTGAAATAATATGTTCATATCATTCATTGAAACTGATGGTTAATTGATTGTTGGCACTATAAATAAATGGCACTCTTGTTTTTGGACATAGAAGTTTTCGAGAAATGCTTTTCTCTAATTTTACGTTTTTTGCAACATTGTTGGCGGGGTAATTATACCACCGCGAACCGTCATACCGCGATTCATTCGCGGTATCTTTTAGCATAGATCCCGCTAACAAGTAGCGGGATGACGAGTTACTATACCACCGCGAACCGTCATACCGCGATTCATTCGCGGTATCTCGGCATAGATCCCGCTAACAAGCAGCGGGATGACGAATTACTTAACCATCATCTACACCGTCATACCGCCGCGGTATCTCTTAGCCGCTAACAAGTAGCGGGATGACGAGTTACTATACCACCGCGAACCGTCATACCGCCGCGGTATCTCTTAGCATAGATTCCGCTAACACGTAGCGGAATGACGGTTGTCAGGCTAGCTGTCATCCCAGTGCGTGACACTGGGATGGCTTTGTTGCATCGCTAGCTATGATGGATTAAAGATAAAAAAGATGGAGAATATCAGTAGCTTATTATTCTGGTATTTATAACAAGAACGGTCAGTGAATACCTAAATTTGAGTAAAAGAAATTTCACTACCACTCACTAATCCGGCTAAAATTCAAGAATTTCAATGCTTTAGCTATTTTCAATAGAATTAAGTTTATTAATATAAATAATAAATTACTATTCTTAAATTTGATCAGATTGATTGCAAAAAAACAAGATTTTCAATAGGTTGCTTATAATCCTAGCTATAGTTAGCCTTTCATAAGTAGCGATGCAACAAAGCCCATTGGGATCCAGAAGACTTAATTTCAACCAAATAATAAAGGCTAGATCCCAGTGGGCTTTGTTGCATAGCACCTTAAGCAGTGATGGTTTACGACAAATTTATGTAATGATTTCAAATTTAGCCATACCAATATCAGTGAATTTGTTGAGCAAATAGCACTTAATTAGTAATTCTTTTTCACGATTTACTTCAGATTTATTCCTAAAGCTAAATCCAAATACTTGCTTCAACCTTGAGAAAAATCCTTCTATGTAAGATCTCTTTCCATAAATTGCTTCCTTTTTCCACTCTTTTACACCATCTTGTCCATATAATTTTATTAACCTAATAGCAGCATTCCTGTCAGACATATAATCTATTTTTGAATGTTCTGCTGCATCCTTTTTTGGTAGAACTTTTGTCTTTATATCGTATTTCTTACACAATTTATAAAGTTTGTGCCTATCGTATGCCCTATCTGCATATAATGCTTTTATTTTGTGCTGAAAATTAACTTCTTCAAGCAAATCGCAAGCTCCATAGTGGTCAGAGTAGACGCCATTACTGTATCTTGCAGCTATAGCTTTTTTACTATTCACACTTAACATAACATGTAACTTTCTTACTTGCTCGTAGCTTCGGTACTTTCTATCTGCACTGTTTTCCTTACTGTGGCCAGGAGTGTTACTGTAAATGCTGATACTTGTGCTATCTATGATAATTTCAATATTTTCCATGTTGCTTTTATCAACCCTGCAATCATTTATCTTAATATTAAGTTTTTTAAACCTTCTTGATGCTTGTGAATAGCTGATAACTGCCAAATTTTTTCCTATTTGTTGCAGATATCCTTTTATAAACCCCACCGTTTGTCTTAACCCAATTCTAAAAAGATTGACAATTATATGCACCAAAATTACGACTTTATCACTGTAAATATAGTTGCCGCCCTGCATTTTTGGACTATTTTCATACCAATTTTCGATAGCTTCATCGATGTAACGAAAAATATTTCCCCTTTTTTCAAGGAATTTGTTATATTCGTTTTGGTTACTGACTTTCATTTTCTGTGGCATATTTTTTCTTCAACAGTTAAATGGTTATTTATAATGAATTTTGTCAGTAGCCACCAGATTTTTTCGGTTGCTATGCAACAAAGCCATCCCAGTGTCACGCACTGGGATGACAAAAAAAGGAGCACTGGAATGACAGCAGTCCTACGTCATACCGCGATTCATTCGCGGTATCTCAGCCGCTAACTGTTCTCCCTCGTCATACCGTCACGGTATCTCTAGATCCCGCTAACAAGCAGCGGGATGACGAATTACTTAACCATCATCTACACCGCCATACCGCCGCGGTATCTCTTAGCCGCTAACAAGTAGCGGGATGACGATTGTCGTTTAGCCACAAATATTAAGAAATTTACCAAATAAAAAAAAGGCAAAAGAAGCCCCGATTAATATCTATTTAAAAACATTGGCGTTTTTTAAGCCTTAAACACTGCAATTTAGCTGCTTTTAAATGCAACTCACCTTATCTCAAATGTTTAAGAAATTTACTAAGCAGAAAAAAAGGCAAAAGAAATCCCGTGTTAGCTAGTTGTCACTCTCTAATCCTGCAAATTGGCGTACTATACTGTCTTAAACGACTTATAAGCGCGTTTCAGCTTATATAGGCAAAAACCTAGAAATGTTGTGAAGACATAAGGTGCACATAGTGCAAAAAATTAAAAATAAGACGCCAACTACGTTGTTTTCTTGCTGTTTAATCTACACAGATGAAGACAACTGAATACCTTCAGTTTCATGATAAGGGGGCTGGCGGAGTTTGTCAAGTAGCTTTTTCGTTTCTATTCCCAATGTTATATGGTTATGCAAGAAGTCTAATTGGTATAACCATGCATGAATGCTATTTTCGGCAGAATCTCTTACAATGCTCAAAAGCAGAAAAACAAAAACTTGATTTTCGCAGCTAAATAGTGGACCATCAAAAGCACGCATAAATATCTACAATGAAAGAAAAAACTTTCACAATCATCGATGGCTATGGTTTTCTTTTCAGAGCTTACTATGTACTACCTCACTTAATTACCACAACAGGAATGCCAATAGGTGGTGTATATGGCTTTCTGAATATGGTTCTTAAGTACATTGCCCATTCGGACTACTTAACTATAGCACTTGATGCAGGAAAAAAGAATTTTAGGCACAATTTATATCCTGAATACAAAGCAAACAGAGTAACGCCTCCTGAGGATCTAATTCCACAGTTCACCATACTGAGGGAAGCGGTAGAAGCTTTTAACCTCAGCTATGAAGAAATTGAAGGTTATGAAGCAGATGACATAATCGCAACACTAGCTGCAAAATACGCCAACCACCAAGACTTTAAAGTGGTAGTCGTTTCATCAGATAAAGATTTATTTCAACTCTTGAACCACAATATTTTAATATTCGACCCCATTAAAAATATATATATAGATGAAAAACAAGTAATAGAAAAATTTGGTGTAAACTCACACAAGCTTCTTGATTTATTTTCTCTAACTGGTGATGCATCTGACAACATTCCAGGCGTTCCGGGAATAGGTCCGAAGACTGCAGCTAAATTACTAGATGAATTTGATTCATTGAATAATATTATAGAGAACATTGATAACATCGAGCAAACGAGGATTCGTAATATTCTTGCTGAACATAAGGAAAAAGCGCTAATTTCAAGAGAACTTTTATCACTATGCGAAAAAGTAGACCTTCAACATGATATTGCAAAATGTGAAGTTCGCCCTCCAAATATGGAAAAACTATTATCCTTTTTAAAGAAGTATGAATTCAATTCCTTAATAGGTAAAATAGAAAAGCTTTTTTCCTATAATGGATCTAGCACAAAAGAGAAAATAGAATATAGTAGTGAAGAGTTAGAGAAATTTTTGGAGCATTGTAGATATGAAGGCAAAATTGCAATTCATTACCACCTTGAAAACAATGTATTAAGTCTATCTTATAGCGAAAGTAATATTTTTTGTATAGAGCAAGATAGCATACAAAATGCACTCATTACAATCAACTCAACTTTACTCTCAAATGGGGTGCTTAAAATAATACATAACATTAAAGAGATGAGGAAAATCTTCCCTGCAGTGGAGAAGATGCTAGATTCAGTTGATGATTTGATGATAATGTCGTATAGCTTGGATACAGGAAAACATGATCACAGTATTCCAAACATAGTTGCGCATAATTTGAGTGAAAATGCAGAAATTTTCTCGGCAAAAACTTTAATAGCAATTCATGAAAAGCTAAAGCAAAGGTTATTTCAGGAAAAATTGTTCACAATTTACGAGCGCTTCGATAAGCCACTTATGAAAGTGATATTTAATATGGAGAAAAATGGAATATTGCTAAATATTCAAAAACTACAGGAGCTGTCCGATAAATTTCAGCAGGTAATTGCCGCGCTTGAAGATGAGATATATAACTTAGCAGAGGAAAGATTTAATATTGCGTCACCAAAACAATTAAGTGATGTTTTATTTAATAAAATGGGGCTTAATAAAAAGAAAAAGTCAAAATCTGGATCGTATAGCACCAATTATGAAGTTCTAGAGGCACTCGAAGAAGAAGGGGTAGAAATTGCAGGTAAAATTTTAAGTTGGCGACATTTAAGTAAATTGAAGAGTACCTACACTGATGCATTAATAAAACAGGTTGATCCGCTCGATGATAGAATACACACAAGCTTTTCAATAACTGCAACTGCAACTGGAAGGCTGAGCTCCAGCAATCCTAATTTACAGAATATTCCTATCAGAAGCGAAGAGGGAAATCTTATCAGACAAGCATTTATTGTGCCAAAAGGGTGCAAGATACCGTCTTGTGAGTCAATAAAAAAATTATTCAAACTGTACCGTAATCAAAAAATACTTCCAACCCACATCCTGTATAGCGTTATACACTAACCAACAACATTTAATAAATTTGTGTAAGGTACTATTCCACATAAGATGCGATAAGAGCATTTTTTGATTTTAAACTTCAGATACCATTTTGTTAATCAGCAAGAAAATTCAAGATTAACATTTAACTTCCTTTGTTGCTTTACACCATAGAATAAACTCATCCATCTCCATATTGAGTATTTGCTCAATTCCACCACCCGTGACAGAGCTGAGTGCAAGTACTTTCGATCTCAAGTTTTTTGTATAATCGGTGAAAAAAAATCCTTTAGCACTTCTTGTACTTTAGCATAGTCTGCAATATCCAACTCTTCTACAGTTTCCTTCGTAACCGATGTTAAATTTGCAGTTAGGGTGATTTCCTTACTCAAGTCACTACCATTTAAGCGTTCAATTGCCAAATAATCCCTAACTTTTGGACGCCTAATAGTTAGCTCTGCAACAGAAACCCCATCAACTGTTATTGGATTATTGAGTATTATTGTTTGCATAAGTTTACACTCCTAAAAAATAAAATTCTAAAGTCTTTTGTAATTAATATAGATTGGAAGCATTTTTTAATTTTAAAGTACTAAACCTTTATTCAACCTTCTAGCTCTGTAGTTCTTGATATGATCTGGGTCAAAAGCCTTTCTTGAACTTAAAACACCAAAGACTATATGAAGTAACTTACGCATTGCAGCACCAACTATAGACATAGCATGCTTGCCTTTTTCTTTTAATTTTTCGCAAAAAGTCATAACAATAGGATTGTGATTCTTAGCTACTATAGCAGGAAAATACATTGCCTTACGTAATGTTTGTAAACCGGTTTTACTTAATCTGGGCTTGGCATGTACAGATGAGCCTGATGTTATATTTCGTGGTATAGTTCCAGCGTATGCTGCCAATTGCCTGGCATTTATAAAGGCTTTTATATCAGGAATTTCAGCTAAAATAGCTATTGCTGATTCTTCTCCTATTCCTGGAATAGTTAATAGGAGTTGAAAGTCCTCCAACAAATCTTTGTGTTGTTTTAATAGTTCACGTATGGAGTTTTTTATTGTTTCTATTGATTGTTCTATGTGCATTGCAAGGCTTTCCCAAGCATTTACAACTTCTTCAGATAGTCTCTCTTTTTTTTCTAAATGATTATTTACTAATGTTAACTCATTTTTTAACGCATCTGAGCAACGATAAAGATGTTTTAATTTTTTCTTTTTAGGAGATGGTGGCATCCAACGGGAAGGTTCCTGTTTTTGACAATAATCTGCAATAATCTCTGCATCAATCTGATCATTTTTTTGTCGTGTAAGCTTACTTTTTGCATAAAATCTTATGCAAGCTGGGTTTACAACACTAACAAAATGTCCAGCATTGTATAGAAATTCAGCTAAAGCCTCGCTATAACAACCCGTGAATTCCATGCAAGCTTTTACTTCTTCTACATTATGTTTTTGTAGAAAGTTCAGCAAACCTTGAAACCCTGTATCATCGTTTTTAAACTTCCGTTTTCTAGTTTCACGTTTTCCTTTTTTACTTATAAATGAGAGAGAAACATCAAAGTGTTCTTTTGAAACATCTATACCTAAAAAGTTGTTGATCATATGTAACTCCATATACTACTATTAAAAATGAAAAGTAAGGCTTACCTTGTGAATACAGAATTAGAACCATTTAGGTCTTTCTATGATACCGTCCAGCCTGTACTTTTGAGAAGGGAACTCTTGTCTTGCTAACAGATTTTATATCTAAGATAATCTTCAAAGTTATTCCCTTCTCCACCTAATGCTTAAGCTTAAAACACCAGATGCTTTTTTCAAGATACAAGATAATCTCTGCTGACTATTCGCAAATAGAATTGAGGCTCCTGGCACACGTTGCAAACGTTGCAGCATTTAAAGAAGCTTTTGCAAACGGACAAGATATTCACGATATCACCGCTAGGCAAGTTTTTGGAGTGCAAGAAATAGATGAGCAATTAAGACGCAAAGCAAAATCCATTAATTTTGGAATTATATATGGAATCAGCCCGTTTGGCCTTGCAAAACGGCTTGGAATTACCATTGCGGAAGCTGCTGAATACATTAATTACTATTTTTCCTGTTACCCAGAAATAAAGGTCTATATGGAAAAAGCAGTGTCTATCGCAAGATTGCATGGTTATGTAGAAACTTTGTTTGGCAGGAGATGCTTTGTAAGAGACATAAACAATACAATTCCTTATGTAAGACAATTTGCAGAAAGGGCAGCAATAAATGCACCACTGCAAGGAACCGCTGCTGATATAATAAAACGTGCGACGATTCAGCTTTTTGATCAGCTGAAGATAGGTAAAATAATCCTCCAGGTTCACGATGAACTACTGGTTGAAGTAGAGGACGAAAAGGTGCAAGAAACAGCAAAACTTATGAAAGACGTAATGGAAAATGCAATAGAAATTTCTATACCACTTGAAGTAGAAATAAAAATTGGCGACAACTGGGCTCTTAATTATGACTTAAACATGGCGGATTCTAAGAGTATAGATTATTTGAATTAATATGAAAAATATGCTACAATTAAAGTATAGTAAATGTGAGTAACTCAGTTATGACAAAAATATTAACTCCACAAACAAAGAATTTGGAGCCTTCAAATCAGGTAACTAACAAAGATGAGAAAGTTTTTAAATTTAAAAACGAGGAGCACCAGTTAATCTATCGTGCTTTCCTAGATACTTTAGAAAATCCAGAAACTCTAGAAAATCTAAAAAAGCAAACGAAACAGGAAATAGAAAAGAAGGAACAGAAATTGAAAGAAGAACTTCCAGATCGAGAAAAACAAGAATTACAGGATGATCTGAAGTCATTAGATGAACGATTAGAGCGATTACAGAATGGAAATGAAAAGAAAATTTTTACTTTTATATCAAAAAATCATGAAGGTATATTCAATAATATTAATCAAGAAGATATAAAGTTACTAAGTGAAGAAAACTTTTGTCAGCTTTTACTTTCCGTATTTGAAAAAATTAGAGAAAAAAATTTAGCTAGTGAAGAGAATTTAAAGAATGACAAAATAAAGCAAGAAGTAGCTGAATGTGTAGCTGATATACGTGGTACAGAAGCTAAAGATTCATTCATAAAGCTTGCTGGGTGGCCGTTTGGAATAAAGATAGACCCAAAAAATATTTCCAGCTCTTTTATGAATGGGGTGAAAGAAAAAATACCATTCTTAGGTAAAGATAAAAAAGAAGAGGATGAACCACCACTCAGTGATGAAGAGATGGCAACAGCATTCTTACGTAAGATTTTTCTTCCTATTTCTTTTTCCATTGCTTCAATATTAATTTTTGGTCCTATTACACTCGCGATAGTTGCTGCCGTTATTGGTACAATATTCGCCATAAAAGGGGGAGTGGAGGTTCTTTTTTCAAATGACAAAAAAGGTACTTTATATAACCCTCATTCACGAGATGAAAAGAAAAAAGAAGGATGGGATGGGAAAATTCTTGATGGTATTAGTAAAATTTTAGGATCCAAAGTTAATGAAACTGGGCAGGGTAATCAACCTGCTGTAACAACTGAGGAGCAACTTACTCAAAAGAGTGAGCAGTCTACTGTGCTTGAACAAGTTACTTTAGATCAGCAAAAAACCACAGGGCAGCAACCAAGTAAGACTACCTGAGTTTGCCAATAAAGTGAGTTGTGTAAGAGGTCTACTATTATTCTATAACGCATACAACAGGAGTATGATCAGACGGGTTTTCTAGCTTACGCAATCTATCATCTATGTAGCATGTTTCCAATTTATCTACAGCTTGTGGCGATAGTAGCATATAATCTATTCGCATTCCTTGATTGTTTCTGAGTGAATTGCCTTGATAATGCCACCAAGTGAATTGTTGCAAATTGGGGTGGGATATTCTAAACGTGTCTTTAAACCCAAGATTCAAGATTGCTCTTAACTTCTCACGTTCTTTTATATGAAAGCACACTTGGCCATTCAATAAATTTGAATCAAAAACATCAATTTCATCCAGTGCAACATTATAATCGCCAGCTATAATAGTTAACTCTTCATTTTTCAACAAAGTGCTCATCCTTTCATATAGGTTATCAAAAAACTTGAGTTTATACTCAAACATATGAGAGTCTGGGCTTTGACCATTTGGAACGTATACACTTCCTACCCTTACCTTATGATTGGTGTGTTTTATCACACATTCTATATAACGTGCTTCTTGATGACTCTCTACAACATCAATTTTTAATTTTTCCAGTATCGGATATTTAGATAAAACACAAACGCCATTTCTTGCAACTTGTCCATAGATAGCATATTCATATCCTAACTTTTCTATCTCTACATAAGGAAATTGCTCTTCCGTACATTTTATCTCTTGCAGCAAAACTATATCTATCTGACTGTCAACTATAAAACTACAAAGTTGGTTAACTCTTTTACGTATGGAGTTTACATTCCAAGTTGCAATCTTTAGCATCAACAATCCTTATTAATTATATCAATTAAACTCTCCCCAGTAGGCAACCTCGATGTTATAATTTTTTTCCATTTGATTAACCTTAAACTATCAGCAATGTTTTTACTCATGGTATATGCAACTGTATTATTCATCACATGAGATAGCCCACTTTTTAGAACTAATGAACAAAATACCCTTGCTGTCTGTGAGGAAAAAAAAGCAACACTATCAATTTTACCATCCAACAGTAAATTTTTACACCTATTAGTTAGACTCCTTTTTATAATTGTTTTATAGAGTACAACTTCTCTTACATTAAAATCTTCTTCAGATAATCTCTTTTTTAGGTCACATGATACTTCTTGTCCCCTTATATACAAGAACTTTATTGCGTTTGAATAATGAGCTTTTATGAATGATATCAGACCATCAACGTTGCTGTCTGCTGAGATTATATCAGAAAATCCCAAATTTTTTGCAGCCTGCATGGTTGAATTACCAACTGTAATAATCGGAAAGTCATCCTCTTTGCATATTTGACTAAAAGCCTTTACACTGTTTTTACTTGTAGATATCACAACGTCAAATTCGTACGCAGATATATCAGGATTTAAGTACTTTATTGTGAATACTGGTTCTATAAAAACTTTGTATCCATACTTTCTCAATATATTTCTTGTATTGAACGAATCCAATAAAGGCCTCGTTAATAAAATAGACTTCATTCTGATTTATTTCACTACTAGTAAAATAGTACCCTTTATACACAAATTACTGAATAAAAATTTTTATTTTGATGGCTTGAGCAACTATTCAAGTAATTGATGTTGAAATAAGGATACTCAGTCCCCTATTTACCACTAAGCTTTAAATTCACTTATACTTTTCTAATGCTAATTACATTGAACTCTGTTGAATCATTCCATTTACCTGGAGTTATATTGAATACTAATTCTCTCTCATCTAAAGATAAAGTTCCATTATCTATCTTATAGTTATTTGTATAACACTGTTCGATTCTGCTATCTTCTATCCTCTCTTCTATTTGTAAAGATTTTGGATTAAGCATTATATCTTTATGTACGTTTCCATCGGAACGTATATATGTATATAAGTTTTTGAATACCAAATTCTCATATGCATCACGTTCTACTACATATGTACTAAGATCTGTAAGATCTCGATTATCCGTATTATATTCAGATATTACATAATAAGCATTATCCTCAAAAAAATCTGGGTGACTGTTTAAAAAATCCATATACTAACCTCTTTTATTATTAAACTATTAATATTATAGCTAATATTCCTATACAAGTCAAATAAGTTAACTTGTTGACACTTAAACTGCTTTTACAGATGGAGAGAGGGTATCAGTAGGTTTTTCTGCCTGTGGTTTGCTGATCAAAGTCCGAACGATATTAACTGCCATAAAGGTACAGCCTAGAATAAAAAAGGCAGTAGAAACAAAAGGAATGATAGGAGATTCGAGAGGCAATATAGATGCAATTCCTCCTATTAAAAACGAAACGTTAGATGTAATATCAAGACAGATCTTTGTTAGTTTTTTTTGTCCTGCTACACCAAGTTGCTTCTGTAGGAAATGATCCTTTAATGACCATATATTTAAAGCAAACGAAAGTACACTTAATATAGTGCCGGCAATACTAAAATACAGACTTAAGACAGGAATACTAAAGGCTAATGCTGCTATATATCCAATAAAAGAAGCAGTAGATAGTGTAGTAACTAAGCGTTTCGAGTAAGTTCGTACCTTCTTTCTGTAGGCTAACTTATCTTTTTCACCATACATAGCATAAATATTACCTAATACGTTATATTGTAGCATTAACTAATTCAACAAGCAATATGGAAGCTAAGAGTGCCCGAGAGAAGACTTGAACTTCCACAACTTAAAAAGTTACTAGCACCTGAAGCTAGCGCGTCTACCAATTCCGCCACCCGGGCTTTTTATAGTTTACTATGTTAAAGTTAAATAATATACTTAAACAATTTTTAGTTCAAAGGTAATGCCAAATCTAGATCAAATATTTTTCGCTCAAAACAATGTTAATATTAATAACGTATATAAAATAGTCAATAACGCTTTGAGCAATAGCGATGGTGGTGAGCTGTTTCTAGAATTTTGCCAGTCGGAGTCCCTAGTTTTTGATGACAATATATTAAAACACGTGGATTTGAATACCAGAAGGGGATTTGGTTTAAGGTCTTTTTGTGAGGATAGTACATCTTTCGTTTGTTCTTCTGAGATTAGCGAAAAAGAAATTAGTAATGCTGCTTCTATGGTAAAAAGCTCAGTGTCTTTAAACAAGACAAATTCAATAAATTTAAACGAAGAGACAAAAAGCCTATATTCGAGGATTAACCCTACAAATGAAATGGATCTGAATTCAAAGATTAAACTACTCAATGAGGTTAATGAGTATGTAAGGTCCAAAAATAACTGCGTGAAGCAAGTAAAAATAACTCTAAGTGGAGAATGGCAAGTCGTACAAATAATAAAGGGTGATCACAGATTAAGCGATATCAGGCCTCTGGTACGTTTTAATGTGCTAGTCATTGTAGAAAAGGATGGCCGTACCGAGAGAGGCTCCGCAGGACACGGTGGAAGGGATTCTTATAGTAAGTTTATTTCTGAGAAAAAGTGGAAAGAAGTTGCAAACCAGGCTTTGGAACAAGCACTGGTAAATCTTGAAGCAATTCCAACTCCAGCCGGAGAAATGACAGTTATTCTAGGTCCGGGCTGGCCGGGAGTATTGTTGCATGAAGCTGTGGGTCATGGACTCGAAGGCGATTTTAATCGTAAAGGAGTCTCAGCATTTTCAAATTCTATTGGTAAACAAGTAGCAGCTAGTGGCATCACAGTAGTTGATGATGGAACTCTGCCTAATTTGCGTGGTTCTATTAGCATAGATGATGAAGGTACTCCACCCAGTTATAATGTGTTGATAGAGGATGGAATTCTCAAAGGCTACATGCAGGATCATATGAATGCTAAACTCATGGGTGTGAATCCAACTGGTAATGGTAGAAGAGAAAGTTATAAAGAAGTTACTATGCCGCGCATGACAAACACCTATATGTTACCAGGGAAACATACGCCGGAAGAAATAATATCTAGCGTAAAGAAAGGTCTGTATGCAGTAAATTTCGGTGGTGGGCAAGTTGATATAACGTCAGGGAAATTTGTTTTTTCATCTTCAGAAGCTTACTTAATAGAAAATGGTAAAATTACACAGCCAGTCAAAGGAGCAACACTAATTGGTGATGGGCCAACAGTGCTAAAAAAAGTATCCATGGTTGGCAACGACTTAAAGTTGGACCCCGGTGTTGGCACATGCTCAAAAGATGGACAAAATGTGCCCATTGGAGTTGGTCAACCAACACTCAAAGTCGACGCAATAACTGTTGGTGGAACTGAGATATAGATAAGGGCTAAAACGGGTTCCAGCGCATGACGAACAATTGTACAAACATTGTAGCCGTTATTCAAGTAGCCCGCAGAAACGAAAAAACTTACTTGACAAACTTCGCCAGCCTCCTTATTACGACAATAAGGGTATTTATGACTCAAAACTTGTTTTTGACCTGCAGGCTCAATGACAAAATTCAGTAAAAAACTCAGGGTATTTATTGGCGGATTACATAAAATTATAGCGGCTGCATGTCTTTTTTATTTTTTCTACATTCAGCCAAATCGCGCTTATTTTAAGCGTTAGCACATTATTACAGCGCCACTTACAGTAATATAGAGTCAAAACTCGCACCACGGGGCTTCTTTTGCCTTTTTTTCGTTTGGTAAATTTCTTAATGTTTGTAGCTAAAGCAATTTAAGAGACCGAAAATGGTGTCATTCCAGCGCGTGACGCTGGAATCTAGTCTTTATTATGCAGCCACTTATTTAAAGTTAAGTTTTCTGGATCCAAGTAGTCAAGCTACTCGGATGACACCTTGACGATTTGAAGAATCGTCATCCCGCTACGTGTTAGCGGGATCTATGCTAAGAGATACCGCGAATGAATCGCGGTATGACGATCTGCGGCAGTATGACGGTTCGCGGCGGCATGACGTAGGATTGCTGTCATCCCGCTGCTTGTTAGCGGGATCTATGCTAAGAGATACCGCGAATGAATCGCGGTATGACGGTCTGCGGCAGTATGACGGTTCGCGGCGGCATGACGTAGGATTGCTGTCATCCCGCTATGTGTTAGCGGCTGAGATACCGCGAATTAATCACGGTATGACGCAGAGCTCGCGTTAGCTATACTTTTATACTCCAACTCAGTATCCAATCTGGATCCAAGTAGTCAAGCTACTTGGATGACATCTTTCTTCCTGGTATAAATTACTTTTATATCTCAATGTTCATACAGCTATGCACGTTGCCGCATAGTGGATGAGGTGTATTACCTCTAAGAGTATGATTTTTACATAATAATATAATATTCTGTTCATAAATCAATGTTTCAACGTACAACAAGAACATTTTCATTGTGATTAAGATTTCTAGTATGTATATTAATAAATCTTGTTCTCAACTAAGTAATGAAAGTAATAATTGTTATAATAATGTTATTGTGTAGCAGTTACACAATGGCAAGCGAGCGAATAAGTCTAGTGGATAAAAAACTATCTCAAGGATATGTAGCTCCAGTGCTTACAGAAGATAGCGTTATTTTATCAGACAAGCACGGCGCTTTATATTCCTTTGATATTGATAACTCAAAGGCTATGAATTGGAAATTACACCTCTCACGTAGGAAAAAAATTGGTAACATGAGCCTATCGCATTATGAAAAAAATGTTTTCTTTATAGTGGATAACACTTTACACGCAATAGATGCAAAAACTGGCAAGATTGAGTGGGAAAAAGAATTGAGAGCTCCAGTAAGAGGGAAAGCAGCAGTAATAAATAATAAATTGGTAGTATTGACTATTGATAATTATCTGTACGTGTTTGATATAAAAGATGGCAGCTCCGTTTGGGCTTATCAAAACGGTATCAATGAGGTTCGAGGTTTGTATTCCATATCGCCAACAATTTCTAACGATAAAATAATAGCACCATTTTCAAATGGTGAGTTAATAGCTTTTAATGAAGACGGTAAAAAATTGTGGAGCCAAAAATTGGCTACAAACCTTTTGGATACACAGCTCACAGATGTAACTACTACACCGAGAGTGCTTGGCGATACTTTAATAGCTACAAACAATTCTTATATTTATGGTATTGACGTGAAATCAGGAAATATTTTGTGGTCAAAGTCACTGCAAGTAAAAAGTGTATCAGACATTGAGTCGTATTATAGTCCTCTTATTCCTGCAGAGAAACAAAAAGAAGGCGGAAGAATTTTTATAGTAACTGAAGATAATAAAATAATCGGCCTGGATATAAAAAATGGAGAAACAGTCTGGGCATCTGATTTAATAGAAAATACGCAATTGTTTGCTCCAATTGTGCATGCCCATACACTGTGGGTGACAAGCAATAAAGGTTCAATGCTTGCTTTTCCTGGATCTGAAAGTGCAGGAAAGGTAATCAAAGTACCTGGTAATGTGTTTCACACTCCAGTGTTTACTCACGATAAAATATATGTAACAACTGAGGGAAATGGTGTTTATTCTTTAGAAAATAGGTTTGTTCTTTATGATTGATTATGACCTGATTGTTATAGGTGGTGGTCCAGGCGGTTATAAGTGTGCTATCGCTGCTGCAAAACTTGGATTGAAAGTTGCCTGCATAGATAAAAATAGCATTTTTGGTGGTACATGCTTGCGAGTTGGGTGCATACCTTCCAAAGCACTACTTCATTCTTCCTATCAGTATGCTCACACGAAAAATGATCTGTCGAAGCTTGGCATAAAAATTAAGGATGCAAGTTTCGATTTAAAAGAAATGCTAGGCTATAAGGACGCCAGAGTTCAGGAACTTGGAAAAGGTATAGAATATCTGTTTAACCTTCACAAAATCACTAAAATCAATGGACTTGGGAAAATTACTTCTTTTGACCAAGGTAATCTTGAAGTTTCAGTTGAAGATAAGGTGCTGAAGACAAAAAATATAGTAATTGCAACCGGTTCTGACGTTATTTCTTTGCCAGGAATTAATATCGATGAGAAAAGTATTATTTCATCAACTGGTGCATTGTCTTTAACTGAAGTACCAAAAAAACTTGTCGTAATCGGAGCCGGGGCAATAGGGCTTGAAATGTCTTCTGTATGGAGGAGGCTAGGGTCTGAAGTCACTGTAGTAGAATTTTTTGACAGAATCGCTGCAGCAATGGATGGAGAATTAAGTAAGTCTCTACTTTCTAGTCTACAAAAACAAGGAATAAAATTTTTACTTAGCACTAAAGTTGAGGGAATAAAACAAAGTAGTAACTCTTTGAGTGTGAAAGTTTGCTCTGTAAAAGATAATCAAACAAACACTATAGAGGCGGATAAGGTATTGGTGGCAGCAGGACGCAAACCATGTACTGATGGTCTTGGTATTGATGAAAAAATAGAAAAAGATAATCGCGGTTTCGTTCAAGTTAACAACAGATATGAAACTAATGTGAAAGGAATATTTGCTATTGGTGATGTGATTGGTGGAGCAATGCTTGCTCATAAAGCAGAGGAAGAAGGAGTGGCAGTTGCAGAGATAATAGCAGGACAGTCACCTCACGTTGATTATGAAATTATACCATCTGTCATTTACACTCACCCTGCGGTTTCTTCGATCGGTAAAGCCGAAGAGGAACTCAAAAATGCTGGCTATAAGTACAAAGTTGGTAAATGTCAATTTGCTGCAAACGGCAGAGCAAAAATCACTGATGATGCTGAAGGATTCGTGAAAGTGTTGACTTGTAGCAGAGCAGATACAATACTAGGTGTGCATATCATAGGAGCATACGCTGATACGCTAATCAACGAAGCAGCGGTTGCAATGGCATATGGCGCAGCAGCAGAGGATATATACAGAATTTGTCACTCTCATCCTGATATAAATGAAGCCTTTCGAGATGCGTGCATCGATGCTTTCTTTAAAAAATAATTGTGGACCTCGGTTCAATCATTGAAAAATGGTATGAGTGGCTGAGGTGCAACAGATCTTATTCACCAAACACTTTAGAGTCATACATGAGGGACTTGAAGGATCTTATAAGTTTCCTAAATACTCACATTGGTGGAGAAGTAAATGTTGGTACTCTGAAAAATTTAAGTATACCTGAGTTAAGAAGTTGGCTTACCTCTCGTTATGCAAGAGGTGTGAATGCAAGATCTAACGCTCGAGCACTCTCAGTAATCAGAAATTTCTTCAAGTACATAAAAAACAACTACAATATAGACAATGAAGCTGTATTTTCCTTATCAAGGCCAATTCAGAGAAGAACTCTGCCCAAAGCATTATCAATACCTGATATAAAAACTTTGGTGAAAGAAATGAAATTATCTGACTTGAGCGAACCTTGGGTGGTAAAAAGAGAAATTGCAATTATCGTCCTGCTATATGGTACAGGCTTAAGAATCAGTGAAGCGTTGAACCTTAGGGTTAGTGATATTAACAATGAAAGTTTAATAGTAACAGGTAAGGGAGATAAACAAAGGCAGGTATTCATTCTTCCGGTAGTAAAAAAATGTATACAGGAATATGTAAAAGCCTGTCCTTATCTTGGCATTAATGATGAAACACAATATCTTTTTTTGGGAGTAAGAGGAAAAAAATTGGGAAGAACTTATGTGGCCAATCGTTTGCAGAAAATAAGGAGAATGTTAAATTTACCAGAAATTTTATCTCCACATGCATTTCGTCATAGTTTTGCTACTCATTTGCTTCAGGAAGATATTGACATAAGATCAATACAACAACTGCTTGGTCATTCGAGTCTTGAGACCACTCAAGTTTACACTCACCTCAATTATCAAGATGTTTTTAACATGTACAAAAATTTTCAGCAGGGCCTGGAGAAGAAATCAAAACCCTTGTAACTTGAGGATTGTCGGTGGTACCACCAGGTCCTATATCTCGTTCATCCGCTTTACATAAATAATATCCTACTAAAAAAAGGACCAGTGCAACTGCTGTAAGACAAGCACCTATTACTAGATAATCGTATAAAATTGCTAAACCTACACAACCAGTCAATGCTCCAGATAATATAAAAAATGCATAAGCATAGTTGCTTTGTTTTTTACCAGGAGAAATTGCTTGTGAGGATTTTTCGTTTTTATTACTCAGACTTTTAGTACGGAGCCGTCTATTTTCTGATGAAAGCCTATCTCTTTCTTCCCTTACTTGTTTCAAATCTCTTTCTAATTGTGAAATTTTGCTAGTTTCGCTCGTTTTTTCACGCACAACCTTATCCAGCTTTTGCTCTGTTTCTGCAAGTTGAGCTTTTATCTTTTCAAGTTCATCTACAAGTTTTTGTGCAAACTCCTCAAAACCTGCTGGTATATTATTCGTATTTGCTACAGGTTGCTCTGCACTTGTAGGGAATTTTTCATTTAGATAATTTCTGATACGTTCAATACTTTCAAATGCAGCAGTAACAATTGCACGATTTATGAAACAATTATCCTCTACCAATTCTTTTACATCACCTAAATCTTTTCTATTAATAGCATCAGTTAATCGCTCTGTAATAGCTTGTTCAATTATTTTCTTCAACCGTGAATTTTGCTCTATAGCTCGTATTGGCTTTATTTGACTAAAATCTAGGTCTTTATGTTTTAAAAGTTTAGTCAATACTTCTTCGTTTTCTTGTGTTATTCCTTGTAAACATGATTTGATAATTAAGCTAAGTGGTGTTTTGATTCTTCCATCTTGGGTTCTTTTCCAGCAATTAGGATTAAGCTCTTGATTTAATAGTCTTTTCGCTTGGTAAATGTTTCCGATAGAAAGAGCATCTAATAATTCTTTTCCTTTTCGTGCTTTTTGTAGTTCTGTTATCAAATACTCAGCACGATTTTGTTTAGCACATCCATTAGGATTTTGCTGTTCTTTATTGACTAGATAAGTTTTTATGTCTGGGTGACTGAGCAAGAGTTGTAAAGCTTCCCTTTGTTGAAAGCACATTGCTAGATGTAAAGCTGTATTGTCATTACCTTTTTCACAAATATTAACATCTATTCTCTGGTGCAGTAGAAGTAACCTAATCATATTCTGATATTCTTTTTCTGCTTCAGAGCCTGCAGACAAATTAGTAACTATGGACACCAAAGGTGTCATGCCTTCTTTATCAAACGCATTAACATTCGCATCTTCTGTCAGAGCTTGTTTAAAAGCTTCTAGATTTCCATTATCAATAGCCTTAAATAACTTTTGTGTTGATTCACTTAGCTGTCTTGAAGTTGTCGGATTTCGAGCTTGCGATGCCGTGTTATCACCACCTCCATAAGCTCCATAATATGTTACACCGTTTCTATAAGGCATACTAAACCCTCTTTATTAATGATTTACTAATATAATTATGTAAAAAAAAAGGAAAATTGCAAGCGATTTATCTATAGCTAACCCAAGAAAGGTTTTCCTACGTCATACCGCCGCGGTATCTCAGCATAGATTCCGCTAACAAGTAGCGGAATGACGAATTTTTGTTTTTAAAATTATCGATGAACTTAAGTCACTTTAGCTGTAAAATCCTAATTCTGAGTTAATTAACTACGACTCTAAAAACTTCTCTGCATCAAGTGCAGCCATGCACCCTGTTCCTGCTGCAACTACTGCCTGGCGATATACCTTATCTTGTACATCACCTGCAGCAAATACTCCTGCTTTACTAGTTAAAGTTGTTCCAGGTTTTGTAATTATATAACCCTGCTCATCCATTTCAACAAAGCCTTTAAAAATACCCGTATTTGGTGCATGCCCAATTGCAATAAACACTCCATCGACTTTCAATTCTGTTGATTTAACTATAATACCAGTAACTTTTTTCGGATTTTCTTCTCCAAGAATCTGCTCTACGGTATGGTTCCACATTACTTTTATTTTATCATTTTTAAAGAGCCTATCTTGCATTACCTTTTCCGCTCTCAATTTATCACGCCTGTGTATTAATATCACTTCTTTGGCAAATCGAGTTAAAAATATTGCTTCTTCAACAGCGGTATTTCCACCACCAATCACGGCTACAACTTTATTCCTAAAAAATGCACCATCACAAGTTGCACAAGCCGAAACTCCGTAACCTTGAAATTCCTTTTCACTCTTGAGACCAAGCCACTTCGCTTGCGCACCAGATGCAATTATAATTGCATCTGAATAGTAGTCATTAGTATTACCAGAAGATCTAAACCTATACTCATTAGAATCCTCAAGTTGTTCAACGCTTTTTATCTCATCATCTATTATTTTTGCTCCAACCTGTTCTGCATGCAACCTCATTTGCTCCATTAGTTCTGGACCCTGTATTGAAACAAAACCAGGATAGTTTTCAACATCTGTAGTAATTGTAAGCTGACCACCAGGCTGCATTCCCGTTACTACAATTGGCTCTAAGTTTGCACGTGCTGCATATATAGCAGCAGCATAACCCGCTGCTCCAGATCCAATAATAAGAACTTTTGTACTAAATCTATAATTCTTCACTGTATGAGTTTAGATAATCAGCTACTCCTTCATCGCTTGCCTGCATTGCTGGCTTACCTTTTTTCCACCCTGCTGGACATACTTCACCATGCTCCTCATTATGTTTAATTGCATCAATGATTCTAACGAATTCATCGATATTACGCCCTAAAGGGAAATCATTTATCGATTGATGACGTACAATAAATTTATCATCAATAACGAAAGTTGCTCTCAGCGCAATTGAGTCATCATATAAGACCCCATAGTCTCTTGATATAGACTTTTTGATATCAGACACTAAAGTGTAGCTAACCTCTCCAATACCACCATCATTAACTGGAGTGTTTCGCCATTTATAATGTGAAAATTTTGAATCTACACTTATTCCTATCACTTCAATACCACGCTTTGCAAACTCATTTATTCTATTATTGAGCGATATCAATTCAGTTGGGCAAACAAAAGTAAAATCAAGTGGATAGAAAAAAAGGACAGCATACTTATTTTTTATGTGCTTACTCAGACAGAAATCATCAACAATTTCTCCGCCGGAGAGAACAGCTGAAGCAGTAAAATCGATAGCAGATTTTGTTACAAGATTCATAATTAACCTATTCTTTTAAAACAACTCTAATTTTACACTTGATGAACTTATATGCAAGTTTTCTTTAGTTTTAGCCCTATAAAAACTTCCTAAAATAGCTCTTCTTTTTTACCGATAAGATACAATCCAGATTGGACACTGAGTTGGTGAGTATAAAATTCTACGTCATTCCACCATGAACCGTCATACCGCCGCGGTATCTCTTAGCATAGATCCCACTAACATGTAGCGGGATCCAGGATTTTGATTGGGTTGGTAAGCATAAAAGTATAGCTTCTACGTCATACCGTGATTTATTCACGGTATCTCACATAGATCCCGCTAACAAGCAGCGGGATGACGGTTGTCAGGC
Source organism: Wolbachia endosymbiont (group A) of Rhinocyllus conicus (assembly GCF_947250775.1). Taxonomy (NCBI): domain Bacteria; kingdom Pseudomonadati; phylum Pseudomonadota; class Alphaproteobacteria; order Rickettsiales; family Anaplasmataceae; genus Wolbachia; species Wolbachia endosymbiont (group A) of Rhinocyllus conicus. The sequence goes on along the minus strand of NZ_OX366349.1, from coordinate 96,996 downwards.
TAGTACCTTCTCCTGTCATCCCAGTGCGTGACACTGGGATGGCTTTGTTGCATAGCAACCGAAAAAATCTGGTGGCTACTGACAAAATTCATTATAAATAACCATTTAACTGTTGAAGAAAAAATATGCCACAGAAAATGAAAGTCAGTAACCAAAACGAATATAACAAATTCCTTGAAAAAAGGGGAAATATTTTTCGTTACATCGATGAAGCTATCGAAAATTGGTATGAAAATAGTCCAAAAATGCAGGGCGGCAACTATATTTACAGTGATAAAGTCGTAATTTTGGTGCATATAATTGTCAATCTTTTTAGAATTGGGTTAAGACAAACGGTGGGGTTTATAAAAGGATATCTGCAACAAATAGGAAAAAATTTGGCAGTTATCAGCTATTCACAAGCATCAAGAAGGTTTAAAAAACTTAATATTAAGATAAATGATTGCAGGGTTGATAAAAGCAACATGGAAAATATTGAAATTATCATAGATAGCACAAGTATCAGCATTTACAGTAACACTCCTGGCCACAGTAAGGAAAACAGTGCAGATAGAAAGTACCGAAGCTACGAGCAAGTAAGAAAGTTACATGTTATGTTAAGTGTGAATAGTAAAAAAGCTATAGCTGCAAGATACAGTAATGGCGTCTACTCTGACCACTATGGAGCTTGCGATTTGCTTGAAGAAGTTAATTTTCAGCACAAAATAAAAGCATTATATGCAGATAGGGCATACGATAGGCACAAACTTTATAAATTGTGTAAGAAATACGATATAAAGACAAAAGTTCTACCAAAAAAGGATGCAGCAGAACATTCAAAAATAGATTATATGTCTGACAGGAATGCTGCTATTAGGTTAATAAAATTATATGGACAAGATGGTGTAAAAGAGTGGAAAAAGGAAGCAATTTATGGAAAGAGATCTTACATAGAAGGATTTTTCTCAAGGTTGAAGCAAGTATTTGGATTTAGCTTTAGGAATAAATCTGAAGTAAATCGTGAAAAAGAATTACTAATTAAGTGCTATTTGCTCAACAAATTCACTGATATTGGTATGGCTAAATTTGAAATCATTACATAAATTTGTCGTAAACCATCACTGCTTAAGGTGCTATGCAACAAAGCCATCCCAGTGTCACGCACTGGGATGACAAAAAAAGGAGTACTGGAATGACAGCAGTCCTACGTCATACCGCGATTCATTCGCGGTATCTCAGCCGCTAACTGTTCTCCCTCGTCATACCGTCACGGTATCTCTAGATCCCGCTAACAAGCAGCGGGATGACGATTGTCGTTTAGCTACAAACGTTAAGAAATTTACTAAACGAAAAAAAAGGCAAAAGAAGCCCTGGTCATTGTCTATTTTCTGTATTGGCGTTTTTTTAAGTCTTAAACACTGCAATTTAGCTGCTTTTAAGTGCAACTCACCTTAGTTCAAATGTTTAAGAAATTTACTAAGCAGAAAAAAAGGCAAAAGAAACCCCGTGGTAATTAGTGTTCACTCTCTAATCCTGCAAATTGGCGTACTATACTGTCTTAAACGACTTATAAGCGCGTTTCAGCTTGTGTGGGTAAAAACCCAGAAATGTTGTGAAGACATAAGGTGCACATAGTGCAAAAAATTAAAAATAAGACGCCAACTACGTTGTTTTTTTGCTGTTTAATCTGCACAGATGAAGATAACTGAATACCTTCAGTTTCATGATAAGGGGGCTGGCGGAGTTTGTCAAGTAAGTTTTGCATTTCTGTGAGCTACCTGCTAACCGACAGCTAACATTAACTACCAATATCGTATCTGAAGAAGCCCCCTGGCCATTCTAAAAAATTTAATGCTGAGTACACCTTACTTTTGGCTTCCTCTATAGTGCTCCCTTCTGCTACTATATTTAGCACTCTTCCGCCATCTGAAACCCAATTACCACTCTCATCTAATTTAGTACCAGCGTGAAATACCAATATACCAGGAATGCTTTCAATTTTATCTAATCCCTTAATTACTTCTCCCTTTTGATAATCACCCGGATAGCCTTTACTTGCAACAACTACACAAACTGTAGATTTGTTGTTAAGTTCCACCATTTTGACATTTAACTTTCCTTCTGCAACTGACAACATCAATTTTAACAAATCGCAATTTGAATCAAATCTAGGTAATATAGATTGCGTTTCTGGATCACCGAATCTAACGTTATACTCGAGAAGTTTTGGGCCATCTCTGCAAATCATTAAACCAGCAAAGAGTACTCCCTTATAAGGCGTACCCATGTTAACCAATGCTTGAGCTGTAGGGTATATTATTTTTTGGATGATTTTTTGCTCCATGTCCTTACTTATAATTGAAGGTGATGAGTACGATCCCATACCCCCAGTATTTTGGCCTTCATTATTTTCATTCACTCTCTTATAATCTTTTGCGCACCCAAGAGTTACTACTTTCAACCCATCAACAAGAGCAAAAAAGCTTACTTCTTCTCCAATTAAAAATTCTTCTATGATTATTTCTTCACCTGATTCACCAAATTCTTTCTCCACTAGCATTGAATCTATTGCTGAAAAAGCTTCGTTTTCTGCGCAACATATCATCACGCCTTTCCCTGCCGCAATTCCATTTGCTTTCACTACAAGTGGAAACTTTATTTTATTGCTACGTACAAAATCTTTAGCTAATCCTTCATCAACAAAACACTCGTACTTGGCAGTTGGTATGCCATATCGCTTGCATAGTCCTTTGGTGAAAGACTTTGATCCCTCAAGTTTTGCAGTTGCTTGACTCGGAGCAAAAACATTTATTCCCTCTGCAACTAAATCATCAGCAAGCCCATCAATTATTGGTTGTTCTGGACCAATAACAACCAACTCTATATTTTCTCTCTTGCAAAATTGTGTAACATCCACTGAATTTTGAATATTTACATCCACAAGAGTCCCAAGATCTTTCATAGCTTGGCGACCAGGAGTTACATATAACTCAGTCAAGATAGGAGATTTTTTTAGAGCCCAAAGTAGAGCGTGCTCACGTCCACCAGAACCTATAACCAGAACCTTCATCTTTATTTCCTCGCTTTTCTATATGTCAAAATTATTATTTGCTTATAACAGTATCATTACTCATGTATTTTTGCAACACGTTTGGTATTGCAATCGACCCGTCAGAATTTTGATGATTCTCCATTATGGCAACAATCGTTCTTCCTATAGCTAAAGCTGAGCCGTTTAAAGTGTGAACATATTTTTTTATCTTTTTATCAGTTTCTGAAGAGTATTTAGCGTTCATCCTTCTTGCTTGAAATGCACCACAATTTGAGCAGCTTGATATTTCTCTATATTTATTTTGCTCAGGTAACCATACCTCTATGTCATAAGTCCTTTGTGCAGCAAAACCCATATCACCACTACACAGTAGCATTACTCTATACGGTAATTCTAGTTTTTTTAATATCTCTTCAACAACATTCGTCATGCGCTCAAGTTCATCATTTGATTGGTCTTCAGTTGTAATACTCACCAACTCCACTTTACCAAATTGGTGTTGCCTTATCATGCCTCTCGTGTCTCGCCCTGCGCTGCCTGCTTCTTTACGAAAACACTCTGAATACGCAGTAAAACGAATAGGCAGTTCTTTTTCCTCTACTATTTTATCAGCAACCAAATTTGTTAAAAACACTTCACTTGTGGGAATCAACCTCAATTCGTCGGTAGTTAAATACGAATCGTCAGAAAATTTCGGTAGCTGACCAACATTGTACATAGCTTCGTTTTTCACCAAAGCTGGGTGGTACACCTCAGTATAGCCAAATTCATTAACATGCATTTCAAGCATAAAATTTATTAGCGCTCGTCCAAGCTTAGCTAACTGTCCTTTTAATATCGCAAATCTTGATCCGGAAATTTTCGCCGCTTGTTCGAAGTCCATTAAACCTAATTTTTCTCCGAGTTCATAATGAGATTCTGGTACAAAATCAAACTGTCTTTTTCCTCCATATCTTCTCACCTCTAAATTAGAGTTCTCATCTGCGCCTATTGGCACATCTTGCGCAGGAATATTCGGCAAGTTAGATAAAACATTCACTAACTTATCCTTTTCTGCTTGTTCCTTTAAGCTAATTGCCTCTATCTCATTCGTGATGTCTTTTGACAACTCTATTTGCTCTTCACAAGGGCTCTTGCTCATTTTAAGCTTCTTTATTTCCTCTGTGATTTCATTGCGCTGCCTATTTAAATCTTGCAATTTAGTGGTTAATGACCTTTTCTCGTGATCAATTTCTAATACCTCTTTTGCAGTAAACTCTCTTATCCCCCTGCTTTTCATTGCCTTTTCAAATCCTTCAGGGTTTTTGCGTATATATTCTATATCGTGCATATATTGTGCTATTACTAACATTATTACTGTACTTCAAAAGCTCTTAATATTCAATATTTTCTCATACTACTAAAATTATTATGGTTGATTTTTTTGTTAGAATTTGTTAAAATTTAATTAACTTAGCGTTCATAGGATATAGTATGTCGGGCATCATAAAAAAATATAATCAATTTAAAGAGAGCACTTACTTTGCTGGTGGAAAATTCGTTATCTACGCTACTTGTGTATGCCTAGCAGCCACATTTGCTGTTGGCTATTTGGGGTTGATAATAGGATTCCCTCTATTGACCTTTCCACTTGCTATGCTCATCTCTAACCCCATAGTTTGGGTTTTAATGGGAATAATTCTTACAGTAGCATACAAAATGGTTGTTGAACCTTTATTTTACTTAGCAAAGAACTATATTAATGGAAAAGGAGCAGGTCAAGGTGAGCAAAAAACTCAAGATGGAGATAATGGTATTGTACCAGGCAGTGAACCCGATTCAAGGAACAGTAGTCGTAGAAGCTCTTTGGGTAGTGGTTTGGGTGGTAAAGAGTTTCATGAAAATTTGGACACTCTTGTGCATCAAACAAATAGAAAGAATTACGCTTACTGGTTGCAGCAACATGATATTGCTAATATTGCAAGAATTAAATATAAGTATTCAGAAGGTTTTACGGATGGTGTATTCTTCTGTATTCCTGGTAATCTTGAAACCTTGAGTGAAAGGTTGGGAGAATATAAAAATAAAGCAGGACGAGAGAGTTCGAAAAGGATATTTACTTCAGTTATTAATTTGGGTGGTAATCATTGGGTAACGCTAGTTGTTGCATACAACTCGGATAATAAACAATTTAGAGCTTATTATTGTGATTCTTTTAGTGCTGATTTACCAAGTCCTGGTAGTCAACGTAAGAAAATAGAACTTGCAAATGCAATTAAAGAATTGGTTACACCTCTTACTGATCAAGCTAGTGAGTTGAATGCGCAAGGAAAAAAAGAAATGAGTAAAGATGTCAAAGAGACAGCACAAACGTGTCGGAACAAGAAAAATGAATTAATTAATGTCCCAATAAATACTGATAATATAGTGAGCGCACTGGAAGCAGTTTTGGAAATAGAGAACTGTAATATAAGAAGCTCCGGAGCCAAACAACAAAGCGATGGACATAATTGTGGAATATTTGCATTGGAAAACGCTCATAGGATTACGCAAATGCTCAACGAAGGTAAATCATTTGATGAAATTGACGCAGAGTTATCGGAATACAAGCCTAATCCAGAACAATTGCAAAAGAAAAGAAGAGAGTTTACAAAAGCGCTTATGGAAGATGAAAAATGGAAGGAAGATCTAGAAAACGGGCTTTTATGCGATCTTCCACCAGGAACGGACACCTCTCTTACCTCAAGGGTGCAGAATACAGCTCAGTTTGCTATATAGTTTACAATGAAGGATTACCATTAACCTTATGCCCCTCCAAATAGGAAGTTTGACGATTGATTCTTCAGTTATTTTAGCTCCAATGTCAGGGGTAACTGATTATCCGTTTAGAAGTATTGTAAAGAAGCTAGGTGCAAGTTTGTTAGTTTCAGAGATGATTGCAAGCAGAGCTATGATTATGCAAACTCGTCAGAGTCTGCAAAAAGCAAAAGTCGATGAATTAACTGCTGTGCAGCTTGCTGGATGCGAGCCGGATGTAATGGCAGAGGCTGCAAAGCTCAACGAGGATATGGGTGCAAAAATAATAGATATAAATTTCGGTTGTCCTGTTAAAAAAGTTGTAAACGGTTATGCAGGATCAGCGCTAATGCGTGATGAGAAAAAAGCCGCTGAGATAATTGAGGCCGTGGTCAAAGCAGTGAATGTGCCAGTTACGGTGAAAATGCGCACTGGATGGAACGATGAAAATCGCAATGCACCGAGGCTTGCGAAAATTGCCGAAGACTTAGGAGCAAAAATGATCACTGTGCATGGAAGAACGAGGGCACAGCTCTATAACGGCCAAGCAGATTGGAAATTCGTTAGAAATGTTAAGGAGCAAGTGAAAATTCCAGTTATAGTAAATGGCGATATTAAAAATTTAAATGATATTCAGAATGCTCTCAAAGAATCTGGAGCAGACGGAGTGATGATAGGTCGTGGTGCCTACGGTAAACCTTGGCTGATTAATCAAGCAATGAACTTTCTCAGTGGAAGTGAAACTTCTGAGCCAACAGCTTCAGAGAGATTAAGCATCATACTCGAGCATTACGACAATATTCTTGAGTACTATGGAAATAACACAGGAATAAAGATGGCCCGCAAACACATAGGTTGGTACAGTAGCGGGCTTCAAAGCTCATCTGAATTTCGCATGAGAGTAAATAACATGACAGATAGCACAGAAGTGAAAGAAAATATTATTGGCTTTTTTGGTCAAGAGACACACTAGCTGTACTCAATTCGACTGATCATATGCCACTACGCTCTCTTCCTCACCAGAGTGTAAATGACAATTATTATCCATAAACCATTTCTCGTCATAAGTTTCAATATCAAAGTATTTTTCATATTTATCTATATTATCACAAAGTGAAAGTGCTCTGATCTTATTCATAATCAAACCTGTACCAGCAGGAATTAATCTTCCTACTATAACATTTTCTTTTAATCCACTTAAAGGATCACTCTTCCCGCAGAATGCTGCTTCTGTAAGTACTTTTGTTGTCTCTTGGAAAGAAGCAGCAGAAATAAAGGAGCTAGTTTCAAGACTTGCCCTAGTAATCCCCTGCAGAATAGGAAGATAATGAGCAGGCCGTTTGCCAGAGTTACTCATAGCATCATTTTCCCTATCAACTTCCAGCTTGTCAATGCTTTCGCCAACCAAGTACATAGTATCACCAGGATCAGTAATTTCCACTTTTTGTAGCATTTGTTTTGAGATCACCTCTAAATGCTTGTTGTCTATACGAACACCCTGCAATCTATAAACTTGCTGTATTTCAGAAATCATATAGTGCGCTAAAGCTTCTAACCCAAGCACACGTAAAATATCATGGAGATCAGGGTCACCATCCATCAATAGATCACCTTTACGTACAAAATCACCTTCATTGACTATTACATGCTTACTTCTTGATACCAAATATTCAACCGGAGAAATTTGTTCATCTACAGGTTTAATTAATATACTGCGTTTTCCTCTACGGTCTTTTTCAGAAAACGCTACATAGCCATCTATCTCACTAACAATAGCATGCTCTTTAGGACGACGTGCTTCAAATAACTCTATAACCCTCGGTAAACCACCAGTAATATCACGAGTTTTAACTGACTCTCTTGGTGTTCTTGTAATAACATCACCTGCATGAACCTTCTGGCCATTTTGTACATTGAGCACTGCACCAATTGGTATAAAATAACATGCTTCAACGCCACTTGCGAGTGTCATTACTTCACCATTATCGTCAAGCAGCACAATACGAGGACGTAAACTAGCTCCACCAGAATGCAATTTCCAGTCTTTTACTACTTTGCTTGATATTCCTGTAGATTCATCCATCACTTCAGTGATCGAAATTCCATCTTTTAAGTCCTGATAAGACACTGTACCAGTCTTCTCCGTGATAATAGGCAATGTATAAGGATCCCATTCCGCAACTTTATCGCCAATTTTTACTGACCCACTCTCATCCACATAAAGTTTAGCACCGTAAGGTACACTATGCTTCAACTTCTCACTACCAAGGCTATCAACCAACACGACTTCACAGGAACGGCTTATCACAATTTTATTTCCGTTTCTATCTATAATTATATTACTATTGTTTAACTTTATTTTAGCACTAATAGAAGCTATAATATTTGAGGATTCAACGCCTCTAGTCATTACCCCACCTATATGGAAAGTACGCATCGTTAACTGAGTACCTGGCTCTCCAACAGATTGAGCAGCTATAACACCAACTGCTTCACCTATTGAAACAATTTTACCAGTTGCAAGGTCTCTTCCATAACACAAAGAACACACACCAGGACTTATTTCACAAGTTAAAGGCGATCTAATTTTTACAGCATCAAGACCTGCAATGCTGATTTGCTTTACTTTATCCTCATCAATTAATTCCCCTGCTTTTACTAATAATTCTTTTGTCACTGGGTTATATATACCATTTGCAGATGTTCTACCCAGCACAACACTCTCTAGAGATGCAACTATAGTACTTCCTTCAACTGTAGCTCTCACAACAAGACCATTTTTTGTTTTACAGTCATGCTTTGTAACTATGCAATTTTGAGACACATCAACTAAACGACGAGTTAAGTATCCAGAGTTTGCAGTTTTAAGCGCAGTGTCAGCTAAACCTTTACGCGCACCGTGAGTAGAATTAAAGTATTCAAATACGTTCAATCCTTCACGGAAATTAGAAATTATAGGTGTTTCTATAATCTCACCAGAAGGTTTGGTCATGAGCCCTCGCATTCCTGCTAGCTGTTTCATCTGTGAAGTAGAACCCCTTGCACCAGAGTTAACCATCATATACACTGAGTTGTACTTACTATTTCCATCATATATAGATATTGCTTTTAACATATCATTAGCTATCATATCCGTACACTTAGACCATTCATCTATAACCTTGTTATACCTCTCACTTCTAGTTATTAGCCCATCTTGATATTGCATAGAGAATTTCTTAATTTCACCCCTCGCGTGATCAACATGTGTAGCTTTAGTTTCAGGTATAACCAGATCACAACGACCAAAAGAAACACCAGAAAATGTGGCATACTCAAAGCCAAGTACCATTAATTTATCAGAAAATGCCACTGTAGCACTTTGACCACAGTTACGATATACTAAATCAACTATACCAGTTATTTCCTTGACTGTTAATATCTGATTTATTAGATCGAAGCCTAGATTCTCATGCTTAGGAAAAATTTGCCATAATATTAAACGGCCAGGAGTTGTACAAACAGTTTTATAGTGAGTTTCACCGCTGCTATTAATATACTCCATCCTATACTTTATACTAGAATGAATATGTAAAGTACCATCACTCAAAGAATGCTCAACTTCACAAAAAGCACCAAAAGATGGTAAATTATCTTCCTTAGGTTCTTGTAAAGTCAGATAATATATACCAAGTACTATATCTTTACTAGGAACTATAATCGGTCTGCCATTAGAAGGACTTAAAACGTTATTAGTGGACATCATCAACACCCTAGCTTCAAGCTGAGCTTCCAATGAAATTGGCACATGCACTGCCATTTGGTCACCATCAAAATCAGCATTAAACGCCGTACAGACAAGCGGATGAAGCTGTATTGCTTTGCCTTCAATAAGGATTGGCTCAAAAGCCTGAATACCAAGTCTATGTAGCGTAGGCGCTCTATTCAACAAAACAGGATGCTCTTTTATTACCTCTTCAAGCATATCCCAAACTTCTGGTTTTTCTGCTCTTATCAACTTACTAGCAAACTTAATAGTTGGAGCCATACCATACATCTTAAGCTTTGAGTAAACAAAAGGTTTGAATAGTTCAAGAGCCATTCTTTTTGGTAATCCACACTGATTTAGTTTCAAAGTTGGACCAACAACTATTACAGAACGTCCAGAGTAGTCTACCCTTTTTCCTAAGAGGTTCTGGCGAAAACGACCCTGTTTTCCTTTTAACATATCACTAATGGACTTTTTATATCCAACAGCACCAGCTTTGTTTACCAAAGTATTACGACGACTATTATCAAAAAGAGAATCAACTGCTTCTTGTAACATCCTTTTTTCATTACGAATCATAATCTCAGGAGGATTTAAGCTCAACAATTTCCTCAACCTGTTATTTCTATTAATAATAGTCCTATAATGATGATTCAGATCAGAAACTGCAGGACGACCACTTTCAAGCGATACCAAAGGACGCAAATCAGGTGGTAAAATAGGTATAGTTGTAAGTATCATCCACTCAGGCCTATTTCCAGATTTAATGAAGTTTTCAATAATACGCAATCTCTTTATAATTTTCTTTCTTCTTATCTCAGAAGCAACAGACTCTAATTCTAGTCTTAAATCCTTCCTAATTTCATGTAAATCAAGGCGCGTTAGCAACTCTCTTATAGCTTCAACACCTTGCATAGCTACAAAACTATCGATCCCATAGCTATCTTTAGCTTCATTATAAGCTTTTTCACTAATAATCTCACCTTTTTCAAAAGGCGAAACAAGAGGATCTATCACGATATAATTATCGCTATATAAAATATTCTCAATATCTCTGAGAGACATATCCAATAATGCTCCAATTCTTGAAGGAAGCGATTTCAAAAACCATATATGAGCAACAGGAGATGCAAGCTCTATATGACCCATCCTTTCTCTTCTTACTTTAGAAGATGTAACTTCTACTCCGCATTTTTCACATATGCGACCTCTGTGTCTTCTTTTTTTGTATTTTCCACATAAACATTCATCGTCATTGACAGGGCCAAAAACCTTAGGGCAAAATAATCCACCTTTCTCAACTTTGAACGTACGATAATTTGCAGTTGAAACATCTTCTATCTCACCACAAGATATACGCTTAATACTTTCAGGGCTAGCAATCGATATGCTAACCTCATTAAAAGGTTGTGCAATGTTAGTGTGAGATATATCTTCAATCACTACATCATTTTGCTTTAAATCTACATTTAAACATAAAGAACGTAGTTCTTTTATCATCACATTAAAGGATTCAGGAATTCCACATTCAAAATTACTGTCACCTTTTATTATCGATTCGTAAATCTTAACTCTACCATTAATATCATCAGACTTCACAGTTAACATTTCCTGCAAAGTATAAGCAGCACCATAGGCTTGTAATGCCCAACATTCCATTTCACCAAAACGCTGACCACCAAAATGAGATTTTCCTCCTAGAGGTTGTTGAGTAACCAAACTATAAGGCCCTACTGAACGCGCATGAATTTTACCATCAACCAAGTGGTGCAACTTAAGCATGTACATGTAACCAACTGTAACCTTGCGGTCGAATTTTTCACCACTGCAACCGTCATATAATACAGCTTGTCCAGAGTTATCCAAACCAGCAAGTTCAAATAATTTTGCTATTTGTTCATCTTTTGGACCCTCAAATACAGGTGCAGCAACAGGAACGCCATCACGTAATTTACGTGCAAATTCAATGAGATTATTATCACTAATATTACGAATATCATTACAGATAGATACGTTACTACCATAGCTATAAACCTCAATCAGGAAATTACGTAAATTGCTGTATGAACTTTTACAAGAGTTCAAATAGTTCTCTACTAACGCATTCAACTCGTCATTTAGTGCATTTTTATTAGGTGTATTTAAAACAGAAGCCATTATTTCATCATCATCAATATTTTCAATTTTTTTATTGTCAAGGTATGCTACTGCAAATTGTGTAAAATTATCATCGTTAAGGGACCTAATTCCCTTGCAAAAAGCACTTTTGATTTTATTGATCTCATCGAGAATATTACTTACCCTTTCCCCTAATTTTCTACAAGCCCAACCTACATGCGTTTCCAGTATTTGCCCTACATTCATTCGTGAAGGAACACCAAGAGGGTTAAGAATAATATCAACAGGAGTACCATCTTCCAAATAAGGCATATCTTCCACTGGCACAACTCGAGAGATCACACCTTTATTCCCATGTCTACCAGCCATTTTATCCCCTGGTTGCAGACTATGTTTCACAGCAATGAAAACTTTTACTGACATCGACACACCTTGAGGCAGGTCATAACCTTCATGTAATTTTTCTACTTTTCGCTTAAACTGCGCTATTGCATGTGATACTTTTTCATCAAAATCTTTTTTTAAGCTCTTAACTTGCTCAGAAATGGATTGGTTTTTTAATCCTATACCCCACCATTGCTCACGTTCAATAGAGTCAAATTTTTCTCGATCTTGAGAACCAGAATTAATAAGAAGTTTCTTCAGTTCATCATAGAAATATTCACTAGTAACATTGATTATATAATCTCGCTCTTCCTCAAAGTCATTTACCTCTTTTTGTTTGATGAGTAATGCCCTTTCATTTTCTTCAACCCCTCTGCGTGTAAAGACTTGTACATCAATTACTGTCCCTTCAACATCTGGAGATGTATATAAAGAGGAATCCGCACAATCGAATGACTTTTCACCAAAAATTGTCATTAATAACTTCGTTTCAGGAGGCAATGAAAGAGAAGGTTTAGGTGTAACTTTACCTACCAGAATATAGCCTGGACCAACTCTTGTACCAATTTTCACTATACCACTATCATCTAAGTGATATAGATTTTCTTCATTAACACCAGGTATAGCACGAGTTATTTTTTCTGATCCTAAAGGGGTATCATGTACAACACAGTCAAATTCTTCTATATGAATAGAAGTAAAGAGATCTTTTTTAACAACTTCACTAGAAATAATAATAGAGTCTTCAAAATTATAACCTTGCCAAGACATAAAAGCGACTAGCAAATTTTTACCAAGCGCCAACTCACCACTGTTAATTGCAGGACCATCAGCTATTACATCACCCTTTTTAACATAATCACCTACGCACACTAGCGGTCTTTGATTAATACAAGTATTATGGTTAGAACGCTGAAATTTCCTTAGATGATAAATATCTACGTCCAAGTAGTTAACCCTTTCTTTATCAAAAGCACGTATAACTATAGAGTTACTATCAGAACTATCAACTATGCCATCGCGTTTTGCTAAAACTACAGCACCAGAGCCAGAAGCTACAAAAGACTCCATACCAGTAGCAACCAGAGGAGCGGTAGGCTTCAATAAAGGTACGGCCTGACGTTGCATATTTGAGCCCATTAATGCTCTATTAGCATCATCATTTTCTAAAAATGGAATCAAGGAAGCCGCAACTGATATTACCTGCTTAGGAGATACGTCAATGTAACTCACCTGATCACTACTTACCATAATGAAACTACTAGCATATCTACAGTATAGCATATCATCAACAAAGCAATTATTTTCATCGAGCTTTGCGCTGGTATCAGCTATATAATATAAACCTTCATCTATGGCAGACAGATACTCAATTTGATCAGTAACAACCCTATTAACTACTTTTCTATAAGGACTTTCAATGAAACCATATTTATTAATACGCGCGTATATAGCTAAACTGTTGATTAACCCTATATTTTGCCCTTCAGGAGTCTCAATAGGGCAAATTCTTCCATAATGAGTTGGATGAACATCACGCACTTCAAATCCTGCCCGTTCTCTTGTTAAACCGCCAGGACCTAACGCGGACAACCTTCTTTTATGTGTTATTTCAGATAACGGATTAGTCTGATCCATAAATTGAGATAATTGAGAAGAATTGAAGAAATCTCTTAAGACATTAGTTAACACTTTTGGATTAATAAAATCAGATGGAGAAACTTTATCTAAACTAGAAGTGGACATAGAATCAACTATTGCGCGTTCCAATTTCAACAACCCAGTTCTAAATTGATTTTCTATAAACTCTCCAACTGATCTTACTCTTCTGTTTCCTAAATGATCAATATCATCTACAGATCCTTGACCGTCACGTAACAATACTATTTTTTTTACAATTTCAATAATATCTTCATACGTTAAAACAGTTAAATCCTCATCATAATTTAACCCAAGGTAAGAGTTAAGCTTCAACCTACCAATGTTAGACAAATCATAATATTCCGGACTGAAGAAAAGATTACGGAAAAACTCCTCTACTATCTCTAAAACAGGAACTTCACCAGGACGCAAAACTCTATATATTTCATATAGCGCATCCTGATAAGACATGTTTTCGTCTAAGAAAAGCGTATTTAATATATAAGGTCCAACAGATACATTATCTATGTTCAATACTGATATTTCATCCACAGACAATAACTCAAGCTTCTTTATGTCTTCCAGCTTTATAGATTCACCAGCAGATAAAATTTTCGTAGAGCTAGCACTATCCATTAAATCTTCTGCGAGGAATAAACCACATATAGAATTAAAAGGAACCAGATACTCTTTCAATTCATTATCATATAGCTTTTTAGCTAGTCTTGAGGTGATACGAACGTTAGCTTTAAGCAGCACATTACCTTCAATATCCATTAAGTCGAAAGGCAACCTCACTCCTTTAAATTTATCAGGAACAAAAGGCACTTTCCAACCATCTTTATGTTTTACATACTTTATTTTCTCATAAAATCTATCGAGTATATCATTATTTGATAGACCTAACGCCTTTAACAAAACTGAGATTGGCAATTTTCTTTTTCTATCAACACGAAAATACAAATGGTCTTTAACATCAAATTCAATATCAAGCCAAGAACCCCTATAAGGAATAATTCTAGCAGAATAGATCAATTTACCAGAATTGTAAGTTTTTCCCTTATCGCTATCAAAAAATACACCAGGAGACCTATGCATTTGTGAGACAATAACTTTTTCTACACCATTAATGATGAAAGTGCCCTTATCAGTCATCATAGGCAACCCACAAAAGTGGACTTCCTGCTCTTCTATAGATTTTACAACGGTTGCAAGTTTAGAATGATCTCCACTCTCTTTAATCGATTTATATTCATCAAGAGAAATACCATCCTGCATAACAACAAGACGTATAGAAGCAATAACCTGAGCAGAAAAAGTTACACCACGCTTTATACACTCAGATTCATCATACTTAGGATCATCTACCCTACAACTTATAAACTCAATAGTAGCCCTACGCAAAGGATCATTTATTGGAAAGATTGTATGAAAGATAACTTCAAGTCTTTCATTACCCTTATTCTTAGGAGCAAATGAATCATACGATTCTTTTTGAACCTTAACCAAATCCAATAAAGAACCTTTTAAATCAATCGACCTAGAATAAGAAACTCTAGGGACAAAAGCACCAGAAGCGTACATATAAGAAGAATCAACCATTAAAATACCCCAAACTAATTAAAAGAGCTATATCAATATAAAATTAATACATTAAATATTATTCAAGCTCCACTTTAGTTGCTCCTGCTTCAATAAGTTTTTGCTTGATTTTTTCTGCTTTGTCTTTAGGAACATTAGCAGTTAAATCTTTAGGTAAAGATTCAACCAACTCTTTTGCTTCTTTTAAACCCAATGTAGAATTAACTTCTCTCACAGCTTTAATAACTCCTATTTTTTTACTCGCATCAATTTCTTTAATCACAACTTTATACTCAGCTTTTTCTTGAGCAGCAGGAGCAGCAGCATTATCACTAATAGGCGCCCCAGCACCAACAGCCCCACCAAGAAAAGAACCAGCAGGCAACCCTATTTTCTCTTCTAGAACTTTTACAAGTTCAGAAGCCTCTAATAGGTTTAAAGATAATATTTTATCAACCAAATCACTTGTTACATTACTCATAATTACCACCTTACTTAACAACAAATTTATTTTTTAGAACTATAATAATCCAAAACTCTCATAAGCCTCATAGAAGATGAATTAATAGACAACGCCAATCGAGCAGGAATATCATAAGATATTAAACGCATAATTTTAACACGCAACTCATCCAAAGAAGGCAACTTAGCCAGTTTATTAACATCTTCCACTGTTAACAATTCATTTATATGAGCCGCGCAAATCACAGACATTTTTTCTTTGTTAGCATTAATAAAATCAACTATTAACTTTGCAGCTTCTACTATGCCACTAGAGTATATAATAGCAACAGAACCAGAAAATTTGCCTGATAAATAAGAAAATTTACCAGTCCTTTCCAAAGCCAAGCGCGCTAGAGTGTTTTTAACTACTAATACCCCACCTGCTATAGACTTCAGGCTATTCCTCAGAGTTAATGAATCATTAGCATTTATAGATTTAAAATTTACTAATATCAAGAAATCATTATTTACAAATACGTTTATTGTGCTCTGTATAAATTCATCCTTATTTTTACGCTTCACGGTATCACTCCCTTAAATTATATCTTCCACTTTGCTTATCTTATAAGCTTCACCCATAGTTGAATTTAAAAAAACACCCTTAAAGTAAATTCCTTTCGCAGAAATAGGTTTATTATCTTTAATTACTTTAAGAAAGGCTTTTAAATTTTCTAGCAAGTCATCAATATCAAATTTAATATTTCCTAATTTACCATGAATAACACCATTTTTATCTGTTCTAAATTTTATCTGACCAGACTTAATGGTTTTAATAGCTTCTGCAATGTTAGAAGTCACAGTACCAAATTTAGGGTTAGGCATCAGCCCTTTAGCACCCAATACTTTTGCAATAGGAGTGATTTTTGCCATAAAATCAGGAGTAGTAATGCACCAATCAACATCTAATTTTCTACCCTTTTTTATTTCTTCAACTAAATCCTCTCCTCCTGCGATATCAGCACCAGCCTTTTCAGCTTCTAATAAATGTTTATCTTGAGCGAAAACAGCTACTTTAATATTCTTCCCGATACCTTTAGGCAAAACTACTGTACCACGCACCTGCTCTTCAGATTTACGTGAATCTACGCCTAAATTGACTGCAATATCAACTGATTCATTAAATTTTGCTGAAGCAGACTCAATAATCTTCTTCAAACACTGCTTAGGATTATCATTATATGTATTCATTTACCTAACCTTCCACAACTTCTATACCCATAGATTTTGCAGTGCCTACAACCATTTTCACTGCTGAATCTTCATTATCCACTTTCATATCAACCATCTTGCACTTTGCCACTTTAATTATAGCAGACATAGGTAATTTAGCCACTAATTCTTTACCAGGATTACCAGAACTTTTACTTAACTTAGCCTCCTGCTTAAGTAAATAAGCCACAGGTGGACCGCTGACAGTAAAATCATGAGAGCGATCATCCTTTATGGAAATTCGCACTGTTACTAAATCGCCTACTTTATAATTAGCGTTAGCAGCGCTAGTAACTTTATTAAAAGCTTCACAAAACTTAGGAACAGGTATACCACGTGGACCAAGTACTGAAGCAATTTTCGGTCCTGGAATTGCTTTCCCAGCTTCCATAAGTAAGTTAATCTTAGCAACTATAACACTCATAATTAATCCTCTATTTTCTCTACTTGAGCCAGATCAAGCTCTATTATTGTCGGCTTACCTAAAATTGATACTTCCACATTAATAATTTTTTTCTCATCGTTTACCATATTTACCTCACCAGTAAAATTTTGAAAAAGACCATCATTAATTTTCACTTTTTCACCTTTTTCATAACCATAACCTAACTTCTTTGTCTCTTGAGCATTATAAAGTGCATTACACATTGAGTGAATCTCATCATCCAAAATCACCTTTGGAATATTACCATTTTTCAAAAATCCATAAACCTTAAGAGATTTTGGTATATTATTGATAAAATTCAATACTTCATCGCATAAATTCACGTATAAAAAGACATAACCAGGAAAGCATTTCCTTCGTGTAGCAATTTTCTTAGATTTCAACTCTACTTCACTTAGCTCTTCATATGGAATAAAAACTTCCTTAAAGTAATCATTAACACCCAATCTCATAGAATTTTCCAATATATGTTGGCGCACTTTCTCTTCACAATTGGAAGCAACTCTCAAGATATACCATTTATATCTATTAAATTCTTTACACTTTAAACTTATCTCATCATCTGAAATCATCTCAAAATCACCAGATTCGCCACTGCAGAATCCAGGCGTTTGATTCAAAATATCTTTGCTTTCATCACATAGATGCATATATACATACACTTCACATAACTCTTTTATATCAGACTTTGAATTACATACCGTTTGATAAGGAATAAACACTTCCTTAAAATAAACAGCATTACTTACCAATTCGCGTATATTTTGCTCATATCCATAATCAACTCTAATGATATACCATTTATATTCACATTCCATAAATAATTCCAAATAAAGCCTTAATTACGTAAAGAGACATAAAATCCACAAAACAGAAGAAAATCGAAAAGCATAATATAACAATCATCACAACAAATAGAGATGACAACACCTCCTGTTTCTTTACCCAAGCAATTCTTCGTATTTCTTGCTTTATATCATAGAAAAAAACACACAAACTTTTTAACATTTTCACCACAACATTAATGCAGGAGCGATAGGAATTGAACCTACAACCTCTGGTTTTGGAGACCAGCGCTCTACCAATTGAGCTACACTCCTATAACTCAAACTCTCACTCCAAAATTTCAGAAACAACACCAGAACCAACAGTTCTACCGCCTTCTCTTATCGCAAAACGCAATCCCTTATCCATTGCTATCGGTACTTGCAATTCTACTTCTACACTCACATTATCTCCTGGCATTACCATCTCCTTCCCATCTAGCAATTTTATGCTCCCGGTTACATCCGTTGTCCTTAAATAAAACTGTGGCTGGTAATTCGCAAAAAATGGTGTATGCCTTCCTCCTTCCTCTTTCTTTAATATATAAACCTCCGCCCTAAACTTTCTATGCGGCGTTATCGTCCCCGGTTTTGCTAATACTTGCCCTCTCTCCACTTCTTCTCTTTTTGTTCCTCTTAACAATATTCCTACATTGAGTCCTGCACTTCCCTTATCCAGCAACTTCTTAAACATTTCTACACCTGTGCATATCGTCTTTTGCGTCGCTTTCAGACCTATTATCTCTATCTCTTCTCCCGTCTTTATCTCTCCCTTCTCTATCCTTCCTGTTACCACCGTTCCTCGCCCCGATATCGAAAATACATCCTCGATTGGCAATAAAAATGGTAAATCCACAGGCCTTGGTGGAACTGCCACATACTCATCTAACTTTTCCATCAATTTATCTATTGATTTCTTTCCATATTCGCTACTGTCATCCTCCAGCGCTTTCAATGCAGACCCCACTACCACAGGCACTTCATCCCCTGGAAATCCGTATTTATTCAGCAATTCCCTCACTTCCATTTCTACCAAATCTATCATATCAGCATCAGCAACATCAGCTTTATTTATATACACCACGATATATCCAACACCTACCTGCTTCGCTAGCAATATATGCTCTCTCGTTTGTGGCATTGGCCCATCAACCCCCGACACTACCAATATCGCCGCATCCATCTGTGCTGCACCTACTATCATGTTCTTTACATAGTCAGCATGTCCAGGACAATCAACGTGTGCATAATGCCTTTTTTCCGTCTGATACTCAACATGCGCTGTTGCTATCGTTATCCCCCTTTTCCTTTCTTCTGGCGCCTTATCTATCTGATCGTACGCTACAAAATTTCCATAATGCTTTGTTATCGCCGCTGTTAACGTTGTCTTCCCATGATCCACATGTCCTATTGTTCCCACATTTACATGCGGCTTTCCAAATGCTTCCACTACTGCTGTCATAATTATTACCCTTAATTATACTTTAACTTTAACTCATCAACCACATATTGTGGTACTTGTTCATAATAAGAAAAATGCATACTATACTGAGCTCTTCCCTGAGATATAGAACGCAAAACATTTATATAACCAAACATATTCGCAAGAGGTACGAAAGCAAGAATTATAGTGCTACTATTATGCGTTTCCATACTTGAAACTTGCCCCCTTCTGCTATTTACATCGCCCATGATATCGCCCATATACTCTTCAGGCGTAATGATTTCAACTTTCATTATAGGTTCTAACATTTTTGGACCAGCTTTGTTTGCCATCTCTTTAAAAGCACCTTTAGCAGCAAGTTCAAAAGCTAAAGGACTAGAATCAACTTCATGGAAAGCACCATCAATAAGGGTAGCCTTAAAATCAATAACCGGAAAACCAGAGATCATGCCTCCTTCTTTTATCAACTCTAAACCATTTTGTACACCAGGAATATATTCTTTTGGAATTGCACCACCTACAATTTTACTTTCAAATTGAAACCCAGAACCAGGCTCAAGAGGTTCAAATATAATCTTTACTTTTGCAAATTGGCCAGCACCGCCGGACTGTTTTTTATGAGTATAATCAATTTCAACAGATTTAGTGATAGTTTCACGATATGCAACTTGAGGCGCACCGACGTTAGCTTCAACGTTAAACTCGCGCTTCATTCTATCAACAATAATCTCAAGATGCAGCTCACCCATGCCTTTCAATATAGTCTGCCCACTCTCCGCATTTACTGACATTCTTAAAGAAGGATCTTCTGCAACCAATCTATTTAAAGCAACACCTAATTTTTCCTGATCTGAAGTAGTTTTAGGTTCCACAGCAATTTCAATAACAGGCTCAGGAAATTCCATACGCTCTAATAATATAGGAAAATCAGGTGAACATAAAGTGTCACCAGTAATTGTTCTCTTTAATCCAACTAAGGCAACTATATCGCCAACTTTAGCTTCGTTTATATCTTCTCTGTTATTTGCATGCATAAGCAGCATTCTGCCAATTCCTTCAGTCTCATTTTTTCCCGCATTTAACACAGCGGATTTGGATTTTAACTTACCGGAATAAATACGAATAAACGTCAAGCTGCCTACAAACTTATCCGTCATCACTTTAAACGCAAGAGCAACGAATTTCTCTTTTTCTGAAGGTTTGATCTCAATTTTCTTTTCTGAATCTTTAGGATCAGTTCCAACAATTACATCAACATCAATAGGAGAAGGTAAAAAGTCAACCACACCATCTAAAAGTGGTTGTACGCCTTTATTTTTAAAAGCTGATCCACATAATACAGGAACAAATTTTCCTTTGATGGTTCCATTTCTCACGCATTTTTTCAGTAAATCTACTGGCAGATCATTAGACTCAAAGTAAGTATTCATCGCTTCATCATCCATCTCAGCTGCAGCATCTAATAAAAGATTTCGATATTCTTGAGCCTTGTCAAGCAAATCAGAAGGAATATCTTCATAAGAAAATTTAGCACCCAACGTTTCTTCTTGCCATATAATGGCTTTCATAGAAATAAGGTCAATTATACCTTTGAAATCTTTCTCACTTCCTATTGGCAACTGAATGACTAAAGGTGCTGCACCAAGCTTCGTCTTTATCATATCAACACATCGATAAAAATTTGCCCCTATTCTATCCATCTTATTAACAAAGCAGATACGAGGAACGCTATATTTATCAGCTTGACGCCAAACTGTTTCAGATTGAGGTTCAACTCCAGCAACTCCATCAAATACAGCAACTGCACCATCCAAAACCCTTAAAGATCTCTCAACTTCAATAGTGAAATCAACGTGACCTGGAGTGTCTATTATATTGACCCTATGATCATTCCAAAAACATGTTGTTGCAGCAGATGTGATTGTAATACCACGCTCTTTTTCCTGCTCCATCCAATCCATAGAAGCTGCCCCATCGTGCACTTCACCAATTCTATTTTGCTTACCAGTATAAAATAAAATACGCTCTGTTGTGGTAGTCTTACCAGCATCTATGTGAGCCATTATTCCTATATTTCTGTATTTAGATATCCCAATTTCCATATCACAATTAATTAGCTAACATTAAAAACGAAGATGAGAAAATGCCTTATTAGCCTCAGCCATTTTATATTTTTCTTCGCACATCTTAAACGCACCACCGCGTTTATTATAAGCATCCAGTATTTCAGATTGCAAACAATCAACAGTGGTTTTTCCACTCTTTTTTCGAGCAGCAGAAGTTGCTTTAGCAATCCACCTTAACGCTAAAGAAATCGCTCTATCTTGTCGAACTTCAACAGGCACTTGATAAGTTGCACCACCAATGCGTCGAGAACGCACTTCTATAGAAGGAGTAACATTTCCTACCGCTGTTTCAAAAATTGATAACCCACCTTCGCCTATTTTCTTTTCAGCTAAAGACAAAGCGTCATAGATAATCTTTTCTGCAGTAGATTTTTTACCACATTTCATGATTGTATTAATGAAACGCATCAGCAAAACACTGCCATAACGCGAATCAGGACTTATTTCTCTTTTTTTTGCTTTATTCCGACGAGCCATAAATTTTAACCAGATTTCTTTACACCATATTTTGAACGAGCTTTCTTTCGATTTTGCACGCCACGCAGATCAAGGGCACCTCTTATTATGTGATAACGCACACCTGGCAAATCTTTAACCCGCCCACCACGTATCAAAACAACAGAATGCTCTTGTAAATTATGACCTTCACCAGGTATATAAGCTGTCACTTCACCATACCCACTAATTTTTACTCTGGCTACTTTACGGAGTGCTGAGTTAGGCTTCCTAGGAGTTGTAGTATACACCTTAGTGCAAACACCCCTCCTTTGAGGGTTGCTTTCTCCCAAAGCTGGTACCTTTTTCTTATGGGTCAATCCTAATCTACCCTTACGTATTAATTGATTTATCGTAGGCATATGTTATAAACTCAAGCTCATTAAAATAACTAAGTCTTTAGTTATAAAATAATAAACCTCAATAGTCAATATAAAAATAAAAATTACTACTCTAATAATTAAGCTCAACTGCTTTGAAAGCCATCAGTAGACTTCTTGCACTACCTCCCAAGCCACAACTGTCATTCAGTAGAAACAAAAAACTTCCTTGACAAACTCCGCCAGCCCCCTTATTATGATAGCAAGGGTATTCATGACTCAAAACTTGTTTTTGACCTGCAGGCTCAATGACAAAATTCAGTAAAAAACTTAGGGTATTTTTTGGCGGATTACATAAAATTATAGCGGCTGCATGTCTTTTTTATTTTTTCTACATTCAGCCAAATCGCGCTTATTTTAAGCGTTAGCACATTATTACAGCGCCACTTACAGTAATATAGAGTCAAAACTCGCTACTCGGGGCTTCTTTTGCCTTTTTTTTTATTTGGTAAATTTCTTAAATATTTATAACTAAACGACAACCGTCATCCCTGTAAAGGTCAAGTATCCCGCTACGTGTTAGCGGCTAAGAGATACCGCGAATGAATCGCGGTATGACGGTTCGTGGCGGTATGACGGTTCGCGGTGGCATGACGATAACCTCGTCATCCCGCTGCTTGTTAGCGGGATCTATGCTAAGAGATACCGCGGCGGTATGACGTAGGGGTTGCCAAGAACTTGTCATTCCAGTGCTTGACACTGGAATAGGTGTGTGTATTTGTGAAAAAAAATCTCCATGAAATTTGTGAAGCAATGTGGTGGGACTAGTGCGATTCGAACGCACGACCTTCGGATTAGGAGTCCAACGCTCTATCCTGCTGAGCTATAGTCCCGTGTTTCCTACCATTTATGTAAAGTTATAGCAAAAAATCCTTCTCTTTTCTAGATTTCTTGCATAACCAATTTATGACGACAAGAAACATTTCTGTACTTCTTGAGTATAATGCTATTATATTTAATAACATGGTTTAAGTAAGATTAATGCTAGTTAACAACATTGGTTATTTCTATAACAATCAAGACGACTTTGCTTTAAGCAATATAAACATTAAAGTAAAAAAAGGAAGTGTTGCATGTTTATTGGGGCATTCTGGCTGTGGCAAGTCAACAATTTTGAAATTAATTGCAGGGATAGAAAATCCAAAATCTGGAACTATTTTTATAAATGATAGGTTAGTTGCAAGCAATAAGGCATCAGTCGCTATAGAGCATAGAAATATCGGATTGATTTTTCAGCATTCTGCATTATTTCCTCACAAAACAGTAGTAGAAAATATAACCTTTGCTATCCGCAGCTCTTCCAAGAGAGAAAAGCACCTAATTGCATTGGAAATCTTGAAGTTACTCAATATAGAAAAATATGAAAATATGTACCCTAACGCCTTATCTGGAGGACAGCAACAATTAGTTGCAATAGCAAGAGTGATGGCACAAAACCCTGATGTTGTGTTGTTAGATGAACCATTTTCTAATTTGGATATACTGCTCAAGTGCCGAATAAGACAACATATATTGTCCCTTTTTAGAAGTAAAAATATCCCTGTGCTAATGGTAACTCATGACCCGCAAGAAGCATTGAAAGTTGCAGATTTTATCTACGTAATGAAAAATGGTAAAATTATTCAATCAGGAGTTTCTAGCGATATATACCATAGGCCTAAAGATGATACGCTAGCAAAGTTTTTTAGTGAGCTCTCCTCTACTCTATAGTTAAGCGAAAAGTTTCCACTTATTCGCTGCAAGAAAACAATCTAATTTGGAATTGTTATAAAATAATTAAAAAACCTTGATTTATAATTAAATAAAGGTGATATAATCTATGTGTTACTTGACTTCAGTCAAGTTTTAATATTTAAAGGTCAATATTTTAAATGGAGGTGAAAATGAGTTTAGGACCATGGCAATTGTTTCTAGTCTTAATAATAATTTTAGTTCTGTTTGGTGCAGGCAGATTACCGCAAGTTATGGGTGATTTAGGAAAAGGCATCAAAAACCTTAAACAGGAGCTTAAGGACTCAGAAAAATTATCGTCTAATGAACCAGATCGTTAGCGTCCTCATACTTCGTGACACGCACTAAGGTGCGTGTTACTCACTTAAAGCATCAATTATTTTTCAATCTTTCCGCTTAAGCTGTTGCGTCTGCTTCACCTTCCTCTGAATTCATAATTTTTCTAATATTGTTAAAATGCTTTATAGAAATTTTCGCGGTCACTTTATATAGCATACAAACAAGTCTTGTAGTGAAAATTTAAAAATACAATCATTATTATTAATAAATTTTTATACATACTATACTGATAATGTAAGAGTAAATTTATTTAAATAGTGAGGTACGAAAATGAGTAAAAATAACAATCAACAATACAAAAACTATTCTGAAGATTATAATGGTAAAATAGGTATTAACACTAATGGACAAAAGTTTCAATTAATCAAAAATAACTCAAATCCTGTATACAATTATGAAGTTCGTGATATGGATGGGAATCATATATATAACATTAGAGAACAATGTATACCAAAATTCTTTAATAAGATATATAAGCCTTCAGAGTCAAAGATCTTTGACAAAGCACCAGAAACTATAGAGGAAGTATTACCAAAAGTATTTTCATTCCAAGATGAAGGTATAAAATATAATATAAGGTATGATGACATGTCATCACAAGAGAAATTCCAAATTCAAAAGGACATTCATGTTGCTTATGAAAATTTTAAAAAATTGTTTGATGTAAACAAACCTGAAACAACTTTAAATTTAGAAGTTAATGTTTTTAACAACAAGAATGATTACCAGAAATATAATGAATTAGCTGGCATTGACGCAGATAATGCTTATGGTGCAACTGATGGTAAAGCGATAGTAGTATACAAATTTGCCGGTATGGACTTTGTTTTAGGTCATGAGCTGGGCCATGTGTTCCAAAATGAGCTATTAACAAATATGAAGAATTCATTAGACCCTGAATTAGTTGGAAATTTAATCGGGAATCAAGTAGAAGAAGAAAATAAAAAAGATATAGATAGTGGACAGACAAAAGAATATAAAACTGAAGAATATGAAAATCCAGCTCATAACAAGGCATTAGAGCTTAGAGAAAGCAATGAAGATGATAAAAAAACAAATATAGTGGAGGAAGAGGAAACAGAAGGAGATACACTATATAATAACAAAGAACTCTATAGAGAAAAAAGAGAAGTGCAAAAAGAAACCGCTAAGCTAGATGATAACACAGAAGAAAGTCAATCTACACAAACGAGTGAACCTGGTGTATTTTCATCTATTGCATCTATTTTTAGAAGTTTTATATCATGGATATGGGGCACAGAAGAAGAAAGTGAATCTACCGAATTATCACAGAGTTCATTGTATTCTGATCCATTAAGTGACGAAAGTCATTATTCACAGTCAGATACTAATGATATACTATAACTTTTTTTTATAGGTAGTTTAACCCTTGCGTGTAGCCCAAAAAACACGCAAGGGAAAACTGTATTGCATTGATGCTGTAACAAACAACTTCATTTGCACCAACTGCAAGTATAATGACAAAATTACGATTGTACTTTAACTCTAACAATTAACAATAATAAATGTATATTGAAATACAGCAATAATTACGTTAGTTTAAAAGGAATAGTTTGATTAAAGGATAATTGTGCAAAAAAGTGAGAAACTAACTAAAGATAAAAAACTAGCTTCTGATATTCTAAAAGAGGTTGCAGATACCAATAACAATGATAGCGATAAAGTAACTTTGTTCGATATTAAAACGGCTTTGCATGAGCGCGGTTTTGGTATTTTAATAATCATCTTCTCCTTGCCACTATCGGTGCCTATACCGGTTCCACCTGGTTATACAACTATTCTTTCTATACCTTTAATCTTATTCTCACTGCAGCTTCTATTTGGATTTGATTCTCCTTGGATGCCCAGTTGGCTAGAAAGAAGGTCTTTTCAGCGTTCAACACTAGCTCTTGTGGTAGAGAAAACTTCCCCTGTATTAGAAAAAATAGAAAAATTCATGAAGCCAAGACTATCTTTCATTTTCTATGGGCCTGGTGAGAAGATTCTGGCTTTTATGATGTTGCTTTGTGCAATAATAATAGCTCTTCCATTACCTTTTACTCACTTCCTTCCTGCAATTGGCACAACTCTTATTTCACTTGGTATTATGAGTAAAGACGGGTTTCTATCCATATTGGGAGTTTTAGTGTCATTGTGTGCGTTGTTGCTTACTCTTGTTGTAATAGTCAAAGGACCACAACTTATAACCGGAGCACTTTCTCTTCTTAAAAGCTTTACAACACTTTAACAAAAGAATGAAGTACTAGCGCGAAATGAATAATGCATATTGAAATAAAACAATAATTGTGTTAAGAATTACTTTTATCAAGGGTTTTTCGTGTCACAAAATGATAAGTTGACTAAAAGTGATAAACTAGCTTCTGATATTCTAAAAGAGGTTGCAGATACCAATAGCAATGATAGCGATAAAGTAACTTTGTTCGATATTAAAACAGCTTTGCATGAGCGCGGTTTTGGTATTTTAATAATCATCTTCTCCTTGCCACTATCGGTGCCTATACCGGTTCCACCTGGTTATACAACTATTCTTTCTATACCTTTAATCTTATTCTCACTGCAGCTTCTATTTGGATTTGATTCTCCTTGGATGCCCAGTTGGCTAGAAAGAAGATCTTTTCAGCGTTCAACACTAGCTCTTGTGGTGGAGAAAACTTCTCCAGCATTAAAAAAAATAGAAAAGTTCATGAAACCAAGAATGTCTTTTATTTTCTATGGGCCTGGCGAAAAAATTTTAGCTTTTGTAATGTTGCTTTGTGCATTATCAATAGCTCTTCCATTACCTCTTACCAACTTTATTCCTGCAATTGGTACGACTCTTATTTCACTTGGTATTATGAGTAAAGATGGGTTTCTATCCATATTGGGAGTTTTAATATCATTGTGCGGACTATTGCTTACTCTTGTTGTAGTAGTCAAAGGGCCACAACTTATCATTGGGGCATTTTCTTTTCTCAAAAGCTTCGTATATGGTTAGGCTTTACAACACCTTAACAAAAAAAAAGGAACTTTTTACACCAATCGATAAAGATCATGTGAAAATGTATGTTTGCGGACCAACAGTATATGACACAGCACATATAGGCAATGCACGGTCTGTTGTTGTGTATGATGTGTTATTTCAGCTACTTAAGTTTTGTTATGGCAAAGTTACCTATGTGCGTAACATAACCGACATTGATGATAAGATAATCAATGCAGCAAGTGAGAAAAATAGCAACATAGAAAGTATAACCACATATTACATTAAAGCTTTTCATGATGATATGGAAAGCATAAATTGTAAAGAGCCAACACACGAACCAAAAGCAACGGAAAACGTAGATTATATTATAGAATTAATTGAACATTTACTGCAATCAGGCCACGCTTACGAATCTGACAAACACGTGTATTTTAATATAGAATCTTACCATGAATATGGTGCTTTATCAGGAAAAAAAACTGATGAATTGGTTCCAGGTAGCAGAGTTGAAGTTAATGAAAATAAAAAGCACCCTGGAGATTTTGTACTGTGGAAGCCTGCAAGTGATATTGACTACAAACTTTCAAGTTATTGGGATAGCCCATGGGGAGAGGGCAGGCCTGGATGGCATATAGAATGCTCAGCAATGTCATATGCTTATCTTGGCAAAGATTTTGATATTCATGGTGGCGGCATAGATTTACAATTTCCTCACCATGAAAATGAAATTGCACAGAGTAAGTCTGCATTTGCTGGATCAATGTTTGCAAAATACTGGATACATAACGGCTTTCTTACAGTAAATGAAGAAAAAATGAGCAAGTCCTTATTTAATATAGTCAAAGTAAGAGATTTGCTAGATAGTGGAATAAAGGGTGAAGTAATACGCTATGCACTGCTCAAAACTCACTACAGAAAACCACTTGATTGGACAGAAAACGTTATTTCTGATGCACAGGAAACCTTAAATAAATTTTATCGGTTATTACGTGGCTTAGATACAACGAATATTGATGAAAGTAACGCAGAGATTTCTAAAGATTTTATAGACGCTTTAAAAAACGACTTAAACATTCCTGAAGCTCTAGCTATACTGCATGAAATGGCTGCAAAAATTAACAAAATGAGTAATGAAAGTGAAAAGCTTAAATTAACTGAGAGTTTTGTTAAGAGTGCCAGATTTATTGGTCTTCTTGAGTCAAGTTATCAAGAGTGGTTTGCTGTGGATGTAAATCATCAAGAAATAGAAAGGTTGATAGACTTAAGAAAAATTGCAAAAAAAAGTAAAAATTACGATACTGCAGACAAAATAAGGGATCAGTTGAAACAAATGGGGGTTACAATTTCTGACAATGAAGATGGTACAACAACTTGGTAAACTTATATGGAAGATTACTTTCTGCTGTTTAAAGATAGCCTATTATCATCGTTAATCTTGCCTATACACCAAGGCTTTATGTTTGAAGCTATGCTGTACTTTAGATCACATCACAATCTACTACTTATGTTATTTTTTGGAGTACTAGGATCAAGCCTTGGTGGAATAGTTAATTGGTACTTAGGTAGAATAACAATCTCTATACGAAAATCATACCACAAATTAGAAAACGAATATACAATGCCAAAAGTTACAAAAAATTTGCTAATTTTTGCAACTTTATTACTTTCATGGGTGCCAGCACTTGGAAGTGTGATTCAAATTTTATCAGGTTATTTCAAGTTAAACCTTTATATCCTTGCCCCTTTAATCATTCTATCTAATTTCTTCTATTTGTTATATCTAATACTTACTTTTGGAGTATAACAGCTATAGTACTACAGCTATTAAAGCCCACTTCCGTCATTCTATGCCTTGATAGAAGCGGAGCTATAAATTAAATGCAAAATTTCAATAGTTATAAGGATGCACCATGAGCTAAAAGCAATTCCACAAGCTCTTGGTGATTATTATTAGCTGCATAATACAATGCTGTTTTTCCTTCATTATTTTTAGCGTTAACATCGGCGTTGTGTTTTAGTAGTACTTTTGCCACAGCAACTTTTCCCATTACGGCAGCAAAGTGTAGTGGCGTATCGTCATCTTTGTTCTTGGTATTAACACCTTTTTCGGCAAGGTATTCTACTATTTCCAAATTTTCACGAAAAACAGCACAGTGTAATGGAGTCAAGCCATCTTTATCCATAGCATTGACATTAGCGCCTTTGTTTACAAGATGTTCTACTACATCTAAATCACTATTACTAGCAGCTAAATGCAGAGGTGTTTTATAATAAATATCCCTAGAATTAATATCAGCTCCTTTCTCTATAAACTTTTTCACTACAGCTAAGTAGCCTAGATAAGCAACCGAGTGTAGAGGAGTTGTACCGTCATTATCTTTTATGTTAATGTCTGTACCCTTTTCATCTATCAAGTATTCTACTACATTCAAGCTTCCACCCTGAGCAGCATAGTGCAACAGAGTACTGCCGTCTTTGCTCTTAGCACTAATGTCAGCACCTTTACTAACAAGGTACTTTACTACATCTAATCTTCCATTATAAACAGCAAAGTGTAATGGAGCATGACCAGAATTATTTTCAACATTAACAGCCATTATCAATTTACCTGGGAAATGTGTTGATATATGTGTGAGTATAGCCTTAATTGCTTTAAAATCACCACTTGCAGCAAGCAAGTGCAAAGGAGTACTTTTCTTTATAAAAAATGGTTTCCTATGTATACAAGATGAGTTAAAGTAAAAATCATCAATCAACTTACCATATTTACTTGCATATTCCCAAATAGACACAATGTGACTGATTGCTATATCACCACTATTTATCAATTCCAGAGCTTTTCTAAGAACTTCTTCTTCCCGGACTGCCTTTTGTAAATTCAACTCAGTTACTTTCTGCACTAGTCTGTGAATGTTTGCCACTCCCTCTTTTAAGTCAATCATTGAATATCTATCGAGTAACTTAACAGCATTCCACAGCTTTTCTTCATCATCTGCTATTAATTTTGAAAAGATTTCTTCTATACGAATCTTGTCAGGAGCAAGGTAGGCCATTATTTCCAGAATACTCAAAGCTTCAAAACCACATTCTTTTTGTGCTATAGCGTCAATTGTAATTTTCCAAGTTATGAATGTTGTTTTAGTATAACGGTCACTTTTATTTTTGAGTTCAAAATCAAGCAGCTTTTTTGCCTCTTCTTCATATCTTTTCAGATAGTCACTAACACCAATTTTTTCTTTACCCCTATAACTTAGTACAACATTTTTTTCATTAATATATGCAGCTGCTTGTTTTAAAGCTAACGGGAAATATTGTAATTCCTCTGTTAGGTTTTTTATTTCTTCATCTTGTAAATTATTTCTTATATTTAAAGCCCTCTTAACAAACTTCAAAGCCTCCGTTTCTTTGAATACACCTAACTGTATTGTTTTTATCTCTCCTTCATCTTCTGATATTCCCCAACCCTTATTACGAGAGGTAATTAAAATATAGGGCTTATTATCCAAGGAGAGCGGTAAAAACTTACTAATATCTTTATACCCTTCAGCATTATCAAAAATGAATAGGCTTTTCCTTCCCCTTCTTGCAAAGAAAGCATATGTTTCTTTAACAATAGTTTCTATCATCTTGTCATTTCCGTACTTATCCTGGGGAGAAATGCCTAGTTTATCATCTTTAGCTAAGTCCAGAAAAGAACTTTCCATAGTCTTAGAGTTTTCAGCACTTATCCATATAACATTACCGTAATAATCCTTTCCATATTTGTAAGCATATTTCCTAGCTAACTCACTCTTACCTACCCCTCCAAGACCACTAATAGAGGCAACCTGCGATATCACCGCTTGTTTTTTTGCACTTCTTTGTAGCACATTATGCAGAGCTGTTAACACTCTGCCTCTGCCAGTAAAAGATGCCACTGGCTCTATTACATCAAACCAAACCGCTCCTAAAATTTCCTCTCTTATTTCTTCAAGAAGAGCTTTTGCTTTCTCATATGATAGAAACTCCTCTTCTTCTTTCTCCAGCAAAATCAGCACTTCTTCCTGGTAACGGCTGTAAAAGTGCTTTGCATCAGTATTGCTGAATTCCTTGCCCAATTCACTCTTAATAATTTCACTAAGTTCAGTTCCGCTTGGCAAATTGACTGCAAATACTAATTTATTTAAAAAGTCTTCTATTTCTTTATCGCTGACTTCTCTACCTACCTCACGCTTTACAAAATCCTTATTTTCCTGCAAGTATGAGATAATACTATTATCAAATTTATATCTTACACCATCACCTACATCCAGAAACTCATCTTGTGTGTCTATTCTTATGACTGAAATTTCCTTTCCTTTATTCTTCCCACTCGGCATCATTCTCAGCTTTCTTACTGGATGCGATGTCGAATCCGCGGGGCTTTGTTGCATCGCTACTTATGAAAGGCTAACTATAGCTAGGATTATAAGCAACCTATTGAAAATCTTGTTTTTTTGCAATCAATCTGATCAAATTTAAGAATAGTAATTTATTATTTATATTAATAAACTTAATTCTATTGAAAATAGCTAAAGCATTGAAATTCTTGAATTTTAGCCGGATTAGTGAGTGGTAGTGAAATTTCTTTTACTCAAATTTAGGTATTCACTGACCGTTCTTGTTATAAATACCAGAATAATAAGCTACTGATATTCTCCATCTTTTTTATCTTTAATCCATCATAGCTAGCGATGCAACAAAGCCAATCCGCGGAATCAAAATCATCATTTGTAATAATGACAAAATCCTCTGTTTCACCCTCAAACTCTCCACTACTTTTGATCTTTAAATAAGCAATGAGATATTTTATTAAGCCAAACGCACCATTCTTTCCCGGTGTTAATAAGTCACCTATGCTGATCTTTTTGTGCCTACCCTGCCTGTGCTTGACTTGTATGAATCTATGTACTATTTTCCCATCTTGTTCATACCGAAGAACAATATCATCAAAATCCTTAGCTGATTTTTTCTCTGTGAATAGGCGGAAAGAATACTCTCTATCTACTGCATGTTTAGGAAACAGCATTAGCCATCTCGCTTGATACATAATACCATGAAAGGTGCGCTTAACCGCCGAGCAGGATAATCTTACAGGCATCCTCAACCTCACATAATTTTAAAGATGGTGCCGACAAATGGTAAAAAAATAATAAAATTATATGTCATGAGATTAAAGATATCGTAGCGTAAATCTGAGAATATCTACGAGATGTGCTGTTATGTAAATAAAAAAATGTGACTAATTACTTAATCTTTCACTCAAAATTGAATTCACGATATCAGGGCTGGCTTTTCCCTTGGTGGATTTCATAACTTCGCCGACAAAGAATCCGTATAATTTTGTTTTACCGCTTTTGTATTCTTGAACTTTATCTTGGTTGTTATTGATGATTGTGTCGATAACTTCTGATATTTGACCTTTATCGGTTATTTGCTTTAGGTCCTGCTCTTCTATGATGAGAGATGCAGGTTTGCCAGTTTCAAACATACTATCGAATACTTGTTTGCCAAGTTTAGCAGAGATTGTTCCATCAACGATAAAATCTAAGAGTTCCAACAAGGCATTTGCTTTGATTGGGGAGCTCACAATATCAATATTTGCTTTATTTAAACGACCGAAAAGCTCTACAGTTAGCCAGGTGACCGCGAGCTTTGAATCATGTTTTTTTATCAATTCCTCAAAGTAATCAGCAATCGCCTTATCGGAAGTAATGACGTTTGCATCGTATTCGTTGATACCTAATTTTTCAATGTATCGCTGCTTTTTCTGCTCTGGCAACTCAGGCAAAGATGATTGAATTAAATCAATTTTCTCCTGGCTTACCTCAACAGGTAATAAATCAGGCTCAGGGAAGTATCTATAGTCGCTTGCATCTTCTTTGTTTCGCATCACTTTTGTTTTTCCCGAAGCAACGTCAAACAATAAGGTATCTTGACTTATTTCTTCCCCACCTTCTAAAATTTCAATTTGTCTTTGTATTTCATAGTCTATAGCTTGCACAATATAACGTATCGAGTTCAGATTTTTTATCTCACAACGAGTGCCAAATGTGCTACTGCCTTTTAGGCGGACAGAAACATTTGCATCACAACGAAGTGATCCCTTTTCCATATCACCATCACATGAACCAATGTAACGCAAAATCTGCCTCAATTTTTTCATGCATTCTGCAGCTTCCGCAGATGAACGGAGATCTGGTTCTGAAACAATTTCCATTAAAGCAACCCCTGCACGATTTAAATCCACATAAGTTTTGCTTTCCTCATGAACGCTCTTTCCTGCATCTTGCTCTAAATGAATTCTCGCAATTCTTATTTCCTTTTCATTGTCGTTGATAAATACTCTACCATTTTTAACTATTGGCTCAAAAAACTGGGTTATCTGGTAACCTTGCGGTAAATCAGGATAAAAATAATTTTTCCGATCAAAGTAAGAATACTTATTAATTTCTGCAGAAAGTGCAAGACCGGTGCGTATTGCTTGCTCTATGCAGTAATAATTTAGTATTGGCAGCGTACCTGGCATTGCCGCATCAACTAGAGAAACTTGAGTGTTATGCTCAGCACCAAACTCCGTTGATGAGCTAGAAAATAGCTTCGTATTAGAAGAAACTTGAGCGTGCACCTCAAGCCCAATTACCGCTTCCCAATCCTCTTTCGTCATGTATTTTATTTAAATGATAATCTTAATATTCTGCAAAATTAACACAAAAAGTCAAAACAAAACCCACATTTTTATTTTTTGTCTTAACTTTTTAACCTATAGTAATTAAAATATGACCTTACCCAGAAAGAGTGAAGAGAAAGAAAAGGCGTTTTTTTATAATAAAAATGTTTTTTCAAAAGGAGTAGTAATGACAAAAAGAAGAGAATATACAGTTGAGTTTTAATTAGAAGCTGTGTATTAAACAGCGTAGACATTCTGCTATTAATTATTGCATTCCTGAGCAATTTGATTCATTATTCTTTTTGTAAAAAATTTTCTTGACTTTCTCTCTACTTTTTCTGGGTAAGGTCACTTTAAAGGAAGTCTAATAGATGCTACATAGAAATCCAGATGAGTTTCTAAAGTCTATTCCAAAAGATAAGCGCATAATGTGCCTTGACATGGGAGAAAAGCAAATAGGCATAGCATTTAGCGATAAAACACAGCTTATAGCCACAGCTCATAGTGTATATTATAGGAAAAATATGAGCAAAGATTTAGGTTATCTGCATAGAATATTCAAAGAAAATGAAGCTGGATCAATGGTAATAGGACTACCATTAAAAATGGACGAGCAAGAAACTAAATGGTGTAAAACCATAATCCAATTCGCAAATAAAATAATAAAAAAATATAAAGTACATATATACTTACAAGACGAAAGCTTCTCAACATCTATCGCAACTCATACACTAAAAATCACTGGAATATCAATCACAAAATCGAAAAAAATAGATGATAAAATCTCCGCATGTATTATTTTGCAACGAACGTTAGACAAGATAAATACAATCAAATAGTTTTTTCAGATCTGGAAATCTTCAAACTGAATCTCATATAAAAGTTACTCAACAAAACAAGAACCTTTCGTATAAGCATGACAAATTGCTACAGCAAGAGCATCAGCAGCATGGTGACATTTTATACTCAAATTTTTAACTATTTGCTTCACCATAAATATAATCTGATCCTTATCAGCATGGCCATTTCCGGTAATGCTTTTTTTTACATAGTTTGCATCATATTCATTCATAGTTAGCTTTGTTATTTTTAACGCTAAAATTACAACCCCTCTTGCATATCCTAAAGTTAGTGAAGATTTAGGATTTTTATTAACAAAAATTTTTTCTACTGCAGCTTCATTCGGAGAATATTGAAATATTACTTTCTTTAATTGTTCAAAAATTATATGTAAGCGTTCACCTGTACCCAATTTACCATCAGTTGATATGGTACCGCCGCCCAAAAATTCAATATTATTTTTCTCGTTCAGGCTGATAATGGCCCAACCAGTCTTGCTTATCCCTGGATCTAGACCTATTATTTTAACCACTTAATAAACGCTTAACCAATAGACAAACAAAAATAAAAACATCCAGACTACATCTACAAAGTGCCAATACCAGGAGGCAAACTCAAAGCACAAATGGTCCTGAGGTGTAAACTGGCCTTTCCGCGCTCTAAATAAACACACTGATAAAAATATTATTCCTATTATAACATGTGCGCAGTGAAAACCGGTAATCATATAAAAATTGGATGTATAAATAAGCTTTTCTCCTGTTTCTTGTAGAGAAAAACTCGCTTCATGATACTCTATTGCTTGCACTATTATAAAAAAAAACCCAAGCAATATAGTTATGGACAGCATTTTAATCATGCTCTTTTTATCATTTTCAAGTAAAGAGTGATTTGCCCAAGTAATTGTTGTACCAGAAAGCAATAATATTAATGTATTCATGAATGGTAATGACCATGGATCAGGCGGCAAAATCCCCTCAGGGGGCCATTCAACTTTTTTTGCAGGAGAAAACGCCTCAAATAAAAAAACTGGATCAAGCCAGGCTTTAAAGAATGAACAAAAGAACACTATAAAAAACACGACCTCCGAGAGAATAAATAAGTACATTGCAAATTTGAGTCCATGTTTTACAATGGCAGTGTGACATTTGTCATAAATGGCCTCCCTTATTACATCTCTCCACCAATAGAACAGCACCCCTGATACTGCGGAGATTCCCAGAACTAAACAAAACATTCCGAAAATTTGTTTATGAAGCGCGCCAACTAATCCAAGTGCAAGAATAAGAATTGCTGCTGATATAGCAATTGGCCAAGGACTTGGGTCCACTAAATGAAAATCATGTTCTTTACTTTTCATAGCATTTTAAAAAATACTTACTAAGGATACAAATTAGCTTAAAATTGTCAATGTTCCTTAGGAAATTGATTGAATCTTGAAAAATTATATGCACCATTCAAAAAATCTAACACAAATTGTGCAGTTATTCTAAACAACTCAAGCATTTTGCTCTTTTCATTTTCTCTTGCTCTGCTGCAATATCCATCAATAATATTTTCCAAAATAATGCATCCAGACTTTACTGAATCACTGTAACAAAAATAAAACCAATCCCTATATCTATTATTTTTTTTGAATCTATTTTTCATGCTATCAACGACAGTCTTGTATATAAACATGCAAGAATACAAAACCGTCATAGCCTCATAGGTATTACTATACGAGATGGATAAAAGAAAATTAGTGAAATTAAAACACTCAAGAGATTTCTTTCCACGACTTATACTGTACATAGTAAAGTAGTAGTCATATAGCACTCTATTAACAGTCACTGCTCTTTGGGCTACTTCAGTAAGCGAGATAATACTACTATAATCTTCCATTCTGGATGCAGTAATTAAGGTGGTACGAATATAATCACCTAAGAGCAACGTCTTTTGTTGAGCATAGAATTTGAAGTTCTCTATATTTAGGGTGTTATTCGCCAACTTAACATTAAAAGGATGCTCAATTATATCCTTTAAAAGATTTGACCCGTAACAGCTCCTAATTATGCCACTGAACACTGTAGTTACCGATAAAGATCAAGTCAACGTAAATAATCCGCTGCTAATATTCTTTGCTAGATATATTAGAGTAATACATCTCATCCCAGAATATTACCTCAAGTTCTAATCCGTTACGAAAAAACTCGAGCATCTTTTTCTTCTCCTTATTACTAGATTCTCTATACAGCTTATTCACAATCTCAGTTATAGCATCAGCTGTGTTATCCACTATATTAGTATTATAGAGATTAATCCATTTTTTATACTTATTGCTTGAAGGAATGCTATCTTTTACCGTATGTTGAAAGGTGATCTGACACATACCAAAACATGGATAAGAAGCTGCTAAGCCTTCAGCTACTAAATTATGGTATGCAGCACGCATGAAGAAATCAATAAAGGCAGAACTAGATTTCGATCTTTTGTGATTATCGGATGAGTTACATTCTGTAAACTGCTCCTCGCATAGACTTCGCATACTGAATATTTTACGAGCTATAAAGGTTAATTTATCCATTGTTTCAATATCATTAGCTCTAGCTGCAATAATTAAAAAAGCACGAGTGCAATCCACTAAGCATAAAAAAGTCTGTTGAACGTAGAACTTGAACTTCTTATAACTTAATTTGCCATTCATCAATTCAACATAAAAAGGATGTTCTTCTATTCTATCAATAAGATCAGATGATTCTTTTATAGCTATGCTACAGAATTCTTCTTCTATTTCGTTATACATTTTATGAGCCTCACAATAAAAACTGAATATAATAATTATCACCAATATAGTATAATTATTATGAAAAAGCAATTATACTTCAACAATAAGCTAGTATATAAATATGAGGCTGTAAATCAAAAATTTTAGCAATCTAAAGAAATTTTACTATTATCTTCTATATTGAATTCTCTACAAAGATCAGCAGACAAGTTCATGCTTTCCCAAGAAAATCCACCGTCATTTTCTGACTCTTTACCAAAATGTCCATAACAGGCTGTACGTTTATATATAGGGCGATTAAGCGATAAATGCTTGATTATGCCTTTTGTTGATAAATCTATACTATTCTCGATAAACTCTTTAATTACTCTTTCCTCCACCGCATTCGTACCAAATGTATCAATATAGAATGAAGTAGGTTTTGATACACCAATTGCATAAGAAAGCTGCACAAGACAACGTTCAGCTAAACCTGCAAAGACAATATTTTTAGCAAGGTATCTTGCCATATAAGCTGCAGATCTATCAACTTTGGTTGCATCTTTTCCGGAAAATGCCCCTCCACCGTGTGGAATATAACCTCCATAGGTATCAACCATAATTTTTCGTCCGGTTAATCCACAATCACTAACCGGTCCACCAATAACAAATCTACCAGTTGGATTGACTAAGAGATTTTCCTCAGGACATATCCACCCTTTAGGTAAAGATGAAACTATGTAAGGATAAATTATTTCTTTTACTTTTGATTGATCCAAATCCTCAGGGTGCTGTATTGAGACAATGATACTTTCAGCACGTACCGGGAGGTTATTCTCATATGCCAAAGTGATTTGTGATTTTGCATCCGGACCAAGCTTTGCTTCTTTAACTGCGCTCATGATATTTTTCAGAATCGAGTGTGCATAAAAAATGGGTGCTGGCATAAGGTTTTCTGTCTCTGTTGTTGCATAGCCATACATTATGCCCTGATCGCCAGCACCTTGATCCAACCCTATTGCAATGTCATTTGATTGCTCATGCAACAGTATATTTACCTTCACTTTTCTCCAGTGGAAACCATCATGCTCATAACCAATATCTTTTATTGTATTCCGTACAATACTTTCAATCCTGCTATTTTTGATGTTAGGTCCGAATACTTCCCCAGCTATAATAACGTTATCTTTGGTGACTAAAGTCTCTATTGCAGCTCGCGCAAAAGGATCAGTGAAAAGGTATTCATCAAGTATTGCATCTGAAATTTGATCTGCTACTTTATCTGGATGACCAGCCGCCACTGACTCACTGGTTACTAAATTTTTATATAAACTCATGCTTTAGGTTTCTGCTTATACAATATTAAAGTCGCTATAAAGGATACATCTACTAACTGTTAAATGGTGGACCAATAATACCAAAAACAAACTCCTCTCACAACCTTCTTGTTAAACGGGCAAAATTAGCAGTACTTTATGCATTTTAGATAATATTTATGTGCATAAATTAAGATAACCTTAAATCCAATGACTCCCCGCACCATTTTTGAGAAACAACATCATTCAGCTCAGTTGATATATTACCTTTGGAAAACTGTGCTCGGATAGGATTAGTGAACTCCGTGTTTGGCGATGTAATAACTTCGCAGTTCAAAGGTTTTGCGCTTTTTAACCTTTCTCCAACACTTTCAGCAGCATATGCAACTTTCTCTTGCCTAGATGGATTATCATCTACCCAATACTTTATAGTAGAAGAACTTGACAATTTTTCCACGATTGGCTTTATGATATATCTACAAATATCCGATTTTACCTTATGAGCTTCCTTGTTTTCTAATTTCTTAATTTCTGATCTTGCGTTGTATACTGTATATTCGCGTAAACTATTAGGCTGTGGTTTTATATTCTTACAGATCATTTTTTGTATTGCTGTCATATAGTCTATGACCTCTTTAGCCTGTCCTACATTAGGCTTTCCTTCTAACACGCTTTCATAAAATTTATTAATTTCTCCCACTTTTAAAGTGTTATCTTCATCACAGTAAATTGTATCCAGTGCTATCTGCAGCATACCATCATTGTACAGCGGCATTACAACATTGGTAAACAGCTCCAAGAAAACCGAACTCTTTGTGCAACAGATAATATGTTCTTCTAACTGATGAATGTCTTCATGTTCTTCTAACTGTTGAGAACCCTTACGGTCTTCTGTATAGTATTGGCTAAAAAATACCTCCATAAACTCTGGATATATCTTACGTACCCACTCAACTTTATTTTGCAAGTAATTTTTCTTGATGCTACTTTTTGTTAAAAATAAGTTAACTACGTTGTCGTAATGCTTATTATATTTCATACTATCTTCCTTATAATTTAGTATTTTTTCAAACTTCTCCTTTTTTCGTTGCGATTCTTGCTTTTTATTTGCAAGCTCTTCTATCTTTGCTTTTTCTTCCTTAAGCTTTTCTAATCTTATTCTAACAAACTCTAGACGTGCTTCATTAATAGTACTATCCACTTCACTACTCATATGTTTAAGCTGATCTATCAGTTGTTTTGCATATACATTAATCTGAGTTGTTTCGTCTAATTCCGTATTAGCGTTAGCTACAAGCGATTTTATCTCTTCTAATAAAGATAATGTTGTTTTTGTATTAAATTCAATTTTAACAAGCTGCATAAACCATTCTTCTCTCTTTAATACTTCCAGTGCTGTAATCTGCCCAAGAATGGTTTCTACT
Source organism: Wolbachia endosymbiont (group A) of Rhinocyllus conicus (assembly GCF_947250775.1). Classification (NCBI taxonomy): domain Bacteria; kingdom Pseudomonadati; phylum Pseudomonadota; class Alphaproteobacteria; order Rickettsiales; family Anaplasmataceae; genus Wolbachia; species Wolbachia endosymbiont (group A) of Rhinocyllus conicus. The sequence continues at coordinate 56,224 of NZ_OX366349.1, read as the reverse complement.
TCTTTTAAATTTTCCTTTGTAATTTCTATGTCATTTTCTATTATATACTTTCTCTCCTCCTCTGTTATATTTTTCCCTTTTATACTCTCTTTCTTTTTGATTATTCCTATGAACTCTTCTTTCTCTTCGGTTTTTATCTGTGCCTCAAATCGTGACTTTTCTTTTTCAAACTTTGTCTTTTCTTGATTAAGGCTTCTTCCTTCTTTTTCAAGTCCTATTTTTTCTCTTTCAAGCTTTATTCTGCAAAATATTAAACGCCTTACTAAGCGATAAAGTTTAATTAGGAATCTTTTTATAATATTTCCATCAACTTTCAATTTTGCCTCAACTTCTCCTTTATTTTTGTTATTCTCCTGAATCTTATTCACTATATTATCAATTTTAGATTGAATACCCCTAATATTGTGCTCAATACCCAGATTATCTACTCTACCTCTAAATAGCCCCTCAATTTTATAAGTTACGCGTTTAAGAGCTTGAACAAAGTAGTCTTGTGCTTCTGCAGCATTATGGCCTTTACTATTATAGGCTGCTTCAAATGCAGAAATTAGCTGATCAAAAACTTCAACTGCTAAATCATCAACCTCTTTAAATTGCAGCTTTTCCCCTTCATTACTCGAGCTTACGTCAGTCTCTTTTTTTCCTTTTATTATCTTAGATACCTCATTCTCAATGAGCTTATCTATCATACTTAAGATCTCATCACCAAACTGCTCTGGAGTTTTTGCATTATCCTGATTCACTGTTCTGTTGTAATCGTCTATGTAGCCTCCCTTCTGTAACAACTTTATATCAAACTTTAGCCTTTCACTTGAGTAACAGAAAAAGGTTGAAGGTCTTGCAAGGTTCAAACACCTAAGCCTACCAGGGCCTTGTATAAGTTGTGGTGGATTATTAAGAAAATCAGACCGTTGATCTATAAGCATCACAACATGCTGTAAGTCAATGGCATTAAAGCCCTGCACTTTCTCATGGTTAACATAATTACCACAAAGCCCCATACGCAATAGTGCATCATGATCCTGGACACTCCCTTCTATATATTTGTATTTATCAGAGAACTTCCTTAGCTTAAGCAATGGATATAGTTCTTGCATTTTAAACTGCTCTTTCACTTGACAAAATCTTTCAAATAAATTTTCCTTACTATAATGCACCAATGAGTCTAAGTCTAAGTAATCTTTGCCATTTTTATACTTGTTAAACTCTTCTTTGTCTTTACTGATTTTTTCCTCAAATTCATTTAGAGCTTGAGGACTTAAGGTATCACTGATCCTCCAAGACCGAAGCTGACAAAACCCTCCGTTACTAAGACTATATGTATATCCTTTAGGGCTTATAGCACGTACTCTATCTTCAAGTGGATACATATGCTGATCATAATATTCTTGCCTCTTTCTCTCACTCTCTTCTAATTGCTTGTACGCTTCCAAGCATTCCTCTTCTATCTTTGTAATATTGCCATTTATTTCATAATTATCTTTTAAGTACTGGAAAATATCTTTCAACTTTTTTTCATCAAATGTAAATCTTCTTCCTGAAAGTGATCTTGTTGAGTCAAACATTTCACATTCCGTAAAGTAACCAAGGTTTGTGAACAAAACCTCTTTTGCCCCTATTCCCAAAGATTTTAAAATCTTTTTTTTGTCAAGTTTATTAAGACCATATGCATCCACTGGGAGATTTATCGGTATCATAGTGTGAAGTTGTTTATCTTGATTCCAGTTTCTTACCAATCTTGTAAACAGGTCTGTATCTTTTTTATCCTGCAACAATTTAACTACATCTAGCATTCCTTGTATAATATCACTCGTTGTTTTGTCATTCACGATACCTTGCTCTGTCAAATACCTTCTCAGGCCTGCTTGCGTTTCTCCTGCGGAACATTTATCCAAACTTTCTTTAACTTGTGAACCCAGATCTTTAAAATTTGAAAACCTTGCTATATCTAACTCACTCCTTGAAAGCCCCGTAAGGAAGGAAAGTGTGTTCTCAATTACTCCATGCATAACACGAAATGCGGAATAATCGTGAACTTCACTCTTATAATCGAGAGTACCGTCAACAACTTCCTTGATTATATGGCTTTTATCACTTCCATATACATCAATTAAGTGATTTATTATTTCATTGCGTTTTTTGCCAACCGTATTATAGCCGTAACTAATCCCGTCTTTAAACACGTCATGGGTAATCTTCTTCCTGAACTCACCTTTCAGATTATTAGACTCTGCTAAAACGAGAGCTGGTTCACCAACTACGCTTTGAATATTGTAGAATATATAATTTTCTATATCCTTTTTTAAATCTTCATCCTCTAAGTCTGTGCGCGGCGTATGATAAAAAGATTTTTTACTTCTTGCTTCCCCCCTAAAAGTTACCGCACCTTCAAGCTCACTAATATATTTAGTGACCAAGGGTTCTTCTACGCTTTGATGAACTTTAAGCTCCAGAGGGCCGTAAGCACCAGATTCCATTTTATCTTTCAGAGAAAGTGTTTTTATCAAGCCGTTATTGTTTTTAACATATTCATAAATATTGCCAGAAGGTGTTGCGCTCAAAAACAACGTAGGACAAAGTGCAGACAACAATCCCATGCGATACTTATACATCTCTTCTTTATCTACCCTATGTTCTTCATCAAAAGATAGGAATACTAGCTTCTCAATATCAAGAGTAAATTCTTCATTATTAATTTTAACTTTGCCATCTTTAACCTTGTATTTCTGATCGCCAAACTGAATTTCATTCTTGTGAATTACAAAACTCTTACCATCTATACTTATTTTTCCATCTCTTACTTTAAATTCTTTATCCTGAATACCCAAGGCTTTTATAATACCAGGAAGATTCTCAAGACCTACAACCTCCAAGAACTGATTCCAATTCTCCAGAAGACCCTTATTGCTTAATATAGCACAATTTCCTTTATTATTGATTCCATTTAACTTAATATCATTAACGCCTACATTAGATAATAGTTTTTTCCAATCATCACGTTTCTGTTCTACTAAATCAGTATCTGGTGCTAAAGATATGTAATGTATGCCCATTAGTCTAGCTGGCAGATATCCTACAAGCAATTCTATAAAAGTTTTTCCAGTTCCTGTTGCAAGTGCTAACTCCGTAATAGGGTTCCCACCATCTTTCAAATGGGCTATTGCTTCTTTTACGTAAAGTAGATGTTGTGGAAATATTGAGATTTTACCTGGACCACCTATTATAGTATCTTTTCCCTTACTATCACCTTTAATTTTCACACTTAATATTTTCTTACCTGCCCTACCCTTGTTGATTAGCAGTTCATAAACATACGCACCCTTTATACCTAGCTGAGAATCATCCTCACTAAATTCAACACTATACGTATCATCATTTTGATGTATTAAACCCACGTAAACTTCTTTTCCATCTATAGTTATCTTACCTTTAGTTAGATTGTCTTCTATTAACTTTTCTATTTCTTCTCTAACTTCAGAGGTTGTTGACAACAAAACACCAAAATAAGTTTTTTTTAATCCTTCAATATAACTTGCTTTGAATTCATCATTAAATTTGCTAAGTACCTGTGCACCCATAGTTCTACCTCTCTATTATATCCTACTTTGTGAGTAGCTCTTTAGTATACTTAACTTAACACGAAATATCAATGATCTTTTTTATTATATTTCCTTACCCATTTGCCCAACACACCATCACTTACACCTAGTCTCTTGCTATTTTTGTAATCGTTTCTCTCACTAGCTTTACAGCTCCTAATGTTAAACTCAACTGTATATTCTCTTCTGTTTGCCATCACTATTCATTATTCAAACTTGAAAAAATATTTTCACTATAAAAAACGCCCTTTCTTTCTCTCCACTTTTTCTGGTTAAGGTCAGTTTTGTGCTATGTTAAATTACTATAGAGAAAAGTTCGAATAGGTTAAATGGTGGGTCTGGGAAGAGTTGAACCTCCGACCTCACGCTTATCAGGCGTGCGCTCTAACCACCTGAGCTACAGACCCCTGATTTATTCAAGCTGAAGCTTTCATATTATCTGTAGGCAAGATATCAATAAAAGTCTTTTTATTTGCTGACCTTCTAAAGCTGACCCAGCCTTCTACTTTGGCAAAAATCGTATGATCTTTACCTATACCAACATTCTTCCCAGGATGGAATTTTGTGCCTCTTTGGCGCACAATTATGTTACCAGGAATAACCTTCCCATTCTTCTTTATTCCTAACCTACGACCTGCTGAATCTCTACCATTACAGGAACTACCACCTGATTTTTTAGTTGCCATATCTTACCTCTTACTTTTGAAGATTAATTTCATTGATACGAAGAACAGTTATATACTGCCTATGACCAGTCTTTCTACGGTAATTTTTTCTTCTTTTCTTCTTAAAGATTATAATTTTTTCTCCTCTACACTGCTCCAATACTTCAGCTTTAACAGTAGCATTAGATGAATAAGATAAGCCATTATTTGAAATACAAATCACCTTATTGATTTCTACCTCTTTTTTTTCTTCAACTTCTAACTTCTCTACTTTTATTATACTGCCTTCTTTTACTAAATATTGTTTTCCACCAGTCTCAATTACTGCAAACATGATAAATATAAATTATTGTTATTAACTTTAATCGTAAACGATGTCATATATGCTGTCAATATAAATAAAAAACATGACTTAATGCTCCTTCTGAGCTACTTAAATACTTCTACCTTTTTTCACCTTGTTATCTGCTTTTTCTCAGACAATAATTAATTCTCAAAAAATCTTGTTTTGAACAGAAGCAAAACTTGATCATTTTTAATCTCCCTCACTTTGCTTTTGCGGTAGGTCTCTAATTAAAACTCCATAATATGGCTTATTAATTATCTAGCAAAAATTCAGCTTCAATTTGAAAAAAGTACAACCTGTTGCTATTCAGCTGGGGTTTTATAAGTTATAATTTATTCCAAGCTCAAATCCATGATTATAATCTTCAAATGCTTTCAATAGACTATAACCAGCAAAAGCACTTGTCCTTGAAGAAAGCGGAAAATCAAGACCAGAGCTTATTTTATATGAGAAACCAAACTTTGACTGTCCAATAAAATCGATAGCAGCACCTATACCAACATTGACATACGGAGTGATATCCGTGTTTGTAAACTCGTAATGATAACGTAAATTTGCTAAAATTCCTCCTTGCAGTCTATATTTAAAAATATTTGCAACTGAAATCATAGGCTCAACTGAAATTTTTACGCTGTTTGTGTAGTGATAACTGATACTATGACTAAAATTGCCAGAACTGTATGACGAAGAAGTATAGATCCTATCTCTAACCCAATCAACTCCAAAACATGGTACTGACAAAGAAACAGCAGGCAATATAGCTACTAAGGTAAGTAATTTTTTCATTTTTACCCTCCAAATATTGATATACGCATGTATACAAATATAAGCATTAAAAATAATATAATTACAGCGAATTACTTTATTCTCTTAATCACCTGCTTTTCTCTTGCTATTGCAAGGCTTTTTTCTGGTACATCTTCCACTATAACACTACCTGCCGCAATTACAGAGTCATCATGAACATTAAGCGGTGCAATGAGTGAGCTATTGGCACCAATAAAGCAATTGCTTCCTATGTTCGTTTTATGTTTCTTTTTCCCATCATAATTACAAACAATAGTACCTGCTCCTATATTACTCCTCTGCCCTACTTTAGCATTTCCTATATAACTTAAGTGTTTTATTCTAGTGTTTTGACCAACTTCACTTGTTTTCACTTCCACAAAATTTCCTATTTTTGCCTTATTACCAATTGTTGTGTTTCCGCGTATTCTGGTAAATGGACCGACCTCAGCATTACTTTTAATTAAGCAGTTTTTTAAATGCGAAAATGGCAGTATTTTCGCACCAGACTCTATTTTCACTCCAGTACCGAAAAAAACATATGGGTAAATAACTGAATCTCTGGCAATTTGCGTATCAAGAGAAAAGAAAACAGTCTCTGGAGCAATAAGCGTTACTCCAGAGTTGGTAAAAAATTTTCTTTTGTTTTCTTGAAAGTAAAATTCAGCTTTTATAAGGTCATTTCTGTTATTTATTCCCGTTGCCTCTTCTCCACCGGTAATAACGTAACCGACATTTAAATTACTCTTCACTGCAATGGAAACTATATCGGTCAAATAATATTCATGAGTTGAGCTATTGCACTCTATTTTCTCCACCAATTCACGTAAATTCTTTGCACATGCAACCATTATTCCAGCATTTGCAAGAAACTCTTCATGATTATTTTTATCACTCTTTGCTTCTACGATTTCTCTTAAGGAACCATTCTCAATAATTAACCTACCGTATTCTTTATTGCTTGTCCTAAAACCTAGGCAAACTAGAGCCTTGCCTTCTAAGCAACTAACCATTTTAGTTATTGTGCTGCTTTTTATGAGTGGGGTATCTCCATACTGCACAATAATTATGCTCGAATCTGGCAATTCTTTCAGGTTTCTCATTGCAGTTTTGACTGCATCTCCCGTGCCAAGTGTTAATTCTTGTGTAATTAACTGTATATCCTTAAAGCACTTTAGTCTTTCAATTAAAGGCAGATCAACTACAACAGCAATATTTTCAGGATTTAACTGTTTTGCATTGTAAATGACATGCTGGAGCATGGAAAAACTGCCTATTTTGTGTAGAACCTTAGGCAAATCTGAATTCATCCGCCTGCCATGCCCTGCAGCAAGTATAACGAACGTATGAGTTTTACTTATCACTTATCTTAAAGATGAAAAATGAAAACCGTAATGATCAAGCCAGCTGATTTTGTTGTCATAAAAGCTCCTTAAGTCGCTAATTTGATATTTTAGCATTGCAAGCCTTTCTATACCAATGCCAAACGCAAAACCGCTGTATTTAGTGTGATCTATTCCAACATTTTGAAATACATTTGGATGCGTCATACCGCATCCCAGTACTTCTATCCATTTACTACCTTTATAACTTATGTCCACTTCTGCAGAAGGCTCGGTAAAAGGGAAAAAACTATTACGAAAACGTATCTTCAGCCCTTTATCTCCAAAAAACTTATTAAGGAAGTGATGAATAGTAAATTTTAACTGGCCCATATTGACATTCTCATTGACATATAACCCCTCTATTTGATGGAACATAGGGGTGTGAGTTGCATCAAAGTCGTTTCTGTATACTCTACCAGGAGATACGATTTTAATCGGAAAAGTTTTCGCTTTTTCCATAGTTCTGATCTCCACAGATGAGGTATGAGTGCGCAGCACCATTCTTTTGTCGTTTATTTTATTCTTTAAGTAGAAGGTATCTTGCTCCTCCCGCGCAGGGTGGTGACTTGGAGTATTCAGTGCATCAAATACATGAAATTCATCTTCAATGTCAGGGCCATCAACTGCTTTAAAACCCATATGTGCAAAAATAAGCTTTACTTCATTTAGAACCTTACTGAGTGGATGGACCTTGCCCATTTTTTCTGGTCTAACGGGCAACGTGATATCAACCGCCTCGTTCTGCAATTTAAAGTTAACTTCTTCGGCTTTTAGTGCATTTTCCTTATTCATTATAAGCTGATCTAGCTTATTACGTAAAACGTTGATAACTTCGCCTAAATTGCGCTTTTTTCCTGCGTCTTCTATCTCTTTTAAGTTGTCAAAATAAGCTTTAATTACACCCTTTTTTCCCAAATATGATAGCCTGACTTTTTCTAAATCTTGTAAAGAAGAAGCATTCTCAATTTCAGAGACCGCTTTATCTTCAAGTGAAGGTATTTCATTCAGTAGCTCTTTATTCATCTTAGAAACGCTGGCTTAAACTTTAATTATAGTAAAATCTTGAATAGCATCAACAATCTAAAAACTGTCCCATTTTGATTATTAATTTATTGACCAATTAGTTTTTTTTATTTACCTTTGCGTTGATGAATTTGCTGTATCAACCATGCACAACAGTGACACTGAAACTGATAATAAGTACAAAATAGAGGATTTACCTAAGTTCTTTAAGGAAAGATCCAAAAACATAAGTAAAGCATTTTCTAGCAAAATAATTAAGATCAGTACCATTCGCTCGAGAAGTATTGAAAGTAATATACAAGAATTTTCATTTGAGCTAACAGCAACAGGTAAAGACACCTTTAATACAAGACCATTTCAAATAAAATCTTTAATTGATTTTTTTAAAATCTGCCTTTCTCGGGAAAAAAATTTTACAGTCAACATAAAAGTACCAAAAGAAAGCAGTGAATTATATAATAACTACTGTAAAACTAATAGTGATAAAACTGTAGAAGAATTCGTAAATAATGCTCCGCCTCAAATCCTTCTGCAAGGAATAACAATCATACTACAAACAAATGTTAAAGACATTAACTTAGATAATTTGCACCAAATAGGGTCATTTTTAAATGAAAAGCTAAAACATGCAGAAAAAACTGAAAATGAGGAACAGAGTCAAGTTACACTACAAGTAAAAGAAGCAGAAAATAAAGACAGACAAGAACAGAGTGAAACTAAGCAAAAAAACGCACAAAATAGACAAATTGTACCATTTACAGGCTCGTTTGGCTTTAACGTAGCAAGCAAAGTAAATTGTAAAGCTCCAGTGGTTACTGCTGCAATAAAAGCTAATATACCAAAATATAGAATCTTCCTTCCCTTATCCAATTTTTTTAATGATGTAATAAGGTTATCCCTTTTAAGAACACCAAAACCTTCTATACAGAGCAACAATATACCATTTGGTGTCATTCCAGCGCTTGACGCTGGAATGGCTTTGTTGCATCGCTACTTATGAAAGGCTAACTATAGCTAGGATTATAAGCAACCTATTGAAAATCTTGTTTTTTTGCAATCAATCTGATCAAATTTAAGAATAGTAATTTATTATTTATATTAATAAACTTAATTCTATTGAAAATAGCTAAAGCATTGAAATTCTTGAATTTTAGCCGGATTAGTGAGTGGTAGTGAAATTTCTTTTACTCAAATTTAGGTATTCACTGACCGTTCTTGTTATAAATACCAGAATAATAAGCTACTGATATTCTCCATCTTTTTTATCTTTAATCCATCATAGCTAGCGATGCAACAAAGCCCGCTGGAATCCAGAAAAAAAAAGAAAAATGGACCCCAGTGTCAGCTACTTGGATGACAAGTAGTATAGGAAATCCAATACCTCAAGGAGCAGAACAGAATGTAGGTCAAACTACTTCGCACACAGAGTATTTTAAGGCTAACAGAAAAAAGAAGTCAAAAAAGCAGACCAAAGAACTATCAGAGAAAGAAAAACAATTAGCCATAAAACAAGCACAAAATGATGCTAGAGTAGCTATGTTAGATAACCAGATTGAGCGCAGGGGAAAAAAACTCGATGAAATATTTATTGAAGTGATGAATGGATACAAAAATCAAGATCCAGAAACATTTCGCAATGTTTTTAACTCAATATTCAATATTGTTTATTTTCAAGATAAACAATTACATGAAATATTGGAGTCAGGTGAGATATCAGAAGTATTAGAAATACTAGAAATACCACAACCAGCTGGCAAGTCTTCTTTTCCAAAAGAGTATTTACATAAGCAAGTATATAAAAAAAAAGAGCAATTAGTTTCAGGTGTTTATATACAACAACCTCCTACGCAACATGAAAATACTCCTCATAAATCTACAAACCCTTTACCAATAAATAAATCTAAAGATCCTTCACCAGCAACAAATGAAGCTAAAACTCTACCACCTACTAACATTACACTCAAATCACCGTTAAAAACTGTATTTTCCTCAAAAAAGGCTTATTTTTGTCTATTTATAATAGTAGCATCTGCATCAACACTTTGCTTATGGCATTTTCCATTAGGAAAAGTGTCAATGTTAAAAGAATTAGTGCCACCAGAAAAAAGAGAAAATATTGGGTTAGCATTGAACATAGGGTTACCGACATTGATTACATTATGTGTTTTGAGTTTAGCTTACTTTATATATTCTGAATATTCTATAGAATCTGTTAAGCAAGTAAGTGAAAACGATCCCCTTTCTCGCGCCTATAGCTAGTGCAGGCTCAGTTTTCCTACGTCATACCGCCGCGGATAGATCCCGCTAACAAGCAGCGGGATGACAGCAGTCCTACGTCATACCGTCACGGTATCTCACATAGATCCCACTAACAAGCAGCGGAATGACAAATTTGTCGTTTTTTAAATCGTCGGTAAACCAGAATTACTTTAGCTATAACAAAATAGAAATAAGTTGTTGTAAAAAATTTTTCATGGTAAAATTATTTATTTTCACCACATGTTTAAAGGAATTATCACGGATATCGGGACTATAACTGATACTACCACTCACTCCAACTCTGATCAAATTTTCCATATCAAAACACAAAACTTACCCTCTATAAATAAAGGAGACTCAATAGCTTGCTCTGGTGTATGTTTAACTGTTGTGAACATACTGAACGATGTATTCACAGTTCAAGTGTCTCAAGAAACTATGAAGGTTGCTAACTTAAATACGTGGAGAATAGGAAAAAAAATAAACCTAGAACAAGCAATGCGGCTAAGCGACAGAATCGATGGCCACTTGGTTCAGGGTCATGTTGATGGGATAGTAAAAATTTTAACAATTGAGCGAAATTTAGATTCTCATGAAATCAAACTATCGTGCCCACAAGAATTAATTAAATTTGTTGCAAAAAAAGGCTCCGTTACACTAGACGGGGTTTCCCTCACAGTGAATTCAGTTATTAATCAGGAATTTATAGTAAATATAATTCCCTATACATGGGAAAATACAACTTTTCAGTACAACAAAATAAATGATTATCTGAATTTAGAAATTGACATTATCGCTAGGTATTTAGATCAATTGATGCAGCATAAATACAATTAATTTTACAACCTTGTTATTTACAACTATTATATCTTGAAAACCATATAGATATAAAATATGCTTTTCGATAGCCTAATTATCTTCATTGTTGTTCTATGCGTAATAATCTCGGTAACTAGAGGTTTTATAAAAGAGCTATGCGCATTGATGTTTCTATTTTTATCAATTTTTCTGACAGCTAATCACTATGATTTTTTCACTCCAAATTATAGTAAATATTTTGATTCTAAAGTTATACTAAACATACTTTCTACAATCTCTGTATTTATTATACTTAATCTTATATTCATGATAATAAACAACTGGCTAATGTACATATTATCACCCATAAGGTTGGGGTTTATCGATAGAGTTACTGGAATCTTTCTCGGAGTGCTTAAAGGAATATTGCTCTCTTATGTATTATTTTTTGCTGTGCACTTATATTGCTACACAGTATATAACAAAAAAGAATATGGCAAAAAAGAGGAACATTCTGAAATAAAAGCAGAAGACATATTGCCTAATTGGATAATAAATTCACACTCTTATCAGGCTTTATTTGTGACAGCAGAAGAAGTAATTGACATGTATGTACCAGAGTCGTTGATACTAAAAATAAAAGAGATCGGTGGAGAAATGGTTGATCAAGAAAAACCCAAAAACAATAAAAAAGAAGAGTAAATATTTATTTATAAATATGTTCATTAGGAGTATTCAAAAAGCCATATGTGTCAGGTTAAGAGCACTCCTCTCTTATAATTCACGTATTTAAGAATGACTTCTGCTAAACCTTTACTAATTCCATGTACGTTTTGAATTTCAACCAGAGAAGCTTTGCTTATATTTTTCACTGAACCAAAATAAGACATCAACGCTTTTTTTCTTTTGTTGCCAATGCCGGGTATTTTGCTTAATTGTGAAACTATAAACTGTTTATCGCGTTTTTTTCTATGTGAAGTTATCGCAAAGCGGTGGGCTTCATTACGCAGCGATTGTAAGTAAAGCATGACTTTGCTGTCATTTGCCAGACTGAATTCTTCCCTGCCCAGCATATAAAATCTTTCATTTCCTGCGTTACGATCAGGACCTTTTGCCATACAAGCAAAAGGAACGTTTATATTCAATACTTCCAGTACACTTTGTACTATGGAAACATGTCCTGGTCCACCATCAATCAGTAAAAAATCAGGTATTATGCCTTTTATATTGCCGGAGAAACGTCTGGTTAGCACTTCCCTCATCATTTTATAGTCATCACCTGAAAATTTTTCCTTTATAGTAAATTTTCTGTACTCACTTTTTAAAAAACCCTCCTGCCCTGCAACAACCATTACACCAATTTGTTGGTTTCCAAATATATGGCTATTGTCATAAACCTCAATACGCTTTGGAATGTTTGGTAACAAGAAGATTTTGCTAAGCTCTTCAAGCTTTTCTAGGTTATTTCTATAATCGATAAGCTTCTGCTCTAAGCTATGCTGAGAGTTATCATAAACAAATTTCAATAAATCACGCTCTTTTTTATTCTTTGCATGCAGAACTTTTACTGGCTTTTGAGCAACCTTATATAGTGCTTGTTCTATAATTTCCTTATCCACAATAGAATCTGGAACGTAAATTTGTATTGGAGGTATGTTAGCTGAATTATAAAAATTGACCAAAAAGGTGGATAAAATTTCATCATTTGAGTGATCACCACAGTTCTCGGCAAAGTAAGGAGTGCTGCCGTAGTTGTCTTTATTTCTGAACGATAACACACTAATACATGCTAGATCCTCTTCACGTACAATACTGAAGAAATCTGCATCTTTTTCAAAAGAAAAATCCGTGTGCTGTATTTGAATTTGCTCAAGAAACTTTACCCGATCTCTATATATAGCAGCAAGCTCATAGTTTTCTTCACTGCTGCACTTTCTCATTGTGAAAAGTAACTGTTCTTTCACTTCCTTATTTCTTCCAAGCAATGTATTTCGTGCCTGTTTTACTGATTGGCAGTAGTCGTCTTTTGTGATTTTGTTTATGCATGGTGCTGAGCAGCGCTTAATTTGATACTCAATACATGGTCTTTTTGTTGATGAAAAGTATTGATCTGAACATACTCTCAAGAGAAAAGCTCTTTGCAATGATAATATAGTTTGCTTAACAGCAGCGGCAGATGTAAAGGGACCATAATAATGAAACTCATTCTTCTTAAATTTGCCTCTATATTTCGCTATTCTTGGATAATCGTGCTTGGAAATTGTTATATAGGGATAATATTTTCCATCCTTAAGCACAATATTATAAGGTGGCTTCAACGATTTTATTAACTGTGCTTCAAGAAGCAGTGCTTCGATTTCATTCTCAGTGATGAATATTTCAACCTTAATAACCTGTGAGAGCATAACTCTAATTCGTTCAGAAAGGTTTTCGAATTGAAGGTAGTCGGATAACCTCGACTTCAAGTTTTTTGCTTTACCAATGTATAAAATCTTATTCTTATCTCCAACCATCTTATACACGCCACAGGACTGTGGAGATGATTTGATTTGTTCTTTATATTGCCTGAGCATTTATCCATTGCTTAACCTGTATGAGGTTAAAATCTGCTACTAAATGAAAGACGGAAACTACATTTTCAAGCAAAGATAATCTGTTTCTTCTCAGCTTATCAGAATCACAGTTAATCTTTACACTGTCCATAAACTGATTGATAAACGGAGCAAAACCAGCAAGTTCATCAAGCGCTGCATTAAAGTGGTTATTTTTTATCGCTTGTTTTATGTTTTTACAAGCAGTTATAGCACAATTTGATAGCGCAATTTCTTCATTTTCAATCAAAAATCTCTTACCGTAAGATGCACTATAAGTAGTGCCATCACTTTTCCTTACTTTGCTCATCATGTTACTGACTCTTTTGTAAGTGCTTAGAATCTGTTCACCTTCTGGCGTACTAAGATAACGATCCAATATAACAGTTTGCTTTTCTGCTGTCAGCAGATCATTAATATCGATTTTATATAGTATTGAATCTACGACATCTTGACTTATATCTCTATTTTTTAAAATAACCTTGAATCTTTCTAAGCAGAATCTAAATACTAGTTCTGAAATTTGTTTTCTATTTGGCTTATCAACTGACGTTGTATTTTCATTAAATAGAAGCCTTGAATATAAAGATACTGACTTATCTATCAATAGCCTAATTGGAATATGCAAATTATTTTCAAGTATTGTTCTAATTATACTAATTGTCATTCTCCGCAAACCAAACTGATCATACGAACCAGAGATTTTCTCACCTGCTGCAATTAAACCAACTAAGCTATCCACTTTGTCTGCAATTGACACAGCAATTGCTGAAGGGGATTTAGGACACTCCTGCTCTGGCCCGATTGGCTTATAGTGTTCAGTTATAGCTTCCACTATTTCTCTATCTTCTTGAAAATAAGAAGCATAATATCCACCCATTACTCCTTGTAATTCTGGAAACTCTCTTACTATCGATGTTGCCAAATCAGCTTTTGCCAAATATGCAGCACGTTCAACTTTTATCAGCGAAGCATGTGGAATAAATATAGCTATATACTTTGACAGAGACGTAATACGCTTCACCTTTTCCCCCACGCTGCCAAGAAAAGCATGAAATAATATCGAACCCAATTTTTTGACATAATGATCCAGATCTTCCTTTTTGTCCTGAGATATCAAAAATTGTGCATCAGCAAGACGTGCTTCTAATATTCTTTCGTGTCCTTTAACAACTTCACCATTGTTGACGTTGACAACAGTGACAAAGTGTGAAATTCTCTTTCCATTACTTAAAGCAAGATATTTTTGCTGCGTATTAATTATACTAAGAATTACTTCCTTCGGTAATCCAAATGACTTTTCTTGATTCACTTCACCAAATAGTACGATTGGCCACTCTATAAGCCCTGTCAATTCATTTAGTAAATAATCATTTTTCTCAAGTTGTAAATTCTGCTCTTTTGTGAATTTATTAATCTGATCTAGTATAAATTGCTTTCTTTTGTCCAGCTGGAGAATTACGCTGTTTTTTTCTAGCAATTCAAAATAGTCTTTAGGTGCTTTAATAGTTAACGTCGCATCACTTGAGAGAAATCGATGGCCATATGTTGTGTTAGATGCTGTGATCCCTGCAAAAGACACAGGTATTATTTCGTCATTTAAAATGCATAAAATGTTTTTAATTGGCCTAACCCACCTTTCTTTTCCTTCGCCCCATCTCATGCTCTTCAACCAAGAAAAGTTTTTGAGCATTTCCTCCAGTTGATTTTTGAGGAATTCTCTGATGTTAAATGAGCAGCTTTCTCTTTTAATGAAGTAAAAATCCTCATTATTTACTTTTCGAACGAGCAAATCTTCTTCATTTTTCTGATATTTTCTTAAAAAACCTTCGATAGCACTTTTTGGTGCGTTAATGTTTGGTCCCTTAACTTCGTTATTGGAATCCTTTAGCTCCAAAGCATTTATGTTGTCAACAAATAGGGTAATGCGACGTGCCGTTACAAAAACCTCCATTGATGTAAATTTTACATTATTTTTGTTAAAAACATTGGCAATACAGCTCTTAACTTGAGTTGCAGCTACATTCTGCATTCTCGATGGTATTTCTTCTGAAAGGCACTCAAATAACAACTGCAACGACATACGCTATTTACTCATGTACAATTCGCAACATTTTTTTGTCAGCTCTCTAACTCTACCAATATGCGCTGTACGTTCATTGACACCAAGCACACCTCTTGCATCAAGCAGATTAAGTAGGTGACTAGTTTTAATACATTGGTCATAAGCTGCAATTGGTAGCTCCTTTTCAATAAGGAACTTACATAATTTTTCCGTATCTTCAAATTGCTGCTGTACCACTTTAGTATCATAATAATCTAACGCTAAATAAGAAAATTCATATTCTCTTTGTTTAAAAATATCTCCGTAAGTTACACCGTTATCGTTCCAAGTTATATCGTAAACATTATCTACACCTTGTATGCACATTGCTAAACGTTCCAACCCATATGCCACCTCACCAGGAATCATCTTGCAGTCAATCCCTCCAACTTGCTGTATATAAGTAAGCTGTGTTACTTCCATTCCATTGCATGTAACTTCCCATCCAAGTCCTGATGCACCAACACTTGGGTTTTCCCAATCATCTTCAACAAACTTAATATCATATTTTTCTGTAGATATGCCAAGAGCTTTTAAGCTATCTAAATAGACGTTTTGTAAATTATTACCAGATGGCTTTATTATAACTTGATATTGGTGATGTTGATACAAGCGATTAGGATTATCACTATAGCGTCCATCTGCTGGCCTAATTACTGGTTGTAGATATGCAATTTTTGTCGGTTTTGTATCAATTGCAGACATAATTGTTGCAGGATGTAATGTACCAGCACCAACTTCAGATGTGTATGGGTGAAGTATAACGCACCCTTCACCAGCCCAAAAATCTTGCAACTCTTTTATTATACTTTGTAAATTCACACAAATTGCACACTTTTTATACTAAATATATAAATAAATAAGTACTATTCAATATTTATTTTTTTTGCAGCACTATGTAAATAATCACCTAAAACTGCTGAACTTTCCCTCACATACTGAATTATGCTTTTATTTAGGACAATTGCATCATGCATAGTTAAATCGCAGAATATAAATGCTGTTAAATACAGTAAAATCACCGCATAAAATGTGTGAAAAATCCCCTCAAATGTAATTGAAATTGCATTATTATAGCTGAGTTGTATTGAACTTATTGGCCATGGTTTTATCACTTCTACGACATTAAAAAATACGTAAGGTATCATAAGAAAAAAGAAAAAGTGCATAAAATCATTAAACCAAAATGGGCATTGAAACATCTGCTTACATATACTCCCATAGAGTTTACTTACAGTATAATAAATTGACATTATTGCTGGCATTGAAAGTGCTACAGTCAATACTTGCCCTGACGCTATTTGTATTACTATTTCTTCACCACTGTTTGCTGAAGGGTCCTGAGCATGAAAAATAAATATTCCAATTAATTGTATTACTAACATAACTATTGCCAATTTTGTAAAAACAGCAGCTACAACTATTCCTGAATTTGGCATTTTATATAGCAAATATTCGCCTCCATATGTAAAAATCAATATAACATCGACAATAAATAATATTAAAAAAGAAGACCAATAGTTCTGCCAACCTGGTAAATATCCTATTCCCAAAAAAGAGCTTACTGTTTTGGCAGGAAAAACCTTGCCCAGCATCTTTCCCAAAAATTCAAAAAAAATCCCCATGCCCTAAGTAACACTTGGTTTATATTATTTATAATACTGTATTGTAACGGACTTATCAATAGACTTCTTGCATAGAAAAAAGGCAAATAGTTATTATAGCTCTAAGTTTACCGACAACCGTTCCTCCCTGTCATCCGAGTAGCCTTCTCTTGTATGGTCCCAGAGTGTGATGGTGTGGGTCTATTATAAATATCAAGCAAATAAAAAAAAGGCAAAAGAAACCCCGGTCACTGTTTATTTTCAGTATTGGCGTTTTTTTAAGTCTTAAACACTGCAATTTAGCTGCTTTTAAGTGCAACTAACCTTAGCTTTAATATTTAAGAAATTTACTAAGCAGAAAAAAAGGCAAAAGATATCCCGTGTTAGCTAGTTGTCACTCTCTAATCCTGCAAATCGGCGTTCTATACTGTCTTAAACGCTTTGTAAGCGCGTTTCAGCTTATATGGGTAAAAACCCAGAAAGGCTGTGAAGACATAAGGTGCACATAGTGCAAAAAATTAAAAATAAGACGCCAATCACGTAATACTGTTGTCGTTTAATCTGCACAGATTGAAGATAATAAAATACCTTCAGTTTCATGATAAGGGGGCTGGCGGAGTTTGTCAAGTAGGTTTTGCGTTTTCATGCTACTTGGATTTTTCTAAATCATAATGTTTGCACAGACGTGCCTTTTAGCCACACTGCTAAACGGATACCAAATTTTTTGCAACATCAAGTGCAGCGTAAGTGAATATTGCACTTGCACCCGCACGTTTGAAACCAATCAAAGATTCATAAATCACCTTGTCATAATCTAGCCAGCCATTATTTGCAGCAGCTTTTATCATTGCGTACTCACCGCTTACTTGGTAAGCAAAAATCGGAAAATTAAACTTATCACTTGCTGTTTTGATAATATCCAAATATGGCATACCTGGTTTAATCATAATAAAATCTGCACCTTCATTTATATCCATTTCAATTTCGCACATTGCTTCGTGCGCATTTTTATAATCCATTTGATAACCACTTTTGTCTATAGAATGTGATAGCCCACATGAACCAACGACTTGCCTGAATGGAGCATAGAAGCTAGAGCAATATTTCACCGCATAAGATAATATTAATACGTCTTGAAAGTTATTATCATCTAATGATTTTCTGATTCTTCCTATTCTACCATCCATCATATCAGAAGGAGCAACTATATCACATCCTGCCTTCGCTAAAGCAAGTGCTTGCTTACACAGTACTGATATAGTTTCATCGTTTTCTACATCCATCTGATTATCTTTTAAAATGCCGTCATGGCCATGAATAGTGTATGGATCCAGTGCAACGTCTGCAATAATACCAATTTCAGGTACCTTTAATTTTACAGCACGGATTGCTTTGCAGATTAAGTTGTCAGAATTATATGCTCCCTCAGCGTTTTCAGATTTTAGTTTACTATCAACTACAGGAAAAATTTCAACAGCATTAATTCCTAAATCTTTAGCTTCCTTAACTATAGACACTAATCCATCTATTGAATAACACTTTACGCCTGGTAAGCCAGAAATTGGTTCAGTTGTTTCTTCTCTGTCGTGAACAAACAGAGGAAGAACCAGATCATTTACTGATAAACTATTTTCACTTGTTAAATTGCGAACCCATTTGCTCGAGCGCCTGCGCCTTAATCTTGTATTTGGAAAATTAAACATTGGACCCAGGTAAATTCCCAGTAAAGAGCAACACTCCTGAAATGAGTACCACCCAAAGCACCGATATTGGCAGAAACACTTTCCAACCAAGACGCATTAGCTGATCATATCGATAACGAGGTATTGTTGCTCTAATCCAAATAAATACGAACAAAAGTATAACTATCTTCAAAACGAACCAAATCAAACCTGGAATTTTGTAAAGTAAACTGAACTCCAGCGGCGGATACCATCCTCCTAGAAAGAATATCGTCATCATAGCACTTGCTAGAATCATATTTGCATATTCTCCAAGAAAAAAGAGGGCAAAAGGCATGGATGAATATTCAACGTTATATCCAGAGACAAGCTCTGCTTCAGCTTCTGGTAAATCAAATGGGTGACGATTAGTTTCTGCAAGCAAAGAAATAAAAAATATTATTCCTATAGGCATTAGTAGCAAATCAACCCAAAATGGCATGTTGTGTTTCGCTACCACCATCTCTCCAAGGTTCAACGTACCAGTTGTAACAACAACTGTAGCAACTATTAAGCCTATTAAAACTTCATATGAAATCATCTGAGCAGCCGACCGTATAGCGCCAAGAAATGCATAATTAGAATTGCTTGACCAGCCTGCAATAATTACGCCGTATACTCCCAGCGACGATATAGCTAGCACATAAAGCACTCCAACATTAATATTTGCTATAACCTTAGGAATCACTACTTGCTGGCCATTTTCTACAATTACTTCAGCACCAAACGGTATAACTGCCCAGGCAATTAATGCTAGAATAAAAGTGAGCATTGGAGCCATAATGAACAGTATGGTGCTCGCTCTAAATGGTATTATCGGCTCTTTAATCAGTAGCTTAATAGCATCTGCAAATGGCTGCAATAGCCCAAAAGGTCCAACTACACTTGGGCCGTGTCTCAGTTGAATTGCACCAATAACCTTACGCTCAAAGTATACCAAGTACGCAACTGAAAGTAGTAGCGGTACTAAAATAAATAAAATATTAACTAGCGTGTTCATAAAAAGCTTTAGTACAATCTGCCATTATTTTTGAAGCGCGACTTATTGAATCCGTCATATAAAAATTACACTCCTTTAAAGTGAAAGGTGTATTACTTAAGCTTATCCCATCATTGCTAATTGGCACCCATGTGTTTTTTACCACTTGATCGGCATTTCTAAACTGTGGACCGATAGTATCTAATTTTTTTCTCACATCAAATAAACTATCATACGGTAAAGAAAGGTCTAAATATTGTGAAAGATTTTTAATAATTAACCAATCCTCCTTTGCTTCACCTGGAGGAAATACAGCTAAATTTGTTCTTTGCACTCGACCTTCAGTATTTACATAAGTTGCATATTTTTCTGTATATGCAGCACCAGGCAAGATAACATCTGCCACATGTGCACCCTTATCACCGTGATGACCTTGACAAATTACAAATGTATTTTCTAATTTTGATGTATCAATTTCATCTGCACCAAGAAGATAAACCACTTCTATGTCACCACTTTCTGCATTTTCCAGTATCTGATTAGTGTCTTTTCCACCTTTTTCAGGAACAAACTCAACGTCCAGACCACCGACTCTTGCTGCAGCTTTATGCAGCACATTAAAGCCATTCCAATCATCTCTGATCATGTTAAATTTTTCTGCAATTTTGCCAGCTAGAACTAGAACTGATTCAGAATCATCTCTTACTAATGCATCTTGACCAATGATCAGCATAGGGTTTTGAGCAGCTACCAGCAGCTCACAGAACTTATGATTTCCATTTGCTATTTTACTCAAAACATCAGGATTATCGCCCAATTTCTCAACATGGTACAAATATTCAATGTTAGGACCAACACTTGCAATAGGAAAGTTGCCCTGTAAATATCTCTTTCTCAATCTTACATTAATGATCGGCGCTTCTATTCTTGGATTTGTATTTACCAGAAGACATAAATCTGCTTTTTCTATACCTTCAATTGTAGTATTAAATACGTAAGAAGCTCTATTGTTTGGGATCAGTTTTGCACCATCTTGTCTGCAATCTATATTTCCAGAACCAAGTTTTTGCATCATTTCTTTGAGTAGAAGCATAGACTCACAATCTGCTAAATCACCTGCAATTGCAGCTATTTTATTTGATTTTGTATTCTTTAATTTCTTTGCAGCAATAGTTAATGCTTCATTCCAATCAACTGGGGCTAATTTACCATCTTTTTTTACATAAGGTTGATCAAGACGCTGAACTTTTAGTCCATCATAGGCAAAGCGGGTTTTATCTGATATCCATTCTTCATTTACCTCTTCGCTCAGTCTTGGTAATATTCGCATAACTTCCAGGCCACGATAATCAACTCTAATGCTACTTCCCACAGCATCTAGCACATCTATAGTCTCACAATGTGATAGCTCCCATGGACGCGCTGTAAAGGAGTAAGGCTTTGAAGTTAAAGCCCCTACCGGGCAGAGATCTATGATATTTCCAGATAATTCAGAACTAATATGCCTTTTTATGTAAGTGCTAATCTCTACATTTTCTCCCCTTCCGATTCCTCCAAGTTCATTTGTACCTGCAACATCAGACAAAAATCTAACACACCGAGTGCAATGAATGCATCGATTCATCGCAGTCTCAATCAGTGGTCCGAAGTGTTTTTTTGGCACAGCCCTCTTATGCTCATCAAGTCTGCTGGTTCCTTTCCCATAAGCCATCGTGATATCTTGCAAATCGCATTCACCACCTTGATCGCAAATTGGGCAATCAAGCGGGTGGTTAATTAGCAAAAACTCAAGCACACCTTCACGTGCTTTTTTAACCTTAGGGGTATCAGTGTGAATAACCATCCCTTCTGCAACTGGCATTGCACAAGAGGCTACTGGTTTTGGAGGCCCACCCTCAACTTCAACCAAACACATTCTGCAGTTACCAGCAATTGCTAAACGCTCATGATAACAAAAACGTGGAATTTCAACGCCCACGACTTCACAAGCTTGAATTATAGTGAGCCCATGCTCTACTTCACATTCCTTAGAATTAATAGTAACTTTAACCACAACTATTATACAGCTTCCCACTTTATAGGATTGCCGCTTACCTCATCTTCAACCAGATTGCCGTTGTCATATTGAGCAGACATATAATTCATGCGCGAGTCACGATCTATATATCTAACAGGTTTTACCGGTTTATCTTTATACATTTTTTGCTCGGCCTTCTTACGCTGAGTAGGGTTATTTTTACTAGCTGTCTTTGCTTTCCCACCTACTGCCATATAAACTCCTAAAAACTTTTCATTCTATTTTAACACTTAAGTATATAGCGTCAATATTTAATAACTTTAAAATTTCAATAGATCTCTTATTATAATCATTGTTTAAATAAAAAGTTACTCCTTGATATCATTCCAGTGCTTGACCAGAAAAAAAGAAATATGCATCAGCTACTTTCATTTGCTGCGCCTCGAAAATAAACGTTCATGTAGCTGTGAGTCAAGCCATAAATCCAGTATAAAGACCTTTAATCATTGGCTTCGTAGTACTTTTTAACCAACTTATTAAGTAACCTTACACCAAAACCTACTGCTCCTCTTGGACAAATGTCAGTACCTTTTTCGTACCAAGCAGTGCCTGCGATATCTAAATGTGCCCAGCAAGTTTCATTCACAAAACGCTGTAAAAACTGTGCAGCCATTATGCTATCTCCACCAGAGCCTGCAGGAGCGATGTTTTGAACATCAGCAATCGGTGAATCAATAATTTTGTCATAAGTTTCATTCATAGGAAAACGCCATAACTTCTCACTTACTTCATTTCCTGCATCAATCAGACGGTTTGCTAATTCATCATTATTTGAAAAAAGACCAGCATATTCGTTATTTCCAAGTGCAACCACTATAGCACCAGTTAAAGTTGCAAGATCAATCATAAATTTTGGTGAGAATCTGTCTTGCGTATACCATAAAGCATCTGCAAGTATGAGCCTTCCTTCTGCATCGGTGTTCAACACTTCTATCGTCTGTCCAGACATTGAAGTTACTACATCACTCGGCCTTTGAGCATTACCACCCACTGCATTCTCTGCAAGTGCAACCACGCCGATTGCATTTACTTTTGCTTTTCGTCCTGCTAAAGCATGCATCACCCCAACTACAGCAGCAGAGCCTGCCATGTCATATTTCATCGACTCCATACCACGTGAAGGTTTGAGTGATACTCCACCAGTGTCAAACGTTATACCTTTACCAACAAAAGCTATTGGCTTTTGTTCTTTAGAAGCCCCATTCCATTTTATCACTACTAATTTTGGTTCTTTACTACTTCCTTGTGCGACTCCAAGCAAGGCTCCCATTTTTTTCTCTTCCATCTGCTTTTTATCAAGCACTTCGATTTCAAGGCCAAGCTTAGTAAGCTCTTTTTTTATATGATCAGCATAGGATTCTGGATATAGAATGTTAGGAGGCTCTGTTATAAAAGAGCGCGCAAGGAATATACTCTCACCTTCTTGCCTTGAGTGCTCAAATGATCTTTCAGCATTACTTAATTGCTCATCTTTTACTAATACGGTAATTTCCTCTACCTCTGTAATTTTCTCATCCTTTTTAGTTTTATACTTATCAAACTTAAAACTACGCAGAAACGCACCATATGCAACATTTGCTGCACTACCTTCGATTAAAATCGCTGCTTTCTTAATTTTTAATCTGCTTAGCTCACAATATATTTTACCACCAATATTTAATTCTTTATTTTCATTCCATTCATCCTTCTTACCAAGTCCAACAACTACAACGTTTTTTCCTTCTGGTAAAATGGTAGAAGAAAATTCACCAAAGCTTCCATTAAAATCGCTAAATTGCTTTATATTATCTATGATCTGTTTTCCTTGCAAAACTCCGCCATCATTTACGGTTTCGTTGTCCTCAAATAAACCCATTACTATTGTTTTAAAATCGGGCGAAATTTTAGAAATTGTTATTTTCATTGCTGGCATCTCCGTTGCAAATAATTGTAAACTGTACATAAAACATAGCAAAAACATCAGTAAGATATTTTTCATATACATCCTAAGTACAATAACATTCAAGTTTACTATGGACTACCTTACATGCAAGGGTTTTTATCTTTTATTAGAGAACTTATTATATCCACCCAAGGTAATGTTAAACGTATAGGTTTTTATGACCTGATCACTGTAAGTAAATGGTGTTATGAGAAGGCTTGCAAGCCCATTACTAACAAAATCTCCAAGAACAGGATCAGCACAATTATCGCAATTATGGTCAGCAAAAAACATTTGCGTTGTGAATTCTGGAAAATCTGGATGTTGAACTAGAAAGTTAATATGTGGAGCTCTCTCACCAATTTTACCAGGTGCTATCGTAATAAAATTATAATAGCCAAGATTATTCACTACAAACCTTCCTGATCCAGCAAAATTCGGATCGAGTTGATTATCCTCTATATTCTCATCGTAATGGTTCACGCCGCGTGAATTCGCGTGCCATATAGAAACTACAGCATTTTGTATTGGTAAACAGTTTATATCAGTAATTCTACCCACTATGTGTATTAATTCTCCTATTGCACTATTTGGAGAACCAGCTTTCCTTCTTAAATTGTTTGAAGAGCTAAAATTTTTTGGCCTTGCATCAAGGTCATATATTTCTGGAGTTTCAATGCAGTTGAGCAAAACAGGATCAGCTGCAAATAGCGGCAAACTGAATACCGTTTGTACTAAAAGCGCTAATAAGATATTTTTCACATTCATTTCATTTATAATGCTTTTATTCAGATTATAGCAGCTTTTTTCTTTTGTTTAAAGATAAGACTTCCTTTGGAGCCGCTTTATTTCAGTGCATAAGCTGGTCCTTTTCGGATCTTAGCGCTGTGTACATAACTGCACGAACGTCTAGCTTAGGGGTAAGATAGGAGAAAAATTAGGGCCCGCAAATTAATCCAAACACATAAGTGTAGTGTTACCACCGAATGCTGTAGTGTTAACACTTACAACTTTTTCTGTAGAAAAACGCTGTAAATAATGAGGACCACCAGCTTTTGGCCCAGTGCCAGATAGTCCTCTACCACCAAATGGTTGTATCCCAGCTGCTGCACCTATCTGGTTACGGTTGATGTAGACATTTCCAACTGATATTTTTTTGCTTATTAAATCGATCTGATTTTGTATACGGCTCTGCAAAGAAAATGTAAGCCCATATCCTGTATTGTTTATATCACTTATAACTTCATTTAATTGTGACTTGTTAAAACGTATGATATGCAAAATAGGACCAAATACTTCTTGCTTTAATTGCGAAATTTTTTGTATCTCATAAATATATGGAGGAAAGAAATAACCATTATGAGAATTTGTATCCATGGGTACTTTAAATAACAGATTTGAATCTTCGTCCTCTGACATTTTTTGCGTATGTTGAGTTAGCATATCGATAGATGCTTTGTCAATTATTGGACCAATATCAGTACTAAGTTGTATTGGGTCACCAATCTTGAGTTCTTGCGCTGCACCACATATCATTTTTATCTGCTTCTCTGCTATGTCCTCTTGAATAAACAGCACTCTAAGTGCAGAACAGCGTTGGCCGGCACTGCGAAACGCAGAAAGTACAACATCTGTAGTCACTTGCTCTAAGAGAGCGGAGCTATCAACAATCATAGCATTGAGCCCTCCTGTTTCAGCAATAAGCGGTACAATAGGACCATCCCTATCCGCAAGCATTTTATTAATTATTTGAGCAGTTTGTGTTGAGCCAGTAAAAGCTACTCCAGCAATTCTATTGTCTGGAACTAATATTTTGCCTAAATATCCACCATCCCCAGGAATGAGGTGTAACACATTTTTTGGTATCCCAGCTTCATGTAGTATCTTAACAGCTTCGTAGGCAATAATCGGCGTTTGCTCTGCCGGTTTTGCCAGCACCGCATTACCTGCTGCAAGTGCAGCTGAAACCTGCCCAATGAAGATAGCAAGTGGAAAATTCCATGGTGATATACACAGGAAAACTCCTCTGCCTTCAAAAAAGATGAAGTTATCTTCACCCGTTGGACCTGGCAATTTTTTCCAGTCGCTCAGTTCATTTTTTGCTATCGTTGCGTAGTAACGTAAGAAATCCACTGCCTCTCTTACTTCCGCTATTGCATCAGATAAAATTTTTCCTGCTTCTACGATCAGAATGTAAATCAACTCTTTCATCCTTTCTTCAAGCAAATCTGCAGCTTTTTCAAGGCATTTAGCGCGCTTTTCTGCTGAAACATTCTGCCATTCAGTAAAAGCATTATGTGCTATTTCAAGAGCGTTTAAAACTTGAGCACTTGTTGTATTTGACACTTCTCCAATTACATTTTCTAAATGTGCAGGATTCACCACTTCAGTAAATTTGGCATCATCAAAAAGTGACTGTCCGTCAATTATCGGCCCAACTTGCCATTTTTTTTCACTAAAGCTCTTTATATCATCTGCAAATTGTGAGACTATCACCGAGTCACTAATATCCATTCCCAAAGAATTTTTTCTTTCTGGTCCCAAAATATCTTGTGGTAACGGAATGCCTGGATGAGGTTCATAATTAAAATTTATAGCTTTTTCCAGTGGATCTGAAATTAACTCATCAATTTTAACGTTAGAATCATTTATTTGATTAACAAATGAACTATTAGCTCCATTTTCAAGAAGGCATCTTATAAGATAAGGCAACAAGTCACTATGTTCCCCAACGGGTGCGTAGACACGACAGCTAACATTTGTTGCAAGCTCTGACATTGCATAATCATATAAGTCTTTTGCCATTCCATGTAAGCGTTGAAATTCAAATCCAGGGTGGTTTTTATCAGCAAGTTCCATGATAGAAGCAAAAGTATAGGCGTTATGAGTTCCAAAGCATGGGTAAAAGCTGTTTGGTTTACTCAAAAGTTTCTGTGCGCACGCGAGGTAAGATACGTCAGTATAGCTTTTTCTTGTAAATACTGAGTAATCATTTAATCCCAATTCTTGCGTACGCTTGATTTCTGAATCCCAATATGCACCTTTTACAAGTCTGACCATAATTTTATGATTTGATCGAATAGCAACATCCTCTACAAAGTCAAGAGTAGACAAAGCACGTTTTTGATATGCTTGTACAGCCAAGCCAAGCCCTTCCCACTCAGAAAGTGATTCATCAAGCCGTAATTGTTCAAACAAGATTAAGGACATTTCAAGCCTTTCTGTTTCTTCTGCATCTATGCATAATGAAATGTTGTATTTTTTTGCTTCATGACAAAGCTCTAGCAGTTTAGCTCTCAACTCTTCAGCTATATTATCGAATTGACCAAATTCATAACGTGGATGTAACGCAGACAATTTGATTGAAATTCCATGCGATTTAAAACAATCATTTATTTCAGTGGATTCACCTATAGCTTTTATTGAGTGCATGTATGAATTAAAATACTCTTCTGCATCTTCAGCTGTGTGAGCAGCTTCGCCAAGCATATCAAAAGAGTATAAAAACTTACTATTGTCATCTAGTTTTGCATACCTTAAAGCTTCTTCTGTGGTTTCTCCAACAACAAAATGATTACCAAGCATAGACATTGCTTGTTTTACTGCTTTGCGAATGATCGGTTCTCCTAAATTCTTAAGTAACTTAGAAATTGCGTAATAGAACTTCGAATCGCCTTCATTATCTCTCAATATACTGCTACCTATCATCAAGCTCCATGTGGAAGCATTGACAAACAACGAAGAAGAGTGCCCTAAATATTTATTCCATTCCTGATTGGCAATTTTATCTTTGATTATTTCGTCTATTGTATAATCATCTGGTATTCTAAGTAGCGATTCAGCAAGGCACATCAATGCTATTCCTTCATCATTGGAAAGCGAGTATTGCTGCATAAAGGAATCTACAATACTTAATTTATTGTGTTTGATTTTTTCAATAACTTGTTTTGCAATATTATAAATTCTACTTTTTGAATCAGCTGAAAGCTCTGCTTTTTCTACAAGATAACGTATATAACTCTTTTCATCAGTACGATAAAATCCTTGTAAACGTTTTCTGAGTTCATTAGGTTCTTGTATAGAGGTAATCATAATTATCTATAAAACACCTTTACTATATGTAAGGTAAAATTATATCATAACTTTGCATAGAACAAATCATTATTTATGAAGGGACCAGGGCTGGCTAAAAGAAGTCCATGCAATAACTTTAAAAGGATTGTGCAAGTATGTAGCTTAACACTCCGCCATGCATTAAGTATTTAATCTCAGTTGCGGTTTGTACACAGCATTTGAGTTGAATTGATTGCTTTGAACTATCCTTTCTTTTGATGATACATTCTAAATTTCCACTTGGCACTATTTCACCTTTTATGCTTATTATCTCACTACCATCAAATATCTTTCTGGTTATTCCATTTTGGAATATAAGTGGAAGAACACCCATGCCGACCAAGTTGGACCTATGTATACGCTCAAAGCTTTCTGCAATTACAACTTTAATCCCCAACAATAAAGTACCTTTTGCTGCCCAATCCCTACTTGAACCTGTGCCATACTCCTTTCCTGCCACAATGATGAGAGGAACATTACTTTCTTTGTAGCGCATTGCTGCATCAAAAATCGACATAGTTTCTTGAGAAGGAATATATTTTGTATAGCCGCCTTCGATGCTTACCATTTCATTTTTTATTCTAATGTTAGCAAAAGTTCCACGCATCATTACATTGTGGTTACCACGACGAGATCCATACGAATTAAAGTCCTGTGGCTCAATTCCAAGATTTTTTAAATATATACCTGCAGGACTACTTGAGGCAATATTTCCAGCAGGGGAAATGTGATCAGTGGTTACGCTATCGCCAAACATTGCCAATATTTGTGCACCTTTTATATCGATTGTTTTATCTTTATTATTTTTAGGTGATAAATTATCAAAATAGGGCGGATCTTGTATGTAAGTGCTGTTTGCATCCCAATTATAGATTTCACTTTTTTCACACTTTATCTTTCGCCAATGTTCATCACCAGAAAAAACATCCTTATACTTTTGTATGAACATCTCACGTGTTACCACACTTTTAACACAATCTTCGATTTCATTGTTTATTGGCCATATATCTTTGAGATAGACATCATTTCCATTCTTATCTTTGCATATTGAATCTTTTGTCAAATCAATTTGCACAGTGCCTGCAAGTGCATATGCAACAATAAGTGGCGGAGATGCCAAGTAATTAGCTTTGACTAACGGATGAATTCTTCCTTCAAAGTTACGATTGCCAGATAAAACTGCAGCAACGGTTAAGTTTTTGTTTTTAATACCATCCTCTATATCTTTATTAAGTGGACCAGAATTCCCAATGCAAGTTGTGCAACCATATCCAACTAAATTAAAGCCCAAAGCATTCAGATCTACCTGCAACCCTGACTTTTCTAAATATTCTGTTACAACTTGTGACCCTGGAGCAAGAGAAGTTTTAACCCAAGGCTTTGATTTTAATCCAAGTTTAATTGCATTACGAGCTACAAGACCTGCAGCAATCATTACACTTGGATTTGAGGTGTTAGTGCAGCTTGTTATTGCTGCAATAACTACACTTCCATCTTGAAGCTTATCACTTTCCTTTAATTCGTTAACTGAAAATGATTTAGAAAAAGACTCTGCCACTTGTGAAAGAAAAACCTTATCTTGTGGTCTTTTGGGACCAGCCATTACTGGCTTCACGCTTGATAAATCAAGCTCTAGTGTGTCAAAAAACGCTAACTCGTCACTGCTACGCCACAGTCCTTGCTCTTTCGCATAAGCCTCAACTAATTTAATCAGCTCTTTTGGCCTTCCGGTCAAGTTTAAATAATCTAGCGTTTTCTGATCAATTGGAAAAAATCCACAAGTTGCACCATACTCTGGGGCCATGTTTGCTATAGTGGCTCTATCTGCCAAAGATAAATAATCTAAACCATCACCATAAAACTCTACAAATTTACCAACAACACCTTTCGTTCTTAGGATATTGGTAACCGTCAGCACTAAATCAGTCGCAGTTACTCCTTCCGGCAGTCTGCCAATTAATTTAAATCCAACTACTTCTGGAATCACCATACTAATTGGTTGACCAAGCATTACAGACTCAGCTTCTATGCCTCCAACACCCCAACCAAGGACTGATAACCCGTTAACCATTGTAGTATGGCTGTCAGTACCAACTAAAGTGTCAGGATATATGACTCCATCATTATTACACACAACTTGCGCTAAATATTCAAGATTCACTTGGTGGCAAATTCCAGTACCTGGTGGTACTACTCTAAAATTTGTGAAGGACGATTCCCCCCACTTTAAAAATTGATATCTCTCCAAATTTCTTTTTACTTCTAGCTCAACATTCTTACTGAATGCGGAAACACTTCCATAACTATCTACTTGAACAGAATGGTCGATCACAAGATCAACGGGCACAGACGGATTTATGCTGCTTGGATCGCCTCCATTTTTCTTGACATAACTCCGCATAGAAGCTAAATCGACGACAGCAGGAACCCCTGTAAAATCTTGCATCAACACCCTTGCTGGCTTGTAGCTAATTTCATGATTAGCGTGTTTATTAACGCAACTTGCTAGTATTTTTATATCATCCAGCTTTACGTTTACTCCATCTTCATTGCGCAATAAATTTTCAAGCAGAACCTTAAGTGAGCAGGGCAATTTAGTTACATCTATTCCTAAAAATTCACTAGCACTATTTAGGCTAAAATAGTTGTATGACTTCCCGTCAATGTTTAAAGTCGTTTTTGCGTTTAAAGAATTATTCATCCTGCATAACCATTTTTAAGTGAAAAATCAACTAATGATGTCATTCCAGTGCATGACACACAACTGTACGAATACCCCGCCAACAATGTTGCAAATTTTTCTTTTCTTCTCGATTATTTCCAGGAGAGTTTGGTAGCTCTTTTACACGAAATACCACATTTACGTCCTCAAGGTTAATTTCAATTCTCTTGACTAACGTTCTAATAATATCACGTTTAGTTAGCCAGTCTGCGTTATCAAGGTTTGATGTAATATTGGAAGAAAAGTCTTCTAAATTGGTTACAACCAAAGTTAATTCCTGTTTTAATTTCTTTTGATCGAATATCCTTTTCTTCTCCTCTTCAATTGTTTTTAAACTTTGTTTCATTGCTTTAATTCGTGGTTCAAATTCTTCTTGATTAATATATTCTTGAGCATAACTATCAATAAGTCTAGCAATACCACGTTTTAATTTATTTTCTTGTTTCTCTAGTAAATCGCTTTTTTGATCCCATGATGATTTTTTAAGCTCTGAAAGTCTACGCCTGTATTCTTCTAAAACCCTATTTGGATTTTTCAATAAATGCTTAACCTCTTCCCAAACGGCTGTTTCTAATGCATCTGTACGAATGTGTTTATTATCACAAATTTTATTACCACCAAAACGGTAAGAATCTCTACCAATACAACGATAATAAGCATAATGATCAATTTTTTCTCCTCGCTTATTTCTTACAGGACTTCCGTAATATGCATAACGACAACGCTTACATACGATTAAACCTTGTAGTAAATATTTTGCTCCTCTTTCTCTTGTCCTTGCTATTTTTCTATTCTCAGCTAATTGTTCTTGAACTATATCAAATACATCTTCGTCCACTATATTTGGCACTTTAACATAAATCCAATTTGCTTTTTCAACAGAATAGGTAGAGTAATTATCTTTCGGTTGTTCACAAGAATGTTTCTGTGGTCTGATATGTTGTAACTTTATACCTACTTTTGTTTTACCAAAAGCCGCTTGTCCTTTGTAAGCAGGATTTTTTAACATACCCCAAATCACACTTCTATCCCAGTACTTTTTTCCTGTTCGTGTTATAATAGACATAGTGTTTAGCCGACGACACACTTCCCCAATACTTGTCCTTTCTCTTCCTATCCACAAAAATACTTTCCTAACAACATTAGCTTCTTCTTCGTTTATTTCAAATAAAGCTTGTCCTCCTCCCATATATTTATCTATATAACGATAACCATAAGGAGCTCCTCCCATTACGCTTACACAACCTTTATTAGCTGCATAAATCTTTCCGCGACGACTTCGTTCCATAATTTTCGCTCGTTCATATTCTGCTATCATACCTTGCATTTGTAACAGCAATTGAGATTCTGGATTATCGTTAATCTCATAATTTAAGAAAACCGTTTCTGCTCCTGCTTTCTCAAATTCTTCAAGTAATACCATTTGATATGCATATTTTCTAGATAAGCGATCAGGTGAATGAATGTAAATTCTATCAATTTTACCTTCTGTTACTTTATCACGTAACTTTTCTAGATCAGGACGGACTAGATTAGATCCACTGTAGCCATTATCAATAAATTTATACTCACTTAATAATTTGTATCCATCCGTACTAATTTGCTTCTCTAAAGCTGCAACTTGACTTGCTATTGTATTTTCTTGTGCTTGTTTCCCCGAAGAAACTCTTGCATATAAACTCACTGTTACCATTTGATCCTCCTTGAATCCCATTTTTATGTTTTAAATTTTTTTGGCTTACTTGCTTTGACACGGCTTTTTCATAAGCATCTAACAAATACTTTTCTGCCAACCGGTTAGTTTCATAGCTACAGCTAATCCGTATAGCTAATCTCTTATTTCCCATGAACTTTCCTTGAAATAATATGTTCATATCATTCATTGAAACTGATGGTTAATTGATTGTTGGCACTATAAATAAATGGCACTCTTGTTTTTGGACATAGAAGTTTTCGAGAAATGCTTTTCTCTAATTTTACGTTTTTTGCAACATTGTTGGCGGGGTAATGGTTCCTTTATGACGGTGTCATCCAAGTGGCTGACACTGGTTTCTTTATGATGGCAGTGCTTGACACTGGAATGGCTTTGTTGCATAGCACCTTAAGCAGTGATGGTTTACGACAAATTTATGTAATGATTTCAAATTTAGCCATACCAATATCAGTGAATTTGTTGAGCAAATAGCACTTAATTAGTAATTCTTTTTCACGATTTACTTCAGATTTATTCCTAAAGCTAAATCCAAATACTTGCTTCAACCTTGAGAAAAATCCTTCTATGTAAGATCTCTTTCCATAAATTGCTTCCTTTTTCCACTCTTTTACACCATCTTGTCCATATAATTTTATTAACCTAATAGCAGCATTCCTGTCAGACATATAATCTATTTTTGAATGTTCTGCTGCATCCTTTTTTGGTAGAACTTTTGTCTTTATATCGTATTTCTTACACAATTTATAAAGTTTGTGCCTATCGTATGCCCTATCTGCATATAATGCTTTTATTTTGTGCTGAAAATTAACTTCTTCAAGCAAATCGCAAGCTCCATAGTGGTCAGAGTAGACGCCATTACTGTATCTTGCAGCTATAGCTTTTTTACTATTCACACTTAACATAACATGTAACTTTCTTACTTGCTCGTAGCTTCGGTACTTTCTATCTGCACTGTTTTCCTTACTGTGGCCAGGAGTGTTACTGTAAATGCTGATACTTGTGCTATCTATGATAATTTCAATATTTTCCATGTTGCTTTTATCAACCCTGCAATCATTTATCTTAATATTAAGTTTTTTAAACCTTCTTGATGCTTGTGAATAGCTGATAACTGCCAAATTTTTTCCTATTTGTTGCAGATATCCTTTTATAAACCCCACCGTTTGTCTTAACCCAATTCTAAAAAGATTGACAATTATATGCACCAAAATTACGACTTTATCACTGTAAATATAGTTGCCGCCCTGCATTTTTGGACTATTTTCATACCAATTTTCGATAGCTTCATCGATGTAACGAAAAATATTTCCCCTTTTTTCAAGGAATTTGTTATATTCGTTTTGGTTACTGACTTTCATTTTCTGTGGCATATTTTTTCTTCAACAGTTAAATGGTTATTTATAATGAATTTTGTCAGTAGCCACCAGATTTTTTCGGTTGCTATGCAACAAAGCCGCCCCGGACGTACTATCTATTAGAGAAGATGCCATAAAAAAAGTTTTAGAAAAGTTCCAGGACCACCCTGAAATTGAGGCAATAAAGGTCTACGTCAAAAATCTCTGGATAACCTTTGATGAGCATTTATACAGCATTAGAGGTATGAAAGAAAAAGTCGACCGCCACATTGATTTTATAATTAAAAATACTAATCAGGAGAGGGAGGAAAAACTACTTGCAGGAGGAAAAACGCCAGACGACGTATATCAAATTTTCAGGACGGTACAGGGATATAACCTGTACCAAATAAGTCTGCTGAGCGAGCGAGGAGGAGCTGCTGTTGAAATATACGTAAGGAAAGAG
Organism: Wolbachia endosymbiont (group A) of Rhinocyllus conicus; assembly: GCF_947250775.1. Taxonomy (NCBI): domain Bacteria; kingdom Pseudomonadati; phylum Pseudomonadota; class Alphaproteobacteria; order Rickettsiales; family Anaplasmataceae; genus Wolbachia; species Wolbachia endosymbiont (group A) of Rhinocyllus conicus. The sequence goes on along the minus strand of NZ_OX366349.1, from coordinate 22,017 downwards.
CTGGAGCGGCGGCTAAAACTGCTTTTCAACAGGTTTAAAGACAGAATGATCAGAATTGGTGTTGACACGGAGAAAGACTTTTTCTCGATCGCGCGGCGGCATTTTTCCTTTCTATTCACGAAGAAGTACATTCGCAATAGAAGAAGGATATTGCGGGAGCTACGCCATATACTATCTTGTATTAGAGAAAATCCGTTTGATGTTCTAAAGGATTACGACAAATTATGCAATCTACAGGGAGTTGGACCCCCCTGAATAAGAAGTAAAAATGTTAACGTTTCACCTGAAAGTGACCCTCTTATTGCCTAATTGAAGAAAACTCATTAAAAACTTGGTAACTATACAAGTTTTTATATAAATAGTTCTACTTTTATTCTAAGAGAGTAGTACTAAGTAGTTTTTCTTTCTATTTTTTCTAAAAGTTATCCACAATTTTGTTAGTAACAATGTATATAAGTAGATATTATATATTTTTTAGTATATTCTTATTAAAGAAGTGGAAAGTGCCCCCTAATATAAAAATAAAGCTATAAGAACTAATACCTGAGTTATCCACAACTTTGTTGATAATCCAAGATACCGATAGCTTTAGGTTTACCTACAATTTGATAAGCAAAAACTCATGAATCCTCTGACAACGTTGCATATTTTGACTCTGCATGTTCTTTGGGACCATACATCCAAGAATTGTTTTCTTGAATTCTATTTTTTGCGACATTGTCGTAGGCGTGTAGGTAAGGTTACTTGCAAACATTACCTGAATGACTTTAGTTTTACTTTCATAGAACTACCAAAATTTCCAAAAACAAAAGAGGATCAACTAGAAAACATAGTTGAGAAATGGTGTTATTTTTTTCGATACGCAGCAGAAACAAGGGAAGAGGACCTGGATAAAATAGTTGGTAGCAATGTAATAATAAAACGAGCATATGAAGAGATGAACAAGCTTAGTTGGTCGGAAGAAGAATTACTAGCATATGAACAAGAGAAGAAACGCCTAATGGATGAGATGGCTGCTAATAAAATCTAAGAACTCACGCCAAGAAATTTTGTGCACATGAGTTAGTGAACAATTCATGCCTCATTAATTAGCTCGTTTGTAAGTTTGCAGACATACTTTGAGGTTTAAGTGTAATAGAAACACGGTGGCCATTTAAAGCGTTTTAAAAGGTTTTTATAGCGTTGTTATGTAATTAGGTAAATTAATAGCTTTATTCAGAAAACATCTGTAATACCCTTTAGAATTTGAATAAAAGGGTAAGTCTTAGTGTAAGCAAATCTGTATGGCAGACTTTTTCTTATTTAAGTGTTTGTGATATCAAAATACTAAAACATTAAAGTATCAAAACACTAAAATATCAAAATATTAAAGTACTAAAGTATCAAAATATTAAAGTACTAAAGTATCAAAATACTAAAATATCTTGACTCTAAATAGAAGTATGAGAAGACATCTGGATTAAAGTATGCTCTTAAAAGAAATTTGCCTTTTTTACTGGAAGATGTGGCAATTGAGCCAGCCAGAGAGTTTTGTGTATATGCAAAAAACTAATGAGAGAGCAACAATTTAAGAGTTTGCTAATAGGATATTTTCGAATATAATTGAGTATAATTGGATAAGAATACGGATATGTTTGATATTTCAAAAATTGAAATAACACCTGAAATACTAAAATTAGTTGCTGAGATTGATGAATTTAAAGGAGCATGGCAATTATTTGGTAATTTAGCTCCAGAACGTTTACAAATGCTCAAAAAAATTGCAACAATTGAAAGTATTGGTTCTTCTACTCGTATTGAAGGGGCAAAATTATCAGACCGTGAAGTTGAACAATTATTATCCAAACTTGATACACGCTCATTTCGTTCTCGGGATGAACAAGAAATAGCTGGGTATGCGTATGTGTGTGAGGAGGTATTTCAAAACTTTGAAACTATGCCGTTCACAGAAAACATCATAAAACAGTTTCATATCTGGCTTTTGCAATTTTCATATAAAGATCAAAGACACATGGGAGAATATAAGAAATTTCCCAATCATGTTGAAGCGTTTGATGAATCTGGAAAAAGCTTAGGCATAATTTTTGAAACAGCTTCTCCATTTGAAACGGTGATACAAATGCAAGAACTTATTTATTGGACTAGCCAGCAATTAGGAGTGAAATCGTCACACCCTCTATTAATTATTGGCATTTTTATAGTTACTTTTTTGGCCATCCACCCCTTTCAAGATGGAAATGGAAGGTTATCACGTATTCTTACAACTTTCTTGTTGCTAAAGTTAGGGTATACATACGTACCTTACAGTTCTCTTGAAAGTGTAATTGAAAGTAACAAGGAGAGTTATTACTTAGCTTTGCGTCGTACTCAACAATCTTTGAAAACGAGCGGCTATGATTTTAATCCATGGCTTATGTTTTTTTTAAGATCACTGCAAAAGCAAAAGTCTCATCTTGAGCAAAAGGTGTCACATGAAAAGGTATTAAATCTTTATTTACCACCACTTTCAGCTAAAATATTAGTTTTGCTTAGCAAACATGGACGTCTTACAATGAAGGATTTAGAAAATATTACTAAAGCAAACCGCAATACCTTAAAGAAGCATGTATCTAATCTTGTGAAGAGTAATTACATTACTCAGCATGGAAAAGGAAAAGCAACTTGGTATGTAAGCATTTAGTTAAAACGCAAAAAACTGTAGCTGAGCCAGAAAGGCTGGATAAATTAGCTAAGTGATGTAAGAGAAACCATCTTTTGTCCTGACGATATCTGCGATGTTGAAGAATGACGCTGTTTCCGTTCGAGCACCTTTTTCTTGTTTTAGTATGTGTGGTATAAGAACCTGTTCATAATCTTTTCAGGAGTAAGGCAGTGAAAGCCAGAACGACCATTTGTAGGCTAGTATTGAGTTTTCGCTCACAATTTTTCCACAATCTTCTACATTTTTCTAACCAAGCAAAAGATCGCTCCACAACCCATCTTTTGGGCAATACAACAAAGGAATGTAATTCATTTCTTTTTATCACTTCAACGGTTGCACCAATAATCGTTTTTATTTGAGTTGCAAAATTCTCTCCCGTATAGCCTGCATCAACCAGTACATTTTTAACTCCCGAGAGGTTTTCTTTTGCATTTTCTACCATTCTCACAGCACTGCTACGGTCAGTTATCTCTGCTGTTGTTACATAAATTGCATGCTTGCGTATCTACTGCAATATGGCCCTGAAATCTTTTTGCCTGCATCATAGCCTTTTTCTTCAGCAGTATCTGCATTTTTTACACTCTGTGCATCAATTATGCAGAAGCTGGTTTTTTCTTTCCGACCATTGTTTTGTCGCAACTATTTTTTTTTAACACCAGCTCCAGAACACTTTCTTTATTTGCATCTGGTTTTTCACTCCACTTCTTAAAATAGTCGTAACAATTGCGCCATTTTGGAAACTCTTTTGGTAGCATTCTCCACTGACAACCGCTTTTCAGAACGTATAATACTCCACAAAATACATCATACAAATCAAGTTTTCTTGGTTTTGTTTTTTTTCTACAGGACTCTAGATCTGGTAATATAATCTCAAATCTTTCCCAACTTATATCACTTGGGTATAAACTCCTCATATATCCTAACTTATATACATTATCTCTTAGTTTATTCCTTTCTTGAGATCATGTACAGGTTCTAAGACATTAAAGTATCTAAGTATCAAAATATCTAAATATTAAAGTATTCAAACATCAAAATATTTAAATATCAAAATACTAAAGTATCTAAGTATCAAAATACTAAAATATCTTGACTCTAAATATCGGAATATCATAATAGGCTATATCAATTAATGTAGGGGATATGATAATAGTTGTCGGTGGTCAAAAAGGGGGTAGCGGCAAAACAACTATAGCCACGAATATAGCGACGATGCGCGTCATGGAAAATAGAAATGTCCTTCTCTATGATATTGATCCGCAAAGGACAGCTACCTTATGGGTATCAAGACGAAGGGAGGACCAAAGTCTACCGGGAATTAGCATTAGTCGAGAGGTATTAGGTAAGCGAACAATTGATGTTGGTATAGTAATAATAAATCAACTACAAGCTTTACGGTCCGAACATCAAGAGGTTGTTGTTGATGTAGGTGGTGCTAATAATCAAGTATTGAGAGCTGCTTTGTCATTAGCTGACCTAGCTATATTTCCCATGGTTCCATCTGGATTTGATATGTGGACAATTGAAACTCTTAGCGATTTAGTTGCCGGTGCTCAAAGATGCAAGAAAAACTTTAACGCAAAAGTACTACTTAATAAAGTTAATACCAACCCAGTCACAGCTAAAAAAGAAATCGAAGAATGTGATGATTTTTTAAGTGATTTTGACAACCTAACAAGATTCGATAATTTTTTAAGTGAACGAATTGCGGTACGACGAGCCTCTAACGAAGGTATGGCAACTGTTGAATATAAACCAGCAGATTTAAAGGCAACTGAGGAAATCAAATCTATTTATAAGGAGGTCTTAAATGCCCGCTAAAAAAAGAAGAAAAAAACCTACATTTCCAGAAGGTGAATTTAATGAGATACCTAGTGATTCTGCTGTAAGTTATACAAATGAGGATCAAAAGAGTTTTGTTAAAGAAATGGAGGAACCACGACGACTAATAACGGCAAAAATACCACTTAGTTTATATAAGAAACTAAGAGAAACAGCCTTTAAAACAGAAGATAAAATCACTCGTATCATAATCAAAGCTGCAGAAGAGTACATTAAAGCCTTAGAGAAATAATATGTAACATTGTCGGAGGAGTGTTAAGTTCAACAATGCATTTATATTAACCTCTGCATATCTAATACCAACTTCGTTATTGGGAAGGCAAATATCACAAATTCGCTCAAATCCCCATCTATAGGCAAAAAGGCGCTCTTTTTAATTTGTTTCATTACCATTGAGATTTATGAGTAATTTATACAATAGAGATTATATAGCCCTCCTTCCTTTCTTTATTGAAAAATTAAAAATCCTGTACACTGGGTGTAGTAAAGGTTATTTCTATTTTCCATGACGCACATCGTCGCTATGGTTGTTTTGCCACTGCCACCTTTTTGACCACCGACAACTATTCCCTACTTTAATTCTATTCCGATATTTAGAGTCAAGATATTTTAGTATTTTGATATTTTAGTATTTTAATATTCTGATACTTTACTATTTTAATACTTTAATGTTTTAGTATTTTGATATCACAAACACTTAAATAAGAAAAAGTCTGCCATACAGATTTGCTTACACTAAGACTTACCCTTTTATTCAAATTCTAAAGGGTATTACAGATGTTTTCTGAATAAAGCTATTAATTTACCTAATTACAAACAACGCTATAAAAACCTTTTAAAACGCTTTAAATGGCCACCGTGTTTCTATTACACTTAAACCTCAAAGTATGTCTGCAAACTTACAAACGAGCTAATTAATGAGGCATGAATTGTTCACTAACTCATGTGCACAAAATTTCTTGGCGTGAGTTCTTAGATTTTATTAGCAGCCATCTCATCCATTAGGCGTTTCTTCTCTTGTTCATATGCTAGTAATTCTTCTTCCGACCAACTAAGCTTGTTCATCTCTTCATATGCTCGTTTTATTATTACATTGCTACCAACTATTTTATCCAGGTCCTCTTCCCTTGTTTCTGCTGCGTATCGAAAAAAATAACACCATTTCTCAACTATGTTTTCTAGTTGATCCTCTTTTGTTTTTGGAAATTTTGGTAGTTCTATGAAAGTAAAACTAAAGTCATTCAGGTAATGTTTGCAAGTAACCTTACCTAGAATAGCATGATCTGACTTGTACTCATTCTTGTTTGGAAAAATAATACAATCAGCAACAGTTATAAAGATAACTTTCTTGAGTTTATGATACTCTTGATCTACTTTATCTATATCTATTTGGTTTACGTAAGTTTTAGCAGCATAATATTGGGCACATTTCTCAAAACCTTTGGTCTTAGTGAATGCCATTTTAACAATATAACTGGAACCTTGAGAGTCCTCACAAAGAACATCAAAAATGCCCTGCTCTTTAGCGGCAATCTCAAAATCCAAAATGGCAGCTAAAAATTGAACATTCTGCAAACCAGTAAAGCCTAAAATATCATTGAGAAAATGAATGAGGATGTCTTTATTCCTCTCAGTACCGAATATTCTCTTGAAAGCGCAATCGGTTCGTGCATCAAGAAATTTTAACAAAGCCATAGTAAAAATGCCCGAAAAATATTAACGGTTATACACTACTTTCTACAAATAGAAATCTTATTTTTGCTACACAGTTATATTATGTATTCCTATACAGGCATCTTTCCTAATTCATTTTCTTTATTGAAAAATTAAAAAAAATGCTGTATAATTATTAGTAGACTTTGGTAAAACTTATGGCAAACGCTAGTATAGCTCTCAGTAAAGAAACTTCACAGCATCTTGCTGATTTAGCTAAACTTTCCAACCAGTCTGCTCAAGAGCTAGCAGAAAGGCTAATCAAAGAGGCAATTGAACTTGAAGAAGAAGATATTCTGTTATCTGCAGTTGCTAATGAGTATGACGTTGACGGTGCAGAAGAAATAGAAGATAGCGAAGACGTCTGGGAATAAACCATATACCATCAAATACCTCAAGCGTGTTCGTGAGGAGGATATACCATCCTTACCAGAGAATATAAAGACAGGAATCAAAAAAGCGGTAAGAGAGCGACTTACAGTTGATCCAATAAAACTTGGTGAGCCGCTACATCATAGCTTAAAAGGACACAAAAGGCTAAGAGTTAGTAATTATCGCATTATATATCGCGTAAACACTGTAGAACACAAAGTAACCATCGTTGCAATAGGACACAGAGATACCATTTATGAGAAGGCTAAGAAGATACTTAGTAGGCATTAAATATATTTTTTACGTAATCACTTTTCCTGTTTCAATTAGAAGATATTCTATAAACATTAAATATATTTTATACAGCCCTCCTTCCTGATCCATTCTCTACCTTAGGTGGCTTCGCTCAGCTCAAAAAAAACTCATTTTTTTGGTACACCCCCCTATAAATTATATACTATTTTCTTTATTGAAAAGTTTAGAAAGATGTTGTAAAATTGCTATAGTAGTAGATTTTGGTAAAACTTATGGCAGATTCAGGCGTTAATATTAGTGAAAAAGTTTTAAAAGATCTTGCTCGTCTAGCTAAAGTAAAAAACCAATCAGTTCAAGAGCTAGCAGAGCAGTTTATACAAGAAGCAATTGAAAATGAAGAAGATATGGCGATAGCCAAACTCGCTGTTCAACGCGACACTCGAAATGCAAAATTCATTAGGCATGAAGACATCAACTGGTGATAATTACTTAATCTGTTATGAGGAAAATGTAGTTCACAAAGATATTCCAAACCTTCCTAAGACAATATGGTCAAGGATAAAAGAAATTGTAAAAGAGCGCCTTACGCTTTCCCCTGAGAAGTCAGGGGATCCCTTGCTTGGTGAATTCAAAGGATACCGTAGAATACGAACAGGTGATTACCGCTTGATCTATCGAGTAATTAAATCAGAACGTATAGTAATAATTACTGCAATAGAGCATAGAGAATACATTTACGGAGATTAAAACATTTTCAGGGCGTATAGGCATTATTGCCTCTTAGTTTATCTGAGCTTGGTATGCCTATAAACGTTAATTCAGCTATTTTTAAGGGAGGGTATCCTGGATTACATAGCCTTAACATGCATCCACTGGCTAGTTATCTACATTGAGAGAGACGTTCGACAACTTAAAAATATTGAGAATATTGCAAACCTTCCTCAACAGGTCGAGTAGCTTATCTTTTGCTCAAGATTGTGGCACTTCTCATACAACTATGCGGCAGTGGCTGAATATTTTGGAAGCTAGTTACCTAATATTTTTTCTTCAACCATTTCACCAAAGTTTCAACAAGCGTCTAATCAAGATGCCAAAGTTATACTTCTATGACACTGGTCTTGCTTGTACGCTCCTTGGCCTTGAAAAGGAGAATCAACTAGAAACACACTACCTTAAAGGAGCTCTGTTTGAAAATTTGATTGTTTTGGAGATTTTCAAGAGGCGCCTCAATCAGGGGTTACCTGCTAATCTATATTTTTGGCGTGACCGAACGAGACACGAAGTAGATTTATTAGCAGAATGGGGTGGATGCTATTGAAATTAAGCACGCTTCAGAGTGATTTTTTTAAAAATGTACAGTATTTCTGTGAACTCTCTCAAACAGCTAAGCAGGTCAGCAGACACGCAAATTGTGCCAATAAATGAAATAGATCAACTTACCCAGTTGCTCGGTTGAAAGCAAGAGAAGACAAGGAGCAGCAAACAAACAATTTTTATTATTTAATTGCTAGTCTGATATGTTAGGCAATCGTGTTGGGTACAAAAATGGATAACTATGCGGGAATTAATAAACGTGTTATAGCGTTTATAGTTGATCAAATAATATTTCCTGTCTTTTTTCTATTCATTTTGTCCATATCATCAGGTGAGACCTTTACTGAACTTGTTAATGTTGTCTTCAGTTATACTGATACAGACTTTTTAGTGCAAGAAGGAGTATTAGGAATATTACTGCTTATAGTATTGGAAACATTAATGATAGCAAAACTTGGCTGGACTCCAGGAAAGTTGTTATGTGGCATATACATAAAAGATGCAAATACACTTGAAAATATTGCTTTAATGCAAGTAGTGATAAGAAGCACTCTTAAGATGCTTTTGTTGGCACCTTTCTGTATTTCTGAGTGGTTTTTAATGTTACCAGTCTTGGTTTTAATATTTGCAGTATTTGATAAACGCAAGCAGTTCTTCCACGATAAAATTGCAAAAACAGTAGTAATAGATTACAGACCTGAAAAATGCCACTTAAATTTAAACTGCGTGGAAATAACTAGGCGTGTTATAGCATATATTATTGACAGTCTTACTATTATGGGAACTTCTTTAGTCTATTTAATTCTTGTAGGAGTGATTTTTCACATTGCTGGATTTAAATTATTCATTACACGTAGTTGCTTATTTTTTTTGCTACCAATAGTATTTGGAGTATTCATGATAAGTAGAATTATTGTGATAATTTCAGAATACTTTATTTCTGGTACTCTGGTAGGTTTTTTACCACTTGACAATAGTATGTTTGCAAAATTTTCATCTATTGTTTTACAATAATCATCTACAAAACAGAACAATTCTGTTATATTCTTATTCATTGGGTAACCTCCTATTATCGCTAAAATACTGGAGTTTACCCTCTTTTCCCCTCCTCTCTTACTATTTTTCTAATCCATAGTTAGCGTCTTAAGGGTATTACCTCTTATGAATTTATATGTTATCAGTGCTCCAGAATTATTTATACTAAATCCTCTTCACCACACTCTTGAACCATGCAGCTAAACATACAAATTAATAAACTATTATAATTTTTACTAAAATACTAATATAGTTAAGATTTAATAGTGAGGTATCAAAATGAAAAAATACACTAATGCATGGTTAAAGACTGACTCAAATAATCACGATTGTGCAAATGATGGCACCTGCGGGCAATCTATAAGGGATTTTAGGATTGATGATTCTAATATTTTCTTCCATGATGGCGATGGAAAAACGATTGCACAGATACCTTATTTGCCTAATGGCTCCCGGGGGAATAATAATTTATATAACGAGACATTTCAACAAAAATTTAATAAGTGTACAATTCCAAAAAAGATTCAAGATCTATTGCCTAATCAATTTAATTTTGAATATGGAAAGTTGAATTGCGTAATACATTATGACGATGTATCGCAACAGGAGCAAGATCAAATAAAGCTTGATATTCAAAATGCCTATGAGGCATATAAAGCAAAGTTTTGTATAAATAGTGATACTCAAGTTACTGTGAATACCTATATTCTTAATAATGGGTTTGATTATGAGAAATATGGCACTTTGGTTCCTGGGTTTTCAAAGAGTCAATCTTCGCTAAATAATTCTTCGGGGATAACAAATGGAGAAAGCATATTGCTCCATAAAGCTAGTGGTATGGACAGAACTTTGGCTCATGAATTCGCTCATGTGTTTCAATTCAAGTTTTCCACAGCAGAGGTAAGGCAATTAGACGATGTAAATATTCAGCTAATGGCAAATGCCATTGGACTGGAGGTAGAAGAAAAAAACCATGAGGTGATAGAAAAAAACTACAAAGCCCTTTGTGAACAAAAAGGTGTAGATGAATATAAAGATTTTGGATCGCAGGTTGAGTTTAAATACAAAGGTACAACTTGTAATATATACCGCCAGAACCTTTCAGAAGAAGAAGAACTTCAAATTATAAAAAATGTCAAGAATGTTTGTGGACTAATAGATTGGTATAAAGATTTTGGATCGTGGTTTATTTTTGAATACAAAGGTACAACTTGTAATATATACCGCCAGAACCTTTCAGGAGAAGAAGAAGAACTTCAAATTATAAAAAATGCCATGAATGTTTGTGGACTAGTAGATAACTATACAGAATATAACCGGGAGTCTCAATATGGACAGAGGTTTCAAATTGAATACAAAGGTACAACTTGTACTATATACCGCCAGGACCTTTCAGAAGAAGAAAAACTTCAAGTTATACAAAATCTCAAGAAGAATGTTTGTGGACTAGTAGATGAATATAAAGATCATGGACTAGTAGATGAATATACAGATCGTAGAGGTGCATGGACGGATCATAAGTTTGTAGATCGTGATGGACGGCTGTTTGAACTTGAATACAAAGGCGTCTTTTATTTAGTACAACACAAGAACCTTTCAGAAGAAGAAAAATTTCAAATTATACAGGATATCAGGAGCTCTTATGAGTCGCTTGTTAGTCAATGTGATAGATTAGGGAAAAGGTATGAAAGTTTAGTAGTGATTGAAGTTGATAAAAGTAAGGACATAGATATAATATATTGTTATGATCTCAAGGATGGTACACTCAAAGAGTTAGATAAGACACTTATAAGCAGAAGTAAACCTGAACAAGAGGTGGATGAAGTAGAAAACGAAAGTCCAAAACCAGAAAAGGGCCCTGAAGTAACAATTAATGAAGATGCAGGCTCAGAAAAAGAAGAACAGAGTAAGGCAGAAGAGGAAAAAAGTAGCCAACAAGATACTCAGCAACCCAGTAACTTCCTATCCAATATTATTTTTTCAGCAATAAAATTCATTATTGATTCTATCTCACCGTTCTCTTCATGGTTATATTGGTCTAAAGAGGAAGAACCTAATCAACAAGAAGAACCTAATCAACAAAATGACAATGTTGCAGAAAATTTTGTAAACAATCATCACTTATCAGATGATTATCACCCAACTGATGAGTTCATGTAACCCCAGTTGCGGATTAGAAAGCAGTGAAAAAGCCAGGAAAATAGGGTAACCTCCGTAAATTATTCACAAAATAGAGAGGTTACCCATGAATAAAAATATAACAGAATTATTTTGCCTGATCGACGATTTTTGCAATTCAGTTGACAAAAATTTTGCAGAAAAACTTCTACCAAGTGGCAAAAAACCAACCAGGAGGCCAGAGATTACGCATTCAGAGATTTTTACCATAATATTGCTATATCAAGTGCGACAATTTTAAAATTTTCTATGTGCATTATTTGAAATTATTATACGAATCAGCGTTTCCAAAATTGCCATCCTATAGTAGGTTTATTAGGCTAAAATCGCGGGTTTTATGGTATTTAGCGCTCTTAATGCAATGGTTTTGCGAACAGTCAAAAGTGACAGGGATTTCGTACATAGATGCAACATCTATCGCTGTTTACCATCCAAAAAGGACCTCGAGAAACAAAGTTTTCAAAGGGTTGGCAAAGATTGGAAAGACTACCTATGGGTGGTTTTTCGGTACATCTAGTAATCAACGAAACTGGCGAAATTCAAGGGGTTACGGTGACAAAAGGCAACGTTGATACCTGTGCCAAATTTAACTCAGAAATTGACTGGATTATTGTTTAGAGATAAAGGATATATCAAAAAAGATCTTTTTCACGAATTATTCGATAGAGGGTTAAAGCTTGTAACCAGTATAAAAAAGGGTATGCAAAACTCATTAATGGCGCTAAATGAGAAGATTTTGTTAAGAAAAAGATCGATTATTGAGACAGTTTTTGGCTCTCTGAAAAACAAATTTGAGATTGAGCATACTCGCCACAGATCACCGGTAAATTTTTTGGTACACATCTTTTCTACGCTTGTTTCATATTCCATGCAGCCGCTGCATTTCTAAGCTTTACTTCGTTGGCTAATCCGCAACTGGGGTATGTAGTGTAAGAGCTTGTCCGGAAACTAATAAAAGGCTATAATATCTGAAATTTTAGTATGGGGTAAAGATGAGAAAAAAGTATCCAACAGATCTAAGTGAAAGGTAGACCGGCCGATTCCAAGAAAAATTGTTCTCGTGCGATCCGATAGTCATGAAATCGTGATGGTTAAATTACATCCGCCCTAACATCGGGTTGAAATCATAATCCACACTTTAGAAAAGTGGCGATTTTCTAGGGTGCAAGCATGGATTAAAAAGGGATAATATTAAACTTTGTAATAAATCCCCCTAAGAAAGTTAGATATGGTTACGAAAGGAACTTATGTCTGAATTGTCGTTAGTTTTGATATGCGAAATAAAGTTGATACGCATAAACCAAAAGGTACGGAGGAATGAATAATTGGAATGAGAGCGTCCAATTAAGATGTTTTTCAATCTCCCGGCAAATAGTAAGAACCTAAGTCTTCTAAGAAACTTCCGTATCCGTTCAGGCAATGGCGTCAACTTAAGGAAAAATATCAGTGATTGTGTATAAAATTTCTCTCTAAATTTTTTATCATTAAATTATCCAAAGAGTGCAATAAACAGCACTTTTGTTTCTGTTTTATTTCAACAAAGAAGTCTAAAATGTGTCCTTTTTAGGTGAAACATGCAAAGCTGATTACCTCACTTTTTGACCGAGAAAAATTTACTTTGGAAGATACCAGCAAAGCTTATGTATTAAGGTGGCACATAGAGGAGTGCTATAAACGGCTCAAAATAGGTGCAGAATTAGAGAATTTTTCTGGAGAGGCTGTATTACAAGAATTTTGGGCGAACTTAGTTATGTGTAATATATTATCGCTTCATATGTGTGATGCACAAGGGCCTTGGAACCCAGATCAAATTACTGAGTATCGTTTAAATTTTTCAGTTTTATTTGGTGTGATGAGACAGAAACTTTATCAAGTGCTTGTTGCGCCAAAAAACTTTCAAGCCCTTTTTAAGTATACGCGCTAAAGTTAAAATCCGACCAGGACGACTGTATAGCCACAATAAAGTGGATAAGCCTAAACGTCATCACGTTTTTAGGAGAGTTTGCTAATGGAGGCTCTTAAGTTGACGCCATTGCCTGAACGGATACAAAAAATTATGCTTTACATAGCATAAAACTTACAGTAAACCTATTGAAAGGAGAATCCTCGCGATGAAAGAAAATCATTAAATTTTAGAAGAAGTTGTGTAAAGAACAACTTCGTCCTTTACACAACTTAAATTATATAGTAATCATTTCTTACCAACAAAAAAAGATTACCAGCACCACCATGCAAAAAGATTTTTACTTTAATAAAAGAGAAAGTCAAGAAAAAAAAATCCTGACTTCTTATTATCGTATATCCCATAACTTCAACATACGTGGCAGCTCGCATTTAGTTAATGTCAACAGCAAACATCTTCGAGCGCAAATCAACTCTAGAAGAAGAATAAAAGCGCGAGAAAAGTCAGTTGAGCTCAAGCTTCCAGTTAGAACTTTCGACGATGAAACGCGTCTTACTGCCAGTGAACTATTACAAGTTTTAAAAAATAAGGAAGTAAGATGGTTTAAAAATGGAACTTCTGTTCCAGAAGAACATAGTACCTATCTTTCAGGAAAGTTCAATCCGCATAAGGCAAAGAAAATCTTTTCCAATGCAGCCCAAAAAGAGGCGGAAAAATACTTTGTAGAGATAGTAAATGATAAGTTTTACAGTCTAAAAACTTCGCAAGCCCCGGACGGCTTTGTTGCATAGCACCTTAAGCAGTGATGGTTTACGACAAATTTATGTAATGATTTCAAATTTAGCCATACCAATATCAGTGAATTTATTAAGCAAATAGCATTTGATTAGCAGTTCTTTTTCTCGATTTATCTCAGATTTATTCCTAAAACTAAATCCGAATATTTGCTTTAATCTTGAGAAAAACCCTTCAATATAAGATCTTTTCCCATAATTTACTTCTTTTTTCCATTCTTTCATGCCATCTTCACCGTATAATTTTATTAACCTAATAGCAGCATTCCTGTCAGACATATAATCTATTTTTGAATGTTCTGCTGCATCCTTTTTTGGTAGAACTTTTGTCTTTATATCGTATTTCTTACACAATTTATAAAGTTTGTGCCTATCGTATGCCCTATCTGCATATAATGCTTTTATTTTGTGCTGAAAATTAACTTCTTCAAGCAAATCGCAAGCTCCATAGTGGTCAGAGTAGACGCCATTACTGTATCTTGCAGCTATAGCTTTTTTACTATTCACACTTAACATAACATGTAACTTTCTTACTTGCTCGTAGCTTCGGTACTTTCTATCTGCACTGTTTTCCTTACTGTGGCCAGGAGTGTTACTGTAAATGCTGATACTTGTGCTATCTATGATAATTTCAATATTTTCCATGTTGCTTTTATCAACCCTGCAATCATTTATCTTAATATTAAGTTTTTTAAACCTTCTTGATGCTTGTGAATAGCTGATAACTGCCAAATTTTTTCCTATTTGTTGCAGATATCCTTTTATAAACCCCACCGTTTGTCTTAACCCAATTCTAAAAAGATTGACAGTTATATGCACCAAATTACGACTTTATCACTGTAAATATAGTTGCCGCCCTGCATTTTTGGACTATTTTCATACCAATTTTCGATAGCTTCATCGATGTAACGAAAAATATTTCCCCTTTTTTCAAGGAATTTGTTATATTCGTTTTGGTTACTGACTTTCATTTTCTGTGGCATATTTTTTCTTCAACAGTTAAATGGTTATTTATAATGAATTTTGTCAGTAGCCACCAGATTTTTTCGGTTGCTATGCAACAAAGCCCATTGGGATCCAGAAGACTTAATTTCAACCAAATAATAAAGGCTAGATCCCAGTGGGCTTTGTTGCATCGCTAGCTATGATGGATTAAAGATAAAAAAGATGGAGAATATCAGTAGCTTATTATTCTGGTATTTATAACAAGAACGGTCAGTGAATACCTAAATTTGAGTAAAAGAAATTTCACTACCACTCACTAATCCGGCTAAAATTCAAGAATTTCAATGCTTTAGCTATTTTCAATAGAATTAAGTTTATTAATATAAATAATAAATTACTATTCTTAAATTTGATCAGATTGATTGCAAAAAAACAAGATTTTCAATAGGTTGCTTATAATCCTAGCTATAGTTAGCCTTTCATAAGTAGCGATGCAACAAAGCCATCCCAGTGTCACGCACTGGGATGACAAAAAAAGGAGTACTGGAATGACAGCAGTCCTACGTCATACCGCGATTCATTCGCGGTATCTCTTAACATAGATCCCGCTAACAAGCAGCGGGATGACACCTCTCTTGGGCTCTTTTAGCTACAAACGTTAAGAAATTTACCAAACGAAAAAAAAGGCAAAAGAAGCCCTGGTCATTGTCTATTTTCAGTATTTGGCGTTTTCTAAGTCTTAAACACCGCAATTTAGCTGCTTTTAAATGCAACTCACCTTAGTTTAAATGTTTAAGAAATTTACTAAGCAGAAAAAAAGGCAAAAGAAACCCCGTGTTAGCTAGTTGTCACTCTCTAATCCTGCAAATTGGCGCACTATACTGTCTTAAACGACTTATAAGCGCGTTTCAGCTTATATAGGTAAAAACCCAGAAATGTTGTGAAGACATAAGGTGCACGTAGTGCAAAAAATTAAAAATAAGACGCCAACTACGTTGTTTTCTTGCTGTTTAATCTGCACAGATGAAGATAACTGAATACCTTCACTGTCATGATAAGGGGGCTGGCGGAGTTTGTCAAGTAAGTTTTTTCGTTTCTACCAGCTACTTGGATGACACCACATAAATTAATAAATAGGAAAATTACTACAAATCTTTTCAACTTTAGTTTTTACTGCTTTTTCGACACTTGAGCTATTTCCGCTGATTAATCCCTGAACCACTTCATTTACTAGGCTGGCTATCTCTTTAAAATTTTCTGCCTCAAGTCCGCGTGTTGTCTCAGCAGCGGTGCCAAAACGGAGCCCTGAAGTGATGGTTGGCTTTTCTGTATCAAATGGTACAGAGTTTTTATTGCAGGTAATGCCAGCCCTCTCAAGGCTATCTACAACGTCTTTTCCAGTTAATTTCTGCGATCTTAAGTCAACTAGCACTATATGAGAGTCAGTGCCACCGGTTATAATGTCGAGTCCATGCTTTTGCAATTCTTGAGCTAGTACTTTCGCATTTTCCACGATTTTCTTGCTATAAGTTTTAAACTCTGGCGCTAATGCTTCTTTAAATGCAACAGCTTTTGCAGCTATTACATGCATAAGTGGCCCGCCCTGCAATCCTGGAAAAACTGCAGATTGAATTTTTTTGTGTAATATTTCATCATTGGTCATCACTATTCCACCACGAGGACCACGCAAAGTTTTGTGAGTCGTGGAAGTCATAACATGTGCATATTCAGCAGGAGATGGATATTCGCCCGCTGCAATAAGCCCTGCATAGTGAGCAATGTCTGCAAGCAAATAAGCACCAACTTTATCTGCAATTTCGCGAAAGCGTTTGAAGTCCATTTTTCTCGGATAAGCAGAAGCACCAGCTATGATCAATTTTGGTTTATGCTCCAGCGCCAGCTTTTCTATCTCATCCATATTGAGCAGATAAGTGTCTTTGTTAACTGTATACTGAATTGACTTAAACCATTTACCAGAAAGGCTTGGTGCCGCACCATGAGTTAGATGTCCACCGCAACTCAGTGATAATCCAAATATTGTATCGCCTGGAGTAAGCAGTGAAGCAAATACCGCCTGATTTGCCTGAGAACCAGAGTGAGGTTGAACGTTTGCAAATTTAACACCGAACAGCTTACAAAGTCTTTCTATAGCTAGACTTTCAACTTTGTCCACATGCTCACAACCACAGTAATACCTTTTGCCTGGATAGCCTTCTGCATATTTATTAGTCAGAAAAGAGCCTTGTGCTTCCATTACTGCTTTACTTGCAAAATTCTCTGATGCAATTAATTGCAATTGTGACTTTTGACGTTGTAACTCTTTTTCTATAAACTGATAAACCTCGTTATCAAAAGACTTTAAACTATTTTTAGAGCCACAGATTTTTTTTAAAACACTCATCATAGATCAAACCTCGCTTTAATTTTAAGATGCACAAGCAATTTTAAGACTACTTATCCTGCTTTTTTAACCATAAGAGCCCAAAAACAGCTATTAGCAAACATACAGGAATAATAGATGTTGCTTTTATCAGCAATTCAGCACTATACACAGGATTTCCTTGTATTACTGTTCTATCCCAACACAAATTTATTATTTTTGTGATTCCAGTGTGAAAAAAATAGCCAAAACCCATGACTATCATGTTTGACACAGCTGTAGCTAAGCCTACTAAGTTATTATTTACATAACTTAGTGCTTTATAAATTGTAACTACTTGATATCCAGATGCAAAGCCGATAATAAAAAGCGTAGGTAATACAACATACAAGCCACCAATCTGAGTAAAAAGTAATAGAAAACCGGCGATCATTGCAAATGAGCATGAAATTATTACTTCATAATGCTTATTTTTATACTTTTCCAATAAATAAGCCAAAGAGAATGATCCTGTTAACATTCCTATCAATATTACGGAAGAGAGAGAAGATGCCAAGCCTTCATTCATTTCATATACTTCAAAAAAGAATGCTTTCGCCCAACCATCAGCAAAACCTTGCATTGGACCGACCATGAGTCCACCAAAAAAGCTAATTAGAATAATATGCTTGTTGAAAAGTATGTTTTTCAAGTCTCTAATGCTAACTTTTTCCTGTTGAGCATTGCTTTCAGGCGTTACTAAGAACAGTAACAGAGCAAGTAACCACCCGAATGCTGAGAAGGTATAGATAACATAATTCCAGCCAAATTTATTGAGTAAGAAGTCTAACGGTAATCCGCCACATATCCCCCCCAAAGTTCCTATAATTATGGATAAACTAGCCATTCTTGCTGATTTTTCTTGCGCAAAATACATGCTTGCAACTTTAAAAAGCCCAATTGCTGAAGCGGATGACCCAATTCCAACGACTATTCTGCCAAGTATTGAATAATACCACTCATCAAAACATATAAGCGGTAATGTTCCGGTAAATGTTAAAACAATACAAGCAGGCAAAACAAATTTTGGCCCAAATCTATCAAGGAAAAGACCAACAGGTATATGAGCTAGCGTATAGCCTACATAGTATAACCCACCAAACTGGCCAACATCTGTAATACTTATGTTAAATTTTGTTATCAATCCAGGCGCAATTATGTTTGGAATTACGCGTAATATATATTGGTACGCATAAAACAGTGACGCCAACAACCAGATTAAAAAATTCCTCTTCATTACTTTACCCCAAAGCTAGTATTATAGATACTCTGTTTATAGAAAACAATATTTTTATGAATACTTATTTTAATTTACCGGAATTTTATACAGTTGAACCCATAGCCAACATAAGTAGTTTATGCATTAACTAAATTTTCCAGGTTCAAGTTTGGATGATGGAAAAAGTTCACTTTTTCTATTTTTAAAAGAGACCTTTTATTTTACTTATAATTTTTTCTACCATATCTACAACTGGCTCATGAATAAGGTATATGAAAAAAATTACACCACAAATGACAAGTATATTTATGATTTTGCCCTTATTCATCTTTATCTTGAGCTTCACTTTTGTTACAAGATCCATTTTATTTATGTTTTTATTTCATGCTAACAATTATATATTAAATACTATAATTTTCAGTAAAATTTGACTTTAGAAGTACCCTATTAACTCAATATTAACCTTTCTACATGTAAAATAGTTAATATAACATTGAGGTAGGTTGATGAACATAAGCACAATAGATAATACATTGCAAAATTACATAACAAAATACATTGAACAAACATTCGCTACACATGTGTCAGGCAATAGATATGACAAATTGTATAGGCAACTTCTAAGTGGCATAGAAGAGATAATAAAACTCACTATAAACGAAGCAAAACATTATGACAAAAGTTTGGAAAATCTATATAACGATTCAAGATTTAATAAGAAATTTATTCAAGCTGTTGCTAAACATCAGGTGTCGGAATTTTTAAATACTCACCCGAAAAGAAAAGAAATTGTTGCAGAATTTTACAATGAACATCACATTAACGAAAGTGATTTAAAGACTCTGGAGAAAGGGAAAGATTTAGTAAATAAAATAAATAACATTAACTTACTGCAACGAAATGAAAAAAATGAGGAATTCAATATTAGAAAGACACTTGCTCACTCAATAAAAACGCCTTCCATAGAAAAATACAAGTTAGAACATTCAAGATAACCTTAGTGAATATTTTTGACGCGGTGAAATGGGTAATTTATGGATAGTCTATTTCGTTTTAACTCCTGGCACGCTTTAGTAATACTATCACATCCAATTTCTAATTGTTCCTGAGAGGTTGCATAAGAAATTCTGATAAAATTTTCTAGACCAAACGCAATTCCTGGAACCACAGCAACTAAATGATCCTCTAGCAGGTATTCAGTGAAATCAAGATCATTATTTATTACTTTACCACTTTTTGTACTCTTACTGAGCAATCCTTCACACGAGACAAATAAATAAAATGCGCCTTGCGGAATGGATGCTGATAATCCCGGAGCAGAATTTAGCTTTTTCACCATAAAATCTCTACGACTCTTAAAAATCCTTGTTCTTTCTTTCAAAAAACTATGGTCACCGTTTAATGCTGCTGCTGCTGCTGCTTGTGCTATCGAATTTGGGTTAGAAGTGCTCTGAGACTGCAGCGTAGAGATAGCTTTTACTACATCACTTCTACCTGCAATATACCCTATTCTCCAGCCTGTCATTGCATAGGCTTTTGACACTCCATTGACTACAAAAACTCTGTTGTAAAGCTTTGGCTCAACCTGAGTGATAGTAAAAAACTTTTCGTCGTATATTATATGCTCATAAATATCATCTGTAACGACATTCACATGTGGATATTCAAGCAATATTTGTGCTATGTCTTTCAATTCATCATATGTGTACACAACTCCTGCAGGATTGTTCGGTGAGTTAAGAATTAACCATTTAGTTTTTTTAGTTATCCTGCTTTTCAATAATTCCGCTGTCAGTTTAAAATTTTGTTTGCATTCCACTACAACTGGTAAGCCCCCAAAAAGATTTACCATATCAACATATGAAACCCAATAAGGAGCTGGAATAATAACTTCATCTCCAGAGTTAATTGTTGCCATAAACAAATTGAATAACACCTGCTTAGCGCCAGTACCAACACAGATTTGGTTAAACGTGTACTCGAGGTTATTATCCCTTCTTAACTTATTAATTATTGCTTCTTTCAGCTCACGCGTTCCATCAACAGCAGTATACTTAGTTTTACCTTCACTTATTGCTTGAATAGCTGCTTTTTTTATATGATCTGGAGTATCAAAATCCGGTTCTCCTGCAGCTAAAACACAGATCTTTTTTCCTTCATTTTTCAACTTATTTGCCTTATCAGTTACAGCAATCGTAGGTGATGGTTTTATTAGGGACATTCTTTTTGCAAGGTCTGACATATCTTACTGAAGCTAAATTCAAATGATAAACCCTGTACAGCAAAAAAGCTAGGAATTTTGTGTATTGTATTAGTAGCTTTTTACCAAATTCACCAACGCAGTGATATTTTCAACTGGAGTATCAGGGAGTACTCCATGTCCGAGATTAAATATGAAGGGTGAATCTCTAAAGCAATCTATTATACGTTTTGCTTCTTTTATTGCTTCCGTTTTATTATAGGCTAAAAGATTAGGATCAAGATTTCCTTGTAGAGGGATTTTTAGATTCGCTTTCGCCCATTCTATTGGGACATTATAATCTATATTTACTGCAGATACACCTGTTTGTTCGCAGTAATCCTTATAAAGATTTCCAGCAGACCTTGGAAATCCTATTATTGGAAAATCAGAAAATCTATTCTTTATTGCCAAGGTAATTCTCTTTGTTGGTTCGATAACATATTCTTTAAACAATGGTTCCGATAATGCACCAGCATTACTGTCAAATAGCTGAATAACATCTGCTCCAAATTCTATCTGTTTAATTAGATAAATAATCGTTGCTTCCGTTATTCGTTCAATTATTTCCTTCAAATACGAAGGGTAAAAATTTAATACTTTGGAAAAAGTTTTGCTGCTTCCACCTTCTATGATATATGAAGCTACTGTCCATGGGCCACCAGCAAATCCTATAAGAGACTTTTTTTTTGATAGCTGACTTCTGACTTTCTTTATAGCGTTTAGAATTGGTAAAATTTTAGCTTCAATGTCTTGTGGACTTTTCAATTCTTTAGGATTCTTTATAGGTTTTATTCTCGGGCCCACATTGCGCAGGAAATTCACGTCACAACCCAAAACATCAGCTATTATTAAAATGTCTGAAAAAATTATCGCCGCATCCACGTCAAATCTTGTCACTGGCTGTAACGTCAATTCTGTCACTAAATCTGTGTTGTAGCATATCTCCATAAAATTATTCATATTTTCCACTGCTTTGCGGTACTCAGGAAGAGACCTGCCAGCCTGACGCATTAGCCAAATAGGCACTCTTTCACCTGGCTCATTTTGTTTGATAACCTCTACTATTGTTGTTTTGCTGCTTTCCA